>CAVSKU010000005.1:0-870398 GCA_963728625.1 Pyrinomonadaceae bacterium
GAGTTAGTCGATCAATATAAAGATAAACTCTCGATCACGCAGGAGTTGGCTGGCGTCGGCATGGCGGTTGAAAAGTCATCACACGACATATTCGTCTTGCTGAGGAATATGATTCAGAACGCCGATGACATCATCAAGAGATTCGATAAGGGAAAACTATCCGGTCCCAATCTTAAACAGTTTCTCTCGGATTTAAGAGATAATCTGGATTTTCTTTATCAGGAGGTTCAGATTTTGCAACCTCTCTTTCGCATCGCACGGAAAGTGACGAAGGAAGTGAGCGTTAGAGACGCTATTGAGCGAGTTGAACGATATTACCAGCGGGAACTCAGATTCAACATTAGCTTCCAGATTGAAGGGGAGGATATTACGGTCATTACAAATTTAGGACTAATAATGCAAGTCTTCATAAACCTGCTCGACAATGCGGTCTATTGGCTCAATCAGGAGAAGGGTGTTAAACGCGCAATTATTGTCCGAATTGACAGTCTGAACAGGAATGTAGTGTTCGCAGACAATGGATCTGGAATTAAGGAGGACGTGGCTGAGATCATTTTTTCGGAATTCTACAGCACGAAAGCAGAAGGTCGTGGATTGGGTCTCTACATCGTTCGAGAGTTGCTGGACCGTATTGGGGCCACGATTTCTGTTATTACTACAGACGCATTAAAGGTTTTGCCCGGTGCAAACTTCCTCATCCAGTTTCCGAAAGGGTAGCCAATGGACGGTGTAATTCTGTTTGTCGATGACAAGGTGCACGAATGTTGTGCCAAAGAAAACGAGATAGAGAGGACGCCAGAGAATTCTTTGTTCGAATCGCTGCGAGAGAACTATCCAGTGCTTGGCGTTAAGGATCTCAAGCTTGCCCAGAGAGCCATCAAATCCATTGGCGCGTTTAGCGCAATCATCCTCGATTGGATTTTCGAGGATAATCGAGAGGCTTTAGGACCTGCCGACGCGGGCGAGGACATACGCGCCGTTAGACGCGGCTCTGTCCAGGAAGATCAAACCCTTACATTTTTGGAAGAGAACGATTTTTATGCATTGGTTTATGTCTACTCGAACGAGGATGTCGAAGGCAAATACGGGACGAGGTTAAGAGAACGATTTGGTGACCGCATAAAATTTCGCCAAAAGAAAGATGCGCTTGCGCCTCAAAGTGTTATCGAGCAAATAGAGGATTGGAGACAGCAGCATCGTAGTCTCACGGTTCCGTTGACTTGGACGGCCACAATCAACCTCGCAATCCAACAAATCTTCAAAGAATTAGCGGAGGCCGATGAAAACTGGATTCGAGAGATCGGCAATTCGGCGCGCGCTGATGGCGTAAGCGGGGAAATTTTCATAATTGAGATGCTGCAGTATTTATTGGCTGAGAGCTTGACGCAAAATCGCAAATTGCTCGAGTCGATAAAAGAGTACCTCACAGCAGCCAATGCACCCCTAGAAGGCGGCGAGCCGCAATCATCTTCAAACGAAGAATCAGTCGCCAAGCTCTTTAGACGCTTGTTCTATACAAAAATCGATTCTGAAGCGCCGATAATGACCGGCGATATTTGTCAGCTGAACGATAAGGAATTCGGTATAGTTGTGACGCCTGAATGTGACGTTAGGGACGTGTTGTCGGGGAAAATCGAGAGCTTTGAGTTACTCACGTTCTCCAAGGATTCGTTTGAAGCGTATCTTGGTAAGAATAACTATCAGCGTAGCTCCTACGTCGAAGCGGGAGTAAGGCTTCTTGAGAAACTACGCAAGATTTTCAATCAGGACGAATCCAGATTTCATGTGCTGCCATCGTTCCCGTTCGATGATACGTCTTTCAACTTGTCAGCACTGTTGGACTTTAGTTATGGCTGTGAGCGATACAAAATCGATGAAATCAAGCCGAACCGCAAATACAAACTCAATTCTCCTTTCATCCAGCAGTTGCGTCAGAGATATATAGCGCATTTGGGGCGCGTTGGTGTTCCGGGTTTGCCCCTGACTTTGCGGAATTTCAACTTGAAGTAGATCGGCAGTCGAGTGTGCGAGAAATCCTTAGAACACTGGCCGTGTTGTGTTTCGGCCTGCATCTCCTAAAGTGATCCCATGTCAAATCTACCTCTCTTTGATGAATCGATGAATGCCGATCTGACGGAAGAGACCTGGAATCAGGACGTCATGGATGATGTCCGGCCAGACTCTCTAGATTCTCTAACGGTATATTCGCGTGATTGGACAGTTGAGACGATAGCTAGTCAAATCAAGTCGGGCAACATCGACCTGAACCCAGGCTTTCAAAGGGGTAACGCATGGAACGACGAAATGAGAAGCAAGCTCATCGAGTCGCTAATAATAAATTTTCCTGTTCCTGAGATTGTGCTCGCTGAGAAACGCGGACATAGACAATCTTTTATTGTACTGGATGGTAAGCAGCGATTGATGACAATCGCTGGTTTCATTTTTCCCGAAGAGATTAGCTATTGGGTCGAACCGGCGCTGAGGTCTTTGAAGGTCAGATCTGACTTGAACTCCCTCACCTATCGCCAATTGCAAAGCACACCGCAACTTAGAGATGAACACAGACAGTTAGTAAATTCCGATGTCCGATGCACCGTTATCGCTGGATACGAATCCGAGGATGTTTTGTATGAGATATTCTTTCGCTTGAATACGACCTCGGTGCCGTTAAGTCTACAGGAATTGCGGCAAGCCCTGTATCGTGGGCCCTTCGCCGATTTCCTCGCGTCCGCGATCAAAAAGACGCCGCTCGTTGAGGAGATCCTTGGGTTGGAAAGAGCTGATCTTCAGGCTCGGCATGCAGACTTATTACTTCGGTTTCTCGCCTTTGTACTGTACGGGCGTGATTACCGCGGGGACCTCAAAGCGTTTTTGGACGACACAATGAAGCGGCTTAACGCAGAATGGTCAACAAAAGAGTCAGAAGTGGAGAATATCGTTAACTCATTCAATGAATCGGTTGCGCGGTTGGTTGATCTATACGGGTTGCGTCAGGTTGGCCGCAAATATGTGGATGGCAAGTGGGAGCCGCGTTTCAATAAAGTGCTGTTTGAGGTGGAAGCTTACTATTTTAGATACGTAAGCGATGATTTGCTCACCTCACAATCAAAAGATTTATTCATCAATGGCTTCAAAACACTCTGTGAGGATACCGAATTTCATAGGTCCATCGAGTCAACTACGAAGACGCCTGCGAGATATGAAACTAGGTACAGATTGTTTAGACAACTGGTTAACGATGTCTTTTCACTCAATATAGCCGATGCACCTTTGTGAAACTTCCAACCTAGTAATCAGCATTTGATACCATGCCAGATGCGAAATCGCTATTTCACGATCTCACAATCAATGTAGCCCGCTTGGGGGACACGTTCATTAAAAGCTTCCTCCTAGAGGCTACGGCTAAGCCAGAAGAGTACGATTTACCAGTGCGCGCTTACTGTGTACTTTCACATGCGGCGTTGGAAGAGTATTTCGAAGGAATAGCTCTGTACGTCATGAAGCAAAGTATTGACGATTACATTATGAACAGGAAGGTAAGAGATAGCTTACTAACGCTAACAGCGTACAACCGATTAGAACTAAAGGTGGATGAAGACGAGACGACCGATGAGATTAGGGCGTTCGACGTTGTTAGACCGATGCTAGACGAGGCGAAGACACGATTTTCGCGATCGATATATAGAAACCAGGGAATCTCTCTCAAGTATTTACGCCGTTTGTTGAATCCTGTAGCGGTTGATCTAAAGCAGGACTCGAATCTGAAAAATTCTTTGATGCAGCTGGCAAAAGAGCGCGGCACGTTTGCTCATAAGGGCGCCGCAAGGAAGGTAATCTCCCCCGAAGATGCCAAAAACTATGTGAACGATTGTTTGGAGTTGTGCAGAGATATCAAGGATAAGGCCGATCAGAAGTTCACTTCCTCATAGGCGGGGGAACTATCACGGTTTTTGATACCGCAGTATTACTTCAGTTCGCATTCGCTTTTTGAGGTCGGAATTATCACCATCAGACGGCGGAGGCAAATAGCGGCGTGATGCGGGAATCTCTCGTCTCGTTGGTCGTCGCGCGATGAAGCCTCTGTGCGCAGCAATAAGTGAAACCGCTCGGGCGTTGTCAATGCTTATACCCTTCAGGGTTGAGTTTCCGACTACCAAGATCGCCTTCCCTTTACGCCTTAGCACCCGATAGATTTCATCGAGCATAGAGGTGAGATCAATTACATACCGTTCAAACATTCGCTTCTCATTACGTGGTAGGCGCCCGATCGCGGGCATCTTGCGTGTCACAACAGCGATAACTTCCGCGTCCTCGGTGGTAGGATGTCTTTCGCTGCCGATACTGATTGAGCGAACCGATCTCAATTCCGCAACCCGATAACCAAACCACACCAAGGCCAACTTATGCCCTCGTAGATAGTCAATCGCATTCAAATAGGGCGGTGACGTAACGACAGCATCAACTGAGCACGACTCGACGTCTCGAAGGTCTCTCGCATCGCCTCGGCTTACCGAGACATTGCCAGGCGGTGGTTGCTTGTCGAGTTTCTTGGCAAGGATCTCGACAGACCTAAGAAATTCTCTAAGGACGGCGAAATCATTTGAATCACGAACGCGATGAGGCCGACTGTGCGAGACATCCCAAGCTAATGAGGCACCGCGTTTCTTGGTAATTATGATCCTACTAAGCGCGATTCTCAACGCGTCGCAGATCTTTCCCTTCATGGCTTGCAATACGGCGCTTAGTCTGCGCAGCTCGAGTTGCTGTTCTGTCGCGAACCAGTAGTCAATGAATTTTAGTGTTTCTTCGTCGGAATCAATCCACGGAAGCGCTGCATCCTCTGCTCGGAGGTCCTGTGCTTCAGCAACTACTTTGAGAGCTGACTTTCGGAGCGCTTCTGTATTGATGGGCGTAGTCCACACTTTCGCCATTAGAACCGCCAGCGGATCTAGATCGAATCCAATCGCTTTGTGTTTATTTTCAGACGCTTCCCGGACGACAGTTCCCGAGCCCGTCATCGGATCAAGAAGTAGTGAGCCACGTCGTAGAGACGCTGTTTCGTCCAATACGATCTCCGGAGCCATTCGCGCAGGAAATGGGTGTATTGGACTAATCATAGCATGATCTGGCCGGCCGAAAGCATGGCCGAACATTGCGGCTTAAAGTTTTTCCCGAATTCTTAAATGGTAATTGAGGGGAAAAACTCCCCTTGGATTCATTGAATAAAATGAACCCTCTTGAAAGCTTAGAAGTTCCTCGTCTTGCGCTTTTTGGCATTCCAATCGCCCTCACAAGTCACAAGCCAAGAAATATAGAGACTGTAATTTAGCTCTAAGTCTAGACTTAAGCAAGGGAAAAGGGCGATTGGTGACATGCTTCCAATTCGTGTTGAGTACTAGAAACTCTGGTGTGCTCAGCCTATTTTGTTTGTCGTTACAGAATCACTTGTCCGCTAAATCTGAGAAAAGATTTCACTAACTATGGTCCGGATTTCAGTAACTATGAGAACCGACAACCTCAGAGTCGCGGGAGGGTGACGCCGCGTTGACCCTGGTACTTGCCGCCGCGATCTTTATACGAGGTTTCGCAGATTTCGTCCGATTCAAAGAAGACAACTTGAGCGACGCCTTCATTAGCGTAGATTTTGGCGGGCAATGGGGTGGTGTTTGAAAACTCGAGGGTTACGTAACCTTCCCATTCCGGCTCAAACGGAGTCACATTCACCAGAATTCCGCAACGCGCATAAGTGCTCTTGCCCAGACATATCGTGAGCACGTTTCGTGGGATGCGGAAGTATTCCACGGTGCGCGCGAGCGCAAAGCTGTTCGGGGGGATGATTACAGACTCGCCCTTCACATCGACGAAATTCTTTTCGTCAAACTCTTTTGGATCAACGATGCTGCTGTTGATATTTGTGAACAGCTTGAATTCATCGGCACAACGAATATCGTAACCATAGCTTGATGTGCCGTAGGAAACGATTCGTCTGCCGTCGAGTTCTTTGACCTGGCCGGGCTCGAACGGTTCAATCATTCCAAACTCGGCGGCCATTCGCCGAATCCATTTATCTGATTTGATGCTCATCGGAAATGAGACGAGAGGATAGCGTGTCGGGGCGGACAACAGCAAGACAGTGCGAAAAAAGGGAAAGAGGGGAAAAGGGGAAAATAGGACACGTTGCCTTTTCCTGTTTCCCTTTTACCCTGTTCACCTCTTTCCCGTTTTTGTCTATTCCCGTTTCTTAATATTTATGACGCCATCTCCAACGGTGAACTGCAGGAAGGCTCCTCCAGCACCTGCTCGCGCTTTCATTCTTGTTGACGTGAGCCCGGAATTTTCACGCGCTGCCAAACCGCCATACGTGTCGACGATCTGACCTGACCGAAGAATGCCCGCGTCAATGTCGCCACTGAAACCACTGGGAAGCTCTACCGTGACTTCTCCAGCGGCAACGCGAATGTCAACGCCTCCACGCCGCCAGCTTCTAGTGGGGACATTCAAGTTCACCTTGCCAATAGCGACTGTGGCAGATAAAGCCCCTCCTGAAAGATTCAATTGTGTTTCACTCTCGGCTGCAGATAGCCGAACGTCGCCCTCCACTCCGTTGATGTGAATGGGCCCCCGTCCGGCATTGATCTCCACGTCACATAAAAGCGGGACACGAATTTTATAGTCTATCTTTGAGGGCAGTCCGAGGAGCGTCTTGGGAAAGTTTTTAGCCACTGCCCGCATGAACGCCTTATCGTGCGTTCCGGTGCTCACGATTCGAATGTGGTTCAAGTCTTCGTCAATCAGGAAGCCGGTAACGGCGGCAATGCGATCCAAATCCTGTTCGCTGTCACCGCGAATCTGTATCTCAGCACTGACACTAACTTCATTTCGGGACCACCCTTCGATGGAAAGTGAACCTTCCGGCGCACCGAGTATGGTTAGCTTGCCGCCGTATGGGAGCCGGCGCAGCTCATGTCGTAGAGTGGTGCGGACGAGCTGAGGCGGTCGTTTCGGCTCAACAGCCTTCTTCTGCAACGCTTTTGAATTGGAAATTGGCGAGGTAACAGCAATTAGAACGACGGCGATGAACCACAAAAATCTCATAGGCATTGGTAGATGATTGGCGAAGCTGGCATTTCGATTACAGTCTACAACCTGTCACTGTGATTCAGTAGTTTTAAGTTCAGAGTAAAAGAAAAAGGGCGCCTCGACCAAAATGGTCTTGAGCGCCCGTAACTAACCAGTTGCAGTTATTCTAACGACGAATAAAGGTAATGCTGCCCTGGAAGTTGGTCACGGATACAGTGGAGCGTCCGTCACCGACATCGCCAACAAACTTTCGTCCATTGCCCAGGTTCTTAATGCCGTTGTGCCAGAACTGACCGAGTGCAATCTTCTTGGTCGGCGCTGCGGCCACGAGATTGAAGGCCGAATCGGCCGGGATCCTAATCGTTATCTCGCCCTTGTTCGACTGAAACTGATAAGTGCCACCGCGAGCAAACTCACCATCAAAGAAAATATTGCCAATTGTGTTCTGCGCGTAAACGTTGAAGGCCGTGATGCCGCTCAGCTCAATGTCGCCCTCGAGGGAAACATGGGCTCGGACTGATTCGCCACGAATGTTTGTGACTGTGATCTGACCCCGTTTCGTTTCCAAATCAACTGAAGAATTGATCGGAACCTGTAGCTTGAAGTTTATGTCGCCGACGTCGCCGCGGCCCCGGTTATCGGCCATCACATCGACGATCAAGGAATCCTTTGTCTGACGCGGGACCAGATTGGCCTTTGGTGATTCCAGGGTCGCGGACAGCTTGATCTCGTCGCGATTCCACGACTCGACAATAATCGTGCCTGAGATATTTTTTAACTCAATGCGGACTTTTTTTCCGGCTGGATATCGTTTGGATACGCGCTGCTGGGCAAAAGCGTTACTGACGCTGAGGGTCGTAACCAACAACAACGATGCTAAAAGCATTAGACTCGCGGACACACGAGCACGGGGGATTTCAAATCTCGGGAACAACATTCGGATTTTCATCAGCGTGGGCTATTCGACAACTCTCAATTCCGTTCTAACTTTGACTCGGGGACTCCCTGAACGAGTGCGAGCTCTAAAGCTCCGCGAACTCTTTCAATAAAGACAGCTTTTCATTAAGCGCCGCGTTCAACATCTCTTCGGAAACTTCATCGTGTGGATTCTGACTGAGCGCGTCGAATGAGTTCTTCACTGTCTCATCGATCACTTTCAGATTGCGATCGAAGGTCTCGCGCATCTGCGGGCTCCATCTTTCTTTATTGAATTCTACTCGCTGGTTCCAATAATTTATCGCCTGTTGCTGCTGCGAGATGCGACTGCGCAAGTTGGCGGCTGCCAGGCCCAAGCTGTTCTCATCCACCGTCGCGTTCTGTCTGGTGGGTTCTCCGCTTTGCCAACGTCGCAACCCAACTACGGTCGACAAAGCAACAATCAAAACTATAGCTGCAGCGGAAGCGGCGAGCTGCGGGAAGGAGAGTTCCCAACTACGGCTCATCCAGCTAGTCCAACCTCTTGCCGGTTTAGCGGTGACGGCGGCGGCCACGCCAGCCTCAGCTTCGATCACATTTTGAATGCGCTGCCATAACGCTTTCTCATTCGGGGGAGCGCTATAGACGCCACGCTGGCTACGGCTGAAATCTACCAGCGCCCTCAAATCGCCTCGCACGTCGGCGCAGCTCAGGCACTCTTCGAGATGAAGTTCCAGTGTCGCTTGATCCTCATGAGTCAAGGAATCGTCAAGCAAATCACTAATCAGGGTTTGGCATTTATCGCAGTTCATTGTCTTACAACCTCTAACCTGCCACCTGCTCGCTCAGTGTCGACCGGCGTTCGCCGGGGTAGCAATTGGTTTTCAAGCAATCAAGGGGAGACTGCATCAAAAATTCGAGTTGTCGGACTTGCGTTTAAGAACAACTTCCGCCTTCCGGTTCCGGGAGGTTGGAACCCAAGTAGGTTGGAAGCTAGCCTTTCATATTCTGTTGCCTCAAAAGTCCGCGCAATTTCATCCGGGCCTTGTGCAGTTGCGACTTCGAAGTCCCGACTGAACAGCCCAACATCCTGGCTATCTCTTCATGTTCGTGTCCTTCAATATCGTGAAGGGTAAATACCGTGCGGTAGCCGGGAGGTAATTGAGCGATAGCTTTATCGAGTGCGATGCGATCCACCACCGGCATCGCATTGGGGTTTTCAGTCCCCTTCACTATCTGAACCGGGGTCTCACCGTCGTCTGTCGTCTGCTCCATTTTGACGCCGCGCTTGCGGAAGTGCATCAAAACCTGGTTGACGGTCAGGCGGTGCAGCCAGGTAGTAAAGGCCGATTCACCACGAAAGCTTCCAATTTTTCTAAAGAGCTGGATGAAGACCTCTTGCGCCAGGTCTTCAGCCTCAGAGACGTTGCTGGTCATCCTCAGACAAAGTGAGTAAACCCGTCGATTATGTCGCTGATAAAGCTGCTCAAAGGAAGCCATATCGCCTTGAGCGGCTTTTTGCGCCAGCGCGTAATCCGTTTCCGGCTGCGTCTCGATTTCGGCTGCGGTCACGTGTTCGTTTTGGACAAGCGATAGGCTCACGCCCATCTGACGCTTGCTCGCCACGTTTATCACGAATCCGGTTCAAAGGAGCGGCAAACGCTTGGGATTGCCCTCAACGCGGGTGTGATGCGGCGCTTTGAGCGCGTCGTTGCCTTACCCGACCCAAAAGATATTGAATTTCCCCCGCCGCGCCAACGCTTCTATCTAATAAGCTTCAAGTCCAGTAGGTACGATCGAGTGAACGATAACCAACCGCTTCTGCGACGTGCACAGAGCGGATTTCCTCCGAACCTTCCAAATCTGCGATTGTGCGACTGACTTTCAGGATACGGTCATACGCGCGGGCTGACAAGCCCAAGCGAGTCATGGCCTGTTCCAGCATCTGCTCGCTATCAGAATCGATGCGGCAGTAGGTCCGAATCATCCGAGGAGTCATGGCAGAGTTTGAGAATATCTTTTCTTCAGCAAGCCGTGAAAGTTGCCGCGCGCGCGCCGCGATTACGCGTTCACGGATGGTGGCAGAGTCGTCAGTTTCGGGAGGCGTCTCGCCCGTCAGGTCTCTGAATTTGACTGCCGGCACGTCGATGTGAATATCAATCCGGTCCAACAGCGGTCCTGAGATCCGCCCAACATAACGTTGAATTTGCAGGGGAGTACAACGGCATTCCCGCGTCGGGTCATTCCAAAAGCCACACGGACAGGGATTCATCGCAGCCGCCAACATAAAGCAGGCGGGGAACGTGAGAGACATAGCCGCCCGGCTGATCGTGACCTTTTGATCTTCGAGCGGTTGTCGCAACACCTCAAGGACACTGCGATCGAATTCGGGCAGTTCGTCGAGAAACAGGACGCCCTGGTGAGCTAGCGAAACCTCACCCGGACGTGGCACTGCGCCGCCTCCAATCAACCCCGCGTCGCTGATTGTGTGATGCGGCGAGCGAAACGGCCGCTCAGTAACTAGACCAGCACGACCGGTCAGGCCTGCTACTGAATGAATTTTCGTTAGTTCAAGGGCGGCCTCAAACTCAAGTGATGGCAGGATAGTAGGCAACCGCTTGGCAAGCATTGTCTTGCCGGAACCGGGCGGACCAATAAGCAGAATGTTGTGCGAACCGGCGCTGGCAACCTCCAGAGACCGCTTCACTGAAAGTTGGCCGCGCACCTCGCGAAAATCAACGCTATAGCGATCGGAACGAATAAGGATCTCGGCCGGATCAACCTTCAATGGTTGTGGGGGATTGGGTGAACGCAACGCCGCCACTAACTCGACCGCACTGCGCAAGTCGGACACTGGGTAGACGTTCACGCCAGACACGACGGCAGCCTCTTTCGCGTTCTCGTCAGGGAGGATCACGTGTTGGATCAGTGCTTCCCGGGCGAGTATCGCTATCGGTAAGGCGCCTTTGATTGGCCTTACGCGACCATCCAGTGATAACTCCCCCACGCAAAGGACGTGAATTAGACTACTTCCCTCCGAGAGATCACCGTTTGCTCCCAGGATTCCCAGGGCGATTGGCAAATCAAAGCTTGCCCCTTCCTTGCGGACGTCAGCCGGCGCAAGGTTGATCGTGATCCGCTGGAACGGAAAGAAGAACCCGCAGTTGCTAATCGCGGCGCGAATGCGCTCACGCGATTCGCGGACTGCGGCATCAGGCAGGCCTACGATGGTTACTGATACCGGCGATTCCGCCTCGCCACGTACTGGGGTTAAATCGACTTCAATATCAACCAGATCCGCGTTGATCCCGTAGACAGCCGCCGACAGAGTCCGAAAGAGCATTGAAGCCTCCTTCAACAAGACAGTGCGATTTATCTGTAAGCGGTTATGAGGGTGAATAGAAATGAGCGCGCTTGCGAACTAGATCGAAGCGCGCTCTTCAAGTCTTCGCATCGCCTGAGGGACGACGGCTGCTGTAGAACTTTTTATCTGCGGCGCGACGGAGCGGCAGCCGTCGTCGCAGGCAACCTTACTTCCTGACCGGCGCGAAGTTCGACTTCGGGAGTGACGCCATTTAACCGCGCCACTTCATTTGCGTCCAGATTACGGGCCGCGGCGATTCTAGCAATGGTGTCGCCCTTACGAGCTCGAACCTTCGTCAATCCGGCGCTGACGGTTTCTGTTGCACCCGGCTTTGCACGTTTCCAACTGGCCAACTTGATACCACTACTTGGCACCACGAGTTTGTTGGTCGTTTTCAAATCGACGCCGCTGTTCATCGCCTGCAACTGCGCGAGACTCACACCCGTTCTGTTAGCAACCTTTTGAAGGTCTTCGCCGGGAGCAACTGAGATTACACGAGCCAGCTCGCGACGCTCGGCCGGAATTCGTTTGAGAATCGCGTAGAACTGTTGGCCTTTACCGCCAGGAACACGGACTGTGTAAGCCTCACCACGCGGAGTGATGTCTCTACGCAGCTCCGGATTAAGACCGCGAATATGGTCAACGCTGGTGTCAGTAGCTTCAGCGATGAGTTGAAGGCTGGTTGCATTAGAAACCTGGACTCGGTCGTAAGCCATCGCCGGCTCAGGACGGATGTTTTTGAACCCGTACTTCTCCGGGTTCTTGGCAATCAAAATCGTGGCCAATATGTTGGGAACGTAGTTCCTGGTTTCCTGCGCGATGTAGGGATAGATGGTCCAAAAGTTTGCTGTGCCCGTGCGGGAAATAGCTCTGTCGATGTTCCCGGCGCCCGTATTGTAAGCGGCCATCGCCAGTTCCCAATTACCGCGGTATCGAGTCGCAAGACTCTTCAGATAACGTGCGGACGCGCGGGTTGCTTGCTCGAAACTATTACGTTCATCGATCCATGCTGTTTGCCGCAAACCGTACTCACGGCCAGTGCTCGGTATGAATTGCCACAACCCAGAGGCTGCTGCCCAGGAAACTGCCTTCGGACGCCAGGCACTTTCGACCTGACCCAGCCAGGTGATATCAACCGGCACGCCTTCTTCCTTGAAAATCTGGCGAGCCATCTTCATGTATTGTCCCGACCGCCGCAGACCGCCTTCCATCGTCGCGCGACCACGACCCTGGTAGTAATTGATGTATTGCTGGATCAGCGGGTTGATCGTAAATCCGAAGTTTACGTTTTGCTTCGCTTGCTCGAGGGCAAGCACGTCGGCGTCGGAAACGTTTTGCTCTTCTGGAGTCAGCACCAGCTTGCTCAGCTCGTCCAACGGCGAGGGTTCAAATTTCTGTTCGCGAAATCCGATCTGGGGAGGTTCGGGTTTCTGCGCAGTGGAGGGATTCTGAGCAACCAACTCATTTACATTTGGCTGAACCGGGCCTCGGCCAAGTGGCACCTCTTCACGGTAAATCCGCTCAACCAATTCCAAATAGAAGGTCTGGAGCCGTTGGCTTGCTCGCACATCAAGTCCCGATTCCAGAATCGCATCGACTGCGTTGTCGAAATCGTCGCGAGCCTGTTCTCGTTTCTTATCTTCGAGATTAAGTTTGCCTTTACGAAAGTGGTCTTCAGCGGTGGCTATGACTCTTGAAACCTGCTCTTCTGACTGCTGAACGGCGGTAGGAATATCTCGCGCAGACGATCCCGCAGGAAACTGCCCAAAAACGTTGACGGCCGGCACAACGAGCGTCATAAATAGCGTTACTAGCGCTATCCGAAGAGGGAAGCTCGGGGCCATCAGTCGTCGTTCTCCTTCACGAAAGCTAATACGAAAATTCAGAGCGGTTTCCTTGGGATTTTTCTGCACGCCGGGTCACAAGCAGCGAGGTCCTGGGCTCCTCTTGACGAGCTAAACGCTTGTGAAAGCGGAGCCAGGTCAGTCGGAGGTTACCACACGGTTTTCCGGAGTGTCAAACAAGTTACAGCTAAAATAGACAGCAAATTGGGGATCTTTTCCACTACTCTTGCGTGTCAAAGTACAGATGCAGTTGGACGTTGGGTGGTTGCGTTAGCAGCGCTTTTTGAAAGAGGTTTTGGACCTCTCGTAGGTGCCCAGCGAGCTGACGCGAGCGGATAATTCAACCCGTTATCTTTAGGTCACTTTCGACTCTGGCGAGGATGAATATCGTACAGATTAGTCATGTTTTTGAGCCTATTCTGTGGCGTTTTACCTGTAAAGCAAACCTAAACGGGCGAGGAGGATTCAAAGCCCAGGTGTGGAATAAACCTTGCTGAACCGAATAGGACGACTGTCCGACTGCATCTCCCTGAGAACCCGTTGTTCCGAATGATGAGATAAAGACATGTCAACAGAACTTAAAGAATCCCCTTCCCAGCCACTACCGCAGATTTCACGACGGCTACCCGCACTGCAACCGATTGCGAGTGGCGCCACCAAACTGTTTTTCAATCGCGAACTGAGTTTGCTCGAATTTCATCGACGCGTGCTCGAGGAGGGCTTGGACGAGACCAATCCTTTGCTTGAGCGCTTGAGCTTTCTCTCGATTTTCTCCTCGAACCTGGACGAGTTTTTCATGATCCGGGTATCCGGACTCAAGGAGGAGCTTGAAGAGAATGTAACCGAGTTATCGCCCGATGGAATGACCCCAGAGGAGCAGCTCACTGAGATCCGTAGGCGCGTGCTGGAAATGATTGACACTCAGTCGAAATGTCTCAACGGACAACTTCTTCCCGAACTCGCTTCCGAAGGCATTCATTTGGTGACCTATGACCGGTTAAGTGCAGACGAACGCGACGTAGTCAATAGTTATTTCATGGATAAGGTGTTCCCGATCTTGACGCCTCTCGCGGTCGACCAGAGCCATCCTTTCCCATACATTTCGCCGCTTAGTTTGAACCTGGGCCTGATGGTTCAGGCGCCAATCGGAAATTCAGTTGCGGATCCTAAACACAGGCATGTGCCCCGTTTTGTCCGCATCAAAGTGCCTTCGATAACACCCCGGCTCGTTCCCGTCGGCCGGCTGGCCACGAAATTCATACTGCTCGAAGATCTGATCGAGGCGAATATCAGCTCGCTTTTTCCGGGGATGCTTACCGAGCCGTGTTACCGATTTCGCGTTACGCGCGATGCCGACATTGAGATTCGTGAAGAGCAAGCCGAGGATCTATTGCGCTTGCTTCAACAAGAACTGCGTCAGCGTCGTTTTGGCACCCCCGTGCGTCTGGAAGTTTCAGTGGGCATGCCTGAGGATATGGTCAACTACTTGACGGAATCACTTGGACTCTACCGGTCGGATGTTTATTTCATTGAGGGTCCGCTCAACGTTCAGGACTTTTCCTCCCTGCATGGTTTAAACCGTCCGGATCTCAAATACACGCCATTCACGCCAACGCTGCCGGATTGGCTGGGTAAGAGGTCATTCTTCGAAGTTATAAAAGAAGGTGATGTGCTGCTCCACCACCCTTTCGACTCATATAAGACGGTGACGGAGTTCATTAACGAGGCTGTCGACGACCCTGACGTGGTCGCGATAAAGATTTGTCTCTATCGAACCGGGCCAGAGTCTCCCATTCCACCTGCGTTGATTCGCGCCAGTGAGGCGGGTAAACAGGTAACCGCCCTGATTGAACTCAAAGCCCGCTTCGATGAAGAACACAATATTGAATGGGCACAAAAACTTGATGAGGCCGGAGTGCACGTGGTTTACGGCATTCATGGCTTAAAGACCCATGGAAAACTGACTCTGGTGGTGCGGCGCGAGGGCGACTCGCTCAAGCGCTACATGCACATAGCGTCAGGTAACTACAATCCGACGACATCCTGTTTCTACACCGATGTCGGAATGTTTACGGCTGATGACTCTATTGGAGCTGACGCTTCCGAGCTTTTCAATTACCTGACCGGCTGCTCGCGCCAAATCGAATATCGCGAACTGTTGGTTGCTCCGGTTAATCTGAGGGAAAAGATGGTGGCGCTGATTGATCGTGAGATCGAACACGCCCAAGCCGGCACGCCTGCTCACATCGTGGCCAAGCTAAACAGACTGGCCGACAAGGAGATCATTGAGAAGCTCTATGAAGCATCCAACTCGGGTGTGAAGATTGATCTCATCGTCCGAGGCGTGTGCATGCTGAGACCAGGTGTTCCCGGCCTGTCCGAGAACATAACTGTTCGAAACATCATCGGCCGGTTCCTTGAGCACAGTCGGGTATTTTATTTCGCCAATGGCGGACACGAAGAGTTCTATACCGGTAGCGCAGACTGGATGTCACGCAACTTGAACCATCGAATAGAAGTCGTGGCTCCCGTGACCGAGCCTTCTTTGAAGGAGCATTTGAAGTCCGTTCTGCTCGCTGCTTATCTCCGTGACAACGTTAGGGCCAGGGAGTTGGGTCCCGACGGAACTTATTCAAGAGTTTCCTCGGAGCCTGGCGCGAACCCCTTTGATAGCCAGCAATTTTTCATCAATCACGAGACCGCCGTTACCTAAGTTTTTGCATCACCAGCTAAACTAATAAGGCCGCTCGGTTTGAGCGGCCTTTTTGTTATTTTAGGTCTTGTTCAGACCTCTCTTGCGACCGCAGCCTGCGGTACTCGCTGAGGTCGCGGCCCTGAAGTCGCTGGTGGAATCACTCTCTCCTTCAACGCCTCTCGAAATACCTGCCTCATATTGTCGACAAATACGAAACGAATATCCTTGAACGGTTCTTTTGGAACCTCGTCCATATCGCGACGGTTCTGTTGCGGCAGGATTATGGTGGAAACCCTTGCGCGCCTGGCGGCCAGCACCTTCTCTTTAATTCCACCGACCGGAAGCACATTGCCACGCAGAGTAATCTCGCCGGTCATGGCCACGTCCTTTCGCACCGGCCGCAATGAAAGCGCAGAAACCATCGCGGTAGCGAGCGTTATTCCTGCCGAAGGGCCATCTTTCGGGATCGCGCCCTCTGGAATGTGTATATGGAGATCGTAGTTATTGAAATCTTCTTCGTTGATCTCTAGTTCCTTTGCACGAGACTTGGCGTAGGAGTAAGCGGCCTGAGCCGATTCCCGCATCACGTCGCCGAGTTGGCCAGTCAGCACGAGACTTCCCTTCCCCTTCATACGTAGAGTTTCGATAAACAATACGTCTCCTCCAACTGCCGTCCATGCAAGTCCAGTGGCCACTCCGATCTGATCCTTCTTCAACACCTCCTCCGGAATCACTTTGGGAGCGCCGAGAAACTCGTGAAGATTCTTCAGCGACACTCGCACTGCACCTTTGTGGTTCTCTGCCATCCGCCGCGCGACCTTGCGTGAGATCCTCCCGATCTCCCTCTCTAACTGCCGCAGCCCTGCTTCCTGTGTGTACTGTTGAATGATTGCCACTAGCGCAGTCTTGGAGATGTGCAGATCCTTCGCTGTGATTCCGTTTTCTTCCATCTGCTTCGGCAGCAAGTGGCGACGCGCAATCTCGCGCTTTTCCTCTTCGGTATAACCGGCAAGCCTTATTACTTCCATGCGATCTCGAAGCGGTGGTTGAATCGTGTCTAATATGTTTGCCGTGGTCATGAAGATGACATTCGACAGGTCGAAGGTGACCCCCAGATAGTTGTCGCGAAAACTGTTGTTCTGTTCCGGGTCAAGGACCTCGAGCAGCGCGGATGAAGGATCGCCACGGAAGTCGGCGCCCACCTTGTCAATCTCATCGAGCATGATCAACGGGTTATTAGTACCGGCCTGTTGGATCGCCTGAATAACTCGTCCGGGCATTGCGCCCACATAGGTTCGTCGATGGCCGCGGATCTCGGCTTCGTCGTGAACACCGCCCAGCGACAACCTAATAAACTTGCGATCAAGTGCGCGTGCAATTGACCGTCCCAGCGAGGTCTTGCCGACGCCGGGAGGTCCCACGAGGCAAAGGATGGGGCCTTTCGGTTTCTCCTTGAGTTTGCGCACGGCCAGAGCCTCGATAATCCGATCTTTGACTCTCTCCAAACCGTAGTGATCTTCGTTCAGAATCGTTTCGGCTTTCTGTAAATCAAGATTGTCAGTGGAAGCTTTCGACCAGGGAAGGTCGGTCATTATTTCCATCCAATTTCGCAGCGTTGCCGTTTCGGCCGCGTCTGGATGCATGCGTTCAAGTTTTTTCAACTGCCTTAACGCTTCGTCTTCCGCGGGTTTCGGCATATTTGCTGCTTCAATCTTCTCCCGGAATTGGGCAACTTCTTCCGCAAGCTCATTTCCTTCACCCAGCTCGCTCTGAATTGCTTTCATCTGCTGCCGCAAATAAAACTCGCGCTGAGAACGATCGATGTCGGCACGCGCTTGCGTGTTGATTTCCTGCTGCACCGTCAACACTTCGATTTCTTTATTCAACAGCTCGTTTACACGTCGAAGCCTTGCTGTCGTGTCGGCGATGTCCAGGACTGACTGCGCATCTTCTACTTTAAGCTCAAGATTTGAGGCAGACAGGTCTGCGAGCCGGCCTGCATCATCGAGGTTCGCAATGATTGCCATAACCTCGGGCGAAATGTTTTTACCAAGATTGATGGCCTTCTCCATTGAGGCGCGCACATTCCTCACCAGGGCTTCAACTTCCAAAGATCGTTCCGGGGGCAAAACCTCCTGAACCACATTCACTCGCGCGCGAATAAATTCTCCCGCGGTTTCCACTGATTCGATTTCAGCGCGCGCCAACCCCTGGACGAGGATTCTGATCCGCCCGTCAGGGAGCTTGAGCATTCTCATGATTACTGCCGCCGTACCCACCTTATAGAGGTCGTCCGCTGTCGGCTCCTCCTTGTCGAGATCCTTTTGCGACGCCAAAAGGATCATGCGATTTTCGCCAAGCGCTTCATCAACCGCCCGGATAGACTTTTCGCGCGAAACGAAGAGTGGCACGATCATGAAGGGATAGATAACGATGTCGCGCAAAGGCAAAACGGGAAGGTCGTTCGGAATCTGCAGCTCCTGTCCCGTGTCGGCTACTTCAACGTCTTCGGTCACTTCGGTTTCTTTTATGATGGCCATAGTTAGTTTGGTTCTACCTTGGTTATGCGGTCAGGACTCGTCCCCTTTAACCGGAATTCGAAACTCAACTCCTCGCCTGTCTTCAATTTTGGGCAGTTGAACTATCAGGATTCCGTTTGTGAGCTCAGCCGTCGCATCTTGAATGCTTACTGTCCAACGAAGAGGAACAATTCGGCTAAACCTGCCAAAACTGCGTTCCGAACAAAGGTGCGAAATTATCCGAGTCCGAGGTTTGCGACTTTTCTTTTCGCCCCAAATGCGGAGCTGAGTATTAGTGGCGCCAATTCTGATTTGCTCAGCTGCCAGTCCCGGAAGTTCGACGCGCAAAACTATTCGGTCGGTCGTCTCACAAAGATCGACCGGAGGCGCCCAGGCCTCAGAGGCCAGCGGGTCTTCTGCAACGGTAGCTTCCTGAAGAGCAGCAAATAACCGTCCTACGCGATCGCGTAGACGTTGTATTTCAAGTCGTTCAAGACCGGTTGCGCGAGCTGGCTTTATCATTCCTTTGTTCTGAAACTTACAGTGATTCTCTATGCAATTTGAGCTGCAACAACACTTCTAGTTCTTTCGGCTTGAAGAACCGGCGCCGCGCGTGCGAACCAGTTGCTTTAGTTCGGTCATAAACTCAGACACATCCTCGAATTCAAGATAGACTGAGGCAAATCTCACATAAGCAACTTTATCGAGTTCCTTCAGACGGCGCATGATCATCTCGCCAATCTTACTGGTCGGCCGTTCCCGTTCTGCCGACTCCTGCACATACTTCTCAATCGCGTTGACAATCGAGTCGAGCTTTGACGAGGGTACGGGCCGTTTTTCGCAGGCTCGTAAGAGACCTGCCATTACTTTATTGCGGTCAAAGGGCTCGCGCCTTCCGTCTTTCTTTATGACCATGTAGGGAATCTCATCAATGCGTTCGTACGAAGTAAATCTTCGTTCACAACGCAAGCACTCCCTACGCCGGCGGATGGCCTCACCCTCGCGAGATTCGCGTGAATCGACCACCTTGTCTTCCAGGTAACCGCAGAATGGACATTTCATCGCATCAACCTCGAGCGGAGTCTCTAATCCTGAAACAAAACTAATCTCGCGCAGTGGCCGCCTTCAATTGGCTTTGGCCAAAAAATTCTTCAGACACAATCGCCTCATCTTCAACTGCGTGCTCGACCGCTTCGGCCGAGGTGAGCGAGCGCAATCGAGAGAGGCTGATATCTCCGCGCAGTAAATAGAACGTGCCAAACAATAAGGCCGGGCCAAAATCAACGATATGCATCACAATGGAGATCCCGGCGGCCTGCTCCCGGTCGATGCCCAGAAAAATCAGCGCCCCGGCAGTGGCTGCGTGGAACGCACCGGCGGCGCCTCCGGGAGTCGGCACCAAAGAACCAACTAAGGCCCAGCCCAGCACAAATAGAGTTTCCGGCACACCAAAAGAAAGTCCAAACGCTCGCAACACCAGCCAGTTGGCAAACGCGATAGCGGCCCAAATAGCTATCGTCCAGCCCACGGTCACCGCCAGCTCGCGCGCGTCAACCAGAACCCGCAACGCTCGAGCGAGTTGTTCCATGATGCTAAACACTGCCCGCGCAAGTCGTTTGGGAATAAATCGACGACCCTCCAGTTTCTGTTTGAGAGAAGCACTCAGCCGATCCGAATACTTACGAAAAAGAATGAGGGCGAACACGACCGCAAGGGCGCCAAGGAACAGGAGGAACCCGACTATTCGAATCCGTCCGAGTTCACCGTCCAAGTGCCCGGGCGGTTTAAACCAGATGAGGTTCGCGGAGAATAAAACTACCACGGCAAGAGTGTCGTAGATTCGTTCCACCATTATGGTGACGAACGAAGCGCTTGCCCTTATTCTCGGATCGCGCATCGGCAAGACAACGGGCCGCACGAGCTCGCCAGCCCTGCCAACCAGAAACAACGCGCCGAAGCCTACAGTTGTTGCTTCGAACAGATTCCGAAAGCGGGCGGGCGAGAGCGGAGCCAGCAGCGCGCCCCAGCGAGCCGCGCGTAGTAAATAAACCGAACAGATCACCAAGACGGCCAGGCCTAATAGAAGCGGGTCGGCTTGACGCACTGAGTGGCTAACTTCAGCCCAGTTCAACTGCCTGCCAAACCACCATAAAATGGCAATCGCCAGCACTGATAGGGCGCCAAACTCAATGTATCTGCGAGAAGTTGATTTCAAAGGATTACGAATTTTTGACTCTGAAGAAACCGAACCACAAGATATTGGGCCGCGCCGGAAGGCTACTACAGTTCATTAACGCTAGCAAGAAAGTGATGCCATCAGCCAGATTCTTCGGGATTCACGCTGATTTCATTGAGGAACGACGAGAAACCGTCATCTTCTGGGCTTTGCCGGAACTTTCCCATTTCGGGAATCGTAATTCCGCCTGAACGAGAGCCCGAGTATTATGGGCCGGACTTTAAGCCAGGATGTGCGGAGATAAACGTGGGGGCTGCAAGAGCGTTGGCTGCCAACGAAGGAGCCGAGTTAGTTCGCAAGTGTCGCGCTGGAGACGGCGCGGCCTGGGAAGAAATTGTGCACACGTATTCAAGACGGATTTACAACCTGGCCTATCGGTTCACATCTCGAGCAGACACTGCGGAAGACTTGACGCAGGAAGTCTTCGTGAGAGTTTATAAGTCTCTCGATCAATATGACTCGAAACAGGGTGACTTGCAGAACTGGCTGATGCGATTGGCGCGGAACCTGATCATTGACGATTACCGAAAGCGACAGCGCACTCCCCACCACAATCAAGCTGACGACCTCGCCGATCACACCTATCACCTGCATACGTCTTCCCGTTCGGTTCACCAGGAGATAGAGCGCCGGGAATTAGGCGCGCAAGTTCAGGCAGGCATTGACAAATTGTCGCCGGATTTAAGGACATGCGTGATACTCAGGGACATTGAGGAATTGAGCTACCAGGAGATCGTCGATCTTCTAAAGATACCTGAAGGAACTGTTAAGTCGCGCATAAACCGAGGTCGCATAGAGCTCGCGAAAATTCTGCGACGCATGAAGGTTTTGGCGGTTAGTGAGGGTTATTGAACGGATTATTTAGCGGAGGGGATTCAGCCAATTGTAAACGGGGGCAGGAAGAGAGAACGTAATGCTTTGTGACGACTTTGAGAACCGGCTGACTGATTACCTTGACGGAACGTTGGGGGGTGACGCGAACAGGGCGTTTGCGGAACACGCTCTGCGCTGCCCGGTGTGTCACGAGACGCTGAGCGAAGTTAAGAACACGATGCAGGCCTGCAGCTCCGCGAAGAGTCTGGAGCCGCCTCGCGACCTGGAAGCAAGAATCCTTTTAAGCACGATGCCGGAAACTGCGATGAGTTGCGAGGACTTCGAAGAATCTTTAACAGATTACCTCGATGGCTTCCTGCCCGCTTCGCTTTATCACCGTTGGGAGCGCCACGCCATTCTTTGCGGCAAGTGTAATGAGCTGCCGGGTGAAGTGGTGAGAGCAATTGGCACTTGTTACCTCTATTTGGCAGAGGAAAAGCCGGTTCCCGTGGGACTTAACGAACGAATCCTGCAGGCGACGTTGGGTAGCGGTTTGGTTCACGAAATCAGAGCGCCTTTTAGCGAGCGGTTGGCTGCATGGCTGCGCTTATTGCTTGATCCCATCGTTTCGCCTCAGCTCGCAACCGTGGCCACGATGTTGTTGGTGGCAGTATTTGTACTGACCAATACGGTTTCGGCAGATGGTTCGATTAGCGGAGTTTACAGCGCCAGCATACGTTTGGCAGAACAGGGCACCGGTTCAAACGGCGGAATCAAGCAGATTACCAAGGGAATCAAGGAACTCGTAGGTGGCAGCCAGACCCAGAGTGCGCCGGCAGCGCAACCCAATCAGGGCGGCACTCAGCAGAAGCAGCAAACAAAACCGGCAGGCTCCGCCAACAAGAGTCAGCAGAACAGATCCTGAGTTCAAGACTGATGTTGTATTGCTCTTATCATCCGAAGAATGCTTCTGTCGTACAGTGCAACCAGTGTGCACGACAGCTTTGTTCTGCGTGTGATCATCGCATTCGTGGCTTTCCGTTTTGTCAGGATTGCATCGTCGCGGGTGTGGAGATGCTTCGTCAGCAGTCGCAGGCCCCAGCTTCTGAAGTCAACTACCGGAAGAGTTCACCTTTCATAGCAACCCTGCTGTCGTTTGTGCCTGGACTGGGCGCTGCTTATAACGGTCAAACGGCCAAAGCAATAGTCCACTTCGCCATCTTCGCCAGCTTCTTTCAGATGGCAGTCTTGAGCCAGGGGGTTCCGTTCTTCATCCTGGGGATCTTCGGTACGTGGCTGTTCGCCGCGGTTGACGCATGCCGCACCGCGCAGTTGTTGCGGGCAGGCCTCAGTGCCGACACAGAAGAAGACGTCATTACCCGCCGGTTGTATGGGAATCCATTTGCCTGGGGCATTACGCTGATCATCATCGGCACGCTCTTCCTGTTGCACACATTATTGGGCGTACAGTTTCCGGTGCGGCAGTTTCTCCCGATCGCTTTGGTTGCTTTGGGAGCGTACATGCTCGTTGACTTCGTGCGCCGGCGTGGCTCAACTGCCAGAATTGTCCGGTTTGACACGCGGCGCCCGCCCCCTTCAGTGATTTCGAATCCAATTGTGGACACCACCAGATTTCGTTCTGGAGAGACAACTCAGCTCGCTCGAAAGGGACTTGAAACTCTTCCCTTCAAGCGTAGTTCTTAGTTAGGAAAGCGTAATTATGGTATTCATCCTGAAAGCAATTGGTGGGGTCTCGGCGCTCTTATTACTCGTCGTTGCACTCCTTAGCACGATTGTCACGGTCGGCGGCTTTTTGCTCGCTGCAATCAAAGTCTTGATCATTGTCGTATTCCTCTCCGTCATAACGCTTGTGCTGGTTTCCATCCTGCGCGACCGCTCCCGCCGGCGGCGCGAAGCACAGGATTTCTAGTCAATTCAGGGTAGTTCCACGGGTTGCATTGACCTTTCTCGTATGATAGGGTCACGGTTCTTGGCAGCACCGACCGGTTGAATTGCCCTTGTATTTCTGGTTTTTCACCCGCTGCAACTTCAAGCAGGAACAATAACCTCGTTAAAGAATAATCCGCACCAGTCGCCTTTTTGGAGGCTGTGCCATTTTCGGTTGTTTCAGCCGCCCCTGATTTACTGCTGAGCAACGGGAGAATTTTTGAAATGGCCAGAGACGACCGTTTTTACGCCTTTATTATTGCCCACACCCCCCATCCAAGTGATCGCATTCGTCGCTTTCGCGTTAAAAAAAGAGCCTTAAAACTCCTCGCCGTGGCTGGTGCCCTCGCACTTTGTGGTTCGCTTTATGGCTTTTATGGATTAACGCAACAGGCTGCTCACCTGCGCACCGAAGTTGAGAATCGGCGCCTTAGAGCTGAGAACCAACGGCAACGCCAGGAGTTAAATGAGCTAAATACACGCGTCGAAGCCGTCGAAGACACGTCTCGCAAGCTAGCGGAGAAATCCGGAGTAGTTGAACCCAACTCCTTGCCCGGAACCGGCGGACCGGCGTTGCCACTTGACGAGGAAAGCCTCGCTGCCCTGGAACGGAAAAATGGCGTACCTCGAACGAAGTATGCGCGCCTATGAAAGGGTCCTTCGCGAGCGTGGCTATACGCCTACTGTTTGGCCGGTGACTGGGAAATTAGAAGGCGGGTTCGGCGGCAGAAGGAACCCGTTTGGGGGAGGCTCCTTTGAATTCCACTCAGGTCAGGACATAGACGCTGCCCACGGTGATCCCGTTGTGGCCGGGGCCAGTGGAGCGGTGACATTTGTAGGCTGGCAGAATGGCTACGGCCAATTGGTCGTTATCGACCATGGCGGCGGCTTGACCACGCGTTACGGACACCTCTCTCATATCGATGTGCTGCAGGGACAAAAAGTTGAGCGCAGCCAGTTCATCGGCCGCGTGGGTTCAACAGGCCGTTCAACCGGTCCACACCTGCATTACGAAGTGCGAATTAATGACGAACCGGTCAATCCACTGCAGTATCTTTTGACGAGTGCCCGCTAGACTTTTAGCTTGACAGGCGAAAATGCTTTCGCTTAGTATGCGCCCTCGTCCAAGCCGAGAGTTTGCCCTAAGTTTTTAGTTTTACAGGCTTTACAGTAATGTTTTCTCAGGTTTCCCCCCGTAAGCACGAGCATGATGGAATGCGCATCCAGCGCTTTTCACCATGCTTTTTTTGTTGGTTTGGTTCCGTGCTGCGCCCCTAAAAGCGCGTCCGGCTCACAAGCTTTAACCGAGGTCGCGCGAAAGCTCTAAAAGCTCTCGCCCCGTTTTACCGAATCGTTAGGAGGATTCGTCGTTATGTCTAGAATAACCGGTAAGGTCAAGTGGTTTAACAACTCGAAGGGTTATGGTTTCATCGAGCAGCCTGGCTCTTCGGACATCTTCGTTCACTATAGCGCCATCCAGGGCGATGGCTTCAAGACTCTTGAAGAGGGTCAGGAAGTTGAGTTCGAGGTTACGCAAGGCCCCAAAGGTCCACAGGCTGAAAAAGTGATCAAGATGTAGGTCTCCCCGGCTTGCTTTTGCAACGCCACTGACCGCTGCCGGTCTACTGGTCCGGTAAGCGCACACAAGAAAAAGGCAACTCCGAATAGTCGGGGTTGCCTTTTTTGCGGGAAAGTGTGGCTGGGAAAGTTGTGACCGCTTCAGCTTCTCTCGGCTTTGGCCTTGAAACTTACGTGCCCGCCCTCAACATCAATTGAAAACGAAACGCGTTTACACCCCACTCGTTCTTTGAGGACGTCCGCTTGCGAAGCCACCAATCGATGAAACCTGGGAAAGGAAAAGTCTTCGACCGGTTCACCGCAAACCTTTTTGGCCTCAACCAAAGCACTGTAGACGCTTTTCACTAGTTCGACGTCCTTATGCGCGTCCTCACAAACGAAACTGGTCTTCTGAAAACCGTCAACCGCCTGCTGCTTCGCGTTCACTCGAGCCGCCGCAATTGGATCGCGGCCTTCTTCCCGTCCCTGCATGGTGCGTCGCCACAGATCGCGGAAGGCATTGTAACGTGAGGCCAATGATGTATACCGGTAGCGATGGGCATAGCTAAGGGTCCGGTCGTCGCCGAGCCGCTTTATGAGTGTTTCGACGCGGCCCCTAGTATCGTAAGGTGGGCGCTTGGAAGCGCCGTTGAAGAAGATGTCAAACTCGATCTTCAGGCGCCGAATGTCCTCTTCAAGACGCGACAATTGTTCATCGATCGTCGGCTCGTACTCGGTTATAAGCTTGTTTCTGTTTTTGTTGGTCTTGGCTCTAGACTGAGAGCGAAAAAGCTTGTTATTGCTTTGAGACATGCGTGGGAATCTCCTTACCAGGCGGGAAAAACAAGGCAGGGTTGGGTTAACCCAACTGGAGCCAGTCTAGGTGTTTCAAAAGCTCGGTGTCAATAAATAAGGATAAAAGCGTCCAAGCAGGCTCAGTGCTGTAACCCCTTTGCGCAGGCCCCTAACTGCCGTTATTCTAGAATTTCTAAACACTTCAAGTCAGAGTATGGCGAATCCTTCTGTTTCAAAGATTTCAGCACTCAGTGTCATTCCCTCTGTGGATCAGATACTGCGCACCCCTGCGGCACTTGGGCTACGTGACTACGTTGGCAGCCGACAACTGACGGCATTAGCTCGAGGAGTAGTCGAAGAGCTGCGGACCCAGATCCGGTCGAACGATGGTAGGGACTATACGAAAGAGTCCCTGTTGGAAACCGCGGTAAAAAGGCTTCAGGAGGCTTGTCAGGATCAGGCTCGAGCCAGCTTGCGTCGTGTAATCAACGCAACCGGCGTCATCCTGCACACAAATCTTGGTCGCGCTCCACTCTCAGCTAGTGCGCGGGCCGCAGTAGCCGAGGCTGCTGGATATTGCACTCTGGAGTACGACTCGACAGCGGGCTCTCGCGGCAAACGCGCTGCCTACGCGGAAGAACTGCTCACCCAACTAACCGGCGCTGAAGCCGCTCTCGTCGTGAACAACTGTGCGTCTGCCGCGTTGCTTGTTCTAACAGTACTAGCGCGTGGCGGCGAGACGCTGGTGTCGCGAGGTGAGCTGGTCGAGATCGGCGGCGATTTTCGCGTGCCGGATGTGATGTCGAATTCAGGAACGCGCATGGTTGAAGTAGGCACGACGAACCGCACTAAACTCGAAGACTACCGTCGCGCGGTTACTGACGAAACTCGGCTGATAATGCGAGTGCATCCCTCGAATTATCGCATCATCGGTTTTGTCACTGCTCCGGAACTATCTGAGCTTGCCGCTCTCGCCCACGAGCGTGGCTTATGGCTTTATGAAGATGCGGGTTCAGGCGTGCTGGTGGACTTGAGCAGGTACGGGCTTGGCGACGAGCCATTGGTAAGCGAATCAATAGCTGCCGGCGCTGACGTGGTTTCGTTCAGTGGTGACAAACTATTGGGTGCCAGTCAGGCAGGATTGATAGTCGGGCGCGGAGAAATTATTGAACGTCTTCGCAAGCACTCTTTGTATCGAGCGCTTCGCGCAGACAAACTCTGCCTGGCCGCGCTCGAAACAACGCTCGAGTCACTTCGGTTAGGAAAACTCGACGACGTACCGGTCCTTCACATGTTATCGATCAGTAAAGATGTGTTGGAACAGAGAGCACGAAGTCTGCAGGAACAACTAAGAAGTGGCTCAATCGCAGGATTGACGGTGACGCTAGTCCCGGGCGAATCCGCTGTGGGTGGCGGTTCGGGACCTAGTGTTCACCCGGAAACAGTGCTACTCGCGCTGGAACACGAAACGCTGAGCTCAGACGAGATGGAGCGCCAACTTCGGCTATCTTCCCCGCCAATAATCGCAAGGATCAGTGATCATCGCGTCTTGTTAGACTTGCGAACGGTGGCGCCGGGAGAAGAGGCGGAACTTCTAAAAGCGATCCAGTCCCTAAGTACATAGACCCTCAAAATTGAGCATTTCCTAGGTTTTAGTGGAACAAACAACGTCGGGCAGTGTATAATCCTCACGCTTTTGTAATCCCAGCAAAAGCAATCTGCTCCAACCTATTCCTTCAATTTCCCTTTCGAACTTGGCCTTCAATTCCCTTCTGAAGTTTCTGTTGATTTGCGTCGCCGTCGCGGCTCTCGCGGGGGCGCTGAGCTTTGGTCTGTGGTTTACCGGCCTCTTGTCGTCGCTGGAAACCGCCTTTGTGCTCTTGCCAAAGGTTGAAGGCGCCCCGCTGATAACACCAAAGGCCTGGGTCGGGGCATTACTGATCTTCGCAGCCTCGCTTGCTGCGGCTATCGAGGTCGCGAGAATTGGTGGCCGTGGAGCTATCCCTCATCTCGGTGGCGGCTTCATCGGTCTCGCCGGCCTAAGTCTCTTCGCGTCGTGGTTCTTCTCGCTCGATATTCTGTTCGCTCCGGTAGCTCTGGCGGCTTCACTTTCCGCAATCACCATGCAGCTCAAGCGCCTTCGCGATCAGGACACTAAGCTCACCCGGAAACTGATCGCCTCGTCCGGCGAGTTGGATTCACCGGAAGGTGCTGACGCCGATCACAGACTATTAAGCGGATTGAAATTATTGGACACCGTGCTATCACCGACCGAGGCCGTCGTCTTCCGTCGCGATAGTCTGGGTCATTTGGTTTCGTCGGCCCGGCTTCGCGTAAACGGCGGCTCCCTCGACACCAGTCGAAACTCGGCTTGGCGTGACGCGGTTCGCCTTTGTGAACGCGCGATGGCTGCCAAAGAGATTGTGGTTGATAAACCCGAATCGGAAGAGTCTTCTACAAACATTGCTTTGCCTTTGCGACATGAGGAGCGCACGGTTGGGGCCTTACTTGTTCGTATCAGTCAGACGTTTGACGAAGACGACCGCGCATTGCTGCAAGCGGTGGGCGGGCAAATGGCGCGAAATCTTCAGCGCGAAGAGACCCACAAGAATAATAATTCCGATAACCCACTCGCGTTTTTCTCGGTCAAATCGTCGTGTCAAAAACTGCAATCGCTTTACGTGCTTAACGGCGCGCTATTGGAGCAACGCATTGGCGTCAACTCGCTTTCAGAATTGGTTGATGGAGTCGGGTTGGCATATCTGGACGGGAGAATAGCCTACGCGAATTCGGCACTCTTGGAGCTGGCTGGACTGACCAATGAAGAGAGTTCCGGGTTGGGCTTTTTCGATTTACTGGACAAGTTTCGCACTGACGTTTTCGACGAACCTGCAATCGCGGTCCGGCGAGTTTTGCAAACCGGCGACGCCTATGAACGCGAGCTTCATTTTGCTGAGCACAACGCAACTTACAGCCTGCGAATCTCTCTTGTATACGATGACTCAATCGCCACCGATAACGGCAGTCGCCTTGCCCAACCGCTTTGTCTGAGCCTCGTGGTTAAAGATGTCACGCGAATTAAGGAGTATGAGCAACTGAAGAGCGACATGATTTCATTGATGTCGCATGAGCTGCGCACCCCGCTCACCAGCATCAATGGATTCGCTGAGCTGCTTACCGCCGACGAGGAATTGCCTGAACAAGCCAAGGAGTTCGTCACCATCATTGCAAATGAATCTCAGAGGCTCTCGCGAATGATCAATACCTTCCTGGCCGTCACTAAGTTGGAGCGCAAGGACCGTCAGGAAGTGCTGAAGATTCCGCTGCGGCTGGATGAAGTGGTGAAAGAAACGATAGCAACACTTCAACCGGTGGCAAAGAAACGACGTATCAGGCTGATTGAACAGCCCACCCAAAAGCTCCCACCCGTCGCAGCCGACAAAAGCATGATTACCCAGGCCGTGAAGAACCTGGTGAGCAACGCCATCAAATATAGTCCGGAACGCACCACGGTCACTGTATCCACTGCACTCGAAGCCGAGACTGTTCGCCTATGCGTTGAAGATAGGGGCTATGGGATTCCCGCCGAGGCCAAGGAACGCGTCTGGGAAAAGTTTTTCCGCGTGGTCCGCGAAGGCGAAGACAAGGATGAAGAGTCGACTGGTTTGGGTTTGTCCTTTGTTCGTGAAGTGGTCGAACAGCATGGAGGCACGGTGGGTTTGGAGTCGGAGGTCGGACGTGGCTCCAAATTCAGCTTTACTCTGCCGAGACTCTAAGAGCCGGGCTTATTGATCGTTCCGCGACAATTGGGTGCACCACAAGTGCACCTTTTTTTATTTGAGTGCAGGGTGGATTCATAGTCAATCGTAATCTCTTCGCCTGGTTTGATATCGCGAAGCGCCATGAACAGAATGTGGTCGTAGAGAATTTTCATGTAAGCGTTCGGTTCGCATGAATGGTTTATGTAGTGCGTACCGTTCCCGCCACGGCTGCCGTCAAGGCTCCAACGATTATTGATCGCACAAATACGCAACCGCCGGCGGCTCGCTCTCCGGTTAGCCTCGGCGTTGGTAATTTTTTCGCCGGTGTATTCGGCAATTTTGTGCCTGCCGGTGAAGTGGGAGGAAGCGAAACATCCCCTGCCCTCGATGGCGGACTTCCTTATCGTTAACCCTGGCGCTAGCTGCACTCTCATCAGTTGAATGTAGTTCGCTCCGACTCAAAGGTCTCGCGGCGCGATAAGTAACTCAAAAAACACAAGGCCGCCAGCGTCTTAAAAACGTGGCGGCCAGGGTGTGTGTCATGCGGGCGATTGTTACTTAAGTCGGAAGCTTCGCGAAATGGAATCCGTCTGATTGCGTATGCGAGTCAGTTTGTCGCGCAGGCCGGTAAAACGCAGCGCATAGATTGTGCGGTTGTCTGCTTGCAAGTAATAGATCCTGCCAATCATCGGTTTCGCGGTCTTGATAAACTCGTAGGAAACGGTCACACCGCTTAATCGTCCCGCAAATGGGTCTTCTTTCCCTTCGACAAATCCCGGTAAGAATCTGAGTTTTTGGTCCATGTCCCGACGCGCCAGATCTGAAGGCTTAGTTCCGGCATCGACTACCTCTTTGCGAATTTGCAGGTAACCGTCAAGCCTGTCGCCAAAGACAAACTCCGCATGTTCGTGGGCCGCATCCGGCTCCGAGATTGCTCGCCATGTCGGCGATGGCAGCTCAAGCGCGTAGTCAACTTGCGGGTTGCTGTATGTCGACTGGGCAAACGCTGCAGCACATGCCGCGGCAATCGCGAAGAGCAGTAAAAGAGCCTTGGGGTATTTCATCTTAATTGACTCCATTCAAAATACATGAAGCTTGTCAGAATGTTAGGTATTACAGGTAAGCCTTCCTTGATGCCGCTGTTCCGATGCGACCCGGCGGCGTCCTCGTTGTCTCAGCCATTATTTTGAGGCTTTATGAGACGCCGGCGATTGCGACGTTTCTTCAATCACTTTTCGCTGGATCGCTAACAATTCCTGGATCCCTTTGGAAGCCAAAGCCAGCAAGCTATCCATCTGTTCGCGTGTGAAAGGCTCGCGCTCGGCTGTTCCCTGAACTTCGATGAAGCGTCCGTCGCCTGTGCAAACGACATTCATATCGACTTCCGCGGCAGAGTCTTCATCATATTTTAGATCCAGCAAGGCCTGATTTCCCACCATGCCCACGCTGATTGCGGCAACTTGATTGATAATTATTGTGCGCGGGATCTTGCCCGCGTTTACCAGGCGACCGCTGGCCAATGCGCAGGCAACATATGCCCCGGTAATAGCCGCGGTGCGGGTGCCTCCATCGGCCTGTAGAACATCGCAGTCCAGCGTCAAGGTCCGCTCGCCGAGTAGCTTCATGTCGGCTGCGGCCCTCAAGCTCCGACCTATCAGCCGTTGAATCTCATGCGTCCTGCCTGAAGGGCCACCCCGTCGAACTTCTCTTTGCGTCCTTTGTTGCGTAGCGCGCGGCAGCATCGAGTATTCCGCGGTTATCCAACCCTGGCCGCTGTTGCGGAGAAACGAAGGCACCTTGTCCTCTATAGAAGCAGCACACACTACTCGGGTTTGGCCCATCTCAATAAGCACGGAGCCTTCAGCATACGGTAGGTAGCCAGGACTTATTTTGACTTCCCGCAGCTCCTCGAGGGCGCGTCCGTCAGTGCGTGCGAAGCTCATCGTGTCCCCAAATCTCCACCGCCTCCAGCACGGAGGGTGCGGTACCCAGAAACCGCTCCGCTACCTTGGAGAAGCGCTCTGCGGCGTCGGTAACGTAAAAGTGGTCCAGGTCATCACAAAGTTGGCGATCCCGCAGATTGGGCTGGCGCAATGACCCAGTGCCTCTGGTTTCAAGCATAGATTTCACTTCGCGCGCGGTTGCGTCGCCGGAATCGATCAAGGGAACGCCGCCGGTTATTTCACTAATCAAATCCCGCAGCATCGGGTAATGCGTACAACCTAACACGATCGCACCGAGATCCTGTTTTCTAAAATCGCCGAGGTACTCCTCTGCCACCGAGCGCGCGACATCGCTGCCGGCCCAACCTTCTTCAGCAAGAGGAACAAACAGTGGACAAGCCCGTTCAATAACTTGGAGGTTTGAGTTTAAGTGCCGAATGGCCTTTCCATAGGCAGCACTTTGCACCGTAGCCTCAGTCGCAATCACTCCAATCTTTTTCTCACCGGCTATTTCGACTGCCGCGCGCGCGCCGGGTTCGATAACTCCTATCACGTCGACTTTAACAGCGTCTCTGATTACGGGAAGCGCGAGAGCGGAAGCCGTGTTACAGGCAACTACCAGAAGCTTGATCCCATGTGCTTCGAGGAACGCCGCGTTTTCAACTGCATATCGTTCGACCGTGGATAGTGATTTGGTGCCGTACGGCACGCGCGCGGTGTCACCCAGATAAACGAAGCGTTCGTTAGGCAGCCTTTCGTGTAGCGCTCGATACACACTGAGCCCGCCAACGCCGCTGTCGAAGATGCCAATGGGAAGGTCAGAAATCAAAGGATGAAGGATGACGGCGAGAAGCAAGGATGAAGAATGAAGGATGAAGGATGAAGAGAAAGGCCGCTTTGGGGCGACTCGCTCCTTCTTGTTTCATCCTTCATCCCTCATCCTTCATCCTTTGGAAATGGTGGAGGCGCCGAGATTTGAACTCGGATCCAAGAGAAAACGCCGAAAAACTCTACATGCTTATTCACTTCTCATTCCTGGTAGTCAAGCTACCAGATTTTCGCTTTACACCGAGTAAGTGAAGTGACAAGACCTCGATGAAAGCTAGTCCGGCTTTATCTCGCGCGAACCCACGGACCGAAGGTTCGCGCCAGCTTATCTGAGTGACATCTCCCTCCGCGCGCATAAGCAACTTGCGGCGAGACGCTAGCGCTTAATTAGGCAGCTAGAGCCAATTCATTGTTATTGGCAATTGTTTTTTCCCTACGCGTTTTAACGAGCTGCATAGAGTAGCCCGGCATGACATCCGTCGGTCGTCCAAACCCCTGTCGAAGCCTGTCGCCCCCGTTTGCGAGAATGATTATAGAAGATGCGAGTTGGCGTTGCCAGTTGAGAACGGCAAATGTTCATAAACATTAAGAGGGCAGTAAGCAAGCGCCGCAATAAGTCCACGGTTGCAGAGGTCCTTCACCCTCGCGACGCTTTTAGAAGCTTTTTCCTAGTGTTACCTCGATTTGTGCTGACGATCAGTTTGCCGGTACATCGCCGCCGGTGGCATTGCAAATCCCCTCCCATTCAAGAGCGCCTCTCCCGTATTTTAAAGGAACTCCTTCCATCGCTTCGGATCGCGCCGAAGATCCATTACCGCAGTGACAAGAATTCCATCAGGTCGAACTTGATAAAGTATTCCGAATGGGAACCGGTGAGTTCGGCAGCGTCTGGTTCGCGCAGAGATAGGATGCCACGCGTGAGAAAAACGCACGATTCGTTCGACCGTGGCATCGATCTCATCGAGGAAGGCGATGCCCAGGCCGTTCTTTTTCTCTTCGTAGTAAAGGGTGGCTTCTTTTAACTCGGAAAACGCTGCTGAGGAAAATCTGTACTTCGTCATTTCCGGAGAGATGAACGAAGTTCTTCGAGTGCGGTGGGTCCATCAACGGCAGGCAATTCGCCGCGTTCAAAAGCATCGATTCGATCTTCTGATTCCGCGGCCCATTTCGCCTCGATTCCCCTTATGTGCTCCGAGTCCAGACTGTCCCAGAGCAAATCTATCAACGATGCTCGTTCAGCCGGTTCGAGCTTTTGAATCTCGTCCTGAATGGATGTAAGGCTCATAGCTGAATCATCATGGGAATCCTTTTTGCTGTCAAGAATTTGACGGATGGCTATAGGCCTTCCGCACATCGGTCGGCTAAGCCGCGAAGCGAATGCTACGTTATAATCTCTTACTGTAAACGGGCGAACTCAAACACTGTGGGAAGCCACGTTGTCGGAAAAGGGCATCCTGGAGCACAGTATTACTGAGGACTTTAGAAGATATGGCCGCAAAACATCCCGGTTTAAAAGCATATTCCCCGAAGGCAATCGTAACGGCTCCACCGGCCCAGAGGGGGCATCTGCTGCGCAGATTATGGCTGCCTGTAGTTTTGCTGTTGGCGCTGGCCGCTGGCGGACTGACAGGAATTGTCGCGGCTTACAAGCTGAATTATTCGCGAGCGGCGAATGAAGTGGCGGCTCTGGCCACGTATCGACCGAGTGTAGTCACGCGTGTATACGCCGATGACGGCGCAACAGTGATCGGTGAGTTTGCACTCGAGAAACGCATCCCACTCAAGTATGAAGAGATTCCGCCGCTCATGAAAAACGCGATCCTAGCCGTCGAGGACGCGCGCTTCTACGATCACGTCGGGATCGACCCTGTTCGCATCATCGGCGCCACCTGGAAAAACCTAACGACCGACAAAGTGGAAGGTGGATCAACGCTTACGCAGCAGCTCGCTAAGAATCTATTTCTCTCGAAAGAACAAACGCTCAAGCGCAAGATGAATGAGTGGGCCCTCGCGCTCCAGATCGAACGTTACTACACCAAGAACCAGATCATGGAGCTTTACGCCAACCACATCTTCCTGGGCGCGAATGCATACGGAGTTGAGGCGGGCGCGGAAACGTATTTCGGCAAACAGGCGAAGGACCTAACTATTGGTGAAGCGGCACTGCTCGCTGGCGTGCCCAAAGCTCCCAGCGAGTATTCCCCGACTGCTAATCCGGCGAAGGCGAAAGAGCGCCGCGACCTGGTGCTCGATTTGATGGCGCGGAATGGTTTTGCCACTGAGCCGGAAGTCGAAGCCGCGAAGGCAAAACCGATTCAACTCGCCGACACCGCTTACTATCAATCCCAGCCAAAATCGAGCGCGTTCGATTATCCGGTGGAGCATATTCGGCAGGAGTTGGAGGACAAATACACCACCCGCGTGGCCCAGGGCGGACTTTCTGTTTACACCACCATCAATGTCGAAGCGCAGAAGAAGGCTTATGAAGTAGTGCGCGCCGGCTTGCGACGCTACGACCGTTCGCGCGGCTGGCGCTCCAGTTACAAACTTATTCCTACCTCGTCTCAAAATGGCCAGCCGACGACCCAGGAAATTAATAACTACAAAGACCCTGATTGGTACGGCAACGAATATGAACCCGGCCGCTTCCTATCGGGCCTGGTAGCGAAAGTCGATCGCGCGCGTAACGAAGCGCTCATACGTTTTGGTAACTACACCGCGACCGTAGGCGCCACTGACATGGGCTGGTCGGGACGGCAACCGAAGGACGAGCTGAAACCGGGTTACTTATCTGAGTTTCACATCAAGGAAGTCGATAAGAAGAGCCGGCGGCTAAAGGTCGAGCTGTCTCAGGTTCCGGCAGTGGCCGGGGCCATGATGACGCTCAACGCCAAGACGGGCGAGATCGTTACCATGATCGGTGGCTACGATTTCTACAGCACCAGCAAGTTTAATAATGCTACGCAGGCTTACCGGCAAACTGGCTCGTGCTTCAAACCCTTTGTCTATACAGCCGCGGTCGAATGGGGAATGACTCCCGACACCACCGTCAGCGGCGCACCTATCAAGATTGGTCCATGGCAGCCGCACAACTACGACGGCTCACTCGGCAACGGCGACCTGCCGCTCAAAACTGCTTTGGCCAAGTCGATGAATGTCCCAGCGGTTCATTTGTTACAGACTGTCGGCATTCAAACGGGCGCACAGATGGTGCGCCGCTTCGGCATCAAGGTGCCGATGGCGCCTTATCTTCCTTCTGCACTGGGCGCGACTGAGGTGCCTTTGGACCAGATGGTCTCTGCCTATTCTGCCTTTCCAAACAAAGGAATCCGCGTGGAGCCGCATTTGGTGCGACGCGTGTTGGATCGAGATGGCGCGGTGCTCGAAGAGTGGGAAAAGACCACGCACAAAGTGATGAATGAATACGTGGCCTTGACCATGGTGTCGATGATGCGCGGCGTGGTTGAAGCCGGCACGGCTACCGCGGCACGTTCGCTGGGCGTACCGCTCGCCGGCAAAACGGGCACGGTTAATGATCACACCGACGTATGGTTTATCGGTTACACACCGACATATGTGACTGGTGTGTGGATGGGCTATCCGGGTCGCAAGAAAGATCTGGGCAAAGGGATGACGGGCGGTGTTGGTGCACTGCCGTTCTTTGTCGACTTCATGAAAGACTTCCTGAAGGACAAGCCCAAGGAAAACTTTGACAAGGCTCCATCGATGCCCGAAGACATGAAGGAGCTCTTCCGGCAGCGGCAGCGTGAGCTAGCGGCCGAACGCGCGCAGTTTAGGGGCGAAGAGGAAGACGAAGATGATAGTCAAATGACTCTTCCGACGACGGTGACCGAGCCCAAGCTTGAACAAGTGACGTTGCCGCCGCCACCAAAGGTTGATGAGCAGCCGGCCAATCCACAACCGAAGGCGGAACCGGTAACTCCACGAGATGAGCCTCCGCCGCCGGCGCCGGTTACTCGCCCGCGTGAAGTAGACCCACAAAAGAAGAAGGGCAAGAAGGGTGGCGAGGAGCCGTAAACCACCGGGAAAAAGGGAAACAGGGTAAAAGGGAAAAGGGAAAAGGGGAAGAGCAGTTCAACGCACTTCCCCTTTCCCTATTTCCCTGTTCCCCCCTTTTCCCCTTTATCCTTTTCCTCCGTCAGTCTGTGCATCCTTTCCTACGATCATGCCCAAGGTGTGCGGCAGCATCTTGCGCCACCAGGGCCAGTCGTGGTTTACATCAGGTCCCCACAAATCGAGCTGGTGTGGAATCCCTTTCAGTTTGAGGATGTCGGACAGATGTTGGCTGCGCTCAGGCGCCTCGTATGAGCCCTGGCCGGACAGGATGTAGATCGCGTCAGCCTTTTGCAGCATCGGCAGATAGTGATCGTCGTTCAGGTTTGGCAGGTAGTCGGCGGGATTGTTGAAATAGACGTTGTCATCGTAGAAGTCTTTTAAATAAGAGCGCACATCATAGCTTCCACTCATCGCAATCACACCGCGAAACAGATCCGGATGCTTGAAGTAGGCGTTGGCAGCAAGGAAAGCGCCGAGGCTGGCGCCGGTTGTTAACGGACGCGCGTCCTGTCCCGCTTCATTACGAATCAACGGTAACACCTCGTCGCTGATGTAACGATCGAAGCGTGTTAACAACTCAGCCTTGAGATTGGGCGGCATCTTGTCGTTGAGCAGACTGTAACGATTGACACTGTTGATTGAATAGGCACGAATCTTCCCCGCCTCGATTAACGGCTTAATCGCATCTACCAGGTGAAACCGTTCATACTCGAGATAGTCCGCTGCCGCAGTGGGAAACATCAGGAGTGGTTGACCCGCATGCCCGTAGGCGACAAGCGGCATTTCGGCGTTTAGATTGTGGCTATACCATCCGGTTATTCGGCGCTCCATAGACACCTCTCCATGTGAATCAGACTGAGTTCAGGATTGCGTTGTGATTTGCGAAGCGAATATTCTCGCAGATTCGGCGAAGGCGCAAGCACGGCAATGGCAGAGTTCTAGTAAACCAAAGGCCGCCCGAAGCGGCCCTTCGAAAATTTGGCTCCGCAGGTAGGACTCGAACCTACAACCCTTCGGTTAACAGCCGAATGCTCTGCCATTGAGCTACTGCGGAATAGCGCTTTGCACAGTGAGAACTACGAAGCAAACGCGAAGAAATTTTTATAACAGATGGGATCACGAGCGTCAAGAAGGCCATCAATAACAATGGGAACCGCGAGAACAACATTGCGCCCGATGGAGCGCGCGGTTCCAATCCTCAAGCTATAAACATCTTGCCCCTACGGGGCAAAGAGGTTGACCCTCGTGAGACTGGGTTGAATGACTGAGGCGGGGGTAAACCGAGAGATTTTCCATTTATCATTTCACATTTTCATTTGTCATTTCAGAGCCCATTTTCCACGAAGTTGATAGCGCACCTGCGGTAGCAAGCATCCGGTCAGTCACGCCGATTTCAATGAAGCCATATCAATCGAAAAGCGATACTTCACATCCGACTTCGTCATCCGGTCGTATGCCTCGTTGATCTTTTGGATCGGAATCACTTCAACGTCGGCGGTTATGTTGTGCTGCCCGCAAAAGTCGAGCATCTCCTGCGTCTCTGCAATGCCACCAATGAGCGAGCCGGAGAAACTGCGACGCCCAAAGATGAGGTTAAAGACGGTCACAGGCAGCGGCTTTTCCGGCGCTCCCACCATAGTCAGACTGCCGTCGCGGGCGAGAAGGTTGAGATACGCGTTAATGTCGTGGTCAGCGGCCACGGCATCAAGAATGAAGTCGAAGGTAGCAGCATGCTTCTCCATTTCGTTGGCGTTGCGCGAGAGCACAACCTCATCAGCGCCAAGTCGGAGAGCGTCTTCTTTTTTACTTTCCGAAGTAGTGAACACAACAACGTGGGCGCCGAACGCGCGGGCAAACTTTACCGCCATATGTCCGAGCCCACCGAGGCCGACGACGCCAACCTTCTTGCCCTTTGCAACACCCCAGTGGCGCATGGGCGAATAGGTTGTGATGCCGGCGCAAAGTAATGGCGCGGCGCCTGCGAGATCCAGGTTCGACGGAACGCCCAAAACAAATCGTTCATCGACGACTATGCTTTCGGAGTAGCCGCCGTAAGTGACGCCTTCAAGGTGCTTGTCCGGAGTGTTGTAAGTATAGGTCGCATCTTGACAGAACTGCTCAAACCCATCCTGGCACTGCCCGCAGGTACCATCCGAGTCGACCAGGCAGCCGACCGCCGCGAGATCGCCGGCCTTGTATTTCGTAACTGCCGAGCCAACCTTGGTTACCCGGCCGGCAATCTCATGCCCAGGAACGATCGGATAGACGGTCGGCAGGAACTCGCTCCACTCGTCGCGCACCGCATGTAGGTCGGAGTGGCAAATACCGCAGAAAAGGATCTCGATCTGCACATCGTGTTCGGTTGGATCTCGCCGCGGTATGGTAGTGGCAGCCAGTGGCGCTGTTGCACTGGCTGCAGAGTAAGCTTTTGCGTTGTACATGATGAATGCTCCCTTACCCTCGATTGTGCGTTCGTCCTGGTATAGACGCAACTCCTTGGAGTGCGACGGCTTGACGCCGCTTTGGCCGGCGCCGGCTTGACGGCGCTATTATTAACAAGGCCGCGACAAGTCGCGGCCTAACTAAGCACCGAAGCTCGGCGCTCTCCCAAAAGTCATTTACTCGACGGGGGAGGACCGGATACTGGCGTGTTCTGGAACGAGGCTATCTTCCAACTTCCATCATTCTTCGTCATTACCATGACCATGGTCGCGTCCGCTCTCAGCTCAGCCTGCGGCGACTCTCTGTGCCCACTGACGTGAACTAACGCCACATCCGGTCGCAGAAAGCGAATCTGCTTAATGATGAGAGTTACAGTCGTGTCTTTGTAAATCGTGTCGAATATCTGCTGATGACCCTTCTCTATCTCAGCGTGCCCGCGGATGTGCATGCCATTGATGATGACGTAATCGGCGTCTGTGGCGAACGGCTTGGTAAACGATGGCCCACTCTTAGCGTTCCACCCGCTCTCCATTTGCTTCACATTTTCGCGGATAGCCGCTTCATCGGGCGATACTCGAGGCGCCACGGGCACTTCATTGGTCGATGTCCGGGGCGCGGGAGTCGGATCCTCACAAGCGCTTCTAAGGCTCAGGCATTCGTCCAACGATTTGTTTTTGCTCTTCGCTTTTACCTGCTGGCAAAAAGTCCTTCGCGTTTCCGCCGGCAGTCGCGACAGCTCCTGCGGGCAAGCGTCGGTGGCCAGAATGCCGTAGCACTGCGGGTCCTTGTTGGGAAACTCAACAGCGAGCAGCAGTCCGCAAACATAGCAACCGCAGGCAGGCTTGCGGTTGGTTGCCGGAAGCCTTTGCTGACTGGAAGCGGGCCACTCCACTAAACCCAGTCCCACGACAACTGCCAAAGCGATCGACGGAATGATTAGTCTTCGTCTCATTGTTTAGCCTCCATTTGAGTGTTTGCTTACGCGGATCGGCGCGCGCGATTGTAGCCTTGCGTTTTCAGTGAACGATCGTGAGAACTGCTTTATGGTTTCTGCTTCTCAGCAGCCCACAGAACAATTCCATTTACCGTTTACCATTTTCTATTTACCCCATAGCGCGCGAGTAGTAAATGAAATCGTTCGCCCCAGCTTCAACCGCCATTTAACATTGGTCATCTACTATTCACCCGCGATCTGCCCGCGTGAATAACTTTCGATACGGCGCCTTAACTCGTTGAGACTCCGATCACTTCATAAATTCGCGCCGCAGCACTTGCAGTAGACCGCGTCCTGGACGGCGCGATTTTCTTTGAGCTTCTGACTCCTAGGCTCTGATCTAATTTCTGACTTTTGAAGTCCAGCCTCCAGCCGGGCGTATGTCCGTAACCCTACTTATCACCCACAACCGCTATATGATATTAGATAGTCCATTTTTCAGTTAGGAGATAACCATGTCGACTTCGGATCGTGATCTTACTCGCACGTACTCTCGAGCACAGTTCGTCGCCAAGCTACGCCGGCTTGCCGATTCGATTGAGGGTGAAACACCATTCACCATCCAAGTCGGCGGGGAGAGACTGCGAGTCCCGGCGAAAGTAGATTTTAATATCGAGCATGAGCGCACCGGCGACAGCGATGAACTGGAGTTTCAGTTGCTGTGGACTCGGGAGTGATTACCCTGAGCGGGCGCAATGGTGCGTACCAATGCGGCTAAACCAACAACGCGCCTGCTTAGCGAAGGAGATCATGATGAAATTTAAAGTACAAGGGTTAGTAACCGTAGTCCTCATTACGGCCGTTGCCGTGTTTGTTCAGTCGACAGGTGCACGTACCACAGTACGGACGGTTCAGCGATCCGACACCGAACGAATTGCCCGATTGGAAATGCTTCTGGAGAACCTCCGACAGGAACTCAAGATACCAGCTTACTCTGCAGCCATTGTGAAGGATCAGAAAGTGCTTTGGGCGCGCGGGTTCGGCTACGCCGACGTAGAGAATAAAATTCCGGCGACCGAGCATACGCCCTATCATCTCGCTTCGCTGACCAAGACGTTTGCTTCCACGATTCTGATGCAGCTTGTGCAGGAAGGAAAAATCAAGCTGGACGATCCCGTTTCAAAGTATGGCATTACTCTCGAGAGCGACGGGGTTATTACAATTCGCCACTTGCTGTCTCACACATCCGAGGGCAAACCTGGCGAGCAATACCGTTATAACGGCAATCGTTTTGGAGAATTGGATAAGGTGGTCCAGAGGGCGGCGGGGAAGTCGTTCGGCGAACTTTTGATCGCCAATATTCTCGACCCCCTCAGCATGAATGAGACCGCGCCGAACGTTCCCAGGATCGTCGGCACAAGATCCCCGAATGCCGCGAGTCGCGCAGCGGAGGAAGAAGTGAAAGCGGCGGTGATGGATATCATGGCCGGCTTCAATTCCGGCAACGTGGATCAAATCGCGCTGCGCCTCGCACCTCAGCACAACCGGTTCCAGGGCGAAGGCGGATTCTTAACCTCATTCATTGATGAGTCGGAACTGCGAAGCGCATTTCAGGCGGGGTTCAAACTGAAGTTTGAAGTTCAAAACCTTGAGACGGCCGTTTACGGTGACAACGCGGTGGCGACTTTCTTTATGAGTGGAACTATTACGTCTCCCAACGGCGCGCCGCGTCACTGATCCGGTGGTCTGCGACCACCGGCTACTATCTTTCAGCCCTGCGGGCTGAACTCGCCTGAACCCCGAAGTTAGAACTTACTGCTTTACTAGTTATGTGAGCCGCCGTACTCTGCCTTCTTAACCATGGCTGAACTTACAAATAAAAACCAATTTTCGGTCCACGTCGTTGACCTGGCGCATGATTTCGGTGGCGCAATCATCTTCTCTTTTCCGTTGCTGATGACGATGGAAATGTGGTGGCTGGGGTTCTACCTGGAGCGATCCCGGCTTGCCCTTTTCCTGGCGCTTGCCTTCGTAGTGGTGCTCGCGCTTGCTTACCTTGAGGGTGCTGATGAGCCCTTCAAAATCGACATCGTGGATGCACTCGTCGCTTGCGCAGTCGGTTATACGATCGCTGCCGTGATGCTTAGTCTATTCGGAATTATCAAGCACGGAATGTCGGCGGATGAAATCCTCGGCAAGGTTTCGCTGCACGCGGTGCCAGCTAGCATCGGCGCGATACTGGCGCGCCGGCTGCTGGATGTAGAGGAGACGAAGCAGGAAAAAACACGGCGGGAATGGTACGGTGCAAAGATATTTCTCATGGGCGTGGGAGCGATCTTTCTCGCTTTTCAACTTGCCCCGACCGAGGAGATGGTGCTCATCGCACACCGGATGACGGAATGGCACGCCGTTGCGTTGGCCCTCGTCTCTCTAGGTGTCATGCAGGCCTTCATCTGTGCAGTTGAGATCCGCGGACGCCAACGTATTTTTGTGGCTGATTTCTTTTGGGGCGTGTTTTTGCGGTATACCATTGTCGGTTACAGTGTCGCACTCCTGATCAGTCTTTATGTGCTGTGGACTTTCGGCCGGCTGGATGGCGCGGCAGCGGCGGAGATTATTATGGCAATGCTCGTGCTCGGGTTTCCGGCATCTCTGGGAGCGGCTGCCGCGAGACTGATTTTGTGATCATTCGGAGCCTGGATGGCATAGAAGTAGGCGGGGCAGTAGCCCGACCGTAAGGGAGGGCTCAGAGCGCTGTTCACTACCTAGATGGACGACCACACAAAACCAAAGAAAATTAAAGACACGCCGTGGTGGCTGTTGGGCATCGCGTTCCTCGGGCTGATGTTAGTAGCAGGGGCAATCGTGTTTATGGTTTATGAGGCAGTGGCGGGTGACTCGTCGCCGCCGGATATCAAGGTGCAGGTGGAAGCGACTCAGCAGACACGCAATGGTTACCTCGTCAAGTTTCGGGCGGTTAACGAAGGCGGCTCGACTGCCGAAGGCGTCACGGTCGAAGGCGTAGTACGCAATGGCGCCGAGGTGCTGGAAGTTAGCGACACCCTTCTTGAATGGGTACCAGCTCACTCTGAACGGGAAGGTGGACTATTCTTTACTTCGGACCCACGCCAGCATCAGTTTCAACTTCGGGCCAAGGGATATGAGAACCCTTAACCAGGCACACCTTGCTTTTTACGCAAGCATTTAGGCTCTCCCGACATTACCCTGGGACTTTTGTTTCCAGCGACCAGCTGTACTACACTCCCGCTCACCATCGCCCAGAAAGCAGAAGGTAGAATGCAGTAAGCCGAAAACGGTCCAAACGAAAATTCGTCATCATTATTCCGGAGGCACGCCCCCAATGCTCGACAGGACTATCTCGCACTATCACATCACGTCGCAGCTCGGCGAAGGTGGGATGGGAGTCGTCTATGAAGCTGAAGACACCAACCTCGGTCGTCACGTTGCTCTCAAGTTCTTAACCCCTGCCCTGGCTGGTGATGAGAATTTGCTCGCGCGGTTTCAGCGAGAGGCGCGGGCGGCGTCGGCACTCAATCATCCGAACATCTGCACCATCCACGGCATTGAGCAATTCGAGTCGCAGCATTTCATCGTCATGGAGTTGTTGGACGGTGAGGCGCTGGCCGATCGCATTCGTCGCGGACCCATCGACATCGAATCCCTTCTCACACTCGGCGTGCAGATTGCCGACGCACTCGAGTCGGCACACTCCAAAGGAATCGTGCATCGCGATCTGAAGCCGGCAAACATTTTCGTCACCTCGCGCGGGCAGGCAAAGATTCTCGACTTCGGAGTCGCCAAGATCGATCGTCACAATGCACCCGACGCTTCCTCGATGGTAGAGACAATACGGAAAGAGCAGTTGACGTCTGCGGGGGCAACGATCGGCACAGTTGCTTACATGTCGCCCGAACAGGCGCGCGGTGAGGTGACCGACGCACGCACGGACCTTTTCTCTCTCGGAACGGTTCTCTACCAGATGGCGACGGGCATTCTTCCATTCCAGGGAGAGACCTCCGCGGTCGTGTTCGACGCCCTACTCAATCGAGATCCCACGCCGTTGAATCAGGTCAATCCGACCCTGCCGCAGGAACTCAACCGGATCATCGGGCAGGCTTTAGAGAAGGACCGAGACATGCGGTATCAGAGCGCGACAGATCTCAAAACCGCCCTTAAACGGTTGAAGCGCGATATGGACTCGTCGCCACGACACTCGACTACCGCAAGCGGACGAGCTGCCTCAACTGTCAGTGATCACTCGATCGCCGTTCTCTACTTCGAAAATCTCAGCGGAATGAAAGAGGACGAGTACCTACGCGATGGCATCACCGAAGACATCACTACGGAGCTGTCGAAGATTAAAGGTCTGAAGACGTACTCCCGGGCGATGGTGCTGAATTATCGCGACAAGTCAGTAACAGCGGGACAGGTCGGAAAAGAACTCGGTGCGTCGTACGTGCTGGCAGGCAGCCTTCGTCGTGCAGGGGCACGGTTACGCATTAATGCGCAGCTCGTCGATGCGGCGACAGATTTCCCCCTCTGGTCAGAACGATACGACCGCGAGATGAAAGACGTCTTCGAAGTGCAGGATGAGATTGCGCAGAAGATTGCCGCCGCTTTGCGGATTACGCTCTCGCCCCAGGAGCAGGAAGCCCTCCAGGCGAAACCGACCGAGAACCTGCAGGCTTACGATTTGTATCTTCGCGGAAGGAACTATGCCCGTCGGGTCGGACGGCAGGATTTGACGTATGCCCTCCAGATGTACGAGAACGCGGTTGCGCTCGATCCGGATTTCGCGCTCGCTCATGCCGGCCTCGCGAATGTCTGTGCGCAGTATTACTACCACTTCCAACGGCAGCAGGAGTGGCTTGATCGCGCCATTTCCGCAACGCAGAAGGCAAGCGCGAAAGGTCACGACGAACCGGAAATCCTATGCGCCGAAGCCTGGGTGAGTTTCGCAGAGGGTCGTTACGACGAGTGCGCGGAGAAGGTCCGCACGGCGGTCAGCCGGAATCCTGATGTTGATGGTGGTTACTACTTGCTGGGACGCGCGCTTTTCTCTGCCGGGCGATATCAGGAAGTTGTGGATATTATGGAAGAGGCGATTGCGCATGCAGGCGAGAACTACAACACGACTATCCCGATCCATAATTCACTGGGGGCACTCGGAAAGACAGAGGCGCTCAGGAATTATGAGTTTCGCGAAATCGCCATTTACGAGGAGCACCTGAAGAAGGTGCCGGAGGACGCGCGGGTGCGAGTGCTCCTGGGGCTTGATTACGCGATCCAGGGCCGGTTTGAGGAGGCCAAGCGCGAAGCGGACATGGCCATGGCGTTGCGTCCGGATGATTCGATGATTCTCTACAACACCGCGTGTCTCTATTGCGCGATGAACAATGTTCCCGATGCGTTGAATGCGATTAGGAAGGCTTGGGAGTCGGGTTATCGGGATGCCGTGTGGACGCGGCAGGATCCCGACTTGGAATTGCTGCATGGGAATGAGGAGTTTGAGCGGTTGTATCCGGCGGCGAGCGCAAAAGGGGCGTAATGTGGTTGCCAATTGGTGATTGCCGATTGGCGGAGTGTCTCCAGCGTATAAGCACGATTCGCGAACGCACCCACAATCATCACCATTGACGCGACAACATCCTGCTTTGCACGATTTGACGGCGCGCTTCAAACGTCAGGTCCCGTCTCCCAATAAGTCCTGTCATGACCCAGTTTATTGATCGCGTTGCGTTCTCCTGAAACCATTAAGGCTATGCCATTGCTACTAGCCTGGTTCCGCAACCCTGGTTCCGAAACATACTGCTTGTAAACGAGTAGCCGGATGCCGTCGAACTTCCGTTCAAAGATCCATTCGGGACCGTTGAAGCGCTCCTGCGTTATGGTTGCGTGGCCTGAGGGAAGCACGCACTAAGAAGACAGGAATATCAAACCGCGAGCCCCCGCCAGGCTTTAGTGTCGTTTAGGGTATTTCATGGATCGTCTTGAAGGAAAAACCGATCCACGAATTACACGAAACGACACGAGGCGGCGCCAACGCGATCTTTACTTCACCACGCTTTTTGTATCAAACCTTAGTGAGCGTAAGATGCTCCGACGAGGAATTTCAATCTTACGAAACTGGATTGAAATCCACTCGCCCGGTCTATACGAACAATGGGAGGGGAATATCGAGCAATGGGTAAGGCAACATACTTAGCGGCAGTAGGCTTAACGAGCATCGGTTTACTTCTGGGTCAACTCACAGCAGGCGGGCAGCAACGACAACCAGCACAAAGGCCGGCCACATTAACACCCCCGCCCAGTGCTGCGTGGATGGCAGCGTCGCCGAATCCTTTGCAAGTTGACGTCAGCCTGGACCAGGGGAGTTCAGCAACAGAGACGATAAAGACCCGCGGCGGTGAGATCACGGCCATTGGTACGGACGGTACTCGCTTCATCCTCACAATCCCGAACGGTGCTCTTTCCCAGACAACCCAAATCACAATGACGCCGGTGGCAGGTATTAAAAATCTGCCACTCAGCGGCGGCCTGGTTGCGGCCGTGCAGATCTCACCCGAAGATCTGCTGTTTGCTCAAGCCCCGACACTCGTCGTGCGGCCGCGTGCGCCCATCTCGCCTGCAGAGCAAACAGACTTCGCCTCGTTTGCTTATCGCGGAAACGGCAAAGAGTTTCATCTCTACCCAATGGAGACACATCCTAAACGGATTGAGCTCAAGCTACTCCATTTCGGTGGCTTTGGCATTGGTCGCGGCACGGACGGGGAGCAGGAAAAGATCCGCGCGCGTCTGCCCACTGATTCGTCGGATCGGTTGATGATGCAGATGCAGAAGTTGAAAAGCATCTTGCGCAAAAGACTGCTGGCGAAACCTGTCGCCCAACGAGCGCCTGAAGAAGGCGAATGGCGCCTGGTTAAAGCATCGTTCATCGAAACTGAACCACCTCAGGATGGAGAGTTGACTCCGCAGATGTTGCGAGGGATCGTCAACAATCTGCGGGAGTTGTATCGGGAGGTAATGCCAAGGGTCAAGGGACTACAACTTCAATGCGGACCTGACATGTCCGAAAAAATGCGTGAAGCACTCGAACCGGCCCAGGGTTGGCTTAAAGCTGTCGGCATGCTCGGACTAACTGACCGTCTTTCCCCTGCGGATGTGACTACCGAAGAGAAGGAAATGTTAATTCGTGACCGCATAACTGCGGAGGGACTAACGGGAAGGGATTATCAGCTCCGACTTCGTAACTATAACCGCGGTGGCATGGTAGTGACCGCGAGCGAGATAATAAAAATAGAAAGAGATCGGCTGCGACGCCAGGGTTACACCGAACAGGAGATAGAGGATGTTTATAAAGAATTGGAGACGGTCCGAGCTGAGTTTGAAAAGTTGGCCGACGACCTTAAGAGGTTGATCTGGGAGGCGCTGCAGAAGGCTTACACGAAGGCTCATCAATGCTGTATGCAGGAAGCCAAAGAAGTTTACCTCGCGATGATGGACCAGATCGGACAAGTGCTGAGTAGCTCCGGTCAGGAAGCCGCGGTCTCAATGGACAAACGCAGCGAATGCCTCTGTACGATTCAAAGCGTTTCAGCGGGGCAGAGCGGTGCGTGGTCCGGCGAGATAACACATACGGAGAGTTTTGTGGATGAAAGGGACGAAACACTGGGTTCCGGTACCCGGCAAAATAAGTACTACAAGAAACACGACTATGAAGCAGTCATTAACCTCGTGTATCTCCAGCGACGTTTGGTCGCCGGTGAGGGTGGAAGCCGTATCCCGGCCCAGGTCTCGGCGACCGGGACCGTTGAATCCGCCGTCGCGATAGAAAACAGATGGACAAGCGGAGATATGGACAAGCGCCAGGGAAGTGAAACGAAATTGAATTACAAGGGCAACGTGCGGGCCGAGGATTCAGACGTCGAAGTCAACATCAGGCCGGATGGAACCTACAGCGTGATCTATGCTTTGCCGTGCGCCGATGCCACGGGGACTGAGAGCACGCGCAACTACACACAGGGCACAGGTTTTCCTGAGGGCCAGAAGAACGATATCACTCGAAGCAAAACCGTTAGCCGCGATGTCTGCCCGACGCAGCACGGCGTGCGGCTGAAAGATGGTCAATTGATCGGGATCACGGGCCAACTCGACGTGAAGACCACCAAGGCAATCTCCGGTTCCAAGACTTTTGAAGTGCCATTGAATGAAAACCCGAAGGTGAACAAGACGATTACGATCAAGTGGCGATTGAAGCGGTGCAAGTGAACGAGCGTCAACATTCAATGGTTGACGCTTCCTACAAACAAAACATTACTCCAGTTGCCAAGCCCTCCCCCAACCCCTCCCCAGGGGAGGGGCTGAAGAACTACCCCGCAGGTTCAGCCTTGCCCGGTTTTACAATAAGATACATCCATAAATGCACATCAATTTAATGCCGATGACGCTCAGGTCACACAAACTCTTGTCTGCATGTACTGTCGCGTGTTTATTAGCGCCGCCGGTGTTTGCACAGCAGCCACTTCCTAGGAACCCTGTGGTGGTGCAACCGGGTGCGCCGGGGCAGCCGACGCGAACGCTGCCGTCCTCGACTCGGCCCATGTTGCCTGCACCGTCGCCTGCAGATGTGCAGTTCATGCAGCACATGATCATGCACCATAACCAGGCGGTTGAGATGACGGCGTTAATCGAATCACAAACGGACAATTGGGAGATTCGAACGCTGGGCCAGCGAATCAGCCGGTCGCAATCAGACGAAATGAAGTTTATGAAACGGTGGCTGGAGGTTAGGGGCAGGACGCAGGAGCAGGAGGCAGGAGCAGCAAAGCCGAATAATCCAATGCCGCACGCCCATGACACACACACGTCGAGCGATCAGATGCTCATGCCCGGGATGCTGACAGCGAAGCAGATGAAGGAGTTGAGGAAGGCGAAGGGCAAAGAGTTTGATCGGCTCTTTCTATCGGGGATGATACAGCACCACAATGGCGCGTTGGTTATGGTGAAGGAATTATTTGACACCGCCGGCGCGGGTGAGGATGCTGAGCTTTTCAATTTTGCGACCGATGTCGACAGCGGGCAGAGAGCGGAGATTAGGGTGATGGAGAAGATGCTGGGTGGAGGCCCGAAGGGCCGTAATTAAATAGCCACGACCGTAAGGTCGTGGAACAGGCCACAATAAACAATCGGCGAGGCCCGAAGGGCCGACAGTTGGTTAATCCCAGATGTATCTTGGGTCGTAATCTAGCTCATGCTTATTAAGGAGTGCCAGGAATTCCTCTTTAAAGGTTCGCTTCTTTTGATGTCTTTCCTGTTCATTAACGTATCGCATGACCCGTGCTTCATCTGCTTTGCTGACACTGAACGCGCCGTAACCTTCTTGCCATGCGAATCCTCGTTGCCGGTTGAATGACTCATGAATCCAACCTGAGGAATTCGCCTTAATCGTATTGACTAAGTCAGCAATGCTGATAGTCGAGGGTAATGAAGTGTAAAGATGAATGTGATCGTCAACAGCTCCCGCGGCGAGTAATTTTGCCTTCCGTTTTCGAGCGATGCCGCCGATTATGGAATAAAGATCTTCGCGCATAGTCGGCTCGATCCAAGGTTCGCGATGTGCGGTGCTCCACGTAAAGTGGACGAGTAAGCTGAGGTATTTTCCAGACATGTGAGATAAGGGTAGGCGCGTGAGCCCAAAGGTGCTAGTAACGCGAGGAATAGAGGCGTTTTCCATCTTTGCAAAAGGCCTTTCATACTGAATAGATCAACCGACGGCCCTTCGGGCCTAACTAATTCTTTTTGTGGCGTTGTGTTCCACGACCTGACGGTCGTGGCTATTGAAGGACGGCCCTTCGGGCCTAATTGATTCTTTTTGTGCGCGTTCCGTTCCAGACCTCACGTTGATGGCTAATCAATGACGGCCCTTTGGGCTCTATGAAGGCACAGAGAAAGCAGAGATTTACAAATAGAAAAATTTAGAGGATGAACTGATGAATCGAGTACTCGAAATCATTTTCCGATCAGCACTAGCTGTAATGCTCTTGAGCTGTGGTTATGCAGTGACAACGACGGCGCAAACCCCAACGCCATCACCGTCTCCGTCCGCTTCGCCAACGCCAGCAAATCCCTTTGCTCCGGAAAAGGCGGAACCGCTACCACCAGGAATGACCGGTTCTGACGTTAATGACCCGCGCGCCAAACTGACTCCGGGATTTTACGACGCGGGCGAAGCAGCAATGGGCATCAAGCATGTCCTGCTGGTTAAAAAACCCGAGCCGTTTCAACTAAACGCTACAAACCCAGACGATCCCAAAGTGCAAAAGACCCTAGGTCTACTCGGCATCGCAGACACATCGCAACTTGCGAAGTCAGCACAGTTGCCGATTGCGCAACTCGCGTTTGCCAACTCCGACATCGCATTTCAAGGCAATCACCTGTTTATGGGAAATTTCTATGGCCTCAATATCTATGACATTTCAACTCCGGCGAAAACCCGTTTGGTGACTTCGATGATCTGTCCCGGTGGCCAGGGTGATCCTTCCGTTCACAAGAACCTGCTATTCATGTCAGTCGAGACGCCGAACGGACGGCTCGATTGCGGTACACAAGGATTTCCGCCGCCGCCTCCGACGCCCGCAGGACAAGAGAAGAACCCTCCGCCGCTGCCCGCACAAAAAGATCGTTTTCGCGGCGTGAGAATTTTTGACATCAGCGACATCAGAAATCCGAAGCAAGTGGCGGCGGTGCAAACCTGCCGCGGCTCCCATACGCATACCCTTGTGGTCGATCCAAAGGATAAGGCGAACGTCTACATTTACGTTTCGGGAACGTCCTTCGTCCGCCGAAGCGAAGAGTTGGCCGGCTGCTCGGGCGAGAAGCCGGACAAGGATCCGAACACGGCGCTCTTTCGGATCGAAGTTATTAAGGTGCCGCTCGCGAGGCCGAAGGATGCAACAGTCGTCTCAAGCCCTCGCTTGTTTATGGATCCGCGCACGGGGGTGCTCAACGCGCTGAGTAGCGGAGGCACGCACGGCAAGGATGGCGCTGAGAAACCCACGGATAGCGATCAGTGTCACGACATTACGGTCTATCCGGCGCTTGGCCTCGCGGCCGGCGCGTGCTCCGGAAACGGAATACTGCTCGACATCAAGGATCCGGTGAATCCAAAACGCCTTGACGCGGTTAACGATCCGAATTACGCCTACTGGCACTCAGCCTCGTTTTCGAATGACGGCAAGAAAGTGTTGTTCACTGATGAATGGGGCGGTGGGCTCGGTGCGCGCTGCCGCGCCACGGATCCGAACAAGTGGGGCGCGGATGCGATCTTTCACCTGGAGGACAACAAACTGAAGTTCGCGAGCTATTACAAGTTGCCGGCTGCCCAGGGCGACAGCGAGAACTGTGTGGCCCACAACGGCTCGCTGATTCCGATTCCCGGCCGCGACATCGCAGTGCAAGCGTGGTATCAGGGCGGCATCTCCGTCGTTGACTTTACCGACGCGGAGCGTCCGGTTGAGATCGCCTACTTCGACCGCGGGCCGATTTATCCAAACATGCTCGTGCTCGGCGGCCAATGGTCTTCGTATTGGTACAACGGCCATATCTACGCTTCTGAAATCGCGCGGGGCCTGGACATCTTTGAGCTGACGCCGACGAAGTTTCTAACGCGCAACGAGATCGAAGCCGCCAAGACTGTTCGCGTGACTGAGTTGAATGTGCAGAACCAGCAGAAGATTGTTTGGCCGCGAAAGCTGATTGTGGCCAAGGCTTACGTTGATCAGCTAGAGCGGTCGCAAGCTCTGCCGGCCGAGCGAATTGCAGCGCTGCGGCAAGCGATTCAAAGCGCGAAGAGCTCGCGTCTGAATCGCAGGGCGGTCGCAAAGCTCAATAGCCTGGCGGCGTCGGTGGAAGCGAGTGCTGGGGAGACCAAGAGTTCTGCCGATTCAAGTCGATTGCGAGGCCTCGCGGAAATCCTGAAGCGGCCTACGCTTTAGTCCGAGGCTGACCTTCTTAGGTTCGTGGATACGTTCACACCCGCGAAGCGGTGTCGACATAAAGCCGGGGCGTAAGCCCCCAGGTTACACGCGGTAGTTAAGCCCGCGGAGTGGGCGACAGGGGAAATTAGGCTTTATGCTTACGTGCGCTTCGCGCACTACCGCCGAATTGATGTCCAAAGCCAGACACACAAATAATGTCCAGCGCAATGTCGAAGATGAGGTTGATTCGTTGTTCAGACTGCCGCTGGCAGCGTTCACGGGCGCGCGCAACGAACTGGCTGCGCGACTGAAGAAGAGTGGGCGGGGTGATCAAGCGGCGTTTGTGAAGTCGCTAAGCAAACCTTCCGTCTCAGCGTGGGCTGTGAACCAGCTCTACTGGAATCATCGCGCGGCATTCGACCATTTAATCTCATCCGGTGAGCGCTTCTACAAAGCCCAGACATCTCGCTCTTCCGCCAAGGTCGCGGACATGCGCGCAGCCCTCGAGGCGCGGCGCGAGGCGCTGACACAACTTACGGATATCGCAGCTTCAGTGTTGCGAGATGCAGCTCACAATCCTTCGCCGGACACTATCCATCGCATTACGACTACGCTCGAAGGAATCTCAGCATATGCATCGCGCTCGGATGGTCCACAGCCCGGGCGTCTGACGCATGACGTTGATCCTCCGGGTTTTGAGTCATTCGCCTCATTCGTTCCAGGCGCGAAGACCGAGTCGTTAGCGGGTGGATCCAACGGTGGCCGGAAACAACCCGCTGGCTCGCGTGGCACCACAACAACAAACGCGCGGCGGAAGGTGGCGGCTGATAATGACGGGCAACAGCTTGAACAAACGCGTAAGGCGAAGCTGGCGGCGGCGAGAGTTGCACTTCAGGAGGCCAAGAGTTCGCTGACTGAAGCCCGGGCCAGGGCAAAGAGTTTGGAGGCAGCGCAGAAAAAGGCGGACGCAGAGGCGAAGCATGCCGAGAAGCAAAGAAGCGATGCCGAGGAGCGTTTGGAGAAGGCAGAGACCGCAGCGAAAGATGCTGCACGACGTCTGCGAAGTATCGAAGCCGAGGTCAAGGAGGCGATGCAGGAAGTGAAAGATGCGGTGCGGGAGGTTGAAGAAGCCGCAAAAGGGGTGGAGTCTTTGTTCAGGGGATCGTCAGGAAGGTAAAACATTTTCCATATATGATTTTCCATTTCTCATTTTTCATTTTGAAAATCAGCAGGCGCTTCTTCTCATCAGACTTTTGTTTAAGCAAGAGTTCTACCAAATCGTGGGTCGACAAATTCAGAGCCGGGAGCGGTAGCGACCGGATTCAACATTGGGGACCGATATTTTGGAAGATATAAGGCGACTCCCAGCTGGCTACTTCTCAAGGTCGCTATCGCTCCCGGCTCTGAATTCATCGGACCCACTTCGTTACGACTTTGGTCCGTTGAACCCGGTCGCTATCGCTCCCGGCTCTCAATTCGCCGACCCACTTAACTGACCCGCGCACCTTTGAAGATTAGCATCAAAGAACTCTGATCTTTTCTGCCGTGGCACAACAGATGCCATTCGAGTCTGTGCGGCCTTGAATCATGCCGCTCGCAGAGAAAGATGGGGCGAAACGGGTCAACGACCACATCTTCTCTGTCCCTGATCGCCCCACTCTTATCTCACTGCTACTCCTATCTAAGCGACGCTCAAATCATGCGCGTCGGCACAAAATCGATTCCGGAGAGAGGGAGATGTCAAACCTAATTTTATGCACACCGTTAAGCATTACGTTGGCTTTAACCTTTGCTTACTCAACCTTTGGCCAAGGGACCCAGACTTCGCCCTCACATCAAGAGCTCACCGTTGCAAGACTTGCATTTAATGAGGCGCCGCCTGTGAGAGTCAACGAAGCTCAGGTTATTGACGGATTACTTCGCGCTGAAGCCAAGGTGCGCGAACAACTCAACCACCACACCTTTCGTCGCGATGTGCTGGTGCAAACTCTCGGGCCAATGGGCGAAGTCACTGGGGAATACCGGCGCAATTCGCAATTCGTTTTTGACGATAGCGGAAAACGAATCGAGCGTGTCCTTTATCGTCCTCCGTCAACCCTTAAAGCTATAAAGATCAGTAAAGAAGACATACAGGATCTTGCAGGAGCTCAACTGCTTGGAATCGATGTGACAGAAGCTTCGAAGTATCGACTGCAGTACGTTGGAGTAGAGAATCTAAATGGTCGCGAGACGCTGGCAATCGACCTTACGCCAGCGCGAAAGCCTAATCCACATCGAATGCGGGAACGGTTCTTCGTTGGTCGCGTTTGGATTGATCCGATTAGCTTTCAAATCCTTAAGGTCAAGGGAGTGGTGGAGCCCGGAGGAAAACAGCGCTTTCCGATCTTCGAGACATGGCGCGAACGAATCGACACCGTTCACTTGTTTCCCAGCCGCACTGAGGCCGATCAACTTTTGCACTTCCCTCACGTTGATGTTCAATGCCGCATAAAAGTCCGTTACTACGACTACAAAAGGTTTGCGAGCCAACTCACGATCACCGAAATAGCAGAAACGCCTGCCCCATAACCTCATTAGCCGAGTCAGAAGCGAAAGGCGAATTTATGGTCAGGTCAACTTTACCCGTCCTCGTGTGCCTATTGGCTCTTTGTTTCTCTGACGTCAACGCTCAGGACAAGCCGGTTGCATGCAAGTCGAATAAGACGGCGCCGCCTATGAGCAGTTACCACTGGCCGGCTGACTCTGAAGTGAAAGTCTATTTTGTCCGCGGCGTCTTTACCGCAGAACAGCAGACAAGGCTTATCGCTGCGATGGAGATTTGGACGAACGCAGCAACAGCTGCGGGGGCGAACGTGAAATTCATCTACGCAGGTGAAGTCCAGTCAGGCACGTCATGCGCGGGTTGCCTCACCGTCGGTCGGCGAGAAATCTATAAGTTCGAGCGCAAGCATTACGCCTATTTCTATCCTCTGGCGCTCGAAAATTCGCGGCTATTGTCAACCGGGATGATTGCTTTTGATTTCGCTACTACCAATCCACGCGCGCTGCAAGCCTTTATGTCCCACGAGTTGGGACACGGGATGGGTCTCTGGGATTGCCCCAGTTGTAAGAACAAGGTGACCATCATGGGCTCAGCCCCCGGGATCAACAGAGACAACGGTTTGATCGATCCGTCGCCGTGCGATCGCGAGATAGTCAGAAGAGTCTATGCGGCTGAACGAAGTCTCGCGCGTAACGCTCAAGATGATCAGCGGCGAAGACAATCGGTAGTTTCGGAGTAAAAACATATGTCACGTCACAGAATCGTTATCAGCAAGTTTCTCTTATTATCACTGCTTTTGACTCTCGCGACGCGAGGCGAGGCGCAAACTCCAGGGCGGTCTGCATGTAAGGTGGGCAAGAACGCGCCGAAAGCCGGCTTCTGGGCATGGGCCTACGGAAGTCGGGTAAAGGTTTACCTGCTTCGTAACAACTTCATTGAGGAACAGTCAAAGTCCATCGTCACCGCGCTCCATAGGTGGAATGAAGTGTCTGTGCTGACAAATTCAGCAGTAGTGTTTGAATATGCAGGCATAACATCTGAGCCTCAAGCTTGCGATAACTGCGTGACGATTATGCGCGGGTCAGTATCGGATAAGAGAAAACAACATACTGCCGCGGACCTGATTGCCTATAGCGAAGGAGACCGAGTCATAGTACGAGCCACCATAGTGATTGCGTCCGGGTTAACCAACCTGGCCGAATTGTCGGAAGTCGTGACCCATGAACTTGGGCACACCTTTGGATTGTTTGATTGTTATACCTGCGGTGATAAGACTACTGTGATGAACCAGTTCAAGGGACTGAACTCGCCCAACGGTCTCATGGACCCGACCTCTTGTGACATCGCTCAGGTTATGAGCCTTTATCGGAATGCTCCAGCAGAAACCCTGGCATCAAAGCGGCGGAAGAGGATCCAGATTGACGAGGGTGCAGAGCCGGAGGAGGACGATACGCCGATCGTGGTGCCACACCCATAAAAACCACAGCGCTATTTCCTCACCCGCATTGCAGCGTTCGCAGTGCTGACTTCTTCTTTAACGACCATTGACGAACCTCTCCCTTATTGTTTATAAATTGACGTCACCTCAATCGCTCTAACCTCTCTTTGGAGATCCTCATGAAGTCAGTTCTCATCGTGGCAGAGCCCACAAAAGCCCGACATCGTTTTTCCAAAACCCTTTCAGAAGCTGGATATCAGGTTACCGAAGCAGATACAGGCGAAAGCGCTTTGATCCAGGCCGCCTCTTCTCCTCCCGATTTAGTGTTGATGACTATTGTCATGCCGGGACTGAACGGCCTACAAACTTCAGCACGTTTTCGTTCAACTCCGACTCTAAAGTCTCTCCCCATTGTCTTGTTGGGTTCCCTTCCTCCACTCGGAATTAATGAGGAACCTCTCGCCACCATGGTTGACGGTTACCTGGGGTTGGAAGCATCGGCTGAAGAGTTACTCGCTTTTGTGTCGCGGTATGTTGGAGCGCTTGGTGCGGGAGTAACAATCCTCAATGGGTTTGCGCTTGCCTTCTGATGCTTTGGAAGTGGGCCTAAGGAAATCCAGTCGCGAATGAGCAGGAACACCATCCTTGTTGTAGATGACACTCTTGATCTACTCGATCTTTATTCAAACTGGCTAAGAGATGCTGGCTACCGCGTGCTTCAGGCTCCCAGCGGTGAAGATTGCCTGCAGATTGTGGTCAATGACGTGCCAGATTTGATTGTTCTTGATGTGATGTTGCCGGACCTAAGCGGACGCGATGTGTGTCGATTGCTGAAGTTAAATCCGGTGACGGCCATGATTCCGGTGATACACATCTCAGGAATGTTGACTTCGGCTGTTCACGAGGCTGAAGGGCTTGAAGCCGGCGCTGACGGATATCTGACAAAGCCATTCGAGGCGCGAACGCTGCTTGCCCACGTCAAAGCTTTGCTGCGAATCGGGCGTGTGGAGACTGCGCTACGAGAGACTCACCTCGAATTGGAGAAGCGAGTCGACCAGCGCACTGCCGAACTGGTTGCAGCGAACGCCTTCTTGAAGAATGAAATTCGCGATCGCAAGCAAGCAGAAGAAACGCGAAACCAACTGATGAAGCAGTTGGTCTTCGCTCAGGAGGCTGAACGCAAACGCCTGTCTCGAGAACTGCACGATCAGATGGGTCAATCACTTGCAGCGCTGATGTTGGGACTGAAAACACTCGAGGATGAGGCAACTCCCCGAGATCCCGCAATATCCCAATTGCGAAAGTTGCAGACGCTGACAAATGAGTTAGCCCAGGAAGTTCACACGCTGGCGAGTGACTTGCGACCGATTGCCCTGGATGATTTCGGACTTGAAACAGCTTTGCTGAATTATGTGGAAGATTGGTCGAAGCGTTCAAAGGTAGAAGTGGATTTCCACAGTAATGGTTTAATCAGGCGGCGCCTTCCTGCCCCAGTCGAAACAGCCGCTTACCGAATAGTGCAGGAAGCCTTGACCAACGTGCTCAAGCATTCCCAGGCCCAGAACGTGAGCGTTATTCTTGAGTATCGTTTTAATCGTCTACAAATTATTGTTGAGGATACTGGCTGTGGCTTTGACTCCGAGGCGCTGGTGGTAAAGCCGGCCATAAGTCGCCGGCTCGGGCTGTTGGGAATGGAAGAACGCGTTGCTTCCGTGTGTGGAACTTTTGATGTGGAGTCGGCGCCAGGGGCTGGCACTACAGTGACCGTGCGTATTCCGGTTTTGGAAGCGTCACTTGAGAGTAATCACAATTGAGAAAGCTTCGAATCTTTATTGCAGACGACCATGCGGTCCTGCGTGACGGCCTCAAGGCGCTCATCAGTAGACAACCCGACATGGAGATTGCCGGCGAGGCAGACAATGGCAAAATCGCTCTGCGAATGATCAAGGAACATCCTCCTGATGTGGCGATTCTTGACATTTCAATGCCCGAACTCAACGGCGTACAAACCACCGAAATACTAAAGAGGGATTATCCTGAGATTAAGGTCTTGGCGCTGACCGCATACAGCGACAAGGCCTATCTTGATGGGTTGTTAAAGGCTGGCGCGTCTGGCTATGTACTCAAAATGTCAGCTTCCGAAGCTCTGATTCAAGCCATCCGTGTCGTCGCGGCAGGTGGAACTTATTTGGATCCTGAGATGGTTCATAAAGTCGCGGATTCCTATGTTCGTAAGCAGACTCTGCGAGGGGACAGACGCCATCGCAGCCTCACCCCACGCGAGGAAGAGGTAATGCGGCGCATCGCCCAGGGCTATAGCAATAAAGACATTTCTGAAGAACTCTCCATAAGCGTTAAGACAGTTGAGTCGCACAAGGCCAATCTGATGGAAAAGCTAGAACTGCGGAGTCGCACGGAGATTGTGCGATACGCGGTCCGTCAGGGTTGGTTGCAGGAACCTTAGTGTTGACGATTGCAAGTAAACTTTCTAAGGGATTTCCCTGATCTTGCGCGCCAATCCCTGATAGTTAATTCGCCTCGCACCCGCCAAGATAAGTAACCTTGCAAACGCAAGGGCCTTCAATAATTGCAACAGTTTAACGTGGCATGGTCTTTTCTCCAGGGAAGGGCTAACGGGAATAAGATTCCGAACATGGGGCATCATTCGATAAAGGCAGTCCAATTCCTATGAGGAAAACCCTTCGAATCCTTATCATTGATAGCGACGAGTGTGTTCGCCGAAGTGTATCTATGGTTTTTCGGCAGAGTGGTTGGGAAGTGCATGAAGCAGCCTCACTGCAAAGCGGGATCAGCTCCGTCCTGCATGATCTGGTTATCTGTGAAATTGGACTGATGAGAGAAGTGGGAGTCGACTTACTACTCAGTCAGTTTGCCAAAAACGATGCGAAATTCGTACTGACATCGGATCGACCAAACGCCTCAGAAGCTTTGGCAGCCGTTTCCGCAGGTGTTTACGACTACCTTCCCAAACCTTTGAGCACGGAAGATCTGCGAAAACTATCTTCCAGGTTCAACACGACTGAAGCTCGGATTGCAAAAAGAAATGCTCGGTCTGAAGTACATGAAACATTAATCCCGATAGGTTGTAGCCGGGCATTCGTCGAAATTATTAAACAAGTGGGACGGATTGCGCCGACCGACCTGCCCGTACTCTTAACCGGCGAATCAGGCACTGGAAAAGAGGTAGTAGCCGCGGCCCTGCATCAGCGAAGTCATCGCTCGGGCAAACGTTTCGTCGCGGTGAACTGTGGGGCCATTCCCGCCGAGTTGATTGAGTCTGAATTGTTTGGTCATGTTAGAGGATCGTTCACCGGAGCTGATCGTGATCGACAGGGACTTTGGGAAGAAGCGGCTGGCGGCACGATATTCCTTGACGAGATAACCGAAACATCATACTCGTTTCAGGTAAAGCTCCTTCGCACACTCCAGCAAGGGGAAATTCGACGCGTCGGATCCAATCAAACTCAAGTGGTTGATGTAAGAGTGATTGCGGCAAGTAATCGTGACGTGGAGCAGGAAGTACAAGCCGGACGATTTCGCCAGGATCTTTTCTATAGACTGAATGCCGTCGCTTTGGTATTGCCTCCGCTTCGTGAACGACCTGACGACATTCCATTATTGATAGAAAAGTTTTTGGAGAGTGCTCCACGAAAGTCGGTGGGCATTACGGAAGCGGCATTAACACTTCTTTGTCGTTACGATTGGCCCGGCAATGTGCGCGAGTTGCAAAACGCCGTCATCAGTTCCGTGGCGATTTGCGATGGCGTCATCGGCATACAGCATCTGCCTGAGAGAATTCAATGTTTCCTCGAGCGCGACACGAGACCAAATTCCGAAGCAGCCTCCCCGGCGCTGGAGCCGCAAGAGCAGCCCTGGCCGACCCTGGCAACTGTTGAAGCAGACTACGTAGCTCGAGCGCTCGCCCACACTAAAGGGAACAAACAAGCAGCAGCCCGGCTGCTGGAAATCGACCGCAAGACCCTGGACCGGATGATCAAGCGTTATCGCATAGGCTCCGACAATATCACCAACTTTCCCTCGCGAGCGGCTTAACGAATCAGTAGTTCTATTTCACACCTGTTTGCTTTCCGCGATCAGCCTGGCTACATGTTTGGCGACATTGAAGATGTCTTCAGGTTTGACTAAGTAGCCTTGCGCGCCAGCCTTTAACGCTTCTTCCTTTTCTTTCGGAAATGCTCGTGCGGAGTAAAAGAGCACCGGCGTCTCCGCGTCCGTCTCGCGAATTGCCATGCACAAGCCTACGCCGGAAGCATCGGGAAAGGTGTGATTGAGAAGTATCAGCGCATAGCGATTTTTCTTTAGTAATTCAAGGCAGTCCAAGCCTGTACCCACGCTGGTAACCTGAAAACCCGCCTGCTCCAGCAAGATTGTCATCAGCACGCGAGTGTCGTCATGATCCTCGATATAAAGAATGTGGTGCTTGATGTTGGGCACGTGAGTATACCGGCTATCGCGCTCGCTTCTTTGCGGCCCGCTTCTTCGTAGCGGCTTTTGAAGTCTTTCTTCGAGGTGCGCTTCGCTTGCGCTTTTTGCTTTTCGCGCCAGCCATGTCTTCCAGCAGTTCAGAGAAGTTGACTCCAAAGAGTTCCTTGATTTTCACATTGAGTGCGGGCATCACGAGTGTCTGGCCAACCGTCGAAAGCTCATCAACCATGCTGTCGGCGAAAGCGTACAATTGAGAATGTTTGCCGCGACTGTTGTTCTTATGCGCATAGCCAAGCGTGTAGCCGAGCGCAAAGCCCGCTGAGAGCGCGCCGAGACTCCAGACCATCGGCTCATTCTTGAACTGCTCGCGATAATCCAGCACGCCGGTGACAGTGTGCTTCACAGATTCATACTGACCTTCAACGGTTTCTCTTATCTCACCTACCGTCTCGGCGAGTGATTCGCGTGTCTCCGCCAGTTGGCGTTGCAGCTCGCGTTTGGTTGGTTCCCGTTCCAGTTCGGCTTTCGCTTTCACCATGATTAACCCTTTCCCGCCAGGCTCTTCTTGAGTATCGCAACGAGGTCGACAACCTTACCTTCGTCGCGCGCTTCCGTTTCCACTTCCACGACATTCTTGCGCTTCGCACTCTTCTTCTTAACGAGTTTAAGTAAACGCTCGCTATGTTCGTCCTTCAGTTTGGTGCGCGATAATTCTTTTTTTGACTTACCACTGATTAACTTCTCAAACTTGCTCACCGCGGCTTTGGGAATTTTAGGTTTCTTGGGCAAGCCGACACTCTTCGGTGTACGCAACTCGTCGGCGAAACGCATCGTCTCCGCGCGAAGTATTCCATGCTCAGAAAAAATCGCGACAAGGTACTCCTTGCCACGCATTACAAAAGTGGCCACACCGGCGCGCTCGCTCTTCGCCATAGTCTCGGCCAGAAGTTTGTAGGCTTTCTCCGAATCTGAGGCGGGAGTGAGAAAGTATCCGCGGTCAAAATGCATCGGCGGGATGGAGTCTTGCGGAACAAAGCGTTTCAGATCGATGTCGCGCGTCTTCTCCGGCGCCAGTCGGTCCAACTCTTCATCAGTAATGACAACGTACTTACCTTCCCTGACTTCGTAACCACGCACCATCTCATCGGCATCAAGATTACGCTCGGTCTTTCCGCCGTAATATTTTCTCGCCAACGGTTGACCGTCAGGCCCGAGCATGCGCAAAGACGTGCGACTGCTCTTCGTCGCCGGGAACAAGTTCACCGGCACGCTGACCAGGCCAAACGTGAGCGTGCCCGACCAAAACGGGCGCGGGCCCGATTGACCCTCTTCCCTTTCCGTTTTCCTCGTTCTCTTAGGCAGCGCGTTTCTCCTTCTTCAGCGAGGCAATACTCTTCGCCAACACACTGTCGAGCGACGATGGTTGGCGTTTTGTCTTCACCGCACGCAGTCGCGGAGCCTTGCCTCTGGCTTTGCGTTCGATGAATTCCATGACGCGCTCGCGGTACTCATCTTTAAAGTCGGCAGCATCGAATTCGCCTTCGAGCATTTCGATTAGCTGCTTCGCCATGTTCAGTTCTTTCTGGGTCGGCGTACGGCCGGCAGGCTTGGGTAGATCGCGCGCGGAGATAACCTCCTCAGCATTGCGCAGCGTGAACAGCAATAGGTAATCACCTTCTGCGCGGAGCGCGCCGACATAAGCTTTATTTCGCATCACCCAGTGCGCTATTCCTTCGCACTTGCGATTATTCAACGCCTCGGCGAGTGCAAAATACGCTTTCTGATCGCCGTCTGGCCCAAGGTAATACGGGCGCTCATACCATTGCTGACTAATTGCTTCCGGAGGGACGAACTCGGTGATCTCAATCTCACGCGAAGGCTTGGGTTGCAGTTCTTCCAACTCTTCTTCGCTGAGAATTACAAACCTACCCGGCTCCAGCTCGTAGCCTTTTTGAATCTCTTCCTTAGCCACTTCGTCGCCCGTGTCAGGGTCGACCATGTGCTGCTTGACTCTCATCAGCGCGCGGTCGTCGAGAATGTTGAAGTGAACCGTGCGATCGGTTACGCCGGAGTAGAGTTTTACCGGCACTCCGGTCGAGCCAATTTTTATTTCGCCTTTCCAGATCGCGCGTGCCGCCATTACTTTGAACCTCCGCTTCCGGAGTCGCGGCAGCTAAAGCATTCGGGGCAAGTCAATTCCAGCGCGGTAGTTGTTTCCACACAGATAGGGCAAAGCGGTCCATCGCAATCGAAGCAGCGCACTTCCGTGTGATATGCGTACGCCTGACTGCATGCCGGACACACTTCTGTAGTGTCACTCAGCCACCAGGGCTGTATCCGTCGCGACTTGGGCATGTTGAAGAAACTGAAAGCATTTTCAGTTCCACATTAGGAGGGGTGAGCTAGCCAACCTGCCCTCATCGCCAGCGCGGTTGAGAGTTGGCATTGAGTAATCAGTGATTCGCGTCAATGCAGCGAACGGTTTTCGTGGGTCGACGAATTCAGAGCCCAGAGCGATAGCGACCGGGTGTAGTTACGAGAACAGGCCATCAACCTGGGGTCGACGAATTCAGAGCCGGGAGCGATAGCGACGGGTCGTAGTTACGAGAACAGGCCATCAACGTGGGTCGACGAATTCAGAGCCGGGAGCGATAGCGACCGGATAATTTTTGAGAAGTTAGCCAGTTTGGAGTCACCTGATATCATCCAAAATATTCGTCCGCAATGTTGAACCCGGTCGCTATCGCTCCCGGCTCTGAATTCGTCGACCCACGAGGCAAAATCGAATGGCCTGGTACTTCTTTGCAAAGCCCGTCTAACGTTTGAACGTTATCGTTGGTGCGGATTGTTACTTCTCTGGAACCGGATTAGCGAGGTCTACCACAACCTTCCAAACGCCGTTCTGCTTTTTCCAAATGCGAAAGTAGTTTCCCGTCTCAGCTTTCGCATTCACGTCTTTTGGTTTTAGCAGGTACGTGCCGTAGCTGTAGCCGATGTCGCCTGAGCGGGCGACATCCCAGGCTTCCGGCGTCCAGGTCCAAACACCCGAGTCCGCCGGAATGGCTTCGCTGACCTTAGCTTTCCCGGCGAATGGAAACTTGCCTTCCCGGAATACCCGAACATGATCTGCAGCGTGCTCCAGAAAGGCAGGTTGCGCGCCCCGCTTCTCCGATGATTTTGAGAAGTCGCGCTCAAGCGCTACCAGCGCATTCCGTTCGGCGGCGGGATCTGAAACTTTCCTGGTGGATGTTGGCTTTGCTTTGGGTGGACCTCCACTTGCGGCACGGTCCACGCCTTTTCAGGATTTGAAATTCCAAGATCGACGGCAAACTTCCACGAGCCGTCGGCTTGTTTCTGCCACACAGTCACGAAGTGTCCAAACCCCACCGGCTTTGCGTCCTTCGTGTCCTCCTTAAATTCCCACGGCCCGAATGTGTATCCCATATCGCCCGCGTGGGAAATGTCTGCAAAGCTGGGCTGCCATTTGAGTAGCGGCCGCTTTTCTGATGGCGGCAGCGGATGTTCCGCCATCCACTGTTTGCCTTTGACCGCTTTGGGCCGAAACAGGATTCCGTCTTCAGCAATAAACGCGGTGAAGGACGGTCGTATCCCCTGTTCTTCCGACATGCGTGCAAAAGCACGCTCGGCATCAACCATGGACTGCAATGCGTCCGAACCTTTCTGAGCTACACCTATTGAAACAGCAACGGAAACCAGCAATAAGGCAAGTGACTTTTTCATGAAAGTTTTCCCAGGGCCAGCAACAATTCAGCATTAAGAATGGCGGCACCCGCAGCGCCTCTGATCGTGTTGTGGCTGAGGGCAACAAAGCGGTAATCGAGCACGTTATCCGGCATGATCCGGCCGATAGTCACCGACATCCCATTCCCGGCGTCCCGATCCAGCCGCGGCTGCGGGCGATCCTTCTCTTCACGAACGATGATGGGATGTACCGGGGCCGAATGAAGATGCATCTCCTGAGGAAGTGAGGTGTAAGACGCAAGCGCTTGCGAAACTTCGTCGATCGAAGCCGGACGTGCAAGCGTGACGCGCACAGCTGCCATATGTCCATCTGAAACATTCACCCGATTGCACTGTGCGCTCACAGCCATGGGCGCGTCCTCTATACTCTTGCCATTCACGCGGCCCAGAATCTTCAAGGTTTCCTGCTCAATCTTCTCCTCCTCGCTTTCAATAAAAGGCAGAACGTTATCGCTGATCGCGAGAGAAGCAACTCCCGGGTAACCCGCACCCGATAGCGCCTGCATAGTTGTGGCAATCACGCTCTTAACACCGAAGGCTGCATGCAACGGTGCGAGCGCGAGAGCAAGCATGATGGTCGAACAATTTGGATTGGTAACGATGAACCCGTTCCCGTTTCTTTGTTGAGCCTTCAGCAGCTCCAGGTGTTCGTGGTTTACCTCGGGGATTAGTAGAGGAACGTCAGGATCCATGCGATAAGCGGAGGAATTACTGATGACCGGGTAACCAGCGTCCGCAAAGCTGCCCTCGCTTTGACGTGCGATATCACCGGGCAAGCTGGAGAAAACCAGATCACAATCGAGCCGCGGAGTGGGCGCCTGCACCGGCATCTTCCTCACAAACGCCGGCATCTCGCCGGTTAGTCTCCAGGTGCAAGCCTCTGCAAAACTTTTGCCCTGCGAACGATCGGAAGCTGCGAGAGCTGTGATCTCAAACTGCGGATGGTTAGCCAGCAGTTCGATAAAGCGCTGACCAACCATCCCAGTGGCGCCTAATATTCCTACTCGAAATCTCTTAGTCATCTTCTTGCTGCCGCATTCCCAAAAAACGCGGCTCGCTGGTGCGTTTATCATTAACACCGGGCTTCAGCCCGGTGATGAAGCGACTCTAAATTTCTGTTAACCGTTTTAACGGTTTACCGTCACGGGCTTTGCCTTAAAGTCGTGTCCGGCGCGTAGCGCCGGGTTGATTTTAGCCCGGCCTTTAAGGCCGGGTTAATGAGCCTGCGAAAAGACTGGCGTCGCGTAGCGACGCAATGAACAGGAATCGCCCATTAAAACTGATCGCGTCGCTGACGCGACGCGGCCTAATGAAAATGCTCTCACATTCCCGGCCTTGAAAGGCCGGGCTAAAATCAACGCGACGCTACGCGTCGCGCTTACAGCGCGAAAAAATCACACAAGTCTCTTTAGTCCTTCGGCGATGCGCTTCACGCCCTCTTCAAGCACCGGCAAGTCTCCGCAGAATGAGACGCGAAGAAAGCCCTCACCCTCAGACCCGAAGGCGGTTCCCGGAATAGTTACCACGCCCGCTTCCAGCAATGCCTCTGCAACTTCCATCGCCGATCCATAATCACTCACATCAACCATACAATAAAACGCGCCGTCAGGCATGACGGCTTTCAATCCCACTCGACGCCACAGTTCCATTAAGTGATCTCTACGAACACCGAATGTCTGCCGGTGACTCGCGCGCGCCTGCTCCCCTTCTTCGGACCAGGCCGCTATCGCTGCCTTTTGGGAAATGCTGGAGGCACAAGTGGTAACGTAGCCATGCAACACTAACGCACTCCTGATGACGTCTGACTCACCAGCCATCCAGCCCAAACGCCATCCGGTCATGCTCATCGATTTTGACAGCCCACTGATGACGATGGTTCGCGGATAGTAGTCGCAGATAGAACCCGGCCGCTCCGGCGTGTAGTACAAATCGCGATAGATTTCGTCGCTGAGTATGTAAGCTCCGGAGCCATTCGCTTGGACCGCCTCCGCCATCTGTCTCAATTCATCGCCAGTGAAAATTCGACCGGTGGGGTTTGATGGACTGGTACAAATCACTACCTTGGTGTTGGCAGTGAGACGGCCTTTAAAGTTGTTAACATCAAACGTGAAACCCGAAGCTGCCGGCAGGTTGTAGAAGACCGAGCGGCCACCTGCCATTTGCGTGATGGTGTGATACGCGGGAAAGCCTGGATCAGGCATGAGCACCTCGTCACCCTTCTCAACCAGCGTCATGAGCGCCAGATAAAGCCCTTCCTGCGAACCGGCAGTGATGATGACATCATCAGGCGTTAGTTGTAGCTGCGCATAGTCGGCCGCCACCAACTCGCGCAGGGCCGGCAACCCGGCCTGTAGCGTGTAGCCGTTGTGCCCTTCGGAGATGATAGCGAGTGCCGCGCGCCTTATTACCTCCGGCGTCGGCAAGTCAGGTTCGCCGAGCCCAAGACTAATGCTTCCCGGTTTGGCGCGATCCGAGATCTGGCGGATGACGCTTTTTTCAATCCCGCGCAAGAACTCAGGCGGCTGAAAGGTTTTCGAATGTTTCATCGCAACGAGCTAATGGTAGGGAAAAGTTTAACCATCGGCAGCGCGACCTCGGCGGTATGACAACCCGAAGGGTTGGCAGAAAGTAGCCGCAGGTCGTAGCGAAGCGCAGACCTCCGGATCGCGAACGTACGTCGATAGCACACCGCAGGGGTGCCTGAAAAACGAGTTCTTGCATCCCTTCAGAATGCTCGATCCTTTAGATCCTTCACCGGTGGTCTTCGACCACCGGCTACTCTCTATCAGCCCTCCGGGCTGAAATCCTTTTTCACTGTTCAGCTAATACTCCACTACTTTCTGGGGTCAAGCCTCACCTTAAGTAGTCCTCGAGTTGCACGGCGCGATCTGTTTTCTCGTCTCGATACTTCACAATTACTGGCGCGTATAAAGACAGACCCCAGGCGCGACCTGTTTCACCACGCACGCTGCGCGAACCCGGCACCACGACCGCGCCCGCCGGTATTTCGAGCGCAGCGTCGGGCGTTCGCTGATAAATCTTTTCGCGCGCCAGGTCATAGACGGGCGTCGATCCTGTCAGAATTGTTCCTGCGGCCAGAACAGCTCGTTCATGCACAATCGTCCCTTCATAGACGCCGCAACCCCCGCCAACTAAAACATCGTCTTCGATAATTACCGGCACTGCTCCGACGGGCTCCAGCACACCCCCGATTTGTGCTGCCGCTGATAAATGGACCCGTTTGCCGATTTGCGCACACGATCCCACGAGGGCGTGGCTGTCGATCATTGTTCCTTCATCGACATACGCACCAACATTCACATACATCGGCGGCATGCAGACTACACCAGGCGCAACAAAAGCGCCGTCGCGAATGCTGGATCCTCCAGGTACGATCCGCACGTTGTCCGCTGTGCTCATGGGTCGCAGTGGATAAGTGTCCTTGTCGAAGAAGCGCAGACCGGCGGACATGTCGGCTAACTGGCCCATGCGAAAGCCTAACAGTATTCCCTGCTTGACCCAGGCGTTGACTCGCCAGGTCCCGTCTCCATCGCGTTCGGCGGCACGAATTTCACCGCGATTCAGCGCGGCTTTGAATTGATCGAAGAGCGCACGATGGCCGGCGGTAAAATCTTTGGCGGGACTGGAGCTTAGGGCCTCAATCTCTTCACGTAGCGGCATGCGAAACTTCCTTCAACAAACCAAGCTCTGATAAAACTTCGCGAATGCGCGCGCGACTCTTGTCCTGAATAGGCACAAGCGGCAGGCGATAGTTCTCTCCGATAATGTTCATCATCGCGAGGCCGGCTTTGACCGGTCCGGGGCTCGACTCGATAAAGTTGGCTTCCATTAACGGCAACAGACGATAGTGCAGCTCTCGAGCTTCGTGCCATTTTTCCGCCAGAGCCAGGTCAACCATTCGTGACATCAACTCGGGCGCCTCATTGGAAGCAACTGAGATCAATCCATCTCCCCCAAGAGCGATAAGCGCGTAGGTGATCGCGTCGTCGCCCGAAAGAACCCTAAAGCCTTCAGGCCGATTGCGAAGAATTTCCATAATCTGCGCCAGGTCACCTGAGGCTTCTTTGACGGCGACGATGTTTTCATAGTCGCGTGCCAGCCTGAGGGTCGTCTCCGCGGAGATGTTGCACGAGGTTCGGCCCGGAACGTTGTAAATAACAATTGGCAGATTGCTTATCGCTTTAGCGACTGCACTGAAATGAGCGTAGAGGCCGTGTTGAGTAGGCTTGTTGTAGAACGGCGCGACTACCAGGACGGAGTCAGCTCCAAGTCCCTGCGCAATCTTTGAATTTTCGATGGCTACGGCGGTCGAGTTGCTGCCGGTACCGGCAATGACGCGCGCACGCCCGCGGGCAAGTTCGATTGTGTGTTTGATGACCTTTTGATCTTCCTCCTCGGTCATCGTTGCACTCTCACCAGTCGTGCCGCAGGGAACCAATAGATTCACCCCGTTGCCGATCTGATATTCGATTAAGCGCGTTAAAGCCGCTTCATCAATGGAGCCGTCGGATGCAAATGGGGTAACCAGCGCAGTGGCGCAACCGCGCATCCAATCGATTTTTAAGGTCATAGCCGTTTCTCCAACCAAAAGAGTGACGGAGGACCGGCGACCGTCTTTTAAATACTCGTTTCCTGATCCGGTCAACTGACGGTCCCCGGTCGCCCGTCATCGGTCTGTGAGAGCATTTCATCAATCACGTCTGAAAACTCATAGACCCCTTTGCGTCCAATTATCCATTGGGCCGCCATCAACGCGCCGGCAGCAAAGCCTGCTCTTGAACGCGCCGTGTGTGTCAACGTTATCTGATCCGCGGGCGAGTCGAAACCGACGCGATGCGTGCCGGGAATTGAGCCGGCCCTGGTTGACGTAATGGAGATTGGCGTTTTCAGGTTTTCAGTCATCAGGCTCTTCAACTTAAGAGCCGTTCCCGAAGGCGCGTCGCGCTTGCGCGAGTGGTGTTGTTCTTCGATGAAAGCCTGGTATTGCTCGAGAGTTGCCATCAAAGCCGACGAGTGGGCCACGATGTGATAGAAAACATTGACGCCGATTGAAAGATTTGCTCCATAAACCAGCGTGCCATTGTGCTCTTTGACGGTCCGCCGGATCAGGAGTTCGTCATCGTTCCAACCTGTGGTTCCTTCAACCAGCGGCACCCCGGCCAGCACACACGCTTCGACGTTTCCAAGTACGGCCATGTGTACGGAAAAGTCAATCGCGACATCGTGACCTCGCACCAGCTCGCTCAGGTCGTGAGGAAATTTTGATTTGTCTTTTGAGCTGAAGATGGCGCCAATCTCATGACCCGCGTCAAGAGCTTGCTCCCTGACCAACCGGCCCATCGGCCCAAATCCGAATAGAGCGATTTTCACCGGACCACTCCTTCCGCCGCCGCGCTAATTTCCGAGGCGGCACTTCCAGCGAGCAGTTCCTGCACCAGTTGAATGTAAAGTTCTACCGCGTCTGTCAGTTCACGCTTTTCTACGAACTCATGATCCGTGTGTGCGTTCAGAATCGACCCTGGACCCAGCAACAAGGGCGCACCCCAATTTGTGAGGTATGGAATATCGGTCGTGAATCGCACTGGGCATTGTTCAATCCCATCCACGGTCAACAGGTGAACCGGATCGTTTTCCGACAGATATTCCACTTCGGCACGACCGGCGATCAAACCTTCGATAGTCGACTTGATCTGGCCGGCACTTGTAACGAGCCGCAATTGAAGGGTTGCGTTCGCCTCCGCAGGAATAACGTTTGGGCGAGTTCCGCCACCAATGACGCCTACATTGCAGGTTGTCTCACCCAAAATGGAATCTTTAGGCCACTCGTAGTCACGAAGAATTTGCAAAACGTCCAGAAGTTTATCAATCGCTGATTCGCCATGCTCGGGATACGCGGAATGGGCTGACCGCCCGCTGGTTTTCAGTGACAACCGCAGCGAACCTTTCGTAGCAGTGGCCAATTTATTATCCGTAGGTTCGCCGTTAATCAGGAACTTGCATGATGCCGCAATCGGCGAATCGTTTGCGATCCTTGCTCCTGCGCTTCCCAATTCTTCATCCACGGTAAATAGAAGCCCGACGTCTACGCCTTGTTCTCGTAGTCGCTGAGCGGCTGTGATTTGGGCGGCGATGATTCCCTTAGCATCGCAGGCACCGCGACCAAGGATTTGATCCCCATTGTCCGATGATGCGATGTACGGCGGGACCGTATCCATGTGTGTGGAAAGGACTGCGCGAGGATTGGAATCAATTGTAGCGATCACGTTGAATCGATCTTTGGCGACTTCCTGTTTTTCAACTGGGTAACCCAGGGATTGCAGATACGAGGCGAGGAAATCGCCAACCTCCTTCTCCTCACCGGTGACGGAGGGAATATCGATCAATTTGCGTGTGAGCTCGAAAAGATCCATTGGACTTTACCCTGGGATGACGCCAGGGACTACTAACTGCATCTCCTCCGGAGCCGAACCGTTGCTTTCCGCGCCTATGTCGCTCTGGCTGTCTTCGAAAAACTCTTTGTGAAGCCGGCTGACCGCTTCGCGAGCACGCGATTCCTCAACGGCGAAGGTGAGGTTTATTCGCGAAGCGCCTTGCGATATCAGCGAAACATTTATGTCGCTAATTGTCGAAAAGATTCGTGCAGCGATACCGGGTGTAGTGCGTAGTCCTTCCCCGACGATACACAGTATGGCCCGCTTCTCCTCAATATTGACGGAGCCTAGTGGCTCCAGATCCTTGACGATCGCTTCCAGATTGGTCGTGTCGTCGAGAGATAAGGAGACGCTGACCTCTGACGTAGTAACTACATCAACCGCCGTCCGGTGCCGGTCAAAAATTTCGAAGAGTGCTCTTAGAAATCCGTAAGCTCCCAGCATTCGCGCCGACGTAACCTGAACCGTGGTTACTCCGGTCTTGTGCGCGATCGCCTTCACCGTTTGCGGCGACTTAGCCGTCTCAGCCACGACGAGTGTGCTTCCGGTCTCCTGGGCGCGCGAGTTACAGATGCGCACCGGTATATTGCGCTCGACCGCCGGCTGCAGCGTCTTCGGATGAAGCACCTTGGCGCCGAAATATGCGAGCTCGGCGGCTTCCTCGAATGAGAGTTGCGGAACGGTTCGCGCTTTCGGCGCCACGCGCGGGTCCGCGGTCAACACTCCCGGCACGTCCGTCCAAATCTGAATCTCCTCCGCTTCCAGCGCTGCACCAATGATTGCGGCGGTGTAATCAGAGCCACCGCGGCCGAGCGTAGTCGTCTCGCCGTTTGCAGTGGAACCAATAAATCCTCCCAGCACCGGAATCGTTGAGGCATCAATAAGTGGCTGAAGCTGTTCTCGAGTGCTGCGGAAAGTTTCGAGCAGCAGCGGCGCTGCGCAGCCGAAGTTGTCGTCGGTGATCAGGCAATGCCGCGCATCGACGTCACGGGCGGCAACTTTGTTTTCAATCAACACTGAGGCGAGCATTGCCGCTGACAGTCGTTCTCCATGGGATGCAATCGCATCTTCAAAGAACTTTCGTCGTGAACGATCTTCACCTGCCTCCTTGACCAGGGCCTTTAATAATTCGCTTATCTCTTTACGACTTTGCTCGACCAGCTCTCGCATTCGAGCGTCTTCAGTGTTCAAGAGAGCATCGATTACTCGAAAGTGACGGTCGAAATGCTTCTCCAGGCTAACTGCGGCTTTATCGGGGCCATCATGCACTGCCTGTTTCGTGCTACCCAGCAATGCGTCGGTGAAGCCGGCCATGGCAGAGACCACGACAACCGGTCGCAAATTCAACCGGTCAGCGACGATGCGCGCAACGTTCTGAATAGGCGTGGCGCCCTCTACAGAAGTGCCGCCAAATTTCATAATCGTGGGCTTCATGAAACCATCTAGTCTAGCACCGGCTAGTGAACGCTGAGAGAACCTTCCCCTGTTTTATTTGGTTGCGAAGGGTTTAATAGAGGCGGGCGATCACGTTGAGGACCGAAAGAGCTCCTGAATTCCAGTCTCACACCACTCGGGTCTTCCACTTCCCGCGACGAAATACGAGGACGCTAACCAGGGCGAGGGTGGAAAACGCAATCATGATCGCGAGGAAAACGCCGCGCGGTCCGATACCAAAAACGATCGCCAGCAGGTAACCGAGTGGAAGCTCCCACAACCAGAATACGAATAGATTGATGATTGTCGGCGTCCAGGTATCCCCCGCGCCATTAAATGATTGGGTCAACACCATTCCGTAAGAATAAAAAAGGAATCCATAAGCGACGATGCGTAAGCAGTCCACCCCATAGTAGGCAACTTCCGGATCAGAGGTAAACAGATGAATGATCTGCCTGGCGAAGATGACAAATAACAACCCAACAATTCCCAGGCAGATCATGTTGTAAAACCCCGCGCGCCAAACAGCTCTTTCGGCACGATCCGGTTTACCGGCTCCGAGCGCCTGGCCCACCATGGTGGCCGCCGCATTAGCTACTCCCCACGACGGCAGGAGGGCGAAGATGATTACGCGAATACCAATTGTGTAACCTGCCACTGCGCTACTACCAAAGCTGGAGATTGTGCGAATCAGACCAATCCAACTCGCCATGCCGATGAAGACTTGAAAGGTAGCAGTGGAAGAGAGTCGCACGAGCCGCGCCATAATCGCCGGCTCGAGTTTCAGGTGATGGCGAGTTATATCGAAGCGGCCGCCGGCGCGAATCAATTTACTGAACGCAAAAAGCACCCCGGTGCCCCGTCCGATAGTGGTGGCCACGGCGGCTCCCGCTACTCCCATTTCGGGAAAAGGTCCGAGACCAAAAATGAAGCACGGTCCGAGTACGATGTTTATGGCATTCGCCAGCCAGAGCACACGCATTGCAATGGCGGCATCGCCGGCGCCACGAAAGATCGCGTTAATCAAAAAGAGCAACAGAATAGTAGCGTTGCCCGCAAACATGATCCGTGTGAATGCCGCACCGTGTTCCAGCACCCACGGAGAACCTCCCATCATTTTGAGTAGGGTGGGCGCCAGGTATACGCCGGCCACTGCGAAGACAACCGAGACGATAAAGCCGAGAGCTATCGCCTGGACGGCGGCGCGCGCCGCGCCATCGGGATTGTTTTCACCAATTCGCCGCGCCACCATCGCAGTTGCGCCGATGCCGAGACCGATCGCCACGGCATACATCAGCGTCAACATAGATTCAGTCAGACCGACTGTGGCCACAGCATCCGCGCCAAGATGTGCGACCCAAAAAATGTCAACAACTGCGAAGACGCTCTCCATACACATTTCGAGCACCATCGGCACGGCGAGAAGGATGATGGAACGGCCGATTGGTCCCTTGGTGTAATCGTGGTGGTGGCCTCCACGCACAGACTCGCGGACCGCGCTCCATAAGCTCGTTTGCTCTACGGAATCACTGTCGGAAACAGCTGATGATGCTTCGCTCTCTAAACGTTTTATTGGTAGGTCTTCGGCGTCTGGCATTGTTTTCGTTTGACAGATCTTACGCTTATTACGTTCGTGCTATACGCGACGGCTTTGCGAAAAGTTATCGCGCTGGAAACTAGACAACAAGAGGGGCACGGCTTGCCGTGCCCCTACATCGAGCATGAGTTCTGATTCACCTTTTAAACGAACGTCTCAATCGAAACCAGGAGAAAATCTGCTGCTGTATCGTGGGTCGGCAAATTCAGAGCCGGGAGCCCGCTCTCCCAGTAAGCTCGTGACTGGCTTATCCAAGTTGAGCTTCACTCAGTACTCAGCACTCAGCACTCAGCACTCAGCACTCAGCACTCATCACTCATCACTCATCACTCACACTTCATCACTCGCTCCCAGGCGCGCGACCAAAGTCATCCTGCAACCGAACGATGTCATCCTCGCCGAGGTAATTCCCTTTCTGCACCTCGATAAAAACCAGCGTGTCCGCACCAGGATTTTCCACGCGATGGGCCGACCCAATCGCGATATCAATCGCCTCTCCAGTGGTCAAGATTACGTCCTGATCGTCCAGCGTGACTTTCGCAGTTCCCTTGACTACGACCCAGTGTTCAGCGCGTTGCGCATGCTTCTGATAACTTAGACGCTTTCCGGGTAGTACCTCGATGCGTTTAACTTTGAAGCCGTCACCCTCGTCGAGCACCGTAAAGGATCCCCAGGGTCGGCGGTCGAACAGGGGTGAATTGTTATCAGTCATGCGTGTCCTTTGAAATTGAGGTAGCGAAGTCGCGGGTTGCGTTGAACGCAAATCATTTCGGTAGTCTATCCCTGCGAACCTGCTGCGGCAGCGCGGCGGTGTTTCGGAGCGGCGGTACGCTTTTTCTTCTTGGGCGGCTCTGGCGCGTATCGCCCGGTCCGCTCGAGGTCGTAGATGGTGAAGCCGGTGTCGAAAAAATCACCGACAGGATTTGCCGAGTCGACACTGTAATCAAAAATCCTGCCGTCGCTGCGAACGTAAATTGAACCTCGTCTGCGATTCAAATACTGTTCAGTGTTCAGCAACGCGTACATATGTTGGCGCGCACCCAACGTACCAAGCGGACGAGTAGGAATGAATTCACGCCCATCCGGCAAACGGTAAACATTAAGCTCCAGCAGCACGCTGCGCCCGTATCGCTGCAGACGAGGCACGAAGTCTTTGGGCAAACCAAAACGCTGCTTGATGAGTCGAGCTGGCGTGCGACTTCCTCCTTTTTCTGCGCGTTGCCGTCGCGCGTGTGGTTTGACGGCGGCGCTGGTCACGGAAACATCGGGCGCGCGTGGTTCCAAGTCACGTTCCACAGACTGTCCACCTGTTTGACTCAGAAAATCCCGGTACGCGCGAAGTAATTCTTGCGAGCCATCGGTGTTGCCGACTTGCGGCGTGGCCGCATACCTGGGTGCAGCATCAGCCTTCTGACCCCCGGTCATCTCGGCCAACGACTCGCCGACAAGCCCCTTCGACATTTCGGTTTGAAGTTTACTGAATTCCGGGAGGTTGCAAAAGAGTTTTACGAACAGGAGGGAGAGGGAGTAAATGCCGGTCACAGTTACACCCAGATGACGAAACCCATTTTTGGATTTCCTGGACGCTTCTGTATTCTATCGGAGACTGACTCTAAAGCTGTTGCTAGACAGCAGGAACTTCGTTACTGCTTGCCGCCGCGCGTGGTTTCCAAAGAGTAAGGATAGAGCCGGCGATCAGCATGCCCACCAGGTGATAACCGATATTCAGTAGATACAAACCTAATTTCCGTTGCTCGAAAATAGCAGTTGGCAGTTGAGTGGTGGCAACAAATCCGAGCCAAAGCCAGAATGCCGTTTGCATTCCACCCGCCACCCCTTTCGCTCCGGTGTACTGGATGAAATGCGCCAGGATGTAGACCAGTACCAGCAAAGCAATGAACGTCACGGCGTACTGACTCCAATGAGTGTTTGCCTGAATCTGTTCTATTTGCGCTGGTGTCCACTGAACTATCTCGAGGAACGTGTTGCCAAAAATCAGGCCATACCAAAGCGCGCCGAGGATGAAGTGAACGACTGCTGCCACAATCACTGCCGGGTAGTTTATTTTCATCAGTGTCTCCTTTTGAGGGGCTGACTTGAAGCGTTAATTGGAGAACGTAGTAACGAAACCTTTGCGTGCTTGCTTTGTGAGCGTTTCCTTGAAAACCCTAACGGATCATCGGGCGCGGTGCTTCTTGAAAATTGCGAAAGTCGCTGCGAGGTTTTGAGAGCTCATCGTGACCGCGCGGATTCTAATACGCTCCACTGATTGAGTATAGCTCGCTGCAATTTATTAACACCGGCTTCAGCCTGGGTCTTTGGCCCGAGAGGTCCTCGCTTTCGTCCGCGTAGCGGACGATACGAAAATAGCCCAGCACTTCAGAGCTGGGTGGGAGTGTCATCAGGCTCACCTAGTCCGCGAAGCGGACGACTGAAGAGGTGTTGGCTTTGCCTCAAAAATCCTGCCTCAAACTCGAAACGTATTCAATCCGAAGGATTGACAGAAAGTAGCCGGCGGTCGAAGCGAAGCGGAGACCTCCGGATCGGGTAGGTGCGTAAACCGCACCCTGAAGGGGTGCCAGAAATCCAACGAATTCTTGCATCCCTTCAGGATGCTCGCTCCTTCTTGTTACAGGTTCCGGTGGTCTCCTCTTCGCTTCGACCACCGGCTACTTTCTCTCAGCCCTTCAGGCTGAAGCTGCCCGGTTAATGAAATCGTGGGCCTTTTAATGAAAATCGTGCGAAGGTGCGGCCGCTACGGTGAAGGAAAGCGGTTGGATACGTTTAGCCTTTACGGAAACAACGTTGTCCTGGTTCTGTAACGTTCCGTCGATTAATAGGAAGGGGTAGTCCACCAGAGTCAGCCGGTTCTTATCGAAGAGTTGTGGCGTGATAATAATGTTGGCTACTCCCGTCTCATCTTCTAAAGTTAAAAATACAAATCCTTTGGCGGTGCCGGGACGCTGCCGCACAATCACCCAACCGCCCACCTTAACCCGGCTGCCATCACGTACCTGCTGCAAGTCGATCGCCCGCCATGCGCCCAGCTTATGCAATTCCCCGCGATGATAAGCAACCGGGTGACGGCCAATAGTTAATCCGGTGCCGCGAAAATCGGCATCCATTCTTTCGGGGCGGGTCATGGCAACCAATGGTGAGTTACCATCCTTTTCCTCTAACTCTTCATAAAGCTCGCCGGCGGCTCGCGCGACACGCTCGACTTGCCATAACGCGTCGCGACGGTTTGTTCCTTTGTCCGATGCCCCATGTCCAATGTCGTGTTTGTCCAATGTCCGCTGCTGCTTCTTGCTTTTGACTTTGGACCTTGGACTTGTCTGCACTTTGGACTTTCTTTGGACTTTGGACTTTTTAGTTTGGATAAAATTCAACGCCCCGACCGCCGCTAGCTTCCGCAATTCATCCTTCCGTAATTCCGGAACACGATGATGTAGATCGTCGATACTATTGAAAGGAGATTCGCTCCTGGCTTTTACAACCGCCTGCCCTGACTTCTCACTCAGGCCTTTTACATACCGCAACCCCAATCGCATGGCGTGATCTTGTTTGTCCAAAGTCTCAGGTTCGTCCCCTTCGAGGGTCTCGAAACCACTTCTTTCCCCTTTTCCCTTTTCCCCTATTTCCCCTTCTTCCTCTATCGTGCACAACCAATCCGATTTCATCACATCCACCGGCAGCACTTTCAACCCATGACGTTGCGCATCTTTAATGAGCGTAAACGGTTGATAAAAACCCATCGGTTGGTTGTTAAGTATTGCCGCAGTGAAGGCTGCCAGATAATGACACTTCAAATAGGCGCTGGCGTAGGCGATCAAAGCGAAGCTGGCCGCATGTGATTCCGGAAAGCCATAAAGCGCAAATGAAGTGATTGCCAACACAATCTCATCCTGTGCCTTTTTGGTAATTCCCTTTCCTTCCATTCCGCGGCGTAGCTTTACTTCAATTTCCTTCATGCGCGCTTCCGAACGTTTGAATCCAAAAGCGCGTCGCAACTCTTCAGCTTCACCACCCGAAAAATCTGCGCAGATCATTGCCATCTTCAACAGTTGCTCCTGGAAGAGCGGGACGCCGAGCGTGCGGCGTAATACCGGCTCCAGCAGAGGGTGGGCATATACAACCTGCTCGCGTCCCTGACGACGTTTTAAATAAGGATGCACCATATTGCCGACTATCGGGCCAGGCCGAATGATCGCAACTTGCACCACGATGTCGTAGAACTTTTGCGGCCGTAGGCGCGGCAAACATGACATCTGCGCCCGGCTTTCCACCTGAAACATTCCTATCGTGTCGGCTTTTTGCAGTGCTTCATAAACAACCGGATCATCCTGTGGGAGATGGGCCAGATCCACCTCTTCCTTGTATGATTGGCTAATCAATTCAATTGAATCTTCCAGCACCGCCATCATTCCCAGGCCTAACAAGTCAACTTTGATTAGTCCCAGATCAGCGCAATCCTCCTTGTCCCATTGCACCACCACACGACCCGGCATGGCCGCCGGCTCGAGCGGCACCACCGAATCAAGTTGTCCCTGGCAAATAACCATGCCGCCGGAATGTTGGCCCAGGTGACGCGGCAAGTCCTGCACGCGCTGGTAAAGTTGAAAAAATTTCTTAATGCGTGGGTTTCGTAAGTCGAGTCCCGCATCGCGAAACTGGCGTTCAGTTGAGTCTTTCGGATCCTTCCATTCCCAGGTGTGTACCAGGCCGGAAAGCCGGCTGAGCGTGTCATCATCAAAACCCAGCGCTTTACCCACTTCGCGTGCCGCCGAGCGGCCGCGATAGGTGATTACATTCGCCGTCATCGCCGCCCCTAACTTGCCGTAGCGTTCATACACGTATTGGATCGCGCGTTCGCGCTGGTCACCGCTTGGCAAATCGAGATCGATGTCCGGCCACTCGCCGCGTTCTTCGGAAAGAAAGCGTTCAAACAAAAGCTCCATGCCGATTGGATCGACGGCGGTTATGCCCAGGCTGTAACAGACGGCACTATTGGCGGCCGAGCCGCGTCCTTGGATCAAAATTCCTTCGCGCCGGCAAAACTGAACAATGTCCCAAACAATTAGAAAGTAACCTTCGAGTTTTAGTTTTTCGATTAGACGTAGCTCACGTTCAAGCTGCGGGCGGGCTTGTTCGTATGAAGGTTTTCCATTTGTCCCCGAATAACGAAGCCGGGCTCCTTCCGCCGTGCGTTGGCGCAGAAAAGCGGTCATCGTCTCCCCCGCTGGAGCGGGATATTTGGGAAACTCGTAACCGAGGTCTTCAAGAGTGAATTGCAGGCGCGCCGAAAGCTCAACCGTGTTAGCAATCGCTTCCGGCAGATCGGCGAAGAGTTGCCGCATTGTCTGTGCCGATTTGAGATAGCGTTCCGAATTCGTCGCGAGCAAACGCCCCGCAGTTTCCAGACGCACGTGGTTGCGTATGCAGGTGAAGACGTCAGTCACTTCACGCTGCACCCGGCTGGCATGGCAAACGCCATTAGTTGCCAGCAAAGGCAACTTGAAGCGGCGCGCGATCTCGATCACAGCCTGGTTGCGTGCTTCTTCCTCGCGATTGAAATGACGCTGCAGCTCGGCATAAACATTTCCCTTGCCGAAGACATCAATTAGCCGCTCTGTAATTTTCTGAGCTCCTTCAAAGCTATTCTGATCGTTTAGAGTCGGGCGTTGCCCGACGTGTGCGCGGCCAGCGCCTAAACGATTTCTCAGTGAGTCACCATGTAGCGCTGTGGCCAGTGGACCGTCATCGGCTCCGGTCAAGCAAATCAAGCCTTCTGCATACTCCGCTAGTTCCTCCAGTGTGACCGCACACTCTCCCGGCTTTGCGTGCTTTGGCACGCGCAACTTCATCAAGGTGATCAGGCGACTTAGGTTTTGATAACCGGTACGATTGCGAACCAGGACGGGTACGGAAAAAGTATCCTGAGGTTTGGTAGAACGTTTTTGTCCAATGTCCAATGTTGAATGTCCAATGTCCGCTACCGGGCCTTGTTTTTGACTTTGGACTTTGGACTTTGGACTTTGGACTTCTTCTTTTGGACTTTGGACTGTGATTTCCGCGCCGATATGCGCCTTGATTCCATTCTTCTTCGCGGCCAGGTGAAAACGGGGACTGCCGTAAACGCCGTCCCGATCCAGCAACGCCATTGCCGGCATTTGTAATTCCAGCGCCGCGGCGATCAATTCTTCCGGTACCGAAGCGCCTTCGAGAAAACTGAAAGCCGAACGGGCATGTAGTTCGATGTATTGCTCAGTCATAGCTGAAAGCATTCAACGAGTCTGCGAAGCAGACGGAAGAATTTAGCCCAGGGTGAAGCTAGCGTAGCGAGCTGAACCCTGGGATCTAGTTCCAATAGAGTTCCAGCCCGCGTAGCGGGCGACAGATTCTTTCGCCCGCTAAAAGCGGGCTTAGTGATTTTTCTCTCTATCTCTTCCCAGGGTTTCGCTCGCTATGCTCGCTTCACCCTGGGCTAAATTCTTCCGTCTGCTTCGCAGACTCGTTGAACGGTCTTCTGCACAATGCTTACTGGGCTCCAACCGTGTCCAATGTCGAATGTCCCATGTCCGCTACCGGGCTTGTCTTTGACTTTGGACATTTGGACATTGGACTTTGGACAAGTTTTTCAGTCATACATTCCCTCAACAAACCACGTCCCACTACCTAACTCGCGATAAATGCGATAGATCGTTTGAAGTCCGCTGTTCTTTTCAGCCCTTCCCTCTTCCAACACAACGTCCCATTCATCGCGCGACCACATATCAGTTCGCCACCAGTCGCCAGTCGTGCGCCATGGTCCAGCCACCGCAACTACTTTTCCATAAACGCTGCGGCTTTTGTCCCAGGCGCTGAGTTCTGTCGGATAACCGGGGTCGGCCTGCACCAGGGCCCGCAAAGGCGGGCGAAACATCCTGAAACCCATTACGGATTGCTGACTGCTGATTGCTGATTGCTGTTTGCCCTTCCTTCGCTTTCCTTCCTGCAACACAAACCGCTTGATACGAAACGCGTCCGGCCGGTGTGTATCCAACAACTCAGGCGAGCCGATGTTTTCCAATCCAACCAGCTTGGCAAGTCGCGCGAGGGTGAGCTCCAATTTTTCCGGTTCAGGCGCGAGTGGAATGAATAGTCCCGATTGCAACAAGCGCGGCTTCACCGGTTCGCAATTTATTTTGATAGCAGTCACGGCAGCTGGCGGCGGATGTGCCTCCGTGTCGAGTAGTAGCAGCTTGAGAAATACTTTGTGGTCCCGCATGGGGTAAGGAAGAGTTAACCGCAGGTTATGAACGCCGCCGCTTTCCAGTTTCAGTTCCACTTGAATGTCGTTGGTAGCCAGGGCGTAAGCATTTAAGTTCGCGCAGATTTGATTAAGTAGTCGCGCAAATATGAATGACAGGGCCTCGAGTTGAGCGATGGGATATTCGAGGTCGATCGAATTTCCGAAGACTGGCGCCCCTTGCAGAAGTTTTAAATGACGGTTGGTTTTCCCGGCAGCAAGCTCCTGAAGCTTTACCCCTTCCTGACCCAAACGCTCGGAAACACCGGCGATGGGCAGCTCCGCAAATTCCCTAAACGTACGTATGCCCCAGAGCTGTAGTGTTTCAAGGATCTCCAGGGCACGCTTTTCCTCAACTCCAACCAGCGAGAATTGAATGAGTTTTATTTGTAGGCCGCCGAGGCAGGTGAGTTCTTCGCCGGGAGAGGTAAAGGTGATTCCTTTGCAGAATTTCGCGGCGTGTATAGCAGCATCGGGATTACCGGCGAGAGCGACATTAACTTTGCATCCCAATCCCCCTTCTGTTTGAGCGGCACGCCGGGTTATGTCCTCAGCCAACTGATACGCAGAGCCAAAGAGGAGTTCACAACCCTCAACGTCGATGACTACCGTATTTCTGGCCGTTGCTTCGACAAGGGGTGAAAAGCCGTAGGCAAACTCCGACAAGGACATTTCCGCTGGGATACTCTGACCATAAATGCCCGCAAACATGGCATCTTTTCGCAATTTCAGATTTGGAGTGAACGACGAAGTGAAGATTAGCGAAAATCAGCGAAAATTGTCAATGGGATGAGGTGAGTTATAGGTCATGCTACGGAAACCGTTCAATCCGCCGCTACGCGGCTCGTTGGACGATTCCGTCCCAGAAGCTTCTAAGCGGAGGATTGAACTGCTATCTCAGGACTGATGTTCTGATGTTCTCAGTGATTTGCTCTTACCCGCACGTCTCCATTTGTCTGCTTCAAATAAAGAGGTCGCCGGCATTCAACCCCAAAACATAGGCCTTGTAAAAGGTTTGCATGCGGCAGTGAGGTTCGTTTTACCGGCTGGCCGGCTGCAATTGAGAGCTTTGTAACTGAAGAAAGCCGCGGCTGAATAATTTCGACTGGTGCTTGCTTCTCGTCGGAATTGGCTGATGACCAGACGAAAGCTTTTTTCTTTAACTCTAAAGCAAGCGCTGCTCTCGAGCCCACACAACTTTCCTCCGCGATTACGATCAAAACCGTAGCAGTCGCCTCCAACGTACGGCGGAAGCGATACCACCATGATGAGATGATTCGCTTCGCAGATTTGGCGGGAACGTTCCCGAGGTCAAGCGTCACCAATCCGAAGCCGCCGGCTTGCAATAGCAAGTCAGTAGCTTTAAATGCATGTTCTAAGTTGTTCGCGCAACGAACCCATAGTAAGCGTTCAAAATTGAGCTCTGCTTGCGCCGCTGATTGAGGAGCGAACACATTGTTTGTATCCACTAAAGCGCAAATTTCATCGTGCCTGGTAGCTCCGCCAAAAGTAGCAAGCAAAAAGCTGGTGCGCCCCGATGAGCCGGGACCGAATACCTCAGTAATTGCCCCCCTTGGCAATCCGCCTACAAACGAGTCTATTTGCGGAATTCCCGTTTTAAGTACTTCAGTGTTTTTTTCGTGAGGCTTAAAGGCGGTCCCGAAACGCGAGCCAATTTCAGCCTCGATTTCAGCTTTTGAAATTGCAGCTTTCATGTTCTATAACCTCGCGTAACGCAAACTGACAGTTTGCGTTTACATAAAGTCATGCCACGTAAATCTTCTCAAGGCTCAGCCGAACAATTCTTTCCGGACAAAAAAACCTTACCTGCCTTTCGAGAAGCCGCTGCCGGTTGCAAAGCCTGCGATCTCTGGAAGCGAGGAACACAGACCGTCTTCGGAGAAGGCCGGCGGCGCGCGATCGTAATGTTCGTCGGCGAACAACCGGGCAACGAAGAAGATCTCACCGGCAAACCATTTGTTGGCCCAGCCGGTCGATTGTTTGATAGTGCGCTCGCCGAAGCAGGCATCGATCGCGCGCTGACTTACGTCACCAATGTTGTCAAACATTTCAAGTGGGAGCCGCGCGGTAAGCGACGCATCCACAAGAAACCAAATGCTCAGGAAATTTCCGCCTGTCGTCCCTGGCTCGAAGCCGAAATTGCTTTAGTCAAACCAAATGTAATTGTGGCGCTTGGCGCCACGGCCGCTCAGACTTTGCTGGGACCTAAATTTCGGGTAACCAGACAACGCGGGGATTTCATTGAATCCACTCTTGCTCCCTACGTGATGGCTACAGTTCATCCCTCGTCTATACTCCGCGCACCAGACGACGAAAGCCGGCGGCTCGAACATCGTCGCTTTGTCAATGACCTCAAAAAACTCTCCCGCGTGCTTAAGTAGGACAGACATTCTTGTCTGTCCCTTCTAGAAAACCCGGACAGGCGTCCTACAAACCTCTTGACGACTTCTCTCATCTTCGTTAATATTCGCTTAATTTTCGGAATACGGCGAAAATACCACGTCCGGCTCGACCAGGGCAAGGCCTTAATTGCCTAAGGCGAAAGGAATTTAGTTATGCCCGTGACAGCGAGGCAAAGGCAGGTCTACGACTTTATCTGCCGCTACAACGAAGCCCGGCAACAGCCACCCACCATTGCCGAGATCGGGAGGCAGTTTCAAATGAGCTCGCCGGCGAGTGTCCACAGTATCTTGTCGGCTCTCGAGCGCGAGGGATTAATCAAGCGCATACCGAATGTCAGCCGCGGCATTGAGCTCATCAAACAAGACTCTTCTGAGGATTTCGAAATTCCATTACTTGGCCTGGTCGCGGCCGGTCAACCGATCGAGGCTATTCTCTCTCACGAAACAGTCTCGGCGCCCAGAGACATGATCGGCCGCGGCCGAATGTTTGCGCTGCGCGTACGCGGCGACTCCATGATTGAAGAGAACATCCAGAACGACGACATCATCATCGTCTCGTCACAGCAAACGGCAGAGAATGGACAGATGGTGGTGGCACTAATCGATGGAAATTACGCCACCGTGAAAAAGTTTTACCGCGAGCCGGACTTTATTCGCTTGGAGCCGGCAAATCCTCAGTTCAAACCGATCTTCATCAAAACCCCCGAACGAATACAGATCCAGGGTGTCGTACGCGGTCTCGTGCGTAAATTTCAACACACTGCTACTTAGGGCCGGCCATGTCGAACCAAGCAGATTTCGCTGCCGCTGATTGCGTTCCGCAAGTGACCCTCTGTGCCTTCGCACTCACGGATTGCATCGTTGAAATTGAAAGGCAATCGTCAAAGTACTTGCGCGCCGTTCATCGCACCGCGCTTGAACTGGCTGTCCCAAATCTTTTCGGACCGGGCTTGGGTGGTTTCTGGTTGACTGAAACACAACTGATTCAGTTGCGAGCGCTGCCGGAATGTTATCCGGCAAATGAAATCAGTTTGGTAAGGGATGCGGTTGAGGCATATCTGCTGGCGCAGACTGAAAAGCTAAATTGGATCGATAGCAGCGGCATATGCGGTGATCGGTAACGAGACCTTCATCCGGTCGACACGACTGGCTCGTGTTGTTTACTCCTTCTCTTCAAAACAATCATGCCAATGCCGGAGATGATCATTGCTCCGCCCGCGAGGGTGCGCCAGTTCCATTCCTCGTTTAGGACGAGCATACCCAACGTCACTGCCACGACCGGCGTTACCAGGGCAATTAACATCGTATTGGTAACGTCCATGTGCTGGACCAGCCAGTAATAAAGCAGGAAGGCTACCACCGATCCTACTATCGCGAGATAGAAGAGACAGACTACCGCCATCGGCGTCCAGTTGAATTTGAGTGGGTTTCCTTCCAGAGTGATTCCGATCAGCAATAACGGTATCAAACCAAAAATCATTTGACCCCATGACAATAGAGCCGCCGTTAGATTTCCGCCGCGCGCCTTGACGAGCACATTTGCATAAGCGGCGCAGGCGGAGCCAACTACCAGGGCCGCGCATCCCGCCAGAGCTTTAGTGCCGGCGACACTGAGCTGATTGGAAAAAATAACTCCTACTCCGACCACTCCCATCACCACGCCAAAGACTTTTGCCCACGTCATTCTTTCGCCCGGCAGATAGAAGTGTGCGATGACCAGACCAAAGGCAGGGATGGTAGCTTGCAGAAGTGCAGCCAGCCCTGAAGAGATATGCTGTTCACCCCAAAACACCAGGCCGTAATTAATAGTGAATGAAAGGATGCCCGTCACCAATAGGAGCGTCCACTCTGATTTCTTCAGGGAAAGAGACAACCGGCGGGCTTTGATGATGACAAAAAGAATTGCGGCTGCGATAACAAATCTGATACCGGCGAACGTAAACGGCGGGAGGTTTTCGAGTCCAAGCTTGATGAAAAGCCAGGTCGAGCCCCAAATCAGACACAAGAGAAGCCAGACGAGGCGTGGTTTCATTTAGATTAACTAGCTGCAACGCGCAAGGGGCTTTTGCTGCAAGTGGGTGTTTTCCGGGTACGCGTTAGCGGACCGAATGACCAGGCTGACTTTTGCAGCAAGCCACGCAAAGGCTTGCAGCTCCAAGGAGCGTGATGTTTTAGAAACTGATTAGATCGGCTAATCAAGGAGCGGCAAGTCCGATTGAATATCCCTTACTGTATCTGCAAAACAGTGTCTCCACCTTCTCTGGTCCGGCTGCAGACTATTGTGGGTTTTCAAGCTTGATAATCGCGAAAGCCGCCCCCTGCGGATCCGTTAGAATCGCAAATCGTCCAATCCCAGGAATGTCATCGGCAGGCTTCATCACGTTCCCTCCAAGCTCGGTCGCTTTTTGCACTCTCGCATCGCAATCATCAACCGCGAAGTACACGAGCCAATTAGGCGGAATGTTTCCCATCTCGGGAGTAATTTGGAGCATTCCCGCAGTCGGGCCGCCATTGTGGGTAAACATCGTGTATTCCATCGGACCGAAACTCTGAACGTCTTTTCCCCAGCCAAACAGTCCAGTATAGAACTCGCCGGCTTTGTCGGTGGCAGTGGTCATCAATTCATTCCAACACAAGGCTCCGGGTGCATTGACCAGAGCCGCTCCTTTATGTTGCCTGGGTTGCCAGAGGGAAAAAACTGCGCCGGTCGGGTCCTGAATTACAGCCATGCGGCCAAAGTCCATCACATCAAACGGCTCTTTCATCACAGTTCCACCCAGCGATTTAGCTTTGGCGGCCGTATCGTCTGCGTTCTTAGTAGAGGCATATGACATCCAATGTGGCGGAATGCCCATGTTGCTCATTTCAGGCATCATTTTGTAAAGAGCACCCACTTCTTTTCCGTCGCTCTTTAGCATCGTGTAGACCATGTCCGGTCCCATCGGGTTATCATTGAACGTCCAATCAAATAGTTGCGTGTAAAACTTCTTGGCGGCCTCACCGTCGCTGGTTGCTAATTCCACCCAACAAAAAGTGCCCGGCTTGTATTCGGGGGTCTCTGGCATTCTTGCTTCAGTCATTAGTTTTTCTCCTGCGCTGTGGAGGCGCAGAAAGCCAAAGGGAGACAGAAAGGCATCTGCGCGGGTATAGAAGATATTAAATTCGGACTTTAATAATAAACTCTTCTAGGCCAGTATCAAAAACGAAAGCGCTACTCTCAGCAAGCTGAAAGTAGCGCAATTCGTTTCCTACCAAAACCGAAGTCTTAATAGGATGGCAGCCTCGCTGTACACACTCAGCTGCCAATTTGTATCCCGATGATTAACTGGCGGTCAGTTTTACCATCGGTCAGCACGCGGGTTGCTTTCACAACCCTCGCATTCTTGCGAACGCGGTGCCGTTAGGTTTTTGGTTTGGTGGCTTTTCCTCCACCTCCGGTTACGACCCGGCAACGTCGGCCCAACTTACGTCGAGCCATTCGCCCCCTTCGGCGGGTCCAGTCCAAAGGGTACTACTCGTTTTGATCCGAGTAGCTCGAGAAAGCCTCGCAGCTTTCTCTAGCAAAGCCTTTCGGCTTCGACTCAGGGCGTCATAGGATCAACAGCCGCCTGTTTCTCCCCTCGTCCGTGTGTCACCACATCGGTTGCCGATCCCTTCGTCGGTCTCGAAGGCCGCGACCTTCGTGACAGGGAGGTTTATACGCGAATGCAGTTTTAAGATCAATTTTTTGTGTGTTTTATTTTTTGGTTAAACTTAAAAAAAGACCTGACGAGCGAATTCACTAACAAAACGATGGATTCAATTACATTTAACTCTTCGCAACTGAAATTCTTCTCTCTCAAACTTGCCCTTTATTGTTCCTTCTATCGCTGCAAGTAAAAGTCCCTTTCCTTTTCTCTCGTACATAACTCTCTGTGGAAAATCGTGCGCGGGGTTTTCGAACGTGAGTTTGCTGCCGCTTACTTCTTTTAATGGAAACCTGACTCTAGCACCGCCTTGTGGTTGCGGCAGGAAAACAAGACTGCCGTTTTCCTCGCGAAACTGCATGAATTCAAAGGAAACGGTGCGATTTTCTTTGACCGTCCGGCCTAACCCAATCATCGACGTGCCGCGCGGCTTTGACCAGATTTCCTCGAGGATGGCCGTTCCCTGCCTTCCTTCCCAGCATCCATTTAGCCACGCGAGATCAGCGAGCGTTGCTTTATTCTGGGCGCTCGCAATGCTTGTAGAAAACACGAGCGTGAGGACGAGAATTATTTTGCGAGTAAACATCAAGTTCTCCTCTAAGCGTGAGTAAGTTGGTTTAGGGAAGCGCGGATTGCTTCCTCCACTTCAAGTAGAGCTGTCTCGTCCTTGTATTTCGTACGCGGCCAAAAGAAACCTTTCAGCCCATCACCCTTGCGTCGCGGCACTATGTGAACGTGCAGATGCGGAACGCTTTGGCTGACGCGATTGTTCATCGCCACAAACGTTCCTTCGGCTTTCATCGCATTTTCCACGGCCCGAGCCAGGAGTTGGGTGTTCTCAAAGATCGGTTTTACGAGTTGCGCCGGTAAGTCACTGAGAGTTTCGAAGTGCGCTTTGGGGATTAACAAACAGTGTCCGGGAAACAAGGGACGATGATCAAGAAAGACAAAAGTCGACTCATCCTCAAAGACGACGCGCGCGCTGAGCTCGCGCTTAACGATTTTGCAGAACATGCAATCGGCCGCCATCGCTAAACAGAATACTCGATAGGATATTTCTGAGGTAGTATTCCGGGCCATAGGACTCGAAATGGAAGACAAGTATCAACTTGTATTGGCCCGGTTGATGAAGTCGGGTTTCGTGATGGCATCTGATCAGAGACTCCCGAGTGTTTCCACACTGATGAATGATCGTGACTGACGCGAAGAGAGACGATTATGAAATCCACCCCAGCCTGTGCTGCTTTGACAATCAGGGACGCCCTTGAACGGATACCCACCCCTGAAGGGAAGCGATTCGCCACCATTTTTGAACACGGATCACTGCTCGTCGAGATCTATGCGCCGCGAGGTAACGATCCGCAGCAGCCTCACACTCGCGATGAGATCTACTTCGTTGCCGCCGGCAGCGGCGAATATGTTTGTGGTGAGAAGCAGACGAGGTTCGGACCAACCGATTTACTCTTTGCGGCGGCCGGCGTAGTGCATCGTTTTGAGAATTTCACCGACGACCTGGCTGTGTGGGTACTGTTTTACGGGCCGGAAGGCGGCGAAGGGATCAGTAAAAGTTAACGACTGTAAAAGCAAATCTGTCATTTGTCATTTGACATTGATCATTTGATTGATTGCGACCGACCCCTGGGAGCCACGACTCCTGGGACCCACGACTCCTGGGACCGACAACTCTTTGGAGTGCGGCGGCTTGACGCCGCTTTGGTCTTCTCCTCCAATTAAGCGAGTATGAAAGCGATCTGTTGGCGGAGCTGTGTGCCGCAGCAGCTCAGGCCAAAAGCGCCGACAGGTCGGAGCGCTCCAAGGAGTTGTCGCGACCAGCAGTTGTCGCGACCAGCAGTTGTCGCACCGGAGTTGTCGGTCCAGGAGTTGCCGCTTTCAATGACAAATGACCAATGTCCAATGACAAATGACAAATTTGCTTTGCACAACGCTGGAAGGCGTCATGCAACCGTTCAGGCCGGCCTCACAGCCTTCTGAAAGCTTTTCACAGCCATGGTATTCAACACTTCGCCGCGTCTAACCCATCCCCGGCGCGCAATGCCAACGCCGTACTTCACATTGTTAAGCGCGCCAGTGGAATGCGCGTCAACTGATATCACAAACTTGATTTTTCGCTTGCGTGCCTCACGAATCCATCGCGGTTCCAGATCCAAACGATAAGGGTCGCCATTGATCTCAATGGCAGCACGCGACTCAGCAATGACGTCTAATATTTTTTCAATATCGCATTCGAATGCCGGCCGTCGTTGAATCAAACGGCCCAGTGCGTGCCCCCAAATCTTGAAAACCGGTTGGCGCATCGCCGTCACTATCCGCTGCGTCATCTTTGCTGAATCCATTTTGTAACGCGAATGGATGCTGGCAACAATCACATCAAACTGTTCGAGGATCTTGTCAGGATAGTCGAGCCGTCCGTCGGCAACGATGTCTGATTCGGTGCCGCGCAGCAGCTTAACCTTCACATTCTCCTGGACCGCGGCAATCTCATCCCACTGCCTTTTGAGTTGATCCAAAGTAACGCCTCCCGCGTAGAAGGCGGTGGGGGAGTGATCGGTGATAGTGATGTATTTCATCCCGAGCGCCTCAGCAGCTCGCGCCATCTCTTCCACCGAGTGTTTCCCGTCCGAATAAGTCGTATGGCAATGAACCATGCCCTGGATCTGATCAAGTTCGATGAGATCCTCGGGCAACTTGCCCGCTAGCGCGCTTTCAATCTCGCCGGCATCCTCGCGCAACTCGGGTGGCACATACTGCATTCCAAAACGGCGATAGATATCTTCCTCGGTGCGGAGTTTTGACGATCGCGCTTTGGATCTTGTTGCAGCCCGCGTTTGTTTGCTGGCCTTCGCCTTCAGCCCGTTACCGGCGACAGCTTGCTGGAGCTTGTTCACATGCGCTGTTGAGCCGGTTTCCGTTAACAACGCGAGGGGGAAATCATCAGCGCCGACTGCTACTAAAGAGACTCGGGCGCCTTCAGCAAGTCGCACTATGCAACTGGAACGTTGTTGATCTTCGACACCAACGATCAGCGGAAACCGCAGGAAGTACTCGATTGCCGATACAGGCTTTTTGCTGCACGCGACCATCCGGATCGTGCCAACGGTCTCTTTCCAACGTCGCAACGAACCTGCGAATGCAATGTCGGTAATATCGCGTTCGGTTTGTAGATAGTTCCTAACCTGTTCGGCTATTCGCAGCGCGTGGTGAATGTGCAGTCTCTTTTCGGCTTTCGCGCGCTTTCGGTGGTCCGCGATCGTCTCAAGCAACCGTTGCTCGGTCTTCACGCCGAAGCCTTTGATGCTCCGAATGCGATTGGCTTCCGCTGCTGCCTTCAGCTCGATTACAGAGGTAATCCCAAGGGCTTCGTGAAGGGTGCGGATTTTTGCTATCGATAGGCCAGGCACTCCGGAGAGTTCCACAATTCCGGGTGGAAAATCTTTTTTCAATCCCTGCAGCACGGACGAGGTCCCGGTAAGGTGCAGCTGCTTGATTTGCGAGGCGAGCGCGTCTCCGATGCCGCGCATCGAGGTTAGTCGGTCCTGCTCGACCACGTCCCCGATATCACCAGACATGCCGGCGATCACACGCGCTCCAGTTTGATAGGCGCGCGCCTTAAAGCGGTCCTTACCACCTTTCAACTCCAGCAACGCCGCGATTTCCTGCAGCGCAGCGGCGATCGCGAATTTGTCGAGCGTCGATTTCTTTGGACTCATGAGCTTTGAAGAAGCTACAAAGTTTGTTTCAAGATTTTATGGCGCGATGTTCAAGCTAAGGCCTGAAAATGAAACGGTCAACCACCTTGCTGGGAGCGCGGGCGTCCCGCCCGCAATGAGCGCGAAGCGCGAAAAGGCCATTTACGAAACCCTTTTGAAGGAGTGCGCGCCTGCGGCCGTCAGTTAATAGCCACGCCCGGGAGGGCGTGGACTCGACGATCATTTAAGACGGGAGCGCCGAAGGTGTGACAGTGGTGACCCCTTGAAAGTCTCTCCACCGAATGGTTGAGACTGGCGCACCTTCGGCGCTCGATGCTGTTGGCGTTACTTTCCATGCCTTCACGGGCGTGGCTACTAACTGACGTCCCTTCGGGCCTTCAATGTTGTCGCGAAGGAAGAGGCTGTGCCCCATGTTTCAGATTTCAAAAGGAGACTCCTCCAACTTCCAACAGCTAAGTTTGCCGAAGGGCTATAATTGAGTCGATTAGCAATTTAACTGAAGGAAGCAAGCATGCCTATAGCAACCATCAACCCTGCAACGGGGGAAACCCTAAAAACATTCGACGCGCTCGACGCCAATCAGATCGAACACAAACTGGACGCGGCTTGGGCAACATTTCAAAGTTATCGCCATACATCCATGGATGAGCGCGCTACGTGGATGGTTCGTGCAGCTGAAATCCTTGAGGCGGAGAAAAGCGAACTTGCAAAGCTTATGACCGCCGAAATGGGCAAGCCGATCAAAGGAGCGGTGGGTGAGATCGAAAAGTGCGCCTGGGTATCTCGCTATTATGCCGAGACAGCGAAAGCTCATCTGGCTGACGAGGTTGTCGAAACCAATGCTAGCAAGAGTTACGTCAAGTTTCAGCCGCTTGGTCCGGTGCTGGCCGTGATGCCCTGGAACTTTCCCTTCTGGCAGGTTTTTCGTTTCGCTGCGCCAGCGCTGATGGCCGGCAACGTGGGTTTGCTAAAACATGCTTCGAACGTGCCGCAGAGTGCTCTTGCGATTGAGGACATTTTTCTCCGCGCCGGTTTTCCGCAAGGCGCGTTTCAAACACTGCTGGTGGGTTCTGACGCCGTTGAGGGCATCCTCAACGATCGCCGGGTGATGGCAGCAACCCTGACTGGTAGCGAACCAGCCGGACAAAGTGTCGCCGCAATCGCGGGCAAACAAATCAAGAAGACTGTGCTTGAACTCGGCGGCAGCGATCCCTTTATCGTTATGGCATCGGCGCGAATGGAGGACGCTGTAACCACTGCAGTTCGTTCTCGCACAATCAACAATGGCCAGTCATGTATCGCGGCGAAGCGTTTCATTATCGCCGCCGAGATTTATGAAAGGTTTGAACGTGCCTTTGTGAATGAGATGAAAGCGCTTCGGGTGGGCGACCCAATGAGAGAAACGACTGAGTTGGGCCCGCTCGCCACCGAACAGATCCTGAAAGACGTAGATGAACAGGTCAAGACCTCCGTCGCGGCCGGCGCGCTGTTGCTGACTGGAGGCAAGAAACTCGACGGCCCGGGTAACTTTTACGAACCGACTGTGCTGGCAAATATCCCTAAACAATCGCCCGCCTTTACCGAAGAGATATTTGGGCCGGTGGCGATGCTCTTCCGAGTCAGTAACATCGAGGAGGCCATTGACCTCGCTAATGCTACGACCTTTGGTCTTGGAGCAGCAGCGTGGACGACGAACCCTGCGGAACAGGAAGCATTTATCGAGCAACTCGAAGCAGGGTGTGTCTTCATCAATGGCATGGTTGCGTCGGATCCGCGCTTGCCGTTTGGTGGAGTGAAGCGTTCTGGCTACGGGCGCGAGCTCGGGAGATTCGGCATTCGCGAATTTGTGAACATAAAAACCGTCTGGGTCAGCTAGAGCCACACAGACTGGTCGATGTTGATAGGAAACAAGTTCGCCCCTGCAAGTGCTAAGGGCTTACAAAATGGGCTCTTTTCAGTGTAAAATGCGTGTCGCAGCAAGATAAAGCTGCTTCCCCCAAATTCCGGTACTCCCCCTGCTTTAACCAACGCACTTGACGCTTCTTTGGTAGCGCCATCGTGTCCCTAACCTGCATCGTCCCGACCATGCCCAGGTTCTGTCATATCTCTCTCCATTTTCGAAACTCTTCGGAAGGAAACAATGCGAACTCAAACCCGAACAACTGATTCACTCAACACCAAGATGCTTTTGAAGGCCCTCGTCGCCTTCAAGAAAGGCGACTTCTCAGTGCGCCTACCGGGCGAATGGACTGGAGAAGCGGGGAAGATTGCTGACACCCTCAACGACATAATCGAACTGAGTGACAAAACAACCAAGGAAGTGGAACGCGTCAGCCGTGTTGTCGGCAAGGAAGGAAAGATCATGCATCGAGCCGCTGTGCCGACGGCTTCAGGCTCATGGTTGCGACTCGTTGATTCCACCAACCTGCTGATTGACGACATGGCCCGGCCAACGAGTGAAATGGCGCGCGTAATTGGGGCGGTCGCAAACGGTGATCTTTCGGAGCGTATGGCGCTCGAAGTCGACGGACGTGTGCTAAAGGGCGAGTTTCTGCGCACCGTGAAGATCGTGAACTCGATGGTGGATCAGTTGAGCTCGTTTGCTTCCGAAGTTACGCGTGTGGCGCGTGAAGTAGGAACCGAAGGAAAACTTGGTGGCGAGGCTAAAGTCAAAGGCGTGGCGGGCACGTGGAAAGACCTCACCGACAGTGTGAACTCGATGGCCAGCAACCTGACTAGCCAGGTGCGCAACATTGCCGAAGTCACCACCGCCGTTGCTAATGGTGACCTTTCCAAGAAGATTACGGTAGACGTGAAAGGTGAAATTCTCGAGCTGAAGAACACCATCAACACCATGGTGGATCAGTTGAACTCCTTCGCCTCGGAAGTCACGCGTGTGGCGCGTGAAGTGGGAACCGAAGGAAAACTTGGTGGCCAGGCTGATGTGCGCGGCGTTGCCGGCACCTGGAAAGACCTGACTGACAACGTGAACTCGATGGCCAGCAACCTGACTGGTCAGGTGCGCAACATTGCTGACGTAACCACTGCGGTAGCCAATGGCGACTTGTCCAAGAAGATCACAGTAGACGTTAAGGGAGAAATTCTTGAACTGAAGAACACCATCAACACGATGGTGGATCAATTGAACTCCTTCGCTTCGGAAGTTACGCGTGTGGCGCGTGAGGTAGGAACCGAAGGAAAACTTGGTGGACAGGCGCGAGTGATCGGCGTTGCCGGTACCTGGAAAGACCTCACCGACAACGTGAATTTCATGGCCGGCAATCTGACTGGTCAGGTGCGTAACATCGCTGAAGTTACCACCGCAGTCGCCAATGGGGATCTTTCCAAGAAGATCACGGTCGACGTTAAAGGCGAGATCCTCGAGCTGAAAGACACTATTAACACGATGGTCGATCAGCTCAACGGCTTCGCGTCAGAAGTTACTCGCGTCGCGCGCGAGGTGGGTTCGGAAGGAAAACTGGGCGGGCAGGCCGACGTTAAGGGTGTGGCTGGAACGTGGAAAGACCTTACCGACAGCGTAAATTTGATGGCCGGCAATCTGACCGGCCAGGTGCGCAACATCGCCGAAGTTACCACTGCGGTGGCGAACGGTGACCTATCAAAGAAAATTACGGTCGTCGTTAAGGGCGAAATTCTCGAACTCAAAGACACCATCAACACAATGGTGGACCAGCTCAATGGGTTCGCTTCAGAAGTGACACGCGTGGCACGTGAGGTGGGAACTGAGGGAGAGCTTGGCGGACAGGCTGATGTTCGCGGCGTGGCTGGTACCTGGAAGGATCTCACCGATAGCGTGAACTTCATGGCTGGCAACCTGACCAGTCAGGTGCGCAACATCGCCGAAGTTACCACCGCCGTTGCGAATGGTGATCTTTCCAAGAAGATCACCGTGGACGTTAAAGGCGAAATTCTCGAGCTCAAAGACACCATCAACACGATGGTGGATCAGTTGAGCTCGTTTGCTTCCGAAGTTACGCGTGTGGCGCGTGAAGTAGGAACCGAAGGGCGGCTCGGCGGCCAGGCGAAGGTGATGGGCGTGGCTGGCACGTGGAAGGACCTGACCGACAACGTGAATTTCATGGCCGGCAACCTAACTGGCCAGGTGCGCAACATCGCCGAAGTCACCACCGCAGTTGCTAATGGTGACCTTTCCAAAAAGATCACGGTAGACGTGAAAGGTGAAATTCTCGAGCTGAAGAACACCATCAACACCATGGTGGACCAGTTGAACTCCTTCGCCTCGGAAGTTACGCGTGTGGCGCGTGAAGTGGGAACCGAAGGAAAACTTGGTGGCCAGGCCGATGTGCGCGGCGTCGCCGGCACCTGGAAAGACCTGACTGACAACGTGAACTCGATGGCCAGCAACCTGACTGGTCAGGTGCGCAACATTGCTGACGTAACCACTGCGGTCGCCAATGGCGACTTGTCCAAGAAGATCACAGTAGACGTTAAGGGAGAAATTCTTGAACTGAAGAACACCATCAACACGATGGTGGATCAATTGAACTCCTTCGCTTCGGAAGTTACGCGTGTGGCGCGTGAGGTAGGAACCGAAGGAAAACTTGGTGGACAGGCTGATGTACGCGGCGTTGCCGGTACCTGGAAAGACCTCACCGACAATGTGAATTCCATGGGAAGTAATTTGACTGACCAGGTACGCGGCATCGCGCGCGTAGTTACGGCAGTTGCTAACGGCGACCTCGAACGCAAGTTAACTGTGGAAGCAAAGGGCGAGATCGCCGAGCTCGCCGACACTATCAACAACATGACCGATACGCTCGCGACATTTGCCGACCAGGTGACGTCGGTAGCTCGTGAAGTGGGTGTCGAAGGAAAACTGGGCGGGCAGGCAAACGTGCCCGGCGCTGCCGGAACCTGGCGTGACCTGACGGATAACGTCAACGGCCTGGCCGCAAATCTGACTACGCAGGTACGCGCCATTGCCGAAGTATCAACCGCGGTGACGAAAGGCGACCTGACGCGTTCAATTACAGTTGAAGCGCAGGGCGAGGTCGCGGCACTCAAAGACAACATCAATGAGATGATTCTCAATCTCAAAGACACGACGCAGAAGAACATGGAGCAGGATTGGCTCAAGACCAACCTCGCCCGATTTACGAGAATGCTGCAGGGCCAGCGCGACATGACCACGGTCGCACAGATGGTTCTCTCCGAGCTCGCTCCATTGGTCGATGCCCAACAGGGAGTCTTCTACGTCAATAACACTAACAACGGCCAGCCGGTCATGAAACTTTTGGGCGGCTATGCTTACAAGAAGCGCAAGAACCTGGCGAATGAATTTCGCATCGGCGAGGGCCTGGTCGGCCAGTGCACGCTCGAGCGCCAGAGAATTCTCGTCACGAACATCCCGCCAAATTACGTCCACGTATCATCAGGCTTGGGAGAGGCGCCCCCCAATAACATCGTGGTGCTGCCGGTTTTGTTCGAAGGTGACGTCAAAGCGGTAATTGAGCTTTCAACGTTCAAAACCTTCAGCGATACACATCTCACGTTCCTGGATCAGTTAACTGAGAGTATTGGTATCGTTTTAAACACCATCGAAGCAAACACTCGAACAGAGGATCTGCTGCAGCAATCGCAGTCGCTTGCCGCGGAACTGCAAAGCCAGCAGGACGAACTCAAAAAGACCAACGAGCAACTCGAGCAGCAGGCTGAATCGCTGCGTGAATCAGAAGAATTGTTGAAGAGCCAACAGGAAGAGCTGCAACAAACTAATGAAGAGTTGCAGGAGAAAGCCGCGCTCCTGGCAAGACAGAAAGCGGAGGTCGAAGCCAAGAACCGCGAAGTCGAGGAAGCTCGCTGGGAGATGGAAGAGAAGGCCGAGCAATTGGCGCTCACTTCAAAGTACAAGTCAGAGTTCCTGGCGAACATGTCACACGAGCTGCGCACTCCACTTAACAGCATGTTGATTCTTTCGCGTCAGCTCGCAGAAAACGTTGACGACAATCTGAGCCCGAAACAGGTGCAGTTTGCCGAAATAATTCATTCATCAGGTTCTGACCTGCTGTCGCTGATTAACGACATTCTTGACTTAACGAAGATCGAGTCAGGAATGATGGGCATAGAGGTTTCTGAAGTTTCGCTTGAAGACGTGGCGGTACAGGTAGAGCGCAGTTTCCATCAGCTCGCGCAGGACAAGAACCTCGAGTTCGTTATCGAACGCGCGAAAGGGATGGATCCCAAGGTCCGCACTGATGACAAGCGGTTGCAACAGATACTCATGAACCTCCTGTCTAACGCTTTCAAGTTCACCGAGGAAGGCAAGGTGGTGCTGAGCATCGCGCCAGCGCCTGCCGATGAGACCTACCACCTTGAGTCGCTGAACCGGGCGAGTGATGTGATTGCGTTCTCCGTGCGTGACACGGGTATAGGCATACCGACCGAAAAACAACGCATTATTTTTGAGGCGTTCCAGCAAGCCGACGGCACCACCAGTCGTAAATACGGCGGCACGGGACTCGGCCTTTCAATCAGTCGGGAGATTGCCACCCTGCTTAACGGTGAGATCCGCGTTATCAGCACACCCGGCGAGGGCAGCATTTTCACATTTTATTTGCCCCGCGACTACGTCCCCGCTGGACCAGTTTCGGCGCCCACGGCGCAGACCAAGTCAAAGGACACGAAGGAACTGGAGGCTGCCTGGACCACAGTAGAAGCCTTCGATGGTGAGGCAATGGCGCTGTTGTCCAGCGAAGCAGCCGTCATTCAGGACGATCGTAATGAGATCGAAAGCGGCGACCGCAGCGTGCTAATCGTTGAGGATGACGTTAATTTCGCCGGCATCCTGCTCGACTTGGCTCGCGAGAAAGGATTCAAGGGTTTGGTTGCCACAAGCGGAGCAATTGCGCTCGCGCTCGCGCAGAAGTACAAGCCGTCCGCGATCACGCTCGATATTCGCCTTCCTGATCGTGATGGTTGGACTGTGCTTGATCGCTTGAAGCACGATCCGCGCACCAGTCACATCCCCGTTCACATCATCACAGTCGAAGAGCAGCGTCAGCGGGCGCTGCAGCAGGGCGCGTTCAATCACGTGCAAAAGCCGGTATCGTCTGAAGACCTGGGCAAGGCCTTTGACGACATTCGAGACTTTGCTGAGCGCCGTTTCCGTAAGTTACTTATCGTCGAGGATGACGATGTGCAGCGGATGAGCGTGGTTGAGTTGATCGGAAATGGCGACGTGAAAACGACCGCCGTCGCGACTGGCCAGGAAGCGTTAAGTCTGCTCAAGGACGAGAGATTCGACTGCATGGTGCTCGACCTGCGGCTTCCTGACATGAGTGGCTTTGAACTAATTGAGAAACTGCAAACCGACCTGGGACGCTACGACTTGCCCATCATCATTTACACCGGCAAGGAGTTGAGCCGGAAGGAGGAGATGCACCTGAAGAAGGTGGCCGACGCAATTATCGTTAAAGAAGCAAGCTCGCCCGAACGCCTGCTCGCTGAGACTGCCTTGTTCCTGCACCGCGTCGAAGCCGACCTACCTGAACCGAAACGTCGCATGCTGGAGCGGTTCCATCGCAGCGATCCTGTTCTGGCAGGGCGTAAGGTGCTGGTGGTTGACGATGATGTGCGGAACATCTTCGCGCTAACCAGTGCCCTCGAAGCGCACAGTATGGAGGTCGTACACGCTGAGAATGGCCAGGAGGGGATCGACCTCTTGAAAACCTCTCCGGGAATCGAAGCCGTACTGATGGACATCATGATGCCGGAGATGGATGGCTATGAAGCAATCGCAGCCATTCGCCAGATGGAAGAGTTTAAGCAACTTCCAATCATCGCGCTGACCGCCAAAGCGATGAAAGCTGATCGCGATCATTGTCTTGAGGTTGGCGCTTCTGACTATATCTCGAAGCCTTTGGATATTGATCAGTTGCTATCGCTGCTACGTGTTTGGTTATACAAGCCGGATGAGGAAAATTGAGTAAAGCTCAGGCCAGGATTGTCGAACTGGAAGATATCGAGATTGGTTTACTGCTCGACGGTCTTTATCGTGCTCACGGCTTTGACTTTCGCGACTATTCCCGCGCCTCGATCAAGCGGCGGATACTTGAGCTGATGCGATCGGAGAAGGTCGACACAGTCTCAGCGTTTCAGAACAAAATACTCCATGACGCGGCTTGCCTGAATCGGTTCCTGCTCGGCCTCTCGGTTCACGCGACTTCGATGTTTCGTGATCCGAGTTTTTACTCCACCTTTCGCCGGAAAGCCGTGCCGTTGCTGAGGACCTACCCTACCGTGCAGATCTGGATTGCAGGCTGTTCCACTGGGGAGGAAGTCTATTCATTGGCAATCCTGCTGGCGGAAGAGAAGCTTTACGATCGCTGCCGCATCTATGCGACGGACATCAGCCAGGCAGTCTTGCGGAAAGCGCGTGATGGCATCTTTCCCCTTTCAGCCATGCGCGAATATACAAACAACTATCATCATGCTGGAGGCGCACACGAGTTTTCCGACTACTACACGGCCCAATACGACAGCGTCATCTTCAACTCGGCGCTGCGGCAGAACGTAGTATTTTCTGAACATAACCTCGCTACTGATGGTTCGTTCAACGAATTCCAGGTGATTCTCTGTCGCAACGTGATGATCTATTTCAACAAAGAGCTGCAGGCTCGCGTTCACAATTTACTGTACGACAGCTTGAGTATGTTCGGCGTCTTTGGTTTAGGGAACAAAGAGAGTCTGAAGTTCACACCGCGCGCGGCTTTCTATCAACACTTGAATGATAACGATAAGCTGTATAGGAAGGTGCTGTAGCAATCGATGGCCAATGAAATAGTCGTCATCGGCGCATCCAGTGGAGGACTGAAGGCACTGCAGGTGTTGCTGGCTGGGCTGGACACTAATTTTCCGTTGCCGGTGGTGATCGTTCAGCACCGAGGAGTTGATAGGGAAAGCGGGTTGTGTGAATACCTTAGGGGCCGCAGCCCACTGCCCGTGAGCGAACCTGAAGACAAGGAAGCGATTTTACCCGGTCACGTTTACCTGGCGCCGCGCGACTATCATTTACTAATACAAAGCGGGGCATTTGCACTGTCAACCGACGCGCCAGTCTGTTACGCGCGTCCGTCAATCGACGTCCTTTTCGAGTCCGCGGCTGACGAATATAAACAACACACAATCGGCGTTATTTTAACGGGGGCGAATCAGGATGGCGCCCATGGTTTGGCGACAATAAAGGCGAATGGCGGCACTACTATCGTCGAGGATCCATCCTCGGCGGCTCATCCCGTGATGCCGGAAGCGGCGCTCAGAAGCACAAGCCCGCATTGGATCTTGCCCGTTCAGGAAATCGCGCCGTGTCTCAATAAGCTCAGTGATTCGTTGGCTATGCTCTGATGGAGACAGACGAAAAAATCAAAATCCTGATGGTGGATGATAGCGCCACGAATTTGTTGGCGCTGGAAGCGATCCTGCAGGCGCCTGATCGAAATCTGGTCAGCGCTTCGTCCGGAGAAGACGCGCTTCGTTACCTGCTGAACAATGAAGTTGCCGTAATTTTGATGGACGTTTACATGCCGGACCTGGATGGACTGGAAACTGCCGAGTTGATTAGAGGTCGCGACCGCTCGCGCAATATTCCAATTATTTTTCTGACTGCTGACAGTACCGGCGGACGCCACCTCAGCCGCGGCTATTCGTTGGGCGCCGTTGACTACATCGTAAAACCCGTTGAGCCGGACATCCTTCGCTCGAAGGTCGCGGTTTTCGTTGAGCTGTTTAAGAAGACCCAGGAGGTTCAGCGCCAGGCTGAGTTACTCAAGGAAAAGAACCTTGAGCTCGAAAATGCGAATCTTGCCCGACTCAACATGCTGATCGAGTTAGGGCAGGACCTCGCTTCCGAACACGACCCGTGGCGAGTGTTGGAGAGTTTCTGCCGATCGGCGAGGCAGATTGTTGAGTCGCAGGAAGCGGCGGTGGGCGTGCTGAATGGCGACGGTGAAAGCCTGCGGTATTTCTTCCGTTGTTCGTCGGAGGATGACAACTGTTCCAGCAACGGCATTCCGAAAGTCGCCCAAAAGGCGCTGCGATACCTGGTAGATAAGCGCCTGCCGGTGCGCTTGAACGAGTTTGATGAGTTACTCCAGGGCGATGAAATGATTTCAGACCCGGTGCACTCGTTTCTTGGAGCGCCCATCTTTTCCGCTGCACGCGTCTGCGGCTGGGTGTATCTCCTGAATAAACTTGATGCGCCTGATTTCAGTGAAGCTGACGAGCGCCTCGCAGCCACGCTCGCCACTCAGGTGGCCATCGCCTACGAAAATGCAACGCTCTATACAGACGCGCAGTTGCACGCCACCAAGCTTCAATTGGAAATAACCGAACGCAAGCAAGCGGAGGAACAACGCGCGGAGATGCTGGTGCGCGAGCAGGCGGCTCGGGCCGAGGCGGAACAAGCTAACCGCACCAAGGATGAATTTCTCGCGACACTATCTCACGAGTTGCGCACGCCACTAACGGCGATCCTGGGTTGGAGCCATCTCGTGCGCACGGGGAAACTTGACGACTCGCAACTGAGTCGCGCACTGGAAACGATTGAGCGAAACGCGCGTTCGCAGTCGCAGTTAATCGATGATTTGCTTGACGTCTCCCGCATCATTACCGGCAAACTGCAACTCGAACCCCAGCTAGTTGACCTGTGTGCGGTGATTGAATCAGCGGTGGAGGCTGTCCGGCCGTCGTTTGAGAACAAGAAGATCGATCTGAAGTACAAGGCTGATGCTGATCCTTGTTGGGTTTCAGGCGATGCAAATCGGCTGCAGCAAGTCTTCTGGAACCTGCTTAGTAACGCAGTGAAGTTCACCCCGGAGCAGGGGAAAGTTCGCGTTGAGATTAAACGTCTGCGGTCATCGATCCGCGTCACGGTGCGGGATTCTGGAATCGGAATCGAGCCGGAGTTCTTGCCGTTCATTTTTGATCGCTTCCGGCAGGCTGACGGATCTACTACGCGTATCCATGGTGGCCTGGGGTTGGGCCTATCGATTGTGAAACACCTGGTTCAGTTACATCACGGCCACGTCAAAGTAGAAAGTCAGGGACATAATAAAGGCACCGCGTTCACGCTGGATCTTCCGCTCGCAGCCAATCCCTCTGCTGCAGTTTCTGAAAAACAAGCGGCCGAAGAACCGGAAGTAAATGCATTGCCGGCGGGTTTCGACAGGCTTCTTGAAGGTTTGCGCATCGTGGTGGTGGATGATGAGGCCGATTCACGAGAATTAGTGCGCGCTATCCTGACCGGATGCGGCGGCGAAGTGACCTGCTGCGAATCAGCAGTTGAAGGCATGAAGGCGATTCGCGAATGGAAGCCCGATCTGTTGGTGAGCGACATTGGCATGCCTAATGAAGATGGCTACAGCCTGATTGAGAAGGTGCGAAGCCTAAAATCTAAACGAGCCCGACAAATGCCGGCAGTCGCGCTTACCGCTTACGCAACCAAGGAAGACAAAGCTCGTGCGTTGGCAACCGGCTTTCAGATGCATGTGACTAAACCAATCGAACCTGAAACACTCGTCATGTCTATCGCCTCCACGCTCGGCCGCAAGGTATAGCGACAGTCTGGAGTCGAGAGTCGAGAGTTTGGGGTCCGGTGGCGATAATTTCAACTGACGGTAACGACCGGCTTTCAGTTTGCGATGTACACAACGTGCGATGTCAGGATGACGATGAATGCATTCATTTGACGTCAAAGTCAGCGTCGGTTGCAGCCGGTCGCTATCGCTCCCGGTTCTGAATTCGTCGACCCGCGCACGTCCCTCAGAGATCAGTTGAAATTATAGCCACCAGACTCTTGACGCCAGACGCTAGACTCCAGACTCGCATGATAATTGAAACCGAGCGGCTTCGGCTGGTCCCATGCGACCTACCGCATTTCGATGCGATTCTTAACGACGAACAGGAGCTTGCTTCCCTACTAGATGTAAAGCTGGCTGCCGATTGGCTTGGATTTCCCGCAGCTCATGAAGCAATGCAACCGAGTCTCGAACACTTGAAGAAACATCCGGAGATTCTCGGTTGGTGGACCTATCTCTTTGTCTACAAAGCCGACCGGACGCTGATCGGACTCGGTGGCTTCAAAGGCCTGGTCACTGAGGATGGCGTTGTCGAGCTTGGCTATGAGATTGCGCCTGCGTATCGCCGCCGCGGTTTGGCAGCCGAAGCAGCTCGGGGGATGATTGATTATGCCTTCGCAAACAAGAAAGTTTCTCGAGTGCAGGCGCACACCCTGCCCGAGAAGAACGCTTCGACGGGAGTATTGGAAAAGGTGGGTATGAAATTTGTTGAAGCGGTACAGGATCCTCAAGACGGCGAAGTGTGGCGCTGGAGCATTAGTCGCGAGGAGTTTGAAACTTAAGCGGACCTCTAAGTTTCCAGCGACTGAATAAGGGTGAACATGGGCGGCGTAGACATCGGGACCTGTGGGTTTGGCATATCCAGGGACGAGTATTTGCGAAAGTTCTCTTGTGTTGAGGTCCAGCACACCTTTTATCAACCGCCACAAATCTCCACGCTTGAGCGCTGGCGTACACAGATACCGGACAGTTTTAACTTCACTATCAAGGCCTGGCAACTCATAACGCATGATTCCAGGAGTCCCACCTATCGACGCCTCAAGAAGAAATTATCCCCAGCTGAAAAAGCGGAGGCTGGATATTTTCGTAGGTCTTCAATCGTTGCCGAGGCGTGGCAGGAGACACTGAACAGTGCGCGCGCGTTGAAGGCAAAAGTAATCCTTTTTCAATGCCCAGCCAGTTTTGAATCAAATAAAACGAATATCTCAAACATGGAGGTCTTCTTCTCAACCATCAATCGCGAAGCCTTTAGTTTGGGTTGGGAACCTCGGGGAAACTGGGATCGGAAGCTGGTGAAAGACCTCTGCGGCGAGCTGCGTTTATGGCATGTAGTCGATCCTTTGGTTGGGAAAACCACCACGCCCGATCACCCTTATTTCAGACTGCACGGCAAGTCGGGTTGGCGGTATGAATACGAAGATGCTGAATTAGTGGAACTCGCGCTTAGTTTGCCTAAGCACGGGCGTGGCTACGTGTTCTTTAATAACGTCTCGATGATAGAAGACGCCCTAAGGTTCCAGAAGATTCTTTTAGAAACAAAATCGCTCGTTTGATGTCCGTCTGTGACACTGTGGTTTTGTTTCTGCTACTGTATCGGCGAAATCAATTCACATTCAGGGCCCTGTTATGGAAAACTTCGAAAAGCTAGGTGTCTTTTACCTCGGTCGCCCCTACGATCTCAAAACCAAAAAACCGAAAGACGGTTTGCTACTTTATGATTCGAAAGATCTCGTCACTCATGCGGTCTGCGTCGGCATGACCGGCAGCGGCAAGACCGGTTTGTGCATTGGCTTGCTGGAAGAAGCGGCGATTGACGGCATACCCTCGATCATCATCGATCCTAAAGGCGACCTCTCCAACGTCCTGCTAACGTTTCCCGACCTCAAAGCAGAAGACTTCGTTCCCTGGGTGAATGAAGAAGACGCCGCCAGGAAAAATCTCTCGACCGCAGACTACGCCGGACAGCAAGCGGAATTTTGGCGGAAAGGACTGGCCGCATGGGGACAGGATGGCAGTCGCATCAAGAAGCTTCGAGATGCCGCCGACTTCCGGATCTATACCCCAGGCAGTAATGCCGGCATCCCAATTTCCATTCTCAAGTCATTTGCCGCGCCGCCGGCCGCGATCAGAGAAGATAGCGAGTTGATGACTGAACGTGTCGGTACGACTGCTACCAGTCTGCTCGGTCTACTGGGCGTTGACGCCGATCCGATAAAAAGCCGCGAGCACATCCTGATTACCAACATCCTGCACAAGGAGTGGGAGGCCGGTCGCGACCTCGACATTGCCGGCTTGATCCAACAGATCCAATCACCCTCGATAACAAAGGTTGGGGTGATGGACCTGGATTCGTTCTTCCCTTCCAAAGATCGGTTTGAGTTGGCAATGTCGTTGAACAATCTGTTGGCGGCCCCGGGCTTCAGTAGTTGGATGGAGGGTGAACCGCTCGACATTCAGAACATTTTATATACGTCTCAGGGAAAACCGCGCGTGGCCATTTTTTCCATCGCACACCTCAGCGACGCTGAACGAATGTTTTTTGTTTCTCTTCTACTTAACCAAACTCTTGGGTGGATGCGTACTCAGTCAGGCACGACCAGCCTACGCGCCATTCTCTACATGGACGAGATCTTCGGTTACTTTCCCCCCGTGGCAAATCCTCCTTCGAAGTTGCCGCTCTTAACACTGCTTAAACAGGGGCGTGCCTTTGGTCTTGGTGTTGTGCTCGCCACCCAGAACCCGGTCGACCTCGACTACAAAGGTTTATCAAATACCGGCACCTGGTTTATTGGACGTTTGCAGACCGAACGCGACAAGGCGCGCGTACTTGAGGGACTTGAAGGAGTGGCGGCTGGAACTTCGTTAAAGTTTGATCGCCAGGACATGGAGCAAACTCTGGCCGGCCTCGAGACGCGTATATTCGTGCTCAACAACGTCCATGAAGACGGCACCGAAGTTTTTGAAAGTCGTTGGGCCATGTCTTATCTGCGTGGGCCCTTAACGCGAAATCAAATCAAGTCGCTAATGGCGCCGGTGAAAGCGCAAGGTGAGACAGTCGCGGCATCGCAAGCTGCCGGCGCAGCGGCTGGCGTAGCAACGCAGCACGCCACGGTTTCAAGTTCATCGGCCACACCCGCTTCGGCCGCCTCAAACATCACGAACCCTGGTCGTCAGCCAGTATTGCCGCCGGAAATTTCGCAATATTTTGTCCCGGTGCGAAGCGGCGGTCGCGGCGCGACGCTTGTCTATCACCCGATGGTTCTGGGAGCAGCCGACATAAGGTTCAGTGATAAGAAAACGGACGTAACCAAAGCGATGACGGTGATTGCTTCTGTGTCCTCCGGAGCGGTTCCGGTTGAATGGGAACAAGCTTCAGCCGTCGATATTCCGGTGTCGGATTTAGAACAAACCGGAGAGGACAACGCACGGTTTGCCGAATTGCCTGCGCCCGCCGGCAAGGCCAGGAGTTACGATTCGTGGCGCAAAGACTTCGCCGCCTGGCTTTACCGAACACAGAAGGTTGAGCTTTTGAAGAGTCCCAGCCTGGGACAATCTTCTAATCCGGAAGAATCCGAACGTGACTTTAGAGTAAGGCTGCAACTAGCGGCGCGCGAACAGCGCGATGCCGCGGTGGAGAAGCTGCGACAAAAATACGCGCCGAAACTGGCGGCCCTGGAAGACAAAAAGCGGCGCGCGGAACACGCGGTGGAGCGCGAAAGCGAACAGGCAAAAGGTCAGAAAATGCAAACCGCGATTTCATTCGGCGCCACGCTCCTGTCCTCGTTGATGGGACGAAAGTCGCTGAGCTTAACCACGCTCGGACGCGCTACAACCGCAGCACGAGGCGTTGGGCGTTCAATGAAAGAGACGGAAGACGTGGGGCGGGCTCAGGAAACTATGACGGCGGTGAATCAGCAACTTGCCGATCTCGATACGAAGTTTAAGTCAGAAACCCAGGCGATCGAGCAATCATTCGACGCGCAAACGGAAGCGTTGGAAACCGTCACTTTGAAACCGACGAAAGCAAACATTAGCGTAAAACTTCTAAGTCTCGCATGGGTGCCTTACTGGCATGACGGACAAGGGGAAGCAACACCCGCATGGCAATAAGAGGTGGTTCAGAGTCAACCATTGGGCAGCGTTCAGAGTTGTGACAGCGTTCAGAGTACAACCTTTAGGTTGACGATCTCCGCCAGAAACAAGCTCAAGCTTGTACTCTGAACTTGATGACAAAATGAGGGAGAAACGAAAATGGAAGAGTTAGTAAAACAAGTTTCCGCCAGAACCGGAATTTCGGAGGACCAGGCCCGCAAGGCTGTTAGCACTGTCCTCGACTTCGTCAAAGAAAGATTGCCGGCGCCAATCGCTGGTCAGGTTGATAACGTAGTTGGCCAGGGCACAGGCGCGGTAGGAGATGTTGGCGATATCGCATCAGACTTTGCTTCAAAGGTAGGCGGCATTTTCGGCAAATAGTAGTTTTGAGTTTGTCCGAAGTCGCAAGGTACGTCGTATTCACACAACTTCTTGGAGTGCGGCGACCTGTCGGCGCTTTCTCCCCGTTGGGTTAATGCCCGCGAAAAGTATAAGTGCGTTACAACACCCCCAAGCCTTAACCAAACTAACAAAGGCCAAAGCGCCGACAGGTCGGCGCCCTCCAAGGAGTTGCTGCTTCCGGCGATGAAAATGAAACGCAGCTAGAATCTCGGGCGTATAAGCTCCCACTAGTATGGCGATCTCTGCAGGAACAACTCTGGGTCGATATGAAGTCCGTTCGCTAATCGGCGCTGGCGGCATGGGCGAAGTTTATCTGGCGCAGGACACCCAATTGCGGCGCCCGGCGGCGTTGAAGTTGCTGCCGGCACAGTTTACGCAGGATGAAGATCGGCTCCGCCGCTTTGAGCAGGAGGCTTATTCCGCGTCTGCTCTGAACCATCCCAACATTCTGACCATCTACGAGGTCGGCCACGTCGATGCCTTTCGCTTCATCGCGATGGAATACGTGGAAGGCGAAACCCTACGGCAGCATATTGCGCGTTCAAGCAAAACTGCCGGTGAATCTCCCCCGGCCGGGGCGGGTCTCAGGTTGAACGAGGCGCTTGATCTGGGAATTCAAATCGCTTCGGCGCTGTCCGCCTCGCAAGCAGCCGGTATTGCCCACCGCGACATTAAACCCGAAAACATTATGTTGCGGCGCGACGGCTACCTAAAGGTGCTCGACTTTGGTTTAGCGAAACTAACCGAGCGGCCGGAAACAACCGACACCGAAGCGCCAACACGCGCGCTTGTCAATACCAATCCAGGCGCAGTCATGGGCACGGTTAACTACATGTCGCCGGAGCAGGCGCGTGGTCACACAGTGGATGCACGCACTGACATCTGGAGTCTTGGTGTGGTGTTGTATGAAATGATCACTGGTCACGTTCCTTTCGAGGGACCTACACCCAGCCACGTCATCGTTTCCATATTGGAAAAAGACCACCCACCTGTGGCTCGTTACCTGAACGACGTGCCTGAAGCTCTGGAGTGGATTGTGACCAAGGCGTTGACGAAGGATCGCGACGATCGTTATCAGACCGCTCGCGAGATGTTGACGGATTTGCGTCGTCTCAAACAGAAGATCGACGTGGGCGCGGAGATGGAAAGATCAATCGCGCCTGATGCGGCCAGTCCCCACATAACCGCAAGCAACACGCGCACAGGTTCCACCGCTGCTTCTACATTGGGCGGCTTTGCCCTCGGTCAGCACACGACGCAACTGGCCGCTGCGCCTACCGTTTCAAGCGCTGAATATATTGCGCGTGGCATCGGACGGCACAAGCTTGGCGTCGGCATCGGTCTATTGCTGCTGATTGCGGGGATCGCCGGTGGCGCGGTGATGTGGTCGAAACTGCGGGGCAGTGACCCGAACCACACCTTCCGCAAGATTCGCTTCTCGCAGTTAACCAATTCCGGCAAGGCAAATGTGGCCACGATTTCGCCGGATGGTAAGTATGTGGTGCATGTAGTTAACGATGGCGCGGTCTCGAGCCTTTGGGTGCGACAGGCGGCAACCTCCAGCGACGTGCAAATTGTGCCACCTTCAGAAGCTCGCTACATCGGCGTCACTTTTTCGAAAGATGGCACTTACGTTTACTACGTCGTCTACGATAAGAACAGTCCGCTCGGCATCGTTTATCAGATCCCCGCTCTCGGTGGAACGCCCAGGAAGATCACCCAAGACGTCGATACGCCAATAACTTTTTCGCCCGACGGAAAACGCTTCGCATGGATTCGGCAGTTTCCTCAATCCGGAGAAACGGCGCTGTTTGTCGCGAACAGTGATGGCACCGGGGAGCAGAAGATTGCTTCGCGGAAACGCCCGCAACGCTTTACTGCGGGTACACCCATTGGTCCAGCCTGGGCGCCCGAAGGCGAGATCGTCGCGTGTACAGTGGCTGGACCCGAGAATGGGGTCGATCGGCACACCGTCGCCCTGGTAGACGTCAACTCAAAAGCCGAACGCGATGCTACTTCGCATCGTTGGTCGTTTGTTCAGCAAGTTGCCTGGACGCCGCACAGTAAAGGTTTGGTGCTGACCGCACAGGAACAACAAGGCGGCCCCAACCAAATTTGGTTCCTGAGTCAGCCAGGTGGAGAGGTCGAGAGGATCACTAATGATCTGAACAACTATAACGGCGTCAGTATTAGCGCCGATGGCGCCAATCTCGCTACGGTGCAGAGTCAGGCAAGTTCCAATGTTTGGCTTGCTCCGAACAGCAATGCTGGTGCGGCACTAAAAATTACTTCTGGTACCAACGAAGGAGCCAACGGCCTGGCGGTGATGCCCGACGGCAGAATAATCTACACCGTTTTCGGTGCTGGCAAGACTGATCTCTTCCTGACCAATCCCGATGGCAGCAACGCACGGCAGTTGACTTCAAATGCGGCGCTTAACGCGCTGCCTTATGCATCTTCCGATGGGCGCTATATTGTGTTTGCTTCAACGCGCACCGGCTCGCCACACATTTGGCGCATGGACGTAGATGGCACAAACCTGAAGCAGATTACCAATGGTATCGCGGAGGTGTTTCCTATTATCACCCCTGACAACCAATGGATTGTTTACCAAAACATTGACGACTTGCGTTTATGGAAAGTGCCTCTCGACGGTGGTACCCCGGTAAAGATTTTGGACAAGCTTGCCAGCCAGGCCAGCATATCGCCGGATGGAAAACTAATAGCCTGCCGTTACCGCGAAGAAGAGCTGAGCCCGTTTAAGTTGGCGCTGATTGATTTCGCAACCGGAAAAACAGTAAAGACGATCGACACTCCGCCAACGAATAACATTCTGGATTGGAGTGCAGACGGCCGCTCAGTGCTATACACGGAAACGCGGGCCGGCGTCTCGAATATTTGGAGTCAGCCGATCGACGGAGGACCGCCGCGACAGCTTACCGACTTCAAGTCGGATCTGATTTTCGGATTCGATTTATCTCGAGATGGGAAACAAATGGCACTTGCAAGAGGGACCATCGCGAACGACGTCGTCTTGATCGCGGACGTGAGGTAATGATGTCCAAAGTCCAATGTCCAACGTCCAATGTCCGCTACGGAAAGTCGAAGGAAACGCGATAAGTCGATTCCTTTGTACCGATCCGTTGCCAGATCGTGACCTTTCCGACGGTAACGAAGATCTGGCAGCAAAACTCAACCTTGGCTACGAAGACTTTGGACATTGGACCTTGGACATACTTGAACCCGGTCCGCTCCCGGCCCTGAATTCGTCGACCCCACAAGGGTTAGATTATTTCCGAGGACTCGCTGCGTAACCGCCGCGCGAGGATGAAGCCAACCCCGGTCGAATAAATCAGCCCAAAAAACAGCGAGCCGAAAAACAGACCGGCGTAGGCGAGGAGAGCCACCCGCCAGATTGGGCCGGGCTGCGGCCCGGCCTCACTGAGCATCAGTTTTGGCCCAGCTGCCAGGTGGACAATCACGAAGAAGAGACAGGCAGTGATCGCATAAGCGAGCGAAATTGACATGCCTGTTTTTAGCGCTTCTTTAAAAGTAAGCTCGCCCGACAATTGCTGTTTCCGGCTTCTGACTCCCAGGTAGATTGCAATGATTGCGGTGAGATTGAATAGGATGGGGCCAAGAATGTTGGCACGCGTATCTGGGCCAACATCGAAAACAAAACGAACAATAATCACCCACGCCACTAACACGGCGGTGATCAGCAAGCCATACTTTAAAGCTATTTTCATTTGTCCGAACTCCACCTATCGCTATTCGCTAGGGCACCAATACAACCTTGCCAATATTCTTCCGCGCTTCCATATAAGCGTGCGCCTCTCCTGCCTGGGAAAATGAGAAGGCCTTATCGACATGCGGTCGTATCCAACCCTCGTTAATTCCCTCCACTATCGCCCGAACCCACTCCGCAACTTTTTCCGGCTCGTGCCACATATGCCCCAAATTCAAACCAAAGACTCCGCGATTCTTGTTAAGCAAACCCAGCGGATGAAATCTGGGCATCTGCAGCGCCGCCTTTACTAACTTAAATTTTCCCGTTAGCCCATCGGCCGACGCGGCTGAAACACCAAACATCCCAAGCCGGCCGGTATGTCGTAACGCGGCATAACTTTTCTTCCAATGTCCGCCTCCAATCGGATCTATCACTAGCTCGACACCGCGCCCACTCGTGAGCTGTTTTAATGCCGGAAGCCAATCCTGGTTGCGGTAGTCGATGGGGTGATCGAGGCCTCGTTGTCGCAGAAACTCATGCTTACCAGGGCTCGCGGTCCCGTATGTCGTAGCGCCGATGTGCTTGGCGATGTCGAGTGCTGCAAGGCCGACTCCACCGCCCGCGTTGTGAATGAGCACTGATTCGCCGCGACGCAGCCCGCCCATCGCAATCAACAGCGCGTAAGCGGTCAGGTAGTTGACCGGGACAGCCGCCGCCTCTTCAAAAGTTAGCGACTCCGGCTTTTCAAACAATTGCTTCTCCAGCACTACAACTTTTTCGGATTGCCCGCCGAAGCGTGTCATCGCAACCATCGACTTCCCGATCAGACTCTTGTTTACGCCGTCGCCCACGGCGTCAACCACGCCCGCAACTTCATAACCCATTACGCACGGTTTCTTCGGCCCGTCGGGATATAGACCCTGACGCGCCAGGATGTCGGCGAAGTTGAGTCCTGCAGCGCGTACATTCACCAACACCTCGCCCGGCTTCGGAGTCGGATCCGGCTTTTCCTCAACTCTTAATACATCGACGCCACCATTACTGGTTGTCACTACCTGGCGCATTTATTCAGTCTCCTACTTTGTCCAGCACTCCCGTCGCTCGAGGTTCGTACGTAGTTCGGTAACTCAATTTGCCATTCGGTTGTAACGCGAAAAGTTCGCCAGCTCCCGGCTGACAGACCGTCTTGTTACTGCTGCCATAAAAGTTAGCGACGCGAAACTCGAAATTCGCCCCTTCTATCTTCTCCAGGAAAACTTCGCCATGACAGGGGACATGGGAGACGCTGATGGATCCACAGCGATCATTTAGTCCACAAGACTTCCTGACTTCCAGTGTAATTTGAAATACGCCGCCATTCTCATCTTTTGCGACACCAGCCCACTTTCCCGCTATCGTGTCGGCAGTCATAGTTCCTGAAGGCTGTGACTTCGGGGACGGTTGAATTGGCGGTGAAGACACTGAGGTCAAAGATGATTGAGTAGTTGGTGTCGGCGAGGAGCTTGACGGCGGCGTAACGGGAGGGGCCTTCGGCAGGACATGCGTCAGCAGTGTGACAGTCCCGGTTATCAATGCGGCTGCAATTGCGCCGATCGCCACCCAGGCTTCTTTGCTAAGACCTTGCCGAGTTCCGGGTCTTCCCTCGCTTCCCCCATTTTCGTGAGGCGCGTTTGGTCTATCAGACATGGCTTTAGATAACCCAAGGCATCGCAATGCAGGAAGGGGGCACGGCAAGCCATGCCCCCTCGAACATATCTTCCCGGGCCGGCGGCAAATTTACCTTGCCCTTAACTCGCGCTCTTGGCTGCCGAATCCGATGCCGGCTTGTTAGGTTGCGGTGTAATACGTAAATAGGGCTTCGGCGCTCTCCATCCGCCGGGGAATTTCGCTTTCGCGTCTTCATCCGACAAGGATGGAACTATGATCACGTCTTCGCCATCCTTCCAGTTAACCGGAGTGGCGACACTATACTTCGCCGTAAGTTGCAGTGAATCGATCACGCGCAGAATCTCGTCGAAGTTGCGTCCCGTGCTTGCAGGATAAGTGATCATCAACTTAATTTTTTTATCGGGACCAATGATGTAAACCGAACGCACTGTAAACACATCGCTGATCTCCGGATGGATCATGTCGTAAAGCTCCGCTACTTTATGATCCGGATCGGCGATCACCGGAAAATTCAAAGCTGTTCCCTGCGTTTCCCTAATATCTTCAGCCCACCGCTTGTGTGACTCTGCCGCATCCACACTCAAGCCAATTACCTTTACACCACGCTTGTCAAATTCCGGTTTCATGCGCGCGCACTCACCAAGCTCAGTGGTGCAAACAGGAGTGAAATCCTTGGGGTGTGAGAACAGCACTGCCCAACTGTCCCCGATCCATTCGTGAAAGCGGATCGGACCGTCAGTGGAGTCTGCTGAAAAATCGGGTGCTACATCGCCTAAACGTAAAGCCATTTCGGTCTCCTTCCATTCAATAGGGTCAATTCCCGGGCTTGATTACCTGGGAGGGATTTGGTTAAGGCTGGTATGAATCTGGAAGGCTTTTACATCCAAACTTGGCGAGAAGTCAAACAGTCGACGTCGTTTTAGGCAACGGACATTACGAGTGTTATCATGACCGGCACGCCTAGATCTTCCTGATCGTTAAGTGCTTATGACCACCAAAGCGTCCAGCCGGGAAATGAGCGAGAGTAAACGTGCGCAACACGAGTTACCCGGAGAGCTATACCAGGCAATCTTCACCAATTCCATTGAGCCAATTGCCATCGTTAGTCGGCAGGGATCCTATTTGAAACAGAACCTCGCCCACGCGCTGTTGTTGGGCTATACAGACGAGGAACTTGAGAACAAAACGCCGGCCATTCACCTTGGAGAAACAGCATTCGCCGAGGTCGCTCGCACATTGGCAGAAAATGGTCAGTATTTCGGAGCAGTATCCACCAAAACGAAGTCGGGAGAAGTTAAACAGCTTGAGTTGTCCGCTTTCGCTATTCGCGACGGTTCAAACGAACCGACATGCCATGTCATGCTCGCCCGCGACATCACCGAACGCAGGCAAAAAGAAGCTCTACTAACTGACACTGAACAGAAACGCGCTGAGCAGGAGCTGGCGGAGTTATTCAAGAGTGAGCGCGCCGCCCGGTCGGAAGCCGAACGAGCCAATCGGCTTAAAGACGAATTCCTGGCCACACTCTCTCACGAACTGCGCACCCCTTTGAACGCGGTCATTGGTTGGTCCCGAATGCTTAGTTCCGGGCGCTTGGATCGCGAAAGCGCGAATCACGCGCTCGAGGTGATTGAAAGAAACGCCTGGGCGCAAAAGCAGATCATCGAGGACATCCTCGACGTCTCGCGGGTCATCACCGGCAAACTGCAATTGAATCTTGGGCCAGTGGATTTGGTCGCAGTAGTCGATGCTGCCCTGGATGCCGTTCGGCCTGCCCTGGAAGCGAAAGAGATCAAGATCGAGACAATCATCGACTCAAGCCTCAGAATGATCTCTGGTGACGCTGATCGACTGCAACAAGTTGTTTGGAATCTGCTATCGAATGCGGCGAAGTTCACGCCCGCAGGCGGCCGTATTGAGATTCACGTGAGCCAGACGCCGACACACGTTCATATTCAAGTTAAGGACACCGGCCCTGGCATCGAGGCGAGCTTCCTGCCTCATGTCTTTGAGAGGTTTCGTCAAGCCGACGGCTCCACCACCAGAACGCACGGCGGTCTCGGGCTTGGGTTGGCCATTGTGCGACATCTGGTCGAACTTCATGGCGGCACGATCTCAGTCGAAAATCGCGCCGGTGAATGGGGAGCTATCTTTACCGTCCGCCTGCAGTTACCGAGTGGTGAGCTTCGTGCGGATGCTCTGGCAAACGCGGCCGCCAGGTTCAAAGACGCCCAATCGGAGCAGCTCAGCTTAGCGGGCCTGAAAATCCTGGTTGTGGATGATGAAACGGACGCTCTTGATCTAATCAGTGTTGAGCTGACACAACACGGAGCCAATGTGACCGGGGTCACAGGGGCAAAAGAAGCTTTCGCAGCGCTTGAGCAGTCGGATTTTGATCTACTCATCAGTGACATCGGCATGCCCGACAAGGACGGCTACACGTTGATTCGCGAAATTCGCCAAGGTGAACAAGGACGGGGAAAACACATACCCGCTGTTGCATTGACAGCCTACGCCCGCGTCCAGGATCGCATGCAGGCAATTATGGCCGGCTTTAACACTCACATCGCAAAACCCGTCGAGGCTAATGAACTGGTAACAATCGTAGCTAGTTTGGCAGGCCGTTTGGGTAAGAACTAGATGGCAACGGCTGGCTGGGCTGGCTGCCTCGAAGTAAGACCCAAGCTTAATACTGGGAGCGCGGGCGTCTCGCCCGCAATGAGCGCGAAGCGCGAACCTTCCTGGGCTTTCCAATGATTCGCTATGTTGTGGGACGACAAATTCAGAGCCGGGAGCGATAGCGACCGGACAGATCTTGGACACAGCGCCGGGGTGTGGTGAACTTCCAAAGGCTCGTTCGCAACCTTGGAGCCGGTCGCTACCACCACCCCACGCGGGCTGCCCGCGTGGGGTCCCCGGTTCGCTCCCGGCTCTGAATTCGTCGTCCCACAATGCCTTCTACCCGCAATCAAGTATGTTCGCGCTTCGCGCTCACTGCGGAGCATGACGCCTGCTAAAATACCCGCATGCCGAAACGTTGCGATTGGGCCAGGACCGATCTGGCAATTGCTTATCACGACAAGGAGTGGGGCGTGCCAGTCCATGACGATCGGAAACTCTTCGAGTTTCTAATTCTGGAAGGTGCGCAGGCGGGATTAAGTTGGGAAACTATTTTGCGCAAGCGAAACGGTTACCGCACTGCCTTTAGTGGGTTTGATCCGAAGAAGGTTGCAAAGTATGACCAGACGAAGGTTGGGCAGTTGTTGGCCGATCCAGACATTGTTCGCAACCGGCTGAAGGTCAAAGCCGCCATTCAAAACGCCCACGCATTCCTGGCCGTGCGGGAAGAATTTGGAAGTTTCGACAATTACATCTGGGGCTTCGTTGATGGAGCACCCAGGAACCGGAAGCGCGGCCAACCGGTGCCGGCCATTTCGCCCGAATCAGAGGCCATGAGCAAAGACCTGCGTGCGCGTGGCTTCAAATTTGTTGGGTCAACCATCTGTTACGCCTTCATGCAGGCAGTCGGCTTGGTAAACGACCACGATCAAAACTGCTTCCGGTACCGTGAAATACTGGCGAGCCAGGGGGCCAGATCCCTTTGAACCCCTGGCGCGGACTGGGCGTGCTGCCTCGCGAAGTCTGGTACCTGTGTCTGGCGATTCTGGTAAATCGCTCCGGCACCATGGTCCTGCCGTTTCTTACCTTGTACCTCACAGTCAATCGTCAACTGTCGCCCGGGACTGCCGGCCTTGCACTGACAGTTTACGGAATCTGTTCAATCGGTATTGCTCCCGTTGCCGGCCGTCTATCGGACCGCTTTGGCGGCTTGCTGATCATGAAGCTGTCCTTGGTTTTGAGCGGATTGATTCTGTTTGTTTTCCCCTTTGTAGATTCGACTAGCGGCATTTACGTCATCTGTGGGATTTGGGCCCTGGTCTCTGAAGCCTTTCGCCCTCCCAGCATGGCAACTATTGGCGAACTCGCTGGGCCGGGGCAGCGCAAGGCCGCTTTCGTATTAAGCCGTCTGGCAATAAATCTAGGCATGAGTATTGGGCCAGTCATCGGCGGATTCCTCGCGATGCACTCGTTCAAGCTGCTGTTTTATGTGGACGGAACCACTGCCCTGCTCGCGGGACTGCTGCTGGCAGTGTTGCCCTGGCGCATTCTCGGCCAAAGGACGGGAACGGCTCCCGGAGCGGAAACACTCGACCAAGCCCTGCCGCGATCTGAACGCAAGCAGGAACCTGCCAGGCGCTTGCGGTATGCCGACATATTACGAGACCGGCGTCTCATCTATTTCCTGATAGCGATGATCCCGATTGAGCTGATCTTTTTTCAACCGCTCGCAGCAATGCCGCTGTTTCTCGTTCGCGACCTTCACTTCACCGAAGCCGGCTTCGGAATGCTGTTGGCGATAAACACGGTGCTTATTATTTTTCTGGAAGTGCCTCTGAACCTGGCGATGGCCAAATGGCCTCACCATCACTCACTCGCATTGGGCGCACTTTTGGTAGGGATAGGTTTCGGAGCGCTGGTTTTTGTTGATGGCGTCATCGGGGCCGCGTTGACGATAGTAATCTGGACCTTCGGAGAGATGATCTTCCTGCCCGCGAGTGCGGCTTACGTTTCGGATATTTCGCCGAGTGAGCAAGCGGGCGCTTACATGGGCTTATACACGATGGGCTTTAGTGTTGCGTTTGCGGTGGGTCCCTTGCTGGGAGTTTATGTGATGGAGAACTTCGGAACCGCCGTGGTGTGGGCCGGCACTTTCTTTTGCGGTTGTCTAACGGCGGTCTTGATTCTGTTGTCGCATTTCAAAACGCTCTCGCCTAACAATCAGGACATCAAGGGATGATTTCCTGCCCGGCAGCATCGCGTCGAAGTTGTTCGATGATGGAGCGGATTGCCGGGGCCAGACTGCCGTTTGGCGCCAGCGCCAAATAATTCTCGTAAGCGACGAGGGCCTCTTTAAACTTCTGTTGCTTCTCGTAAGACGCCCCCAGCAATTGATAAATCACCGGCTCGGAATCCGAAAGCTGGGCCAGCGCTTTCTGATACTCGGTGATCGCTTCGGCGTGTTGTCCCTGTTCTTCAAATAATCTTGCCAGCCCAACGTGCGCCTCTGGTTGAAACCCTTTCCCTTCTCTAATGGCGCGTCGAAACGATTGAATGGCGTCATCAGTGAAAGCGGCCTCACGATGAATTCGGCCTTCTACTGCGGAAGCTTCCGGGTAAACCGGACGAGTGCGGCGCGCAGCATCAATTTCAACTAGCGCCTCTTGATGTTTATTTAAGTCGAGCAGAACCCTCGCGAGCCCGACTCGAGCAGCAGGAAACGCGGGGCGTAGTCTTAACACCTGGCGGTACAGCTCAGCGGCACTTTGCCTTGCCGCATCATCCCTGGCTTTTTCGCGAGCATCCTCCGCCTGTTGAAACAACAACTCTGCTTGATCGGTGGTACTCACAAGCTTCACTGCAAGAGTGCGCCTGCCCGGTAGCAACGGCACAGTTACTTCTTTGAATCCCGCTGCTCGCACGCGAACAGTATGACGGCCCGGCAAAAGCTTTTTCACTTCAAGTTTGCCGGTAGCGTCAGTCGCTCCGCGCCGGATCTCGTCGATCCAGACGATCGCGGACGGCTCAGTCGAGATGGTTAGGGAAGGGGTCGCTGTCGTGCGTCTTTGCGCTGAGGTATCGGAGAGACCCGCCAAACACAAAGCCACGAGCGTTAGGCACAGACAGAGACGACTTGTCTGTCGCTGCCCAGGAAGATTTAGTTTCTGCAGTCGGTCACGCGTTCGCATTTGCCCTTCATCCGCCGTTTTCGTTTCCACTGACTTCCCGGTGAATTATCGTTGGCTCTTGTAACTGGGCTCCGGGCGATGCCCCAGGCGCAGGCTTTCTCGATACCGCCCGGGTCCCTACCTCCGGACGCCACTTGCCGTTCTCATCGTAGAGTCGCAAATACTGCAGCCTGTTTCGCACCACGCCCTGGATGTACCCTCGCGTTTCTTTGAACGGCACCGCCTCGGCCCATTCATCAATCTCAGCCGGCAGCGAAGTGCGCCATGTAATCATGCGATGCGGCCCCGCGTTGTAGGCGGCGGCCATATACTCGACCCGGCCAAACTTGTCGAGCTGCTCACGCATATAGGCAGTGCCCAGTTGAATGTTTAGCCGCGGTTCGTAAAGCGATTCCTCGGTGATAATGCGGCTCACGCCATATTTCTTCGCAGTTAGCGTTCCCGTCGGAACCAGTAACTGCATCAATCCATACGCGCGCGCCGATGAGCGCGCGCGGGTCATGAAAATCGTCTCCTGTCGAATCAAGCCTGCTACCTGAAACGGGTCGAGGTTCCGTGCGCGCGATTCCTGCACAATGATCTCCCAGTGCGAGAGGGGGTAAAACACATCCCATTGCTCGCGCGTCATCTCTTCCGGTTTCATCTGCGAGTAGTCAGGAAAACTTTTTCGCAGCGTATTTAGTGCGCGCACATTGTCTTCCTGAGATCGGTAGACCTGGGCGATTGCCAGGTTCACCGTCGGACTATTTCCAGCGGAAGCTGAAGCTATCGCCAGTTCCTCCAACGCCCAGTCATCAAGTCCGGCAGTATTAAGTTCACCTGCTCTGTTAACCAGCTTGTCCTCATTGGGGCCGGCGGTCTCCTTCGCGACGGTAACGGTTTGCAGATTCGCAATGGCACGCCCTACCACTGAATCGGGAGTAAAACTTTTCGCCGGCGCACTATTGTGGATGGCTTCGAGTCGTTGCTTGGCAAGGTACCCATACCAGTTAGCGTCGTAGCGACTCAGCATTGCCTGGTAGAGCGCTCGTGCCTCGGCGAGTTTGCCGGCGCGTTCCGAATCGCGCGCCGCCCAATAACCTGCCCGGCCGCGATTGTCAGTATTTTTGTCAGCATAGAACGCCAGGTGCTCGGTCAGAAGTCTTGACGATTCCGCAAAATTCCTGTCTTCGTGGGCCATCCAAGCCAAATCAAACTGGGCCTGCGCAACTTCAGCCGAGCCCTGGTAGGAGTTGACAGCAGTACGCAGAAAATACGAAGCGTCAGCCTCGTTGTTGGCCTCGTCCGCGATTTGGCCAACACTTACCAGAGCGCGGGCGCTAAACGGGCTGGCCGTAAAACTGCGGCGCAACTCTTCAACTGTTGCGCGCGCCTGCTCCCATTGGCGTAACCGGGCGTAGGTTTGCGCTACGTAGTACAGCGCCTCTGCGCGCGTCTCGCCGGCTGAGGCCGGAATAGCATTCAGCGCGCTAACGGCATCGGCGATCCTCCTAACATTTGCAGCTGCAATAACGCGACGGAGTTGGCCTTCAGCACTCGCAGTATTGGGGAACCTTGCGAACGCGTCAGCGTAGGCGGCGGAAGCATCCGAAAATCTTTTCGCAGCGTACAACTTATCAGCACGCGCGATGGCTTCCTCAGCTGAAGCCGGTGCGGTAGTGGAACCGAGCCGCAAAATTGAACTGGCCGCTTCGGCACTTTCGGAAGCAGCCGGGGCATAAAAATAGAGACGCCGGTAGGCGGCCACTGCGCGCGTGGTATCAGAACTTTGCTCGTAAGCTTTAGCGCTCTGAAGTAGAGCCGCTGCGTCATCTGTCGCGACCAGGTTCTTTAGCGCGAGCGGGACCGCCGACGACATTCCGCTGCGCATCATGATGTTGACGGCCGCCAACGACGCTTCGCGCGCCCTCATTGAAGTGGGATAGTCATTAACCAGTTGTTCATAAACGACGCGAGCTTGCGGTAATTGACCGCTTTGTTCCAAAGCGTTCGCGCGCATTAACAACGCGTAGTCGCCAATCGCGGTGTAATTCTCAAAGATATTCGAATCGAGCAGAGAAACAGCGCCATTAAAGTCTTTCTGGTTAAGCCTGATGCGAGCGCGAACCAGACGCGCAAGCGCTGCCACTTTGGTGCGCGGAAAGTCTGATTCCATGCGCACGAGAACATCATCAGAAGGCAATGTTCCACCACGCGTCAGCGTGCGGAGGTTTTGCAGTGCCTGCACTTCGGCCGCAGTTTGGGTGCGGGTGAGGCAGCTCGCAGACATAAAGAAAGGCAATGACGCTCCTGCGAGAACGACAACACCAACCAGAACCAGAATCAACCGTGGGTTAGGCAGTTTTAGAGACAAATTTGTGAACTCCCGTATGACAGAAATGGTTAAGTCTTCGGGTAGGGGGTGTCCCGACGGTTTCCAAACACGCAACAAAACAAAGATGGGCAGGGACAAGTCCCTGCCCCATCACAAATCTTAGTCGCTTTCTAAGCTGAAACCGTTGCTCCCGGATAGGCGCTACCTAGCTTGGCAGCATCACCTTCGGCGAGCGTGTTCACCAATTCATGATGAAAGTAATCGTATCTTTGCGCCACTTCCGGCTTAACTCGCTTGTCATACATTTCGCGCGAGCGATCGATGTATTCGCGTAAGCGATCGTAAAGGTCGTTCTGCGAGCGGCCGTCACTTACTTTTTGTTCGTTATAGAGTTTGATTTCTGAAACCAACAAGCGCGCAAAGCGGCGCGCATCGTTGTGCAAGCGGCGTTCTTCGTCGTTTACCACGTCAATGGGCAAATCAACGTCGGCGCCATAGCGACGCTTCGGCGCCGGTGCAGTTTCAGCCTCGACCGGTTGCGGCGCACTCGATGGCAACGAAGGCTCAATCGGAGCCGTGTCCGCGTGCTCAACAACAAATTCCGGCGCGGGGGCACTCTCTTCAACAACCGGAGTTATCTCGTCGTATTCAGCCGCCGGAGCATAGGCCTGAGTCCCTTCCCCGGCACTTTCTTCCACTGGCACTGGTTCTTCCTGAACAGGGGCTGGTTGCGTGGCTTCCGCTGGTCCGGCAGTTCGCGTCGCCAGCAGTTCAACTGCCATCGCCGCAACACACACCAACGTCTCCAACGCTTCAAGTTTTATTGCTTCCGAATCGAGATTAGCTGAGTCAGCATAGAGGACGGCGACAGAGCGATCTCGCACCACCAGCGGCACCGCAACAATTCGCGCAGGTGGCTCTTCACCCAGCCGGTTGAGAATAATGTGATCTTCAGAATGTGAACCTGGCCCACCGCTCCACGTCTCTCGAGAATTAGCGGCACTACTCACGGCGGTGTCCGCTGAAACTGAGAAAGAGAGTTGATGGACAACGTTATCTCCGACAGTTCCCTGAAAGCCTCGCGCACGCCAGCCAATAACCTGTTCGCCTTTGACTATGAAGAACGCGACGCGGGGGGCGAAAGCGGCGGCACGGTTAACGAGTATGTTGAGAATGTCAGCCTGGGATTGTTGTCCGTCAATTTCCGAGATGGCGGCCTTAATGATCGCCATATCGCTCGACGCTTTGGCGCGTGACGATTCGGAAGCAGCAAGGTCGATGCCTTCCTCATGCGCGGCCCGCAAGTGTTCCATGATTGAGGCCGACACGCCGCCGTCAAGTTGCACTTCTCCCTGGCGATCGAGCAAGCGTGTAAGCGACTCGTTTAGTTGACTCTGAAGCGCAGCAATCTCTTGTTTGATTCCGCTAATGCGCCCTTCGATAAAGCTCTCAATTTCGTGGCGCAAGCTTTCTTCCAGTTGTCCACTGACCACAGCTTCTTCCTCCATTGAAGGATGTTGTCCGCACGTTCCAGGTGAGAATCCTAATGGGTTAGAACGCTAGTTGTTGAGACTTGCGGGGGCTTTACGTCTCTCTTTAGCGATTATGGACGTGCGGGGATCGGCGAGTCAAGAAGGCTTTTTCTAAGTAGTAGTAGCTGACTGAAATGGCCCGCGCCGCACCACGCGGCGAGCCGGGTCATCCCTTGAGCAAGCGGCACGAACCACGAAAAACGGTTGTAAATGGTGGCCCTGAGAGCGACGGTCCGCTCCCCCGTGGGCGACTTGCCGAGGGAGTGAAGTTCTGCCGGGCATGGCCTTCAAGCATTTGGCCACTAACTGGGGCACCTGATTATTGACACACGATCGGGCCTAAGCTATAAGTCCGCCCCAGAGGGCAAACCATCCTTCATGCCATCTAACATCCTGATCGCAGATGACCATGATGATAACCGCGAGCTGATGAAGCTGTTGCTTGCTGGCGCAGGATACTCCGTGCGCGAAGCAAGCAACGGAGCAGAGTGTTTAGTAAGTGCGCGGGATCAGCCACCCGATTTGATCATTGTGGATCTGTCAATGCCTGTCCTCGACGGTTGGGAGCTGTTTCAGAAGCTCAAGACCGATCCTCGCACTAGCGCCATACCATGCATGGCCGTGACCGCACATGCCGACCTCGATCGGACTCGAGCGCTCGAAACTGGTTTTACCGCTTACGTTTCAAAACCCTTCAGCGGTGAAGTTCTCTTGAAAGCAGTTGCAACCCTGCTGCCGAATCCCGCCAACTAAAAGCCTGCCCTTAAAGCAAGCGACAACTCCTTGGAGTGCGGCGGCTTGACGCCGCTTTCTCCTAAGCGGCGGCGCCATTAAAGCGCCGACAGGTCGGCGCTCTCCAAAGAGTTGTTGCTAAACCTTCAAGGAGTTATTCCTACCGACACCCCGTTACTTGTAAGAAATCACCACCTGCTCGATCGAAGGTGGCAACGGATGAATCTCACTGCGCGTGAAACCCGCGTTCGCAAACATCTTTTCCAGCTCGCTGAAAGTGTAGGCATCTCCGGCGGGTGTGCTGCCCAGCATCATGACACTGAAAGAGGCGGCGTCGGGCGGTGTGATGCGATCCTCATTCGGCACAAACTCAAGCGTGACCGCGCGCCCGCCTTCTTTTAACGCAGCATGAACCTTTCGCAGCAGCCCCTCGCAGGTCGGCGGATCGAAGTGGTGCAGAAAGTTGGTTAACAAGATCAGATCGTATCCAGTCCCGTAATCGACATCGAATGCGCTTCCCTCAATAGTGGAGTATCTATCGGCCACTCCGGCGTTGGCCGCATTCTCCTTCGCCACCTCAAGAACTTTAGGCCAATCAAGCGCGGTTATGTGCGCCGCGCTGTTGTTTGCGGCAAAGGCGAGTCCAAAAAGTCCGTGACCGGCGGCGATGTCCAGAATTTTGAGCTCCTCGCTAGCTCCGGGGTCGACGAGCTTTGCCAAAACCTGGGCCGGCATAGCCATCATGGGGGCCATCGCTCGTGCAAACTTCACCCAGATAGGATTGTCCGGGGCGACCGTGCCGCCTTCCGTATCGGTGGTTCCTCCTTTGCGAACTGCCTCCGCGAAGTTCTTGAAGTTTTCGGTAAGCTGCGGTGTTGAGATGAACTCAACGATACTTCCCATGTACCCCGGCGAACGCTTGTCGAGAAAGACGGCAGAGTCCTGAGTCAGCGTGTAACGGTTTCCCTCCTTGTTGAGGAATCCCATAATCGCAAGAAAGTCGGACAGTATGCGCACGCCACGCTCGGCTGCCTCACAGCGTTTGGCGAGCTCTGCGGGAGTACTGTTTCCCTGGCCGATTGCTGTGAACAGATCCAATTCGATCGCCGCTTTCAGCGCCTCGGTTCGTTGATAGGCATTGATGGTTTGGAAGAATAGCTGTGGTGATGGTTGCTGGGCTGGGGAACTTGACATATCTGAGACTCCTCGTTTGAAACGCAACTGTTAGTTGGCGTATGTGGAAATTTTCGAGCGACGCAAACCAGCAGTTTGCGTCAGCAGGTACTAGGGAGTAAACGTACGAAAGAAATCTATTCCGGAATAATTTGCTCGGATTGTTTTGCCGTCGATAAGCGTATCAAAGGTGATGCGTTCAATCGAGCCGCTATCGCCGTCAGGTCTGAAAACACCGGGTTCAACCGGCACCAGCGGAAGCTCACCATCGAGCGTCAAACGGCCCTTTCTTAACATGACTCGCGTGCTTCCATACCAGGGGCTGTCGGAGCGATAACGTCCGATGTAGCTGTCCCATTCCCTCGGATAATCAAACGACTTCGGCCCGCGGTAGCGATCATTCGTCCACCAGGTAGCACCGTGGAAGGCTTCGACTACCAAATCCTTTTCGCGTCCGAAACTCAATGCAAACCTTTCGAAGTCGGGGTGCTTGACGATAAACCGATCTTTTCCGGCCTGCTCCAACACGATCCGTTGCCCCTTGTGCTCGAGGATTAATTGCTCTCCATCCGCAGTCAGCTCAAGTTTCTTTCCGTCAGGTGAACTGAACTTACCGACGTAATCGGCAGCATTCTTCACTTTGCTTGGCGAGGGGAGCGGCGGTGGCAACGCTGGAAGTTCCTGACCACGCGAGGCTGCATTCAAAAGCTCGAGCGCATAGCGTGTAACAGTGACCGGGCGATATCCACCCATACGCGCGTTGACTGAAGCAAACGCCGCGAAACCCGAAGTCATGTCGACATACATTGCCGAACTGAATGCGACCATGCCGCCCGTATGACGCAACAGCTGATGGTTGTTTACATCGCTCACCCACAATCCATATCCATATGACGCCTCTTCCCCACGGAAGGGCGCTTTGATCACGGGCTGCGCCAGTAACTGGAAACTCTTTTCTGATAGGACCCGGCCTCGTGGCCCAACCCCGCGATTCAATAGCATTTGCATGTAGGCGGCCATGTCGCCCGGCGTCGCAGCGACGCTGCCGGCTGCCTCCGGTACTTCCAACCACGGTGCTTCTGCTAATTTTCCACGCAGCGGAAATGGCCGGTCCTCATGTAACGGGGCGTATCCAATCGCCAGGCGTTCGCGCGCTGCCTCCGTGATTGTGGGCTCGCTCTCGTTCATGCGCAGTGGCTCCAGGACACGCTCGCGCAGAATCTCCGACAGCGGTTGTTTGTCGACCGCTTCAAGCACAAATCCAAGCAACACATAACCAATGTTCGAATAAAGAAAGCGCGTGCCCGGTTCCGACCCGGTGCGCAGAGTTTGCGCAGCAACTCGCATCAGCAGCGGAACGCCGGAAAGCCCTGCTGTATGACTTAACAAATGATGGGTCGTGAAGGGAGCAAACTTTGAATCGACCTTCAACCAGGGAAGATAGGCAGTGACAGGTTTGTGTAGATCAAGCTTCCCTTCTTCGGCTGCTTGTAATACTGCGACCGCGACTACAGATTTCGAGATCGACCCAATCTGAAACAACGTACGCGGCCCAACGCGTTGCGCAGCCTTCACGTCCGCAAAACCATAATGGGAAACCCGCAACGCTCCGTCGCGGGTGGCCAACGCCAGCGTCATGCCCGGCGCGCCAATCTCCTGCAAGTGTTGGGAGATGTATTGATCGAGTCGCTTATAAGCTGCGCCGAAACGTTCCGCATCACTTTGAGACTCAATCGAGAACGGAGAGATCGCATTTGAAGAGAAACCGAGATCCCTGAGCGCGAAAAGCGCAATCGTGGTCGAGAGTCCACCTCTTAGGATCTTTCTGCGTGAAATGAGTTCGGACATATTTTGAAAGGTTTTCCTTGATCGTGTTTTGTAACTTTGATGAACTCAGTCGTAGGTCGACGAATTGAGAGCCGGAGCGGTAGCGACCGGGCTCCAGCCTGGGCTTAAACACAAAGTTTGAAGAAACAACTCAGCAATTGAATTTCACAAAGGCATTTCATGGATTATTGGGTCCTACCGGGTTTTTCCGGCGGCTCACCCGGTCGCTACCGCTCCCGGCTCTGATTTCATCGACCCACGGGATCGAACTATGTAGTCCATTTCTTGTTTGGTCCATTTAAGCCGGCAGGCCCTTCCGTGCGATCGATTCCATGATGTTCACGAAGCGATCCAGTTCGCCCAGAGTTGTGTACACATTAGGTGTGATGCGGATGCCTTGAAATTCTTCGTGAATGATTGGCGTGGTGAAAATGCGATGCTTGTCGAAGAGATAGCTGCCAATAGCCGTGGGACTTACACCTTCGATATTAACATTGCCGATCGCACAAGATTGCGCCGCATCAAACGAAGTATTGAATTTGATCTTTGGAACGTCTTTCAACCGGTTCATCCAATAGCGCGACAGATAACGCAGGCGCGCCTCTTTTCGTTTGCCTCCGATGCCGTTGTGAAACAATAACGCTTCGCCAATCGCCAGCTTAGGCGCCGCGGAGTGCGTGCCGATCTCTTCAAACTTCCGAATATCGCCGGCTTGTTTTGATTCAGCGGCCATCAAGGGCCAAATCTTCCCGATCTTCGAACGCTTCACATAAAGCAATCCGGTACCCTTGGGAGCGTAAAGCCACTTGTGCAGGCTGGTCCCAAAGTAATCGCAAGCAAGATCCTTCTGTTTGAAATCAAACTGAGCAAACGAATGGGCGCCATCGACGATTGTTTCAATGCCCCTGGCGCGCGCCAGCTCGCAGACAGCCTTCACGGGCGTAATCTGACCAGTGATGTTCACCTGATGCGCAATGAGAATCAGGCGAGTGCGGCTGGTGATTCCTCTTTCGAATGCAGCAGCAATTTCGCTAAGGTTCCGGGGTGGGATAGGTATCTTGATTAATTTGAGCACCAGGCCTTCGCGTTTTTCGCGCTGCCGCAGAGTAGTCAGCATTCGTGGGTAGTCTTGCGTGGTAGTAAGGATCTCGTCGCCGCTCTTGAAGTCCATACCCATTAACAGGATTTCCAACGATTCGGAAGCATTGCGCGTAATCGCTATCTCTTCTCGATCGCAACCGAACATTTCAGCCAGGCCTGTTCGGATTGTCTCCGATTGCGGTTCGAGTATCTGCCACATCGTATATGCCGTGGCGTCTTCCTGCTGCCAGATGTAACGCACCAGCGCTTCGGTGACGATTCGCGGTGACGGAGACACACCACCGTTGTTGAGGTTGATGATTCCGCGTGTGACGGAAAAGGCGTTTTGGATAACTGCCCAATAGTCTTCATCCATCGCCGCTTGCTGAGGAGTCAGATGAGCGACAGTATTTGTAGCAGCGACCACTTCTTTCAAAAGCGACGAAACGGTTGGCACGGTCAACGAAGCTAGTCCCACACTTTTCCCAGCCTGCGCCAGAAAGCTGCGACGATCTTGCTTCAAGGTTTTTGAATAGACGGTTTTCATTTGGCTAGCAGATCACATCTTGTTCGTGGTAGTTCGTGTTATTTCGTGGATGGAATTCAGGTTGAGTTAACTATGATCCACGAATCACACGAAAAACAAACCACACTTTTTTCACTTCGCTGCTAAATTCACCGCCGCCTGACCTCTCAGGATTCACGGGGCTTCATAAACAACTTCTCCACCGATCACGGTCATAACACAGCGCGTGTTGAGTATCTCGGCTTCGGGTATGCGCATGATGTCGGCCGAGAAGATACTGAGGTCGGCCAATTTCCCAACTTCGATCGAACCGCGCAGCTTCTCTTCAAAGGCGGCGAAAGCGGGCCAGATCGTGAACATTTTTAGTGCTTCATCGCGCGAGACTGCCTCCTCAGGGTGCCAGCCATCTCCGGAAAAACCCTTCATGTCCTTGCGAGCCACTGCCGCATAAAATTCGATCATCGGTTCACCGCGTTCGACTGGCGCGTCGGAACCGCCCGGGATAATCGCCCCGGATTTGATCAGACTCTTCCAGGCATAAGCGCCCGCGAGTCGTTGGATTCCCACGCGGCTGGGAGCGAAATGCAGATCGCCGATCGCATGCGACGGCTGCATGGAAGGAATGACGCCGAGTTTGGCGAAGCGCGGGATGTCAATGGGATCGATCACTTGCGCATGCTCTACTCGCCAGCGTGGGTCTGGAATCTTGCGTTGAGCGCGTGGTACGGCGCGGAAGGCCTTTTCGTACTCATCGAGGGTGAAACGGTTGGCGCGGTCGCCGATCGCGTGAGTCTCGACCTGGATACCATTCTTTAGCGCCGCCTCCAGCATCGGCGCCAGCTCTTCCTGTTTTACCGTTAAGAACCCGGAGGTGCTCGGCGAATCGGAATAGGGTTTAGCCAACGCCGCTCCTCTCGATCCAAGGGCGCCATCGGCGACCACCTTAATCGTGCGCGCATTAAAGCGATGCCCAAACTCACCGACGCTGCTTCCCCCAGCCGCAAGCAGCCTGGTCGCACTGGGTCCTGGCCCATGCACTGCTTTGTATATGCGTAACTTTATCTTTCCTTCGCCATAAAGCTTTCGGAAAAGTTCAACTTCTGCATAACTACCGCCCGCATCCTGAATCTGAGTCCAACCCAACTCGATATTTCGCTTCACCCCAAGTGCAATCGCGCGCTCTGCCTCCGCCGCCGAAGTTGGCGGAATGTGCCGGCGGACCAAGCCCTGAGCTGCATCGATCAGCATGCCGTTTGGTTCACCGGCAGCGTCTTTCGAAATTTCACCCCCGAAGGGATTCGCGGTGTTACGGTCAACTCCGCCTATCTTTAAGGCAGCGCTGTTAACCACCGAGGCATGGCCGTCGGCGCGCGTGAGGATCACCGGATTGTTTGGCGCGACTGCGTCGAGTTGCGAGCGCGTTGGAAACGCGGGAGGCTTCCAGAAGGTTTCGATCCACCCACGACCGACCACCCACTCGCCCGGCTTCGCCTGCTCGATGCGTACTTTAATTCTGTTAAGAAAGTCTTCAAGGCTGGCGACGCCTTCCAGGTTAAGCGTCATTTCGCGAAAGCCAACTCCGGCCAGGTGCTGATGCGAATCCGTCATGCCCGGTACCACAGTTTGGCCCTTGAGATCTATGACTCTGGTTTTATTGCCGACGTATCTTCGGGCGGCGATATTTGAGCCAACAAAAACTATTTTGTCGCCACGAATCGCGAGCGCATTAGCTTTAGGTTGGCGGACATTGACGGTGTAGATGTTGCCATTGGTTAGAACCAGATCTGCCGGCGAAACCTGGGTTGGTGTCGGCGAAAGTGTCAACGCGGCGACCAGCGAGAGCAGCGCCGAAGCGAGACTTTTCATAGTCTTCTATCCAATCGTATTCACGGATTAGGAGCGGGAGTACCTGGGAACAGAGTCAGTCTTATATCACTGAATTGGGTTGGTTTGGCAAATGTACAGTTATTCAGAACTGCGATGCAGATAAGTTTTAAGGTTTGAGCGCCAAAGGCGCGGCAATGTAATAGCCAGGGGCAAGTGCTGAGCGAGAGCGAAGCACGACGCCCCTGGGAAGAAGGGAGCAGTGCCACGAAGCACTGAAAGTGCGAAATAATTTTCGCGCGCAAGCGGATGTTCATGCCGCTCCTTCAGAGCTGGGCTGATAGGACTCCTTTCTTCCAGGGGCGACGCGCCTCGCTTCGCTCTGCGCTTGCCCCTGGCTATCACATTTCGCGCCTTTGGCGCGAGGCGCTCCTCGTGTTATCTGTTGCAATCCTAATTGATTCTCGAACTCTAACAAAAACTGTTGATTGTCGTTTTGACTACAATGTCGCAAGCTAAAGCTTGCGCAACATTTGAAAATTCAAGGAATCCTGTCATGAAAACAGAGACACTCAAAATACAAACATCACGTGGCGAGTCGACCGCGCACGTAGCGCGTCCTGATGGCGACGCTGCCGCTGCGGTAATCCTAATCCAGGAATGGTGGGGCATTAACGACCATATCCGCGATATCGCGGGTCGCTATGCGAACGAGGGTTTTCTTTGTGTCGCCCCGGATTTGTATCGCGGCAAGTTAGCCAAGAACGTGGATGAAGCCTCGAAAATGATGCACGACCTGGCCATCGAGGATGGGATGGAAACTATTCGCGAGGCGATTACGGAAGCAAAGCTCGCGTATAAAGTGCAGAAGCTCGCTATTACGGGTTATTGCATGGGCGGGACTTTTGCGCTGCGCGCTGCTTGCGAGATAGACGAACTGGCCGCGGCCGCGCCTTTCTATGGCGACATTCCACCCGACGAAGTTTTGCAAAACCTCAAAGTGCCGACTCTGTTTATCGCGGGAAGTCGCGACGGCTGGATCACACCGGAGAAGGTGAATGAATTGCGCGAAGCGGCGCGGAAATATGAGTTGCCCGTAGAGACCGTAAGCTACGATGCGGATCACGCCTTCTTCAATGACACTCGGCCTGAAGTCTATGACCGCGAAGCTGCCAGTGATGCCTGGCGCCGCGTGCTGGATCTGTTTAGGAAGAACCTGGCAGTGGCTGTACCGACGGGTGCGTAGTAATTGGTGGCGAGTCTAGTCAACGAGCGCCGCAGGCGCGGAAGTTAATAGCCCCGGGCGTTAGCCCGGGGTCAAGCAAGTAGGTATTCATAAGCCCCGCAAGGGGCGGCAGCGGTTCAGTTTTTTCTGTCGCCCGCGCGGGCTTTGATGTGTTTGACGACTGACCCCCGGGCTAACCGCCGGGGCTATTAACTTCCGCGCCTTCGGCGCTTGTGCCGCTCGTTAATGGTGCTTCGAGGGAACGTTCTCGCGTCCCCATTTTAACGTGCGGCTCATCCACACCAATTCATCCAAAAATTCTTGTGCCCTCTTCTCGTAGGCTGGCTGCAGGAGTTTTCCTTCTGCGTCAAATGTTCGCTGAACTTTAGGGAAGTTCAGATCACTGAAGGTAACGGCCAGACCCAACTCGCGCACCATCGGCACCATTGATTCAATCACGCGCGTGCCACCCCATGGACCCGCCGAAACACCGACAAACGCCACTGCCTTATGTATGTATTCCTTCAAGAGCAAATCCAAAACAGCTTTTAGTGAGCCAGGGTAACCGTGATTGTATTCCGGTGAAACGATTACCAATCCATCCGCTTTAATAATCGCGTCTCGCCATTCCGGAAAACTGTCTTTAAGCCCCTGACCATAGTCATCCTGAGGCAGTGCGAAATCACTGACATCGAAGAGTCTCGTTTCGATGTCATCACGCTTCTGCATTTCGCCGAGCAACCACTTTGCTGGATGAATACTGTTTCGTTGCTTGCGGTTGGTTCCCAATAAGATTGGAAGGAGTAACTTATCCAATTCCTTTACCTCCGAGAAATTCTTTCAATTCCCTCCTTGCCGGCAACCCTGTGCGCGCGCCAAGTTCACGACACTTCAGCGCCGCCACCGCATTCGCAAGCCGCAGGCTGCTTTCAACATCCTCGCCAGTTAACAGACCATAGAGAAAGCCACCATGAAAAGCGTCTCCGGACCCCGTTGTGTCGCGGCAACCATTCGGCACCTCAAAGGCAGGCGACTCAAAAAATTGCCCTTCACAATAGACCACGGCTCCATCAGCACCTTTCGTCAAACCAACGACCGGGCAGCCATAGCGGGCTTTTATTTCCACGAGCGATGCGCGCTCGTCGCTAATGCCCGTCAGCCGGTGGGGAAATTCGCGCGAGCTAATGAGAATGTCGATTAGCGGCAATAGTGCAGGCAAGCCATCGTAAATGTTGTCGATGTCGGCGGAGACAATCGCCCCTTCAGCGCGCGCCGCGCCGGCCATGCGTGCGCATGCCGGTGGATCGTGTGCGTCGACGTGTAACACGCGCCCGCGAGTGGCCAGCTCCAGCGGCGCCTCCTCAGGTTTGTAGGAGAGCTTGTCATCCCGGTCCCAAATGATGGTGCGCTCGCCATTGCGTATGTCGATGATGATAAACGCCGTCTGCGTCCGCGCGCCTTCCACGTTTTCTACATAACTAATGTCCACACCCTCACCGCGAATGGACTCAATGCCGAACGTGCCTTCCATGTCGGATCCAAATCTGCCGGCGTACGCCGTTTTCAGTCCTAACCGGTGCAATGTGACCATCGCAGTAGCGGTCTGCCCACCAGTCGCCTGCCTGTGCTCAAGAAACCGGGTCTTAGTGTCGAAGGCGGGAAACTGCGGCACCACGATTAGGTGATCGACTGCGTTTAGTCCGAAGCCAACCGCGTCGAAAGGTTTGTTCGAAGGAATGTGAAAAGGAAAGTTCATAAAAGAAGAGCGGGGGCAGGCCCCCTTCCTTACCCTGAGATCCTCTTAGACCTGAGATCTCCTTGGACTTCAGATTCTCCGAACCTCAGACTCTTAACCGAGTTTCTCTGACGTACTGATTGTTTAGCGTCGTGGTCTTCATTGAAGCCGTGCGTTAGAATGTAACCCTATTTGCTCTTCCTGATTGTAATGAAGCAGTGACTTTAGACGAAAAGCTCAAGGAAATTCCAGTTTCTGCCGGCGTCTATCTTTACAAAGACAGCGCCGGCAAAATCATCTACATCGGCAAGGCCAAGCGCTTGCGCAGCCGGGTGCGCTCCTATTTTCAGGCGCGACCCTTCGACCGCAAGACAGATGCCCTCGTCAGACAAATTGCTGACGTAGAGTTCATCGTCACCGATAGCGAAGTCGAAGCCTTAATACTCGAAGCAACTCTTACCAAGAAGCATAAACCGCGTTACAACGTAAATCTCAAGGACGACAAGTCGTATCCACATCTCAAGCTCACCATCAACGAGCCATTTCCCAAAGCAGTAATCACGCGGCGTATTCAAAATGATGGTGCACTGTACTTCGGTCCGTTCCTGCCGGCCAGCCTGGCGCGCAAGACCATCGATGTGATTAACCGCACCTTCCAGTTGCGCACTTGCGACATCGAAATTGACGGCAAGGCGCCTCGTCCGTGTTTGGAATATCACATCAAGCGCTGCCTGGGTCCTTGTGTGAAGGGGTTGTGCACGCCGGAGCAATACCAGGAAGCGGTCAAAGACGTGCGCCTGTTACTTGAAGGCAGGAACAAAGAGTTGGCAGATACGCTTGAAGGTCGCATGAATGAAGCGTCTCATGAATTGCGTTACGAGATGGCCGCGAAGTACCGCGACTTACGCAAGACTGTTATTCGTCTTTCTGAACAGCAAAAGATGGCTACCGCGCCGGAACGAGACGTGGACATCTTCGCCTATTACCGCGAGGGGCGGTTGTTGGCGTTGCAACTTTTTACCATGCGTGAAGGTCATATCGTTGGCAGGCGTGAATTCTTCTGGGAGGATCTTCCCGAGGAAGATTTTGATCCGGCTTCGTTTTTAAGTGACGTGCTGGCGCAATATTATTCGAGTGATTACGTTCCTAAGGAGATTCATGTACCGGTCGACTTCAAAGATCGCGAACTGCTCGAGAAAGCGCTGACTGCACGCAAGGGCCGGCGCGTGAGAATTCATTACAGCCAGCGCGGGGAGAAGCGCGATCTGATCGATTTGGGCGAAAAGAATGCGAAGCTGTCGTTTGAGCAACGCTTTCGCGTGCTAAAGCCCGACATGAAATTGGTGCTGGAGGAGTTGCAGGAAACCCTCGAGCTGCCACGTTTTCCGGCGCGCATCGAGTCGTTTGATATTTCCCACATTCAGGGAGCAGAGAATGTCGCAGGGATGGTGACTTGTGACAATGGAAAAATGAATCGTTCGGAGTATCGCAAATTTCGTATTAAGTCCGTTGAGGGAGCGAATGATCCCGGCTCGATGCGTGAGGTTGTCTTGCGCCGTTATCGGCGCCTGCTTGGGGACAATAAGCCGTTGCCGGATTTGGTCATGATTGATGGCGGTAAGGCCCAGCTAGCGGCTGCAGCCGACGCCATGAGAGAGCTCGACCTTGAAGCAGTCCCCATGGTCGGCATCGTCAAACCGCCGTTACGACATAACCAGGTTTCCTATTTATTGGTCAAAGGACGGGAACACGAGCCTGTCTACCTCGACCCCCATTCGCTGATTCTGCGTTTGCTGCAAATGATCCGCGACGAGACGCATCGTTTCGCGCTCAGTTATCATCGCAAACGCCGCGAGCTGCGTGACTTTACTTCGGAGCTGTCGGCTATTCCGGGTGTGGGCGAAAAAAGAAAAGGCCGCTTGCTGAGACACTTTGGTTCCATTCAGCGAGTGGCCGCGGCAACCGAATCAGAGCTGACGCCATTCGTGGGAAAAAAGACGGCGCATGAAGTGGTAGATCACTTTGCGCGCCAGCGAGCGCTTGCCGAAGGTGGAATTGTGGCTCGCTCTGAGGACGAAACCGTAGGCCTGACTCAAAGATGATCATCACGAGGCATTTGATGAAATTCGTTTACGCTATTGCCATAGTTGTCTCAATGTTCTTCCTCTCCGCTGCCACTGCCACGGCCTGCAGTTGCATCGGCGGACAGCCGCCTTGTCAGGCTTATGGCGAAGCCTCGGCAGTTTTCCTCGGAACAGTTATTGAGAGCAAATTCGTCAAGACTAAGACGGGGGATTTCGAACACGATGTGCGTTCAGTGCGACTGTCCATCGATACGGCGTTCCGCGGCGTGGAAGGCGGCGAAGTTGAAATAACAACTGGTACGGGAGGCGGCGATTGTGGGTTCAACTTCAGACAAGCGCAACAGTATCTCGTTTACGCCCACGCCTATGAAGGAAAACTCTCGACCAGTATTTGCTCGAGGACTCGTTTGGTATCCAGCGCTCAGGAAGATCTCAAATATTTGCGTGGTCTGGCCGAGGCCAAGCCAGGTGTAACCATCAGCGGGAAGGTTTTAAACAACAAGCGGAACCAGAAAGGTGAGCACGACCAGATTCCTGTGGTGGGCACAACGGTCATTGTTGAAGGAAGCGCCAATAGAGAAATACAAACGGACGCAAAAGGTGAATATCGAATGGCAGGTCTGCCGGCAGGTGACTACGTTGTGAAGCTTAAAATGCCGGAAGGTCTTTCCATGCAGGGCGAGTCGGAGGAAAAACTGATTCTGGTAGATCGCTCCTGCTCAGTCGTAAATTTCTGGTTGCAGCCCGATAGTCAGATCAGCGGGCGCGTGCTCAATCCTCAAGGGTTACCCGTGAACAACGCGGTGATCTATCTACATGAGTTTGATAAGGAACGATACCAGGGACACTGGGACGCACAGCACTCTGATAAGGATGGAAATTATATCTTCCGAAGAATGCCCGCAGGTCGTTACGTTCTGCAGATTCGGTTTGACGGCGCGACGAGCCAGGAAAGACCTTTTCCCACGATCTATTATCCGGGAGTAACCGAAATGTCGCAGGGGAAGGTGATAACTATCGCCGACGGACAAAGGATGGAGAAGTATGACCTGGTAATGCCGCCACTTCCTTTGGCCCACGAAGTGGAGGGCATGGTCGTGTGGGCCAACGGACGGCCTGCGTCGAATGTTCGCATCACTTATGCAGGTGGCGAGCCGGTGCTTTACACAGTTAAAGTTGATGAGCAAGGCCGGTTTAGTTTTCAAGCTTATGAAGGGTTAAAGCTGTCGCTGCGAGCGGCCACTGAGCCAGTCGACGGAAAATCTGTCTATAGCGACTATGTAAACGTAACCGTGAGCTCCGGTCTGCTCCCGCTTAAGTTAGTCCTTCCCAAGCCTTAACGAGAAAAGTGGTCCAGCATGGTGAGGTAAGGCGGGACCTTCCGACTTACTTTTGTAACAAAACCGCACAGGCAACTACCTTCGATCTTCAAGCTTCTCACTCATGTCGAGTATCCGGCCATTCAATCTGACCGGAGAAACTTGGCGGGCTCCAAAGCATGTGATTAGGCTGATCCCCACCAAATCCCAAGCCCGTCCAAAATAAAACTAAGTAATCAGCAGGAGAACATCATGGGTAAATTTCTGTTTTTAGCAATTCTGATGGTTAGCTGCGCCTCGATGGCGTTTGCGCAAACCAGCGACTACAACAAGTTCGAATTCTACGGCGGCTATTCACACAATCGCGTAGATACCGGTATCGAAGATTCAGAGCCGCAACTCGATGACATTGTCGACGAGCGCGAGGGTTTCCACGGCTTGAACACGTCAGTCACCGGGAACCTTAATCGATACTTCGGCCTGAAGGCTGACTTCGCCGGCCACTTCAAGAGGAAGACTTTCCCGATTGGTACGGCTCGTGTCGACATCGATTCGACCATCCTTAACTTCCTCGGCGGAGTGCAGGTGAAAGACAACTCGAAGGAAACGCGTTTCAAGCCCTTCATGCATGCACTGGCAGGTGTGGCACGGGCCAGGAATCAGGCAGACTTCAGCAACGACGTTTGCATTGCAGTCTTTCCGTCGCCATGTCCACAGGATTTTTCGGACAGCGACACTGGTTTCGCCGCAGTCCTGGGAGGCGGATTGGATATTCGTGCCAGTAGACGAATTGACATTCGTGCTTTCCAGTTTGACTACAACCCAACTCGTGTTTTTGATGCCACTCAACATAACTTCCGCATTGGAGTCGGCATCGTAATTCACTAAACTGCGGACCAACACGCAAATAAAACTCAGCCGCCCGGAGTTCTCAAGAATCCCGGGCGGCTGTTTTTGTTTGGTGTGTTAACTCCGCTCAACTCGTGGGCGGTTGCTCACGTGTTCCGGCGAAATCGTAAGTGATGTGCAAATGAAGCATCCCGTCTTTAGCTTCGGACCGCACGTCCTTAACCAGCGCTTTTAATGATCCGTTGCTGGCGCGCACCGGAATCATTAATTGCAATTGCGACGGGCGGAGAATCTCGAGTGGATTGACGCGGCTATCAATCGCTGTGCGAACAAACACCGTCACAAAGTTGTTGGCGATTGGAGATACTCCTTCAAGGTTGACGCCCTCAACATTGACTCGCCCATAGACGGTTTGGTTTGGTTGGTCGAACGAAAGTTGAATTGTCGTTTGGGCCCACCCTTTGAACTGCATGCAGTTTCCCAACAGGTTGTAGTTCCCACTGAAAACAAGCGGCGCCGTAATCTTCCCATCGACAAATTGAACTTGTGTTTTTGCGTTACTGCCCTCGGGCGCGAGCGTCACACTATTTGTGCAGCCTCCTTGAAACGCAGCGCGCTCAAATGTCGGTTGAGAAATCGCGCCGGTTGACGACAAGTTGAATGTCGGTGGATTTAAGTCGCGGAAAACTGTTCCGAGCAGCCCATCAAGAAAATTATCGCTGAGTGAGATCACCACCGCGTTTGTCGACTCCCCGGATGGCGCCTGAACTCTGGTTCCCGGAAGCGCTTTGGCGCGCGGGACGCCGAGTAAAAAGATCGTCACCGCGGCGCCAATGACCAGTCCCACCAAAAGTGTGATTATGTATCTCATTTGTTTGTCAGTGCGAAGCTTGTGGAGATGGCGAGGTAGCCGGAGATGCCGTCAACGCCGGTGATGCCCCCACCGTCGCCGGTGGCGCGGTCATGTTGCTGAGCAACGCTTTGATAACTGCAGCGACTGTGTTGGTAATCGCATCAATCTGCGAACGCACCTGTTCGGGTGGCACCTTGCTTAAACCGGTAGGAACCTGAAACAACGATTCGTCGACGGTGGTGGTAACGTCGCGCATCTCAGCGACAATCTTGGCCCCTTTCACTCCCTGTACATTTCCACTCGCCTCTGTGTACAACTCCGAACGAAGCGGCAAGCCGGTTTCCTTGTCAACAAAAACGAAAGCTTCTGTGCTTACCTGACCGGCGGACGTCGAAGTATTGGTGGTCGTCGCGTAACGATATTTGTCTGCCGCGCGGCCGTTCATGGTTTCCTCACCAACGCGTTCAACTCCCCTTAGCTTTTCCAGGTGGGCCACCAGTTGCCCCGGCGTCATCAGTTTCTGCAACTGAAAGCCTGTGGCCTCCGGAGTTAGTTCGGCATATTGCTTCCGACCCGGCGCGATCACGATGTGTTTGCCCGCCTGCTCGAGGTAGATCAAATCAGAGCCATCAGGGAGCTTGAAAGACACGCGTCGATCGGCGCCGTTGCGCGCCACTTCGGCAGAGAGCGTCGGAATGCCGACGGTCTTTTCCCCTCCTTCAGTTTCAGCACTGAACACCAACGTGGCCCGATACTTTTCAGGCTCGCGCGCGGCAATCACTGAAGCCGTTTCCGGCGAAAGATTAGCATTCGCAATGGCCGGCGAAGTGTTGACGTTGGCTAAATTCGTGTTTGCATTAGGGTCGGAACGCTGACAAGCGGTCGCTGCCAAAAGTAGGACAAATATTGATACCGATAGCGAGAGTGATTTTTTCAAGGCTGATGGTTTCATAACGGTCTCCGAAGAACGCGAGCACGAGCTCTTTACTGGAAAGGGGCGGTTTGGAGGGGGAGTCGTAGGATAACACGCGCGCCACGCGAGACAAACTGATCCCTTGGGCGATTTCTCCATTGACTTGTAGCCCCGTTTTGACATAGAAGCGCAATCGCTCTTACATCTCAGTCGCTTTGTGAGCTTCGATAATGAAACAGATTCCCCTACTCATTGTTTTCGGTCTGGCTCTCTCCCTGTGCAATCTAACCAACAAATTTAGGGAAGCCGGCAAATCAGACAATCCGAATCGGCCGGCAACGTCGTCCAGCGACGCCGGCGGCGCCGATGTCGAGCACGGAACACCAACCGCCGCTCAGCTGGAAGCGTTGTCCGGTGGCCAGACGATCAAGTGGGATCAGCAGGGCATGTCATGGACGGTTCCGCCGCAATGGAAGCAAGCTACTAACGAGTCAAAGATGTTTGTCTGGCGCTCGCCTGGAGGGTCGGAAGCTGCGAATTTGATCGTTAACATCTCGCCCATGGATGAAAGTTTTCCGACCGAGGTCAGTATCAAAGCTTTCTATGATGGCGCCAAGACTCGCGCAAAAAATGGCGAGGTTGACGAGGTGAAGTGGGTAGAGATTGACGGCCTTAAGGGCGTGCAGTTTCGCGAATCGAATCCGGAACAAGCTGACGACCACAGACGTCTGCAGTGGATGGCTTATCGGAAATACGCAGGCCAGGTGCAACTAGTCAACCTGATGCTGGCGAGCAATGGCAAAGGGTTCCCGAAACATCAGGATGCGATGTACGGGATTTTATACTCGACGAAGATTGTCCACTGAAAGCGTCCGGGGGAAAAAGGGGAAAGGGGAAAGAGGAGAACCTACCACCTCAACCGCTTCCCCTTTCCCCTTTCCCCTTTTCCCTTTTTCCCTTTTTCCCCCTTTCAGTTCTTCTTAATGTAGTTCCGGTGAACCCAGGCGCCTTCCTGCGCGCCATCGCGAGTCTCAAACAGTATGGTCTCGCTAACCTCGCGCGTCACTAGTTTCACGCGGCTGGTTACATTTTTCTCAGACGCTTTTCCGTTCTCAACTCCATCGAGAAAGCCCTTCACCGCCTCCGGCGACGTCGGTTTGAATTCTTCTTTTTGCAATTCCGCAATGGCCTCGATTGCATTTGCCTTCAGCAGCTTGGGCCACAGTTTCCTAAACAGCCCGTTGGAAGCATAAATGTCCGCGCTGTTTATTTTCCCGTTAATCGCAAACACGTAGCCGATTACGTCGCTCGGTCCGTGCGCAATATTAGCCAACGCCTTGATGTAGTCGTTCGCTGATTCCTTTACTTTGCTGTTCTCGACTGTAAGCTGGAGACTGGAGGCTGAGTCGCTTGAATTCACGGGCGCGCCGAGCTGCGCACTAAGCTTGTCCTGGGCAACCTTGACGTTTTCCCAAACCGCTCCCTGTGAGTTTGCACTTTTGGCCGCTAGCTTGAGTTCCCTGGTCGTAGCAACCTCCGCCGAACTGGCAAAACTATCTGCGCGCTCGGCGCCGCGCTTGCTCCATCGCCCCTTCTCGACACAGAACGCCGCGATCGGCATCCGTCCGGACTTTGGCGGCACAATCAAATCAACGCCTAACATGCGATCCTGTTGGCCACCCTTCACGATGTCGCCCGACTGCACGTAAATGTCTTCGTTTGATAGGTTCTCGATGGCGAGTTCGTTTACGTCCTTAGTTTCATGAACAATCACCTTCTTCTGCTCCAAAGCCTCTTGTAGGCTCAGTGGGGTTTTCCCTGCAATGAGGTTCTTGCCGTGCACCAGAAAAATCGTCAGGTTCTTGTGCGTGTGTGGGCCAGAGAGACGATAAGCGGTTTCGCGTGTCGGCGTTCCCGAACCTATGGTCTGCTCCTGCGCACTACTCAGTATCATCATGGGGACCGCGATTGCGACGAGCAGCATAGCGATTGTTAGTACCAATACATTAGCCTTCATTAGTTTAGTCTCCTTCTACTGGAAGCCTCGGCAGGCGACGTCCATGAAGCTGGCGCCATTTTCGCTGCAGCAGTCTTTGCGCACGCAGCCGAGCGCGGCAGTGGGCTCTCGAGCGAGCCGGCCCAAGCCGGCGCCGATCTTCGGAACCTGGCAGGCTGCGAAAATGGTTCGTTACACGCTTCATCGAATACAGCTCCAAATCGACCCCGAAGCCAGGATGAAATATGACGGGGAGCACTAGCCCGCGAAACCCCTTGCTGTTTTGGGGAGACAGGAAAACAACTGCTGGTTGGTAGAACGAGGATTGGGGAGGCTTCTTGCGTGGTTGGAAGGACCAATCAAAGCAAACGTTGCCCGGCATCCGGCGACCCTTCAGTCATTGAACGGAGGGAATCCAGCTTTCGCTGGCAGAAGTCTTGAAATCGGTAAGCGCAAGAGAGACAATGGCGCCGCTCAGTAGTTAGCACTTTCCTTTTACGAAGCAATTCGTTTCACACATTCTGCGACCGGCATTACTTTACGCCGAACCCTTGTGAGACCATGATTGGTCAAACTGTCTCTCACTATCGAATAATCGAACGCCTCGGCCAGGGTGGCATGGGCGTGGTTTACCTTGCCGAAGACACTGTTCTCGGTCGTCGTGTCGCGATAAAGACACTGACAGATACCACCGGCCCCGGCAATCAACACTTCCGCACTCGATTCTTACGAGAAGCCCGAGCAGTCTCATCGCTCTCCCATCCGCACATCGCGACCATTCACGACTACGGCGAAACCGAAGACGGTCAGCCATACATAGTGATGGAACTGGTCAAAGGGAAGATGCTCAGTGATTTGATTGAGGCAAGGACCCTCAATTGGCCGCGCGCCATTCAAATCGTAGCGGATGTCGCTGAAGCGCTACAGGAAGCTCACAGTCGCGGGATCATTCACCGGGATATCAAACCCTCAAACGTTGCGATTAATGAAAGAGGGGAAGTTAAGGTATTGGATTTCGGTCTCGCCAAACAAATAAATGCTCTCGCAGACGGCGCGCCAGAACCTCAAGACTTGGTTAACACTCAAACCCGGGACGGTCTTATCGTTGGCACTCTCGCCTATCTTTCCCCGGAACAGGCTCTTGGCGTAGGCGTAGACGCGCGCAGTGATCTTTTTTCTTTAGGATTGGTGCTCTATGAATGTGTCACGGGCGAACCGGCATTTTCGGGTGCTAGCCCGATGGAGATTTGCGCGAAGGTACTCCGGGACGACCCGAAGCCACCTTCAACGATAGACAGTTCCGTCCCGCTCGAATTGGACCGTATTACTCTCAAGCTGCTTGCAAAGCGGCCTGAGGATCGATACCAATCGGCGGCTGAATTAATAACCGAGTTGCGCACGGCGGAACTGGGACTAACGCCGGCAACCCCCAAACAATGGTCCACTCAACTGTCACAACCCGCCGTATCCGGTCTTCAACCCACTCCCAATCGGTTCGGACTTTCCAGGAATGTCGTCGCTCCACTCATCGCATTATTGGCAGCAGCCGGTCTCGGAGCTACGGCTTGGTTGTTGTTGGCCCGGCGCTCTAACCCTCGAACATTTCCGCAGATAGCTCAAACTCGCCTGGTGATTAGCGGGAATGTTAAAGAAGCCACTATATCCCCAGACGGAAAATATGTTGCGTCGGTAATTGATGAGGCCGGCACGCAGAGTGTGTGGCTAAGACAGATCACTACTGCAAACGAGTTGCAGGTGGTTTCGGCCAGCGCCGACCAATACAAAGGCCTCTCCTTTTCTCCAAATGGAGACTACATCTATTACCTAAAAGGGGACGGCGACTCGGCCACACTGCATCAGGTGTCTGTCTTGGGCGGCGCTTCAAGAAAACTGGCTTCAAATGTTGATACACCTGTTAGCTTTTCACCTCAGGGTGACCGGATGACATTTGTGCGATCTTCCAAGGCTACTCTCTCGACCTCGTTGATGATTGCCAACTCTGACGGCAGTAATGAACGGGTCTTGGCCACACTCAAAGAACCGCAAATCTTTAGCCGTGGTGGCTTCTACTCGAGTGGTCCAGCCTGGTCGCCGGATGGCAGCGTCATAGCCGTCCCGGCTTATAGTGTGACCGACAATACGCATCGTGATCTGGTGATCGTAAATGTTTCGGACGGTAGTATGAAGGTAATTAATCCTAAGCGCTGGGCTGTAATAGAGAAAGTGGTCTGGCTCGCAGATGGCAAAGGGTTTCTCATTAATGCTTCCGATCCGCAAACGCCCGAGTTTCAGATCTGGTTGGTAACTTATCCCGAGGGAGAGGCTCGCAGGATCACTAAAGACCCCAACGATTACATTGGACTTAGCACTACCAGCGATTCAAGCACTGTGCTTACTACTCGGACAGACCGAGTCTCGTCGGTTTGGATTCGCTCGGAGGGGACCAATCCCACGCTCTCGCAGATACCAGCCACTCGCTACCTCGGTGATGCGGGAATTTCGTGGACCACGGACGGGAAGTTTGTATTCTCGTCTAAAACCCACGGCAATTACAGTATTTGGACCATGGACGCAGATGGTGGCAATCGACGGCAACTAACCTTTGATGACCGCATGAACATCGAACCTGTAGTCTCGCCCAATGGTCGCTTTATCGTTTACGCCTCATTTGAGGCTCGTCATCCGCACCTTTGGCGTATCGACGCCGACGGCGGTAACCCCCGGCAGCTAACTAACGGCGGCGATGAAGACTTGCCGCGATTCACACCGGACGGCAACTGGGTCGTTTACCACAGTATCAACGAAGACAAGTACAGCATCCGCAAAGTGCCAATCGACGGAGGCGAGCCAGTTATCCTGATTGAAGAATCGTCAACCCAACCTGATGTTTCGCCGGATGGCAAACTGATCGCCTGTTTTGGCAAGCCAAAAGGAAGCAGCTCCTGGAAACTGTTAGTCGTTGCCACGGACAGCGGCCGCCGCCTCAGCGAATTCGAGCTGCCCCCAGGCGTTGAGCCGGAATGGCCCGGCGTCCGTTGGACGCCAGACGGCCAGTCGCTGACCTATGTGGTTACATCTCAGGGCGTGTCGAATATTTGGAGTCAGGCGGTGGCTGGGGGACGACCAAAACCTTTAACTGATTTCAATGAAAGTCAGATCTTCTTTTTTGACTGGTCGCTTACCAATCGCAAACTCGCCTTAGTTAGAGGCAACGACACAAGGGATCTCGTACTCGTCCGCGACTTCCTTTAGTAACCTTTCTTGTTCGTCGCACGCTGCTCCGGATTACTTAGTTGCTCCACCGTTTTTGCGCGGGCTAATGGGACACATTGACCCGATTGACATCTGGGGGGCCGGCAACATTCGATCCCCAGGTTCTTGTCTGCAGACTCCACCTGTAAGGAACAGTCATAGGGGTTACCGTTCTTCTCGGCGTTAATACTCACGAGCTCTCCGCTTCCATCTATCTCAAGTGTAAAGTCGAAGTGAGATCCGCCGGAAGGAATACTGAAAGTGACTGTTGGCATTACGCCCTCCTCTTCGAATCGTTAATAAGTTAATAAGAAGCGGTCACAATACCTCGCTAAGAACGCAGTAACCGGCTCTCTCGAGATCAGGGTTGAGTTTTACTGGCGAGGAAAAGGCTCGACGTCGCCTTTTATGGATTGGAACTATTGGGAACAGGTGCCGGCTGTGCAGCCACTTGGCCGACAACATTCGATCCCAAGACTCAGGTTTTCAGGCTCTAATTGCAGGGAACAGTCATAGGAATTCCCGTCCTTCACCGCACTGATACTCACAAGCTGTCCGCTTCCATCGATCTCAACGGTAAAGTCGAAGTGAGATCCACCCGAAGGAATACTGAAAGTAGCTGTTGGCATAACGCCCTCCTGTTCGAATCGTTAATGAGTTAATACAAAGCCGTTAGCACAAGTGACAATGCGTCGTTATGAAAGCGGTAAACCTGGCTCTCATGAGAATGCTTGAAATTTACTGGCGATTCCGTCGTCGCCTTTGATCGATTAGAACTATTGAGAACATGTGCCGGAGGTGCAGCCACTGGGCCTGCAACACTCGATTCCCCGGCTCTCGTCGTGCGGTTGCATCTGCAACAAACAGTCATATTCACAGCCGTCCTTCGTAGCGCCGATGCTGACGAGATTGCCATCAAAATCGATCTCCAAAGTGAAATCGAATTGGGATGCTCCCGACCCAATTTTGAAATTGGTAGTTGGCATAGACACTCTCCTTGTGATTTGTGACCAGTTAATTTTGCGGCTATGGTTCACCGCGCAATGCGGTGTTATGAGATCCCGACTGCAGACAAACAAATCATTCCTCGGGTGTCTTGCACTTAACCTTGTAAGTAAGCCCGACCTTCATCACATGGTCAATCAGTTTGTAAGATGGTGGTATATACCAATTAGGTTGATCGGGTCTAGCCTTCATTGGTCGCAAGGACTCATGCTTGCTCATTGCGTGTAGGTGAATGACTTTGGCGCCGCGGCTGACTTACCGTTCTTGTTCTTCACCTTAACTTCTACTGGCGCGCTTGGAGTCTGGGCGGGCAGCGTGACCGTCATGGTGTTATGGTCGTTGGAAACCATTACATCAGTCGCGACTTTGTCGCCAAATGTTACTTTCGCACCGCTGAGAAATCCCTTCCCGGTTATCTTAATGGTTTTGCCTGAGGCTCCTGTTAGCGGGTCTACCGCCTCAATCTTAAGTTCATCGACGTACGCATATCCTTTTTCAAGTTTGTCCTGTTGGTCACCGGCAATTACTTCCACGTCGATCTCAGCTGCTTTCACGTTTGGAGGGACGGTCGCCTGAATCGTAGTTGACGTTAAGACAACTCCAGTAGTCTGGCGATCGCCAAACTTTACTTTCACTGCAGTGCCGGGGAGGAAACCGTTGCCGGTGATGACCACATCGGTTGAGTCTGAGAGCGGTGCAGCGTTCGGATTGACTTCATCAACCGAAATTGGACCTTGTTTTGGAGCGAACGGAGTGGAAAAAGGCTCGGGTTCCTGGGACGGCCGATCCGACCTAACCACGATCTGCCTGTTTTCATATAAGTTAATTCGCTGGCCCACAATCAATAGCTCGCCAAGCGTTTCCCTAATCTTTAGCAGGTTGTCACGATCCTTGCCCTCTAATCCAAGCGCCTTACGCGGCACGAAAACCACCGTATTGCGCTCCGAGTTGTTCGGCAACATAAAATCTTGATCCATCACGAGGCTATTATCTAGACGGCTGAGGTGCCGAATGGTTAGATCCGGAACCGCCATGGTGAAGCCGTCTTTCAAATTTCCGTTGAGCACGCTCGAGAAAGACGAGAAGTTTGCCCGTGGACCCAGGGCATGAAAGAAGGGTAGGAACCCGGTTGTTAGAGTGCCCACGCCCCCAATTAGATTGAGGGCAAGCGCACGAATTCCGAAATTTTGATCCCTTTCAATGCTTGAACGCACCAGTGAACGGTCGATTGCTGTAATGGCCATTAACTCTCTACGCATTTGCGGCTTGCCATCTGCCTCCAACATCAGCTCGCCGTTTTTGTAAACGGGAACCTCGATAGTTCGGGTAGTGCGAAAGCCAATCTTGTTTATTTGCAAATCGTAGCCGGTGTTGTTGCCTAACCCCAGAACTACAGCGTAGTAATGATCGGCGACGCGCCGTCCGAAAACGTCCTTCGCGCCCTTGTACGACATTGGCTGAACCATACCGTCGACTTCAAATTTCAACCCCGCGGGAGTAGGTTGTTTTTGCATTACCTTAGGTGCAAAGGCCGAGACAGTAAGGTCAACCGTATAGCTCTCAACAACTTTTCCATCCTTCTTCTTTACGACTGTCAACGGCAGGATTTGCTCATCCGCATCCTGGTCTACCGTTACGCGAGCCATTATCGCTCGCTTGCCGTCAACGAATTGGGGCCCAGGATCTTCGAAAGAGACTCCACTCACGTCCGGCGGCTTCTGCAATTCGAGGCCGGTTAGATCGGCTTCCGGGTTAGCTTTTATTTTTACGGTGCGCGTCCGTCCGGCAGGGATCGTGGACGGTGTCAATTCAAGTTTCAGGTCCTGAGCCGCCACCGTCAGCGCAGAAAGAAGCATTAGCGCAGCTAAGGAAAGGGCGATTTGGGTGAGACCTGGTCTGATTGTTTTCATTTGAGGGTTGCCTCCAATCGTTTGAGGGATCTGAGAGATGGCTACGATTCGCGGCCACTGATTTTGCGACTGCCGTGCCACTGGCCAAACCGAAGTCGAAATAGGAAAAGCAAGGGTCGGGACCGCACCCGAATTGCTAATACCTATCACTCTTGATTGTCTGGCTATCACTTCTGATATGCTTCGCCCCGCATGGAACCACACCTAATTGCTATATCCGGTTCGCTGAAGGGAACCACCTTCGCTCTCACCCGCCACGAAGTCTCTCTCGGTCGTGAGACGTCTAACGATATCTGTCTCAACGATCCCTCAATTTCGCGAAGACACTGTTTAGTTAAGAGAACGGGAACCGGTTCGCCCGTGCAATTCAGTGTTGTAGACCTGGAAAGCTATAACGGAACCTTTGTGAACGGTGTACCTGTGCATGAACAGCCGCTGCTCCATGGCGACCAGATTGCCTTGGGAGACATCGTGTTCCTGTTTCTCACTCAGGACTATGACTCTACTGTCCCGACGATACAGTTTGACGAGGGCGATCTGATTACGCGATCTACAGTGCGGCTGAAGCGTGAGGAGGCGTTTTATCTTCGCCCCGAACGAATTCAGGCGGCGTTGCCGCCAAGCCACCGTGTTTCGCGAGAGCTGAATTCGCTTCTCAAGATAAGTAACTCCATCAATTCGACTCGCGAATTGCCAGAGTTGCAGCGCCGTCTGTTAGAGTCAATTCTTGATGTGATTCCCGGGGAACGGGGAGCGATTCTGCTGTTTGACCAGTATCAAGACCAATTTGATTCGTCGTACGGTTGGAATCGGTTAAGGGGACAGGACGACTCGATCAAGGTAAGCAAGACCATCACGAATCAAGTGCTGCGTGACGGCGTTGCCCTGCTGAGCAACGACGTTTTTGAGAACGAAAACATTGGCGGCGCTCCCAGTCTGGTAGCTTCACGCGTCTGCTCGCTATTGTGTGTCCCTTTGGTAGTTTTTGATAAACCAGTTGGTGTGATCTATCTCGACACCAGCGACCGCACTGCGCGTTTCGATGAAGGGCACCTCCAGTTACTTACGGCAATCGCTGGTATTGCTTCCATTGCGTTTGACAATGTCGAACGATTTGAAGGCCTGCAACACGAAAACAAGCGACTCAATGAAGAGATCAAACTCGACCACCAGATGATCGGAGAGAGTGAGCCGATGCGCCAGGTCTATAGTTTTCTCGCGAAGGTAGCGCCCACGCAATCCACTGTTCTCTTGCGCGGTGAGTCGGGCACCGGCAAGGAACTTGCGGCCCACGCGATTCATTCCAATAGCCTTCGCTCTACCAAGCCATTTGTAGCAATCAACTGCGCCACTCTGTCCGAAACGCTTCTTGAGAGTGAACTGTTCGGCCACGAGAAGGGCGCATTCACCGGCGCGATTAATCAGAAGCGTGGAAAACTCGAAGTTGCTGACGGCGGCACCCTCTTTCTCGATGAAGTCGGCGAGCTCTCAACCGCGATTCAAGCGAAACTGTTGCGCGTGTTGCAAACTCATGAGTTTGAGCGTGTTGGTGGGACTCGTCCCATCAAAGTTGATGTGCGCGTCATTGGCGCTACTAACCGGGCTCTTGAAAACGCCATCAAGACCGGCGGTTTTCGCGAGGATCTCTATTATCGGTTAAACGTTATCTCCGTCGTTATGCCGCCTTTAAGAGAAAGGCGGGAAGACATTCCGCTCTTGTCGAGCTATTTTGTCGCCAATTATAGCAAGCAATGTAAGCGGAAGGTTACGGGGATTACCACGGCAGCCCGCCGTTTACTGCAATCGTATGACTGGCCGGGCAACGTGCGCGAATTGGAAAACGCGATCGAACGTGCTGTTGTGCTCGGCTCAACTGACCACCTCATGCCGGAGGACTTGCCCGAAGCATTACACGAGAGTGGGGTTGCGGGTGGCGAATCCAAGGCTGGATATTACGAAGCCATCAAAGATGCGAAGCGGCAACTCGTTAGCGAAGCACTTCAAAAAACTCAGGGCAACTACACGGAAGCCGCCAAGCTGCTTGGAATTCATCCTAATAACCTCCACCGCATCGTCAGAAGTTTGAATTTGAAGTCAACGAAGTAAAGGCAGACACGACTTCACCCTAAGGAACCTCACCTGACAATACAATTACCTCTTCAGCCCTCCATATCAAAAGCGGCTCGGTTGCTATCAGTTCTGATAGCAATTCCTTCCCTGACCTAGTCCGGCGATCTGCCTGCTGATCCGTCAACTTCAACTTTTTCGCAGACAAATCAAAAAGTTCGCACCAACATTTTGATAATTCGAATTCTGGCACGTGCACTGCACTTGGTTCAGTTATTGAGAGTCAAAAGATCTTCGAGCTGACACAAAGGGACTTAAGCATTCCGAATGGCTGACCGCCTAATCAGCTCCCGGCTCGAACGATTGCGATTCAACCAGCCATGACTTTAACCGACAAGATGAAGTCGCCCAGAAAGACAACTCACCAGCCCCTTGCTCGTGAGCGGTTCACATTTTGAAGCCAAAAAAGGAGATCCCCCGATGAAGAGCCCAGATACCTGTGTTTCGGATTGTTCATTTTTGAGAGAAGCTTTCCGGCCAGCTTTGCTTGTGCTTGCTTCACTCTGCCTGTTACTGACGTTGAGTTCCAGCGTGCGGCCGCAGGAGTTTCCCAACGTCCTCGACTCAACCGTCAATCCGGCTCCTCCTCAGGAATCTCTCGAGCAGAACAAGCCGATGGCGAAACTTCTTGCGCAGAGCGGTCGCCTTCTGTCTTTGGCTTCCATCACTCCCAAAGTTGGTTATTACGATATGTTTTTTGGCCAGGGCGTTTCTCAACAAGTTGGACCAATCAATGCTGTTGGTTACACGCCCGTTCAAATCTTTAACTTGACGCCCGCCGAACTGGCCACAGTCGACATCTTGTTTGTTCATAACCCGGATAACGGCGGTTATGGCGCTGAATATCTTGCGCATCTGGCGGACATTCAAAATGCTGTTAACAACGGAATGATTTTGATCATTCACGACCGTCGGGTCGATATTGCGGAGACAATTCTTCCGGGTGGTGGTGCGTTCGATATCCGCCGCGACTTCGCACGATCAACTGACATCGACGTGCTCGACGCGGCGAATCTTATGGTGACCGGACCCGCAGGGACAATCACCAACTCGACGCTCGACGGCGGTTGTTCTTCCAGTCACGGCTATACAGTTTCTTCAAGCCTCCCGTTAAATGCGAAACGAATCCTCAGTAATGGCATATCCACGCAGCTAATAACTTTCTCCTACAAATTCGGGGCAGGCAGTGTGATCTATTCTTCGATACCCTTGGACTTCTATCTCTTCTCGGGAACATTTTGTAACTCTCCCAGCTTTCGCGATATCTATGCGCCGAATGTTTTAGCTTATGCCAACAGCCTTCGTTCCTGCTCCAACCAATCGGTTTTGATTCTTTGGGACGTCAACAACACTCACACCCAAAGTCTGGCTACAGCCCTAACAAATGCCGGCATGCATGTCACGTTGAGCGCAACGTCCGAATGGCAATATGACGGCACAAATCCAAGTCCAAGTGGCTTCGACGCTGTGATTCACCTCAACGGTGAGACGTATAGCAACGATATGCCTGTTGCCGGTCAGCAGGCGCTGGTGAATTTTGTGCAAAACGGCGGCGCGTATCTGCAAGGCGAATGGGATGCATTTGAATATCAGTTCGGCAGAATGCAGTTGATGCGCGACTTGATCCTTTTTGACCGGGTCAGCGGAGTTTTTCAATCACTGACTTTTTCCGACGTGGCTGCTCAATCGACTCACCCGGTGTTAGCGAACGTACCTGCTTCTTTTACGCTTACCACCGGTGCAAACATAGGGCCGATTCATACCTTCGCGAGCAATCCGGCAACTGTTTTGATGACGGACAACCTGGGCAGTGATGCAGTGGCGGTGCGGCAATTTGGTTCAGGCCGAATTGTTGGCTTCAATCATGCCGGTAACTATGCCGGCGCAGTCACGCTGTCAGATGCAAATATTCAACAGCTTTACATTGATGCGATTCGATGGGCGGGTAACTGCGGCAACGCCAACACGGCACCAGCGGCAGTGGATGATTTGTATTCGATCGATGAAGACACTCCCTTAAGCGTTTCTGCTCCGGCTGTTTTGGAGAATGATACGGACACTGAAAATGATTCGCTGACGGCAAATCTAGTTTCCAATCCCTCGAATGCCCTAAGCTTCACTTTCAACTCAGATGGTTCGTTCGACTACACACCGGCTCCAAATTTCAACGGGACGGATAGTTTCACTTACAAAGCCAATGACGGCCAGGTCGACTCGGACGAAGTGACCGTCACCATCACAGTCAACTCGGTTAATGATCCGCCGGTGCTCAGTGCCATTAATAACCAATCAGTCGACGAATTGACTCCACTCGTTCTAGACCAACCTGTTTCCGGCAGCGATCCGGACACTGGCGATGCCGTGCCCGACAACTTGACCTTCAGCCTCACTAATTCACCTGCCGGCGCGAGCATCGATCCTGGGACGGGAGTCGTCTCGTGGACACCAACAGAGGGGCAGGGTGGCAGCGGAGATAATCCGTTCGCTTTTGTAGTGCGAGTAACTGACAGTCACGATGTTTTCGTTGAGCGAACTTTCAACGTCACGGTCAATGAAGTAAATCTTGCCCCTGAGCTCACGGCCATCGGCAATCAAACGATTGACGAGCAATTGCCTCTCTCTTTCAGCGCGTCGGCTAGTGACAGCGACTTGCCGGCCAATACGTTGGCGTATTCGTTAATCAACGCACCGTCTGGGGCCACCATCGATTCATCGAGCGGTGCATTTAACTGGACACCAGGCGAAGCTCAGGGTCCTGGAAGCTACACCTTCACAGTGAAAGTCACCGACAACGGAACACCGCAGTTGTCTGACGAGGAAGAGATCACAATCACGGTGAATGAGATAAATTTGCCCCCAGTGTTGAATTCCATCAGCAACCAAAGTGGGTACTGGGGCAATCTCGTTGCCTTTGCCGCCGCGGCCTCTGACCCTGACCTGCCTACCAACGCTCTTTCGTTCAGCTTAATTGGTGCGCCGGCAGGAGCGGTTATTGATTCAGCCTCAGGCGCGTTTGCATGGACGCCGGGAGTCGCACAGATCGGACCACACACTTTCACTGTGCGCGTCACTGATAACGGCACACCCAGTTTGTATGACGACCAGAGTGTTACGTTAACAATTGGCCGCCGTCCCACGATGCTTGTTTACACCGGCGACGGTGCAGAACAGTATTCCGATCAGCAAGCACTTTCCGCGACTCTGGTAGACGCTGGTGGCGGCGCCTTGAACGGATCGCCACTCGGAAACAAGACAGTGGGCTTCGTCATCGGAACGCAGTCTACTTCGGCCGTGACCAACGGTTTGGGTTCGGCAACAACAAACCTGATTTTGACGCAGAATCCGAATGTCGCCTACCTGGTAAATTCAACTTTTGCTGGGGACAGCGACTATCTGCCCAGCAGTGACAGTGATGCCTTTGACATCACGCAGGAAGACGCCCGTACGTATTACACCGGTGCTGTCTTCAGCTCAACGAGCTGCGCCACCTGCAGCAATGCCACTGTTACATTGGCCGCGACGATCAAGGACATCACGGCAGAAACCGGGGACGCTGCTACGGATCCTTTCCTCGGAGACATTCGCAATGCGCGTGTCACCTTCGTCAATCGCGATACGAATGCGGTGATTGCCGCAAACTTGCCGGTTGGCTTAGTGGACGCTGGCGATACGAAGGTGGGCACCGCAACATTCAACTGGAATGTGAACATTGGCGCCGCTGATTCAACGAGCTTCACCATCGGAATCATCGTTACCAACTATTACGCCCGAAACTCCTCGGATGAAAATAGCGTTCTAACGGTCTCGAAACCGCTCGGCACCAACTTCATTACGGGCGGAGGTTACTTAATCCTCTCCAGCTCGTCGGGATTATTTGCCGGTGAAGCCGGGACGAAGAACAACTTCGGCTTCAGCGTGAAATACAACAAGAACGGCACTAACCTCCAGGGCAACATCAACGCGATCGTTCGCAATGGTGGCCGCGTCTACCAGATCAAAGGCAATGCAATGACGTCGCTCGCGGTCAACGGCAAAAAGGCCACTTACAACGGTAAGGCCAACATCCAGGACATCACGGATCCGTTGAACCCGATCGCCATCGATGGCAATGGGTCATTGCAGGTGAAGTTGACTGATATGGGAGAGCCCGGCAAGAGCGATACCATCTCGATCACGATCTGGAATAAGAACGGAGGCTTGTGGTTCTCCAGCAACTGGAACGGGACTACTTCGGTCGAGCAATTACTGGGCGGCGGTAATCTGGTCGTTCGGTAGGCAGGGGATACTCAGACACTGTCTGCATTGCAGGCCGCGTGACCAAAGTCGCGCGGCCTTTTTTTTGTCAACCGCTAATCGGGGTGAATGGTTGGCGCGTCTGCGTGTGGCACGAAGCAACGTCGGCAGCGGGCTTCGTACATGCCGGCGCCGCCGACGGCGACTCGTTCCTCAGATTCGAACGTGCGCTGGGTGTAGTTGGCAGGTTGGCCACACTTCATGCAGATAGCGTGGGTCTTGGTGATGTATTCGGCGATAGCGAGTAGTTGCGGCATCGGTTCCCAGGGCTTTCCCGTGTAATCCTGATCGAGCCCCGCAATGATTACGCGAATACCGCGTTGCGCAAGTTCATTTGCTACGTTCACTAACTCGTTATCGAAGAACTGTCCTTCATCAATGCCCACGACTTCGGTGTCACTTTCAACTTTCGCTAATACCTCAGTCGCGCTACGAATGTTGGCCGACTCATGGCGCATCTCGGAATGCGAAACTATGTGGTCCTGCGAAAACCGCGAGTCGATCTGCGGTTTGAAAACCTGCACCTTCTGGCGTGCGATCTTCGCTCGACGAAGACGCCGGATAAGTTCTTCCGACTTTCCGGAGAACATCGATCCGGCTATCACTTCCACCCAGCCGACGCTGGTGCGTGAATGCGGCGCCGGTTCATTGTCGTTCGTTTGTGCGATAAGTTCTTCCATTAGACTTGTCAGTCACAAAGGACGCGAACTAACAGTTCGCTTTACCCGGTTGTGTACATCTTACGATTATAGAACGGTGCGAACGCGGCAATGAGCGCAACCTCAAAACTCATGGAGCGGGTAACCAGGTCGCGCGACAGAATGCCCCACGCCCCTTGCCTGCTGCGGACATCAGTCACTCCAGTAACCTCATCAATAACGAGACCAAGTTCACGACGCCCTTCGATAACCTTTGTTGCGATCGCTGACGGCACACTGATCGACGGAGTAGCGCCAAACGCGCCATTCTTACCATCCGTCGCATACGCCCAGCCTCGCAGAAAGATGTGCCACTCCCCTTCAATCGAAACAGAGTGAAATCCACCTTCAAGGCCGACAAAAATTTCCGCCTCGCGGCGCTGCCTGCGGAGCAAGTCGCGCACTGCAAGCGCTCGTTCGCGCGCGCCCTGCATTAGTTCCCAATCGTTCATCGGCATTGCTGGGATGTCAGTTTCCACTCGGCGCGCGAGTACGGTCGCATCGGCCCATGACGAATCAATTGTGGCCACCCGAGCAATGCTCGCCCGCACGGCCATAATCTTCGCAGCGCGATCAGATCCCAACGCTACAGTTTTGATTTGAGCCGGAGCTTGCTGGTTCAAAGTTGATATGGAATGGAAAACTGAATCCCGCGAAACGCGTCAGAGGCTATAACAGCAGGATGCTTGCCGTCAAAAGCGTAGATTGGAATAGTAGTGTCTTAACTTCGATTTTCTCTGTGCTTACTCGGTGTTCTTTGTTTCTCTGTGGTGAATGGGTTGTTGGGCGTTCCTTCACCACCGAGTCACAGAGGACACAAGGGTTGCACCGAAAGGATCTAAAACTAAGAAACTACCATTGGAATGGGTGGCTTGACATTAACTGTAGCGCGTTGCTGTAATCAAATTTCTTCCCCGTTCAGGTTGCTGGAGGTTATTCAGTGTCGCTCGATGAGTTAGTCTACGATTGGAACGAAATCGAACCGGCGTTGGTTCATCCCGGTCGTCACATAGGGTTCGACGACGAAACCCTGCGTGACGGACTGCAGTCGCCGTCTGTCTCCGAGCCTCCGATCGAACAAAAGCTCGAGCTGCTCCACTTGATGGATGCGCTCGGCATAGATACCGCAGATATTGGTTTGCCAGGCGCCGGCGGCACCCACGCTGCGGGCGTTGAATTGATGGCTCGCGAGATAGCTGAAAAGAAAATGAGGATCCGTCCCAATTGCGCGGCGCGGACGCATCGCAACGACATTCTGCCAATCGTCCAAATCTCGCAAAGAGTCGGCATCCCTATAGAGGCCTGCACTTTTATCGGCTCCTCAGCGATCCGTTTTTTCGCTGAGGATTGGACGCTGGATAAACTCCTTCAGTTAACCGAAGATGCCGTGTCCTTCGCCGTCGGCGAAGGCGTGCCCGTGATGTACGTCACTGAAGACACCACCCGCGCGAATCCGGAAACCATTCGTGCGCTCTACACTACTGCGATTCGATGTGGCGCTAAAGCAGTTTGCGTTTGCGACACAGTAGGTCATTCCACCCCGGATGGCGCGCGTTCGGTGGTTCGCTTCGTGAAGAGCATTATCGAAGAGCAGGGGGGTGGTATCAGATTGGATTGGCACGGACACCAGGATCGAGGCCTGGGCGTAATCAATTCCATTGCGGCAATCCAGGGCGGGGCAGATCAGGTACATGGTTCGGCGTTAGGCATCGGCGAACGGGTCGGCAATACGCCGATTGATCAATTACTCGTGAATCTAAAGTTGATGGGCTGGATTGAAAATGATTTGTCGCGTCTAGGTGACTATTGCGCTGCCGTGTCGAAAGCCTGCGGCTGGTCAATTCCCTACAATTATCCTGTGTTTGGACGCGATGCATTCCGTACCGCTACCGGCGTCCATGCAGCCGCAGTGATCAAGAGTTATCGGAAAGGGGACCGCGAACTTGCGGATATGGTCTATTCAGGTGTTCCGGCCGGGCTCTTTGGACTAGAACAAGTTGTTGAGATAGGTCCAATGAGCGGGAAATCAAATGTGGTTTACTGGCTGGAGAAGCGAGGCATTGAGCCAAGCGAAGAGCGCGTCAACCGGATCTACGATCGTGCTAAACAATCGTCTTCTGTTTTGGCAGACAACGAAATCATGCAATTGGTCTAAGCCCCATCCGTTTAATGGCCTCCGTTTTAACATCGCTTTCCCAACACAGCATTGCGCAACTGCTCGAGAGTGCCGTGGTGCAACGCGCCTTCGAGTTCTTCGACTCACATGCCGATGAGATCACGGAAGACCACATCCACATTAGTTCTATTCCCGCTCCGCCTTTTGGCGAACACGACCGTGCGGTCTACCTGAGACGCCGCTTTAGCGAACTTGGTCTAATGGATGCAACCCTGGATGAAGAAGGAAATTGCGTTGCTTTCAGGAAGGGTAATTCGAGAGCGCCGTTGCTTGTATTGAGTGCTCATTTGGATACGGTGTTTCCCGCGGGAACAGATTTCGCTATCCACCGCGCCGGTCGTAAGTTGCTCGCTCCCGGTATCGCGGACGATGGCTGCGGGCTCGCCGCCTTGCTGGCGCTCGCTGGCGTTTTTCAATCGCTTAACATTCAAACCGATGGTTCGTTGCTCTTCGTTGGCACAGTCGGTGAGGAAGGCGAAGGAAATCTGCGCGGCGTGAAGCACTTGTTTACGCAAGGTAGTTGGGCCAATTGCATCGACGCCTTTGTAAGCTTTGATGGTGCTGAGACTGCGCGCGTGACTAATGGGGCCTTGGGTTCGCGTCGTTATCGCGTGCTCCTCTCAGGCGTAGGTGGACACTCGTGGGGCGATTTCGGAATTGTTAATCCGGTAAATGCGCTCGGCCGTGCGATTACCAAGCTTGCGAGTTATCCGGCGCCCAAAGAACCGCGCACCACTTTCAACGTTGGACGTATCGAAGGCGGAAGCAGCATTAATGCCATCCCCAGACAGGCGACGATGGACGTGGATCTGCGGTCCGAAAGCCAACAGGAACTGCTCAAGCTCGATGCTTTTTTCCGGCGTTCGGTGCGTGAGGCTGCTGAGGAGGAGAACGAACTGCGTCGCAGCGGCGAGCGTCCTTTGGCGATTAAGGTTGAACTAATCGGCGAGCGTCCGAGTGGCGAAACACCTGCTGACAACGATCTTGTTAAGCTGGCGTGTGAAGCGACCAAAGCAGTCGGCATCACGCCCCAACTGAATCAAGCATCGACTGACTCAAATCTTCCCATCTCCCTCGGTATTCCGGCGATCACAGTCGGCGCCGGAGGCACGTCGGGAAATTCACACACGTTAGTCGAGTGGTATAACCCGGACGGGCGAGCTCATGGCTTGCGCAGGGCGCTGTTAATAGTCCTGGGAACAGTCGGAATCGCCAAAAATAATTAAACAAGCCATGAGGCAAAAGAAAAAGCCTAAGTGAGATGCTTGCTCTCATTAGGCTCTTTGCATTTGCGGTTGGCTTTCGGCCCTATTCGTCTAGTTGATCGGGATAGTAATGGTGGCCGAACCTGCTTTGCCTGCCGGGAAGCGTTTTTGCCGAGCAATCCGAATTGCACTGGCGTCACCGCCCGAAGCCTGCGTGACTCGTCCGGATTCATCATAGGTTACGGTCACCGAGATCTTCTTTGGACCAGGCTTGCTGGATTCCATGGCGGGGTTTACTGGAGCGGGAGTTGAAGAGGCCGTTAGGGGCGTGGTCGTCGCCGGCTTATCTGTTCGTGTCTCTTCGCGAGGCTTGCTTCTGTCCTTCTCGCGCTGCGGTTTGGCAACAGCCGCCGAGTCGACTGCTTCTTCCGCCGGCACTGATGATTCAACGGGTGCTTCGGACACCAGTGAAGCAGATTCCTGAGCCGTGTCTGGCTGGTTTGGCTGGTCGCTCACGATCGCTACCGTGCTTGCGCGACTGTACCACCCTGCCGGAATGCCAATCGCGGCTACACTCAACAACACAACTGCAGTTACGGCGCCGCCAACCCAAAATCTTCGCGTGCTGAGTGAATCTTTGTTGATGAACGATAGAAACGAAGGTACGCGCAGGTGCTCGAAATCGGGAGCGTAGGAGTTTGATTCATTCGATTCCTGCGGCTCACTTTCTTTCACGTAGTCAGGCGGAAAGGCCGGAGCGGGAACCACTCCCTCATCTAAACGACGCAAACCCTCAAGCACCACCTGGGTCCAAGGTTGATTGATGGTTCGCTCGCACGCCTCCAATGAACCACTGAATTCAAACTTGGCGTTGGGAAGTGTCAAGGCATAGTAGACCGCATCGATTCCGCGTAATACTCCTATGCGCGCGTCAATCACTGAACCGCTCTGCAGATAAAAGTAACCGTGTCCTTGTGGGTAAAGAACCTTTAGCGCTCCCGTTTTGCGTTGGTTACAAAAGAATTCAATCAATTCGGAAAGCGAAAGATCGCTGAGGTGTCCGGTTAGTGCCATCTGAATGATCTCCTATTGGTTACTAAAACTTTCGTCGGGAGAGTGAAGAAGCTCGGGTCGTTATTTCGTTGGGGGGGGGCTACTGACTGAATGAAAACCTGTAGTTAATAATCCCGGATACCTTCACCGGCTGACCAGATAGTTTGGTCGGCGAAAAACGCGCTCGCAGTGCCGCCTGCACTGATGAATCTCTTAAGGCGACAGGACCACTGGTAGCTTGAGCCGAGATCACTTTGCCGGATTCATCAACGACCACTTCAACTGTCACCAGGCCCGAAATCTTCATACGCTTTGCCGACTCGGGATATGTGGGCGAAGGCAGATTGAGCGCGGTGCCGTTTAGAACACCGCCGGACACGGGTCGAAGAATCGGACGCGGAGCGGGCGCGGGTGGCGGTTCCGAATCGAACTGGACCATCGGATCCTTACCGGCGCTTCGTGTGTTAGGCGCCGCAACTGAACCAAGATTATCGAGCTTGTTAGACGCAGCCATGCCGGCTGGAAGGGAGGGTGATGATTTCGCCTTCAGCTTAGTGTCTGTGTTTGGTGAAGGCTTCGCTGAAGAGTCTGTCTTGTTTTCAGCAGGGACAGAAGCAACGTTGGCAGGCGATGACGTCGGAGAGGCTGCCGGAGGATTGGGCTGAGCCATCTTCAGCATCTTCTCGTCGAGGTAATACATGATCGAGCGGTAAGTTATTTCCGTCGGCTCAAACGACATCCTGCCCGCTTCGATGACGGCCACTGAAGTGGTCATCTTGTTCCAGTTGCCTGCGAAATCGAACTCGTATTTGTAGACTTCCTTGCTCAGCAACGTCCCATCGTCATTCACCAGGGTCATCTCACTTATGTTGCCCTTATCGTCGTACTTATAGACCTCTTTTCCGGTCAGGTTTGCTCCCGCCACAGGGAAGTATTGGTTCTCAATCTTGTTTCCTTTGATATCGTAAGCAACGATTTCGAGCACGGCGTGTTTGCCTTCGAGTTGTCGACCACTCTCATTCGTTAGTTTTGCAATCTCAGTTCGCACCCTTCTCACCGGTCCAACCAGTCCATCTCTCATGCGATCGCTTTCGACTGTGACGCGGCTGGGAGCCGGTTCGAACACATTGGCCTTCGCGGTTAGATTAGATTGAGCAAACGCGGCGGCGCTTGACGTCAGCAGGATCACTGCACAAAAGAGGAACCGGGGTTTGCTTATTAACATCTGATTTTCGCTCCTGGCTAAGAAGGTGGGTGGGGTCTACTAAGATTGCATGAGGAGCCGGACTGCGAAGCTGTTCGCCGTCAGGGCAAGGCAAATAATAGCTTGTTCAACGAGGTTTGTCTATAGCCAACGCTGACGAAAAGTCGCTATTTATCGAGGTTTTTGGGGCTCGATTCGAGCGATCTAGGATATTCGGCGAGGAGGGCGGTGATTTCGTCTACCATCCGAATGCTAGTGCCGCGCCCGGTGTAGTCGTTACAGAGCACAGAAAATGCGAAGACTTTGCCTTCCGGATTCTTAAAGTATCCTGAAAGCGAGTTGTCGTAAGTCAATAAACCGGTCTTTGCTGACACTCGATCGGTGAGGCTCCGGAGTCGGCCGGCGAGCGTACCGTCGCGACCAGCAATTGGAAGAGATTCTGCGAAAAGCTGACCCGAAGCTGTCTTTGAAAGTGCCAGCAACAACCCAGTAGTAGCGGCCGGGGTCACAAGGTTCAGCCGTGACAAGCCGGAACCATCGTGAAAGGCCATCCGCCCGGTTGCTACACCCTTTCGCGAGAGCCAGAGGCGAATCAAAGCCAATCCGGCCTCGTCATCGCCCAACTCTCGGCCCGGCGGTTCGGGAAGCTCAAGCATCACTCCACGTTCTCGGCCAAGAGTTCGGAGCAGCAGCTCGGCGTATAAATTATTGCTCTCCTTGTTCGTCGTTTTCACAATTTCACCTAAGGGCCGGCTGGTGACAAAGGCCAGCTCAGTATTCCTTGCTGGATCAAATCTCTGACTGCTCGGCATCCGCGAATCTCGAGCAACAGTTTGGCCAACCACGGTTATGCCGGTCTGTTTAAGCGCGGCCGAGAACATTTTGGCTGCCCAGAGTGCAGGATTGTGAACTGATAGTCGGGCACCAAAGCCTTTGCTTCCCGGAGTAAATTCACCCCAAACCTTTACGTTGTTATCTGAAAGACCACGATACAAACCGATGGTCGGACGGGCGCCGGGTTCTGCCGCAGCGACGCGGTTCTCCACTGTAACGTGTCCCTGGGGGTCGCTGGTCTTCACGTCCCATGGTTGGTCCGACTTAGGGGATGGAACGACGTTTAAGGCAATTTGATTTTCGTTTACCGACAGCGCGCTGGCCTCAGCACCGAAATACCACTGTAAGTCGTTCCACTGCCAACCATCACCGATAAGGTTGCCGCGAAAATAGCTTTCGTCGCCAACAATGTTTCCCTCAACGCGCCTGATTCCTCGTTGATAGAGCTGTTCGGCAAGGTTAGCCAGGGAGCCTCTGTCATCTTTTTGTTGGGCCAATAGATCGGGCGCGCCGCGGCCGTACAGAATGAGGTCGCCTTGAATGCGCCCGTGCGAATCTGGTTGCACCCCTGCATACACCGAAGTACGCCACCGATAATCGGCGCCGAGGAGATCGAGGGCAACGCCGGTGGTGTAGATCTTCATATTCGAAGCGGGAGCGAAGAGCTGGTCAGCGTTTCTTTGATACATCGGTGCGCCATCCGCCAAAGCCAGCACGCTGATTCCCCAACGCGCAGAGGAGAACTCGCTTTCGCTGATCAGTCGCTCGATGTGTGCCGCAAGTTCGTGATCGCCTTGCTTCGGCGTCCCTGAGTTGATTTCGGTATTAGTAGCCGGGGCTGCGGCCTTCTCTTTTCGACCGGCGCTTTGCAGCGGTGAAGCCTGGTGCGACTCGATCAAGTCGTTTCGAAAAGCGAGGACACAAAGTAGCAGCAGTACACTCAGAATAGCGGCGTATTTCAGATTAATGAACTTCATGAATTTCACAGATTTCTTTTGATTCTGAGCTTTGTAGTTGAGACTCAACGAGAAAACAACGCGGCGGTACGCCGGCTGGCTAATACTTCACAGGTAACTGAATAAACCTCTTCCACTGTTAACTCGCCCACCTTGCTTCCGTAAACCACTCGATGGTGTTCCTCCAATGGCACAAAACTGTTCGGCGTGGGCCGATCCATCAACATCACCACTGATGTTCCCACTGCAGCAGCGAGATGCATTGGGCCTGTGTCGTTAGAAACAAAAACCGACAGCCGGGCCTGGGCAGAGGCGAGCTGGGATATCGTGAGCTTGTCAAAAATGATCGTGGACGCAGGAAAAAGATTTCGCATCTGACGCTTCAAATCACCTTCTTCAGGTCCCGCAAACACGAGGATCCGCGCACCTTCATTTCGCGCAAGGAAGTCGGCTAGTTGTGCAAAGCGCTCTAAGGGCCAACGTCTTCCGGGATGCCCGGCGCCGGGAAACAGTCCTACCAGCGGCGCACCCGCAGCGGCTTTTTCCTTTTCCAACATCTTCTGAACGGCAAGATTATCTGATGATCGCGTGTCGAGGCGGGGCACAACCGACGCTCCTTTGACACCGAGCGGTTGCAACACATCCAAATACCTTGCCGACGAATGCTTCTTGTTGTCTTCGGCAGGCGGGCGCGGATGGAAGTTTGAGAGGTAATTCAACGAACGGCCGGGACGGCGCGAATAAAGGCGTTTGGGCGCACCCGAAAAGAAACCGAGAAGGTTGGTTTCCGACAAGCTATGCAGGTCGATCACAAAATCAAACCGTGAACGACGAACTTGCTTTACAAGTTTAATTATGCGCGCTATGGAAACAAGCTTAGGTCCGTCTCGCAATCCCACGCGATCGACCACCAGTGTGGAGTCGGCATAGCGTGAGAGTTCAACTATTTCAGCGCCGGGCTTACCAACCGCGACCGTTATTCGCGCATTCGGAAACTTTTCTCGAATGGCTCGCAGCGCCGGCAAGCTCAGCACTACATCGCCGAGCTGGCCAAAATCTATTACCAGGATGTTGCGAGGGTCGAACACACTCAACTCTTAAACGCTTAGGCGCCCAAACAAATGTACGGGGGGACTTGAAAAGACTATCAAAGTTGCCTCTAAACCGCTTCATCCAAACTGCGGAGATCACGTCCCGTCATCTCAATTGGCTGAGGATGATCCAATAATCCTAGAATCGTAGGAGCGACGTCTTCAAGCGCCCCGCCTTCGCGTAACTTCATGCCTTTGGACGCTTCGTCAATGAAGTGGAAAGGCACGGGATTGGTGGTATGCGCTGTATGTGGTCCTCCAGATTTTGGATCGATCATTTGCTCGGCATTGCCGTGATCTGCGGTAATTATTGTCGTACCGCGCGCCTGGCGGATTCCTTTTGTGATCCAACCGATACAAGCATCTACGTGCTGACAGGCCTCAATTGTTTTCTCAAGTTTTCCTGTGTGGCCAACCATGTCGGGGTTCGCGAAGTTGATGATGAAGACATCAGTCTCACCTTCTTCGATGGCGCGCAAAACTTTATCAGTTACTTTGAAAGCAGACATCTCCGGCTGTAAATCATAGGTTGCGATCTTCGGCGAAGGCACCAGCAAACGTCTCTCACACTCGTGTTCCTTCTCCACGCCGCCATTGAAGAAGTATGTAACATGGGCGTATTTCTCTGTTTCTGCAAGGCGATAATTCCTAACCCGCAAAGAGTCCCACACCTCGGCAAGAACGTTCCGGTGATCATACGGGGCAAACGCCACCGGCAGAGGAAAAGTTCGGTCGTAAACCGTGAAACAGGCAAAGTCGATCCCTGGGCGACTGGATACATCAAACTCCTGAAAACCGGGGACAGCTAACGCTCGAGTGAGCTGGCGCGCGCGGTCCGGACGGAAGTTGAAGAAGATTGCTGCGTCGCCCTCTTCGATCCTCGCGACCGCCTCGTCGTTTGCATCCACAATTACAACGGGCTCGATGAATTCGTCGGTAATTCCCTTTTCATAAGACTGCTGGATCGCCGCAACTGGGTCGCGGTTTCTCTGAGCTCGCGCATGAACCAGCAACTCGTACGCACGTTGAGTTCGTTCCCAACGCTTGTCGCGATCCATTGCGTAATAACGGCCTATGAGCGACGCGATTTGTCCACTTCCGATTTCTTCGATCTTTTTTTGCAGCGCGGAAACGTAATTCACCGCTGACGACGGCGGCGTGTCGCGACCGTCCAAGAAGCAGTGCACAAAAACCTGCTCCACACCCCGGTCACGAGCCATGCGCAACAGAGCGTAGAGGTGTTGAATCGAGGAATGAACTTGTCCGTCAGAAAGGAGGCCCAGCAGGTGGAGGCGTTTCGCATCTTTTTTGACGCCATCTATTGCTGCAATCAGAACCTCGTTGCGAGAAAACTCGCCCGTGGCAATTTCGTAATCGACTCTCGACACGTCCATCCGGATTACTCTTCCGGCTCCAATGTTCAAGTGTCCGACTTCCGAGTTTCCCATCACCCCGGCGGGCAGACCAACTCTGGTGCCGGACGCCTCTAACAAAGTTTGAGGATAGTTTTCGCAGAGTTCGTCGTAGTAAGGAGTGTTGGCCAGCGCGATAGCATTGCCTTCGCGGGCGGCGGAGTAACCCCAGCCATCGATGATGATTAACGCCAGTGGGCCACGTTTACTGTTCAAACACTAACCTCTGTTGCTCACTAAGCAGAATTATCCCGCTTCCAGTAGTCAGGACTCTCTCGCATATTGGGATCGGGACGCTCCATCCAGCGTTCAGGTCTATGTAACGGAATGAAGCCGAAGCGCTCGTAAAGCGTGTGCGCGTCTTTAGTCGCCAGGACCCAGCGACGAAAGCCTTGCAAATCCGGATGGCTCAAAATCAATTCCATCAGCCACTTTGAGAGTCCTTGTCCGCGATGTTCAGGCAGCACAAACACATCCGCTATCCACGCGAACGTTGCATAGTCCGTAACGACGCGCGCGAAGCCAATCTGTTTTTTGTTTAGATAGAGTCCGAAGTTGAAAGAATTGTCGAGGGCTTGGCGGACAGTGTCAATGCTTCGTCCCTGCGCCCAGTATGAATGGTTGGCAAGGAAATCGTGGACGGTATTGATTTCGAGGCGCTCATTATCGGTACTGACCGTGTATTCGCCTCGTTGCCATTCGCGCACGCCGCCTGCTGTCACTTGAGGCTCCTCAGCTTTTTGCGGCGCGGCCGGTTTGAATTCGGCTCGACTCGAGTTGGTAGAACGCTGCGCGACCAGGATAGCGAGCAACGCCCTGCAAATCCTCCTCGATGCGAAGCAACTGATTGTATTTTGCAATGCGGTCGCTGCGGGATAGAGAACCGGTCTTGATTTGACCTGCGTTAGTCGCCACGGCTAGATCTGCGATGAAAGGATCCTCGGTCTCCCCAGACCGATGTGAGATAACCGCGGTGCGCCGATTTGTCTTGGCCAGCTCAATACAATCCAGCGTTTCGGTGAGCGTCCCAATTTGGTTTACCTTGATAAGAATCGAATTGGCTACACCTAAAGCGATTCCCTTACGCAAAAACTCCGTATTGGTGACAAACAGATCATCGCCCACCAATTGCACGCGTCCGCCCAGCTCGTTCGTTAAAGCTTTCCAACCGTCCCAATCGTTTTCAGCCATCCCGTCCTCGATCGAGATTATCGGGTATTGCTCCACCCATCCCTTCCAAAACTCAACCATCTGCTCGCTGGATAATCTCCGCTTGTCGCTCTTTTTGAAAACGTAAGAACCGCTGTCATAAAACTCGCTGGCGGCAGGGTCCAGCGCAAGCAAACAATCCTGGCCGGACGAGTAGCCTGCCTGACTGATGGCTTCAAGAATGGTCTCAATTGCTTCTTCGTTTGAGCGAAGGTTTGGTGCAAAACCGCCTTCATCGCCGACGCTGGTGACGTAGCCCTTCTGCTTTAAGACCGTCTTCAACGTGTGAAAAATCTCAGCGCCCATGCGCAGACTCTCCGCAAAATTCGCGGCGCCAACCGGAACGATCATGAACTCTTGAAAGTCGACATTATTATCAGCATGCGCGCCCCCGTTGATGATGTTCATCATTGGGACGGGAAGCGTGCGGGCATTTGGGCCTCCAAGATATTGGTAGAGCGGCAACTCGAGAAAATTGGCAGCGGCGCGCGCCGTAGCCAGGGAGACGGCCAGGATTGCGTTTGCTCCGAGCTTCGACTTCGTCGCCGTTCCATCTAAGTCAATTAAGGTCCGGTCGAGTTGAGCCTGATCCAATGCGTCCAAACCAAGTGCGGTGATTTCCGGTGCGATGATCTCGTTAACGTTGCTTACCGCTATCAACACGCCTTTTCCCAGATAGCGCTTCTTATCGTTGTCGCGGAGTTCAACAGCTTCATGTTCGCCGGTCGAGGCTCCGGAAGGAACTGCAGCGCGGCCGATATCGCCGCTCTCCAGGATAACTTCTGCCTCGACGGTGGGATTGCCGCGCGAGTCAATCACCTCTCGGGCATGTATCTCTTCGATCCAGCTCATCGTTTGCTCCTGCCGCAACAACCTTGGCTGCTCGGCGTAGTTTAGCTACGAACTTAGTTTTGTATTCAGAAAGTTACTATCCGGCTGCCCGTGCACTATCACTGGTAAGTCTTGATTCGTTGGTCTCGGAAGTTGCCGGCATCTGCAATTTCACGCTCAACACGCGGCGGCGTTCGACGCGATCGATTTCAAAAGAGATTCCGTTGTATTCAATAACTTCCTTGGGACTGAGCACGTGTCCCGCCTCGGTCATGAGGAAACCAGCCAGCGTCGTATAGCTCTCTGATTCCGGTAATGAGAGCTTCAGCCGGCGGTTGAGGTCGCGCACGGCCAATCCTCCGGCCAGGAGGTAGGTATTATCTCCCACCGGAGTAATCTGCTCGTTCACTTCTTCGTCGTGTTCATCGGAGATGTCGCCGACGATTTCTTCGAGTAAATCCTCCAGAGTAATAACGCCTTCCAACCCACCGTGCTCATCAACGACGAAGCCGAAGTGGGCTTTCGCCTTTTGCATTTGTTGCAGGACATCTTCAAGACGCGCTGTGTCCACCACATAGAGTGGAGGCTGCAGCACGTTCTGCAAGCGAAACTTTTCTGGCTGCAACAGATAAGGCATCACATCCTTGCTATGAATGAAGCCGATCACATCATCAAGTGATTCTCGGTAAACCGGTAGACGTGAATAGCGATACTTCTCAAAGGCCTTTGTTAACTGTTCAAGTGAGCAATCCGCCGGAATGGCCGCCATTTCCGTTCGCGGAACCATCGCCTCGCGCACGAGAGTATCGGAGAACTCGAATACACGATGGATTAAGCGGCGTTCCTCGGCACGCAGGTGACCGCTGTCTCGAGAAGTATCGATTAACTGTCTAATTTCTGCTTCGGTATAACTGGAGGCATGTTCAAGCGACGCCTTCAAGCCAAAGAGCTGCACTATTCGCACACTTGCCCAATCAAGAGCGCGTATGGGCCAATGAAACACCCAATAGAACGCTTTCATCGGCAGTGTAACCAGCAAAGCGATTCTCTCAGCGAGCTCAAGTCCCAGGAGTTTGGGTGCTTGTTCGCCAATCACAATGTGCAGCGATGTGATGATTGAAAAGGCGATACCAAAGGAGAGCCCATGACGCCACGCATCGGACAGACCGGAGAATGGCTGTTCCAAAAGTCGGGCAATCGCCGGCTCGCCGATCCATCCCAGGGCCAGCGAAGCTAGTGTGATGCCAAGTTGCGAGGCGGAGAGGTAGGCATTGAGGTTGTTGAGCAGCCCCATGAGACGCTTCGCGGCCACATCGCCGGCGGCCGCGAGGGCTTCAATACGAGAACGGCGCACACCAACAAAAGCAAACTCGGCGGCTACAAAGAAACCATTGGCGAAGACCAGGGCGATAACCGCCAGCAGTTTTAGCGCCGCAACCGTACTCGAGGTTGCGCCGGCAGCCTCAGTCTCAAGGGCAAGTAACAAATAACTGGATACGTCGTACATATCGGCCGGGGGGAACTATTCTACGATGGAGTAGGGGATCATAACACGAGGCGTCGCGGCGCTAGGGCCGCGAAGCCTCGAAATCGGTGGTGGAGGGATTAATGGCCTGCGGCCGCACCAGCAGCCCGGGCTCGCGCGGGCCGTCGGTCGTGCTTGGCGCATGCACGCGTAAGAGCCTGTTCTACTCGCGGTTCAATATTGCATTCCGGCTGCCGGCAGACTGCCGCCAGTTCGGAAATGACCAGATAACGCGCTCGTTCAAGCATTCGTTGCTCGCGAAAGGAGAGGGGTTTTAGATGGCTAAGATAAGTTAAGTGCTTCAGAACGTCAGCAGCCTCAAAGATGTCTCCGGTGCGCATCTTCTCAGAGAATTCTTTGAAGCGATCCTTCCAGTCATTAGCGGGAAACGAAAAGTCATCCGCTAAAACCTTGAAGAGCATTTCACATTCACCGGAAGAAATCGGAGAACGAAGGCCCACTTCTGAGGCATTTGAGACGGGAACGAGCACCAGGGAGTTATTTGCAGCTAACCGAAGCATATAGAAAGGGAGTGAGTTTGCTCCGATTTGCTTTTGTTCAATTTGCTCGATGGTACCGATTCCGTGATTGGGGTAAACGACTTTCTGGCCGACTTTGAAGCCCACCGCAACACCTCCATCGGTTTTGAAAAATCAGACTGCGCCGCACGCGCGGGTCTGGGGGAAATCCGAGCGACGCAGTAAAGCGCCGGGCCCTAACTGGTAAGTGCTCGAAGTCTACAAGTGCATCTGTGCAAACGTCAAGGGTTTCAAACGCGCTAACAGCACGTGAAAAGCTGAACAAACTTTCAAGCTTGACTTTATAAAATTCCTGGTAGTCTGGATCGCAGCAGGGCAACAGCTCCAAAGGTCTTACAGTCTCGAAATCCACCGCCTCGCGTCATCCCTGCGAGCACCGATCAGTCAAGCGGCAACGAATAATTCGCTACATTCTGGCACGGCTGCAATTCGATTACCGTGGCAGCCGCCTGCGCATCGCGCCGCAGCTTAGCTCGAGCTTCGGTTTCCTCGGGTAGTCGCAGCTTTGAGAAAATATTTGATTCGTATTCGCCGACGGCTTTCACGACAATCCAGTACTTACCGGGCGGCAGATTTTCTGCGGTAAAACTTCCATCGGTTGCCACTTGCAATGCAAAAAATCGTAAGACGTGCTCACCCGATTCAGGTTCTGCAGGAACCAAATAGAGGAACGATCTTGGCGGTAACTGTTTACCTTCAGCGAGCTTAATTTGTCCTGAAAGAGAGGCGGCTCCCTCGGCCAAAGTAATAGTAACGCCAGAAATTGGTCACCGGCTTTGATCGTCGTCCAATTCCGCGCCACGTCAACAAGCCGACTTGCCTGAGCCGCTTTTGCCGTAGGTGGTACGGAAGCTGGTAATGTGATCGACTGCAGATACCAGTACTTCGCAAGAGGCCGCGTGTGGAATCGGTACTGACCTGGTGCCAGGTTGCGAAGGGTGAAATTGCCGTGGGTATTAGGCAAGACTGGGGTTCCCAACGACCACGCAAATTGCGGTTTGTCTTTCACTGCTAATTTCTCATTGTGCCATGCTGTAACAAGGGTCTCCGCAAACGACGGTCTTCGTTTACCCTTGCACGCCGGTGACTTTGATTCTTCAAGTGCGATCTTTCCCGCAACCGATGCCAGCGGCCGTACTAATAATTCAAGGCCAGTTATGTCGGCGCCACGAACCGTTATTCTCCGTGGCTCTGAAAGCGCCACTTCTCCGCTGGGAAGATACTTTTGCGCGACCAAATCGTAATCGCCGTCAGCAACGCCATAGAAAGAAAACCCGCGGCTCGCAGCTTGGAAAGAAGTGTTAATCCATTGTGACGTTCCGTTGAAGGCTAGATTTAATGAGACGGTAATGCCGGAGGGAATTGGTGGTCCCGGATCGATTGCGGTTCCACTAACGGTATGCCCGGGTTCTCCGCGATAACGAATATCAATATTTGAGACTTCGCCACCAGCCGGAAGGCTGACTTCGATGGCATTGTCGCGCGTCGAGGACGGGGCGAATGTCGGAGCATCATTTTCAAAGGAGCTCGGGTAACCACCTGTGCCAAAACTCCCGCCTCCTGCCGATACGACATAGGTCCCTGCGGCCAGTCCATAGATTCTGTAAATCCCTCGATCGTCGGTGCTCCTTTCCTGGTACGCGCCTCCGTATCGTGGTGGGTTCCCTTTGCCATCGCGAATCATTTGAGCGCGCACGCGCAAACCAACTAACGGCCTATCTCCTGCAGCGGTTACTGAACCGGTTATTATTCCGCCTTTGATCAATTGAATTTTCACTGAGTCGCCCACTCGGTGGTAAGGCGCTTGAGTACTATCGGGGTCGCGCGGGATGGGGACGTAAGCAGGAAATGAAGCAGATACAAAGTAGGCCAGCGGCTCCAAATTCGGCACTTGAAAACTACCTTCAGCGTCGGTGGTAGCGTTCCGTCCCGGTCCAGTTTCACCATAGGCGCGCGCAAAGACCATCGCCCCAGCTATCGGTTGGCCTTTTTCCGTCACTACCTGTCCAGTTATCCCACCGGCTTCAGACTCGCCTGGCAGAGATTGGGCAGCGGAGCAGACAGCCAACGTGATGAGCAAGGTAATACTCAGAAACCCATACCGTTTTCGTTTGAAATATTCCATCACTTCTAGAGTGGTCCGAACACTATGGTCTGGGCGTTGGAGTCGGTTCGAGATCGACCATCACCTCAACTTCGCTGACGGTTCCCTCGGTCACTATCACTGATCGCCTGGTGGAAGACTGTCTTGGCCGTGACCCAGGCAGAAGAGTGTAGACGTGCAGGTCATATGAACCCGCCGGAATACCTTCCAAAATGAACCGCCCACGCGCATCAACCTCAGGATGTTGGAAGAATGACGGGTCAGCCGGGTTAACAAGTCGAATGGAAACACGTGAGCCGGTTGGGAGCGGGCCACTTTCCAGTTTGACTGTTCCCTTGATTGTCCCACTCGCAAAGCCGACAATTACTCTTAGTCCTGAAATTTGTTCTCCTGGCCTGATTTCAACTCCACCAGGAACCACCACTCCCTCTCGTTCGACGCTAGATATGAAATAGCCTGTCATCAGACTGCGATCCTGAGCGCTCAAATGAAACTGGGCCACACCCGCTTGCATACCGCTGATCCGGAAGCTTCCGTCAGAGTTGATCGGAGACCACTCTACAAATCCACTCCCGCCAGCTTCACTACGGTTGTAAGCGTGAAGACGAAATTGAGTGATTTTGCTTTCAACGTTCTTTTTATGAATGCCTTCGATGACTAGAGTTCCCGACAGACTTGCTCCCCTTAAAGCTTTCACCATTAGCCCAGTGACGTCCTGATCAACTATCTCAAAAGGTACAGAGTCGCCACGCATATCGCTGTTCGGTTGCGGCATGTTGACAATCGAATACTTCCCCGGCTGTAAGTTCTCAAAGCGAAACTTACCGAGGCGATCCGACTGCACGCTTGGGCTGATGAAATCGGTGCGTTCGCCGCTCACTTTTTGCAGCCCAAAACGCAGGTTCGCGATGGGCTTATTAGTTTCACTGTCAATAACTATCGCGGTAGCTGCAAACCCCTTGATGCTTTCCGCAATGGTTATGTCTATGTTAGTTGCCTCAGCTCCTTCGCCTACTTCGACAACTTTGGGCTCGGCCGGATTTGCGATATCGGTATAGAAGGTGCGCGCATACATAGGACGGCCGGCGTAGCGGCCAAAAAAGGTATCCGAACCTTGTCCCACAAAAATCTTGTATTTACCGGAGGGTAGACCAAAGACGCGATAGATCCCTCGGTCGTCTGTTTGAAAAACAGTGCCGGACGAGGTCATAGACATCTGATGATCAGTCTGCTCAGCTGGAACCACATTAACGCGCTCTTCAACAGCCGGTCGCCCGTCGGCAAGAGTTACTTTTCCAGTCACCACTCCTCCACGATCCATTGAGAAGTCGATGCCCTGGACTTCCTCGCCCTCGTTCAGTATCAATCGCTTCCCTCGCATCCCGAAGGAATTCACATCTGATATGACAAAGGCTGGCGCAATGGGACTTACCTGGTAATTACCGGCGGGCAAATCAGCTATCCGGTAGTTGCCGTCAACGTCTGTCATGGCTTTGAAAAACGGGCCCGTTCGAGATCCCATTTCAGCAGACCAGAGACCAACTATGATTCCAGCTTCTCCCTTACCTTTAACAGTGACACGTCCGGACACACTTCCAGTGGCTTTCTTACTCGTTTTATCTTGTAGGCTTGCTCGCCGGCCCACCGCCAAGGAAGAGACGGCGCAGCTAAGGCTAACGACCAAAATTATTACGTAGCGTGAGAAGAGACTCACCAAATCGAGCCCTTTGAATTGAGCGATTGTGCGGACGGCCAAATGATACTTTATACGTCAACTAATGTCGCGCTCGATTGCACACGAGATGCATTTGAGTTGTCATGGCTAAATCATGCTGCTAGGATCGAAACAGCGCAGTAACAGATCTAGTCGTGCGATAGCTGGTTGTCCCCTGCTCGAACGGATCGGTCTCTCGCTAAATCCCGGATTTGAAATCACCTAATGGCCCTGCTGAAAATTACCGATGCCAGTGGTCGCCAGTGGCAGTACAGTCTCGTAGCTCAGACCACTTGCACGATAGGCCGCGCTCCCGACAATACAGTCGTATTGGACGATCCGCGCGCCTCGCGTTATCACGCTCACATCAAATCATCTGACGATTCATCGTTCACGCTCGTGGACGGCGCCATGATCAACGGGCAGCTTCGCCGTAGCGCCAACAAGGTTTTCGTTAATGGCGGAGCACATTCCGAATTCCAGCTAAAAAACGGCGATCGCATAACTATCGGGGCCAGCACGATTCGTTTCGAGCAACGGCCGGAAGAACGCACCACGGATGTGCGTTATGATGACAAACCGCTCGGCCACACCCAGTTGCTTATCTCTGCCAACGACGTAATGTCCACGGTTCTGCATGGGAAACCGGGTGAGTCAAGCCCGAGCACGCCCGCCCGGGACAAAGTCCTCGAAACGCTGCAGCGAAAAGCAAACATACTCACGGCGCTTTATGAGATGAGCAAGACTTTGGGTTCCGTATTCGATCTCGACGCAATTTTTGCCAAAGCCACCGACATCATCTTCCGATCAACGCCTGCCGATCGGGTGGTTGCGCTTCTGGCTGACGGCGACAGTAATGAGAACCCGGAAGACGTGCAGTTGAATCCAATTGCGATGCGCGCTCGGGATGAAAGTCTGAACAACCATGCACGCAAGCTGACAATAGGAAGAACCATCACCAGAAAGGTGATGAAGGACCGCGTTGCTTTACTTTCGCAGGACGCGGCGTCTGACGAGCAGTTTGCCGGTGTCGACTCTATCGTGTCTCAAGGAGTGCGCTCGACAATCTGCGCGCCTTTGGTTGGTGAGTCCAGAGTGCATGGTGCTATTTACGCGGATCGACTTGATCCTTTCGCCGCTTTCAAACCGGACGACTTGGAATTGATCAGTGCCGTGGCCGCGCAGACTGCTATTGCAGTTGAGAACGCCCGGGCACACGAACGTCTCGCGCGCGAAGAGGTTGCTCGAGCTAACTACAGCCGGTTTCTGCCGGAGTACGTCGTGAAGCAGATGCTCGAGAATCCCGAGTCGTTTAAGTTAGGTGGGGTAAATCAAACCATCACGGTGCTGTTTGCCGACATTCGCGGCTTTACCAGCATTTCTGAACATGCCCAACCCGAGAAAATCGTGGGCTTACTAAACCGGTACTTCTCGGCTATGACCGATATCATCTTCGCTCACGGTGGTACGCTCGATAAGTACCTCGGCGATGGATTGATGGCTCTGTTTGGCGCTCCCACTACAACACCGGAGGATGCTGCAAACGCACTGAATGCGGCCGTGGCCATGCAGCGTCGCATTTTGAGTATTAACGTCGAACTGCAGCAGGACGGTCTATCTGAGATAGGGGTGGGAATCGGACTGCACACGGGCGAAGCTACAGTTGGCTATATCGGCTCGGAGCGGCGTTCTGAATACACCGCCATTGGAGATACCGTAAATACAGCAGCGCGCTTGGAGTCAAACGCGCGGGGCGGAGAAATTCTGGTAAGTGATGCCACGGCAAAGACCGCTCGCAGCCGCTATAAGCTGAAACCCAGAGAACCCATCACCGTGAAGAATCGTGAGCAACCTGTCGTGTTGTGGGAAGTGGATTGGCAGCGCGCCAGCGGTGCGTTCTAACTCCTGAGATCGAATCTCGCAGCGTGATTCCTCGGCGTAGCCTACACTGACCGAACTGTTTTTAGTCCCCGTTCCCAGTTTCCTTTTCGCCTTTCGGAACGTCATGGGTCTGGCCAAGTTTTTTACCCGGCAAATAACCATCGCTCGTGTCTACGCTATTCCTGTGCGCATCGACTATCGCTGGATGGCAGTAGTGGCACTCAGCGTGTGGTTGATAGCGAGTAATTTACAAAGTCATGTACTCCAGCTTGCGAACGTGACCCTTCCGCCCCTGGCGCCCGTCACTGCCTGGGTACTCGCCTTAATTACAACGGCAGGTCTATTTCTCTCCGTGTTCGGCCACGAGCTTTCGCACGCGTTAATGGCGCGCGCTGAAGGACTCGAGATCGAAGAGATCGTTCTCCATCCCTTTGGCGGTCTTACTCGTTTGCGGACTGAGCCTCAAAGCCCGGGGGCTGAGTTGCGCATTGCCGTGGCTGGCCCAGCGGCTAGCTTTCTGTTCGCATTGCTCGCATTCGGCGCCACCAGCGTGGCAGCCATGGGAGACTACGTTGCTACAGTCGTAGTTTTCTTTTTGATTGGCGCGGGGAATCTTTTGCTGGCGCTCTTTAACTTGTTCCCCGGGTACCCGCTTGATGGCGGTCGTGTCCTCCGCTCCATCCTTTGGCGCAAGGGTGGGAATATTATGGACGCCACGCGCAAGGCTGGAATCTGCGGCGTTCTGATCGGGGGCATGCTGATCCTGTTTGGAATCTACATCATGGTTGCACCCAATTGGAGAGTGACCCAACCTTACTTCATGGGGGGTTGGTCGATCCTGGTGGGATTGTTTTTGCTGGACACTGCAGCAAAAGTTGTGAAGGCGGCACAAGAAGTCAGGTTGGTGACTGTTGCGGATGCCATGTCATCTCCAATTGCGGTCGAACCGGAGATGACAGTAAGCAGGCTGGTTAATGACATACTGCCGCTTCATCGCCAGACAAGTTTTCCGGTGGCAGTGAACGGTCGTTTGCATGGAATTCTCTCCCTTGAGGATTTGAAATCTCTTCCGAAAGAAAGATGGAGCGACACACGCATAAAAACCGTGATGCGTCCCACCGCCCCCAACTTCTTCGTTGAGTCCACGACCACCCTCGAATCTGCTCGGGAGCTGATTGGGCAGAATGGAGTCGGCGCTATCGCAGTTATCGATGGGCGTGGGACGTTGGTAGGTTTTCTCCACAGCGGGAAACTTCGACGCCTGCCTCGCAACCAAGGCACTAACCAAAGATTCCGCGCCTAAAAACCAACCGGCAAACACAACGAAATCGCCATTGCCACGGCCTTGTTTTTTCGCCATAATCCCAGCGGAGCTTTCATTTCAAGCTGAAAGAATCTGCTGATGCTGGCGGTACTCGGGGCGCTCTTTGCCAACGGGCTCATCACCATCCTTAAGTTTGTGGCCGCCCTAATCGCCTAAGCAGGTCCTGATCAATGCGCATATCAACGTACGAGTCGATCTGGTAACTAGTGACATCGTAAAGACGAATGAAGAGGTTGAAGACTTGATTAAGCGTGCAGATCCAAAGGTGGAAATGATCTTCCTTGAGACTGCGCGCCAAAGCCAAAGCACGGAGCACGACGTCGTGCCCGAGCACATAGGCTAAAGGCGCAGGTTTTCCAATTTCTGTTTGGTGAAACTAAATTGCTGCTGCTGAAGCGAAAATCGCAAGTCCTGAGTTTAGATTTTAGAGATGTTACTGCTACTGCCATACACGGAGTACCTGGGAAGGCTTAGGGAGCCGCGCAATATCGCGGATCTCGTCCTGGTCTTCTTGCTTGTGTATGCAGTTTTGAAACTTGTACGTGGAACTCGAGCCGCTCCGATGGCGGCAGCGATCGGCGTTTTTGCCCTCCTCTACTGGTTCGCCGTAAACCAGGAGCTAACTACCCTCGAATTTATTCTCCGCGGAGCGCTGCTTTACATCGGCGTTGCCATCATTGTCCTTTTCCAGTCTGAAATCCGACAGGCTTTAATTACCTTCGGCAATCGTTTTCGCATGCCCTTCACGCGCAGGCACCTGGGCCAGTTTGGCGAGGGTGTTTACGACGAAGTAATTCTGGCAGCCACCACGCTGTCTTCAACTAAGACCGGTGCCCTGGTGGTGATTGAGCGAAATGTCGGTCTTAAAAACATCATCGACGGCGGTGTAAAACTGGACGCCGAACTTAGTTACGACTTGCTGGTTAGCATATTCAACACGGAATCCCCGCTACATGACGGAGCAGTGGTTGTGCGCCGGCATCGCGTCGCCGCAGCTTCCTGCTTTCTGCCTTTGACTTTGAACCCGCGACTCTCTCGCGACCTTGGTACGCGTCATCGCGCTGCCTTGGGCGTGACAGAAGACACCGATGCAGTTGCCGTGGTGGTGTCCGAAGAATCGGGATTGATTTCGGTAGTTCAGCGTGGAGAGATTAGGAGAGGATTGGACGCAACAAAATTGCGCGCCGCCATATCTGAAGCGCTCGCTGTCCCATCGAAGCGTGAAAGGGCGAAACAACAAGAGAAACCAGCCGAACCGGAAGCTGAAACAGAAGAAGTGGCGTCGATATAAGTCTGTGAAACGAAACCAGACCGCGAGGTTCTGAAATCGAAATGCCATTCCAGGACATAGAAGACGAAGCAACCACTGCGCTGCCGCGAACACCGAGTTCAGCTGAACGCTGGATGCGAAAGCTCGTGTTTGAAGACTGGGGCCTTAAACTCCTGGCCGCAGCCATAACCGTGGTTCTTTGGTTAGCGGTAACCGGCCAAAACAAGCCGGTAACCATGCGCGTAGCGGGCGTGCAGATTAATTTTCTTAAGACCGAAGGGTTAGAGATAAGCAACGACCTTCCGGATAGCGTGGATGTCTTTCTCACCGGCAGTCCTGAAAAACTGGATCGCATTGGCCCGCGCGATTTGGTGGCCAGCGTCGACGTGACTGATCAAAAGGCCGGCGAACGAATCATCCGGTTATCGGCCGATAGGGTGAAGATGGCGCTGGAACCGGGAATTAAGATTCAACGTTTTCAACCCGCAACTATTCCTATTCGGCTTGAACCCAGTGTCGAAGCACAGTTGGAAGTAGAGCCAAAATTTGAGGGCCGGCTGGCGGACGGTTATGGCGTGGTTGGTTATAAAGTCAGTCCGGCTCGCATCAGAGTGCGAGGCCCTTCAGATCGAATTAGGGCCCTGCAGAAAGCGACCACAGAGACCATCTGGTTAGACGGTAAGAGAGATAGTTTCAGTCTTTCAAACGTTGCAATAAACATTTCCGATCCCAAGATCGATATTCTAGATCCCTCCGTCGATGTGGTTGTAGAAATCGGGGAGAAGCGCGGCAGCGAAGTCGATCTCGGACTCAAGACCGATGAGCGATTTCGGTTTGTCACTTTTCTGGTCAGTTCCCTTCCTGGATATAAAGCCTGTTCAAGGTTCCTACAGTTGTAATGACAAGACTCTTCGGCACGGATGGTATACGGGGCGAAGCTGGCAAATTTCCGCTCGACGCGCCAACGGTGAAGACTGTCGGGGCCTCGCTGGCGACCCACCTAAAACATAAGCTGGGACGCAATCCCGTCATCATTGTTGGTCGTGATACACGTGAATCCGGCGCCTGGATCGAACAGGCGTTGGCTGCCGGCGCTAGCAGCATTGGGGCGGAGGTGAAATCAGCCGGAGTCATAACCACACCGGGAGTCGCCTATCTGGCGCGAACGTGTCCAGCGGACGCGGGCGTCGTTATTAGCGCGTCTCACAATCCCTATCAGGATAACGGTCTCAAAATATTTGCTCCGTCGGGCCGCAAGCTCGACGAAATGACCGAGAGGCTTATTGAAGATGACGTCGCTAACGCGCGGACTGCGGAAGATTCCTCGGCACCGAACGTCTCGGCACCTGGGCTGGATGATGTTACCCAGAGGTTGAGAGAGCGCTATCTCAACTATCTTGTTAGTGAGATCGGTCGGGGACTGGTTCTGAAAGGCGTACGGCTACTGCTCGATTGTGCAAACGGAGCGGCTTCGACGGTTGCCTCAGACCTCTTTGAAAGGCTTGGAGCTGAAGTGACCACGCTAAACAATGCTCCAAATGGACGAAACATAAATCTCGATTGCGGCTCGCTTCATATGGAAGGCTTGCAACATGAAACCATTACTTCAAAGGCTGACCTTGGAGTAGCTTTTGATGGCGACGCCGATAGATCTTTATTTGTCGATGCAGATGGACGGTTAGTCAATGGAGACGCCACCCTTTGGGTTTTGGGCAAACACATGCAAGACAAATCGCAGCTCCATCAAAACACTGTCGTCGCCACCGTAATGAGCAATATCGGGTTGGAGCTTGCATTCCAGTCCCGCGGAATAAAACTGGTGCGCACTGACGTCGGTGACAAGTATGTTCTGGATGAGTTGATCCGGTCAGGCTCGAGCCTTGGAGGCGAGCAGTCAGGACATATCATCTTCCCCGGTATAAGTTTGGCCGGCGACGGGTTGATCACAACACTATGCGTGCTACGTGCAATGACCGAAGCAGAAAGAAGTCTGAAAGAATTAACGGAAGGTTTCCAGAACTTTCCGCAAATTCTGGTCAATGTGAAGGTGAAACGTAAGCCGCCGTTTGGTGAAGTAGCCGTAATCAAGGACGCAGCGCAACGAATCGAGTCGAGTCTGGGGACTCGCGGCAGATTGTTACTGCGATATTCGGGCACAGAATCACTAGCGCGCGTGATGATCGAAGGTGAGAGTCAGGAGCAAATAGAGACTCAGGCAGCAGAACTTGCGAGTGTGATCCAAGAGTCCCTCGGGGAATGAGGAACTTGTAAAATTTTTACCCTCGCAGGTTGAAAAAATTACCTCATTTTTGAGTGGAATGAGCTTGGTTCTCACGCGAGTCGACAGCCTTTTTTGTCGCCCATACACGTAAACTCGAACCCAAAAACTCTTTTTGATCAGACTCTTGACAGGGCATGCGTCTTGCGAGGTATATTGTGGGGCAAGAGAGACGGTTGGTGAATCCTCCGTCTCAAGTGGTTGCTGGGGTGAGGACAGTGACCACGAATATGAATGGGCGCGACGCACTCCCACGTATGTCGCGCCCATTCGCTTTTTCTGTCGCAATAATCAATTACAACTTCATCGAACTCTCCCGAAGCAGCGAGCTGGCACCGTAATCACATGCTAGAATTCCGCTGTTTCCTGCTATAGAGATCCGTCATCTGATTGCGCGGCGCAAGGAAGTTTATAATTGCCTAAGCTCCAGGTTCGCATTGAGTCTCCACGCCAAACTTACGAAATAAGAGTCGGCCGTGGCTTGCTTGTTGAAGCCGGAAAGATAGCTAGACGCTGCCTCGACAAAAACGCTCAACGACTCGCGCTGGTGTCAAATAAAAGAGTCTTTAGTCTCTACGGACGGACTGTAACCAGGAGTTTGCAGTCGCAGGGATTCATTATTTCTCAGTGGTTAATGGGTGACTCTGAGCGTTTCAAGACCCTCGCTACGGCTGGCGAAGTTCTGGACTTCCTTCATAAGAACCAGATTCAACGAACCGATGGAGTTATCGCGCTGGGTGGCGGTGTAGTCGGCGACCTGGCGGGTTTTGCCGCAGCCATCCATTTGCGAGGTGTCCCACTGATCCATATTCCCACTACCGTGCTTGCCCAGATCGATTCATCCGTTGGAGGCAAGACAGGAGTAAACGTGCCGGCCGGGAAGAACCTTATTGGCGCCTTTCATCAACCACGCGCTGTGGTCGTGGACACAACGACACTGAGTACACTGCCCAGGAGGGAGGTCACCGCGGGCTGGTGCGAGGCGGTCAAACAAGGCGCGGTGGGCAGTCGTTTGCTGTTCCAGCAAACAACTCAATTTCTGCGGTCTGCCGCTCGAGAATCTCAGCCTGGTTCAGCCTTGGAAGAGCTTATTATCGCGCACTGCGCCTTTAAAGCTTCACTTGTTTCCGGAGATGAGCGTGAAGATGTTGGTCGCCGTGATAAGAGTTCGCGCCGAATTTTAAACTTCGGCCACACAATTGGCCACGCCCTTGAGGTGGTCACTCGTTATAAGCGCTTCCGGCATGGAGAAGCAGTGGGCCATGGGATGTTAGTTGCGGGTGAATTATCAAAAAACCTGGGCTTGCTCAAGGAATCAGAGTTAGAATTATTGCGTTCTGCGGTCAGCCTGTGTGGGCCACTGCCTCCGGCCAGCGACCTGGATGAACGCCTTATCGTTGACGCGATCGCTCGGGACAAGAAACGAACTGGAAAACAGGTTCAGTGGGTCTTACTTGAACGAATTGGGCGTGCGCGCTTGGTAGACGGAAAAGAGATCAGCCCGCGCGTATTGAAAGAGTCATTGCGCAAGGGCTTGAAAATGTAAATTGCGCGCTCGTAGGGTGACAAGAATGAACGCAACAGCCAGGACCAGCGAACGCGGAAGTGCACGGTTGAAGTTGATTCTGTTTCTTGCTGCTTTTGCGGTTGTAGGATATGCGTCCTACTTATACATTCCCGTTGCCTACCAGGCCTATTTGTTCAAAGACTTAATGAACCACCAGGTCAATGTTGCGGTTACTCAAGGCTACCCGCCGCAATGGGTGAAGGATCAGCTGACGAAAGCGGCGCCTGGATATGAGGTGCCGCAGGACGCCATAATCAATCCCACGCATCGAGACAATCGCATGGAAGTGACCGTGCAATTTACGCGTCCCATTGAATTCCCAGGCTACACCTACGAATACAACTTTGATTACACCGCTAAGAGCACGACCTTCCTTACCTTCAAGTGATCCTTAGTTCCGAGATCGAGCGGGTTTGCAGCTTCAGTGCTGGCTGTTATCGAGGAAGGCTTTCAGTTTCCGAGAGCGCGACGGGTGTCGCAATTTCCGGAGGGCTTTTGCTTCAATTTGACGAATGCGTTCGCGCGTGACCGCAAAGTGTTGTCCGACTTCCTCAAGCGTGTGTTCCGATCCGGTGGTTCCCAAGCCAAAGCGCATCTTAATCACCTTCTCTTCGCGAGGCGTTAACGTCGCAAGTACTTCGTCAGTTATTTCACGCAGATTGGAAGCAACAACTGCGTCCGCGGGGTTGAGAATTGACTTGTCTTCGATGAAGTCACCTAGGTGGGAATCTTCTTCTTCTCCTATCGGCGTCTCAAGTGAGATCGGCTCCTGGGCAATCTTTAGCACCTTCCGCACTTTCGAAACAGGAATGTCCATCTTCCTGGCAATCTCTTCGCTGGTAGGTTCACGTCCCAACTCCTGAACCAACGCTCGCGAAGTTCGAATGAGTTTGTTGATCGTCTCGATCATGTGGACGGGAATACGAATCGTGCGGGCTTGATCAGCTATCGCGCGCGTAATCGCCTGACGAATCCACCATGTCGCGTAGGTTGAAAACTTATAACCACGTCGCCATTCAAACTTGTCGACCGCCTTCATTAGGCCAATGTTACCTTCCTGAATCAGGTCAAGAAACTGCAACCCCCGGTTTGTATACTTCTTGGCAATGGATACGACGAGACGAAGATTTGCTTCAACCAGTTCGCGTTTGGCCTGACCAGTCTGCTGCTCGCCGATTACAATCGCTTGCAATGAGCGCCTAATTTCGACGGGACTTATACTCTGATCGGCCTCGATTTGCTTGATTCGTTTTCTCGCCTCCGACAACCGGCGCTTGAACTCCTTCTGATCGTCAAGCTTGATTCTTTTACGACTGAGTTTTTCGTTAAAGCTTTCGATCTCACGCTCGGCGTCCCGAACATCCTTTTGCACCGCCCGGATTGCATTGATCAAACGCTGTCTGGCGCGTTCAGTAATATTTAGCCGGCCAATTTCCTGGGCTATTTCAAGTCGAGTACGCGAAACTTTGCGGCGGAGGCGCATTACCTTCTTGCTTTTCTTACCGCGTATAGCCTTCTGCTCAGTCCGCAGTTTTTCCCAATCCTTGAGGGCTTGCCTAAAGAGTTTACGAATGTTTTGTATGCCTTCGATCGTCCAGGCTTTGTATTCCTCAGCCTTGTCTTCATCACCGGTTAACTCAGCCTGTTCGGAAAAAACTACGACGTCGCGAATGTTGAGGCTGCCTGTCTCCAGCTCTTCGCCAATGCGAAGGACTTCCTTGACGGCAATTGGCGAACGAGAGATGGCTTTCTTCGTTTTGCGTTGTCCGCGCTCAATTCTCTTCGCGATCGACACTTCGCCTTCACGTGTGAGCAGCGGCACAACTCCCATCTCGCGGAGATAAAGACGAACCGGATCATTCGTCTTCTCCAACGCTCCGGCCGAAAGATCGAGCTCAACATCCTCGTCAATCCCGTCTCCGTCATCGACCGGAGCAGCAGCCGCCTGTTCGAGTAATCTTTCGTCAGAGTCCGCTACCGGAATGTTGGAGCCTTCGAGCTTTTGCAGGACGTCTTCAATGTCGTCCGGAGAAACGACATTCTCAGGTAGTTCGCGGTTTAGATCATCGAAGGTGAGATATTTTTTGTCGCCGCCCAGCTCAAGCAGGCGTTCCATCACATCATCACGATCTTTGTCTTCGATGCTGCTCACCAATTCAATTTCCCGCGCAACTTTCAGATTTGCAAATGTGCGGCTGTGAGTTGTTTCAAACGAGGTGTTAGCTGGTGCCAAGTCGCATTGCTTCGGCCTTAGGGCAGGAGCGCGGCTCGGCGCCTGATCAATTCTACGTGCTCAGTCGAAAGGCTCAGATGCCGTTCTACTTCTCCATTACGTTCAGCGGCTGCGATCTCTGCGATTAAATCTGCTATGCGCCGATCGACCTTCATCAACCTTAGGGCATCAATACATCTTTGCGCCGTCAGGCGTTGCGTTTCGGGTGTGACTTCCTCTGAAGAGGCAAAATCGGCCATCATCAAGCTGGGCAACAACGAGGCCACCGGGTCGCCGGCGGTTCTCTCGCTTAGAAATTCGAAGTCGATCTCTTTTCCTTCACGCTCGCCCTCGATGAGCGCCTTGAAAATCGGAGCAGTCGGCAACTCTTCGAAGTCGTCGGCTTCCAGGAGCGGGAGGATATTGTGACGAACCCTTTCGTCCGTCAACAGTACTTCAAGGAGACGCTGCTCTGCGACCGTAGGGTTCGCGTGCGCCCTCCTGGCGACTTTCAAACTACCGGTGACGCCAGTCCTGATCGACTGCCATAGCTCTCGTTTTAACAGCACATCGCCAATCCGCAGCGAATCCATCGCAATATCGAAGTACTCGCGTTTTTGAATTCGGCTCCTGACGGCGCGAATAAACGGCAGCACCTCGTCAATCGCAGCCTCTTTATCGGCGGGATTGGTGAGTTTGCGATCACGTGTCGCCTGATCAATTACAAACTGAATGTGTGGCTGCGCCTCGCCCCGTTGACGCTGATATTCCTGGACGCCAAATTTTCTAATGAACTCGTCGGGATCGGATCTATCCGGGAGCACCAGAACCTTAACTTCAAGGTCTTCCGCGAGCAGAATTTCGAGAGCCTTTTTTGCGGCCTGAACCCCCGCAGGGTCGCCATCATAGTTGACCACTACCTTGCGGGCAAACCTGCTTAAGAGTCTTACTTGGTCGGGTGTTAGCGCCGTACCCAAACTAGCTACGACATTGTGGATCCCATATTGATAAGGAACAATCAGATCAAGAAAACCCTCCACCAGGATCACAAAACCCTGGCGCCGGATCTCGTCGCGCGTAAGGTTAAGGCCAAAGAGATTCCGTCCTTTTACATAAGCGGCAGTCTCAGGAGAGTTGATGTATTTTGCGTCTTCATTCTTTAGCGTACGTCCACCAAAAGCTATCGGCCGCCCCTGGATGTCGATTACCGGAAAGATCAGACGACCGCGGAAGCGATCGTAGGAACCACCCTCATCCTTCTTAACAACCAAGCCACTTTTTTCGATCTGTTCCTGAGATGCGCCTTTCTGGCGAAGATAAATTGAAAGCGCATCCCAACTGTCCGGCGCGTAACCAAGGCGAAAGGTCTTTTGTGTTTCGTCCGAGATCTCGCGCTGTTTAAGATAATCGCGGGCAATGTGTCCTTCGGCACTCGATTCAAGCTGTTGCTGCCACCAATCCAGCGCCCACTGATTTAGTTCGATGACCTCGTCAGACTCGCGCCGTCGCGCTTCGAAGCGGCTGTCGTCAACCAGCTTCGGCAACGGCATGCCTGACTTTTCCGCTACCAGCTTGATCGCTTCAGGAAAGGAAACCCGCTCCATCTCCATCACAAAGTTGAAGACGGAGCCGCCTTTGTGACACCCAAAACAATAGAAAATCTCCTTGGCGGGACTAACGGAGAACGATGGCGTCTTTTCCTTATGGAACGGACAGCAGGCCATCCAGTTCGCGCCCTTCTTTTTTAGCTGCACGTAATCCTGGATAACGCGGACGATGTCTGCCTGACGCTTTAGATCGTCAATGAATGTTTGGGGGTAACGCATTTATCTTACCGGACGCAATTTCGGTTAATGGTTCGAGTTCATGATTCCGCGTACAGGATTTGTGGTCACTCTGGAGCCGACTTTGATTGGCTGGTAGTCGGGATCTTTGCAGTCATCAGTCGGAGCAAATTTTATGCAAGGCCTTTTACGCACCGAGCGCTGAATAATTCCCTGAGCCGAGTTTAGATCGAGCCTGGTTATCTCTACATATTCAGAGTCGCCTGCAAACCCGGCGCTATCCAGGATGCGAAGCACCATCTTCTTCTTTAATCCCTGGCGACTGCCGGCATTAACACTAACGGGAATAATCAGATCGTTCCACCAATCATTTTCAGAGTTGTGCTTAACGTAAGGTTTCCTTTGCGCAATTATCTTTGCCTCGATGGGTTTCTTGATTAGCCGCTCGTATCCCGGAGGGAACAAAGGCTTGACGAAATCATTGTCACTAGTACGGCGGCCATCTACAGCGGGCTGGTCCTGGCCCTCCGACAACCTGGTGGATTTGGAAAAGTATTCCTCATGCTCGCCAAACAAAAAATTGCGATCGTTGTATCTGCCCAGTCCCGCGACATAATCTGCAAAGTCGCTCACTTCATTTTCCGGTACCAAATATCGATCTTGCCTCCAAACGACAGGTAAGTATCTAAGGGTCTTTGGCGAGGTGGAGCCATGGCCGTGATTAGTAGCGGAAGACACGGTTTTTTCCGGAGACATTTCGATGAGCGTTGACGATGCCGCCACCTTGCCGTAGCTGAAACCCATCACGCTCGCTTCGCACTTATTAACATGGAAGAGTACGAAACCGATTTGAGGTGACCAGCGAAGATAACTACCGTGTGTGCCGCTGCCATTAGAGTAAGTGCCCTCCCAGAGATTTACTTCGCTTTGTTCGCCGATGCCCTGCCAAAGCTGTTGTGCCGCGTGGCTGTCCGTCTCTGGAAACGCTTCTGGAAAATGCCATGGCTCGGTTATGCCGTTAATCCAGCGTCCATATGGGTCCAGGGATGGGTTTTGGGATTGCGCCGTGGCGCCTGTTCTCAGAAGGCCGCAGCAAACCATCGTGAGGAGAGAACCGATTAAGATCTGCCTAAGAAAGTGATGGGTGTAATGCATTATTGCCTCAATTCAACGATCATGGCTCCCGTTCCACCCTGGTCCTGTGGCGCAGCTGCGAAGCGTTCTACATGAGGATGTGTTTTCAACATTTCGCTGATGGCCTTACGCAGAGTCCCGGTGCCGTGACCATGAACAATTCTTACCTGGCTGAGACTGCCAAGCGAAGCTTCGTCAAGAAACTTGTCAACCGCATCAATGGCCTGGTCGCTTGATTGGCCGATAACATTCAATTCCGAGCGGCCACCACCGTCAGCTTTAAGATGAACCTCAGTTCCGGCTGATTGACGTAAACCAGCAAACTTTTCGCTTTTTGATTTCGTGGGAGTGTTGAGTTCGACGAGTTCCAGGTTCTCCAGTTTTTCTCGTAAGCGGAGTGACTTCACTCGCACCTCAGCAACTTCATCCTTAATTTGATCAACTATGCCAATCGAGCCGAAAGACTTTAACTTTACCCTGTCACCGACCGCAATCTCACGACGTGTGGCCTTGTCATCCAGTACGCGGTAGTGCGAGGGCAAGCCCTCTCCCTGACTGCGCGTGTCCGACGACTGCGGTGGCAAGCCCGGGGCCTGACTGCGCGTCTGCGGTCGCAACACCTCTTGTTGGCTGCGATTATCCTGAACAGTTAACACGGCGCGTCTCGCCTCTCGCTTCAATTCCCCAACGCGTTTCGCAGCTTCGCGTTCAACCTTCAAACGCGCTGTCCGATCCTCAATTTTCGCTAGCTGCTCCCGCGATTGTTTCTCAAACTCGCTGATTTGCTCCGCCAGTGCTTTTTCAAACGCAGCCTGGCGTTCTCGATCCTGCCGCTCCGCTTGTTTATCGAGTGAGGCGAACTTCTCCGCGACTGCCTGACGCTCCTCTTCCAATGCCTTGCGCAAAGCCTCAGCTTCTTCTGCCTCGCTTTTGATCCGGCTTAGATATTCAGACGATTGGCGTGAGGAGTCGCTCACGGATTTCAACGCTGTGTTGATTACTTCTCCGGGAATGCCAAAGCGTCGCGCAATCTCCAACCCCGATGATGATCCAGCAACACCCACAATCAAACGGTATGTGGGTCTCAGCGTTTTCTGATCAAACTCAACACTAGCGTTCAACACCTCAGCCTCATTTCCGGCGTACATTTTCAAGCCGCTGTAATGGGTTGTTGCCAGAACGTGCGCGCCGCAAACCTGACGAAAATGATCCACTACTGCAACCCCGAGTGCCGAGCCCTCTTCCGGATCCGTGCCGGTACCAACTTCGTCGAGCAAAACCAATGCGGGAGCTCTGCATATTTCAATCATCCGCGAGATGTTTGCAACGTGCGAGGTAAACGTCGAGAGGTTCGCAGCCAATGACTGGTGATCTCCAATGTCCGCAAGTATGGAAGAGTAAAAAGGAATGTTCGCCTCCCGTGCTGGAACCGAAACGCCCGAAAGGGCCATTAGTGACAACAGGCCGGCAGTTTTGAGCACCACAGTCTTCCCTCCGGCATTCGCACCGGAGATCACCATCGTGTCGTGCTCGTCGCCAAGCGAGAATGACACGGGAACAACCGATCCCGCCGAGGCCCTTAAGTTTTCTTCCAGCAAGGGATGTCGAGCATCTCTTAATTCAAGCGCGTTTCCAGAGACATTTGGAATTACGCAATTGAACCTGTGATGAAAAACCGCTTTAGCATTAATAAAATCAAGCTTGGCAACAACGGCGGCTGCCAACTGGATTGCCGGCAACTGCGCTCGTAGTTCCTCCGTCAAGCTCAGCAGTATCTTGAAAATCTCTCGCGCTTCTGCTTCGTGCAGTGCCTGCAATTCGTTGTTTGCATCGATGGTCTCCAGTGGCTCCACAAAGGCCGTTGCGCCTGATGCTGAATAGCCATGGGCCACGCCGCTTACGCGGCCACGATGATCCGCTTTGACCGGGATCACAAAACGATCGTTGCGAATGGTTACCAATTCATCCTGAATCGCCTCACCCGACTTACGCATTAGCGTTTCGAGAGTTCGTGTAATGCGCGAGCGAAGCTTTGTGATGTCGTGCCGGATGCGCGCTAGTTCAGGGCTGGCGCGATCGTCCAGTTCTCCATTCGGCAAGATCTTATTGGCAATGTGGGCAATTACGCGGTTTAGGTCCTGAGGCAGCTTTTCAACGAGCTTCCATAACGTGGGAGCATTATCGCGCTCAGCCAGAATAGAACCCCGCGCGGACATCGCTTGTTCGCACAACGTTTTCATTTCCAGGATCGCGCCGGCTTCCAAAATTGTTCCCTGAACCTGAAGTATTGCGAGCTTGTCTGACGGCTCGCCCAAGTCACTGAACGTCCAGGTGGCGCCGCGCTTGCGCAACATTACGCATTCGGCGAGCGCGGTCAGTTCCCCTTGCAGCGAGGCGACGTCATCAAATGGAAGCAGTGAATCCACTAATGCGCGGCCCACCGCCGTTTGAGCACCACGGCGAACTAAGGCAAGCAGATCGTGATATTCGAGAATTGTGAAAGCCTGATCGTGCATTGTTGGGTAATTACTGTCGGGCAACACCAAAACAGGAGAGGCCTTAAATCAGCTCAATGGTTTTTGGGGGGCGATTCTAACATTCAGCCCGACTATTATTCACTTCGGGCGGCACTGGCAAGGTTCACGTTTTCGCGGCAGTAAATCAAAAGCGTCGTCGTCGTCGCTCGCGTCCCTGAATTGCGTGGACAAAGAGTTCCCTAACGTCGATAACGATTGCATGTTTTCCATCATGTTGAAATCGTGACTGGATGAGACTACCGGAATTTTCTGGCTCAAGTTCTATTCGATCCTCATCCAGCGTTTTGCCTATCGCATCAACCGCTAGTGCCAATTGTTCATCGCCTTTAAGTGCCACCAGATGTCCAGGGTCTTCGTTCGCGTCGGAGGCAGTTCCAACGCCGGCCAGCTTGCGCGGGTTTAGCACAGTTAGGATGCGTCCATGAATACTCACCACTCCCATGATTGATTCGGTGGCGTGAGGCAATGGTGTCGGTGTTTGCCAATCACAGAGAGACTCAATTTCATCCGCGAAGATGCCGACTTGAAGTCGACCGACGCTGACCATTTGAAGCTTTCGACTTTGATCTTCCATTGCGAACATTATAGCTCGAAGATTCAGTTCGGCCCGTCTCAAAACCTTCTCTATTAACTAGCTCGTCTAGTGACTTTGTGTTGATAGCAGATAAAATAGACACAACCCTAAAGCAGAAAGGTCACTCGATGGATGAATTCGACCGTTATCGGGCGGAAATGAATGAAAAGCTACTAGGAAGCGATCATCTTGGCATCAAACGTTTTTTTGCTCTCGACACGCAGGCCTATGAGGACGGTGCGCTCGACAAACGCACCAAAGAGTTATTGGGGCTGGTTGCCTCAATCGTGCTTCGCTGCGACGATTGCGTTACCTACCACATCAAGCAATGTGTGACGGCCGGCGTGACCAGACCTGAGTTTCTCGACGTCTTCAACGTTGCGCTGGTAGTAGGAGGCTCAATCACTATCCCCCATTTGCGCCGCGCAGTAGACCGGTTGGATCAGGCTTTGACCCGACAGGGTGAAGCCGCCACTCCCCATCCGCACTAATGTTCACCGGACGTGCTGACGAGCAATCTAAACCAAAAGCAATTTCGTATATTTAACATCTTGAACGTTGTCTTCAGTCGTGGCTCGCTAATCCTGGTGGCATTAGCCTTGGCTTTCGCCCCGCTCGGGAACGCTAGCCCCAACGGTCTTAATTCCGATAACTCAAGCAATGAAAAGGAATCAAATATGACGGCGCAGGAACAGCCGCGCGTGCGCGCCCCAGAACTGATTGGTGGACGTGGCTGGCTTAACACCGACAAGCCGCTCACGCTTGCGGCGCTGAAAGGCAAAGTAGTGCTGCTGGACTTTTGGACCTACGGCTGCATCAACTGCATCCACATCATTCCTGATTTGAAAAAGCTCGAGGCTAAGTATCCAAAAGAATTAGTCGTCATCGGAGTTCACTCCGCCAAGTTTGAGAACGAGAAGGAAACCGAGAACATCCGGCGCATCATTCTTCGCTACGAAATAGAACATCCAGTCTACAACGATGCAGAGTTTAAGGTTTGGCAGAGCTACGGCGTGCGTGCCTGGCCCACACAGGTTTTGATTGACCCTGCCGGCTATGTAATTGGTGGAGTATCGGGCGAAGGAAACTACGAACTGATTGACCAGGTGGTTGCCAAAGCGATTGCGGAGTTTCGCAAACGCGGCGAGTTGAATGAAGAGCCGCTTAAGCTAACCTTGGAACGCGCGAAAGTCGGCGACTTGCCACTCGCCTTTCCAGGCAAAGTTCTGGCCGATGCGAAAGGCGATCGTCTGTTCATTGCCGATTCGAATCACAATCGCATCGTCATTACTAAGCTCGACGGGACGCTTCTGCAAACTTTCGGGACAGGGGAGCGCGGCGCCGCCGACGGACCGCATGACAAGGCCACTTTTTATCGCCCTCAAGGCCTCGCTCTTGATGGCGAGAACCTTTATGTCGCCGATACTGAAAATCATCTGATCCGACGTATTGACCTCAAATCCCTCATCGTCCAGACGATCGCTGGAACCGGTTCACAAACCCGCGACTATTTCAAAACGGGTCCTGCTCGAACTACTGCGCTGAGTTCGCCATGGGATCTGCAGCTGATTGGACGCTCGCTTTATATCGCGATGGCCGGTCCACATCAGATCTGGAAACTTGATCTTGATAAGCAGGAAGTATCGACGTTCGCGGGATCAGGCCGGGAAGCACGCATCGACGGGCCATTGTTGGAATCGGGTTTTGCGCAGCCCTCGGGAATCACGAGCGAAGGAACAAAGCTTTACATCGCTGACAGTGAGTCGAACATCATTCGTGAGATCGATACTGCGAGCGGCCAGGTAGAAACGCTTGTGGGCGGCGACTTGTTTGAATTTGGTGACGTTGATGGACGCGGCGACGACGTTCGTCTCCAACATCCACTGGGTGTCTTCGCGCTCAAGGGCAAAGTGTTAATTGCCGATACCTACAATCACAAGATCAAGGAGCTGGATCCGAAAGCCCGAACAGTGAAGAGTCTCCTGGGCAGCGGCAAGCCGGGCCAGTCGGATAGTGGCAGCCCATCATTTTACGAACCTGGTGGACTGAGTGCGGCAAACGATAAGCTTTACGTAGCGGACACTAACAATCACGCAATACGTGTGATTGACCTCAAGACAAGATCGACTGCCACACTCAGAATTAAGGGTCTTGAACCACCCAGCGTTAGCGCCAATCCGCCCGCCGACGGAGAGACCGGACCAAACGCAGTTGAGCTCACCACCGCGAAGCAACAACTCGGAGTTAATTCAACTGCAAAATTCATAATCGACGTTCAGCTGCCTGCCGGCTATCACCTTAATCGCGCCGCCCCACAACGCTATCGAATCTCAATTGAGAAGGGCGCGCAACATTTGGCGTTGCAGTCAACCTCAAACGGCGCTCCCAGTTGGCGCGACAAAGTTGTTGCTCAGACTTCAAAGTCCTTAAGTCTACCGATTAGTCTTCCGTTGCGTACGCTGGCTTCAGGAGAAGCGGAACTCCGTGCGCAAGTGACGCTCTTCTATTGTCGCGAAGACAACACCGGCACCTGTTTGATAAAGACGCTCGTTTGGCGTGTGCCTGTTCAGATCACCGATGCTAAGAACTCCTCAAACGAAATTAAAGTCGCTGGAAAGCTGACCGTAGACTGAAGCGACGTGTCGAACGGTACTGGTTCAGTTTGTAGGGGCACGTCATGCCGTGCCCCTACTTTCGTTATGATCCTTTCCAGGAAATTTCAAACTGAACCCCTTGCCCGTTAAACTGCTCACTTGCTCCTCTTGCGAGAGGCGAGTACCATCTTTCTTCCCCTAATTTGAGATGAGGAGTCAAAGCCGTGGCTGATCAACCAGGGGCACAGGCCGTGCCCGACAAACCGTTTCTTACCGATATCAAGACCCTGCGCGAGCGTGCCCGTCAACATATCGAACAAGGCGCAGTGACCGAAGGGTACAGCGCCGATCGCGATACGGTAGTGAAGATATTGAATGAAGCGCTCGCTACCGAAATTGTTTGCGTGCTTCGCTACAAACGACATTACTTCATGGCCACCGGTATCAATGCCGAAAGCGTGGCGGCGGAGTTTCTTCAGCACGCGAATGAAGAGCAGGCCCATGCCGATGAGATCGCAGGACGAATTGTCCAACTGGGCGGTGAACCCAATTTCAATCCGGACGGATTAACTTCGAGAAGCCACGCCGAATACGTCGAGGGCGAAACGCTTACCGACATGATCAAGGAAGATTTAGTAGCGGAAAGAATCGCCATCGATAGTTACCGGGAGATGATCAACTACGTGGGCAGCGACGATCCGACTACGCGCCGCATGCTCGAAGGCATCCTGGCGATGGAAGAGGAACATGCCGATGATCTGGTCAGCCTTCTCGAAACGATGAGTTAACCCTAACTTTTTTCGCAAACCTCGAGCGTGGTGCTTGCCCAATGAGAAGCATCACGCTTTTACGTGTAAAACTATAGCTACCGTTGCCCGACGACTCTTCAAACCAGAATCAACCTTCCGGTAGCCGTCCCACGATGTGTCGCAACTGCGGCTCAATAGTCGGCGGCGGGCAGAAGGAATGTGCGGTCTGCGGCGCTTCAGTGCAAAGCGGGCCCACGACAGCGCAGCGAGCGAGGCCAGACCGCGAAACAGTGCGGTTTGCCCGAGCTGTTTTGAACCGGCCTTACATATTCACGATAGTCCTGCTGGCGGCAAACATCTTTGTCTACCTGTTGATGTGGCAGTCAAGCGGATTAACTTCACCGGCTCTGTGGGAATTCCCTTACCCGGTTCTTTTCGCTTATGGCGCAAAGCTAAACAGCGTAATCACCCAGCAGCAACAGTGGTGGCGGTTTGTGACTCCGATGTTTTTGCACGGCACCCTGCCTCATCTCCTCATAAACATGTACAGCCTTTGGGTTGTCGGTCCGTATGTCGAAAAGCTCTATGGGTCAGCGAAATTTACTGTGTTTTGGATCCTGACCGGCGTCGCGGGCGTAGTCGCGAGTTACCTGACCGTAAAACAAGGCATGCCGGTTGGCACAGTGGGACGATTTCTTTTCAAACCGTATGACATACCTTCGGTAGGCGCATCTGGAGCGCTCTTCGGGCTGGTCGGGGTCTTATTTGTATTCGGCATCAAATTTCGCCGAGAACTTCCGGAAGGGTTCAAGCGGGCTTTCGGCACCGGCATGTTGCCGATCATCGTCATCAACCTAATGATTGGTTATCTCGGTAGAGGCCTGATCGACAATGCAGCCCACCTCGGTGGTCTAATTTCCGGTGCGGCGCTCGCACTTGCGGTTGACTATCGTCGACCGGGAGAGAAATCTGGCGTGGCAACAATGTGGCGCGTTCTACAGCTCGCGATGATTGGACTTGTAATAGTCAGCTTTGCAAAAACCGCGCAGCACTTTAATGATCCCGCACCACCAACGGTGCTTGATCAGAGAGCCACGTTGCCGAATGATCAAACACAACAATTCATTTCATATGTGAAGGCGGTCAACGAAGGGCAGGAGACTTTCTACCACATTCTCAAGGATCGGGATTTAAGCAACGCCGATAACGCTGTGAAAGTACTCATGGATGCGCCACAACTCGACACAAAGTCTGCTGAACTAAAGGAAGCGCTAAAGACGATGGTGATCGAAGCTCAACGACTTAGCTCGAGCGCGGGCAATCCGGGCATTGACCAGCAGAAACAGAATGAACTAACGGGTAACTTTGTCGCCTGGAGCAAAGAGTACAATGAGTGGTTAAAAACAAGTGGCAGAAGTTACGGCGGCTTGATTGAGGTAACTGAAACGGCCTCACCGGCCAAATAGTATTTTAGATTATAGACGAAGGAGACGAGGAAAGATGGGGATTAACAAAGTTGGGGTACTTGGTTGCGGCCTAATGGGCTCGGGCATCGCGCAAACGGCAGCAAGCGCCGGATTCGAAACCGTAGTACGCGAAGTTTCAGACGAGCTGATTCAAAAAGGCTTTTTAGGAATAGAAAAGTCGCTGTCGAAATTCGCTGAGAAGGGTTCTATTACTGCGGAAGAACAAAAGGCCACGCGCGATCGACTTTCCGGCACTACGTCGTTCGAAGATCTGGCTGACTGCGACATCATTATCGAAGCAATCATCGAGAATATCGACGAGAAAAGAAAAACCTACGCCGAGCTGGACCGCATCTGCAAACCCGAAACCATCTTTGCGTCAAACACATCTTCGATCTCCATCACCGAGATGATGACCGCAACCTCGCCGGAACGTCAGCAACGTTTTGTTGGGCTCCATTTTTTCAACCCGGTGCCGATCATGAAATTGGTTGAGGTTGTTAAGACAATCCTGACCGATGAGCAGGTCTATGAAGAGGCGATCGAGTTTGGCAAGAAACTGGGCAAGGTGCCGGTGCGCGCTGGTGACAAAACAGGATTCATCGTCAACCGTCTTCTCGTGCCTTACATGCTTGATGCGATTCGCGCGCTCGAAGAAGGCGTCGGTTCAATCGTGGACATTGATACTTCCATGAAGCTGGGACTCGGTTATCCCATGGGCCCGTTCACGCTGGGGGATTTTGTGGGACTGGATACCACTTATTACATCGCCGAGATCATGTTCAATGAATTTCGCGAGAAGCGTTTCGCTCCGCCGCCGCTCTTAAAACGCATGGTCCTGGCAGGGTTGTACGGACGAAAGTCCGGTCGAGGATTCTACGACTACACGAAAGATCCGAAGAACCCAACCCCAATGAATTTGCTTTGAAAACACTTTCAATGTCTTCGGCAAATATTCTTCTTGAGAGGCGCGACTCGGTAGCCATCATCCGTCTGAATCGTCCAGAGAAGCTAAACGCTCTGTCGCGTGAGATGCTTCTCAAATTAACCGAGGCCTTCAGCGAGCTAACCAAAGACTCAACCTTGCGTGTCATCATCCTGACGGCTTCAGGAGATCGCGCCTTCTCGGCAGGTACGGATCTGGGCGAACTAATAAACGTGGAAGCAGGCGAGGCGCCGCGCTCCGTTGCAGACCGTGGTCAGGCACTTTGCAATCTGATCGAGAGCTCCCGCGTGCCGGTGATTGCCGCCATTAACGGTATTGCGGCGGGCGCAGGGTGCGAGCTAGCGCTTGCCTGCCATCTTCGCGTTGCTTCAGATGCTGCGCGCTTTAGTTTGCCGGAACTGAAGCTGGGAATAATTCCCGGCTACGGCGGCACGCAGCGACTGGCGCGGGAGATCGGCAATGGACGAGCGCTCGAAATTATCTTATCGGGAAGAACGGTGGAGGCTGCCGAGGCATTGAAGCTTGGATTGATTAGTCGAATTACGCCGGCCGAAAAATTGATGGAGGAATCACAGAGGTTGGCGCAAGAGATTTCGCAACTGGCTCCACTTGCAATTCGCGCCTGCCTCAAAGCCGTTACTCGCGGGGTTGAGCTTCCATTAACCGAAGGGTTGGCATTGGAAGCCGAACTATTTGCCAGTCTGTTCGCGACTGAGGATATGCGCGAAGGCACGCGCGCATTTCTGGAAAAACGAATGCCGGTGTTCAAGGGGTGTTAGACCGAGACATTTATCATTTTTCATTATTTTTCATTTCTCATTATTTCTCATTTGTCATTCGCAGATTCAACTTGGAAGTGCAACACGGCGAAAGCGGAACGCGACAAAGGGGTGGGTAGGGTTTCGCAACCGATGACTTTGTTGAGTGGGTCGTTTTTAGGTTGAGCATTCTGCAGTAGGGGCGTTGCACTGCTAAATTGAATTCGCCTATTTAGTCACTGGCCAAAGCTCCGACAGGTCGAAGCACTCCAAAGAGTTGGACGCAACGCGGGGCCTTTTCTAAATGACAAATGAGAAATGGAAAATCGTTTCTTCTGTCACACTCGTTATTTTCAATGTTCACACCTGGCTTGCCGCCCCCAAAGCCATCCCCTATACTCCAAAATGCCTTAAAGATCATTGCGAATCGGAGCCGTTAGGTTTTGCAACCAGTAATCCATGAGGGAACACTTAACGGTCAAGGGTTTCGTTTTGCGATTGTTGCAAGTCGCTGGAACGATGTCATTAGCGCTCGACTAGTTGACGGGGCCCTCGATGCGCTTGCACGTCTAGGTACAGACAGAGAGTCGATTGCGGTATACCGAGTGCCGGGCGCGTTTGAAATTCCGTTGCTGGCTTTGAAACTCGCGGAGTCAGGAAAGTTTGATGCTATCGTTTGTGTAGGTACAATTATTCGTGGGCAGACGCCGCACTTTGACTACATCGCCAGTGAGGTGGCCCGCGGCATTGGCCAGGCGGGTTTGCAAACTGGGATACCGGTGGTGTTTGGAGTTATCACTGCAGATAACCTCGATCAGGCGATTGAGCGTGCTGGAGTGAAGCTCGGCAATAAAGGTTTTGAAGCTGCGACCACGGCAGTTGAATTAGTCAATCTTTACAAGGAAGCGTTTGGTGAATGATGAATGGTGAACGCGAACGATGAGGAAGGTCCTCTTCATCATTCATCATTCATAGTTCATCCTTGAAAATTATGGGTTCGCGACGTAAGGCGCGCGAGTGCGCCTTGCAAATGCTCTTTGCGGCCGATCTCGCCGACGCAGCTTCAGACGAAGTGTTGCGCACCTATTGGACTGAGTTGGACGATGCAGATACCGAACAGGCGGCGCGCGAGTTCGCTACGCGCCTCGCGGCTGGTACCCTCGCGCGGCTCGAGGTGCTTGACGAACGCATCCGTTCGCGTGCAGAGCATTGGCGCATTCCCCGGATGGCGATAGTCGATCGCAATATTCTCCGACTTGCGGTTTACGAGTTTCTATTTGAACCCACCCCGCGCACAGTTGCCATTAACGAAGCGCTTGAGATAGCCCGCCGTTTCTCAACTTACGAAGCTACCCAGTTTATAAACGGCATCCTCGACGCGATCAAACGCGATCTCGACGAAGAGCAACCGCAGGAGAACCTCGAAGCGGAATCTGAGTCTGAGTCGCCGGCCGAAAGCGAATCGGATGATAACGAGTTGACTTCCGAAACTGTTGACGAGAGCTCCGCCTCTTCTGCTTAAAACTGCGGGACGCTTCCTCTCCACTATTTACGATTTTCCATTAACTCACTACTATTCTCTTGTGGACCAAAATCAATCTGAATTTCTGGTAGAGATTGAGGAGCTGGTAGAGCACGTCTTTAAGGATCTGGAAGAGTTGCGCGAGCCTGAAGCGGACAAACAGGCCAGACGCAACTTGATCGATGCCTTATTCCGGCACGTTCACAGCATAAAAGGGTTGGCTTCGACAGTTGGGCTCGAAGTTGTTAGTCAAATCGCGCACGAATTGGAGAACCTGCTGGACGCAATTCGCGCCGGACGAGTTGTCATCGACGAAGCTGCGCTCAATACGTGCGAGAGTGCCGCCGACGCGTTATCGGAAAGCCTTAGTCTTGCCGCTTCCGGAGTGCGCGAGCCTTCACGCCAGGAACTGTTCGATCAACTTCGCAACGCCGCACGCGGAAACTCTGGGGACACGCTCGGCAACCGCGACGCGATTCTTGAGAAGCTCCCTTCTGAAATCTGGCAGGGATTGTCCGAACCCGAGAAACAGAGACTGATTTGCATTGTCGAAGAAGCCAGTCCCCTGTTTTTGGTCTCCACCAGCTTTAACCTCACCGACTTTGACGCAGAGTTTTTTCGTTTGCGCGAGAAGCTGGCGGAATTTGGAGAGGTAATTTCCACAACACCTTCAGTTAATGAAGAGAAACCAGACCGGATCAATTTTCGTGTGCTCTACGCCAGCAATCAGGAAGTTGCAGAGCTGGCAGCCAGCGTCGCCGACTTTCCTGATCTTGATTTCGCAGACCTTGCTAATCGCCAGAGCTCAGCCGATGGGGATTACGCCAGGAAACCAGGGACGCCGGGTTCAGTTGCATCGCTCGCTAGCTTTGTGCGCGTAGATCTTGAAAAACTCGATCGACTTATCTCATCTACCCACGCTCTTTTTCGTCTTACTGCAAACGCCCTGAACCAAAGATCGGATCGGAACGCGAAACCAGCCGACGACATCCGGAGTTCATTCTTGAACGTGCAGAACGAACTCATTAATTTGCGGATGGTTTCAATCGGGCCGACCCTTCAGCGCGCTGCTCGTGCCGGCCGGACCGCCGCTCGCATGGAGGCAAAGGAGGTTGATTTCGATGTGCGTGGCTCGGATTTGCGACTCGATAAACTGTTGGTGGATGCGATCGCCGATCCACTAATCCATCTTGTGCGCAACGCCGTGGATCACGGCATCGAATCGTCCGAGGAACGCGTCCGGTTAGGCAAGAATAAGCGCGGCACTGTGCGCATTGAAGCTGTCAGCGAGGGTAGTCAATCGCGTGTGCGCGTGACGGACGATGGACGTGGCATCGATCCAAATTTGATTTCGAAAGCAGCGGCCAGCCTGGGAATTGTTGACGCCGAATCCACCCTGGACTTTGAACGAAGCGTGCGCTTGATCTTTCGTCCGGGCTTCACCACGCTCGCCGCCGCTTCAAACGTTTCCGGCCGCGGTGTCGGCCTCGACGTGGTGGAGACGGCGGTGGAGCAAGTGGGCGGCGAGTTGCGAGTGTCGAGCAAGTTCTCTGCCGGCACGACTTTTGAGGTTCGTTTGCCTGTCACTTTCGGTTTACTAAACAGCACGGTGGTTGTTTCGGATGGTCATCATTATTGTATTCCTGCAAACCAAGTGGTGACTGAGCCGGCCGATGGAGAAACACGAACGCGTAGTTCGCAATCTCAGGAAGACGAATCAACTACAGTTGCTTTGCGCGCGCTGCTTGGCCAATCACCTAACGAAGAATCAGGTTCGTTTATTACTTGTGCGTTCTCTCAGGATGGGGCTACGAGGGAGAACGTCGGTTTAGATCGCGTGCGCCTCGCCGTCGATGCGGTAGAAGGAACCGAGGAAGTGCTTGTGCGCAATCTGGGTCGACACGCCGGGCGCTGGTACGGAGTTGCCGGAGCGACGGAATTGAAAGATGGCTCGGTAGCGTTGGTTTTGGATCTGCCACGGCTGCTGAATACCAACCGAGTTTCCTGAGGGAACTAACCTAACCCAGGCTGCCGCGTGTGCCAGTCAGTGACCTGCTGATACCGGTTGGCGATCTCGATCAACGACGGTTCGCTCCACGCGGGCCCGATGAATTGAATCCCGGTCGGCAAATTGTTTTGGCCAAAACCGTTGGGAATCGAGATCGCCTGGCACACCCACCAAATTGCTGGCCCCGATCGGTGAGGTGGCTGTTATTCCGGGATAGGCCTGGTCGAAAGTTTTGTTGATGGGGTAAGAAACGGTCGAACGCGATGGCGCTACTAACACGTCAATCTTTCTAAACATTTCGTTCCATGCTTTGCGCATCGGCACGCGTAACCTCATGGCGTGAAGATAATCAACCGCAGTTACCAGGGACGCTGAATAGCCCCCCACCCGTCCATTTGGTGAGGCAAGTTGTTGCACCCGGCCTGATTCGATCAGATCGCGAAATGCCGCAGCGCCTTCCGCGTCAACAATGGTTCCCACTGCCGGTCCGTAGGGAAACTCCGGCAGCTTTACATCCATCTCGAGTTTCGCAAACTTCTTCAATACATCCAGGGAGCGCAAAAAGTTTTCCTTCACTTCCGGTTGCGCCTTCTCGTAAGAATCTTTCATCACGCCAACTCGCAGCGTCGGTTGTCTGCCTCTGGTTGTGACGAGGGGCCGGCGCGGCGGGCGGTCTTTTGACGACGCATCGAGCGGATCCTTGCCGGCAATGGCATTAAAAACTAACGCGCAATCATTGGCCGAACGGCACATTGGGCCAAGCTTGTCGAGCGTCCAACAGAGGGCCATGGCGCCGTAGCGTGAGACTGCGCCATAAGTCGGCCGCAAACCCGAAACACCGCTGAATGCGGCCGGCGTAATAATGGAGCCTGACGTCTCCGAGCCAATGCTGAAAGGGACCAGAGCTGCGGCAGTTGCCGCTCCCGGCCCGGAAGATGAACCACCACTCCAAAAGTCTGTGTTCCACGGTGTCTTGCAAGGGCCAGTCAAGCTCGCGCCTGCTTCGTTGTAACCCATGCCGCCTGCCAACTCGACCATCGCCAGCTTGGCAACCAGCACGGCCCCAGCATCTCGCAGCCTTTTAATGACGGTGGCGTCGTAATCAAACTTTTGATCCTCGTACGGCTTAGCGCCCCAGGTTGTCTTCGCATTACGGGTGGCCAGGAGGTCCTTGGCGCCATAGGGAATTCCGTGCAGTGGTCCACGAAAGCGCCCTCGTTGAATCTCGCTATCGGCGGCGCGCGCTTCGGCCAACGCAGAGTCACGCATCACACTCGCGACAGCGTTGAGTTGAGGACCGAGTTTTTCCAAGCGTGCCAGATAGGCCTCGGTAAGCGTGACGGAGCTTACCTTTTTGGCGCGCAGCAAGGCGCCGAGCTCCGTAATTGATAAGTAAAACTCCATCCAGTCTTCCATAAGGGCGCTCCGGCTCAGGCAATGAAAATGAAGTCCGGCTCATCTCCGTTCTTCAGCTTGGAGTCGCGCATGCGATCCGCCGATCGCACGTTGCCTTCGAGATCCCTTTTTATGCGTTCCCACTGGGCTGCCTCAACGTGTTTGCCAAATCGCTGACGCGCGACCTCTGTGTACGCTTCTGCTAAAGGTGACGGCGCAGGCGGCGTAGGCGAGGGGGAAGGCGATGGACTCGCGGAGGGTGTTTGAGCAGCACTCGACGGCAGGTTCAGCGCAACCAGAGCAGCTGCACCTGCTGAGGGAATCAGCTTTACGAATGAACGTCGATCAAAACTATTCGAGACATCACCAGACTCTTTGACGATCGTCCTGGTTTCTTTTTTCATGACGCGCTCCTTCCGATAACTATTCCGCAGCCGTAGGAGCCCTCCCTCACGGTCGGGCTACTGCCCCGCCCCTGCTTCTACAGCCTGCTCCACTCACTGCTCCTGACGCCTGCTCCAATCGCTTGCTCCCTGCTCCTGCTTACTACGGTTTTGTCATAACTCCTCCGGCCGCCGGTAATGGACTACCGTATTTCAGCTTCAGCAGTTTTGCAGTTCCATCGGCGTGAATTGTTAGGATAAACATGTTGTCGTATTCCGTCTCAGGAATGATAGGCAACGTTGGGCCACCCAGCGCCGCTATGATTTCCGGCACGCTATTGTTATGGCCGGCGAGAAAAACAACATCACCGGCCGGTCGCGAGCGAATCTGCTTAACCAAATCCTTCGTGAGCTTGGCTTCTATAACTGTGACGGGAATGCCGAGTTTCTCTGCGAGCGGTTTTACGGTCTGTTGAGTGCGTTTGTATTGCGTGGCATAGATCGCGTTAATTCCTGAGCCACCAAACATTCGCGACAGTTCCTCGGCCCGTGCTTCTCCTGCCAGACTGAGGTCAGGATCTTTGTTCTCTGGTGGAACAACTTTCTTCTCCGCATGACGAATCAGGATCACCGTGGTCGCCGAAGGACTACTGGTTTCGACGGCGACTGTTGCGGTTGCCCCGATTTGAGCCAAGAGAAACAGAACTGTGATTTGAGTGCCGAGCAGGGCACGAATTCCGTGTTGTTTCATGATTATGTTGGTATTGCCGGGCGCGAAAATTGGAGGCTTAAGATACCACTTCAATGGCGCGAATTCTAAAAAGATTTTCAAATTCCTCGGTGAAATCAGTCCCAGAGCGACGGATGCAAAGCGCTGAGGAAGGTGTTAATCTATTGTCAAAAGACACGCCGCAAAAGGCCTTCAAGGCCTATCGTACTTTCCGGAAGAGGTGAGAAGAGTTGGCGCAGCCCGTCAGAACCGATTTATCTGAGGTCATCGCAGAAAACTTTGGCGCCAATGCAACTTACGTCGAAGGGCTGCTAAGCCGCTTTCGCAGTAACCCGGAACTGGTTGACGAGTCGTGGCGGAACTATTTTGTTGAACTGTTGGGCGATGGCGACGCCGCTACTGAGGTTCAAGTCAATACACCCGCTCCGGTCGTGATAGAGAAATCGGCCCAGGCACCGGGCGACGAAAACGGCGGCAGTGGACCAGCTTCCGCTGGCTTGCGCAGCGCCGCCGCTAAAGCTCCTGCCAGGTCGCAGGAAGCGCCTGCAGGCACGCCGAAAGCAGCTCCCGCTACCATCGAAGACGGAGCGGAGGTGATACCTATTCGCGGCTCCGCTCTGAAAATTGTGGAGAACATGGAAGCCAGTCTTTCAGTTCCCACTGCCACTTCGCAGCGAAGGATTCCGGTAAAGTTACTCGACGAGAACCGCCGCCTGATCAACAAACACCTCAATGAAAACAGCCGCGGCAAAGCTTCGTACACGCATCTGATTGCCTGGGCGTTGCTGCGCGCCCTCGACCAGTTTCCCCAACTCAATGATGGTTATGAAGTCGTCGACGGCACGCCCTCGCGCTTGCGCCGCCAGAATGTGAATTTGGGGGTGGCGGTAGACCTTACCAAAAAAGACGGCACCCGCACGCTGTTGGTGCCAAACATTAAAGCGGCGAACAAGCTTACCTTTTCAAAATTTCTTGAAGCTTATGACGATGTGGTGAAGCGCGCCCGCGACGGCAAGCTGCAGATGTCCGATTTCCAGGGCACCACAATCTCGCTTACTAATCCCGGAACTATCGGAACCGTTGCGTCCACGCCCCGATTGATGGCGGGCCAGTCCGTAATCATTGCGACCGGCGCCATCGAGTATCCCGCGGAATATCAAGCGATGGGTCCTGAAGCGTTGTCGCAACTGGGGATCAGTAAAGCCATCAACATCAGCAGCACATACGACCACCGCGTAATCCAGGGCGCTGAGTCCGGCGCATTTCTCGCGCGCGTGCACGAGCTGATCACAGGCAAGCATAAATTCTACGACGATATATTTGCTGATGTGGGCATTGCTCATGTTCCCTTTCGCTGGAACGTAGACCGGAACCCGGCATTTCTGGGCGGCGATCAGGCCCGAGAGCAAACGATCAAAGAAGCCCGTGTGATGGAGCTGATCAATGCCTATCGCGTGCGTGGACACCTTATCGCCGACATTGATCCGCTACATGCGATGCCGGTGCTTTACCACCCGGAGCTGGATATCGAAACGTATGGATTGACGATCTGGGACCTCGATCGCGAGTTCATTACCGGCGGTCTGGCCGGCACTGAGATTGCGCCGCTACGTGAGATTCTTGAGATTGTGCAACGCGCCTATTGTGGCAAAGTGGGTATTGAGTATCGCCACATCCAAAGCAAAGAAGAAAAGATTTGGATTCGCGACCAGATACGGCGCGAGTTTGTTAGTCCGGAACCGATTCCTGTCGAGGTCAAGAAGCAGTTACTTTGGAAGCTGGTCTCCGCGGAACAATTCGAGCGATTTCTTCACACAAAATACCTCGGCCAGAAGCGTTTCTCACTTGAAGGTTGCGAAACGATCATTCCGTTGCTCGATCAGTTGATCGAGGGCGGCGCACAACGCGGTGTTGAAGACATCTTCATGGGCATGGCGCACCGCGGCCGCCTGAACGTGCTTGCCAACGTGATCGGGAAGTTTTGTGAACGAATTTTCGCTTCATTTGAAGGTTCGGTTCACCCTTCTTTTCCGGCCGATGAAGGCGATGTGAAATATCACCAGGGAGCTGTGGGCGAGCGTGAGGCGGCAAATGGCAAGCACGTTAAGTTGACGCTGTCTCCCAATCCCAGCCACTTGGAAGCCGTTGATCCGGTAGTGGAAGGAATGGTGCGCGCCAGACAGGATGATCTGAAAGACCGCGCCGGCTTGGCTCGTGAAGAGTCAATTGATCGAGCCATGCCCGTGCTGCTTCACGGTGATGCGGCTTTTGCCGGACAAGGCGTGGTGATGGAAACTTTGAATCTCGCCAGCCTTCGTGGGTATCGCACCGGCGGTACGATCCACATCATCATCAACAACCAAATCGGATTTACCACTTCGCCTGAGGCAGGCCGATCCACAATCTACTCAACTGACGTAGCCCGGATGACGCAGTTACCCATTTTTCATATCAATGGTGACGATCCTGAAGCAGCTTATCGCGCGCTGCGGATCGCGCTTGATTACCGCCAGGAATTCAACAAGGACGTGGTGCTGGATGTGGTCGGATTCAGGAAACTGGGCCACAACGAAACGGACGAGCCAAGCTACACCCAACCACTGATGTACGCGCGTGTTAAGGCGCACCCGGGAGTACGCACAATTTATTCTCAGCGCTTGATCAAGGAAGGCGTTATCACTGAAGCGGAATCGCAGGAGCTGATCGCGGAACGCGTGCGTCGTTATGAAGACGCGCTGACACGAGCGAAGGACGTTGCTTCAAAACGCGATACCAACAAGCCGGTTGTGCCGGTCGAGGAGCTTGACGGTTCTGAGCTGGTTGAAACGCCCGTGGCTGCAGACGTAATCAAGACTATTGCCGAGAAGATCGCTCTCGTTCCCGAAGGTTTCAACATCAACCCGAAAATGGTGGGACAACTGGCCCGCCGCGCGAAGATGGGAGGGGGTGAAGCGCCGCTCGACTGGGCTTTCGCCGAGGCGGCTGCATTCGGCGCGCTCGTCATTGAAGGTTCGCGCGTGCGGCTAAGCGGACAGGACTCGGGCAGAGGTACGTTTAGTCAACGACATGCTGTCCTGTATGACACGCAAACCGGAAAATCGTGGGCTCCTCTATCGGAGTTGCGTTCAGAGTCGACGCCGGCAGCGCGGTTCGAAGTCTTCGATAGCTCGCTCTCGGAAGAAGGCGTGCTCGGCTTTGAATATGGATACACCGTCATTGCCCGGGAAGCGCTTGTGATGTGGGAGGCGCAGTTTGGCGATTTTGTAAACGGCGCACAGACAATCATCGACCAATACATCGCCGCCTCGGAAGACAAGTGGATGCAGACGTCGCGTCTTACGATGCTGTTGCCCCATGGTTATGAAGGACAGGGGCCGGAACATTCAAGCGCTCGTCTCGAACGCTTTCTGCAACTTTGCGCCGAGAATAATTTGCAGGTTTGTTATCCAACCACACCCGCCCAATACTTCCATCTGTTGCGGCGTCAGGTAAGACCGGGCTTTGAACGGCCGTTGGTGGTCATCACGCCAAAGAGCCTGCTGCGACTGCCGGCGGCAGCCTCTACGCTCGACGAGCTCACTAATGGAGGTTTTCAGCCGGTGATCGACGATGCTGAGGTTAAGAGCGTTGACGCAATCAAGCGCCTGGTGCTTTGCAGCGGGAAGGTTTATTACGACCTGGCGGAGGCGCGCAGGAAAGCAGCGCTTGAAAATGTTGCTTTGGTCAGGCTGGAACAGTTTTATCCGTTTCCAAAGAAACGGCTCGTGGAGATGCTGTCCAAGTATTCGGCGACAAGCGAGCTGATTTGGGCACAGGAAGAGCCGAAGAACATGGGCGGGTGGACGTTTGTCCAGGAACGGCTCGAGGATCTACTCCCCAATTCGCAGCGCCCGATCTTTGTTGGTCGCGCCGCTTCGGCGAGTCCGGCGACGGGCTCTTATACGATTCATCAAATTGAACAGGCCAAACTGGTGGCTGACGCTCTGGGTATTTCCGAAAAATCAGCCGCTGCGAAACAAGACAAACCGCAGCCGCAAGCTGATTAACATCTATATTCCCAAGGCTTGCACAAGAAGTAGGATTTGACTTAATCGTTTCCGGATCCGGCAGGCCCGAAGGGCCGTGAGTTAATAGCCACGCCCGTGAGGGCGTGGACTCGAGGATCAATTTAAGACGGAGCGCCGAAGGTGCGACAGCAGTGACCCGTTGAAAAACCTTTCCGACGAATGGTTGGGACTGACGCACCTTCGGCGCTCGATGCTGTTGCCGTTACTTTTCCACGCCCTCACGGGCGTGGCTATAAACTGACGGCCCTTCAGGCCTTCAATATCGTTACAAGCCAGTGCGAACTTTTGTGCAAAGCCTAATTCCCAATATTCCCACTTCAAAATCAGTGAAAACAATTCTTGTCCTACTAACAGTTATCGTTTTATTCACCCTAGATACTACCTACGAAGCGAATTCAACTAATCAACAGACAACAAGAATCCAACCTGCTGACGAACGCCACTTGAGGAACATTAAGCAGCTCACCTTCGGCGGGGAGAATGCGGAAGCGTATTTTTCTGCGGACGGCAAACAGCTAATCTTTCAATCAACTCGTGACAGGCGTGGCTGTGATCAGATTTACACGATGAATGTTGATGGCTCGAATGTGCGCATGATTTCCAACGGAGAAGGCCGCACTACCTGCGCCTACTTCGCGCCCAACGGCAAGCGCAGCTTCTATTCCTCGACGCATCTGGGCAGTAAAGATTGCCCACCTCGACCGGACTTTTCAAAAGGTTATGTGTGGGCCGTCTATCCATCGTTCGACATCTTTACGGCGCGCGCGGATGGTTCTGATTTGCAGCAGCTAACACGAACGCCCGGCTATGATGCTGAAACGACAATATCGCGCAACGGCAAACTCGTGTTCACCTCGATGCGCGATGGCGATTTGGACATCTACACGATGGACGCTAGCGGCAGGAATGTGCGCCGTTTGACGACTGAACTTGGTTACGACGGCGGCCCGTTCTGGTCGCTGGACGGTAAACAGATCGTTTATCGCGCGCATCACCCGAAGAATGCTAAAGAAAAAGAAGACTACGTAGCACTTCTCAAACAGAATTTGATTCGGCCGTCCGTCCTGGAAATTTGGGTGATGAACGCCGACGGATCGAACAAGCGTCAGGTAACCAGCAATGGCAAAGCGAACTTTGCTCCGTTCTTTTTCCCTGACGGAAAACGAATAATCTTTTCGTCTAACATGGATGACCCGAAAGGTCGTAATTTTGACTTGTACAAGATCAACGTAGACGGAAGCGGTTTGGAGCGCATCACAACAAACGATACTTTCGACGGGTTTCCTATGTTTTCGCCTGACGGCAGGAAGCTGGTGTTCGCGTCGAACCGCAACGCCGCCGCTCGTGGCGACACAAACATTTTCATCGCCGATTGGGCGGAGTAGGAATTTCGAATGTCGGATTTCGGAGCTCGGATTAGTTAATTTCAGTGCACCGGATAGCAGCGCCGAAGGCGCGGAAGTCAATAAGCACTGGCGTCAGTCCGTGGATCCGGACAGGAAAGGGTCTTAAACCCCGCAGGGGCTACAGCAAGAAAGAAGTGCCATGGTTCGCAAATTTTTGAATTTCTTAATCATCGTTTCGTTGACGCTGAGCGTCGCTCTTTCGCAACAGCCCTCGACGGCCGTTGCTCCAAGCGTCGATCGTTTGCGCGCACACGTCACCCATCTCGCGTCGGACAAATTGGACGGCCGGCGCACCGGCACTGCCGGCGCGACCGACGCAGCGAATTACATTGCGGCTGAATTCAAGCGGCTTGGACTCAAGGGCGCGCCCCGTGAAGTTTCATTGAGTCGCAAACGCGGCGCCGTCGCTTATTACGATTCATATTTGCAACCGTTCCCTTACGTGGCCGGTGTAGATGTTGGCAAGAACAATCTGCTGACTTCGGACCTATTTTCCTCCTTGCGCTTAGGAACCGACTGGGTGCCATTATCTATATCTGCAAACGGCAAAGTTACCGCACCCGCCGTCTTCGTCGGCTACGGCATAACCTCGTCAGAATTAAACTACAACGACTACGCTGCTGCCGCGGCAACCAGCAGAATAGCCGTGGCTCTTGCCGGAACGCCTGACGGCGACAATCCGCATGGGCAGTTTGCTCGCTATGCGGATGTGCGTTGGAAAGCGATCGCAGCCCGTAACGCAGGCGCCGCCGCACTCATCGTTATTAGTGGTGAGGAAACTTTAAAAGACGTCCGGCCTTCACATATGCCTTACGACAATCGGGCCGGCGACGCTGGGTTGCCGGTCGCGGTTATTTCCCGGCAAGCCGCCAGTCGACTTTTCTCCGGGGCGACTGTAAATGATCTCGAAACTGCGGCGCGCGCAAAAAACCTGACGACGATTAATCAGACGTCGGTCGGCGTTTCACTCACTACAGACCTGGTGCGACGTGAGGTGTTTGCGGCTAATGTTATTGGTGTGCTCGAGGGTTCCGATCCGGTGCTTAAGAACGAGGCCATTGTCATTGGCGCTCATTACGATCATCTTGGACGCGGCGGCGAAGGGAGTTTGGCCCCCAGCGAAGGCGGAATACACTATGGTGCCGACGACAATGCATCAGGCACAGCAGGCCTCCTTGAACTTGCGCGACTCTTCGTAACGCAGAAGCCTCGCCGCACGATGATCTTTATTGCGTTTAGTGGTGAAGAAGAAGGTCTAATCGGCTCGAATTACTACGTCAACCACCCCGCACGGCCGCTCGCGAACACTGTCGCCATGATCAATATGGACATGATCGGAAGGATGAAAGACAAGAAGCTGGTCATTGGAGGGGTTGGCACAGCGAGCGAATGGCGCTCAATTATCGAATCCGCAAATCTGATGCAGGGCGTAGTTATCACTGCAACCTCGACTTCTGGCAGACAAGCGTCTCACGGGAATATGCCGCTGGTAATCGGCGCGAATGGCAGGACCATTGTCAGTAGCGATTCGGCTAAACAGTTTTCACTTAGTCTCAATGAAGATGGCTTCGGGCCCAGCGACCATTCCTCGTTTTATGGGAAGCAGATTCCCGTTCTTTTCTTCTGGACGGGAACACACGAGGATTATCACAAACCCTCCGATACTGCGGATAAGATCAACTATGAGGATGAAGCCCGTATTCTGGGGTTAGTAACCCAAATTATTCGTGAGGTCGACCAGAGCGATAAACGACCCACGTACGCCGTTGCCAAAGCCATAACCGTCGGACGGTCAACCGGCTTTCGGGTTTATCTCGGCACTATCCCCAATTACTCCGACTCAACTGAAGGCTTGCTGCTCGACGGCGTACGCGACGACTCACCTGCCTCTAAGGCTGGACTTAAAGCTGGTGACAAGATTGTGAAGTTGGCGGGCCGCGACGTACGAAATGTTTATGACTACACGTACGCGCTTGGAGAGATGAAGGCCGGACAAGAATATGAAGTTGAGATAATGCGCGGCAGCGAGCGTCTAACGCTCAAGATCACCCCGGCTGCCCGAAAAGGGGGGTAGGGGAAAAGGGGAAATAGGGAAACAGGTTGAGGCAAATCTACCCTTTCCCTTTTCCCCTTTTTCCCTTTTTCCCGAACGTCTTACCAGCGCGGTTCGCGATCGCCGCCGTAACCTCCGCGGTCACCACGATCGCCGCCGCCACCGTAGCCGCCTCGTCCTCCACCGCGTCCACCACCGTAGCCACCACGGCCTCCGCGATCTTCTCTGGGCTTCGCTTCATTCACGGTCAAGTTGCGACCGCCGAAGTCTTTGCCGTTGAATTGTTCAATGGCTGCCGCCGCTTCCTCTGCCGTTGCCATTTCGACAAAAGCGAATCCGCGTGAGCGGCCCGTGTCGCGATCTTCGATCACTGAAGCTGACTCCACTGTACCTACCGCGCCGAAGGCCTCGCGCAGTTCCTCGCTCGTTGTGCGGAACGAGAGGTTTCCCACATAAAGTTTCGTACCCATTTCTCTTTATCCTTTGGATCGAACGAAGCGCGGGCAAAAACAAAATCGCAGATTCAAGCGGGGAGATCCTTGACCTGTTCAGGCGAAACGCGACGCACCCGGTGCTCTAAACTTCGAGAGCGGCTTCTAACAAGTTGACAACTGCCTCACTCTCTCCTCAGCCGAACGTTGTCGCTTCACGCTCACGGACAGGCGCAGTCACCACTGATGCGCGAGAGCAGGGAAACATGGACGGCGGTAAGTATGCCTCAGGCTTGGTTTTTAGTTCAAGCCCCACGCAGTGGTTAGTCTGTCTAATCGGTCAATCATTCGCGAAAACCTCGGGCTTTTCGCAAGAAAGCGCGTAGCGGACGTTTGCTACTTCATTCGGTTGTACTTCCGCAACGCCGCGACAACACGATCGCCAGGCAGACCGAATACGCGGATGCCGTCCGCGCCGGTCATCGTTTGGGCCGCGAGCATAGCGTTGACCACTGCCTCCTCGGTCGCTTCAATTGTCGCTTGAAAGAGCGGATCAATCCGGTCGTTCGGCAGCATTACCAGTGACGGTGTGCCATCGGGTTTCGCTGCCCCGGGATTTGCCGTCGAGAACGCGAGAAACAAGTCACCGGATGAATTGCTGGCAAAACTGCCCAACCGTCCCATTCCCAGGCTGACGCGTCGAGCAATGCGCTCGAGCTGGTGTGGCAGGAGCGGCGCATTGGTGGCAACGATTACGATGATCGATCCGCGACCTTCGTGATCAGCGACGCTACCATCCCCTCGCGCGCCTCGTCCGGTTGCAGGACATGGCCGGATGCCGGCGGTCCAGGGTCTGCTCAACGCTCCGGAAAGTACGGTGCAGATTCCGAGGTCAGTGATTTCAGAACGAATCGGCACACCAAGAATTCGCAGGTCACCACCGTAGTTGCATTGCACCAGCACGCCCACGGTGTACCCACCTTGCGAGGTTGTCAGCACGCGAGAGGCGGTACCGATTCCACCCTTGAATCCGTTGCAACCCATCCCCGTACCACCGCCCACGCCCCCTTCTTCGACGCGGCCAGGCTTGGCACCGTCGAGCGCTTCAAGTGCGTGGGACGCTTTCACGTGCTCGCCATTCGCGTCGTTCAGGAAATCAAATGTCTCAGCAACGATGGGGTAAGTGAAAATAAACTCGCGGCCATTCTTCAACTGCCATTGAATCGCCGCGTCGCGCACGGTTCCGACGCTGTGTGTTCCGGTCAATAGAATCGGGCCTTCCATAAAACCGGATTCCTTGATCCAGTTGATCCCGGTCATGTCGCCGTTGCCGTTTTGGTTGAACGTAGCGGCGAAGACCGGATCCCAGTTACCACGCGGGCGCGGCAGTATCGCCGTGACACCGGTACGAATCGGGCCCTTGCCGGGAACGAGTTTGCCTTCGCCTTCGATAAGCGTTACGTGCCCTACGGCAACGCCGCCAACATCAGTGATCGCGTTCAGTGGGCCAGTTTGCCCGGGGAATGGAATTCCCAATTCGCGACCGCGTGGCCGGCTCTGTGCCGCACATGGGATTGCTGTGGCTGCCGCCAACAAAAGCCAAAGTGCGAGTCGAATAGGAAACGCTTTCCAAGGCAAGAGTGTGTTTTCATTGTTCATGGCATGTTCTCCGACAGCTCAAAATCGATTGGGTGGCCTGCCGACCACCGGCTACTATCTCTCAGCTGAACCCCCCACCTAATACTTGTCCGCCCTCTTTTAAGTCAAAGCCCGTCAGGCTTAACTTGGCGCAGCAGGTTGTTCCCGGCGACTCTTGAGGTAACGCCGCATTGCCGCCACTCGCGCCTCGGCATCGGGTAGGCGCTGCACCACCTGCTCAAGGTGCTTGAGGTATAGATACGGAGGAACACCGGGCATTGCACGAAGTTCGGGAAGGAAGGGCTGAAGCTTGGCATATACCACCACGTGCTCTGTATTTATGGCATTGAACATTTCGTCGTTTATGGCTCCGAACACTACGAACGCCGCGGCCATATCCCAATACGACGCAACCATCCGAAAATCAGCACTGTGTTCGCCAACCAGAACCGCAAGAATATCTTGCGCGCTGGCGGGATGAAAACCTGTAGCGAACCAGTCGCGTGCCTTACGCATGGTCGGCTCAGATCTCAACTCATAAAGTTTGATAATGCCCATCATGCTCTCATGCTCGGTACTCATAAAAGACTCCTCCCGAATGGATATGAGATTACTTATTTGAAATGAAAACTCGCGCTGGTACAACCGACCTTCAGCTAAACGAGTCAAGTTGCCAGTGAACACGCATTCCAATATATTGCTTCATCTCAAATTAATCAGGAAAGGGTCCGATTCGAAACATGTCGAAATCTGTTCCTATCACTGTGGCTCATGGCGACGGCATCGGGCCGGAGATCATGGCGGCCACGCTGCACATCCTCAAAGAAGCTGGTGCCGGCCTTGAGATTGAGACCATAGACATCGGCGAGCAGATTTACCTCGCCGGCAACAGTTCGGGAATCGAACCCAGTTCGTGGGATTCGCTGCGACGCACTAAAGTTTTTCTCAAGGCGCCTATCACCACACCGCAGGGCGGCGGTTACAAGAGTCTGAATGTGACGGTGCGAAAGACACTCGGCCTTTATGCGAATGTTCGCCCCTGCGTTTCCTACCATCCGTTCGTTGAAACTAAACACCCAGTGATGGATGTGGTGATCGTCCGTGAAAACGAAGAAGACCTTTACGCCGGTATCGAGCACCGGCAAACAGATCAGGTCGTACAGTGTCTCAAGCTGATCTCGCGCCCGGGTTCAGAAAAGATCGTGCGTTATGCGTTCGACTACGCGCGCCGGAACAATCGCAAAAAGGTCACTTGCTTCACGAAAGATAACATCATGAAGCTTACCGACGGTTTGTTCCACAAGGTCTTTGACGAGATTGCGAAGGAGTACCCAGACCTCGAGAACGAACACTGGATCGTCGACATCGGCGCGGCGAAACTAGCGGACACACCAGAAGCTTTCGATGTAGTGGTGATGCCGAACCTTTACGGCGATGTGTTGTCTGATGTGGCCGCGCAGATTGCCGGCTCAGTGGGACTGGCAGGCTCAGCAAACATTGGCGAGCACGTATCGATGTTTGAAGCAATTCACGGATCCGCGCCGCGACGCGCCGGACAGAATCTGGCGAACCCATCAGGTTTGCTTTTGGGCGCCGTGATGATGCTCGTTCACATTGGTCAGACAGAGGTCGCTGAACGTGTGCACAACGCCTGGCTGCGCACTATCGAAGACGGCATTCACACCTACGACATTTTTGAAGAAGGAAAGAGCAAGCAGAAAGTAGGCACGAAGGAGTTTGCCGAGGCTGTAGCTCAACGAGTAGGACAGAGTCCACAGACGCTGAAAGCCGCACAATACAAAGCCGGGGAAGAGGCAGCACCGACTTCGAAAGCCACGGCCGCCGCGCGAACAAAAGCGAAGAAAGATTTGGTTGGAGTTGACGTCTTTCTTGATTGGAGCAAAGGATCCGCCAACGAGTTGGGAGATTCGCTGAGCAAACTTGGGGGCGATGGCACCAAACTAACGATGATGAGTAACCGCGGTGTCAAAGTGTGGCCGGATGGCCATGCCGAGACGTTTTGTTCAGATCACTGGCGCTGCCGTTTTCTTGCCACCAACGATGGTGCCGGGATCTCTCATGCGCAGATCACTTCCCTGCTCGAGCGAGTGGCTGAGGCCGGGTTTGATTTCATCAAGACGGAGAACCTCTATAACTTTGATGGCGAACGTGGTTACTCGCTTGATCAGGGAGCGTAAGCTGAAGGATGAGGGATGAAGGCAACCCAAACCGGGAGTTAGTCAATCACTTTGTTGGTGTGGCTTGGTGAACCACGTTTTGTTTATCCTAAACTGGTAGAGAGCAAACCCTGTCTCAAAACATCCTCGGAGGGAATTAATGTCAACCGACGAAAAAAGCAGATCCAATTCATCCTTCATGCGTCATCCTTCATCCTTGGTGGCGGTGGTCATGGGCAGCAAATCTGATTGGGATACCATGCGCCATGCCGACGAAAAGCTATCGGAGTTTGGGGTTGCTCATGAGTGTCATGTCATGTCGGCGCACCGCTCACCGAAATTAGCCTCGGAGTTTGCTTCCGGCGCGGCCGCTCGCGGTGTTGAAGTGATTATTGCGGCCGCCGGTGGCGCAGCGCATCTCGCAGGAGTCATCGCGGCCCACACGACCCTCCCCGTGCTCGGAGTCCCCATGAAGAGCGATGCCCTGAATGGCATGGACTCGCTGCTGGCGACGGTCCAAATGCCGGCAGGTATTCCGGTTGGTACTTTGGCTATCGGAAAACCTGGCGCCATCAATGCCGCCCTCTTCGCCATCGCCATCCTCGCAAACAGCCGGCCCGAGCTGCGCGCTAAGCTTGAAGACTTTCGCCGTCAGCAGGAACAACAGATTCTAAACACCACGCTGGAACAAGCCTCTTCCCGAGGAACTTCTTGAAATCTGCCCATCTTTGGCGCATTATTCCCGCACCGATACGCCGCGCCCGGATGAAGACTTAAATTGCCCCCTGGCCTTCGTCTGTTTTCACTTTCTTCCTGTCTTAGCTTGCTGGAAAACCACCGCATGATCGGCGAAACGATCTCCCACTATCGCATCATTGAACCCCTCGGCGAGGGCGGTATGGGGACCGTCTACCTGGCGGAAGACGTCACCCTCGGACGGCACGTGGCGATTAAGTTTCTTACCTCAACCACGCCTGAATACCGCGCCAGGTTTTTGCGGGAAGCACGGGCCGTTTCTGCTTTAAGTCATCCCAACATCGCGGCGGTCTTCGACTATGGTGACACTGCCGATGGCAAACCCTTTATCGTGATGGAGCTGGTCAAAGGTGAGAATCTGAGTGAAAAACTTAAGGAAGAATCACTGCCGCTACCGCAGGCGGTGCGAATTGTTTCCGCGATTGCCGAAGCACTTGGCGAAGCGCACCACCAGGGCATTGTCCACCGCGACATAAAGCCTTCGAATGTCGTCATCACCGAACGTGGTCAGGTGAAGGTGCTTGACTTCGGTCTGGTCAAACAGATTCAAGAACAATATCGATCAGACGCGAGTGGCAGCCGGCCCACCTTGCCCAGCACTCACACCCGCAGCGACATGATCGTCGGCACGCCTTTATATCTTTCACCAGAGCAGGCGGTCGGCAAACAAGTCGATGGACGCAGCGATCTCTTTGCGCTCGGCGCCGTGCTTTATGAATGCATCACCGGGCAATCGGCCTTCTGCGGATCGAGTGTGCTTGAAATCGGCGCTCAGGTGATTCATGTAACGCCAGTCGTGCCTTCAAAGTTAAATAACGCGATACCCCCTGAGCTCGATCGCATCACTATGAAGGCGATGGAGAAAAAGGTCGGCGATCGCTACCAAACTGCCGAGGAGCTTAGCGAGGATTTGCAGAACCTGCTTCCAGCTTTGCAAACAGATGGTTTAAGAATCGGGGCGCGAGCCACCAATTCACAGCAGGCGCGGACTGTTTCCGCCAGCGCCTTAACCACCATCACCGAAACTTTTCGCAGACCGAGACTTTCACTCGGCACATTCATCCTGGTAATTCTCGCGGTGGCGCTGGGGAGTTGGCTACTGCTGCGCTGGTGGAAGCCGGCTCCGTACAAACCGACTGCGGTCGCACTTGATTGGTACAACAAGGGAACCAGCGCTTTGCGTAATGGAGCATTTCTCCAGGCCAGCAAAGCGCTGGAGCAGGCGGTTGCTACTGACAGTCAGTTTCCTCTTGGCCACGCAGCATTAGCGGAAGCGTGGTTTGAGCTGGACTACGCGGACAAGGCAACGGAGTCGATGTTGCAAGCGCGGAAGCTGGTGCCGAATTCTTCAAACCTCGAGACTAAAGAAGCGCTCTACTTCGAAGGGATGACTGCAACGGTCACACGAGATTTTGCCGGCGCTATCAAAGCCTACTCCGAACTGGCGCGACTCTCACCCAACGAGTCGCAAGTTTATGTTGACCTGGGACGCGCTTACGAGAGAAACGACGAGATTAAGAAGGCGATTAAGAGTTATGTCGAAGCAACCAATCGAGCGCCTCAAGATGCCACCGCCTTCCTGCGCGTCGGCATTCTCTACGGCAGGCAATTGGATCTGCCAAGCGCCACTGCCGCATTTGATAAGGCTGACCAACTTTACCAGGCGCTCGGAAACTTTGAAGGACAAGCCGAGGTGGCGTTTCAGCGTGGTTTTCTTTTTAACCAAATGAGCAAACTCGCGGAGGCCCGTCAAAACCTGCAGCGAGCGCTCGAACTGGCGCGCACCACCGGCAACGATTACCAGCAGGTTAAGTCGCTTCAGAAGCTGGGCGATGTCGAGGTTGACGCTAACAACCTGGGCGAAGGACGCAAATTGATGCTTGAAGCGATTGCCATTGCCCAGCCAAAAGGAATCGATAATTTGGCGACGCGTGGGCTCGTCGATGTCGGTAATACCTACCTCGTTGAAGGCAACTATCCGGAAGCGGAAAAATATTACAAGGAGAGTCTGGACCTTTCGCAGAAGCGCAAAATGCATCGCAACGCGTCCAGAGCAATGCTGGCATTGGGTAGTTTGGCTGAGCGTCGCGGAAGTAGCGATGAAGTTATTTCCTACGTGGAACAGGCCCTTCCCTTTTATCAACAAGGCGGTTATCGGAAAGAGATTCTACAAGCGTATACGTTATTGTCGCGCGCCAGATCAGCAAAAGGTGAATATGATGCAGCGTTGCAGGCAATCGACCAGCAATTGAAGTTGAGCCAACAATTTGGCGATCAGGCGCAGGCAGGGGTTGCACACGAAGACATTGGAATCATCCTGCTTCGCAAGGGAAACTGCCCGCAGGCTGTTTCTCAATTCCAACAGGCATATGAAATCGCCAAATCCCTGGGCGTGGCCAAAACTGTTGGTTCGAGGTTGATCAATCGGGCCACGGCACTCTGGCGAACGGGTCGCTACGATGAAGCGCGTGAATCACTGCGCGAGGCATCCTCTATAGCGGAGCAGCCTGACTCTGCAAAGGATTTGACCGCGTCTTACTACCTTACTGTTTCGCGAATGGCGCTAAGCCAGCGTAATTTTCCTGAAGCCCGCACCAAGAGTCAGCAAACTCTCACGCTTGCGGGCACACAGATGAAGCGGGCCGGCGTCGCTGCTCTTATCGTTGCCTGTTTGACTGAAACGCTTTCCGGATCGCCTGGCTTGAGCAAGTGTCAGCAAGCCCTTGAGTCGGCCCGGCAGGCAAGGGACTTGACGCTGGTTTCTGATGCACTACTGGCCCTGGCCCAGGCACAGATTCAGTCTAGTGATGCTGAGGACGCGTTGAAGTCAGCTCTTGAAGCCCAGGGTCTTTTTGCGCAGGCTGGTAACGCAGATGGCGAGTGGTTAGCGTTGCTCTTCGCGGCGCGGGCAAGCCGCGAGCTAGGCGATCTGGAAAAGACCAAATCTTATGCGCAGCAAGCGGAGAAGTTACTCGGCAGTATTCAAGAACACTGGGGAACGGCCAATTACAATCATTACCTGGAACGGCCAGACATTCAGTTCTATCGAACGCAACTCCATCAACTCCTGACCAACCAAACCTAACCTCAATCACCCTCAAAAGGAGCACACCCATGGGAGACAGTGGCAGTGACATTATCATCAAAGGCGGTTCTGTCGAATTGGAATTCAATGGAACGATTTATGAAAAGAATCCAGGGGATCCCAAGAAGCACAAAAGTTCGAACATGAGAATTACACGGATAGCCATCAGTGGCGATAAGACTTTCGACAGTGGCGACATGCCAAGTGGATTTAAAGGCACGATTACGCTCACGTGTAACTAGGTAGGTTACCAACCCGGCCCCCAAGTGGTTCCATTAAGGCCGCGTCATCAGCCGCGTTACTCCCAACACGTCGGGCTGCGAGGCGGGCGTGTACCTCGTACGCTGCTTCTTTGAAGTGAAAAAACGAAGCAAAGAGGTCACACCCTACTGCGTGTCAGAAGCGCGATGACTGCAACAAAAAGTGCGGAGCCGATGATCGACCAGACGATGGGAAAGCTGGTGGTGCCAATTTGAATTGCAAACAGCTCAGGCAGTCCCAACTGTCGTGACAGCCACATCCCGAGTACCGCGCCCACAAATCCCAACGCAATTGAGACGAGACATCCGCCGCGGGAAAAACCCGTGATCGCCTGACCCAACGCGCCGCAAAGTCCGGCAATCAGAAGCAATACTAATAAGTCGATTAATGTCATTTACGCCTCCTAAAGAGAGAGTCTTGAGTCTAGAGTCTAGAGTCTGGGGTCTAGAGTCCGCAGTTCTTGAGTTCCTATCCGAAGCAACTGAACTTATGGCGATTCCAAAAAGACACTGGACTCTAGAGGCTCGACTCCAGACTCTAGAGCCCTTTAGTCTTTAGCCATTCGCGCACTACGTCCGCCTGGCCACGCTTATTTGCATCCACTTCATAGTTCAGTCGCCGCATCTCTTCAGTGGAGATCACACCCGCTAGTTTATCCAGCACCTCGCGCAACGGCGGTACCTGTGACAGCGCTGCAGTTCTGACTATGTACACGGCCTCATACGGCGGAAAATAACGACGGTCATCTTCAAGTTGCACCAGGTCGAGCGCAGCAATTCGCCCCTCAGTTGAGTTACCGGCAATTAGATCGACCTGACGTGAAGAAAGCGCTATGTATGTTAGCGACAAATCCATCTCGCGGGGCCGTCCGGCAAAGTTCAAACCGTATGCCTGGGAGAAGCCTGGATAGCCATCAGCCCGCGACATAAAGTCCTGGCCAAATCCGGCGCGCCAGTTTCGCGCATGTGGCGCAGCATCTGAAATAGTTTTGAGATTCAAGCGCCGGGCGTCGGCTCCCCTGACAAGTATCGCGAACGTATTTTCAAAACCGAGCGGCCGGCTCACGCCGAGACTAAACTTCTGTTCATACTCCGTCTTAACTTGCTCAAAAACCGAACGCGGATCCGTGATGGGTGGGTGTTTAAGAATTGCAGTGTAAGCGGTGCCTGTGTATTCAGGATAAAGATCGATGCGACCGGCAAGTATAGCGTCATGAGGCAAGTTGCCTCCCAGCTCAAAGTTTCGCTCAACCATCACGCCGCGCCCTTCAAGCATTTGCGCGACGATCTCCCCCAGGATCGTCGATTCCGTGAAATCTTTTGAGCTAACAACAACCCGAAACCCTGTCGAAGCTGAACTATCCGGTCGCGAATCGCGTCCGGCGAAAAATATCCCAGCGATCGCGATGAGGGCGACTGCCACGACAGCGATTGGTTTCCACCTTGATGCGGCAACCCGCCGGCGGCGATCCGCAACCAGGAAATGACGCTCGAGTAAACTGAGACTGAAGTCAGCCAGTAGCGCCATCAGTGCAGCCGGAATGGCGCCCGCCAGCAGAAGATTGTTGTCGTACTGCCTGAGTCCGCGAAATATATAAACACCCAGACCGCCCGCACCGACCGCGGCAGCAATGGTCGCCACTCCGATCGCTATCACCATCGCCACCCTCACTCCGGTAATGATCACCGTCATCGCCAGAGGTAGTTCCACTTGCCAAAGAATCTGCCGACCAGTCATGCCCATTGCCACCGCCGCCTCGCGGACGTTTTCGTCGACTCCCAGGATTCCAGTCACCGTGTTGCGAATGATCGGCAAGAGCGAATAAACCACGAGGGCGACAATAGCGGTGCGCGCTCCAATGCCGCCGATAAAGGGGAGTGGGATTAGAAAACCAAATAACGCGAGGCTGGGAATCGTTTGCATTATATTCGCGATACCCAGCACCGGACCACGCAGGGAGCGGTTGCGCGTCAGCAGTATGCCGGTGGGAATACCGATGGCGACGGCGATCAGCGTTGAGATCAAAACCAACGACAGATGCTGGCGTAACAAGGTCGACAGCTCCGGCCAATTCTGTTGGAGGAAGTTCAAGAAGTTCATTCCGTTCCCTTCCCTTGAGAACCGCCGTTGACCGGGGCATGAAGTGTTTCCAGGTAAGCAAGTGCGTGTTTGTTCTTCGACTGCAAAAAGTTCGCGGGCGTCTCCAGCAGTAGCAGCTGTCCTTTGTGCATTAGCCCAATGCGAGACCCCAGCAGCAGTGCCTCACGCACATCGTGAGTCACCAGCACGGCGCTCTTGTTGAGACGCTGGGCCAGTTCCGCAAATTGTCGCTGCAAGCCGGCGCGCGTTAATGGATCGAGCGCGCCAAAGGGCTCGTCTAACAGCAGCAGTGAAGGATCGGCTGCCAGAGCGCGCGCCACACCGACGCGTTGCCGCTGACCTCCAGATAATTCGCCCGGATACCGTTGCGCGAATTCCTCTGCTTCCAAACCGACCAGGGTTAGTAGCTCGTTAACTCGTTCTCTGATTCTGATTTCGTCCCACCGTTCCAATGAAGGAACAAGGGCAATATTTTTAGCGACGGTGAAGTGTGGGAAAAGGCCACCTTCCTGGATCACGTATCCGATCCGGCGCCTTAACGCGATCTCGTCCCAATCAGATGTGGCTTTGCCTTCAACGAGTACCTGGCCGGAGGTTGGCACGAAGAGCCGATTGATTAGTTTTAATGTAGTCGTCTTGCCGCAGCCGGACTCGCCTAGCAAGACGAGTGTTTCGCCGGCCGCTACCTCAAGATTCAAATGGGAAATGACAGGGACTGAGGAAGATTGGTGAGAGAAACTTACGTCTTGAAACTCAACCAGCGGCTTAGCATCGGAATCCGGCATTTTTCAAGCTTGGGAGAAGACAGGATTCATACGACGGACTTTGGACAATCCTGTCCCATGGCAATTAAACCGCGAGCAGAAGGTTGCTACTAAACTGCTCTTTTGAATCCAACCACGTGTGCGCGCGCGTGAAGCCTGTTTGCTCAGCCAGTTTAGCGATGTCGTCAAGGTGGTACTTGTACGAGTTTTCCGTGTGGATCTGTTCGCCTTCAGCAAATTCCACCGTCATATCAAGCTGGCCGATTACGACGGTTTGTCTGCGAGTGCTCTCGATGTAAATTTCCACCCGGCCCGCTTCCTCGTTATAGAAGGCGCGATGCTGAAAACCCCTGAGGTCGAAGTCACCCTCCAGTTCGCGGTTGATGCGCGCCAGCACATTGAGATTAAACGCCGCTGTCACTCCCAGGGTGTCGTTATAAGCTGCCTCCAGGGTCGTTTTGTCTTTTTTGAGATCGGCGCCCAGTATTAGGGCATCCCCTACCGTCAGCACCTTTCGCAACGCTTGCAGAAACCTTAAGGCCTCGTCCGGATCGAAATTACTTATGTTGGAACCCAGGAACAAAGCGAGCGTGTGTTGCCTGCTCTTCTTGCTCAGCTCTGCCAGGCCGGCAAAATAATCTGCGGCGTAGGCTTCAATTCTCAATCGCGGGTGCGACTGCAAGAGAATCCGAGAACTGCTATCCAGGGCAGTCGCTGAAATATCCACCGGAACAAAAAGCAGTTCGTCCTGTTTTCTTAGGAGCGCTTCAATAATGAGACGGGTTTTGGAGGCACTACCACTGCCCATCTCCAACAGCGTCGTGTTGCCGGAGATCGAAGCGGCCATTTCATCAGCATAATGCGCCAGAATCTCGTTCTCGGCACGAGTGAGGTAATACTCTGGCAGCAGACATATTGCCTCGAAAAGTTGGGAGCCTAATTCATCGTAGAAATACTTTGGCAGAAACCGCTTGGGCTCCGTTGATAATCCGCGGCGGACATCTTCAGCCAGCCCCGCTCGTGGATCGCGTTTGACAAGGTTGTGGATTACCAGTCGCTCGGCGGATATCTGTTTTGGTTGGGTCTGCAACAAGTGCGCCTTCAATTCTAAGAGTTTTGCCAGGGGTCAGCTTAATAGGGTCTGCGTATCATAGCGGATAACTCGCATTATCAACCATTCAGCAGAAGCTACTTCTTATTCTTCCGGAGCGGTGTGCTTCAGGCGGCGACAAAAACGGTCACACTCAGTGGGGCGGAACCTTCTCATTCACACCGGGCTTCAGCCCGGTGTCAAAGCGCCTTTGGTTTCTGGTAACCGTTTTAATGGTTTACCAGCAGTGAAACCGTTGAAACAATTGAATCTCGTAGTCACCTCTTAGTCACCCGGCTGAAGCCTGGTGTTAATGAGAACCTTAACCACAGGTAAGGTCGCGGAACCTTACTGGAGACTCTTGCGGCATCGCAGACGTTTTGTGCAGAGCCGCCCGCTTGACCCGCAGCATTCGGTCGGGCAAGATCCGAACGCTATGTTTTACCTGAATTCCCCCGCGGCATTTTTCGGCCGCAGAACCTCCCCAAGCAAAAATCTAGTAATCGCAATCACGCTGCTGGCGTTCTTTTCCACAGCGTATTCTGCCTCTGCCCAGTCTTACTCGAAAGAAATTGAAACCGGTGAAAAGGTTTCGCTTACGGTGAAGAGCAGGAATGGGCGCGTGAGCGTCATTGCCGCCGACGAGCTTCAGAAAAAAGCCGTGATCGAAGCCACCTCGACCGGGGCTGCTATTCAAGCCGAGGACGTGCTTGCGGTGAAAAAAGGGAACAGTATCCAGGTAGACGTTCGAGATCGGACTGATAAGGATCGCATCGATGTGACCGTGCGAGTGCCCGCGCGCTCGAAGGTGACAGTGGAAAGCCAGGGAGGCTCAATCGATGTCCTGGGCAACTTCGAATCCGCCGAAGTAACGACTAACACGGGAACGATCCACGCCGATGTCCCGCTCGACGCTTTGAAATTCAACTTCACGTGGCAAGCGAGCAAGCCGCGGTATTTGAGTGACGTTGAGCTTCCCGAGGTGAAGGAGAAGGCCGGCGGCGTCTTTGCAATTTCAGGAAAACTGGGGGAGGAGAAACCTGAAAAAGATAAGCGGGTGCAACTTACCTTTGTAACCCAGCGCGGCGTTGTTCTGCTGAACGTCGACCCCAATATGGTGCCGACCGATCTGCGGGAGCGGCCATTGACTGAGGCGGCCCGCGCGATCGTGCGCAGCGGTGACAGCCAGTTGACCGATGCTATCCGCAAAGTGTCCCCAAAAATGTTTGGAGACTATGCCAAAACATTGCCGCCGCCTGAGAAGGAGCCGTCGCTGGTCAAGCGAGCCCCGCCCGGTCAGTTTGTTAGTGAGCTATCGCCACAACTGATGCGTTTCAACGCCAGCGTCACGGACCGCCAGGGTCGCGCAATTAAAGGAATGCGAGAATCGGATTTCACGGTTTTTGAGAATGGCGTTGAGCGGCGCGTCACAAATGTGGCAACCACCGCGGAGCCGTTTAACCTCGTGCTTTTGCTGGATGTCTCCGGCAGTGTCGAAGAGCGGATTGACTTCATACGGAAAGCGGCGCGTGACTTTCTGAATACTGCCAGCCCGCAGGATCGTATCTCTATCATCAGCTTTCGCGAAGACGTTCAGATCATTTCTGATTTCAGCACTGACCGCCGCATGCTCTCAAAGAAACTCGATGAAATCGATGCGGGTGGGGCGACCTCACTTTACGATGCACTTGGTTATGTGCTTGCCGACACGCTAAAACAGTTGCGCGGCGAGCGCACCGCTATCGTGGTGCTGTCTGACGGCGATGACAACAAATCGTTTGTTCCCTTTCCTGCCATCCTCGAGGCCATCGCAGAATCGGGAGCATTGATTTACCCCTTGTACGTGCCTTCAGGATTAATACCTGAATCCAGCGTCCCTAAGCCCGAAGTCACCATTGATCCTTTGCGAACTCGCTACCTGACACTTACCACGCGTGCCCACGAAGAAGGTCAACAGCTAGCAAAAGTTTCCGGGGGTGTCTATTACCCAATTCGTCACCTTGCGGACTTGCAGCGCGCGTATGATGACGTAGTGTTACAACTCCGCACTGCTTACACGATCACCTACGCCTCAAATTCACGCTCGTCAAACAGCCCGCGCGTGCGAGTGCGGGCGAACCGTGAAGGCGCTGCGGTTCGACTCAGCCCGGTAGTAGGTGTGGCGAATCCGTAGGAAAACCGCAGATCAAAACGGTGTAAATCAAGCCAGCTTTCGAAGCGCGCCGCCCTGGAGCGCGAGGCTTGCGGGTCTCCCACCAGCGTCTTAACTAACTGTTTCACTCGCGCCCGAAGACCCAGGATCAGCCACTTCCTGCGGTTGGCGCGATATCTTGTAACAGGATGACAACTTACGTTAGCGAACAGGGTTTACTTTTTATTCTTCATCCTTCATCCTTCCTTCTTCAATGTCCCAACCCCTGTTCGCATCCCTGTTTGACGAGGTTGAGCGCCGGCCGCTGACGGTTTCCGAACTGACTGAGTCTGTTCGCAAAGCGATAGAGGCTCGGTTTGCTTCGGTCTGGGTAGAAGGCGAAATTTCGAATTTCAAGGCACACTCGTCGGGTCACTGGTACTTCACCATCAAGGACGAAGGGGCACAACTTCGCGCCAAGTGTTTCCGTTCCGCCAATAGCCGGATACGTTTCAAACCTAAGGACGGGCTTAACGTGCGAGCCCGTGGCAAGCTGACCGTTTATGAAGCGCGCGGTGATTATGAACTCATAGTTGAAGCACTCGATCCGGTTGGCGCCGGAGCCTTGCAAGTCGCTTTTGAACAGCTCCGTGATCGCCTCCAGGCTGAAGGGCTTTTTGCCCAAGAGCTAAAGAGGCCTTTGCCGGTTTTCCCAGGACGAGTCGGAATCGTCACCTCACCGACAGGAGCGGCAATTCGCGACATTCTCAATGTAATCTCGCGGCGAACGCGCACAGTCCATGTGCTGTTCTCGCCGGCACGCGTGCAAGGGGAAAATGCGGGGCCAGATATCGCGAGAGCGATCAAGTTAATCAATGACCACCATGAACGCGCTAAACGTGAAGGACGGCGCGAAGATCTCGTCGATGTACTGATCGTCGGTCGTGGTGGGGGATCAACTGAAGACTTGTGGGCCTTCAACACGGAGGAGGTAGCAAGGGCGATACGTCGTTCCGCTATTCCAGTTATCTCTGCAGTGGGACACGAAACCGATTTCACTATTGCCGACTTTGTCGCTGACCGAAGAGCCCCGACGCCTTCCGCCGCGGCTGAGCTCGTGGCCGCGCGCGAAGATCAAATTTGCGCAACCATCGAGCGGATGGGACAGAGTCTTTCGCGATTAATGCGCTTCAAGATTGTAAAGGCACGAACGCGCGTGCAGGAACAAACCTTATCAAAAGTGTTTGGTGAAGTCAGGGCAAGATTGCGCGAGGCTGAAGCACAAACCAGTTCCGCTCAGCTTCGCATGGAAAGGCAGATAAGCTCGGTTGTGAGAAATGCCCACCTGCGCGCCGATCCTTTGAGTCGAAGCCTGGCACCCGCTGAGCTGCACGCGCGGTTGGCAGAGGCTCGTCGACGCTTCGAAGCGGCCCAAAACACTTCCAGGCTCGCGATGGCAAAACGAATGGAAAGCGCAACACAGAGTCTCGGTGTTGCAGCAGCGTCGCTCGAGGCGCTCTCGCCGCTCGCGGTGCTCAAACGCGGTTACGCAATTGCGCAGAATGAAGACGGCAGGCTGGTAACTGATGCGCACTCGGTTTCTATCGGTAATTCAATCAGAGTAAAGTTGGCTAAAGGCCGAATCGATGCACGCGTTGAGAGAGTTGAGGAGAATTGATACTAACGCGGCCGGCTCTGTATTCTTCGACCCACGACATAAATATCCTTGAACCCTATGAAGAACGAAGAAAAACCTAAGACGTTTGAGTCGTCGCTGGAAGCCCTGGAACGAATAGTCCAACAATTGGAGAGTGGTGACCTGCCTCTCGAAAAGAGTTTAGAACTGTTCGAGCAAGGAATTGGTCTGTCGCGGCAATGTCAGGAGCGTCTCAGCCAGGCTGAGCGTCGCATCGAAATCCTGCTTCGCGATAATCAGGGGCGCACCGTTGTAAACGCCTTCGAAGGTTCGAAAGCAAGCTCTCCGGAAGCTGACACAGAAGAGCGATGAAAACGTTTTCTGAAATGTCGCCCGATCTAGCAACGGATAACTCCGCTCTCCCTGCGTTTCTCACCGAAACACAAAAGCTCGTCGATACCACCTTAGACAAAATCCTACCCACTGAATCCGAACCACCAGCTAACGTCCACGCCGCTATTCGTTGGAGCGTCTTCGCCGGAGGTAAACGCTTTCGTCCGCTCCTGCTGCGCGCGGCCGGGGAAACATTTGGCGCGACCCCGGAACTGCTGCTGCCGACCGCATGCGCCCTGGAGATGATGCACACCTATTCGCTCATTCATGACGATCTTCCCTGCATGGACGACGACGATTTAAGGCGCGGACGCGCAACCTGTCACATCCGTTTCGGAGAAGCCACAGCGATTCTCGCGGGCGACGCCCTGCAGGCTTTGGCTTTCGAAACCGTTTCCGGGGATCAGGCGTTGTCTGCTGAGAAACGCGCCAGACTTGTAAATGAGATTGCTCTAGCTTCAGGCACGCCGCGAGGAATGGTTGCCGGGCAAGCTTATGACCTGGAGGCAGAGGCGCGGGAAGTTGCTGAAGCGGAACTGGAACAGATTCATCGTCTCAAAACCGGCGCGTTGATTATTGCGGCAGCGCGCTGCGGCGCAATCATTGCCGACGCATCCGAAACTGAGCTTGAGGTGGTTACGGATTATGCTGCTCAGCTTGGACTTCTGTTCCAAATCACCGATGACCTTCTGGACGTGACGGCGACCGCCGAGGCGTTGGGCAAGACACCCGGTAAAGACGTGCGGGCGCAAAAGGCGACCTATCCTAATCTGCACGGGGCGGCTGACGCGTTCGAGCTTGCGAACCAGGTCCACAGCGAGGCTCGCGCCACGCTCGATCGACTGCCACAACCCGCCGTCATGCTGCACGCAATCGCTGATTACATTCTTAACCGAACAGCTTAGTCAATGCTTGTGGGTCTGCGAATTCTGAACCGGGAGCGAACCGGGTGTAGTTACCGAGAACAGGCTACCAGCGCGGGTCGACAAATTCAGAGCCGGGAGCGATAGCGACCGGATGATACTGGCGATACGCACAGCTTAGTTAGTGCTGGTGGGTCGACGAATTCAGAGCCGGGAGCCATAGCGACCGGGTTCAAGGTTGCGGACGGATATTTTGGAATGGGATTAAGCGGCTCTAACTTCTCAAGGATCATCCGGTCGCTATCGCTCCCGGCTCTGAATTTGTCGACCCGCGCTGGTAGCCTGTTCTCGTTAACTACACCTGGTCGCTATCGCTCCCGGTTCTGAATTTGTCGACCCGCACTGGTAGCCTGTTCTCGGTAACTACGTCCGGTCGCTATCGCTCCCGGCTCTGAATTCCGCGACCCACGCCGTTACGACTTAGGTCCCTTGAACCCGGTCGCTATCGCTCCCGGCTCTGAATTCCTCGACCCACGCCGCGAAATTCGCTAGGTGCAAAAGAGTTACCCACCAATGCCTGCCTTCTTCTGCATGGCCTTGAGCGTGTCAGGGATGAAGTTAGTGATGTGGTGCATCTCCTCGCGACCGTCCGCGAAGGTTTGATACAGCGAAAAGTCAGGCAGCGAGAGGCAGCTAAGCGGGGACTGCAGGTTGTAACCCGTATCTATTCCAATGGCGCTGTGAGAAATGTATATGCCATGCCGACCCAAGCGGCCACGCAACGGCAGTAACGGAGTCGGAGTATGACCAAAGATGCAGGGCTTGCCGCGATAGTTTTTGTAGAAGTCCATGTCGCGCATCCACAGTAGAGATTGCGACGGGGTATCCCGTGGATGTTTTTCGAGATCAAGACCGGCGTGCACGTAGATCGCGTATTCGTCTTCGTGGTAATACGGCAGGGCATGGAAAAACTCCAGATGGTCCGCAGGAATACTCTTTTCAATAGCTCGCCGCGCGTCGTCCAGATCCTGCTCTTTTTCAACCGTGAGCCGCTTGCCGGCATATTGTTCAAAGGTTCGCTCACCACCCGTCACGGGAGTGATCCAAAGGTTCGCGCTGCCTTCAATAAAGTCGAGCAACATCTGCTCGTGATTACCGCGTAGACACACTACTCTTCCATCATTCTGATGATGAAGCTTCATTACGAGATCGACGCAACCCGGTGCATCCGGGCCGCGGTCAATCAAATCTCCTAAGAACACGAGCGTATCGGCAGCCTCGTCGCGCGGGATCATCTCCAACAAACTGTTGAGTTGAGCGCACCGTCCATGAACGTCCCCAATGACAAAAGTTTTCATTCAGTTTCCTCGGGATTCTCTCGAGAAGCCCTAACCCGCTGCATCAGGTCCTTGAAGCGACTATCCTCATGCAAATCCATCCAATTTGGATCCGACTCAAACCACGGAAAGTTTTCGTTACCCAATTCAATTGCCTTCTCGAGCCATTCAAGCGCCACCACATGACGCCCCTGGAGCAGGTAGGCCGAGGCCAGCCAATAGGCGATGTCATGATCCGACGCGGCTGCCACCTTCACTTTATTCGTCAACTGCTGATTTGCCAGCTCATGTTTCCCCTGCGCGCTAAAACAGATTGCCAGCATGGGGCGGATTCCGTCCATCCGCGGGTGCCGCTCCAACACCTGCTGCAGAATGCGCGTCGCCGCATCAATCTCTCCGCGATAGTAAAGTACGCGCGCGCGAAAGGTCTGAATCATCGGGTGATCCGGTTCGACTTCCACACCCTGGTCGAGTTCATGCAGCGCATCTTCATAACGCTGCTGGTAGGTGAATATCCGCGCGCGATTGTAACTAGCTACGACTTTTTCCCCGGGGCTGAGCCGGACCATGCGGTCAAAACTCCGCAGCGCGCGCTCATATTCGCCATCGAGCCGCGCTACTACTCCGCGCACAAAGTGGACGCTCGCGTCGTTGGGATATTCGTCTCGTAGACTCATCACTTCCTGACGTGCCTTCTGTTTCTCGCCGCGAGTTAGGTAAATGAAGATCATCTGCATGCGTGCTTCGAGCAGCTTCGGATCAAGCGCCAGTGCTTTGCTAAACTCGCTTTCCGCTTTTTTGTAGTCGTCCGCTTCTCCCAAACCTTTCAACACGCGGTTGACATAGCAGCTTCCGAGTGCCGAATGGGCAAGCGCAAAATTCGGATCGAGTTCGGTAGCTCTTTCGAAGTGATTGATGGCTGAATCCAAATCGGCGCGGGCAATGGTGTGATAGATAAACTGGCCCAGGCAGTTACGCCCACGCAAATATTCCTCCGATGCAGCCGCATCCGTCGTTGATCCCCTCGCCAACTCAACTTTCTCGGCCGGCGTCAGCTCGACACGCAAACCTTCAACGATGTGCTGAACGATATTGTCCTGGACCGCAATGATGTCGCTCGCATCCGCATCTATGCGATCGCTCCAGAGAATTTCTCCGGTCCTGACGTCTAACAACTGCACCGTCACACGCAAATGCTTCGCGACCCGAAGGAAACTGGCCGTTAAAATTGCATCCACATCCAATTCCTTGCCAACGTCCTCCGGGTCAAATTGTTTTCCCTGATACTTAACAATCACTGAAGACGAACGAACCACGAGCGAACGAACGCGCGCAAGCTCCGTGATTACCGCATCCGCAAGCGAGAACTCATAAAAGGCAGTCTCCGTGTCGTTGCCCAGGTTCTTGAAGGGCATTATCGCCACGCTCTTCCGATCACGATCACCAATGGTTGTTGGCGTCTCGTGTGTCTCACGCGGTTGCGAGGAACCACGCATACGGCCAGAACTGGACGTTTCGACGCCGGCGACATTCTTAAACCAGCGCAACGCGCGTGTGATTGCGCCCTCCTCATTAAGGTGGCGAGGCGCTACCGGAAGGCCACTCTCGTCAATCACCGCTCCGGCCGTAAGCGAGAGGTCACGCACCACTGCGCGCAGATCGTCGCGAAGCTGCGCAATCTGCTGGTAACGGTCGCGCGGGTTTTTCTTGAGTGCCCGATCCAGGATCTGTTGCAAACGCGGCGGCACTGGATCAGGTCTGGCCTCCGCTAACGGCTCCGGTTCATCGTGCAACACTGCATGGCGCACATCGATCGCTGTCTTGCCGCGAAATGGCCACGTCCCGGTTAACATTTCGAAAAGCAACACGCCGGTCGAGAAAATATCCGCGCGCGAATCCACCCGATCGCCGCGCGCTTGTTCCGGAGCTGCATAAGTGGCCGTGCCGTAGGGTATGCCGACTTCGGTGAGCTCGGTGTGATGAATTCCGGAGGTACGGGCGGCGTCCTCATCCAACAGTTTTGCCAGTCCAAAATCAAGCACCTTTGCCTGGCCTTTATTATTCACCATTACGTTCCCGGCTTTGATGTCCCGGTGAATAATTCCCTGCGCGTGAGCCACGGCCAATGCATCCGACACCTGAATGGCGATTGAAAGCGCGCTCTCCAGTTGCAACGGTTTGCCATTCACGAGTTGCCGCACGTTGCGGCCGGGAAGGTATTGCATGGCGATGAAGTGGACACCGTCGATCTGGTTTAGATCAAATATAGTGCAGATGTTGGGGTGGTCCAGTGCAGATGCCAGGCGGGCTTCGCGCTCAAAGCGTTTGAGGTTTGCTTCTTTCGCTACCAATTCCTCCGGCAGCACCTTGATTACCACGGTGCGTCCAAGCTTGGAGTCGACAGCTTTATAGACTGTTCCCTGTCCGCCCGCACCGAGCTTCTCGAGAATCTTGTAATTCCCCAGCGTTGTTCCGACCATTAGGCTTATTTGCTTTCGCCTTATTTAACCCCCATCTCCGTCGCGCCGCAACCGCAGCCGTCGTGAATGCTTCCACAACCGGAGCCGGCGCAGAGTGGGCAGGGGGCCCCGCATCACTAGATTAGCCACAAAGCTTTTTAGAGATGATCCGCGATTATTGCTTCAGAAGCGATGAAAGCGTTACCTTTTGACAAAAAACAAAGAGGGACAATTATGACCAAAGCGACTGCCCGCTTCTTCTTCCTGAGTCTTCTCTCCATAACGCTAGTTGCTAACGCCGCAGCGTGGAGTGAACAGACCGTGCCGCTCGCTCCGGTAGACGATTCCATTAACGTGTTCTGGGAAAAGTTTCGTAGCGCGGTCATTAAGGGTGACAAAGCAGCCGTCGCGATGATGTCGCAGTTTCCCATATCAATGCCCTACGGGATGACAACGGTCAAAAATCGAGCTCAACTGCTGCGGCGTTATCGTGAAGTGTTCCATCACGAAACCAGTGCCGCGAAGTGTGTCACGACAGCCAAGCCGGTCGTAGAGGCTGAACGGCCGAAGGGGTTCACGGCAGGCTGCAAAAACAGCGCGGGTCATGAAGTTATTATCTATTCGTTCGTGCAAACAAAAACGGGTTGGAAATTTAACGGCCTGGATTATCTCAACGAGTAGCTCTGCTTAGCGGTGGCGGGCAATGAAGGGCCCGTTACTATCAGAGCACCCGCAAGCGTACGAAACTCGCGGGTGCTTTTTGATTAAGAATTGTGGCGTGGGTACTAAGGTCCGCTAACCAAGAACACGTCCCAGGCCCACCGCTCTACTTGCGCTCCGTGAACGGCTTTCACCTTGCCCCGGTAGCGAAATTGGTTGCCATATTCATCAATCTCTTTCGACTCTTTGTATTTTAGGTCGAAGGTTGCCACACCAAGTTCCGGCAGTTTATGCAACTCGGAAGGCTCAGACATACCGTTGTGATTTGCGTCGCGCCAGAGACGCAGCGATGAAAATATACTATCTCTGTTATCTATCACGCCATCCCCGTTTCCACCATTCATTGCCTTATCGTATTCCGCCAGTGCAAGGAATCCATTTCTCTCCTCGCCTGGTGGAGGTTCAGGCTGTGGCGTGAAGTTACCGAACAACTCAGCACCGCTGTCGATTGCGTTATTCCCGTTGCGATCGAGCGCCAGCCATGCGTCATCTGATCCAGCACTCGTCCAAGCCAGCCGTTCCCGTGTGCCGTCATTGTCAAGATCAAAATTCGCGCCGTGCGCGGCGTCTGTCAGTCTAAAACCATTACCTGCAACGTCGACTATAATAGGGCTTATGCCATAACACTTGTTTTGAAACCCCGTAATCGTATAACACATGCACTTTCTCTCGCACCATTCTTGAAGTCCGAGCTCACATTGGTAGGGCGTATTACCATTCTTGCATTCGCAGAGTCCCGTGTCAGGATTATATTGGTGAACTCGTTGGGATTCAGGAGCAAAAGGGCCCAAGTGCTCATCGCAGTTGGGAGTCGGCGACGGTTCAGGCGTCGGCGTCGGGGTGGGTGTCGCGCACGAAGGACTGTAAACCAATTCGTAGTGCGTCGTTTGTTCCGTGCAGGTAACACCTCCTTGTTGAGCGCCAGGCAGTTAGCGACAGTCTCCTGAGACTGGGAAACTAGATGATGTTCCCGGTCCCGCTCCCCAGGCCGTCACCTTGTAGCAATAAGCGCTGAAAGCGTCATTGACACAGTGATCGGCAATAAAACTATTATTGTCTAGTACGCATTGAGCGTTAGACTGAAATGGTTGTGGGGCAACAGACCGAACCCCGCTGTTACCCCACGCCACATCCTTCCTAAGGTCGCGCAGATGATGAGATCGTCTCATATCTGGCGGGTGTTTCTCCTCTATTGGGCTCGCCCGGTTCGGATTGTTAGGGTCGCGGCGAAGAATACTTCCCTTATTCCAAAGCAAATTATCACTAAATGCGACGATTCCCACCAAAAAAGTTACCTCAGCAAGGTTCGGGTCCCATCCATCCTGCTTAATTCTGGCGACTGCGCGCTCCCATGAACCTTCGTCCACCATGGCTTCAATTTCATCGCCTGGCTCTAGAATCGTCTGTTCTAACTGCTTAGAACCTTTAAGCGTGGCACTAAACGACATTGGGGAATGAGGGGGTTTTAGATAAAGGTATGCTTGCAAGCCAACGATGGTTTTGTCTGAGACGTTTCGCAACCTTAATCGGATGCGCCTGGGCCAACCATCCGTCTCCTGAAAGGTTACATTGTCCAGACCACCTTCGGGCCTTCTGACCTTTGCCTTGATTCCTTGTTTGATGGAGCGTCCGCTAACTTTTACGTCTATTAACTCTAAGGGCTCGTTGTTATGTCTTCGAATGTCCAATGACTTTTCGGAACTCTGAGCGGACGATCTGGTTACTCTTCCCAGAGAGTAAAACACAAATCCAACACCTAATATCAGAAAGCCGATCAGAACAATGCGTGGTTTTTTCATTCTTCGGTATTCCCTACCAAGTTTTTGAGGCGGTTAGTAGGAGCGGGGATTCCTTGAGGAATGAGGCTCTCGTTAAACGTGTTGAGACCACACCTTATGCCCCATTACATTCCTGTGTCAAGCAGTGAATAATCCCTTGGATCTTTGGCAAAGCACTCTGTCGAACACACTCGGTACACAACAAAACTATCTGCTTTAAAAGCCGACCTTTTCGTTTTGAGTCTATTTGATCTTTTCGCGAAGCCTACTGCGCAAGTCCCATCTGCCACAGCATGAAAGCGTAGTCATATGCTACCTCGCGCAGGTAGTCGTAACGCCCTGATGAGCCTCCGTGGCCCGCGCCCATATTTGCCTTCAGCAGTAGCGGGTTGTTGTCAGTTTTCAAGTTACGCATCCTCGCGACCAGTTTTGCGCCCTCCCAATAGGGCACCTGGCTGTCATTAAGCGAAACCTTTACCAGCGTCGCGGGATAATTCTTGCGTCCGATGTTGTCGTAAGGCGAATACTGCTTCATGTAATCGTAAGCCGCCTTCTCGTTCGGGTTTCCCCATTCGATGTACTCACTCGTCGTCAGTGGCAATGAAGCGTCCAGCATGGTGTTGAGCACATCAACGAAAGGCACCTGCGAAACTACGGCCTTGAATAAATCAGGACGCATGTTTGAAACTGCGCCCATTAACAACCCTCCCGCACTGCCTCCCTGGATAACTAATCGATCCTTTGAGGTGTACTTGTTGTTTACCAGGTATTCAGCGCTGGCGATGAAGTCGGTGAACGTATTCATCTTCTTCATCATCCTGCCTGCTTCGCGCCACTCCTCGCCAAGCTCGCCACCTCCGCGAATATGAGCGATGACGAAGACCACTCCGCGATCGAGCAGACTCAACCGGTTGGAACTGAAAGTCGGCGCGATCGAGTATCCATATGAGCCGTAGCCGTAAAGTAGAGCTGGCGCGGATCCGTCGAGCTTTGTTCCGACCCGGTAGACGATTGACAACGGAATCCTCGTGCCGTCTTTAGCGGTCGCAAACACACGCTCTGATTTGTAGTTTGCCTTGTTGAACCCACCCGGCACTTCAGTCTCTTTTAGAAGCGTTGCGGTGCGCTTGTTCATGTCGTAGTCGAAGGTTGAACTCGGTCTCACCAGCGACTGATAGCGATAGCGCACCACCGGGGTTTCGTATTCACGATTCTCAGCGACAGAGGCGGAATAGACAGGTTCAGGAAATTCGATGCGATGTGATTTCTTCGTCTTGAAGTCATGAATCTCAATCTGCTCGAGTCCTTTTTCCCATTCAGACAACACCATGTGATCTCGAAATAGATCGACCCCCGCAATCTTCACCGCCGGACGATGGGCGACCAGTTCCGTCCAATTCGCCTGACCAGGATTGGAAACCGGCGCGGTGACTACGCGAAAATTTTTCGCACCCTTATTGGTTCGGATAAAGAACGAACCGTCGCGGTGGCCCGCGTCGTATTCGTGATCCGCTTCCCGTGGGCTGATCAGTTTCAACTCTGCGGTAGGAGTATTGGCCGGAAGGAAACGATATTCGGTAGAAGTCTTGCTTTCGGCACCGGCAAAAATCATCGCCTTATCTCGCGAGCGATAGGCAACGACGTCAAACAGCTCGTCCTTCTCTTCTAAAATCAGATCCGTCTTTCCCCCCAACACGTGGCGGAAAAACTTGTCCGATCGCTTCGTGACGGCATCTTCGGTGGTGAAGAAAATCGTCTTATTGTCAGTCGCCCACATTACGTAGCCGACGCGTTCAAAGGTATCGGGTAGAAGTTGGCCCGTGCGCAGATCCTTGATCTGCAACTTAAACTGACGATAACCGGTGGTATCGGTCGAGTAAGCCAGCAGGTTCCCGTCATCGCTCGGAACAAAAGCCTGGACGCTGAAGAACTTGAGGCCCTTGGCAAGCTCATTCAAGTCCAGCAACACCTCTTCTTTGGCGCTGAGGCCGTCCTTTTTGCGCGCGTAGATTTGATACTGCTTACCCTGCTCGGTGCGCGTGTAATAAAAATAATCGCCGCGACGATAAGGCACTGATACGTCTGTTTCTTTGATGTGCCCAACCATTTCTTTGTAGAGCTTTTCCTGCAGCGCAACGGTCGGCTTCATCATCGCGTCAGAGTAGGCGTTTTCCGCTTCCAGGTGAGCAATCACCTTCGGGTTGGTCTTCTCGCGCAGCCAGAAAAAGTCATCGACCATCGTGTCGGTATGAATTTTGGTGGACTTTGTTTTCTTTTCTGTCATAGGTGGTTGAGGCGTCGACTCTCCTCCGTTGGTTTGGGCGAAACTGGGCCCGCTAACCGACAGAATGATAGATAGAACGAACAACAACGATGCTGGGGCACTAAGTGGTTTTGTCATATTGGACCTTTGCTTGAATCGATAAAACTGAAGTCGCTTAAAGCAGACACCGGCGTTCGAAATTATTGAGGAGACTTGATGCTCGGTAACGACGCCCGGCCGTTAATCATGGACCGTTCAACCGCGCGGGGGATTACCCCAACCCGATCCTTTGTACTTACCATCTTCAACTATACAGGGCACAGTCGGGTCGCCGCCTGAAATCGCCAGCATTTCCTTGCGGTAAGCGCGGTTCGTCTGCGCGTCGTAATCTTCAAAATGAATGCCTTTGGAATTGTAATAATCCCGCGCCTGCTGGCAATAAGGGCAGCCGGGTTTCGTATAGATAACTAAGGCCAATACCTCACCTCCGAATGAAGGCTAGTTTAGCAATGTATCGCCGAAGATGTGAAACGGCTCGGGCGGAGATTGGGCAAGCGCGGATATTCCAGTGTTATTTTCAAACTGTAATGGCTATACTTTGTCTGCCAATGTCTCAGCAGGATCTTCAAGACATACCACTGGACCAGCTTGATAACGATCTGCTTGATCCTTACGAACGTCTCGTCAGTATCGAAATTCTGGGTAAACGCGTCGAGGTGCCCGAAAAAAACCGGTTGCTTCGTTGCTTTCAATATCTCTCCCTGAACACGATTTCCTACGGAGATTTTTGCTGGAATGGCGACTGCACTAATTGTCAGGTTTGGTACCACACTGAAGGGGAGGTTAGGGACAACGGTAAGCCAAGCCTTGCCTGTCGCATGGACGTCATCGAAGGCATGAAGATTACTTCGATGAGCCCCTTCATCAAACTGGAAGGCATAACTAAATAGGGAAAAGGGGAAGGGAGAAATGGGCCTTTCATCTAATTTCCCTTTTGCCCCGTTTCCCCTTTTCCCTATTTAGTTTCTCCGGGCGTCCCTTCTATCGCGCCGAAAATCCCGAACATCTCCGCGCAGGTCTCGTCGATCTTGACGAAGCTCTCGCCGGTCCGCCTTTATTTCCCGCCGGTCCGCTCGAATTTCCAGGCGATCGGCGCGTAGCTCTTCTTGCGAGGCGCCGTCACGCCTATCCTGCCTGTACTCTCTAACATCCGACCTAAGTTCGCGGTAGTCCTGGCGCAACTCACGCCTATCGGATCGAATGTCCCGCTTGTCAGCCCTAATCTCTCTTCGGTCGGTACGCAACTCCTGGCATTCCCACGGTTCAAAGTTGCACCGGTTTAAGTGACTGGCTGAAGCTGTTGTCACGGCACCCGACAACAACGCCAGGCACACCAGGAATCTTCGCAGCAATGTTCTCCTCATTTCTCATTCCTCCGTAATTGAAGTTTTCAAGTTGTTGTTTAGCGAACATAAAGGAGAGGCGACACTTCGCCCTGAGCGCGAACGCCACGCTCGCTGGGAAGGTCTAATTGATTCGCTTGGGGAAAGTCTTGCTGAGTTTTAGACGAGCGGAGTAAGGCAACGGACGATATTTAATTGACCGTGCTTAAACGGAGGGATGACTTTATGCCCCTCAGTATTTTGGAACGCTGGGATCGACCTCGTCAGACCAGGCGAGAATACCACCCTTCAGATTGAGCAGGTTACCGGTGAAGCCTGAGTTTTTAAGGGCTATGATCGCGCGAGCGCTCCGCCCACCCATTTTGCAGTGCACCACCGTTTCTCGCGATGGATCGATTTCCGAGCTTCGGTTCAGAATCTGAGCCAGCGGGATATGGATCGAGTCAGGAAGCTTCGCCACTGCTACTTCGTTTGCCTCTCTTACGTCTACGATCTGGATATCCTCGCCATTATCAAGACGCTGTTTTAGTTCGGTCACAGTTATTTCAGGCATGGGCTGTCCGTTCATCGTTCCTCCTGGAAACCTAATCTTCTTAGACAACTGAAGGCGGTGGCACATTCTAGCGAGAGGCTACTGAGCCAGCAAGTTAGCGTTCCGCTGCTACCAACGTTCCATTAGCACCGGGCTTCAGCCCGGTGGTGAGCATGCCGCCATTTTTTGGAAACCGTTTAAACGGTTTCGGCGCTAACTCCCTGGGCCGCTCACCGGCCTGAAGGCCGGTGTTAATGAAGGGGCGGCGAACTGCAATCAGAACTCTTCTACTGGTCAACGGGAGGCGTTTCGTCTTGCGAGTGTGATCCTATAAACTTCAGAATGTTACTTTAAAGAATTGGAGAGGTGCTGCGATGCGGTTTGAGTTTTATCACGCTGGCCTTAATGACGTTCCAAAACTCTCCGTTGATGGGACAGTCGATAACAGCATTCACTTTTCCCACTGGCAAGGAAATGAAACACCTGAGGAAGTGAAGGCGGACACTTCCACCGAGATTGCCTTGAATCTGGTTGCCTCGCCCAACAGAGACATATTAACGCAGGGCGTTGAGTTGGTTACGAACAATCATTTCGATACTGACGGCGTGCTTTCGGTTTGGACCGTTCTCGCCGGCCAGCGAGCGCTCCAATTAAGCGACGAGTTGATCCCGGCGGCTGAAGCCGGCGACTTCTCGGAATTTTCAAGTGTGGATGGTGTGCGGGCCAGTATCGTCATTCAAGGCTCGGACCAACCAAGTCCGGAAGCGGAGCCAGGTTCCCCCCTCGCTGGTTTTCTAGCCGGTGAAACCGTGGGCGACGAGGCACGCGCCTACGAGTTAGTTCTGCCCGAAGTGGAGCGCATTCTTACGAAAACAAATGAGTATGAACATTTGTGGCGCGAGCCCTGGACACAGATTGAAGCGGCACTGGAAAGCTTTGAACGCGGCGCGAGTAAAGTGATCGAGTTCGCTGAGGTTAACATTTCTTTAATCACGCTTGCGCCCGAGGTATTTAGTCCGAGTGGCTTTAATCCCACCCGGCACGCGGCGCCGTTTACCGCCATATCGCATTTCGCGAAAGGGCAACTGTTTGTCATCACTACTTCAGTGAATGGCGGTTGAAGTATATCGGATCGATTATCCCTACTACTCGTGGGCGGAGACGGTAGTGCGGCCGCGCATTAAGCGCCGCGATTTTTCGCGCGTAATTGAAGAGCTTAATCAACTCGAACCCCAAGGCGGCGGCAGGTGGAAATATGATTCCGGTGAAATGACCTCGGCCATAAAATTTATTGGTATGGACGGAAAACTGGGAACGTCGAGACTGCAACCCGACCGGGTGGCTGCGACTTTTAGCAAAGAGTTGGCCTCTACAGTCTCAGGCGTTGCTCGCGCCTAAAGGTATCGGCGCATCATTTCGCGATTCATCATTATCAAATCACTCAATGCATGACGTTTTGATTATTGGCGCCGGACCGGCGGGTCTCTCGGCGGCAAGCTGGTGTGATGAACTCGGCTTGGATACGCTCGTGCTTGAACAAAGCGAACAAGTCGGCGGACAACTTCTTGCCATCCACGGGCCGATTAGTAATTATCCCGGCCTCCCCGCCGAGAACGGCGAAGAGTTTCTTCAAAAGTTTACCCCGGCAGCGACTGAAGCAGATTTCGATTTGTGGACGCAGGTCGAGATCGAGCGAATTGATCTGAAATCAAAACAGGTCGCTTTACGCAGTGGCGAGCAACTCCAGGCAATCACACTGATCATTGCCACCGGTGTTAGACGTAGACAGCTTGGTGTACCCGGAGAACTTGAGTTTGACGGCCGCGGCATGATCGAATCGCCCACACGAGATAGGCAGAATTTTGCCGGGCGGGACGTTTGTGTTATCGGCGGTGGCGATGCGGCGGCGGAAAACGCGCTCTTGTTGGCGGAGGTTTGTCCCACCGTTACTCTTGTCCATCGGGGCAAGTCGTTGAGAGCGCGGCGTGAGTTTGTCGAGCGCATGCATTCCCAGCATTGCATCACCGTTTTTACTGAGGCGAACGTCACCCGAATTCTCGGCAAGGATCAGGTGGAGGCAGTTGAAATTCTGCGCAAAGAAGCGTTGAAGCCTTTTCAAATGGCTGTTCGAGGAGTAGTGGTGCGCATCGGAGTTGAGCCGAATACGGACTTGTTCCGAGAACAACTAGAGCTCGACGAACAGGGTTATGCCGTCGTAAACAGTCAGCACGAGACCTCGGTGGCGAATGTGTTTGCCATCGGCGACGTCGCAAACAGTTTGGCGCCGACGATAAGTGGAGCGAGCGGCGCGGGGGCAACGGCGGCAAAAGTTATTGCCGCGCGTCTGGGAGGGCGGTAAACCTTGGTCCTTGAGAACGGAACCGCTGATGCGCTGGCTGGCGAAGCACAACCGTATACCGATCTTCACATCGCGGCTTATCCCGTTGAGTACATCGCCGGGATTGATTTATACAATGCCGGCGAGTTTCACGCCGCTCATGACGTTTGGGAAGAGCGGTGGATGGGCGAAGTAAGCGCGCGTGAAAAACTTTTCCTGCAGGCGATGATTCAGTCGGCGGTGGCGTTTCATCATCTCGAAATTGGACGGCCGGGCGCTGCGCGGCAAATGTATACCCGCGCCAAAGAAAAGTTTGCGCGTTTGGGGACAGATGTTTTCATGTCACTTGATCTCGTTGAGTACCAGGAACAACTGGACAAGGCGCTATCCTGGCTCATGACCGCGGCTGATCCGCGCGAGTTGGTCGCGCCTGAGATTCAGGCTCCGAAAATCAAACTACGTTTGACGGTAGACGAATTCGAATAGGCTCATAGTGATCACGCTCAACAATATACGTTTGTTACTCCTCGCGGCATGGATTGGCGCCGCGGTGTTTTTCAGCGGGGCGGTGGCGCCCAGCGCCTTTCGAGTGTTGCGCGGATTCGCCCTCAGTAACCCCGGCGAAATTGCCGGTACAATCGTTTCTCAAACACTGTCAGTAATAAATGTGGCCGGCTTCATCGTAGGTTTGTTACTAGTGGCGCTTACGCTCGCACTGAAGAGGTTTTACACAAGACCTGGGCTAGTCATGCAGTTGGTTGGGCTCACGGTGGTGACGGTTTCGACAGCAATAGGCGAATGGGTGATAGCCGCTAGAATGCGTGGTCTGCGTCAAGCAATGCGTGGTGGCATCGATCAAATAGCGCTGACAGATCCTGGCCGTGTGGCCTTTGACCGGTTGCACGGTTATTCTGTCGCCGCGCTTTCTGTTGCTATTATTGCCGGTCTGATTACCTTCTTCGCCATGGCCCGGCGCGTTCAGCGGGTTGATCATTAGGAAGGAAAACGAATTGGAGATCATCGAGCAACTTGACGACTGGCGCAGGCATTACGCCGACTGGAAACGAGAACACAGCAACGTTGGCGACAATGTCGGAGACTCGTATCCATTAGTGAAGAATCGTCGCGCGCCTTTCACTCCCGCTAGACGCGCGTTGCCGATGCTCAACCTCGCCCTGATTTCCTCCGCAGGCGCATACATCGACGGTACCGAGCCTTTCGATACAATTGCTGTAGATGGCGACTTCACTTTCCGTGAGATCCCCGCGCAGATCGAAGCTGAGGACTTACGGTTTTCAGCGCGCGGTTATGACCCTGCGTCAGTACAGGCTGACAGCAATTGCCTATTACCACTTGCTCGCCTATTTGAATTTGAAAGTAATGGAATTATCGGCCAACTTAACACGGTGTTTTGGAGTTGTTGCGGCTTTATTCCCAATGCCGGCCGCTTGATCGATGAAGTGACGCCCCGACTCGTCGAACGCGTCGAAAGGTACCAGGTACAAGCCGCTTTGTTGATTCCAGCGTCGCGACTTTGTCATCAAACTACTTCAGTGATAGCGCGCGCACTTGAGCGAGCCGGAATTCCCACCATGACCATCGCGGTAGCTCAAGACGTTGTGGAAAGTGTACGGCCACCGCGCGCTGCGCTATACGAGGGTGAACTTGGCAGTGTCGCCGGACTTCCGAATTGGCCGGAACACCAAAGACGCGTACTCGATGAAGCGCTGCGTCTCATTGAGCCCATGGACCAGCCGGGTGTACGCAAGCTGGTCGTCGATTTGGAAAGTCAGGTTGAAAAAGCGCGCGGCGAACGCTGAACTCTGTTTCCTTCTCCCGACAAATCAATGACGAAAGTTCGACGCATAGTCCTCTTTCTCGCCGCGGTCGTTTTCGTAGTTATTCTTTATCTGGCTTTGTGGCCGGTTCCAATTTCACCACAGGCCTGGACGCCGCCGGCCGCGCCGGCGCTGAGCGGAAAATACGAGCAGAATTCAGCCTTGACGGGAGTCGAAAGACTTTCATTGGGCGAAGGCTTCGCCCCTGAAGATGTGGCCATCGATGCTGACGGGCGCATCTACGCAGGCTTCGACGGTGGCCGCATCGTGCGCCTGGAGGCAGATGGCACTCGGCCCGAAGTGTTCTCAAACACTGGCGGGCGGCCCCTTGGACTAATCTTCGACTCCGCCGGCGATCTCATTGTGGCAGATGCTGACAGAGGCTTGCTCTCAGTTGCGCCAGATGGAGCAGTTACAACTTTAGTTACTGAAGTTGATGGGCTTCGTCTCGCCTGCACAAACGATTTGGATGTTGCCGCCGACGGCATCATTTATTTCACCGACGCCTCTTACAAATACCCGATCGCAAACTACAAAGCTGATTTGTTTGAACATCGCGGCAACGGCCGGCTGCTTTCTTATGACCCAAAGTCAAAAGTGGCGCGCACCCTGTTGCGCGATCTCAGCTTCGCGAATGGTGTCGCGGTGAGTCCGGATCAGTCGTTTCTGCTGGTAGTGGAAACAGCCGCTTATCGTGTTCACCGCTTTTGGCTAAACGGCGCCAGGAAAGGGCAATCCGAGGTCTTTATAGACAACTTGCCGGGTTTCCCAGACGGCGTTTCCTCAAATGATCGAGATAAGTTTTGGCTGGCGATTGTTACGCCGCGCGATGCAACGCTCGACAAGTTGCTCCCGTACCCCTTCCTAAGGAAAGTTGTTTACCGTTTACCGAACTTCCTGCAACCAGCACCCAAGCGCTACAGCTTTGTGCTGGGACTGGATGCAAGAGGCGCGGTCGTTGAGAACCTGCAAAACGGCGCCCCTGACTGCTACGCCCAAATCGCAAACGTTGTCGAACGCGGAGGCTCGCTTTATTTCGGCAGCATCGGCGAAAGCACTGTAGGACGCTACCGCCTGCCCACTCGTTAGATACAAGTTGCGGAGAGAAACCTGCCAAATCCGTGAATCCGTAAATCCGTAAATCCGTGTGAATACCAGATACACAGCTGTATATCTACTTACCACCTGCTAACTCACCACCTTCACCAGCAGAAAGTGCTTGCCAGAGATTTTGCTAGCTTTGTGGATACTGCGTATCCACTAGTGCGACCTCACCCGGCGAAAGATCAACTACGACTTAAGTCTCATTATTTCAGCATTTAATTGCGTAGTTCAGCCGTGCTGAATTCTGGCACAGGCATTGATGTCTACCCTCTTCAAGACAGGCTCAAAAACAGTTTCCCCGGAGAGAATCATGATCAACCTACTATCAGCGGCCACCTCAACTCCGACTCATGCATTTCAAACCACTGAGCTCACTAATGCGCTGATGCATAAGCTCTCCCCCGAGCTAATCACCTCGCTAAACTCGCTAGGCGTGGATCAAAGATACTCCGTGATGGACAACTACCCTGATTTCCTATCAGGCAAGCCGATGAACGCCAGCAGCTCCACCACCGAGCTTGGCGTCGCGGCCACTAAACGCTGTATCGAACGCTGGCATGGAGACCCATCGCAAATCGGACTCTTAATCGCCGCCACCAATACCCCAGACCAAATGCTCCCCTGCCTCGCCTCTGAAGTAATCGGCAAGACTCACGGTCTGTTGTCGCGCTCCATACGCACCGTGAGCATGCAGGCGCAGGGTTGTTCAGTTTTATTGAAATCAGTTGAGGTCGCGCAATGGTATCTAGCGGCAAATCCCGGCCGAATGGCCATGGTTCTTATGGCTGAAGCCCACACTCCTTTCGTCGCGCCGCTCCTGGCGGACGAATACCAGGGGTTTCGAGAACTATTAAGACTGCGGAAGGAGCAGAAATTAGATGAAGCCCAGTTTGAACAAAAGAGGCTGGATACCACCTTCGTCATCCAATCAATGCTTTTTGGTGACGGCGCGGTGGCGTTACTCCTCGGAAGCGAGGAAGGCAAGCCCAGCTTTGGTCCAATCTCCCACCTAACAAATGAAGAGACTGATGATGTCAATCTCCTCACTATGACCAGCAACAGTTCCCATCCGTCTCTCAAGGGCCGGCCTCAATATTTCATGAGACCCAGCGTGCCCGCACGAGGTGCGCACTACGCCGTGACCACAGTGAACAACGTGCTCGAACATCCTGATTCCCCGGTTTCCAATCTTGGCCAGGTTGATGACTGCCTGATTCACACCGGCAGCAAGAAAATTCTCGACGGTGTCTGTTCGCAGCTTCACCTCGACACTGATTCCACAAAGGTGCAGGGTTCCTACGAAGTCTTGAAGAACTACGGCAACCTGTCTAGCGCCTCAACTGGATTTATGCTGGCGGAAAAAGATGACTGGAAAGGACCGGCGATGGTGGTTGGCTTCGGAGTGGGATTTACGGCAAGCGCCGGAATCATGAACTACGTAAACTAAAATTAGGCATTGACGTTCTCGAGCACTGGCTCTTTAGAATAAATACTGGAAATTGTCTGGCTGATCTGCGAGAAGTCGAAAGGCTTGCCGATAATCCCTCTAACCAAATTGTCTTCACCTTGAGGCGGAACGGTCCCCGAGCCATAGCCGGTAACCAGCACCACCTTAATCTCCGGCCAATGCTTACGAATTGCGCGGGCCGTCTCCCAGCCGTCCATTTCAGGCATGGCAAGATCGGTGAAGACAACATCCAGCTGACCTAACGACAACGTCTGTAGAGCGTTTTGGCCGCTATCCGCGAGCAGGACGCGATGACCCATCACTTCAAGCATCTCTGCGAGCGTCTCTCGCACAGCCGGCTCGTCGTCTACCACAAGGATTGACAGTGAGCGTATGTCCTCTGGCTTGGAAGAGGCCTCAACCGATTCGCTCTTCACTTGCGACGCCGGTAGTTGAATCGTGAAGGTGGTGCCGCCTCCGAGTTCCGAAACAACGCTGATCGAGCCTTCATGTCTTTCGATGATGCTGTAACTGACTGATAGACCCAGGCCGGTGCCATGGGCTCCCTTGGTTGAGAAGAACGGGTCAAAGATCTTTTGCCTTACGTCTTCGGGCATGCCCGTACCAGTGTCAGCAAAACTCAGGTGCAGTCGGCCGGAATCGCACACACTAGTTATTGAAAGTTTTCCGCCATCAGGCATAGCGTCTACTGCGTTCACGATCAAATTAACAAAAACTTCCCGGAGCTCGGAGGCGCTGCCGAAGGTAAATTGGCCGGCGTCTGCCTTTAGTGTGACTTCGTAATCAAGGCCTCGCAATCGAGCTTCGTTTTGCCAGCGCGTGCGCGTGATTTCAATCGCGTCATTCAACAGACCGGCTATATCGAGAACTTCAAATTCTTTAGCGGGCGACTTGCGGGCGAATGTTTGAATGCGGCGGACGGTGGCTGCGGCATCCTCAGCGGCAGTCTGAATAATCTCGAGGTTGCGGACTAAAGCATCATCACGAAGTTGGCGCCGCAACAACTGGGCGCGTCCCAGAATGGCCGCGAGGGAATTGTTGAAGTCGTGGGCAACGCCTGAGGCGAGCTGGCCCAGAGCGCGCAACTTGTCTGCGCGCGCTGCACGCTCACGTTCTTCTTTTTGTTCGGTTATGTCGCGGGCGATCCCCAACACGCCAGTCGTGCGGCCGTCAACAACCAATGGCGAGTTATCGACGCGCGCATAACGAAGTTTCCCGTCCCCCGAGAAGAAACGCATCTCGTAGGTTTGTGCTTCTCCTTTAAGAGCAGCGTCCAACTTTTCGCTAATTGCGTCGCGATCCCCATCATAGACAAGGTCAGGCAAATAGCGGCCGATGAACTGTTCGCGGGTCAGTCCAAGCGCGAGCAGCGTCGCTCTGTTACACCACTTGAACTTGCCGTCCATATCGATGGCGTAAATCGACTCGCGGGCACTCTCGAGAATGTTCGTCAACAGGGACTGGTGCTCGCGAGCAACAGCTTCAACCTTGCGCAGTTCCGACAGATCACGCGCGGTACAGACAGCGGCTGTCACCGTTCCTGCCTTGTCAAAAACCGGTTCAATAGACACCAAAATGGGGCGGTTCAGCCGATCGGGCGTTACCTCGATGGTGACGCTGCGAGCCTCTTCAATTGCTTTTTCAACCACGCAGGTAGAGTTTCCGGAACTGGTGCGCAGGATATCGCAGCACTTGCGACCAAGTAGAGCGCGCGGATGAGACTCTTCCATCGAAGCGCCGGCGCGGTTAACTCGCTTAAGCAGACCGCCGCGATTGAAAATGAAAATGCCGTCTGACATGGCATCAAATGTTGTTTCCCATTCAGACTTCGCTCGCGCAACCATTTCAAATAATTCAGCCTGCCCCATGCCGATAGCGAGTCGTTCAGCGACTGAATCTACCAATGACAGCTCATCTTCACTCCAGCAGCGCACCCGGTCTGTTTGATGAATGCATAACACACCGCGGAACTGCCCCTTGACGATGAGGGGGTAGTCTATTTGCGAGCGGAGGCTTGTTTTACGAGCGTGTTCGCGGATCGATGCCCTGAAGTCGCCTGGACCATCGTCGTAATTCAAGGAATCGACGATGACTAGAGGTTTTGAAATGCTCAGCAGATGCCGGCCAACTGGGTCGTCATAACTAACGTGGAGCGAACTTATACTTTCACAGCCGGGCGCCACATACTCATGCAATACAGGCGATATGGGATTCTCGGGATCATAGAGGTGCATGTGCACGCGAGAGGCAGCCAGCGCTATTCCCAGCTCCCGGGTGGCCGCGCTGAGCACTTCGGGCAAGCTGAGGGATGCGCGAATGGCCAGCGTTACCCGGTTTACCAGTAGTTCGCGTTTCGAAGTAGCTTCAGCTTTTTGGTAGAGCTCAGCCTGACGAATGGCAATTCCAGTTTGGTCCGCAATGGCTTTCGCCAGCGTGATATCCGACTCATTCCATTGGCGCAGTTCACGAGTAGTTGATAGAGCAAAGGCCGCGGTGACCTCGTCACCAACTCTTATCGCCACGTACATGATCGATTTAACGTCTGCCTTGGAGAGTATCCGCTCATAAACGTCCGCGATTTGCGGATCGTTCGCAGCATCCTCAAAGTGAATCACACCATTCTTCTCAAGCGACTCGATCAGGGCCGTCACGTCCCGGAGCTCAAAGACGGAATCTGCCGGCACGATCCCCGGGGCATGATACTCCGCGACGTTTGTGACGCGGTGAGCCAAATCGTCTTTCATGAATAATGAGCATCGATCCGCATTCAAATAAGCTCCGAGTTCATTGACCGCCGTCTTGAAAATTTCTGAGCTGTCGAGTGAGCATCGGATGGCCTGAGAAATACGATGGGTCATGGCCTCACGTTGAGACTGTTGAGCCACGACCTCTTCTGATCGTTTGCGCTCCGTCAGATCGCGACCTATGCCCTGGACCCCAATCGGTTTGCCGTCCTGATAAATAAGCCTCGTGCTTACTTCCAGCCGGACACGACGTCTCCGCTTGGTAATTATCTCCAGCTCGTACACTGTCGAATTTCTGGAGTCGGTCTTCCGGGCGATCATTTGCCGAGCGGTGTCTAAATACTCGGGAGCCAACACGTCAACTATGTTCATCCCTGAGGCTTCTTCTCTGCTGTACCCTGTAATCTTTTCGCCACTTCTGTTTAGGGAAGTGAAGTTTCCGGCGAGGTCGTGCGTGTAGATGATATCGTTGGCATTCTCAAACAACTCACGATAACGTTCCTCGTTTTCCTGTAATGCTTTTCGTCCGCGATGGCGGTCTGTGATGTCGCGAATTACCGCCTGGACCGCCGGCTGACCGCGAAAAACGAATGGCATGCCGACTACTTCCACGTCAATTATCTCGCCATTAAGCTTGACGTGTTTCTGTTCGATTAGTTCATTTGCGGCGGTTCCTTCCTGGAGAACGCCAATTCTTTCCTGAACGATTTGATGAAAGTCGGGATGGACGATATCAAGCACTGGTCTGCCAAGGAGTTCCTGTGGATTAGCTGCGCCCCAAAGCTTTTGAGCAGCGGCATTCACATAAACAAATTTGCCTTCACACTGGACAACGATCGCTTCGGGTGAGAACTCAACCAAACGACGGTAGCGCTCCTCACTTTCCTTTAACGCTACTTCTGCCAGTTTCTGTTCAGTCACATCACGCACGACGCCGCGAATGCCAGTCGCCTGTCCTGAACGATCGCGTTCTATGGTAAGTACGCCTTCAAGATAACGTCCGTCTGCATCATCCTTAAGATGGTAGGTGGAACGTAAAGGGGAATCAGTTGCCAGTCGTCTGGATTCTTGTATGTCCTGTTCAGCGGCCTCACCAATCAACGAACTCAGGTGACTACCGAGAATCTCCGCTGCTGGCTTACCAAAAAACCGCGCACCCGCAGCATTGATGCTGGTGATATAACCGTCCATATCGCGCGTGTAGATGATGTCGGCAGCTTGCTCAACGATTTCCCGATAATGTTTTTCAACGCGACTTCGCTCCGCCAATCTGGCGATCTTCACCCGCAACTCTTCGTTGCGAAAAGGCACCTGCAGGTAATCGTCGGCTCCAGCAGTCAAACCCTCGATGCTATCTTCGTCGGCGATACGTAGACCGCTCACCAGCAACACGGGAGTTCCTGTAGTTCGCGGGTCCCGCTTGATCCGGCGACAGAGTTCAATGCCATCGACGTTCGGCATTACTACATCGCTAACGACGACATCTGGTCCAAATGCATGAAGCGAGTCGAGTGCGCTTCTGCCGTCAGAAACACTCATCACCTCATAATCTTCTGCCTCCAGAAGCTCGGTTAATAAGTCGGAGATCTTCTGATCATCATGCGCGACCAGGATTCTGTTTTTCTCAAACGACGCTGTGAACATTAGGTGTGGAGAGGGTGGTAGGTGAAGGGCCGTAATCGGCCAGAAACTACTGGTAAAGAGTTATCTGCGACGAGGAATAACGATTAGGAAGTAGCCCGGAAGGGCCCTCAGGAAAGAGCTCTAATGAACCCACGGCAGTATATCAAAGCCTTAAAAGGTTTGTCATGGTTTAAATTCCCTGAAACCTTGGCTTTAGCGGCCTAAATGGTGGCTGTTTGAAGCAGCTATGGCTTAGTGAGTTTTCTTGGCCGGGGCTTCGAGGCCGACGGTCTTGGCGAAATACCCGGGGCGATAGTTCAGTTTTAGGCTTTGTTTGCGTGGTTCGGGGTTCACTACTTCAATTCGGATTTTCCGATAAGAGCCGTCACGCGCCTTATTCGAAGGCGAATACGCAACCAAATACTGTTCCCGGAGATCGCGCTGGATTTGCATGAACGCGGCCCTTAACTCAGCTTCACTTCCTGGGAAGTAGGCCCGACCACCCGTTTGCGAGGTAATTTTCTTGAGTGAACCCTGGTCAACGCCGCCGTGGTAAGCGTCGCCAATTCCGATTGCGTAGACCAGAGCATCGGCCTTTTGAGCGCGCTCAATTGCCTCGTGCATCTTCACCTGGCTGATAGTGTCGTAACCGTCAGTGAGCAGGATAATCGCCCTTCGCGTGTTTTCAGCGGAATCAGTCAACAAGTCATTGGAAGAAGCCCAAACAGCATCCCAGATTGCTGTGGCACTAGCCATGATTTGGTTTGTGTCAGAGATGGGCGGGGTACTCGGGCGTCGATCATCCACCACTACTCCTCCACCTATGTAACCTGAGGGAGGCACAAACTCAACCCGATCAATTGCTTTGCGCAGTCTATCGATGTTTCCAGTGAACCCCTGTTCCAAAACAACTTCGCCCGTAAACGAGACGATGGCGGCTTCATCCCTCTGGGGGCGCATAACATTTTCCAGGAATGACTGCGCGGCGGCCTTCTCATCTGGGAGGGTGCGTTGCTCTGACAAGCTGGTGTCAATGAGAATCGCTATGGAAAGCGGGAGGTCTATGTTCTGTTGAAAGGTGAAGATCTCCTGAGGCTGGCCATCCTCCAACACACGGATGTCTTCTTTCTTCAGGTCGTCGATGAACCGTTTGTTACTGTCGGCGGCGGTAAAAAATATGTTCGTAAGGTTGGTCTCGACGCGAACGACTTCATCCGAGTCCTGCAGGACGTCGTCTTTTTCTCCCGGCGTTGGAGACGGAGACGGAACTGTTGATGCACGCCTCGCTCTCGACTTGTCCTGACTTGCTGAGTCAGATTGCTGGGCAACCGACTGGCTCGTAACAGTTGCACCAACGACCAGCAAGGCTGCCAGCGCAAACATTAAAATTATTCGATCAAACATCATACTTCCCTAGGGTCTTACGCTATCAGCGATCGCTTTGTACCCATGCTTGGTTCGGACCTTCAGATCTTTTCCGCCACTTCCCAGCTTAACCTCAATCTTGCGAAAGCTTCCATCGTAACGATCATTCAACGGTTTATAAGTAACCAGGTATTGCGCGCGCAATTCCCTCGAGATTCTGGTAAACGAGCGTTCGAGAGAAAGCATGTCGCCGGTAAAGAAGGCAATGCCTCCGGTCTCATCGGCCAAGGTTTTCAGGTCGCGATCCTTCTTGTCACTTACCTGGCCTGCTTCGACGCCCGGCACGGTGGAAATAAAACCAGCCTTAGTGGAGATCGCGAAGATAGTAGTCTCGGTGCGCTGCGCGATGTCTATCGCGTCTCGCAGGTTTGCCCGGCTATAGGTGTCTTCTCCATCTGTGATAACCACAACGACCCTTCGTCCCACTACCGACCGAAGTTTTTCATCGCAGAACTGCCAGATCGCGTCAAACAACGCTGTTTGGCTGCCAGTCTTCTTCACGCTAAAAACGGCGCGGTCCAACAGATCCAGCTTGTCGGTGAAATCCTGACGCAAATTTATTTCGTTGTCGAAAGTAGCGAACAACGCTCGATCACGCCGAGGCCGCACCACCGTCTGAATAAAGTTCATGGCCGACTCTTGCTGAAACTTGAGCTTTCCCGCGGTGGACGGTGAAGTGTCCATCAGGACCGCCACGTATAACGGCAACGCTTCGCCGAGATCGTCGGAGAAAGTTTCAATCTTTTGCGGAACTTTATCTTCTAATACGACGAAATCTTCCTTGGTAAGTCCGGGCACAAACTGACCCTTTTTGTCGACCACGGTTATCGGCAGGCGAACGCGTCGGATAAAGGTTGTAATTGGTTCTTGCTCAGTTGCCGGCGGAGTGGGACTTGGTCTCGGCGACTGTTGTTGCGCATTCGTCTGACCAGCAAAAATCAATACGGCAGCCAGCAGCCATAGTCGTCGTACACAATTTGAAAAAGCCAGTCTCATAATTTCGGTTAGGGAGATTTGCTGTTGATATAGGCGTTTGAGTACCGGCGCTTGGATGCCCTGTCAACGACGCCTCGTTGCCCTGTTGAGCATGCCGGCAACGGTTCAATTTACGAAAGCGCGCAATTCAATGCAAACAACGGCGCCAGAATCTACCTTAAGTCTCTTTGTAGTTCGAACCCTGTCACGATGATACAATTGCGATCTGATCGAAAATTTCGTAGCTGCCGCTTAACCCTTTCTTGAGAACACTTCAGCTATGCCCGCAGGAAATCGCAAGGACCTGACTGAAGTCGACCCGCCAGCAGCAATTGCTCATTATCGCATTCTGAAACGACTGGGCAAGGGTGGAATGGGAGAGGTCTTCCTGGGTGAGGACACAAAGCAGCACGGTCGCAAAGTCGCGCTGAAGGTACTGCCGCCGGAACTCACCAAAGACGAAAGCCGGTTACGCCGTTTCAAACAGGAAGCGCGCGCGATACTGGCACTCAACCATCCAAACATTCTCACTATTTACGAAATCGGTGAGGCAGACTCGACGCACTACATCGCCACTGAATTCATTGAAGGCGAAACCTTGCGTCAATATTTGTGGCGCGATCCGATCACGGTGGATGAAGCGCTTGGGATTGCGATTCAGGTAGCCATGGCCCTCGAGGCGGCCCACGCCGCTGGGATCATCCACCGCGATGTGAAACCTGAAAATATCATGTTGCGGCAGGATCGCTTCGTGCGCGATCGCTTCCTCAAGGTCTTAGACTTCGGCTTGGCCAAACTCACCGAGCGAGACGTTCCCGAGAGTGATCCCGAAGCGATCACCATGGCAATCAGCAATACCAATCCGGGCGCTGTGATGGGAACGACCGGTTACATGTCTCCGGAACAAACACACGGAGACTCAATTGATGCGCGCAGCGACATTTTTAGCCTCGGAGTAGTTTTGTATGAAATGGTGGCCGGTCGCGCCCCCTTTAGCGGGCCCACAGACAGCCATGTGCGAGTTTCGATTCTCGACCATGAGCCCGTACCACTGAGCACACACTCGTCGGACGTGCCTCGTCAGCTTGAAAGAATCGTGTCGAAGGCTTTGGCAAAGGACAAGTCTAAGCGATATCAAACGATCACCGACTTCAAGATAGACCTCGAGCAGTTGCGCGAAGAGCTTCATCTCTCCGAATCAGCAATTCGCAATCAGAGTGGAAGGCAGGTGAGCCGGCCGGGCTCTCGCGAGACTTCTGACTATCAAGAAGATCGGAGATCCTTGGTCCAGACTCAGTCGACTGGCGTTCCAACTGCACCCGGCAACGAAAGCACGTCGACGCATGCGAATACCACTAAGATCGCCGCGACTAGCCTGGTTGGCCTGCTTCTCGTCTTGTCGGTAATGGGTGGCTATTTCTACTTCTCGAGACGTGCCATTGATTCGGTTGCGGTCCTCCCCTTCGTCAATGACAGTAACGATCCTAATGCTGAGTATTTATCTGATGGAATAACCGAGAGCATCATTCGCAGCCTGTCGCAATTGCCGGAGTTGAAGGTCATGTCACGCAGTGCGGTTTTTCGTTTCAAAGACAAAAGCGCTGATCCGTTGGAAGTCGGGAAGCGTCTCAATGTGGGCGCAGTACTGGCCGGACGACTAGTGAAGCAGGGCGACCGTTTAATTATCAAAACCGAGTTAATAGACGTCTCAGACGGCACTCAACTGTGGGGAGCTGAATATAACAACAGCCTCTCCGACATTTTTTCGGTTCCAGGAGGAAATCGCCAGGAAGATCTCCGAAACTTTGAGGCTGCGATTAACTGGTGCAGATGTACAAAAACTTGGAAAGAGACACACTTCAAATACAGAGGCCTATGAACTCTATCTCAAGGGACGATTCTTCTGGAACAAGCGAGACGAACAGGGATTACGAAACGGAATCAGATACTTTAAGGAAGCGGAGGAAAAAGATCCGACCTATGCGCTAGCATACTCCGGGCTCGCAGACTCTTACGCTTTGTTGTCGGACATCGGCGCGGTCAAGCCCGCGGACGAGATGCCAAAGGCAAAAGCGGCGGCGCAGAAAGCGGTCGACATCGATCCTACACTTGCTGAGGCTTATACCTCTCGGGGTTTTGTGAAACTGGCTTACGAGTGGGATTGGCTTGGCGCGGAAGCCGACTTCAAGAAGGCGCTGGAACTGAACGCTAAGTATCCGACCGCTCACCAGTGGTATGCCTCCTATCTGATGCAGATGGGTAAATTTGGTCCCGCCAAGGAGGAAATCGAGAAGGCCCATCAACTCGATCCGTTGTCTCCAATCATCAGTTCCAACCTGGGCCACTATGCCTATTATGAACATCGTTACGACGACGCCATCAAACACTGTAACAAGACCCTCGAGATGGTTCCTGATTTCTGGGTGGCGCACCATTACCGCGGCTTGGCTTACGCGATGAAGGGAATGCACGCGGAGGCGATTCGCGATTTTCGCGGTTTGCTGGAGTCTCCGGGCGACGGTCCCTTGAAGGAAGGATCAGTCGAGAATGATCCTGAGGTTGCGGCCTCTTTAGGATTCACTTACGGAATTTCGGGAAGACGGCAGGAAGCAATCGCAATACTGGGACGGCTTAAGGCCCTTTCAAGCAAGCGTTACGTCTCGCCTCGATATCTCGCGATTGTAAGTATTGGTCTCAACGAAAAGGACGAAGCGATCACTCAACTGGGCCATGCGTTTGAAAGTCGTCATCCCGGGCTTGTGCTTATTCGCATTGATCCATTATTTGATTCGCTGCGATCGGAACCTAAGTTCAAAGAATTAGTGAAGCGCTTTGAGCCAATTCCATAGGCTTACCTGAAGTTGCCCTCAAGGTCGTGAAGTAGCCCGGACAAGTCATCGGGAAGAGGCGCGTGAAACTCGATTTGCTCTTGTGAACGCGGATGACGGAATCCTAACCGCTCGGCGTGAAGAAACTGACGTTTCAATCTGCGAATTCGCGCCCGCAATTGCGCATCCTGCACGCTATTGTCTCGGCCGCCGTCGTAAAGCGAATCCCCAACCACCGGATGTTTCAGCCAGGCAAGGTGAACACGAATCTGGTGCGTGCGACCCGTCTTCAGTTCTACGTCCAAAAGAGTGAAACCCTCGTAGCGCTTGCGCACGCTCCAGAGTGATAAAGCGCTGCGTCCCCCAGCCACCACGGCCATCCGCGTGCGATTACGAGGATCACGGGCGAGGGGCTGTGCAACGTTGCCCGACTCCTGCTTGAGCGTTCCATAAACCAAAGCGACATAGCTCTTAAAGACTTCGCGAGCGCGAAATTGATCCGAAAGGTTCTCGTGGGCGGTTTCGTTCTTGGCCACCACCAGCAGTCCCGAGGTGTCTTTGTCTAAACGGTGGACAATGCCGGGACGAATTGCTCCGCCTTTGGTCGACAGTTGCTGGAAATGATACGCAAGTCCGTTAGCAAGTGTTCCGGAGTGAATGCCGGCCGCAGGATGAACCACTAGTCCGGCAGGTTTATTTACCACGACTAAGTCGTCATCCTCGAAAACTATTTCAATGGGAAGATTTTCGGGAGTAAAGCTTGCTGAAGCTGGCGGCGCTAATTCCACCTCTATCTGGTCAGTAACGCGCAGTTTGTAAGAAGGCTTAGAAGGCTTGCCATTGACTACGACTTCTTCGTCATCAATCAAACGTTGCAGCCGTGCTCGACTCCAGCCTTCGATTCTTTCAGCGAGGTAAGCGTCCAGGCGCGCGCCGGCTTCGGCTTCACCAACCTGAAGTGTGACGACCTCTGCCTCTGAAGTTTCAGCACCGTTAGTTGATTTCATCCGCAGCATTCGTAAAGGCAAAACAGAGACGCAAACGGAATGACAACTTGTCGCTCGTCGGCGTCCCCAGCACTAAAGCCCTGGCCTATTTCATCAGTCGGCTCGCCGACGTGCTCTCATTACTGTTTGAGCAAATTTCTCGTGGGACTTTTCTAGCCGTTCTTTTTTTCGAATTCTTTCATGAAGTCAACGAGCGCCTGCACCCCCGCCAGCGGGAAGGCGTTGTAGATCGATGCGCGGATGCCACCTACCGAACGGTGTCCTTTCAAGCCGTCCAGACTTTGCGCGGTAGCTTCGGAGGTGAACTTCTTTTCAAGTTCCTCGGAAGGAAGGCGGAAAGTAACATTCATGATTGAGCGCGAATCGGGATCAGCGTGGCCGCGGTAAAAATCGGTGCCGTCAATAGCGTCATATAACAACCCTGCCTTCTCCTCATTCTCGCGCTGCATTGCCGAGAGACCTCCCTTTTCGAGTAGCCACTGGCAAACAAGACTGATGATGTAAATGCCCCAGGTGTTTGGTGTGTTGTAGAGTGAGTTGTTCTCGACGTGAGTGCGATAGTCGAGCATGGTATGCAGCCCATCAGGAATTTGCTTGAGCAGATCATCGCGGACGATAACGAGCGTCACTCCGCTGGGCCCAATGTTTTTTTGTGCCCCAGCGTAGAGTAGGGCGTATTTTTCAATCGGAATTGGATGCGACAGGATATCGGAAGAAGCGTCGGCCACCAGCGGCACATTCCCGATCTCGGGTTCATGTTTCCACTCCACTCCTTCGATAGTCTCGTTCGTCGTCAGGTGGACGTAGGCGGCTTTTGGATCAAGCGTGAGCTCGTCGTTTCCGGGGACGCGGGTGAATCCGCCGTCCGCCATTGTCGCGGCGACGTTAATAGTGCCACTCCGTTTGGCTTCCTTCAGGGCTTTCTTTCCCCAACTGCCAGTGATGATGTAATCCGCGCTGCCGCCTGCAGGCAGGAGGTTCATCGGGATCATCGAGAACTGCAGACTGGCGCCGCCTTGAAGGAAGAGAACGTGATAATTCTTCGGAATTCCCAGCAGCTCTCTAAGGCCGGCGTCAGCGCGATTGTGAATCTCATCAAAGGTTTTCGAGCGATGGCTGATCTCCATTACAGACATGCCAACGCCAGGAAGACTCAACATCTCGCGTTGAGCCTGTTCCAACACTGGTACCGGAAGTATTGCCGGACCGGCGCTGAAGTTATGGATTCGTTCCATTATCTTTCGCTCCGTATAGGTAAATCGTAAATCGAAGTCTAGCCAAGCTTCTTAGTTCCCTTAAGATTTACGAGTCACTGTCTCCGTATTCTTTCCGCATCATGCGGCCCGCGACGCGTGTAACCAGCGACCGCGGCGCCAGTCGTTCCGCTTCCATCATTGCGCGGTTAGTCCAACCAGAAACGATATGACTCTTGCCGCGCGCCAGACCGCGTAAAGCGGTCTCAACTACGTCCTCCGGAGTTTGGGCGACTCGCGCCGGAGGCTTTTGACCATGGGCCACTTCAAAAAAGTTTGTCTCAGTAACACCCGGACAGAGCGCCATCACCTTGATGCCGTGGGGTCGATTCTCTTCCCAGAGCGCTTCTGAAAAGGAAAGCACGAAGGCCTTCGTGGCTGCGTACGTCGCCATAAACGGAACTGCCTGAAATCCAGCAGTTGACGCTACGTTGATTATTGCGCCCTGCTTTCGGGTGCGCATTGGCGCCAGGAAGCGATAGGTCAACTCGACCAGCGATTTAATGTTCAAATCGATCATGTTCAACTCACGGTCAAGATCGAGTTTGATAAAGTCGCCCATTGATCCGAAGCCTGCATTGTTTACCAGCATATCAACCGTCAAGCCACGCTTTTCAGCTTCCTCAAATAGGCGCGCGGGCGATTCTGGCTTGCTTAAGTCCATTGCTACATACTGTGCTCTGACACTATTTGAACGGCCCAGTTCATTGCACAGGGTCACCAATTTGTCTTCTGAGCGCGCGACCAGCAACACATTACGACCTCGCGCTGCAAGCTTTCGCGCGAAGACCTCGCCGATGCCACTCGAAGCACCCGTGATGATGGTCGTATTCATTGGTTGCCCAACTCAAGCAAATCAAGCTCAACGATGTCGGCATTCCCCTGCTGCAGTTTGTCCAAAAGACCTTGAGACGGCGCATTATCCAAATTAATTCGCGCCACTGCAGCTTCCGCCCCATCGAAGACGATATTTTCCATTTCCTGCACGTTAATCTGTTCGCCCTTGATTGCATCAAGCACGCCCGCCAGTACTCCAGGGCGGTCCAAGTGTCGGACGACGAGACGGTGCGTGGCCGGTGTTTGGCGAGCCAGGTTTACGACATTTGGGACTTTGCCGGTTTCTTTAAACTCGCGAACGATACGTACCGTTTCTGCGGCAATAGCTTCCTGAGCTTGATCGGTCGAGGCGCCCACATGATGTGTGCCATACAGATTAGGCTCGTTTTTGATTTCGTCTGCGAACTCCGCTGTTCCTGAGGTTGGTTCACCGGCATAAACATCCAACCCCGCTCTAATGCCACGTGACTTCATTGCAGCGACTAGCGCCGGCTGGTCAACCACCTCTCCGCGGGCAGTGTTAATGAAGTAAGCGCCCTCACGCATCTCACCGAAGAAAGCAGAATTCAGGAAGCCTTTGGTGTCAGCATTCAGCGCGACATGAACACTCACGATGTCGGCTTCTCTTGCAACTTCAGTGGGAGTCGCTTTGAATTCAACGCCAAGACTGATGGCCCGCTCTGGCGTAAGGCTGCGGCTCCAGGCAATCACCGGCATCCCGAACGCTCGCGCCCGTGGAATCATCTCCTGGCCGATCTTGCCGACGCCCACCAAACCAAGCGTGCGGCCAAACAATCCCCGGGCCTTTGAGAATTCTTTCTTGTTCCATTCACCGCGCCTGAGAGTGATTACGTTGTCGGCAATACGGCGGTCGAGCGCAAGAATCAAAGCAAACGCGAGCTCAGCTACCGCTATGGAATTCTTGCCGGGACAGTTGGAGACATAGATACCGCGACGAGATGCGGCGGCGACATCGATGGTGTTATAACCGGCGCCCGCCCGCACCACCAGCTTGATAGGACCAGCGGCAAGCATGGGTTCCGTTACTTTGGTACCTCGCACAACGAGTATGTCAGGGCGTTCGGTGCGGATGGCCTCAACTAGCGCGTCATCCTTTAGGTCCGGCTGATAGGAAGTCTCGCAACCAATGCTCTGCAACCCATCGCGGCCGGACTGTTCAAATTTGTCAGCTATGAGAACGCGCATCTTATAGAGTCTGGAGTCTAAAGTCTGGGGTCTAGAGTCTAAAGTCTGGGGTCTAGAGTCTAGAGTCTAGAGTCTAGAGTCCGGATTCGGGAATCTAAGGCCAGACTCAGGTCTGAAATGAGAGCGTCTCCTTGACTCCCGACTCTAGACTCACGACTCCCGACTCCCAACTCTGGACTCCCAACTCATATCCTGTGAATTAGCAACCCGTCCCTGAGCTTAGGCTCAAACCAGGTTGATTTAGGGGGCATGATTTCTCCAGCATCAGACACCTTCAAAAGGTCCTCAATCGTCGTTGGAAACAGCGAAAACGCGACTGCGGCTTTTCCCTCATTGACCAGGCGCTCGAGTTCTCCCGTTCCTCGCCTCCCACCGATGAAGTCGATTCGCTTGTCCGTACGTACATCTTTGACTCCCAGAATCGGATCCAGCAAACGATCCTGCAGAATGCTTACATCCAGTGAGTCAACGGTTCCCTGGGCGGCGGTGAGCCGGCTGGAAGACCAAGACGGTACCAGCGGCCGTCAAGGTACATGCTCCATTCTCCACGCTTGCCCGACTCTCCACTTTGGGAACCTGTGACTTCAAAAGAACCCTTAATGGCATCGAGAAATTGGCTGCTAGATAGACCATTGAGATCACGTACAGCGCGGTTGTAAGGCAGTATCTGCAACTGATCGTCGGGAAACATCACCGCCAGAAAGAAGTTATATTCTTCGTCTCCTGTATGTCCGAAACTCTGTTCCTTGAGTTCCGCACGCGCACGCGCCGCGCTGGCAGCCCGATGGTGTCCATCTGCGATGTATAGATAGGGAATCTCGCGAAATGCCTGAACAAAGCGAACCGCATCGGGTGCGCGCCAGATGGTGTGCCTGATTCCGTCTTCGGCGGTGAAATCGAATAGAGCTTCAGCTAGAGTTGTCTCCATGACCATGGTGTCGATATCGCGACTCGCACGATAAGTGAGAAACACCGGCCCAGTCTGCGCTCGCAAAATCATCATGTGACGCGTGCGATCGTCTTCTTTGTCACGGCGCGTGCGCTCGTGTTTGCGAATCAGGTTGTTGTCATATTCGTCTACGGAGCAGCAAGCAACCACGCCAATCTGTTCGTGATCTCCCATCCCCAGGCGGTACAAATAAATGCTTGCGGTTTCCTCCGTTTGTAACGGACATTCATTAATCAGCTTTTCAAAATTCTCTGAGGCCCTTCTGTAGACCTGATCGCTGTGTATGTCAGTCCCTTCCGGCAGATCGATCTCGGGGCGCGAAACATGCAGAAAGCTTAAAGGCTTGTCGCGGGCCAACCCTGCGGCCTCTTCGGTATTGACGACATCGTAAGGAACGCTCGCCACCTCGGCTGCTCGCTCCCCGAGTGGACGCAAAGCATGAAAAGGACGAATATCAGCCACCGACTACTCCTCCGCGCACGTGATTGGGCTGGTCACTGTCCGGACAGAACAGTGACTGCGCAGCACTAGAACTTTTGTTGATACAGAAGGCTTGGTAGTAAGACTATCCGGTCAACATAATCTTAGCAAGCCGGGAAATCACCTCTATTCGTAGCAGTGAGTTATTGACTTAGCGATAGACTAGAACGCCCCGGATGCCCTAATCAGCCTCGTGCATGTAGAATAATTTTGATGTCCAAACCGGCCGAGCTCAGCGTTTCGCAGCTTGAAACACGACTTCGCGTTGTGGAAGAGGAGTTTAATCGCGAAATGAGAATCCGCGGTTTTGATCCGAATCAGGACGATAATGTTGCGCTCCCTGGGCCACTCGCAAGGCTTTATACCGAACGTGAAGACCTCAGAGAACAGCTGCACGCCATACGGAGGGAGGCCCCCTCTGCTGAATGAAGGAAACTGAAAGAATTACGGATCAGTTAGTGCGAGCCTTCGCCGGCGAAGCATGGCATGGGCCGGCAGTCCTGGAGGCAATTGCGGGAATCGGAGCCGTACAGGCAGCATCTCGCCCATTGGACACAGCGCACAGTCTTTGGGAGCTTGTGCTTCACATTGCCGCGTGGGAAAGTGCATGTCTCAGACGACTAAACGGAGACCCAGCAAGGTTGTCCGATGCGGAGGATTGGCCTTCAGTTAGCGAGATCAGCGAGCACGCCTGGCAGCAGACGATTGAAGCGCTTAAAGAGGGAAACGCGGCATTGCGATCGGAAATTCTGAATTTGGATGAATCCCAGCTTGATCTGCCAATCGTTGCCGGTGGCCAATCCCGATACGTTACCTTGCACGGCGTCATTCAGCACGATCTGTATCATGCGGGACAGATTGCGATACTAAAGAAAATTGTATTGAAGGGCGGAGAATAATGAATGAACTAGCCTCGCGTGAATGTGTTCCTTGCCGCGGCGGCGTGCCTCCATTACGCGGAGAGGAAATCACCAAATTCCGTACACAGCTTGAAGACTGGGATGTAGTTAATGAACACCACCTGCGCAAAGAGTATAAGTTTAAGGATTTCAAAGAGACTCAAACCTTTGTTAATCGAGTAGCGGATCTAGCGGAAGAGCAGTGGCATCATCCCGACATTTGCTTTGGCTGGGGGCGCGCGGAGATCACTATCTGGACTCACAAGATCGACGGTCTTACCGAAAGTGATTTCATACTCGCTGCAAAAATTGATGCATTGGGATGATTTTGGGCGTCCGCGAGTGAGGGAAGGGTAGTGACCAGTTATGCAGTATTATCGAACTGTGCCCGAGCAGAACGACAAGCTGATTAATTTCATCGCCGCGACGGTGGAGGGGTTACGCGGACAGGTTGAGGCTATCTCCGAACGGATGGCCACTAAGGACGACCTGGCCCGCCTTGAAAGCCAGATGGCCACTAAGGACGATCTGGCCCGCCTTGAAAGCCAGATGGCTACGAGGATCGACACTCTCCGTGACCAAACTAAGGCAGATGTGGATCGCATCGAACACGCAATGGCGACGAAAGTTGATCTTGCTCAACTTGAATTAAGACTCGATACGAAAATGACCGCCATGCGCGGCGACATTGGACAGGTCCAACTCCGGCTGGACGCGATTGATCACGCGGTTTCAACGCGGGTTGGAATGGTGGAAACGGAAGTTAGCCGCCTTCGCAGCGTCGTTTACCTGCTGGTGAAGGATAACCCCGACATGTTGCGCCTTCTGGGATGAACCGTGGCTAAACTTTTAAGTTGATACCGAGTTTGACACTACTACCCTATAAACCGCTTCCGTCTCTTCCACCATCCTCTTAACGTTAGCCCTCTCTGAAACCGACCGCTGTGCTGCGTTCCCAATCGAACCTCTTCTATCCTTATCACCCAAAAGCGACAAAATAGCTTTGGCCAATTTCTCCCAATCTCCCACAGTCGTGAGCAAGCCTGTGATGCCCGGGTCAATCAACTCCTTTGCCCCTTCAGTCTCCGTTGCCACCACCGCTGTGCCGCTAGCCATCGCCTCCGCGATAGCTAATCCAAAGGACTCGGTGTGGGAGGCAGAAACAAACACATCTACCCCACAGTACAACTGCGCAATGTCCTCCAACCAGTCGACTATTCGGACCTTGCTCGTTAAATTAAGATTGGCGATTAGCAGATCCAGCTTGCGGCTGTTTTTTCCGTCGCGCGAATTGTCCGTACCGGCGATGATGAAGTGAGCATTAGGGTATTGCGTCAGAATTTGCGCCGCAGCATACAAGAATTCCGCCTGACCTTTTAGTGGCGTCAGTTCTCCGACGATCGCCACCAGCAACACCTCCTCGGGCAATTTCCATTCGCGTAGAAAGTCCGCTCTCTTGAAATGTGCTCTCGCTTCTATGAACTTCTGCGTATCCACCCCGTTTAGCACCACACTGATCTTTTCAGCCGGCACCACGCCGCTGGCGCGAAGTTGATCAGCAACCGCTCGGGAGACCGCGATCACTCGCGAGGCTTTGCTGAAGGTCACCCGATGGAGTCGATTCATTTGGAACAACACATGACGAGTGAGAATCAACCTGGCGGCGGGATTCTGCCAAACAGCATATGCCGCGAGGGGATAATCACGCGCCATGTGCGCATGCACGATTTCAATTTGATTTCTGTAAACCAGGCTTGCCAGGGCCCGCGCGCTGACGACGTCAAAGGAATTCTTTAACGGGACTCCTGCGAGCTTTCCTTTTGAGAGGTTCTTAAGCTCGTCAACTAATGGGGAACTTGGACGAAGTGCTGCATAGACATCGTGCCCACGTGAGGCCAAGCCATTGGCCAGATCTGCCAGATGACGTTCCCCGCCACCAAGAGTTTGCGCTGAACTGATTTGAAGAATCTTCAACGAGAATTGTTCGATACGGCAATTTAAGAAAGCTTAGTCCGTCCCGCGAATGAACCCAGGGATCCGAGGGCCTACAGCCAACACTAGCTTCCTTGCGGTGCGGCGAAGTTTGCTGCCGCGTATCGAAGCGGAACAGGGCTGCCCAAGCCTGTTTGCTTACAGACTAGCCTTCGCAGGCAAAAGTGACGAAAAGCCAAGCACGCTACTCGGCACAACTGTTGCCCTTTAATTCAGTCTCCAGTGAACTTGTGTCTGGAGCCCGGAAATCGAAGGAGGACGAATAATATGGCAAAGCCAAGGTTAGTAACAGGACTTTTCAAAAATCGTGTCGCGGCGGAAGCCGGCGTCGATGCAATTCTGAAGCGTGGATATACGAGAGACGATATAAGCGTTTTGATGTCTGACGCCACTCACAGCAAAGAATTTGCTCTGCAAGCCAAGACTCACGCAGCGGACGGTGCTGGAATCGGAGGCGCCCTGGGCGGAGTGGTTGGGGCGGTGCTTGCCGCTATCGTAGCGGTGGGAAGCACAATCTTTCTTCCCGGTATTAATTTAGTAATCGCCGGCCCAATTGCTGCGGCCCTGGCTGGTGCCGGCGCAGGCGCCGCGACGGGCGGTGTAATCGGCGCATTGATTGGCGCCGGCATTCCCGAATACAGGGCGAAGGTTTACGAGGCTGGACTCCGTGGTGGCGGCATCCTGCTGGGTGTCGAATCTAAGTCGGACGAAGAAGTCGATAAACTAGAGGAGTTGCTTGAAGCGATCGGAGCCGAAGGAGTTCGAACGGAGTAGTAGGACCAATAAACAAAACACAAAGGGCTTACGACGGGAGACCTGTCGTAAGCCCTTTTGTCACTGGGGTGATCTTTTGACGATCTTATTCGCCTACTGCTTCACCAACGTCCTCTATCGCCTCACCCACCTTGCGTCTTGCCGTGCCAAAGCCTTCCTGAATCTTACCTCCGGTTCTGTCGCCCTGTCCCTCCTGTTCGAGGTCACGATCGTTGACGATTCGGCCGGCAGTTTCCTTGGCCGCACCCTTAGCCTGATCAAATTTTCCTTCAAGTTCGTCTCGATTTGGTAAACCCATCTGAGCCTCCTTAGACGCCACGGAAAATTTAACTGACATGTGGCGCATACTGGGTGCAGTGCAATGGGTGTTCCCACGACGGATCAGCGCGATCCCAACAATAAAAGCGAGTTTCCGTTAATTAGGTGTACGTATCGGAGACTTCGAGTGCTTGATCTTGGAACAATCTGGAAAATTGCAGGAGCTGGAGCTTATGCGGTCGTGAGGGCTTCTTCCGGCGCGGGTGCCTTCTTGATGAAGCGGTCAGTCTTATCGCAAATAGGCAGTCTCACCTCAAATCGAGTGCCTTCGCCCGGTTCGCTGACCACAAGTATTTCGCCCTTGTGACGCGTGATTATGCCGTGAGAAGCGGAGAGACCCAAGCCACTACCGAGCTTGCCTTTAGTGGTGTAGAAAGGTTCAAAGATTCGTGAGACCGTTTCCGGAGCCATGCCACAGCCAGTATCAGCCACCCAGAAGCAACCGCTTTCAATCTCCGCGCGGCATCCTATTTCCATCAGGCCGCCTTCGGGCATTGCGTCGACCGCATTAAAAATCAGGTTCAGGACCACTTCGCGCAACTCAGCCTGTTCGCCCATCACGTAGACCGAGCCACTGGGTTCGACCTTCACTTCGATCTGGCCTTTGCGCGATTTGCTTTGCCACTTGGGGCGCGCAATATCGATGCTTGAGGTGAGCAGATAGCCCAACTCTACCGGCGCAAATTCGTTTGCCGAATCACGGCGAGCGAATTCAAGAATACGCCGCAGCGTTTTAGTGCCGTCCTCGACGGCGTTGGTTATTACCTCAAGACTCTTGGCCGATGACTCGTCGGCGGCAAGCCTTAATAGTAGTTGCGCGCGGCCGTGAATCACCGTTAGCGAGTTGTTCAGGTTGTGGGCTACGCCTGCGGCCAGTTCTCCGACGGCTCGGAGTTTATCGGACTGCGCCATTAACTCGTGCTCGCGTTTCCGCTCGGTAATATCGCGAAGGAAGACCAACACGCCATCGATTTCTCCTTCTTTCCAAAGCGGTGAAGTATGTGCTTCGGCATAACGCGTGGTGCCGTCAGGTCTAACGAGACTGACCTCATATTCACAATCATTACCAGCCAGAGTGCGCGCGAGATTTTCGGTCGTGACGTCGCGAGAATCTTCAGCGAGGATGTCGAGAAAGCTGCCGCCGGGAGCTATCAGCATCTTGAATGCTTCAGCGCGCTCATTCATCCAGGTGATACGGCCGTCAGCAGCGAGCGCATAAATTTCGTCTGGTGTCCGGTCAGCGATGCTGGCGATAAACGACTTATGAGCTATGGCTTCGGCTTCGGCGCGACGAAGGTCTGAAATGTCCCGCGCAATCACCAGGGCTCCGGCATCGCCCTCAGCTTTGCTCAAACTGAGCGGCTTGACGACGATAAATATGGATTGGTTCTGCTCGGGCCCTGCCTGAATTTCAACTTCCACCTTCTCACCGCTTTGAATGGCGCGATCTACTATGCAACCGTCAGCGCCTTTTTCATACCAGAACATTTCGCAACAAGTCTTCGCTCTCAGGTCTCGGCTCTCGCAATTCTGTAATTCCATGCCGGCACTGTTGGCCTGGATCAGGAGCTTGGTGTTGTCGAAAAGGAAGGCCGCATCTGGTATTGCAAGAAAGGCTGAGCCCAACAGCATACTGAGGCCCTCAACCGGGGACGGTGACGAAGGGACGGCTTCAGTGGAATTTCTACCTTGTATCTTTGACATCAGCTTAGTTTTGCGAAGGACCTGGAAAGGTCAACGGGCGGGCCCGCGTTTGCGGGATTAACATCCTACCAAAACAATATGGTCGGCGCTAGCCCCTTGGTATTCGGAGGATCGCTGCTGAAACCCTCGCCAGAATGACCGGATGCAGCCGAAAAAGGCGACATTTCGCCGTTCCCGTCATTAGCCACACGCCACAATCACTTGCCATGCCCCACTGAATTGATGGAACCGGAGTAAAACCGTATGATCCAGGAAAATGTTGGCAGAGAACAAGATCGCTGCGGAATCTGGTGGCAGCCTTTCACCGGAGATACTAAGCGCTATCCGAAACGCGCTGGAAGAAGACATTGGCACCGGTGACGTCACCACGCTCAGCATTGTATCGCCCGAAGCTCGCACCAGCGCGGACATTGTGGCAAAGCAGGATGGAATTATTGCCGGACTGGATGTTGCTGCCGCAGTCTTCTATTCACTCGATAGAAACATCAGGCTTCAGCCACTGACGGAAGAGGGAGCAAAAGTGAATCGCGGCGACCTCGTTGCCAAACTCTCCGGATCAACCGGTTCAATTTTGACTGGTGAACGTACGGCGCTGAATTTTCTGGGACGGATGTCAGGCATTGCCACCATGACACGGCAGTTTGTAGATGCCGTAGCGGGAACCCGCGCGAAGATTCTCGACACCCGGAAGACTGCTCCCGGGCTGCGCTCGATCGACAAACTTGCAGTGAAACGCGGGGGCGGCCACAACCATCGGCATGGTCTTTACGATATGATTCTTATCAAAGACAACCACATCGCGAGCGCCGCTTCCCTTGCCGACGCCGTCCATCGCGCGCGCGCCGCTGGAGGTGAATTGGAAATTGAGGTTGAAGCTGCCACGCTCGACGACGTGAAGGCAGCAATCGACCTGGGTGTTAAGCGCATCTTACTAGACAACATGTCACTTGAAACTTTGGCGCTTGCGGTTGAGTTGACCGCCGGGCGCGCAGAACTTGAAGCGTCGGGCAATGTAAACCTGGAAACTGTTAACAAGATTGCCGCCACCGGTGTTGACTACATCTCGGTTGGCGCGTTGACCCACTCGGCCAAAGTATTTGATTTCAGTCTTAAACTTAAGAATTGAGCTGCTGAACGCAATTTAGCAGTTATAGTGCAGAACTTTAAAATATGATTTCCGAAACAGAACCTAAAAAGATGTACGAGGCGATGAAGGCAAAGCTTGCCAACGTCGTGCCTGACTTTGAACTGAAAATAAAGTCGGAGATTGCTGCTGAAATAAATCGCCTCAAAACCGAGAAGAATGCCGTCATTCTCGGACACAACTACATGGAGCCGGCCCTTTTCAACTCCGTGCCTGATTTTGTGGGAGACTCCCTGGAGCTGGCGCGCAAAGCAGCCCAAACCGACAAGGACATTATTGTTTTCTGCGGCGTGCGTTTTATGGCGGAGACGGCGAAGATTTTGAATCCCTCGAAGACTGTTCTGTTGCCATCCGAAAAGGCAGGTTGTTCTTTGGCAGCCAGCATTACAGGTGAAGATGTTCGCGAACTCAAGCGAAGATTTCCGGGTGTTCCCGTGGTCACATACGTCAATACGTATGCCGACGTAAAGGCCGAATCGGACATCTGCTGCACGTCCGGAAACGCCAGGGCGGTGGTTGATTCACTTAACACCGACACCGTGATTTTCATTCCAGATGAGTACCTGGCAAAAAATGTCGCGAAGGAAACGGGCAAGCGAATCATCTTCCCAACTCAGGATCCGAGAAAACAATTTGATAAAGATCTCGACTACCAGATGATCGGCTGGTTAGGGCGCTGCGAAGTTCACGATAAGTTCACTGTCGAAGATATTGAGAATGTCAGAAAGCAATTCCCGGATGTGACGATTCTTGCTCATCCGGAGTGCAGCCCTGAGGTCGTAGCTGCCTCAGATTTCTCCGGCAGCACAGGAGCTATGATCAGGTACGTTGAAAAGACTTCAGCGCCTCGTTACCTCTTACTAACGGAATGTGCGATGGGCGACAACATCGCCGCCGCGAATCCTGAGAAAGAGATGCTACGACTCTGTAGCGTGCGCTGCCCTCACATGAATGAAATCACACTCGAAGAGACGCTCGAATCTCTCAAAAAGAACCAGTATGTAATCACCCTGCCTGAAGACATTTTGAAACGGGCTGCCAGATCAGTCGAACGAATGATAGCGATCGGCTGATCGAGAGGAACGATACTTTTGAACAGAACCGATGTCTTGATCATCGGTTGTGGCATCGCCGGCGCAACCACTGCGCTGAGACTTGCGCGAAATCCACACCGCCTCATCACCGTTGTCACTCGGGCAGCTGATCCGCATGAATCAAACACACGCTATGCCCAGGGCGGTATTGCAGGCCGGGGCGAAGATGATAGTCCCGAACGCCTGTTGGCGGATATTCTCGAGGCTGGAGCGGGCGTCAGCTCGCCCGAAGCGGCCCGCATTCTCGCCGAGGAAGGGCCCCCGCTACTCCACGAGGTGCTGGAAGGAACGGCGCGAGTTAAGTTTGATCGCGATGCGAATGCTGAACCACTTTATACGCAGGAAGCAGCCCATTCCCGGCGGCGCATTCTTCATGTAGGCGACGCCACTGGTCAGGCAATCATGCTGGGGCTAATTGCCGCCTTGCAGAATTGTCCAAACGTTAAGATCGAACGCGACATCACGGCAGTCGACTTAATCACCTTCCCTCATCATTCTCGAGATCCACTGGACAACTATCGCCCCATCGCCTGCAACGGCGCCTACATGTTCGACCGCAACGAACGCACGGTGCATCGTTACCTGGCTAACGCGACAGTATTGGCTACCGGTGGCTTAGGCCGGCTTTACCGCAACACGACAAATCCTCCAGGAGCTCGAGGAGATGGCTTGGCGATGGCCAATCGTGCCGGTGCGCGTATAGCTAATGCCGAATACGTCCAATTTCATCCAACCGCACTCGCCGTTCCGGGAGCCGAAGGATTCTTGATTAGCGAAGCCATTCGAGGTGAAGGGGGCGCGTTGATCACGCCTGACGGACGGGCATTCATGGCGGAATACTCGCCCGACTGGAAGGATCTCGCACCACGCGACATAGTTGCGCGCGCGATTCATCATGAGATGGAGGCGCATGGGTATTCTCACGTGTTGCTGGATATCTCGTCACACATGCCCGCCGGAGATATCCGCAACCGCTTTCCCAGCATCTATGCGCGTTGTCTTGAGGCTGGAGTCGACATCACCAGTGAACCGATACCAGTGGTGCCGGCAGCGCATTACTTCTGCGGCGGAGTGCTGGTTGACCTGTGGGGCCAATCAAGTATTGAAGGTTTGTATGCAGTTGGCGAGATTAGTTGTACCGGTGTGCATGGAGCGAACCGGCTCGCGTCCACTTCATTACTAGAAGGATTAGTATGGGGAGATCGCGCTGCCAGGCAAATTGAAAGCGCCATAGGTACGCAACCCGCACAGACCGAATTCGATAAAGTGCCGTCATGGGACGAAAGCGGGCTGGTGGCAGAAACTGATCCCACCTTGATTCAAGGCGATATGCAAACTATCCAGAACATAATGTGGCATTACGTGGGTTTGGTGCGGAGCGCCGACCGGCTTTCGAGGGCCATCCGCGAGTTGCGCCACCTCTGGAACGAAATTGAGACTTTTTATCGCACTACCAAACTCGGCGACGGACTTATTGGGTTACGAAATGCTGTTGAGGTCGCGCTGATTGTGGCGCAAGCGGCACGGCACAATCGGCTCAGCCGCGGTTGCCATTACCGCCAGGACTCGGTAGCCAGTGAAGGTGACAGGTTGATCTAGCAAGCTCCTCAATTGCTTACAAAAAAAGGCGCGCCCCGAAAGAGGCGCGCCTTGTTTGTTAGAACCCTCGCCGCGTTTAGAACTCGAAGCGCGCCCCAAACTGAAGCTGCCGCTCCTTGATAAAGAAGTTGCTCGTAAACGTGGTCGATTGGAACTGCGGTCTAAATGTCAGCCTAGATGGTGCGTTAGTCAAATTATAGGCTGTCGAGTCAACGTTTAGGATCTGAGAGCGGTTGAAGATGTTAAATCCTTCCGCTAACAGTTCCAGATTCATTGTTTCAGTAAACCGGAAGCGGCGCGAAACGCGCAGATCCACGTTGATTATCCTTGGACTACGGAACGTATTCCGACCACTGGGTGGGAAACGGCTGCCCCCATTTGAGCCGGTCAGACCGCCACAGCCAGGGGAGCAGATTGACGCTGCGGTTCCGGAAACGAAGGCCGAGTATGGGAGCCCTGAACCGGCACTAAAAATGGGCGCAATGTTGTAACCACTCAAGAGCCAGCGTGCAGCCTTATTGTCGCTCTTATCGAAAAAGTCCGGATGCCAGACTGCGCTGGCGACGAACTTATGCGTTTGATCGAAATTAGACAACCCTTTTTCAACACTGAAGTCATAGGGATTGAACAGATTGTTAGTATCCACAAATGTGGCCGAGTTCTGGCCATTATCGATTGACCTTGAAAGCGTGTAACTACCTTGGAACTGCAGACCTCGGGTGAAGCGACGGTTTAATTGGAAAACCAGGGCTTCGTATTCCGTGCTGATGACTGGTTGAATCTCCGTGACCGCTGCGAAGTTCGTGTTCAGGCGGTTGGTGAACCTGGGCACTGTCACAACTTGTCCGTTGAAAGGTCCGCCCACGACCGTGAAATTAGTAACTTGGGTTGGCCGCGCCAGATTAACGTCTACATACTGTGGCAGGCGTTTTCCGAGACTTAGTAATACGGAAACAGAGGCAACGGTGTTGGACGCAATCTCGCGCTCGTACACCAGGTCCATCTGATTGATTACCGGATTTGCCATGTTTGGCGCAAACACGACGACGTTGGGTATGGGCCTCGTTCCGACACTCGGCGCTACGGCGAAGACATTGGGAAAGACAGGAGCAATAGCTCTTTCGGCCGCGTTGGTGGAGGTCGGACTTAGGCTGACCGTAAACTGGCTGCCCGTTGCGCCCGTAGTGTTGGTCGCACTCATGATCGACGAGTTGGTGATTCGACCGTAGTAAATGCCCCAACCTCCACGAAGCGAGTTCTTTCCATCGCCCGTCAGGTCGTAGGCGAAACCAACACGTGGACCCCAATTGTTTTTGTCAGACGGGAAGACATTGGTCTTACCTCGGAATTGAGGATCGCTGTCAAAGAGGGCGTTTGGTAGCTGTGGCGCAGGCAACCTCTGATACTCGTAGCGTACGCCCAGATTTAGCGTGAGCTGAGGGGTCACCCGCCAATCATCCTGGAAGAAGGCGGCATAGTCGTGGGTCACGATGGTGAAAGCAGGAGAACCAAAACCCTGACTAAAGCTGCCGGTGTAGCATTGGCCAGCGAACCGTGTGTTATCCACGAGACATCGAACGCCGGCAGTACGCAACGCACCACCTGCAGCGAAGTTTGCGTAATCCATCAAATAATCATTGAAGTTGGTGTAGCTGTACGTCCCCGACTCGTTGAGCAGTTGATGGTTCAAATCACTGACCCGGCTGGTGTCCGTGCCAAACTTCAAGTTGTGATTGCCTCGGCTCATGGTCACGGTGTCAGCAATCTGCTGACGCCGTTCGTCAGGCTGAGCGATACGATTCTGAGTATTCGGCTTGCCGATAGTTATACCACCAGTTCCCAAAGCAACCTGCGGAGAGCTTCCGCCGATAGCGTTAGTCGGCTCGCCCGGGCCGGGCGGTTGCGCAATCTGTCGTTCGAAATCGCGAGCAATCTGAACCCGAAATTCGTTAAGAACGTTAGGCGACACTGTCGACGTCAGTCGCAGCGTGCCCCAGTTGACGTCTACCAGATCGTCGCCGAAGCTGTTGGTGCCGCGAGTTACTTTAACGCCGGTTTGTACCCCGGCAGGTGAAACCCAGTGCAGACGATTGTAGGTAAAGGTCAGGATGTGCTTGCTGTTAATGTGCCAGTCAATCTTGGGAAGAATGAGGGTCTGGTCACCACGCCTGGCAACCTCTCCGGTTAGCCCTGTCGCCACTGCAAACGCTGCATCAGCCTGGGCGGCGGTTACGCCGCGGGCAACCAGGCTGGCTCTATTATACGTCCCGAAGAAGGTCTCGTTAGTGGGAGCGGCGACGCCGGGAAACAGCCTCTTCTGCTGATCGAAACTGAAGAAGAAGAATAGCTTGTTTCTCATGATCGGGCCGCCAATGGTGAATCCATATTGCTTACGATTATCTTCCGGCTTAACCGCACGTCCATCGACGAGCGTGGAGGGATTACGAGCGTTAAATCTTTCATCGCGATAAAAAATAAATGCTCCACCATGGAAATCGTTGGTGCCGCTTTTGGTGACGGCGTTGATCACGCCGCCGGCGGCGCGACCATATTCAGCAGAGTAGTTCGAAGTATTAACCTGAAATTCGCGAATTGAAGCCTGACTGATTGAATAATTGATACGGGTACGGCCGCGCTCTTCTGAATAGAAGGCATTGTTGTTATCGCCGCCATCAATTGTGTTGTTGTTGAGTAGCCCGGAGACCCCGCGGAAACTGATCAGGCCGAAGGGTCCATCGGTAACTGCCCCAGGCGTCGCCAGGGCGAAGTTAGACCAGCGGCGACCATTATTCGGCAATTCGTTGATTGAAATTTGATTAACGTTAGTCGAAAAGTCCTGTTGTGAAGTGTTAATGACCGGAGCTTCGGCGGTAACGTCAACCGTGCCTCCCTGGACCTGGCCGACCGCAAGCGGAACCTCAACCTCTGTGACACGGCCCACCTCCACAATTACACGTTCCTGACTGAAACCGCCGAATCCGGCCGCAGTTACTGAAACTGCATACAGGCCGGGCTGGAGACCAGCAACGCGAAAGCGCCCCTCGTCATCGCTTATCGCGGTTTCTTCATTGTTTGTTTCCATGTTGCGAACGGTAGCGACCGCTCCGGGAACAACTTCATTATTCGGGTTTGTCACAACGCCGCCGATCGCCCCGGTAGTCGTGGACTGAGCAAAACCGATTGCGCTCATCGTGAAGATGAACGAAAGAACAAAAAATAACTTCACAAATTTCGACATAAGGGGAACTCCTTAGGCATTAGATAACGTTGAAAGAATCTCCGCGACCTACTGGGCGCAGTTTGTAACGGCCAACGAGTGCGATTGAGAATTTTGCAAATCAAGAAGGAGCAAATCAACCCAGAAGGTAGACGGGCTTTCTATCATGCCCTCCGGCCTTTTCGCAAGACTGACACAGGTAAAAGTTGAGAGAATTTCGCTCGGCGCCGTTTTTGATAGGAGAAGACATACGAATCCCTAAAAATGACAAAAACGTTCGCAAGATGTATGCCGGATTAGTCCCCTGCGCGACTAGCTAGTGAAACCTCTGCTTTTCAAAGCATCGTTCGAAATTGGTGCTTGGAAGGCTGCAGACTTTAGCCAATAATTTGGATCAATCTTGGAAAAACGGGAAATCCTCTTGCGAGAGAACCGCCTAAGTTTTCCACCGCTTAGGATGCTTTAGAGTCGCTCCACGATCATCGCGATTCCCTGCCCACCACCGATGCAGGCGGTCGCGAGTCCGTAGCGGCCGTTCCGCCGCTGCAGCTCGTTCAAAAGCGTGAGAACCAATCGCGTTCCGGTAGCCCCGAGAGGATGACCTAAAGCAATGGCGCCACCATTTACATTCGTGCGGTCTCTATCCAACCCCAACTCCTTTTCCACGGCAAGATACTGCGCGGCAAACGCTTCGTTAACCTCAACCAGATCCATGTCGGACAGTTTTAGACCGGCTTTCTCCAAAGCTTTGCGTGTTGCCGGCACGGGGCCAATCCCCATGATTTCCGGCTCTACCCCTGCGTAAGCCCAGCTCACGATTCGCCCTCTGGGTTTTATGTTCCCACGCTTCACATATTCCTCGCCACAGATCACTAGCGTCGCTGCGCCATCGACGATGCCGGACGCGTTGCCCGCAGTAACAAAACCATCTTTGGCGAAAGCGGGGCGCAGTTTGGCTAAACCCTCGAGCGTAGTCTCAGGCCTTAAGTGATCGTCCGCCTCAAAAAGAGTCGTGGCCTTCCGCGACTTTATCTCAACCGGAACTATCTCTTGAGTGAAATAGCAAGCGTCTTTGGCACGCTTCGCTTGCTGCTGTGAGCGTAAAGCGTACTGGTCTTGCTCTTCACGAGAGATTTCAAACTTCCTCGCCAGGTTCTCGGCTGTTCCTGCCATCGGTGTGTTGCAGTAAGTGTCCAGTAACGCGACCATCAAGCTATCTTCAAGTGCTCCTCCACCCAGGGGAAAACCTGACCGGGCGCCGCGGATAACGTGTGGTGCTTGGGACATCGACTCCATTCCGCCCACCAGCGCGGTCTCAGCTTCGCCGAGTTGAATCATTTGCGCACCCGAAATGATCGATTGAATGCCACTGCCGCACAATCGATTTACAGTCAGGGCTGGACGGTCGAAAGGCACTCCAGCCTTCAGCGCGACGTGTCTCGCTCCATAAATTGCATCGCCCGAGGTCTGTAAAGCGTTGCCAATTACCGTATGGTCAATTTCTTCAGGCGCCACACCCGTTTCAGCTAATGAAGCTTTGGCGGCAATAGCGCCAAGGTCGATTGCTGAAACATCCTTCAGAGCTCCGACATACTCTGCCATCGGTGTACGTTTGCCACCGAGAATAAAAACATCGCGAGACATTTAAACTTGTCCTTCCCTTGTCTGAATTCTCTCCATCGTGAAAACAGAACAGGGTAACAAACGCTTTCAAGCGAGGTCAAAAGACGAATGGGAGTTTTTGGGGGGTCTACTCAGTGAAGCGGTGTTGCGCGCGATATCGGTGTAGTAGCTCTTCGAGAAATCCCTCATAGCTAAAAGTCGCGAGTTCATAGGAAGGACGCAGTTTGTACATGAGGGGCAACGCCACTCTCCAAGCCATCCACTGACGCGCGACGTCGACAAGGTCCCAGCGACGCCTCAAGAACGTTTCCACAACCTCAATTTCAGATTGCGTCAGGGCGGTAATGGAAGCAGTGAAATCAACTGGGGGAAATGAACGTCGCAACGCTGGGTCGCTCACCGGCGAGGCGAAGACTTGAGAAAAAGCCGGTGCTTCCGCTTCGCGCTCGCGCACCACAACTGTGCCGGCCACCATATCTCCAACCCTTTGATCCGAGGTGCTGATAAAAACGGAAACGAGCCCGATTGAGTAAAACGGCGCCGGCATCATGTCGAACGTGCGTAGTAGATTCCGAACAGACGCTTCCCAAAAAGTCACCGGCCTCCCGTCTTCGCGAATGACTCGTAGTTTCAGCAAACGCTTTCCCGGAGTTTGACCGTTCCAAATCCACTCGAAGAAAGCGAAGTATCCCGACACTATAAGAAAGACGATTACGATCAGGATGGCCTTGACCCATTTAGGCGCATTCGATAACTGTTCACCCAGACTGGAGTAGTTTGCGACCAGGGTGAAAGCGATGATCATGATGATGATTGCGGTGAACTGTAGCGCGTGGTCGATCGCACAGGCGATGAAGCGGTTCCCGATAGAAGCAAGTGCAAAATGGAGCGGCACGCGCTCAGGCGTTTCAATAATGAGGATGTCTTCAGTGGCGAGTGCTGCGGACATACTGGGCTCAGCAGTTACTTAGTCGAGGGTTTAGCGCCAAAGATTTCAAGAAAAACCCTCGGGCCCATCTGTAGAAGAATTTTCTTTTCTGAGGAAGTTAGGTCGATAGCAAAATCAGGCTGTGTACATCGTTCTCGATTGATCCGAACTCCCCCTTGTTCAATTAATCGTCGCGCAGCTTTTTTTGAGTCTGCCAAGGTTTTTCCACCCTCGACACTCGTTGTGACCAGCAGGTCAATCAATTTATAACTGCCAAACGGCACGGCCCAGGGATCAAACTGGGGCTCCTTCAATCTGAAGGTTTGGTCAAACTGCTCCTGAGCCCGATCAGCGTCATCCGTCGAATGAAAATCACTGACGATCCCCTTCGCTAAGTCAACTTTAATATCGCGCGGGTTCCGTTCACCATTTTCCGCTGCCTGCCTAAGCGCTGCTATTTCTTCAACTGAGAAATCTGTTAACAGTTCGTAGTAGCGCCACATCAAATCATCTGAGATAGACATCACCTTCCCGAAAATCTCCTGTGGCGGCTCATTGATACCAATGTAGTTGCCCAGGCTCTTCGACATCTTTTGCACGCCCTCGGTGCCCTCGAGTAGCGGCATGATCATGGCAATCTGCGCTTCCTGTTTATATTCACGCTGCAGGTTGCGCCCCATTAGGAGGTTAAACTTTTGATCCGTCCCGCCCAGTTCGACATCCGCTTCCAGCGCCACCGAGTCATAGGCTTGAGTTAACGGGTACAGTAATTCGTGCAATGCAATTGGCTTCTCTTCAGCAAGCCGCTTTGCGAAATCGTCCCGCTCGAGTATCTGCCTGACAGTGACATGAGATGAAAGCCGCACGAATCCATCCGAGCCCAGCTTACCGAGCCATTCGGAGTTGAACCGCAACTCCGTTTTTGCCGGGTCGAGTAGTTTTGAAACCTGCTGCTTGTAAGTTTCCGCGTTGGCATTAATCTCTGCGCGCGAAAGTTGCGGGCGGGTGGCTGAATTACCGGAAGGATCGCCGATCAAGCCCGTGAAATCTCCAATTAGAAAAATGACCGTGTGGCCAAGTTCCTGAAACGCACGCAACTTGCGGATAACGACGGTGTGTCCGAGATGAATGTCGGGCGCCGTGGGATCGACACCGAGTTTGATTCGGAGTGGCTTGCCGGTCTTCGCGGACTTCTCCAGCTTAACGCGTAGTTCATCCTCGCGGATGATCTCCACGGTCCCCTTTCGCAAGTGGGCCAGTTGCTCTTCCAGGTTCATTGCTCAATCGTAAATCTTAAGCTGGGAATCGTAAATGGAAGTGCGACTCAGCGCCACACTATTTTGGTAGAACCCGACGACCTACTACTTCATATCGTCCACTCACAATGAGGGCTACGGCTTCCGGATAGAGTTCGTGTTCCTGTTCAAGGATGCGTGACGACAACGTTTCTTCCGTGTCCTCGCCGCGAATAGGAACTATCTTCTGCGCGATAATCGGACCACCATCGAGCGTTTCGTCGACAAAATGAACCGTGCACCCAGTCCACTTTACGCCGTGTTCGATTGCCTGCAGTTGTGCATTGAGTCCCGGAAACGCCGGCAACAGGCTGGGATGAATATTTAGTATCCGTTCGCGAAACTCTTCCAGAAAGTAAGCGGACAAGACGCGCATGTATCCGGCAAGACAAACAAGGTCTACCTGATGTTCTTTCAAAACCGCGACGGTTTCACGATCATGTTCCTCTCGCGGACGCTTGCGTCGTTCGACAACTGCCGTCTGCAACTGCAAATCTCTGGCTCGCTCTAAACCCGCGGCATTGCTGTGATCGCTGATCACAACTGCAACCTGGGCATTTGGGATACGACCGTCGCGCACGGCTTCCGCGATCGCCAGCATATTCGAGCCGCGGCCGGATATTAATATTCCCAGACGAATCATAAACGCTGTTGCATTTTATTACCTGATTGAAACCGAGCGAGCGCCCTTAACAACGCGGCCAACGTCGTAAACCGCATCGCCGCGTTGCTGAAAATGGTTTTTTACTTGCTTCGATTCCTGAGGCGAAACAACGATCACCATCCCTATGCCCATGTTGAAAGTGCGATACATTTCTGACGATTCAACGTTTCCGATACTTTGCATAAGTCGAAAGATAGGCAGCACGGGCCAGCTTCCCTCATCGATTTCCACCGCGGTGCCCTCAGGCAATATTCGCGGAACATTGTCGGTCAAGCCGCCGCCAGTTATGTGTGCCAGTCCTTTAATCAAGCCGGAATCGAGCAGCCCTTCGAGCGGTTTCAGGTAACTGACATGCGGTTTTAGCAGGGCGTCGCCAACAGTCGTCCCTAATTCGTCACGATAAGTATCTTCTTGTCCGCCAACTTCGAAAAACAATTTGCGGGCGAGTGAATACCCGTTTGTGTGTAAACCAACCGAAGGCAAAGCCAGCAAGACATCACCGGGCGCGATCTGCTTGCCGTCGATAATTTTTTCTCGATCCACAACTCCGACAATAAAACCCGCCACGTCATACTCGCCCGCGGAATAGAAATCAGGCATCTCGGCGGTTTCACCACCGAGCAAGACGCAGCCGTTTTCGCGACAACCGTCGGCGACGCCGCCAACAACACTGGCAATAACGTCGGGCTCCAGTTTTCCGGTCGCGATGTAGTCGAGAAAGAACAGCGGCCGCGCGCCCTGAACAAGAATGTCGTTCACGCAGTGATTGACCAGGTCACGTCCGACTGTATTGTGAATCCCGGTGAGGAAAGCAATTTTGAGTTTTGTGCCTACACCATCTGCCGAAGCTACCAGGACTGGCTGGCGCAGTTGCGGAAACGCGCCGTCAAACATTCCGCCAAAGCTGCCAATCTCCGACAGTGTTCGATGATTGAATGTGCGCTTCGCCAGTTCTTTGATCTTGTCAGTGGCGCGAGTCGCGACGTCAATATCAACGCCCGCATCGCTGTAGGTGATTGGCTTTGTCATCTGTGGTGACTGGTGAATGGTAAATCGTAAATAGGACAACCAGAATCGTAATTTAGAACAAACAGTCGCTCACTGTTTCTCGATAGAAGCTCTCAATCTTTTTATTTCTATTTACGATTTACTATTCACTATTTACTAGCTTTCGTTTTCGGCGGCGGGCCAAAATCACCGTAAGCGATGAAGCCTGTGCGCGTCGAATCATCCTTTTGTGCCGTGCGCCCCAGAAAGACGTCGCTCTGCGCCTCCTTGGCCGTCTTCACTACGTAGTCGTTCGCTCGTCCACGACTGGTGATAGTGATCTCTCCCTGCAAATCAGTTCGGTAAACTTTTGCATTCACTGCTTTCAACCGATCCAGGACCACCTGGGACGGGTGTCCGTAACGATTCCACTCTCCAGCCGAGACGATTGCTACTTCCGGCTTAACTCGATCAAGAAAATCCTTTGAACTGGCATACTTCGAACCATGATGGGCCACCTTCAAGATCTGTGTCCTGACATTCGCCTCCGTGGTCAGCATCCGGTGTTCTGTCTGTTCTTCGGCGTCGCCCGCCAGCAACATGGAAAAGTCGCCATAGTCGAGTCGAATCACAATCGAATTCGCGTTCGGCAAATTTCCGCCTGTCTTCATTTGGTCTTTGATGAATAGAGGCTCGGTTGGCGCCATTATCAACAAACGCACTCCACCACCCAGATCGTATTTTTTTCCGGCCTGCGCCTTTTCGTACTGCGCCCCGCTTAGAGTTACGGCTTCCTTGTACTCATCGTAAAACTTCGTAACTGTCGCTGAGCGATCCTTCCTGGCAGGGGCGCCTTTCTTACGGCTGCCGGCTGAAGGTTTTGCTTGTGCAACCAATGATTCCGGCACTTCAGGACCTTCTCCATTGTCAATTACATTCAAGACTTTGGTTGCTTTGAGTACCTCATCTGCTCCGCCGATATGATCGGGATGGGGATGCGTGGCGACAAAATAATCGAGCTGCTGAACGTTGTAGCGCTGCAATGCCGCCAGGATCGCTTTGCCCTTTCCGGTATCGCCGGAGTCGATCAGCATAGTTTTGCCTGATGGAGAAACGACCAAAACTGCATCGCCGTTGACTGGGCCAACGTCAAGGAAATGTACACGGAGCTCCCCTCCCGAAGCAGGTGGCGGTTTGGTCCGCCACCAGGGTAAAGCGTACCTCCAGCCCGCGTAGCCGGCCACAGCTACCACGACGATTAGAACGGCGATGGCGCAGCCACAGCCTTTTAACGATCTAGCCACTCGAAAATGACCTCGTTGCGGGTCGTAGAGATCGATCCGTCAACCACAGTTAGATAGTTAACTTCGAAATCTGGGGGGACTAAAACCTATTCCACTTCAGCCTTCGGCTATTACGGCTTCGTGATCGCGCTCCCACATCGTTTCCGCTTCGTTGGTAATACGCGTGGGATACTTTTCATTCCAACAGGCAACGCAGGACGAATCTGGATTGATGCCAATCGCTTCGATCATCCCATCCAGAGACAGGTAACCCAGTGAATCAGCTTCAATGAATTTGCAAATCTCTTCGACTGACATTTGCGCCGCAATCAGGTCAGCTTTGTTAGGGGTATCGATGCCGTAGTAACACGGGCTAATAGTCGGCGGGCAACTGATACGAAGATGAATCTCTTTGGCCCCGGCTTCCCGAACCATCCGCACGATTTTTTTGGAGGTGGTGCCGCGCACGATCGAATCGTCGATCAGAACCACGCGTTTGCCTTCGATCAGCCCGCGCACCGGGTTCAGTTTAATGCGAACGCCAAAAGACCGGATTGATTGTTTTGGCTCGATGAAGGTCCTACCAACATAGTGATTTCTGACCAGGCCAAAACGAAAACTGATCCCGCTCTGGGCTGAATATCCAATGGCGGCAACTGTGCCGGAATCGGGAACGGGCACCACGATATCCGCTTCAGCAGGCTGTTCAATGGCCAGTCGCGCCCCCATGCGATGCCGCGATTCGTTTACCGACTGACCGTAGATAAGCGAATCAGGCCGAGCAAAATAGACGTGCTCGAACAAGCACATTGATGGTTTCTGCTCTTCAAGCGGATGAGACGAACGCAAACCATCCTGATCGATCACCAGCATCTCTCCGGGTTCCACGTCCCGCACATACTGAGCGTCGATCAGATCGAAGGCACATGTCTCTGAGGCAATCACCCACGCGTCTCCGAGGCGGCCCAAAGCCAGCGGCCGAAATCCACGCGGGTCGCGAATAGCAATCAACTCCGAAGGCGTCAGGAAGAGCATTGAAAACGCGCCCTCAGTATTTCGCAGGACTTGCGGAATCGCTTCGCGAACCGATGCAGTCTTGGACCGCGCCACCCCATGGAGGATGACTTCAGTGTCGGAAGTGGCTGAAAAAATTGCGCCCTCGAGTTCCAGCTTGCGTCGTTCTTCGCGAGCAAAAGGAAGATTGCCGTTGTGGCAAACTGCAATCTGGCCATGCTGGCAGGTGACCAGGAAAGGTTGTGCTTCGCGAATAGAGACTTCGCCGGCAGTGGAGTAGCGGACGTGACCAATCGCGCTGGAGCCGGTTAAACGATCAAGCGCCGACTGATCGAACGAATCAGCGACGTGACCCATCGCTCTTTCCTGGTGAAGTTCAGGACCGTTTGCGGAGACAATGCCGCACGATTCCTGGCCACGATGCTGCAGCGCGTACAAACCCAGATACGTCAGCCGGGCGGCCTCTGCATGACCGTAAATACCGAAGACACCACACTCGTCGTGAAATTTATCCGAAGTTATTTGCAAGTCTCAGCCCCAGGGTTCTCTTTAAATTACCTAATGAGCTTACTTCGCATTCAGAAACGTTTCAACTTCCCGCCTAACGGGCACGAAGAGCGGTGGGGATACACAAAATCTTTGGCGTTCGGTATCATGCTTTTAAGTTTTCGAATTAATGAAACTCTCCTGCCCGGTAATGCGTTACCGGATCCTGAGATAGAGTCGCTGGTCGCTCTTGTGCGCAGCCTGAAGAAGTAGCGATTGGGTTGTGGTGGTGATTAAGACGAGATCGAGATGAAAGGCGGCAGAATTTTTTACGGGTTGGCAACTGTGCTGCTTCGCGGTTTCCTTCTGGCCGCATTAGCGGTTACCGGGGCGCTTATTTACCGACAACTCCCCGAGACGTCACCGGCCACGAAACCTGGTTCTCAAGACGCCACGTCCTTGCAGATCGTTTTAAGACCCTCTCCAGATCTTGATTTGCACGCGCTGGATATATCCATTGAGCTCTACCCAATCGACATAGTGGCGGTGCGGCACGAATATTTTACTGAGCCACGCGCCGGCAAACGTTTTGATGATTTCTTAAGTGAGCGGATGAAAGGCCGCACGCCAGTCAACGCCAGGCTGGACAAGTCAGGCCAGACGTGGGTCGCTGTGAATCCAGGCAATTGGTGGCTCCACGCTGTTTTATCGGGTGAGGAAGAGCTTGAATGGCGCGTGCCCGTTAGTGTGTCCGGTCGCAAACAAACCGTTGAGCTCACGCAGCAGAACGTCTACACACGCACCAGAAGTTTCTGAAAGCAGATGTCAGATATCAGAGGTTAGATGTCAGTAGTGCACGACCCGCAGCAATCTCTGATCTCTGACCTCTGATCTCCGACCTCTGACTTCTGACTTCTGACTTCTGACTTCTGCTCTATGAAAGCCCTTCGAGTCGACAAACGCAAAGTATCAGTTAAGGAAATTGAAAAACCCGCCGCCGGGGAGGAAGCCCTTGTGCGGGTGTTGCTGTCCGGCATCTGTAACACCGATCTGGAAATCGCGCGCGGCTACGGCGGATTCAAAGGCACGCTCGGTCATGAATTCGTTGGTGTAGTTGAGGAAGCTTCAGAAAACTCAATGGTCGGCCGGCGAGTTGTCGGCGAAATTAATGCCGGATGCGGGAAGTGTGAATTATGTGTGGCGGGAGATTCTCGCCATTGCGTCGATCGCACAGTCCTCGGCATATCAGGCAGAGACGGGGCCCATGCCGAATTTTTACGTTTGCCATTAAGAAACCTTCTCCTCGTTCCCGAAAAGGTTGAAGATGAGCATGCTGTTTTTGCCGAACCGCTAGCTGCCGCTTGCGGAATTATGGAGTGCACTGCGATTGAGAGCACTGATGGTGTCGCAGTTATCGGTGATGGCAAGCTCGGACTCCTTTGCGCCCAGGCAATCGCGCTAACCGGAGCGAGCGTCCTATTGATCGGAAAACATGCCGACAAGCTGCGGATTGCTGAGCGCCGCGGAATTGAAACTTCCACGCCAAAAGTCGCTGCCAAACGAAAGCGCGAGTTTGACGTCGTCGTAGAGGCTTCGGGTTCAGCTTCAGCATTTGCCAGCGCGTTGTCCTTGCTTCGCCCGCGTGGCGTTCTGGTGCTGAAGTCGACGGTGGCAGGAAATGAAGCTGCGGCTTTCGATCAAACTTCTTTGGTAGTCGACGAGATCACGATTCTCGGTTCGCGCTGTGGCCGTTTCGAACCTGCGCTGGATTTACTCAAGAAGGGCGCCATCGATGTCGATAGCCTGATAAGCGAAGAGTATCCGCTAGCTCGCGGCGTGCATGCGATGGAGAGAGCCGGCAAGAAGGGGGTTTTGAAAGTGTTTTTGCGGCCATGATGGGAGAGAAAGCCCATTTTCCATTTATTATTTTCCATTTCTCATTTGTCATTCGCGAATTCAACTTGGAAGTGCAACACGGCGAAAGGGCCGCAACGACGGCGTGAGTTAGGTGTCGCCCCCGATGACTTTGTGAGTGGGTCGACAAATGCAGAACCGGGAGCGGTTCTATGAAAGGGCTGTCAAGAAAAAAGTTGTCACTCGAGCCGCCCGAAGAGTTCCGGGCAGCTAGCCCCAGCCGTGCTGACGTAGTTACGAACTGAACATTTCCCCAGTCTCTCGGTGACCGTTTTTGTTTCGGCTCTGCGTTGAGATCTGAATAGTCTTAGTGGTGGTCCGGGATGCAGCCGTGCCAACCATGGTTCTATCTGCGACTCCAGTCTGGTCGATTGGGCCTATGACTATTTCTGGTTATGCGTGGGGGCATATAGTAGCGACTGGGCCTCAGCTGTGGCTGGGACATCCGCTCCGTTGATACTCACCCACGACCCCGGGATCTATCGCAAAGGTATAGCGGTCACAGCAGCCGACTGGGGGCAGTAACGCAGTAGTAACTACGAGCTCTTGGTAACTCGTCGCTTAAGTCGTTGCTGGTGTCATCCTTTCAACCTTGAACTCTTCGCCACGTTTCCACAGGCTTAAGGTAATGGCTGCCAATTGTCGGGCAATAGTCAAACGAGCCAAGGCCGGATCCATCCCTTGTTGCACTCGAGCTGCGAAGGTGGCTTGAAACGGTCCACTACGACAGGCACTGGTGGCGGCGTTTTTGAAGACTCGCTTCAACAGATGATTGTGATTGCGATTCAACCCCCTGGTCGCCACCGGTCGACGACTGCGACGCAATAACCCATTCACCACCTCGTGGTTCGCAGTACTCCGCGTCACTACTGCCAAGCCTACATAAGCCCAAAACTGTCGTTTGCTGCGAAACCGATGGGGCGTACCCACTATGGCCAGCAGTTGCGCTACACTCACCGGCCCCAAACGCGGCACGCTCATTAACCAGCGATAGGATGCCTGCCGCCGTGCTTCTCTGATCATTATCAGTTTGGCCTCATGGCGCAACGGCCTTAGCGCCGCCAGCTGGTCATACAGGAAAGTGGCGCGCTGTTTCGCCCCGGGCTGGTGCAGTTTCTTCAGCCATTGCGCCCGCCGATCCTGGTGATAGATATCATGACCCCCACAAGCAAGCGCCCGGCCGCGAAAAATGGCTTTCAATCGATTCATCACCCGGGTAGTGTCCTTCACCAGACAATCGTAGTTTCGCACCAACTCCTTCAAAGTTTGCATACCATGATCGGCATGATCGATCGCTTTCAACGACTTATTGCGTAACAGCTCGGCCAACTTCTCCGCATCGATCCGATCACTCTTGTTGCCAGCAGTCAGTAGTTTGTTGTGCCGCGGATCGCAAACTATCACTTCTGTTACTAAGGGCCGCACCAGGTCATACAACCACTGCGCCTGCGTGCCTTCTTCGAACGTTACATACACTCTCCCTCCCAGTTGCTGCAGATAACTGCGCACCCTCGCCCCATTTGTCTCCAGTGTGATGCGCTCCACCACTCTGCCTGCTCCATTCAGCACTGCTATCACAATGCTTGCCCGATGCACGTCCATGCCAACATAATAAGTCCTCATAGGGCTCTCCTTGCGGTTGCACTTGAAGTCGTAGAACAACTACAAGCTACACCGCTTGGGGCGCCCTTTCATATATAGCGTAGCGACCGGATGAGTCGTGCGCTAAAGACAAGTGTCAATGAAGTATTTATGTTGAGCTGTATTTTTGTACTTGGGCGCTATGTAGGTTGGCATCCGGTCGCTACCGCTCCCGGTTCTGCATTTGTCGACCCACTGGCGACCCACAGGCTAGATTCAGGTTGAGTAAACTTTAGTTCGCAGCAGTTGCACTTCTAATTTGAATCCACCACTTCATTGAACCCTTTTAGCCAAGGCGAACCCAGCTTGCTTTCGACCTGATTGCCTTGGTTTGTTGAGGGAATCAAGCGATGACCAGGAGCGTGTGGGTCTAGGGTTCTTCAGTTTTCAAATGAGAAGTGAGAAATGACCAATAACAAATGGAAAATCTAAAGGGTCCCCGTTCGCCAGCGACCCCTTCGGATTCAGCGTTTCTTTGCCCCCCGCTGTACCTTTCGCTATACTTCAGGCCTTCCCACGTGCACCCGATACCCACTTGCTGAGTGAAGCCATCGGGGCCCGACTTGCAGCTTTTTCCGAAGGTGGTGTTTATGTTCGACCTTGGCAAGAATCAAACGACAATTAACGAACAGGCCATATTGCGAAAGCTCCGTGTCTGGATCATAGCTTTGGCCACTGCCTGCCTCCTCGCCGGCTTTGGCGTTGGGGCAATGCTTTCGGGACGCCCAACAGTCGCCCAAAGCGACTTGCACATCGCGCGGGCACCGGAGGCTTTATCCGCCTCCTTTGCTGAGATTGCCAGGCGCGTTGAGCCTGCGGTAGTCAACATTGAAACGATGACTGCCGCCACTGACGTGGCGACTGAGAAGGACAATGAAGACAAAGAGGATTCGCTTTCAAATCCTCTGCTCGATATGTTCAGGCGCCAGGCCCGTCGACCATCCCGGAGCGTTGGTAGCGGATTCATCGTCAGCCCCAAGGGATTCATCCTGACCAACGAGCATGTTGTCGAGGGATCGTCACGAATCATCGTGGGCTTGCAGTCGGGCGAGAAATACCGCGGCCGCGTGATCGGCGTGGATGAAGAGACTGACGTGGCGGTGGTCAAGATTGATGCGCCGCATGACTTACCGACGGTCACGTTGGGCGACTCCAACGCGGCACAAGTCGGCGACTGGGTGCTGGCGATGGGTTCACCATTTGGCCTGGACCAGACAGTAACCGCAGGTATCATTTCCAAGAAGGAACGAGAGACTCCCTACTTCACTAATTTCCAGCGCTTTCTGCAAACCGATGCCGCAATCAATCGCGGCAACAGTGGTGGTCCGCTGGTTAACATGCGTGGGGAAGTGATCGGCATGAATTCTCAAATTGCCACTTCGACTGGCGACTACAACGGGATTGGTTTCGCGCTGCCGGCCATCGAAGCGAATTTCGTTTACCGGCAGATTGTCTCGCAGGGCAAGGTTCGCAGAGGTTACCTCGGCGTCACCCTCGAATCGGTGAAGGATGAGTTCGCCAGAGTCTATGGTCTGCCGGAAGCCAAGGGCGCCATCGTCATGGACGTACAGTTGACGAAGGATGGGCAGCCTACACCCGCCGCGAAGGCAGGGATGCTCTCGAATGACATCATCACTGAGTTTAATGGTCAGCCGGTGGGAACCGCGCAGGACTTGATTCAAAAAGTAGCGGCGAGTCCGGTCGGCGAAGGTGTCACATTCACTTACCTGCGCGACCGCGATGGCAAACTCGAGAAGCACACCGCCAACGTGGTGCTCGGAGAGCGGCCACCGCTGCAGGCAATAAGGGAACCCGGTACTGAGCCTGCGCCAAAAGGCAAAGAACCCGATCCGAAAGGCAACGGCTTGCGTCTGGGTATTACCCTGACGGAGTTAACCCAGCAACTGACAACCGAGAAACGGTTGACCGGCGTTCGGGGTCTTTATGTGAAAGAGGTTGATCCTAACGGGCTCGCTGCTGAGGTGCGCGTGCCGGGCGGGCAACAAGCGCTCGTCGAGGGCGATGTCATCACACGTATAAACCGTATGCCGGTAGTAACGCTTGCTGATTTCCAACGTATCCTCAATGGCTTCAAACCTGGCGATCCGGTGGTACTGCAGGTTTCACGTTATTCGAGAGGTCTAGATCGCATTACGACAAGAATCGTCCAGTTTACCTATCAATAAAATAATCAGCGGGTGTCGGGTGGCGGTGTGATTAAGCAAAACCCGGCACCCGATACTTGCAACAAAATGGCCCAAGCAAAAAAAGCGCTCCTAAAAAATAGCACCAAAACACATTCCAAAACCGCAACCCGAGCGTCGGTAAAAACCTACAACAACTACATCGGCGGCAAGTGGATTCCAAGTGAGTCCGGCGAAGTGTTTGAAAACATCAACCCCGCCGACAGCAACGATGTCATCGGTCGTTTTCCGCTTTCCACCAACAAGGACGTCAATGCAGCCGTTAATGCCGCGCAGAACGCGTTTGACGGTTGGCGAAACACGCCTGCGCCGCGGCGAGCGGAGATTCTTTTCCGGCTCGGTGAAATCCTGATCCGCGACAAGGACAAGTTCACCGCGGATATGACCCGCGAGATGGGCAAGGTGCTTAAAGAAGCGGGTGGTGACGTGCAGGAGGCGATTGACTGCACCTATTACACGGCCGGTGAGGGACGCCGTCTGCACGGATTTACCACCCCCGCGGAAATGCCGGACAAGTTTGCGATGTGCGTGCGGCAGCCGGTCGGGATTTGCGGGTTGATAACGCCATGGAACTTCCCCATGGCGATACCTTCATGGAAGTTGATTCCAGCACTCATCTGCGGCAACACGGTTGTCATTAAACCCGCTGAAGATACCCCGCTTTCAACCTACAACCTTGTGCGTGCGTGCGAGGAAGCAGGAATTCCTACCGGCGTGGTAAACCTGGTGACCGGTTATGGGGAACATGCAGGCGCCGGCATCACCAATCATCCGGCGCTGCGCTTAATTTCATTTACCGGTTCCACTGAAACGGGCCGGATTGTGGCTTCAGCGTGTGCCGAGCGAAACGCGATTTGTTCGCTGGAAATGGGCGGCAAGAATGTCATCATCGTTATGGACGATGCTGATATTGATCTTGCGGTCGAAGGCGCCGTCTGGGGAGCGTTTGGAACGTCCGGTCAACGATGTACCGCATCTTCACGGCTGGTAGTCCACAAAAAAGTTTATAAACAGTTCTCTAAAAAATTAGTGGACCGGGCGCGCGGCTTGCGAATAGGCAATGGCGCTGATGCAAAGACCGACATGGGCCCGGTGATCAATGCCGATGCAGTCAAGAAGATCATGGGCTACATCGAAATAGGGCAAAAGGAAGATGGCGCAACCCTCGCCTGTGGTGGCAAGCGGTTAACGAAGGGGGATTACACGCGTGGGCACTTCATCGAGCCGACGGTTTTTACAGATGTAGCGCCTGACATGCGCATCGCACAGGAAGAAATTTTCGGCCCGGTAACGGCGGTGATACCGACGAAGTCGCTCGAGGAGGCGGTCGATATTGCCAACGGTGTTCGCTACGGTCTGTCGGCGGCAATATACACCAGCGACGTAAATCGTGCGTTCAGGGCCATGAACGATATGTACACCGGTATCTTTTATGTGAACGCTTCCACAATCGGCGCCGAGGTTCATCTGCCCTTCGGTGGCACTAAAGCGACCGGCAACGGACACCGCGAGGCCGGCACGCAAGTGCTCGACATATTCTCCGAATGGAAGTCTATTTACATTGACTACAGCGGAAAACTTCAACGCGCCCAAATCGATACCGTAGAAAGTAAAGGTTGATTCTCGCTGGCGACTACTGGAACTTAGTTAACTCGAAAGCTCGATCGAAAAATCAAATTGCTGGAGGGGCATCGTGATTGTTGGCCTGCCAAAAGAGATCAAAGACAATGAATACAGGGTTGGCTTAACACCCGCCGGAGTTCGAGCCCTCACAGATGCAGGCCATCAGGTCATCGTCGAGAAAACTGCCGGTGGCGGCTCCGGTTTTGACGACGCGCTTTATCAAAAGGCGGGCGCCAAAATCATCGAGTCCGCCGACGATGTTTGGGATCAGGCCGAAATGATCGTGAAGGTGAAGGAGCCGATCGAGCCTGAGTATCCCCGGATGCGCGAGGGCCAGTTGCTCTTCACCTACCTGCATCTGGCGCCTGATAGAACACTAACTGAACAACTTCTGAAACGAAAAGTTACCGGGATCGCCTACGAAACAATCACCGATCGTCGCGGTAGTTTACCTTTGTTGACTCCCATGTCCGAGGTTGCCGGCCGAATGGCGATTCAGGTTGGCGCTCACTTTCTCGAGAAGATGGCGGGCGGTCGCGGCATTCTACTGGGTGGCGTACCGGGCGTGCCTGCCGCAAAGGTTGTGATCATCGGCGGCGGCGTAGTTGGAACTAATGCGGCCAAGATTGCAGTCGGTATGGGTGCAAACGTCACGATCATAGATAACAACCTCGATCGCCTCCGCGAGCTTGACGATATTTTCTTAACTAAGATTTCTACCCTCGCGTCCAGCGCTTACATGATTCACGATGCGATTTCAACTGCCGATCTTATCGTCGGCGCGGTGCTCGTACCGGGCGCGTCCGCGCCGATGTTAGTGACGAAGAACATGTTGAAAGACGTGCCGAATGGCTCCGTCATCGTTGACGTCGCCGTCGATCAGGGTGGCTGCATTGAAACCACGCATCCAACTACGCATTCCAACCCGACTTACTACGTTGAAGGCGTACTACACTATTGCGTGGCAAACATGCCTGGGGCCGTTCCACGCACATCCACCTTTGCTCTCACTAATGCCACGCTCCCCTACGCGGTAAAGCTCGCGAGCAAAGGTTTCTTCGAGGCCATTCGCAGTGACGAAGGATTAAAGGCGGGTGTGAATACTTATGCCGGTCATTGTACGTATGAAGCAGTGGCCGCCGCCCAGGGTTTACCATACACGGGCATTGACGCCCTGGTTGAAGTTACCAGCGCGTCATCATCAGCGTGATCAAGGTCCAACTTAGCTCAAAAAAAGAGCCCGCAAAGGCGGGCGAAAATTACCACACATTTCAGCCAAAATTATTGCTGCGGGTTCCTCAACTCTTTTTGTTCCGCGCGAGCAAAGCTTCAATACACTCAATAAGGCTGTCACCGGAAACGGGCTTCGCCAAAAACGCGTCGACCTGCTCAACGTTTTGATTAGTCTCCTTCCTCTCGAGCGCACTCAACAAGATCACCGGTAGATGGGCAAGCGTTTGACTGTTTCTCAGGAAACGGCAAAATTCGTAGCCACTAAGATTCGGCATCATGGCGTCGGTAACGACGATGTCTATCGGCGTCGACAAAGCCAACTTCATTGCTTCCAAACCATCCGCCGCTGGTATCACCCTATAGCCGGCGCGTTCGAGAATGACCTCCAGGAAACGTCGCAGAGCTTTATCGTCTTCAGCCAACAAGACGCGCGCCTGCCCGTCACGTCCGGCAAGCGGAACGGCCTTGTCCAATTCTGTCGAAGAAATTTTTTCCTGAACCATCGAGTTGGGAGCTTATGGCAGCAGCCGGTAAGGTTTTTGAGGAGGGCTGGTTAAAGATCTCCAGCCACAGCCAGAATAGAACCGGCCATCTGCCGTTGTCAATTAGTTTAGAGTTAAAGCTTTCCTGGGCGTTTCCTTAACCGCTAGCTATCAATAAATTGGCGCTGCCAGAGCTCGAGATTGAGCAATTGAAAAACTTGCAGGCTGTAGTCTTCACGGCCGGAGTTGTTGGCATCGACGAGGCGTTTAACCTCGTCCGGTCGAAACAGGCCGCGGCGCCGAATGGTTTCGGGCGCAAGAAGGTCATTTACCAGGGGCCGCAAAGCGCCTCTTAACCACGAACGAATTGGCGCCCCGAAACCAGCTTTCTTTCGCCAAACCACATCCTTAGGCAAAGTTTTCTCCAGCGCGCGTTTAAGAATGTACTTTCTCTTAAAGCCTCGCAGCTTCAGCTCAGGCGGCATGCGCGCCGCAAATTCGATCATTTGACGATTGAGAAAAGGCACTCTTACTTCAAGGTTGGCGGCCATAGAAGTTTTGTCTGTGGTTATTAAATTCAGGCAGGGAAGAAAAGTTTTGAGATCAACGTAGAGCAGCCGGTTCAACGGAGCTGCGTCAGCGGCGCGCGCAAAGTATCGCCGATGAGTAGCATACGCATCCAATCCTTTGGTCGTCTCGATCATCTCCTCTGAATAAAGTTGTTGTTTGGCCGCATCCGTGAAGTACGTTCCATACCCGAGGTAGCGATCTTCAAAATCAAATGCCGCGCTGCGAGCAAATTTCTTGGCGTTACGCAGTGGAGCGGTGAAACGGCCTGGCAAACCGCCTGGGACGGCGCGCTCTACCATTTTCATGAGTGGCCGGCGCAGCATTGTTGGCACTGGATCAAGGGCGCCGGCGAGCTTCATCGCCAGCTGCCGCGGGTAACCAGCAAAAACTTCATCGCCCCCCATGCCGGATAACATCACTCGCAACGTCTCACGTGCTGCCTGCGACACCAGGTAACTGGGAATAGCCATATCAATCGCCGGCTCATCCATGTGGTAGATCAGCTTAGGTAGCAGTTGAGCAACCGCAGGCTGCAGCATGATCTCGTGATAGTCGGTATCCAGATGTTTGTTGACGCGACGAGCCCACTCAACATCGTCCGGGATTATGTCGTAGCGTAAATCTTCGCTCTCAATACCGACTGTGTAGGTGCTCACCCGGCGACCATTGCTATGCTTTTTCATCGCGCTCACAATTGCCGACGAATCTATGCCGCCAGACAAAAACGAACCCAGCGGCACATCTGCGACCATCTCCATCTTAACGGTCGCGTCCAGCGTCTCCAGTATGCGCTCCTGCCACCACGCCTCGCTGCGTTCAGTTTCAATCTCGTTGAAGGAGACGTCCCACCATTCATTGATCTCCACTAGGTTATTGCGCAAGGTGAGCACGTGAGCCGGCGGAAGCGTGTGAATGCCTTTGAATAGTGTCTTGGGATCGGGCGCCCAAAGGAAGGTCAAAAATTGATTCAGAGCTTCAGGGTCGATCGCTCGTTCAACCAAACCAGTGGCCAGAAGCGCTTTCACCTCTGAAGCAAAAAGAAAAGAGCCGTCACGGCCCTCTTTCGCTGGCAGTTGGGTATAGTAAAGCGGCTTTATGCCCACGTGATCGCGCGCCAACGTCAGCGTGCGTTCGAGGTTGTCCCAGACTGCGAAGTGAAACATCCCGTTCAACCGCGGTAGACAGTCTCTACCCCACTCAACAAATGCGTTTAGTAAAACTTCCGTATCGGTTTTAGTTTTGAACTTGTGGCCTTTGGTCTGCAGCAGGTCGCGTAACTCGCGATAGTTGTAGATCTCTCCTCCGAAGGTGAGTACGTAGCGGCCTTCCGCGGAGCGCATAGGTTGGTGACCGGCGTTGCTTGTGTCGATGATCGCCAGGCGGCGGTGGCCAAGAGAAATCCGTCGTGCCTTTCCCTCAACCAGGTCGGAAGTCCAGACCCCTTCGTCGTCCCGACCACGATGCTCGATCGACTCCAGCATCGCGCGGATGTACTTATCTGGGTCGTAACTAATTATGCCGGCGATGCCACACATGAATTAATGACTGACAGATGACGGATGACCGAAGACGGATGGAAACGTTTTTTGACGGCCGTCGGTCTCCGGTCTTCCGCCGGTTACACTTCCCAGGGTTGGCCACTGCGAAGAGAGTCAAGCGCGCGGAACGTGGTGCGTGAAGTTGCTTCAAGTGCTTCAAGACTAATCGCTGAAGCCCCACCCTCAATAACCATTGCACACACCGCCTTCACCTGGTCCGCCTGTCCTTTATCCTGGGCTCGCAATGTCGTCTTCTCTTCTCGCCCATTCCAGTAGGCGGACGCGCTTACAAAATCATCCAGCACAAATGTCTTTCCTTCACCGAAGATCTCTATTCTTTCTTTTGCCAGCGCCTTATCGCCTTCAGCCAAATAGGCAATCGACCCGTTTGAACCGTCAGCAAATCGCAGCGTCAGTATTACGGAGTCGTGATTTATTACATCAGACAGGTTGCCGCCGATTGCCTCAGCAAAGACTGATACCGGTGGTGCTCCAACCCAAAACTGCATCAGGTCAATGAAGTGGCAGACTTCACCGACAATTCTACCGCCACCTTGTTGGGGATCCTGAATCCAATGATCGCGCGGGATACGGCCTGCATTAACTCGGTAGATTATCGACAGCGGCGTCCGCCGGTCGCCAAAAAACTGGCGGGCTTTTTGCGCCAGTGGTGAAAAGCGCCGATTAAACCCAAGCATTAGCTGCCCATGCGACTGCGAGGCGGCGGCGATAACATCGTCAAGCTCCGCGTCATTCAGCGCCAGCGGCTTTTCTACGAAAACATGTTTGCCCTTCCCAAGCGCCTTTGCGGCAAGCAACGCATGTGAGTCGTGCCGGGTGCCGATCACGACCAGGTTCACTTCCTCATCATCAAGTATTTCTTCCCATTGTGAGACGGCATTCCTGAAGCCGAACTTTTTCCCAACGTCCATAGCATTGACACCCGAAGCCGTTGCTATGGAAACGAACTCTGCTTTGGCCGCCTTAAAGTGAGGCAACAACATCGCCGGCACATAGCCACCCGCGCCGATGACTCCCAACTTTACAACCGTTTCCTTTCGTGTCGTAAGCTGAGCCCTTGGGCTGATGGCAACGCTGCGGCCCAACTCCCGATCCGGATCGTATGCCAGTATCACTCCCAGGTAGGGCTCCTTCGATTCTCCGGCAATCAGCTCGTAAGCGCGCTCCGCGTCTTCAATCGGGAAGCGGTGACTTATCAGCGACTCAACATTGACTCGGCCCTGTTCCACAAGATTCAAGAACGCCTCGATGTTCCTGTTCTCGGTCCAGCGGACGTAACCAAAGGGGTAATCTTGTCCACGCTCTTCGTAATCGGAATCGTAGCGACCAGGTCCGTACGACATCGAGATTTTTAAGGACAGTTCGCGCGCATAAAAAGACTGCCGCGGAACGGCCAGACCGGTCATCCCGACGACGACGACGCGTCCTTTCATTCTTGAAACTTCGCCTGCCAACTCAAGCGGCTGGTTCGATTCGGACGCAGCCGTGATTAAAACCGCATCCGCGCCACGTCCCTGCGTCCAGTTAAGCACCTCGTGCTTAGTTTCCTCTTTGACCAGAGCCGCGGCATCAGCGCCCAATCGCAATGCAAGTTCGACCTTACCCGGGTCGAGGTCGAGACCATAGACGCGGCATCCGTTCGACTTCAAAAGCTGAACCGTCAACTGGCCCAGCAAGCCCAGTCCAATTACTACTACCGACTCGCCGAGGGTTGGCTCAGCCAGGCGCACTCCCTGCAAAGCGATGGCGCCCAGGGTCCCAAAAGCACCGGATTCAAAACTCAATGACTCCGGAAGACGCACACACAGGTTCTTCGGCACGGAGATGACTTCGGCGTGTGAAGCAAAACCTACACCCGCACAAGCAACGCGTTCGCTGTGCGCAAAGTCTGTAACCCCCTCGCCCATCGCCATCACGATTCCCGCAGCGCTGTAACCTAAGGCTTGAGAAGACGCCAACTTGCCGCGCACGGCGTCGAAAGTATTGAGTAAGCCTTCGGTTCGTGCCTTTTCGATCACCGTCTTCACCAGATCGGGACGCTGCCGCGCCTTTTGCAGCAGACTCTCGCGACCGGCTTCAACTGCCGCTCGCTCAGTCCCGGCGCTAATCAAGGAAGCGACGGTACGCACCAACAACCGTCCCGGCTGCACCACCGGTACCGGCACTTCCGTGACCGCTACTTTGCCGCTCTTCCGATTCTGCAATACTTGTTTCATGTTCTAAATGTTGGAGCGTTTTCCCGCGATTGCTTGCTCAAGAATGTTACTGACCCACTCCGCCCGCGCATCCCAGGTGCCGTCTTTGACCGCCGCTTGCCGCCCCTTCGCGGCAAGAGGATCGTCTTCATGCAACGCGTCTTCGACCAGTTTCAAAAAATCTTCGCGGTTCCTTGCGATGCGTAACACGTGCGCCATCGGTTCATATTCGGGCAAAGGCGAGATAACCACCGGCTTTCCGGTAGCTAGATATTCCCGCACTTTTATCGCCGAACCATAGCTGGTGAAAGCTTTACCAGTGTCCCACGGCAACACGCACACATCAAAACCGGCAGCATACCGCGGTAAGTGCTGGTAAGAAACGGGCGGGAGGAAATGCGTATTAGGGAGCGTCTCAATTTCCAACCCGCGCGACTTGTTTCCAATAAAAATCCATTGCCAGTCAGGACGCTCTCGCGCTGCTTGCTTAATAAGTTCCTGATCCACCAGCCAGGGCTCAATCGCGCCAAAATAACCTAAACGGGGACGCGAAATTCGGCTGATTTCGCTCGCCACTTCAAGTTTGCCCGTCCCAACCTCTTGCCAGTGTTCAAAATCGACCGCTTGCTCGAGAAGATAAGAACGGTCGCGTCCAAGCGTGGCTTCCTCAAGCAGCTTGCGACCGGAATAGAAGACAACATCCGCTGCAGCGATCGCCTGGTCATGAAATTTTCGGATCAAACTCGGATCCGTAGCGTGGTCCATTGTGTTCGTATCGTACTTGTCCGAAACGTGGTAAACAACAGCGGATTCATCGAACTGCCCAATCATCTCCGCCGCGGTTGGTATGGCAATCCAGAGAATCGGATTAGTAAGGCCGCGCGTTCGGGCCAGCCGGCGCAATTGGGCACCAAGCAAACGGCGGTTGGCTGCACGCGCAGAAGCACTGCCGAAAAAAGGCAAACTCGCAGGCGAGACGACGGTGATTCCATCTTCCGTATCGCGGGCCAGCTTCGAGTAACTTTTGAGTTTCCGGCTGATGCGCGGCAACAGGTCCTTATGGCCCAAACTGGGAAGACCCATGGAAATTGAATTTACAAAGATAACCCGGTTCCCGGCTCGCGCGAATCTTCGCATCAGGTGGGCCTTGGAATGGGGATGGTGATACCACCAATCCTCGCCCGCGAAACAGATAATCGACTTGTTTTGTAACATTCGAAATTTTGGCGTGGCTGGCACATGCTACGATAAATCAACCGGCTGCGGATAGTTTCACTTGATGCCACCAACCAAGCTAAAAAGTCTTTCTCAAACGCTGATACGTTCCGACGCGGCCTTGCTGCTGTTTGTTTTCTGCCTCACACTTTCCATCTTCCTAATCTCGCGCGTGCATCAGGTGGCTGATTCTCAATACTCGATGATGGTCAGTCAAAGCTTGATCGATCATCGTAGTTTCGCCCTGGACCACTACGCTATCCCTCGCCATACGCCAATTTGGTCTGGTTACTACTTCAAAAACGGGCCTGTCTATCAACTCGAAATCGTGAGCGACCGCGTTTATTACCATTTTCCCCAGGGTTCGTCGGTGTTGTCTGCACCCTTTGTAGCACTACTGAATATTGTGGGCGTCTCGGCGGTCCGGCCGAATGGGTCATACGATCCCAGAGGGGAGGTAATGATCGAAGCCGGGCTCGCCGCCTTGTTAATGGCAACGCTGGCCGGAGTCTGGTTTTATACAGCGCGGCTGATGCTTCCTGCCGGTTGGAGTTTTTTGATTGCTGTTGGCGGAGCTCTCGGAACGCAGGTTTACAGCACTGCCTCGCGGGCGTTGTGGAGCGAGACGTGGGGAATCTTCCTCTTAGGGATGGTCATCCTGATGCTGCTCACGCATGAAGTAAGAAAGCGCGGCCTGCGTCCCGTGTTGCTCGCGAGCCTGCTGGCATGGATGTTCTTTGTGCGACCCACTTTCGCTGTGCCGATCGTCGCGGTAAGTTTATACATCCTCTTTTTTCATCGGCAATTCTTCTTAAGTTATGCCGTGACTGGCGCTGCCTGGTTTGCGGGCTTTGTTTTACTTTCGTGGAAACTCTATGGCCGCCTGCTGCCCAGTTACTACGGGGCGAATAGGCTGAGTTTTGAACACTTCGGGACTGCACTGGCTGGGAACCTCATCAGTCCTGGTCGAGGCTTGTTTGTCTACGTTCCCGTCTTGATGTTCGTCGCTTACTTGCTTGTGCGCTACCGGCGCCAAATTCCACATCAGCGACTGGTTTGGCTTTCGCTGTCAGTCATACTCGTTCACCTGCTGTTAATCTCCGGATTTCCGCATTGGTGGGCAGGACATTCCTTTGGACCAAGATTCTCAACCGGATTAGTACCCTGGTTTGTACTGCTGGGGATTCTGGGTGTGAAGGCGATGCTGAGCGGGCACTCTGCGCCTCAGCCACACAGGCCGGTTGTGCCGCGCGCGCCACTGTTTGTTGGCAGCGCGCTGCTGATAGCGAGTCTGTTCATTAATACACTCGGCGCAACCTCACACGCGACGTGGTTATGGAACCAGCGGCCACGCGATGTTGATGCCCATCCGGAGCGGCTTTGGGATTGGCGGCAACCACAATTCTTAGCGAAGTATCTGCCGTATCCACCGCCGGACGAGTTCCCTGTGCTCAGCCCGGGCGTCACTGATTTTTCAAAGCCCGATTCGTCCAAGTATCTCTGGTACGGGTGGGCGCCGGCTGACGAAGGCGCCTGGGCCGATAATAATGCCGCGTTAGTTTTTAGCCTTGCGACCGACGAGGCGGTGACGCTGCATTTGAATCTGTCGGCCTTCCTGGTTCTCCGGAAAGTTGGACGTACAACCGGTTACGATCAGCTTAAACCAGCAACCGTTGACTACGTTCATGATTAAAGAAGCTGGGCCACAAGTTTATACATTGACGTTGCCGGGAGGGTTGTTGCGCGCCAACAACGTGTTGCAACTTCAGATGCCGAATGCGCAGTCGCCACAGAGATTGGAAGCGGGAGACGATCCCCGCTGGCGCAGCATTAACCTGCATTCTATTGAGCTGAAATCGGCGCGCGCACTATGACGACTAGACTGGGAATCCCGTACAAGGATTCGTGGCTACCATGGATCCTCTTTGTCACCGTCACCGCGATCTATCTCAGCTTTCCAACCAGGAACTATTACTGGGACGGCATCGCTTTCGCTCAAATGATTGAAGATGCGAACGGGTTCAACACGTCTCTAATCCACCCAAACCATCTTCTCTACAATTTCGTCGGCGCCGCGTCTTATCGGTTAGTTCAAGCGTTAGGATTTAACCTCAGAGCTGTTGCTGTCTTACAGATTCTGAACGCATTTCTTGGGGCTGGGTGTATTGCTCTGTTTTTCCAAATCCTGCAGCGCGCTCTTCGATCTTGGTACCTCTCCCTAACCCTGACGCTGTTGTTTGCCTTCTCAGCGACTTGGTGGAAATTCACAACCGACGCCGACTCTTACATTGCCAGCATTCTGTTTTTGCTGGTCAGCTTTTACCTGGTAATGCCGGGCAAGAAGGCGCGGCCGGTGCTCGTTGCGCTCGCCTTCTTCGCCAGCATGTGCTTTCACCAGCTGGCGGTGATTTTCTATCCCGTGCTGGCCGCCGGACTCTTTCTCCAATCGCCGGCACAAACTCAAACCCGGCGATTGTTAGCGCCGCTATATTTCTCCCTTCTCGCAACATTCATAACGTTGGCCACTTACTGTTTGTGCTTCTATCTGATTACCAGCACATGCAACCTGCATGACTTCACTCACTGGATAACTTCGTTTTCTCCCGACGTCGCTTTCAGTTCTGATTTTGGGAATAATCTGTTTTACACGCTGCGCGGACACTGGCGTCTTTTCCTCGGCGGAAGATTAAACGCGATTAAGGGCATCACAAATCCCTTCATAATTGTGCTGTTGGCCATCCTGACGTTGGATCTGGTTGCCCTCCTTTATAAAGTGGCGCGAAATCTCAAACGGCCGGATTTCAAATCGTGGAGCACGCGAAACCTCGATCCCGAACGAAAGAACCTCTTGTTACTTTGCGCTTTATGGATCATCGCTTATGTAATTTTCCTTTTTGTGTGGTTGCCTCATAACACTTTCTACCGGCTATTCTATCTACCGGCACTGGTGTTACTGGTTGGACTACTCCTCAGCTCTCGCGAGCACAACACCTCACAAACACGCAAATATCGCCTGGCGTTATTTGTTGTGGTCGTCGCTCTCGCAAACTTTCTTTTCCTCATCTTTCCTTATACTCACGTGCAGAAGTATCCACCGCTCGCCTTTGCCTTAGGTATGAATCAAGCATTGACAAGCGGTACCACCGTTTACTACGGCAGCCCTAATTCTGATAACAGACTGATCCGTTATTTCAATCCCGGGCTGGTTTGGAAACCGATAAGCGAAGATTGGCGGCACGAATTGGAAAACGCGGTTCGCGCAGATGTACGCGGTGGTGGGATCTGGCTTGAAACTTCGGCCATTGATCAGCTGGCCTCCAGTTCGGTGAGCAAAGCCTGGCTAATTAAACATACTCGCGCGGGCAGCGAGCGCACTTTGGCGACGCCCGCGCACAACATCAAGTTCGTGCAAATTATTCAAGCCAACGACTGAGACTACGTTAGAGCGCTCCCGTTGGCGTCGCTTCAATCCTGCACATAATAGAAATGGAACCAGCGAACCCAAGAAGTATTTGAGTGACGGGAAGCGATTTTCTTAGTTAACTTCTAGAAGATGACAACCAAGACCGGACTTCAAAACAAAGAGGCATGGATTCAACTGTTCCTTTTTGTGGGGCTCGCTGTAATCTATTTGAGTTTTCCTACCAGGGCCTATTTCTTCGACGGCATTGCATTCGCTCAGGCAATTGAGGAAGTACCAGCATTCCACTCTTCTCTATTCCATCCCAATCATCTTATTTACAATCTTGTCGGCTCGATCTTCTACCGCCTAATACTGCATCTTGGGTTCGACATAAGAGCTGTTGCGGCCTTACAAATTCTAAACAGCCTGTTGAGTGCTTTAAGTGCTTATGTTCTGTTTGTCACGCTGAAGTCTTCACTGAAATCACGATACCTATGTTACTGCTTAACGTTGCTCTTCGCCTTTTCGGCTACCTGGTGGAAATTTTCTACCGACGCCGGCGCCTACATCCCGAGTATCCTTTTCTTACTCATTAGCTTTTACCTTAGCCTACCCGCTCGGAATCCCAGGCCGCTTTTGGTCGCGTTGACTTTTTTTCTGGCTCTCTGTCTTCACCAAATCGCTATCATCGCCTTCCCTGCATTCGTCGTGGCATTGTTTCTACAGGGTGGTGCTCTGACGCCAAAGCGGCGACTAGTCAACATCTTGCTGTTTAGTGGAATGGCCGCCCTTTTAACCATAGCTGCCTATTCCTACTCCTTCTATGCAGTAACGGGAAAGGTTGATTTCAATAACCTGATGCGCTGGACCGTGTCGTATGCCCCCGACGAAAGTTTTGGATTTCACGCCTGGAACAATCTCGGCTTCACTTTGCGCGGGCATTTTCGACTTTTCTTCGGAGGCCGTTTAAACGCCATATCCGGGCTGGTGAACCCTTTCATAATTGTGGTGGTAGTTCTGCTCGTCGGCGTACTGGTCGCGTGGGGGTTCCAGGTCATACGACATTTTAAGAAGCCCGATTTCAAGCGGCTTAGCGATTTGCGGCAGGATTCGTTCCGTCGAATTCTCGCAGTGATTTGTATTTTGTGGTGCGCCTCATACCTAGTTTTTTTGTACTTCTTGCTGGCGCACCATACCTTTTACAGGCTTTTCTACCTGCCTGCGCTGATTATTTTAGTTGGCCTAATCCTGGACTCTTACAAATCCCCCGAGAGCCGTTCACGAAACTACCGACTCGCTTTGTTCGTCGCCGTAGTGTTTCTGACTAACTTTCTGACTCTAATCTACCCTTATTCACATGTAAGGAAATATCCGCCCCTGGCTCTCGCTCTGGAAATGAATCAGGCATGGCCTACGGGCACGATTGTTTACTACGGCAGCCCAAACTCTGATAACAGTCTGGTCCGCTACTTCAATCCTGGGACGAACTGGAAACCGTTAAGCGGAGCGTCGATGAACGAGATGGAAAGCGCGTTGAGTGAAGCAAAACTTCGCGGCAGTGCAGTGTGGCTGGAGACTTCAGCTATTGATCAACTTAGCGCTAATCCGGAGGGTAGAACCTGGTTAAGTGCCCATACACTCCCAGGAAGCGAGCGTGGTTTGGTGACGCCGGCGCACAACATACGACTTGTTCAAATCGTTGAAGCGAAAAAGTGAACGTGGGCAGGAGTGCCAGAAAATAAAAGGGCCTTTCCGTTTATGGAGAAGCAGTGAATCAATTTGTAGATACACACAGAGTCCCAGCACCTTCGCCCCGGAGGGGCGAGATGTTTATAGCCTGACGCTGCCTACAAGAATTCCGCGCTCCGTAGGAGCGCGACGTTCACATGGATGTACTTCGAAGTTGAATCTGCGCATGTCAATGACAATGAAAATCTTATTTTTTAACCCCGTACCGCTGAGCTGGCGGCACTCAGATCCTCTAGCCATGCGGAAACAAGATTTAGCTCTCGTCGATCCAGTAGCTCTATACTAACCAGTTTTTCGTAACAGGCAAGCAGGTTGTTGCCGATGTCCTCAACCCCTGATTTCAACTCCAGGGTTGCCAACGCTTCGCACATGCTCTTGTTGTGAAGGTATCCCGGGACCTCTTCTCTAAAATCCCGCATCAAGTTGTGCTCATTCCGCTCCTGCCAAACGTTGGGCTCATGAAAAAGTAAAGCCCAGTTATTGAGCCAGGCAATACGCTGCGCAACGAAGCTTCGCCAGATGTCTGTCATGCGGAAAGAACAATACGAAGGTAAATACAAGAGCGGGAAGGCATCACGCCACCACGTCGTGTTTTGACTATTAAAGGGACACCAAGAGCCCGTGCCGAGCGCTATGCGACGATCTTGACGAAAGGATTGCGAACCCGGCGAGATGAGACGATAGATTGCATCGACGTCAGGATTCTCGTTGGCCAGTCCCTGTTGAATCGGACAATCCACCTGCTTGACGCTCAGGGACTCAAACGGTGGAGTGTTGTCCTTTATGTGATCGAGCGGGAAGCCACGCGGCCAGATGTGGGCTTCGGAGAAGTATCGATAGACATTAACCCAACCTGCGTTAGTCAAGCTCGGAAGGGTTTGAATGCGCCGCCGCTCCTCCCAAAATTGCTCGTAAGGGATATTGTCGTCGTCTGTTTCGACGATGATGTTTGCGCCCCCACTCACGGCGATTAGATACCCAACATTCTTGCGTGCGTAGTGCCGTGTGGGCGTCAGCTGAGCGAGTTTGAATTCGCTCTTGTATTGATCCTGCAGGTTGTAGAAGCGACAGCCTTCGAGTTCAAAATTGGAGGGACTAGCCTCATCGCCGATCACGATAAACTCGTGCCCTCGCTCAAGGCATCCCTGGGCCAATGTTTGTAACTGCCAGTTTGGCGCCGCGATGGATGTCACTACTACTGCGAGATTTTCCATGCACATGCTTCCCGGGTACGGGACTATAGCTCTCCTGAAACTCGCAGACGAAACAACCGCCACAAGTTACTGAAGGCATCCTTCAACGCTGCGTGATTAATGTGATGACTGGCAGCCCGGTAATGTATCGGCACCTCGACGAAAGCCAGATTTCTGCAGTGAGCCTTAATTTCGGTCTGAAAGAATGGCCCGCGCGATTGAATGCCATTGTCCAGAATTTCCCGCAACACCGGCTGTGAAAACATCTCAAAGCCACTCGTCATGTCTTTCATTTTTGTGCCCAGGAGCGCGTTTGCCAAAATAGATCCGCCGCGACTGATTACGCGACGCTTAGTGGAGCTATCCTCCACTCGTCCGCCATCACAAAAGCGACTTCCAAATATGCAGACATAGCCTTCCTTCATCTTCTCAAAAAACTTCGGGATGTCAGATGGCTGATGGCTGTATCCCGCATCAATTTCTAATATCCAATCGCAGCCGGCAGTCAATGCTTCTCGATATCCGCGCACGTAAGCGTCAACCACACCTCGATTTTCCGGCGCCCAAACGACCCGCAACCCTTTTAGCGAGTGTGCTGCTTCCTGCAACAGCTGGAGGGTATTGTCTTTAGTGGCGTGGTCCAAAACGGCAAACAAAGTCACTGATTTGAATCCGGAAGATTCGCACACATCCAAAACCTCGTTGACAAAGGCGACCGCGGTACCCGATTCATTGGACATCGGACAAACAATTCCCAGATAGGTGTTGGCAAAAGGAGTCTGATTTTCTGAGGCGTTAAAGCTCATTAGTTTACTTGCGCCTTCTGATGCCGCGTCCGCGTGTGAATCAATGCGACCCACCAGACCTGGTGTACCGCAACCGCCACGAAAACAAAAAAGAAGTAATGCAACGCCAGGACGTAACGGTATTCAGTGTGCAGCGCTGACTGGAAACACAGGTAGTAGGCCGGAACCGCCAGTAGTAGGGTCAGCGTTCGCCAGCTTCGGCGGCGCACCAGGAAAACAATCCCCAGCAAGGCCAGCGGCAGCATCACGGCCGTGATGAACAGTCTTTGAATCGTGCGAATAGCGATTCGTGGATATTGAGTCCACAAAAGCGCGGCAGGTCCGAGTTCGTAGAGCTCTACGGCGCTAATATGTATAAACGAACGCGTTGTCGGCGCTGCGTTGTTCAACTCGACTTTGATAGAACTTTCGGAACCGCTTACGAAGGGTATGTCGACCATCTGCAACGGTGGCGCCTGGCCAGTCTTTACCTCTGCTTCTTCCACGATCGATGAAGCATACACTTTACCTGTGGGCGCGCCGGCTACATTGAACGACATCCGGCCCGATTCAACGACTGTGGGAATTCGAACGAGATAATCATGATCCGGCTTGATCGCTACCGGCCCAATTTTGAATTGGTTTCCGTAACTTGATTCATCAGACTGGAGACGCAACGCTTGACCGTCCGGCAAAACGTGAAGCTCGGCCTGAGGTGATTTTTCGAAGGCCTGTGCTAACAGTTCACTAGGTTGACCACGCCACGTCAACTGCGCTTCGTTAAGACAGGAAAACTGATGCGTCACCGCTGGTCCGGCAGCGACCAGCCTGGCGCGCTCGAGCCTCAACATCGAACCGGCGCGACGAATCATCACACTAAGAAACCAGACTGGGTGGGTGGCCGCAATCTTGGCCCCGCGAGCAAGGCGTAGGCGTTCTCGTTTTATCCCATCAGGTGCGAAGAGCGTGCCGTAGTAGTCCGGCCGGTTAAATTGCTCCGCCTCCATTTTCATAATGCCCATGTCTGTATCAGGAATCCCGAAGCGGCGCGCGGCATCGTAGTCAGCAATCCCTTCAAGCATTGTCTGCCCCGCCCCTAGTGAAACCGGTATGAAATGGTGATGGACAATCCAGTTGCGGATAGTCAACGGCGCTATTACGAGCAAAGCGCCTGCTAAAAAAACACCTGCCGGGCGCAACCTTTCGCGTCGTCTGTGCAAGCAGAACACTAAAACGGCTAGGAAAGGCGCGAGCAACAATGCGTTTGCCCGGAGCCAGCACGACAAACCCACAAAGCAGCCCACTAGAAGAAACTTCACGAGCCTCGGTTCTGTTAACGCGCCGGCCAGGAAATAAATGGCCAGCAATAACGGCACGACCGCAAGCGTGTCAGGCAAGAGCAGTACAGAGTTCCACGCGAACTGCGGCGAGAATGCCACCAAAAGTCCCGCGATCAAACCCACCCCAAACGGTAGAAGCTTTATGGCGATGAGAAAGACCAGTACTGCGGCAATGGCGTCGCTCGTAATTTGGAAAAACTGAATCGCGGTGTTGGAGTCACCGAAAATGGTGGCCACAACCGCACGAACAATTGGGTAACCGGGCGGGTGGCCCAGTAGATTCGGATCGGCCAAAAGTCCGGAAGGATCGATGAAACCTGACAGGCCATTCTGTCTAAACAGTGATGCCGCCCGCTGGTAATCAGCGGCGACACCGCTTTGCACTCTTGCTGCCTCAATGCGCGAGTCGTGCCAGGAGAGAAGCCTGACGCCGAAGGCCACGACAAAAATCGCGATGATAGCGACCGCCATCATCCCAGGGGACGGTGGTACCGAAAATTCGGGAGCTTCAACCATTTGTGGGAAAGAATTCCGTGCTGCTCGTGCGTCTCAATCTTGTTTGACCTTCAGATTCGCGAGCGCTCCACGAACAATGGCCGGTAAGCAGATCGTTGCCAGGCCTGCCCACACTAACAACAGACTATGCATCGGCAGGCCGTAACGCAGTTCGGAGTGCATGAACGACAACGAAAACAGATAATAAAGCACCGTTGCCAACAGGACCCACGTCGGCAACACGTCGCGGCGAATTGCAAACCACAAACCAACCAGGATCAAAGGGACTGCCAGCCAACGGAAGACGCTTTGGACCATCCCCAACAAATTCACTGCGAATGCCAAAATTCCACCGCGTCGCGCAAGCGGCAGACTCTTTTCTGCTGTCACATTAATTCCGGCACTTCCCATTGCAGGCGTTGGTTTGCCCGCGTACTTCAACATTCCCATAGTCCTTCGCGCCATCACCCCGGCGTACCAAAGCGGGTGGCGCGCAATTACTGATAAAGCCTTACGCGTGCGCTCGCGATCGCGCTTTACACCGTCAGGGAAATAGAGACCAAAAGGAACGCCGGCTGGTACACCAAGCGCCTTACGCTCCTGCTCCACGAGTTCTTTATCGCCGTAGACCGCGCCAAATTCGGCCGCACGGTCTGTCTCTCCAAGGCCCTCCCACAGATTCGTTCCCATTCCCAAACCTGTCGGCACAAACGCCCGAAAGGCTATGGCGTTTCGAATCAGTAACGGCGCTACCATGATTGCGGCGCCCAAAACGATTGCGCCACCCATTAAGAGACCGCGACGGCGGTCACTCCTAAAGAGAAATAAAAACGCCAACGCCCAAAAGATAACTAACAGTAACGCATTTGCCCGCAACCAACAGGAAGCTCCAGCCGCGATGCCGGCTGCCAGCGCCCATCCCAGTCGCTGGCTTTTGTAGGCCAGCAACAACAGCCAAACTCCGGCCAGGACAATCCAATTCGTCGGCGCATCAGCACCAGGCGTCGCGCCTGAGAGCGCGAGCAATGGCGACAAAGCCGCCAAGGTCCCGGCAGCGAGACCAGTAGCCCAGCTATATCCGGTCACACCAATTCCGACGATCAGCAATACCGAAAGAGAATCAATTATCCATTGTGCGGTCTGTGCCGAGGCTGCAGATCTTTCGCCGCTGATTGTGTACACAACTGCCAGCCAAAGTGGATAGCCTGGTGGGTAGATCGCTGCCGCAGTTTGGTTAGGGTCATCGATCCAAAAGATCGAGGCTTTAGAATCAAGTATGTTTACGGCTTGCCGGTGCAAAATCGCGTACGATCCCGATTGAAACCAACCGGGGTCGGTCAGATGATCGCGTATGAAGCGCATCGTCAAGCCGCGCACGGTAAAGGCGAGCGCAAGAATAAAGAGCAGCGCCAGCAGACGCCGCTTCACAACCGTTTCTGATAAAGTCCCTCGCCGCGTCAGGGTTCGGCTTCTCTCACTTTCTCGCGGTAATGATAAGGTTCCAGCCGAAGCGAGTCCTTAGAAACTTAAACAGACCCTCCGGGATAAAACGGCCCAGGAAATAGAACTCGCCTCGCGTCATCTGTTCGATTTGAAAGTCCACTTCACTAAAATCTCGAAATAATTCCCGCGCCTCCGCGCGACTATAGACCTTCACGAGTGGCTCGGCGCCGCTTTCTGAGTATTCGACCCAGCGGCCCATGATCTGTTCCGGTGATCGACCGCGGAGAAGTTCGCCGCGCAGCAAGCCGCGGTGTAGCATCATTTCACCCCAGTAGTTCAGCGAGTGGCGGTAGTACAGCATAACCTTCGCGATTCCGCCGGGCTTCAGCACTCGATGAAGCTCGCGCATGGCGCCGGCCGTGTCGGGCGTGTGATGAAGCACGCCGTTGGAATAGGTGACATCAAAACTCCCATCTGGAAAGGGCAATCGCTCGCCGTCAGTGATCAAAAAACTTGCCGGCACTCCGTAGAGTGCAAAACGATGCTTCGAGATTGCTATTGAACGCGGGGTCAGGTCTACCCCGGTACAGATTGCGCCGCCTCGCGCAAACTGAAGCAGGTCAGTCCCCATGCCGCAGCCAACTTCGAGCAATCGCTGTCCGGCGAATTGATCGAAACCCATCACCCGCGGCATCCAGGGGGCATACTCACCGTAACGGTTCTGTTCGACCTTATCAAAGAATTCGCGCGTGCCGAATTCCTGCTCGGCGCCATAAACAGCGCCGCAGGGATCATGTTCCCACTGCTCGCGCGCGCGCTGTTTTTCTTCTGCGAGCGAAACTGTGGCGGTCGACTCTGCGCTAACCTTGACCATCGCTAAATTCACTCATCCAGCCAGGACTGATAGGCATCCAGGACATTCTCAGCGTTGCGTTTCCAGGTATGACGGTTAATGGCCGCCCGGCGCGCGTTGGCACCAAGCTGTTCCCTGAGCGGCTGTGATTCGACGAGACGCATCACCGCCACGCTGAGCTCCTGCACATTGCCGGGCTCAACCAGTAAAGCAGTTTCCCCATCTTGCAAAACTTCCCCAATCTGGCCGAGCCTGCTGGCAACTATTCCCTTTCCCATCGCCATGTATTCGAAGATCTTTGTTGGTGACCCAAAAAATTCGCTGCCATCAGCCAGCGGCACGTGCGGCGAAACAAGAATGTCGCACGCGTCCAGAAATTTCGGTACTTGCTCATGCTCAACTGCGCCGGTAAAGGTGACCCGGCCTTCCTGTTCCTCCGCGGTTAAAAGTTGTCTCACTTCCTCATGAGAGCTCCCGCTGCCCACCAACAGAAAACGTACCGGCAAGCTCACCGGAATTAACTTGATGGCCGCAACCAGGGTTTGCACACCGTGCCATGGTCCAAAAGTGCCGACAAAGCCAACCAGCGTTTCACCGTTGCGGATTTCCATAGTGCTGCGCAGCGCTTCACCGCCGACGTCGGGACGAAACACTTCAGTATCGACGCCATTGGGATTCACGATGATTTTGCTACAGGAAATGCCGGCGTGTTCAAGATTGCGCCGCTCAACTTCTGAGACTACAAACACTCGATCAGCCGCCCTCAGATTCAAGTGTTCATAGCGCGAGAGCAAATCCAGCATTCCAACATGATCCCAATGGCGCCCCACCCAAACTTCCGAGCCGTTGTATTCCAGAAAAAGCGGGCGTTGCGTTCGCAGGCTCGCGACCACTCCCGCCCAACCAAAGCGCGCGTAGCGCTGGTAGATAAAATCAGGAGGGTCATTTTCAATCAGGGGTACGGCGCCACTGGTGAAGACCGCATTATTATGAATCTCAAAGACGGCCCGCGTTGTTCCTCGAGGCTGAGGTCCAATTATGGTCGGCTCCTCTTCATCGATTCCGGCGATCGCATCATTACTGATAATTCGAACTCCAGCACCCAGTTCACGAAGTCCCTGCGTAACTCCTTTGATATGACTGGCGGCGCCTCCAGCCTGGGTGCCTGGACCAGGTGTAGCGCGGAGATAGGTAACGTCAACGCCGGTGGCGGACTTGCGCGCATGAGGGAGCGGGGCGGGCAGCAATTCTACCGCCCGCTCGAGCTTCCGCAGCTCGCGCTTTGCCCGCCTCAAAATTGACGAGCCTGAAGTGGTTGCGCGCGCGAGTGTCGCGAATGAGTTCCGGAGCAACTCAGAACGTGAGGCTTTTCTGAAACCGCCATGAGCATCGATGACCACCACAGTCTGTGCGCCGGCTAGAGCGCCGAACAACATGAAAAGATCCTGGCCTCTTTGCCAGCCAAGTCTTTCAGTAGCCACCACAAAGATATTTGGTCGACGAGCACGTAACCCCGAAAGCCTTGACGCGTAACTGCCGTCTTCAATTTCACTACGTGGAAGTAGCTCGATAAAAGCTTCAGGATAGTGTTGAGCCAGCGCTTTCTGTGCGTATTCAGCGTCACCACTGAGCACGACCAACACGGCCTTCATTCGGCAGCTCCCAATCGTGAGCTGGGGCGCAATGCGAAATACCACCCGCTTGCCAAAACCTTCGGGAGACGCTCCGTGATTCGCGAATTCCATTCGATAAAGCGCGCTGAACGAGCTAACAAGTGACCGGCGAGCGGTCCCGCGAAAAAACTTGCCGTGCCCTCGCGCCACACGTACAAGCCACAGTCCTTGAAAATCCGATACAGACGCGCCCGAGTAAAAAACTGAACGTGTCCGCTATCCTCATTATCGGTCGACCCCAGCGTTGTAGAATTGTTTTTGGCTAATTTATCAATCAGACGCTGCAACCTTAAAGTTCGAAAGAGCCAGGAATCCATCTCAAACTCACCATATCCGTTTGGTGTTGTCACTATCACGACACCGTAGGGGTTCAAAAGATTGGCGCCTGTCATCAATAGTTTGCCGGGATCTGCGACATGTTCAAGTACCTCGGAAAGAATCACGACATCAAAAGTTTCCTTGATGTCATCCGCGGAGCCGCACAGGAAATTGGCCGCGGGGAGGTTTTCTGCCAGCCGTTTCGCATGAACGATGGAAGACTCATCCGGATCTATACCAGTAACACTAAAGCCGAGCTCCGCAAGAGGTATGGACAATTGGGAACCGTTGCCACAACCGATGTCCAGGACGCGAATGCTTGCCTCATTCTGGGAGGGAAAATTCTCCTTCACAACGTTGTGGATGAAGCGCAACCGTTTTTGGTATGCCCAAAGATTTTCCTGCGTGTCTCCTGAGCTCATCCTATTGTTCCCGAACGTGAAATGCTAATGGTCTCAGGCTAACGAGATCGCGCAGCTCTCGAGTTTTCAACAGCAATATTGCTGCCCAGGACTGCGTCGTTTTGGCGCGGAAATATAGGAGCATTAGGGCAAAGATCATCGTGTAACTAAGCGTGGAAGCGAGGCTCGCGCCAAGTGCTCCCAGACGCGGCACGAGTGCTAATAGAAGAACGATGTGTACCAGAAGCGTTACTAACCAGAAAGTAGGCACCGCGGCAGGGAGGCCCATGGCGTTGAAATGTTGCGCCAAAACGGATTGGATGCCGACCAGATAAACGCCGGGCAGCAGGACCAACAATTGCACGGTGACATCAGCAAAGCCGCGACCGTAAAGCAGCGGCAGAAAAAAACTAAGCGGCGCTGCCACCAAACAGATAATCAGCATGATGAACACGGCATGCCGGCTAACCTTGCTCGTCATCTCGCCGTTCACGTCTTGTTCCGCAGCGACCCGCGGCATCAGTAGAGTGGCGATCACGCCCGGTAGCATTATTAACAGCATGCTTAACTGAGTTGCGATGCTGTAAACACCTGCCTCCGCTGCTCCTCGAAAGTGATTCACTAACAACAGGTCGGCACGAAACATCAAGGCTGCGGCCAGAATCGCGAGATGAAACTTTAAGCCGTAGCTCATCATGCGAACGAGCAGACCCAGATCGAGGCGCCAACTTTGCATGCGGTCCTTTAACTTCGCGCCGTAAGTTCCAATGAGCAGTACAACAATAACAGCCACGATAATGCTCGCTGCTGTGTTCAAAGCTATCAGAACCGATAGGTCCGACTTGAGGATGATTAAGGCAACCGCAGCGTTGAGCAGCACAACCGACTGTCCGCTCAGATCGAGCAAGTTGAAGCGGCGCACATTTCCGATCGCCAAAAAAATGTTAAGGCCAATAAGTGTTAATAGCTGAAACGGAATGGAGATCGCGGCAACTCTGATAAGTCGGGGCGAAATGAAACCGAACCAATACGGTCGCGCTTCTGCCAGCAGGCTGAGTCCCAAACCTAAGACGCCACCTAAGACCAGCGCGAAGAGCAAAGAGTTGACGGCGACGGGGTGATAGAGTCTGCGGTCTTTGGCGACGAAGTAGGTGTTGGCTGATGGAAGGCCGGCGCTGCCGAGTTGCACCACCATTGAGACCGCTACAGTGATAACGCCAAGCTGTCCGACACCCTCTGCGCCTAACCAGCGTGCCACGATGATTCCGGCGGCAACGCTATTCAGCGTCATCAGGATGCGGGCGCCAAAGGTCCAGGCAACATCAACAGCGAAATGACGTGGGGTGGCGGCGTTTGGGGACTGAGGAACCGGAGGAGTGGGAGACAGGGAGACAGGGGGACTAGGCGAGTTCCCCTTTGTTGAAGAACCTTCTGTTTCTCGAGTCACTTCGCCCTATCTCCTCGTCTCCTCATCTCCCCGTCTTCCCGTCCCCCTGTCTCTCCCCCACCTAACCGCGATCAATCCAGCGTTCATACCAAAGGCTCAGATTTAACAAGCACCAAAGGTGGAACCCCCAATCCTGGCGGCCACTCCGGTGTTGTTCCAGCATTCGCGCGATGAAAGAGTAATCAAAAAACTCGCGTTGACGCATTGTTGATTCCATTAAGTGGGAGTCAAACCAGTCGCCCAAACCATTGCGAAACCACTCGCGCACCGGCGCTCCAAAACCACGTTTGCGTGAATACAAAAGATCATGCGGCAAAATGTCTTCGAGCGCGCGCTTCAAAATGTGTTTGCCGCTGTGCCCTGCGACTTTCAATGAGCTGTGCAGGTTCATCGCATATTCAACCAAATGATGATCCAGAAACGGCACGCGGGCCTCCACACTCGTGGCCATCGTGATTTTGTCCACGCGCATCAGCAGCAGCTCTGGCAATCTTAGTTTCAACTCCAGGTAAGTCATGCGCGCGAGGAAATCTGATTCGGGTCGCATCCGTTCGATACGTTCCAAATCCGCTGTTACCGCATCAAGAGACGATAGACCGTTAAACCGTTCTCGCATTTGGGGTGAAAGCAGTCGCGCCTTGTAAGTTTCGTCATACACCACGACGCTGCCCCAAAACAGCGGCTCGTCCGAGCCAAGCCGGCGAATCAGTTCGATTGCAGTTCGCTTTCTACCGGTCGCTTCCAGCGCTGGACGCGCAATGCTCGACACTGCTCGACGAATCGCAAGCGGCACTCGTTCCGCATGTCGCCAAAAATTTTCATAGATTTTCAGGTGACGCACGTAGTTTTCATATCCACTAAAAATCTCATCAGCACCTTCCCCCACTTGCACGACGATCGTGCCGGTGTCGCGTGCGAGTTTGGAAACGTAATAAAGCGGCACGCAAACCGGATCGGCGATGGGCTCATCCTGGTGGAAGATCAGGCCCGGGAGGAACTCCTCCATTTCCTTCTCAGAGATAATCACCTCGTGGTGGTTGGTGTTGAACTGTTGCGCGATGCGGCGCGCGGAATCCAGCTCGTTTAAATAATCCGCGCCCTCGAAACCGACCGTGAAAGTTTCCACTGGCCGCGACATCTGCTCAGACATAAGCGCCACATTTGCTGAAGAATCCACGCCACCCGACAGGAAAACGCCAAACGGAACATCGGACATCATTCTCTTAGTGATTGAAGCACGCAGCAGCCGCAGGATTTCCTGTTTATGTTCCTGATCAGTTCGTTCAGGTCTTGAATCGGCACTGGGTAGAGCATCCCAGTACTGATTCATGTTTATTGTGCCGTCACGCTTAATCACCAGCATGTGACCCGCTGGAATTTTGTTAATGTCCTGAAACAGGGTTTGGGGTGGTGGCGTGGTTAGAAACGTCAGGTAGTGGTAAAGCGACTTCTCATCAACTTCGGGTGTTACCGCTGGGTGCTGAAGAATCGACTTAATCTCAGAAGCAAAAATAAAGCGCCCGTTCTTGTGGTAAAAATAGAGCGGTTTTACTCCGATGCGATCGCGGACAAGCACAAGCTGTTCGAGCTTCGCATCCCACAACGCGATTGCATAGTCGCCTTCGATGTCCTCGACGAAGTCGAGTCCTCGTTCCTCATAAAGGTGCAGGATAGTTTCAGAATCGGTGCGGGATGCGTAGAGGTGACCGCGTTCTTCAAGACCCTGACGCAAGGCTGCGTGGTTGTAAATCTCGCCATTAAATACCAACCACAACTGGTCGCTGCAGCCATGCATCGGTTGGTGACCTGCTTCTGAAAGATCGATTATTGAAAGACGCCGGAAACCCAGGCCACCCCGCTTTTCATCGAAAATCAATTCACCAGCGTCGTCCGGTCCACGGTGTTGCATCTGATCGCGCATCCGCACAATCAGCTCGCTGTCTACTCGCGCGCGAGTGGATCCGTATTCCCAAACTCCGCAAATGCCACACATACAATCAGTCTCCAGTCTGGAGTCGAGAGTCTGGAGTCATTACTGGAAACGGCCCAGTTAGACGTTGTCCGTTTCGACTTTGGACCTTAGGTTTCGGACAACGCTCAACCGTTCTACCTCTCCTTCACCTTCACAAACCGGAACTATTGCCCAGCGAAGTTTAAGTGGAACGTTCGCTCTGATCGCCCAGTAGGCGCTAAAAGAGGGACTCTTTGCGCCATAGTCTCGCGACGTAAACTGCGACTCAAAATCCGCTGGCTGCTTTAGATCCAGGGGGAAAATAAAAAGCATGGCGCCGGTTATCTGATCGAAAGCTCCAACTCCACCATCGTCATGACGGCTAAGTTGCAGGCCCGAATCAAAGTGAAAACGCGTGGCAAAATCATGTTTGCCACTGCCGAGAAACTCGTCTTCGATTAGCCACCAACGGTCCGGTTTGTTGAAAGTTACTGTTCGCAGGTGCGTAACCGGTTTCTGAAGACGAGTGTAACCCGCGTGTTCGGCTCTTACGCGATCTGATTCCGAACTCGTTTCCCAAACCAACACGCGCGGCTGCGCTTCATCGCCAATTACAAACGGCTGCGACTCTTCAATCGTGTTTTGCTCGCGCTTATCAACTTGCACGGTGGAATGGTATGCAGTCGACCGGAAACGATGTCGCTCCTGGAGATCAGCAGTGTAGACGTATGAGCCCGGATCCACTATGAAAGGCCGGCCGCAAACGGACACCTCGATGCTTAACGCATCATTGTGCCCGTGCGAACCGCGCCCATTGATTCCCGCGCCAGTCGCATTAAACAGCAGGTAGCGATCATCGTCTCGCAAGATAAAAATGCCTGTATCGGGAAACGACTGAGACGAGCCAGCGCCGGCCAATTTCATTTCGCGATACGCGTTCACGCCCGCTTCGCCAAAAGTCCAAAATATTTCCTCAGGCTCCCGCTCGTTAATCTTAAATTCTGCATCGTCCAACAAAACAGCTCCCAACGCGAGCAGATAAGCATGGTCGTCCCCAGCGCGACTACAAATTGGTAATGCCTGCCCGCCATCAGAATCGCCTATAAGTGGCGCACGGCCATCCGGCCGGAGATAACCGCGGACAAAGTGCAGCATGGACTTCAGCCTCGTCCAATAAACTTCCGGTATGTCGATCTTATTTGCCCGGCAAAGCGCGAACGTATAAAGGAAGAGTTCGAGAACGAAGCGATGATATCCAGTGGAAGATTCGAAATCAGCGCCGTCGTTCAAAATCTGCTTGTCCATTTCCCGCAACATTTCGCGCAGTCCCAATTCACGCCAGCGCGCGGCGCCCTCGAGCTCAGGCAACATTATTCCCAACCAGACAAGCCCGACTACGTCAGAAAGATAATGATTGCTGGTTGCGAGGTATGAAAACTCAAGATGCGTCTCGATAAACCGGCCATGGTCGTCGAATATTGCCAGCAGTGTGGCCAGTCTTTTTTCGTCAAGTTGCTGAGAACGGCGGAAAACCTCAAACGCTCCGAGCAGATTAATCGCTCGTAGCGCCACCTCCATCGCACAGTTCCAGTTAACGCCAAAACCGTAGGGATTTTGCGTGCGCCAACTATCAACTTGTTGAAAAAACTCTTCGCCATATCGTTCGTCATTATTGAGCGAATAAGCTTTGGCAAGCGTCAGCAGGTGCGGCAGTCGATTCAATTCCCACAAGACCCGAACATCAGAGCCTTCGCCTCTGCTTAGATTAATGTCCGAATGATAATCGCCCGGCCAGACATTTCCGGACACTGGATCCCGATGCCAGTCGATTACGCGTTCAAAGTTTTTCTCGCCCAGACCTAACAACGGCCAGGACTGATCGCGTACGATTCGCTCGGCAGACGCCAGTAGCTCGGCCGCGGCGCCTTTCGGAAGAAGTTGCTGAGAATTCTTGTTTGCCTCACTGGAGAAACCGGGCAGAAAGAACGGCGTGGTCCGTTCTCTGAAGTGCTTCAACAATTCAACTGGAGCAATGTTGCTGAACTGCGAATGGAGACGGGCGGTCTCAGACCGGCCTTCTTTCAGGCTCGCCCGCTCACGCCGCGCGGCAATCGCAACGCGACTCCGTCTGACGGATTCAAGAACGAGGGTCTTTGCCGCCACTTCACCACGAACAGCTCTTTTTATTTTACGAATGAGACTCATCTGGCAAGACTCATCTGGCTGAGGCGGCATCGGCCGCGCTTTCCAGCATTGAGCTTACGATGCGCTCGGCAGTGTGGCCATCCCAGAGCGGTGGAATACGGTGGTTAGAGGTATTGGAGCTCTCCAGTGCAGCGAAGGCCGCCGTTACAATTCTCTGTCGATCCCGGCCCACAAGTTTGTTACTCCCCAGCTCGATGGTAATCGGGCGTTCCGTGTTTTCCCGCAAGGTCAGGCAAGGAATGCCAAGTACTGTGGTCTCTTCCTGAACACCACCGGAATCGGTCAAAACAACGCGGGCGCCGCTGTAGAGCTGCAGAAAATCGAGATAGCCTAGCGGCTCGATCATGATCAGATTCTTGGACCGTTCGATTCGATCCCCCAAGCCAAACTCCTGAATTGTCTTGCGCGTTCGAGGATGAACTGGAAAGACGACAGGCAGGCGACCGGCAATCTCCTCCAGTGCAGCAACGATCTCGGTCAAACCTGGTTCTTCGTCCACGTTGGAGGGACGATGGAGGGTCAGGACCGCGTACTCTTTATTCGCGATGCCGAGTGTCTCCCGGATGGTGGACGACTTGGCCGCATCCAGCCGCTGCAACAGCGAATCAATCATTATGTTCCCGACCAGCCGAATGCGTTCCGGTGGGATACCTTCCGCAAGTAGGTTTGCATCGGCATCCGCGGACGGAGTGAATAACAAGTCCACAATCTGGTCAGTCAGAATCCGATTAATCTCCTCAGGCATCGAGCGATCCCGACTGCGCAATCCCGCTTCAACATGACCCACCCTGATACCCAGCTTAACGCAAACCAGCGCGCACGCGAGCGTTGAATTGACATCGCCTACCACCAACACCCAGTCAGGTTTCTGCTCGAGGACAACCGGCTCGAACCGTTCCATTACTGCGGCGGTCTGCGCTCCATGCGACGCCGAGCCAACGCCGAGGTAGACATCCGGCTCCGGCAAGTTTAGATCGCGGAAAAATGCGTCGGACATCCCGGCGTCGTAATGTTGGCCGGTATGAACAACTAACGGCGCAAACTCTCGCTCACGCCGTTTCATCTCTTCCACGATAGGGGCGACCTTCATGAAGTTAGGTCGCGCACCCACTACGTTAATTACTTTGAGCATCAGTTAAGTCCAATGTCCACCATCCGCTGTCTTGATGCAGTTCAGAGTACAAGCTTCAGCTTGCTGACGGTTAAGACAGCAACCTGAAGGTTGGACTCTAAACAACCCGAAGGACATTCCGACTTTGGACTTTTGGACTTTGGACAAGTACTTACAACCTGATTATCCTCGCAGTGCTACCTCGCCGCACGTCACCATTCAGCGCGTTGCGCGTATCTACAACCAGGGAAGCAAGTCTCGTTATGCGGGCGTAGTCGATACCACTGTGGTCCGTCACAATGATTATGCAATCGGATTTAGCCACCTCGTCGTCCGTCAGCGGGGCGGACAATAACGGTTCACCACTGCCTTCGGTATGCGCGTCATCAAAACGGATTTCTTCTACAAACGGGTCGTGATAGTGCACCTCCGCACCTTTGGCGCGCAAACGATCGATGATCGACAACGCCGGACTCTCGCGCACGTCGTCAATGTCCTTTTTGTAGGCCACGCCAAGCAACAGAATGCGCGAACCATTCATCGCCTTCCGTTCGTCGTTTAGACCATCAGCCACCAGCTGCACGACATGCTCCGGCATGCGCGAGTTGACCTCTTCCGCCAAACCAATGAAGCGCGAATCAAAGCCATGCTGGCGCGCCTTCCACGACAGGTAATGCGGATCGAGCGGAATGCAGTGTCCTCCAATTCCCGGCCCGGGATAAAAGGCCATAAAACCAAAGGGTTTGGTGGCTGCCGCGCGAATCACTTCCCAGGTATCGATGTTGAGCGCATAACATAGCCTCGCCATTTCGTTGGCCATGCCGATGTTGACGGCGCGAAAAGTGTTTTCCAACAGCTTGGCCGTTTCCGCCACTCGCGCCGAGCTGACTGCGTGAACATCGTTGACGATCTGAGAATAGAGAAAGGCCGCTGCTTCGGTGGAGTCAGGGGTAACTCCACCAACGACCTTGGGGATGTTGTGAGTTTGAAACTGCGGATTGCCCGGATCAACCCGTTCCGGTGAGAACGCCAACAGGAAGTCCTCGTCAAGCTTTAGACCAGTGTCCTCAAACATCGGCAGCAGAACTTCGTCCGTGGTGCCGGGATAGGTCGTGGACTCGAGCACAATCAACTGGCCCTGGTGCAGTCGCTTTCTAATTTCCTCTGCGGCGCCGAGTATGTAGGAAACGTCCGGCTCTTTCGTTTTTCGCAGCGGCGTCGGAACACAGATGATCACGGCGTCGCACGCCTGTAAGTCATCGAAATCTGTCGTTGCCCGCAGCCGCTTTTTCTCGACGAGATCTTTTACGGTCGCCGAATCCACGTCGCCAATGTATGACTCGCCGGAATTGATCTGGGCCGCTTTATTCTCGTCCACTTCGAAACCCGTAGCCTGAAAACCACTACGCGCGAACTCAGCCAGGAGCGGCAAGCCAACGTAGCCGAGACCAACGACACCGATGTGTGCTTGTTTAGCCTTTATCAATGCAATGAACTGTTCCTTGACCATTTATATCGTCGTTCCTTTATTCAGCCGGTTGAGAGTACAAGCTTTAGCTTGCCTAAATGCCCGAAAGAGACAACCTGGGGTTGTACTCTGAACGCTTGAGCTAAGTCAGTAAGTAGTGATGGCGTAACGGTATGCAGATAGTTAAATAAACTAAAAAACCTTCCAAATTTCCAACGGGCAAGACTATTGGCCGTCGCTCAGGGTGTCAAGCTGGGCCTTGTGCGAGTTACCGTCTCTTACATCGTGGGTCGGCGAATTCGGAGCCGGGAGCGAATCGGGGTCCCCACGCGGGCAGCCCCGTGAGGTGATAGCGACCGGATGGTTGTTGCGATAAGCACTGTTCGCGCGAATTCACTTGGATCTCGTGCAGTGAGCTTGGCGGGGTTGAAACCGGTCGCTATCGCTCCCGGCTCTGAATTCGTAGACCCACTGGGAAAACGATTTACGCAACGGTCGTTCACGTAGTTAAGCCAACTAACAGTTATTACATCTGATACTTCTTGACACGTCGCCTGCATTACAACTATATCCTCACGATTCATGAGCGATGAATCCAAGGGCTCTTCACGAAAACTAGTTCGCGGCCTGGGCTTACTCGACGCCAGCATGATCGTGGTGGGCTCGATGATCGGCTCAGGCATCTTCATCACTTCCGCCGAATCCGCGCGATTGATAGGGTCACCAGGATGGCTGCTGGCTGCCTGGGCGATTGCAGGTGTGCTCACTATCACCGGCGCTCTTTGTTGTGCAGAACTCGCGGCAATGTGGCCGCGCGCCGGCGGTCAGTATGTATTCCTGCGTGAAGCTTATGGCCCATCACTCGGCTTCCTGTTTGGCTGGTCCTTATTCCTGGTCATTCAAACTGGAACAATAGCGGCGGTGGCCGTCGCCTTTGCCAACTTCACCGGCGTTCTCACAGACAGAGTCGCGGCCGATAACTACCTCATCGCTCCCATAGCATTGGGCGGCTACGCCATTAGTCTTTCCACCCAGCAGTTGCTGGCGATACTGATGATACTTTTTCTAACCCTCACCAACACTCGCGGCTTAAAAACCGGCAAGATAATTCAGAACACGTTTACCTTTACCAAGACGGCGGCACTCATCGGCTTGATTGTGGTTGGTCTCCTGATCGGCTGGAATGAAAACAGCGCTGCCTACACTTCCGACTGGTGGAACCCGCTTAACAATGGCTGGAAGCCCACCAGCACTCAACTCGGCTTTGAAGCAACCGGTGGCGCGGTTGTGGGATTGGCGCTGGCAATGCTGTTGGGCCGCGCGATGGTGGGCCCACTCTTCGCGCAGTCTGCCTGGAACAATGTGACATTCACCGGTGGTGAAGTACGCGATCCAGGTCGCAACCTACCGCGCGCGTTGCTCATCGGCTGCAGTCTGGTGGTATTGCTTTATGTATTGGCTAACCTCGCTTATGTGGTCACGCTGCCACTCGCCGCGATTCAGACGGCGCCGCAAAACCGTGTGGCGACTGCGACTATGCAGGCCATTTTCGGCCCACCGGGAACAATCATCATGGCCGTGGCCATCATGATTTCGACTTTCGGATGTAACAACGGATTAATTTTGGCGGGCGCGCGCGTGTACTACGCCATCGCCCAGGATAATCTTTTTTTCCGGCGGGTTGGTTCACTAAACCGGCGCCAGGTTCCGGCGGCTGCGCTCGTCCTGCAGGGCATTTGGGCTTCTTTACTTACGTTACCGCGCACTGTCACAACCGACCCGCAAACCGGTGTGGTGTCTTACGGCAACGTCTACACGCAACTGCTTGAATACATCATTTCGGCCGACCTGGTTTTCTATGCGTTGATGGTGGGTGCGGTGATCGTGATGCGGCGCAAGGCGCCGCAGATCGAGCGTCCTTATCGAACCCTCGGTTATCCTGTGGTTCCTTTGATCTACATCATCCTGGCCATACTGATTGTTTTGGATCTCGCCTGGCTTGCGCCTTCAACTTCAGGCATCGGCTACCTGATCGTCTTGACAGGCATTCCGGTTTACTTCCTCTGGCGGAGAAGAGAAGGTGATGAGTAATGAGTGATGAGTGGTGAGTTATTAGCACTCATCAACTCATCCACTCATAACTCATAACTCATCACTCATTACTCCTTACTTCACTTAACCCATTCATCTGCGATCTCAGTCTCCACCTTCACCGGCACGGTCTTCAGATATTCCTCGCCGGCCGCGCACATAGCGCGTTCTACCTTTTGCGCCACAGTCTCAGCTTCATTTGCGTCCGCTTCAACCACGATTTCATCGTGAATGATGTTCACAATCTGCGCGTTCGTGTCGCGCAGCTCGTCCTTCAATAAGCGCAACGCTCGTTTAAGAATGTCGGCGCTGGTGCCTTGAATCGGCGTGTTCTTGCCGTTGCGCTTGGTCATGGAAATCTGTTGCCGGTCCTGCTCGTCGTAACGAAATCGGACCAGCCGGCCAGAGCCGGTTCGCGCCTGCCGTTCCCGCACCGCGCGATTTGCCGCTTCGTGCAGATAGGTATCAAGCTGGCGATAGGTAGCAAAATACTTGCGCAGGATATTCTCCGCTTCACCCAGACTCGAACCAGTCATGAGCGAAAACCGCTGCGCTCCAATTCCATAAACCACGCCAAAGTTAAGCCGCTTAGCAAAGTCTCGCTGCTCCTTGCTGACCTGATCCACTGCGACGTTAAAGACTTGTGCAGCAGTTACGCGATGGAGATCGGCGCCGGAGTTGAAGGCATTGATGAAACCCTCGTCGCCGGAAAACTCCGCCAGGATGCGAAGCTCGATCTGCGAATAGTCAGCAATGATCAACTTCCGTCCTTCCGGATGACCTGAAAAACAGCGCCGGTATTCAACTGCATGCGGCACCTGTTGAATGTTGGGGTTGGTGCAGGAGAATCTGCCGGTGGGCGCGCCAATCTGGCGAAAATCCGCGTGCAAGCGGCTGGTCGTTGGATTGATCAAATCAATCATGTTTTGCCCGTAACTGGTTAATGCTTTCTGCACGGTGCGGTATTCCAGCAGCGTTGCAATCACCGGATATTGGGCAGCCAGTGGTTGAAGTTTCCAGTTGCGTGTGGAATCAGGAACCGGAATGCCGAGCCGCTCGAGTGCCTGAGTCAATTGCTGGTGGGAATCGAGATTGATTTCGTCTCGTTGCGGGCCGCCGAAAAGCGTGCCCTGCGAAGATTCCTCAGCAAGGACGTCCTGCAGTTCATCCGCAAGCTCAGCCCGCCGTTTCTCAACAATTGCTAACTGCTCGAGCCAACGATCCTTGTGCATGTAAAACCCACTCAACTCGATATCAGCAACCGTCATCACGCATTCAAATTCAAGTTGAGCGCAGTTAATTAACGACTCGGCCCGCAAGCGCTCGATGAGTTTTTCCCGCAGCGGCACCAAAATCGCGGCATCTCTTGCCGCGTACTCGAGCTGCGCTTCCGAAAGCTCGAAGTTCCAGTTGCTCAGCCTTTCCGATTTATCGATCGCCTCATTGAGATAGCGAGACGCGACCGTCTCCAGACCGTGCCGTTCTTCAATATCACCAGCACCGACCAGTTGACTCGCCAGCAAGGTATCGAAGAGTCCACCGAGGTCGACGCCGAGGGAATGTTTAATAAACTTCGCGTCAAACTTTGCGTTATGGGCAATCTTGATGGGACGCGGGGCGGCAAGCAGATCGCGCAGCGAAGCTAGTGATTCAATGTCTTTTAGAGAGTGCCCGTTGGCAAAAGCGTCGAGATCGATGATGGTGACGCCGGCGGGCGTGGCGAGTTGAATCAGACGCAGGCGGCCCGTATAGGGATCCAGTTCTGTGGTTTCTGTGTCGAGACCAATGGCCTGGTAGGCTGATAAGGATTCAACCGCTTTGCGAAGCTCGGCTTCGTTTCTGATTAACCGGTAATTCGAATTCAACAACTCTTCACCCCAACCAGATAACGCACCGGCTTGTTCCCTAGCACTGCGGCAGCGTGAGGTGTGTTTGCCGGAAGAAAATCCCGATCACCGGCCCCTAGCTGATACGTTTCCCCGTTAACTTCAAACTCTACATCACCGCTGATGATCCAATGTGTTTGATCGATCTCGTGCGTGTGACTGCTGTAAACCGTCCCCGGCTCGTCGACCGACTCGGTCACGAGGTATCCCTCACTCTCGAGTTGCACGCGTAACTTAGTCGCGTCCGGTTCAAGTGAACTCTGCCAGCGTCGAATGTCAAAGCCCATAAGACGTTTTCCTTAACCGCGCTAGTCAAACGCTCCGTCGTTTGTCAGTCCCATTAGTCGCTTCAGCATCAGGATCTGCCCTTTGTGCTGTGCTTCGTGATCCATCAAGTGGTGCAGTATCCAACGCAAGCTGCGCTCGTGAACTTCGCCGCGTCTCTTGATCGAAAAGATTCGCTCAAGATCAGCGTCGTTGAACGAAGCGAGCGTATCCCCAGTCTGCGTTCTAATCGCTTTTATTTCGTTAAGGCAAAACTCGACCGAGTGGCCTTTCTCATGAAAGCGATCTGGATACTGGAGCACGTCCCAGCAAGGGGCGCTGCGATCGGCATCGGTTAACTCATGACCCAACACAACCATGTGCATCCAATACCACTCGGCTTCACCAATGTGCAAAACGAGTGCGCCAATTGAATGCGCGCCAGCAAAAGCTGGACGCCCAATTTGTTCCTTAGTTAATCCGGCCACGGTTTCGTGCAAGTGTGACCGAACTTCTTCCATCCCGGCGAAACAAAAACCGATCGCGGGAGTTAAGCCAGGGAACGAACTAAGAGTCTTACGTGACAAGTGTCGCGTCCTTTCGATAAGACTGCTAAGTAACCCTGACCATCGGGCGGGTCTTTACCAACAGCAGCAGCAGGAAGGCTGCTGCCCCTCCCAGCGCTGCGCTTACTAGAAAAGCTGTTTGCGGACCGCGCCAGTCCCATAAGAAACCCATGAGAAGCGAAGCCGGCAGCACCGTTATTCCGAAAGCGAGATTATACAACCCGTAAGCCGTGCCGCGTTGTTCGGGCTTGACCAAATCAGCCACTAACGCCTTCTCCGCGCCTTCTACCAGGCCGAAATAGATCCCATAGATCAGGAAGAGTATCCATACAGAAAAAGTATTGGCGACAAAAGCAAACCCTGCGTATACGGCCGCATAAAGTATCCAACCGGAAACGATCAGCCGCCGTCTGCCCAGAATGTCTGAAAGATGACCGCCGTAAAGCGAGCTCGCCACCTTGCTCACGTGAAGTACTGCCCACAGCAACGGAATGTTGACAATGGAAACACCGACATCCTGAGCACGCAGCAGCAAGAATGCGTCGGAAGAATTCGAGAGAGTGAAGAGGGCGATGATTACCAGAAATCGTTTGAAGTTGCCGTCGAAACCACGGAGCGAAAGTTTCACTGGCGTTAAAGGAACGCCATTAGTCTGTGCGGTCTCGCGTTTATAGGTTTCTCGAACGAAGAAGGTAACTACGACAACCGCCGCGATCGCCGGCACCGAAGCAAGCAGAAAAATTTTGGTGAAATCCCCCGACGTCAGCGCGTTGCGGTCAGCGGCGAACAACAGCACCAATAAATATCCCACCAAAGGTCCTAACGTCGCACCGGTGTGATCCATTGCCCGGTGAAAACCAAACGCCAAGCCCCGCTCCTTGACCGTAACGGTATCGGCGATCATTGCATCGCGGGGAGCACTGCGTATGCCTTTACCCATCCGGTCAATCAGCCTAAGCGCAAAAACGTGATACCAAGTTGCGGCTAGCGCCAGCAAAGGACGAACGAAGCTGGATACGGCATATCCAAAGACGACAAACCCTTTGCGTCGTCCACGTTTGTCGCTGAAATAACCCGCAAACAATTTCAGCAGGCTGGAAATGGATTCGGCGGTTCCTTCGATTATTCCCACCGCACCAGCCGAGGCGTTTAGGGTAAGTAGCAGGAAGGCCGGAAGCAGCGGATAGATAATCTCGCTGGAAATGTCGTTGAGCAGACTAACCAGGCTGATGGCAAAGACGTTGCGCGGGAGTTTGCGGTAGCGACGCCAGACTGATGATTTGTCGGTGAGTTCCTCAGGAACAACCTGGGCCTCGATTAGATCAGCGGCGTCGCCATTTCTGTCTTTCATCGATTTCGCCGCTAACGGGGAGGAGTTCGCCTCGCTGGCGCTCGTGGTCTGGTTGGTTCCGGTCTTGACGTCAGCCGGCTACTCCACCACCAAAAGATCCCGGCGCCGAGTATGGCTACGAGAATAACGCCGACAATAGTCAAGCGAAGTATCCAACGGACTGCGAGTTTAGCAATGAGAAAAAAGACTGCCAGCAGCACAACGCCGGCGATGATGAAGATGGTTGTGAAATCCACTCACGCCTTCCGGTATCTGCCCCGCACTACGGTCTTGATGTTTCCCCTAACGTGAAAGTCGCCCTCAATTTTGACGCTCAAAGGATCGCAAGCCTTCACAAAGTCCTCGAGAATCACATTGATCACGTGCTCGTGAAAGATCTTCACGTTCCTAAACGAATTTATGTAGAGCTTCAGGCTCTTAAGTTCCACGCAGCGCTCATTCGGAACGTATTCGAGACGAATGGTCGCGAAATCCGGAAAGTCGGAAAAGGGACAGATGGCCGTAAACTCTGTGATTTCGAAGTCGATCTTTATTTTGCGGCCGGGAAACTCATACGCGAAAGTATCGAGCGGATATAACTCCATCTCCTCTCGCGGCGTCGATCGTATGTCCAGCCCCTGCTGATTAGGAGGGCTTAATGGGCTCTCTTTAGTTGCCATATCACTCCCGAATATGAAGATGTGATCTTAACTGAGGCGGTCTACGGTCGCAATTCATCAAGACAGGTAACCAGCCACGCTCGGTGAAACAAGCCTCTTGCTACTGGGAGCGCGGGCGTCTCGCCCGCAATGAGCGCGAAGCGCGAACAGGTTTTTGCGCCGCGATTCCGAAACAGCGGTCGCGCCTGCGGCGCGTTGCGGGCGAGACGCCCGCTCCCAGTAAATAGGTTGAGTGTTCTACGTGATGAGTTTGGGGCAACGAGCCGGCGGTGCTCCTACGCAGTCGCGGCTGCCCCACGTCCAATGGCAAAAACCTTGACCAGGACAACTCCCGCAATAAAACCGCCAATGTGAGCTGCGTAGGCCACACCACCTTGCTGCGACCCGCCACCCAGGATCCCAATCCACTAATCAACTGGAAGGCAAACCAAATTCCGATCGCAACATACGCAGGCACGTCCGTAAGGAAACGGAAAAGGATTACAGTGACGCGGCGTTTCGGATGAAGCAGAAGGTATCCACCGAGCACACCTGAGATCGCGCCGGAGGCTCCGAGGCTGGGAATTAGTAGACTACCCGCCTCAGTCGCAAACATCACGGTGGTGATGACGTGGGCCAGCGAGGCAATAATGCCGCAGACAAAATAGAAAATTGCGTATCTGACGTGTCCCAGCGTGTGTTCGAGATTGTCACCAAAGATCCAAAGAAACAGCATATTGCCGGCAATATGCGCGAGACCGCCGTGCATGAACATCGAAAAGATCAGAGTCAGATAAACACTAAGCGGAGTTGGCTGCAGTCCCGGAATCAAGAGCTCCTGACCAGTGACCGGATGTTCGACCACGCGGTCAGGTGTGGTTAGATCGCGTCCACTCACGATCTCCTGCGGCACAGTGGAAAACGCGTAAGTGAAACGATCGTTCGTGCCCAGCTGTTGCAGGAAGACAAAGACCAGAATGTTGATGGCAATTAGGATGTAGTTAACGAACGGTGTCGTGGTGCGATCGGCGTTGTCATCGTAGAGCGGGAAAACCATCGTTATTCTCCAACCTTCCTGGAATTCAAAACCGAATTGTTAGACCTAAGCTGTGCGCAGTCCATCTCGCGGCTGTTAACAAATTGTATTGCCTTGCCGCTAGCTACGAGCTGCCGGCACGCCGGCATGAACAATTGCAGGTTCATGAGGCTTCAAGAGCTCGTAGCCTTCTGAGCGTGCAACATAAGTGGCAGCGGTAAGATCGCCGGTTACATTGAGCGTGGTGCGGCACATGTCGAGGATGCGATCCACGCCAAGAATGATCGCGATCAACGCGGGGTTCACACCGATCGTCACCAGGACGCCGATGATGAAAGGAATAGAACCCGACGGCACTCCAGCGGTGCCGATCCCACCGAGTATGGCCAGGTAAACAACCATCAACTGCTGGCCCAGTGACAGATCGATTCCTGCGAGCTGCGCCAGAAACAGTACCGTGACGCCTTCATACAACGCGGTACCATTTTGATTAGCAGTTGCCCCAACTGTAAGCACGAAACTGTTTATTTCCTGCGGAACGCCGAGGTTCTCTTCGGAAACGCGCAATGCGGTCGGCAACGTTGCGTTCGACGAAGAGGTGGAGAAGGCGGTCAGGATCACTGTCTTTATGCGGCGGAAAAATTCCAGCGGCGATATTCGCGAAAGGAAGTAAACCGACAGCGAAAAGACGCCAAACATATGAAGCGACAAACCAATTAGAACGGTGACCACAAACCATCCCAATGCCTGAAGCAAATCGAGCCCAAAGCGGGCGGTGTTGTTAAAGAGTAGACACGCGACCGCAAAAGGCGCGAGCTTCATGATTATGTCAATGACCTTGGCACTGATCTCGAAGAGCGCTTGCAAAGCACTCAACAAAGGAGCTGACACACGCGAGGGGATCAGGGTAGCCGCGACACCCAGTAAAACTGAAAAGAACATGAGGTGGAGCATGTCGGGCGTGTCGGTTTGCTTTTCTTCGCCTGGCTTGATACCCGCAATGGACGCAATTGGATTTGATGGAATAAGGGTTTTGACCACCGTCATCAACGCCGAATCCGTTCCGCTCGCCTTTTTGGCCTCTTCAAGCCGCTTTGTCGCATCGGTGCTGTAACGCTCTTGCAAAGCACTCGCTGTAGCCGGGTCGACGCGCTGCCCCGGTCTGATAGTGTTTGCCAGCGTCAGACCGATAGCCACTGAAATCCCAGAGATCACGATTGTGTAAGCAAACGTCTTAAGTCCAACCCGTCCAAGTTTTCTTATGTCGCCAATTCCTGCTACCCCAACTACCAACGAAGAGAAAACAAGAGGCACCACGATCAAGAGCAACATTCGCAGGAACATCGTGCCTAATGGCTCGGTGATATTGGTGACGACCCACGCCACGCGCGCGTGATCGCTGCCAAACGCCTTGTTGACAATGAGCCCAGCTACCACGCCTACGGCCAGCCCAATCAAGATCCGCGTGTGTAGCGCAAGGCCCTTGGGCTTGTCCGGTGTCTCTTCGTCCAGGTCAGTAGTGACTTCCCGCTCAAAGGCATCAGCGTCGACCTTTGACCGGTTTACTTTGTCATCTTTTTCTTTAGGCATAGGCTTCTCATTCCGACTTCTCTCAACGCCCCCAACGCAGCTTGTCACGCAAAACTTCAAAATAGTTGCGGTTGGTGGGCTGCACGATATTAAACTTTGTCTTGCTCTTGCGAATAACGACTCGGTCTTCCACACGTAAGGGAAAACCAACCTGGCCATCGAGGGTTAAGGCCACGTCTTCTTCCTCGGTCTTTAAACAAAGCTCAATCTCTGCATCATCAGGCACCACGATGGGGCGGTTTGAAAGCGTAAAGGGGCAAATCGGCGTGATGACTACGGCGTTCATGGAGGGAAAGATAACGGGACCGCCGGCTGAAAGATTGTAGGCAGTGGAGCCGGTAGGGGTAGAAACTATTAAGCCATCAGCGCGAAACGAATTCACAAACTGATGGTTAAGATTTGCTTCAATCTCAATGATGCGCGCGAGGGCTGATTTGTTTATTACGACGTCATTGAGTACGCGATTGCGGGTAACTTCCTCCGTGCCGCGAAGCAACTCAACTTCCAACATCACTCGCTTGTCTAAACGATAGTTACCAGACAGGATTGACTCGAGCGCGGTGTATAACTCTTCAATACGAAATTCTGCAAGATAGCCAAGCCCGCCGTAATTAACTCCCAACACCGGAACTTCTGTATCGCCCATCAGCCGAGCTGCGGCGATCATCGTGCCGTCACCGCCCAACACGAGCATCAGGTCAACACTCTCTGCCAGTTTTTCGGGTTCGACTTCGGCAACGGCGCAGCCGGTTTGTTCTCTGATCTGGTCGCGTTCAATCTCAGGACCACCCAGAACCGAGATTTCGCGCTTAGCGAGCCATGTTGTTAGCTCGCACATAGTCTTCAGCGCGTCGGGTTGATGTGGCTTGAGAACGATGCCAATACGCTTAATAGAAGAGCTGGTCATCTCTTGCGCAGCGCGAGTGATCGTAAAAGCCTTGATGATCGAGTGGAACGGCAGACATGTTAACTGCTGGCGCAAGCAAGGAGCAACGTATTCCGACCTTCGCTGACGCCGAAGTGAGGTCGAAATCTACGCGGTATCCTTTTCGTAGTGCGCAAGAAACTGAACGTTTCCCTCGGCGCCGCGAATGGGAGATTCCATGACATTTCTTAACTTTAGTCCCAGCTCGCCGGCAGCCAGGTTGATCTCTTCAACCACTCGCGCCTGCTTTTCCGGATCGCGCACTACCCCGCCTTTCCCTACCTCGCCGCGCCCCACTTCAAATTGTGGCTTGATGAGCGTAATCAAGCGGCCATTGTCAGACAGTAAAGGAATTAGAGCAGGCATCACTTTGGCCGCGGATATAAACGAAACGTCCATCACAATAAGATCAAACTTCGTGTGAAAGTCTTCGGGTTTGAGATAGCGCGCGTTCACGCCCTCCCTAACTTCAACTTGTGGGTGGGTACGAAGTTTCCAATCGATCTGATTGTGTCCGACATCAACCGCGGTCACGCTGGCGGCCCCGTGCTGTAGAAGGCAATCGGTGAAGCCACCCGTTGAAGCGCCCACATCGAGACATACGAGACCTTTTACTTCAATACCAAAGTCGCGTAGTGCCGCTTCTAACTTGAGACCACCGCGACCGACATAACGAGCTGCCGGATCATCTCCGCCTTTGATGCGAATGTTTGATTTGTGAGGAAAGAGATCGGAAGGCTTCGTCACCTGTTGCTCATCAACGAGCACGATGCCAGCCATGACCATGGCTTGCGCACGATTGCGCGATTCGGCCAGCCCACGTTCGACGAGCAGTTTGTCGATTCGCTCGCGATTCATCTGCCCAACTTTAACGCAGAATTAACGAGCCGGATCGTTTGTTAAGAAGTAAATATGTTTAGGCTTGACGCCTCGTGGGCTGTGTGATCGCGCGAGGTGTGTCGCCGAGATTAAGATCAGCTGCGCAAGCTCCACACAGCCAAACGAGGGTATGGGGCGCATCCGCCCAGAAAAACGAACCGACTCGGCCCGCCACCATCATCGCGCGATCGACCGGTAGACGTTGTAAGGCCTGCACGTAGAAAACCCCATTGTAGAACTCGCCTTCTGCGTCTTCTTCTCTATGAATACACTCCCGCTCGCGAAACATTTGCTTCTTCATAGAAATGCCTACTTCCTCGCACAGCGACGCGACAAAGATGTATCAAAACGTCGGGGTTTTTATTGGGTGAGAGTTGCAGTCGGGGCAAGCGACCTTGCGGTCAAACATAACCTCTTAATCGCTTGTGTCAGATGATGCCACTCGTTGTAGAAACAGTCAACAACCTTCAACCGGGAAAAACACACTGCCTGTTCGCTCCGGGCGTGTCTCGGCTATGGGCGGGGCGAACCTTCAAAAATCTCCCTGATCCGAGTCAAATCATCGGTGGATTGACGTCTATCCGATTTAGCGCTCTGTCGGGCATCGCGTTCCGCTTGGCGCCGGAGTCGTCGAGCCTCTTTTCGTTCGAGCCGACGGGCTTCTTTATCGTCTGCCACGTCCTCCCGCCTTGGAAGGACGATCGGCCTTGAGGACTTTGGCGGCGACATGGAAGGCGGGTCGGCTTCAGGCATAGAGTTCTGAGTCTCAGACGAAGGAATTTCGATGTTTTCGGCTACTGGGGTTTCCTCCGTCTCAGCAACTGCACCACTGGCGCCGGCTTGCATTTGCGCCGGTAAAGGCGCCGCGTCTGTAGTCTCCGCCATCTCCGTGTCCGGACTTTGCCCGCGTCCCTTAAAGAGCAGGGTACCGGCCACCGCGCCCATTATCAGTGCGCCCACAACCGCAAGAGCAATAACCAGTCGTCCACGAAGACGAGCTTCAGCCTTAACCTCCGTCAATGGCACAACTGGACGAGCGGACAATAGCGTTGCCTCTTCGTCAAAGCGCGGTTCTGATAGCTCTTCGTCGATTGTGATTCCCTGTTGTTCGTTAAGTGATTCCATTGGCGTACTTCTTTGAATACATGCGCACAGATACGTTTAGGATGTTTGCAAGAACGAGGCCACGAAAACTTTAACGCGCTGCGAGCGGGAGAGTGCACAAAAACGGGGAGTTGAGGACGCTCGACATTGAGGAGGGGCAAATTAGAGTAACGATATCGTGCACCAAAACAACGCGCCCGTCTGTCGAGCAGTCCGGGCGCGCGTTTGACGAGGATAAAAGACTCTTATCGACTGACTTTTTGCGGTTTTGTCCGGCGCTCATCCAGCACGGCAACGCTTTCCTTCACACGAGTGTAAATACCATCAGCGTCAAGTCCGTACTTGGCTAACAAAAGTTTGGGATCACCGTGCGTGACGAGTCGATCGGGAATACCCATCCTTACCACGCGCACTTTATCCTGCAGGCCGTTCTCCTCCAGTAGTTCCAGCACTGCTGAGCCAAACCCACCTGCAAGATACGCCTCTTCGACTGTGACGATAATTCGCTTTGTCTGGGCCAGCGCAAGCAGCAGTTGCGCGTCGAGTGGCTTAACGAAGCGAGCATTTACCACGGTTGTTTCCAGGTTCTCCTTGGCGAGGTTCTCGGCCGCATGCAAGCTTGGATGAACCATCGAGCCATATGCAACGATTGCTATTTCTCCGCCGTCCCGCAGAATTTCGCCTTTCCCAATCTCGACGGCTTGCGGTGCCCGGCTGATATCTACGCCAACACCGCTGCCGCGCGGGTAACGCATCGCTGCCGGTCCTACGTGCTCCACCATCGTAAACAACATGTCGCGCATCTCGCCTTCATCTTTCGGCGCCATGACAACGACGTTGGGGACGCCACGAAGGTATGCAATATCCAACAGTCCATGATGCGTCGGCCCGTCGCCGCCCGCGACTCCGCCACGGTCAAGACAAAACTTAACGTTCAAATTTTGGATACAGACGTCGTGCACCAGCTGATCAAATCCACGCTGGAGGAAAGTTGAGTAGATTGCACAAACGGGCTTCAATCCTTCACACGACATGCCGGCTGCAAACGTCACACAATGCTGCTCGGCGATACCGACGTCAAACGAACGATCGGGAAATTTCTCCAGCGGCGTGCAGACTCCGGTTCCATCCGGCATGGCCGCCGTCAGGGCAATGATTTTCTCGTCTTTCTCCATTAGCTCGGCAAGGGTGTTGCCGAATACCGCGGTGTAGGTTGGTGCGCTGGCTTTGGATTTAATGGCCTGTCCACTCTTGAGATCAAACGGGCCAGTCGCATGCCAACGATAGTAGTCTTTCTCGGCCTGGGGGTGGCCCTTTCCCTTGGTTGTTAACGCGTGCACAATCACCGGTCCGTCCTGAACCTGTTGCGCTTCGCGCAGTGCGGCAACGAGGGCGCGCGGATTGTGACCATCGACGTAGCCGATGTACTTGAATCCCAACTCGCTGACGAGAGCTCCCGGCAAAACCGCCGCAGCGATCGCGTCCTTTACCGTTTTGGCGGCGTGATGGAGTCGTTCACCGACTGAAGGGATTGCGAGCAACGTTTCCTCAACCTCATCCTTGAAGCGGTGGTAACCATGCGCTCCCTTGATGCGGTTCAAATAACCAGTCAAGGCGCCCACCGCAGGTGCGATCGACATTTCGTTGTCGTTAAGCAGCACGATAAGTCGGCTCTTTAGGTGGCCGGCCTGGTTTATCGCCTCCATGGCCATTCCACCGGCGAGCGAGGCATCACCAATCAACGCCACTACGTGATGGTCCTCGCCTTTCTTGTCTCGGGCTATCGCCATTCCTAAGGCAGCCGAAAGCGAAGTTGACGCGTGACCGGCTCCGAACGTGTCGTATTCCGATTCGTCTCGGCGTAGGAAGCCGCTGATGCCACCGTATTGTTTGATGGTAGGCAACAACTCCCGGCGTCCGGTCAGGATCTTGTGTGCGTAAGCTTGATGCCCAACGTCCCACACAAGTCGATCGCGCGGCGTATCGAAGGCGTAGTGCAGCGCCACTGCCAGCTCGATGGCGCCTAAAGAGGCGCCTGTGTGGCCGCCAATGCGTGACATCGTTTCCAGGATGAATTGGCGAATTTCGTCGGCCACGGGTTGCAAGCTTTCAAGTGGCAAGCGACGCAGATCTGCAGGTGAGTTTATGTTCTCAAGAAGTTTCATGCTCGGCATTAATAGCGATTCAGATTTAAAAACCCTTACCTTGCCCAAAGTTCAGTCGAAACTGAGGCTGGTCATTCCCGGTTATTGGCGGATTCAATCATCTTTGCAACGCAAAGTAGACTGCCCGCCCGCGCAAAAGTCAATCGATAATCTTTCCAGACCTTCTCAAGTCCCGGGGCGTCTAATAGCGGAGAATCGGAAATTCATCAACAAATCCCCAATCTTTTAACCGGGAAACATAAGAAGGAGTTGGCGAAGACATGTTTTTAAAGAGAAACCTATTGGGAGTTTTAGGACTGGCTCTGACGCTGAGCACGGTTGCTTTCGCTCAGGAACAGACACCGGCCACGTCTGATAGCGTGCGCAAAGAGCGGCTCGAACGTAAGGAGCGTCGTCGCGAGCGAATGGGGCGGCACATGGGAAGGCACGCCGGGCGTGGCGTTGGTCATCTGATGCGCGAACTGAATCTCAGCGACCTTCAGCGCGAGCAAATACGCTCCATTACTCAACGCCGTGTTGACGCAACCAAGGCGCAACGCGAAGAGCTGATTCAACTTCGCGAGAAGCGAATTGCAGGTACCTTCACTGAACAGGATGGATTGCGAGCAACCGCGTTGCGGCAGGAGATTAATGCTTCGATGGAAGGCATTCGCGCAGAAATTCAGGCGCTCTTAACTGCCGAACAGAAGGCACGGCTTGAACAACTCAACAAGGAACGCGAGGCGCGTCACGAAGAGCGCAAGCTAAGACACGAACAGCGGTTGAAGGAACGCCAGGAGCGTCTAAATAAGAACCCGCAGTAGCTGCTTTTGCACTGCATGAAAAAGGCCCGCTCACACGGCGGGCCTTTTCGTTTGGATGACATTGAGTTTGTCGATTAAGCCAGTTGAGCAGTTCGTTCGATCGCGATTGTCTGAGGCGCATCAGTGGAACAGCAAGAACTCGTAGTCTGCAGATTATCCTGAAGCACCACGAAGACTTCCCACTCATTTCCATCGGGATCGTGAATCCACGTTTTATCCTGCAGTGCATAACAACAGTTTGTCTGCATCTCGTCGCGAGTGATTAAACCCGCGTCCATCCATTGCTGACGCACGGTCATCACGTCTTCCGTCGAACCTACCTGGATCCCCAGATGGGAGAGCGCGCCGCGATCTTTCACCGGCCCTTCGTTCAAGGTGAGATTCAAAGGGGGATTTGTAACGTCGAACTTAGCGTATCCCGGACGCACCTTAACAGGTTGAATTCCCAGCATCTTTTGATAAAAGTCAGTACTCCGCTGCACATTTCGCACATTCAGCGCCAGATGCGCTTTCAACGCAATTACTTTATTTTCAGCCTTGCCTTCCATATCCGCCTCCTCTAGAATTCATATTCGCTTATGCGAATGTGAAAACAGAATACTCCGGTTCTACATATCTGTCAAGGCGTATGTGAGGTTATCTTTTGGCGGGCGCGGAAATGTCAACCGACCGAAGTTAAGTCGTTAGATTCTCGCGTGTTTTTCAATGCGAGATCCGGATAGAAATACTGCCCGTTTTTCGGGTTAAATAAGCAACGAACAAGGAACTACAAGGGCGTTGAAATCGTATTCTTTACACCGGATTTTCAGCTCAGTTGGGTACTGATGGCTAACAAAGAAAACAGCATTTCACTGCTCTTCAAAGCGCTCGGTGATCGCACCCGATTACGTCTCCTGAACCTTATGGGAGACGACGAAGTTTGCGTCTGTTTCTTCGTCGAGGTTTTGAAAACCAACCAGCCAAAGATTTCACGGCATTTGGCCTACTTGCGTCGCGCGGGGGTGGTCGCAGGGCGCCGCGAAGGAAAGTGGATCCACTATCGGATCGTTGAACCCGAAGATTCGCACGCGGCTAATATTTTCCGCGAGGTCCGTGCGGCCCTGGAGAAAGATCCGGCTATGCAGAATGACCGAGCGCGGCTTCGAAAGATCTGCTGCGCTCCGCAACTTCCCGTCCAACTAAAACGCGCTCCAGTTCCAGCCAGCCTGGTAGCTTAGAAGCATCGAACAAGGAAGGACCAAACATCATGGTTACCGCGATTGAACCCGTGCTGCGCCAGCAATTGATCGACCGCCGGCATAAGTTACAAGCAGCTACTAGCGCTTTCCAGCGTCCCGCTGAGCTCACCCGCTTACTTGATGAAGTAGACGCCGCACTGCATCGCATGGATGTAGGCGTCTATGGATTGTGTGAAGTTTGTCATGACTCGGTTGAGCAGGAACGATTGATCGCAGATCCCTTAACACGTTTTTGCATCGACCATCTTAGCCCCAATGAACAGCGAGCGCTGGAGCAGGATCTACATCTAGCCGCTCAAATTCAAAACGGTTTGTTGCCGCCACCCAGCCGGAAGATTGACGGCTGGGAGGTCGCCTATCATTACCAGCCGGCCGGTCCGGTTAGCGGAGACTATTGCGATCTCATCAGCGGCGAAGACGAGTCGCTCTACTTCATTCTCGGTGACGTTTCCGGTAAAGGTGTAGCCGCTTCAATGCTCATGGCCCACTTGCACGCAATGTTTCGCACATTATCCTCGTTAGATCTACCACTCGAGACAATGGTTGAGCGCGCCAGCCGGGTTTTTTGCGAGAGCACCCTGCCGACGCAGTACGCGACCCTTGTCTGTGGCAAGGCCGCGACGGACGGGAGCGTTGAGATCTGCAATGCAGGACATTTGCCGCCTTTGTTGATTCAACAAGGCGCCGTTACCAGCATTCCTGCGACCGGCCTGCCGGTTGGTGTGTTCTGTTCCGAGAGCTTTACTTGTAATAAGTTTCAAATGACCAAAGGCGATTCGCTTTTTCTTTACACCGACGGGTTTTCGGAACGTTCAGACGCGGGCGGATTGGAGTATGGGATTGAACGTCTCGCCAACCTGCTGCGTCATAACCCGGACTTGTCACCACGTCCCCTGATTGAGTCGGGTGTCCGTGATCTCGAGGCGTTTGCAGATGGTGGAGCGCCGTTTGACGATCTAACCCTGATGGCGATTCAGCGGACCACGTAGCCAACGAAACAACATCATTTGAAAAACGTTGGTTGCCTTGACAATCTATGCCTGCCGATTAGAATGATTTTCGCTTGTATCCGGCACGGAGATGTGGCCGAGTGGCTGAAGGCGGCGGTTTGCTAAACCGTTAAGGGTCAAAAGCCCTTCACAGGTTCGAATCCTGTCATCTCCGCCAGTAACAGAGGTCAGAAGTTAGAGCTCAGAGGTCAGTAAACGGTTTGGGTTCCTTTTCAACTGACCTCTGACGCCTGATTTCTGACCTCTACTGTTATGACTGTCCGAGTACGTTTCGCACCATCTCCAACCGGCTATCTGCATATTGGCGCCGCGCGCTCAGCGCTTTTCAACTGGCTGTATGCGCGGAAGGTCGGTGGCAAATTCTTGCTGCGCATTGAAGACACCGACCTGCAACGGTCAACCGAGGAATCAACGCGCTCAATCGTTAAGGGACTACACTGGCTTGGTTTGGAGTATGACGACGAGATAGTGTTCCAATCAGCGAACGCCGATAGGCACCGCGCCGCCGCCGAGAAGTTACTCTCTGAGGGAAAGGCCTACCGGGATTTCACGCCCAAAGCTCAGCGCGACGACGCGGCTGTAAAACAGAACATTGCGGATCGGGCGCGCGCCCACGCCGAAGAAGGTGTCGACCCGCGCAGCAACGTCTACCGAGATCTTTCCCAGGAAGAATCAGCACAACGTGCGGCTTCAGGCGAGCCTTTTGCAGTGCGTCTCAAAATTCCTCGGGAAGGCAAGACCCACTTTGAAGACATGGTTTACGGGCCTCAGGATCGGGGTTATTCCGAAATCGAAGATCTGGTGTTACTTCGTTCCGACGGCCATCCGCTTTATAACCTGTCAGTCGTGATCGACGATATCGACATGGGCATTACGCATGTGATTCGTGGTCAGGACCATTTAACGAACACCCATAAACAGATACTTCTTTATGAAGCACTCGGCGCCGAGGTGCCACACTTCGCCCATCTGCCGCTGATTCTGGCCCCCAACAAAGGAAAGCTGTCGAAGAGGAAGCACGGTGAAGTGGTCTCGTTAACCACCTATCGCGATCGTGGTTTCATTCCCGCTGCTTTTCGGAATTTTTTGGCGCTTCTCGGCTGGGCGCCACCGAATGGAAAAGAAGTTTTGTCTGTGGATGAGCTCGTTGAGTACTTTTCACTGGAGCACATTCACCGCTCACCGGCAATCTTCAATTTTCAGGAAAACGACGTCCGTCACTGGACCGACGAAAAAGCACTGTGGATGAATGCCGAGTACGTGCGCAATATGCCGGTAGAAGATTTACTGCCTATGGTGAAGACTGAGTTGCGAGCTAATAAATTGTGGCGCGAAGAATACGATGACGATGATCAAGAATGGTTTGTTAAGGTGGTGGACTTGATTCGACAGCGCTTCCATACGTTGAAGGATTTCTCCAGTCAAGGTCGCGCATATTTCTCCGACGACTTTGATTTCGAGGAGGCGGCAGTCGGGAAGAATCTTAAAAAGGATTCCAGCCTGCGCGAGCTTCTGCCTGCATTGGCCGACCACCTCGAACAATTGGATTCATTTACCGCTATCTCTGCTGAAACCGCGCTGCGTAAATTCGCGGATGAAAATGGGGTCAAGGCCGGTCTGCTGATTAATGGCTCGCGGACGATGCTGACTGGGCAGGCGGTCGGGCCTTCGATGTTTGAAGTATTTGAAATCCTGGGTCAAAAGCGTTCTGTGGAACGTTTACGCAGTGGCGTGCCCTGGTTTGACGCAATGAACGCGCTCGGCGATGTATGATTAGAGTGACCGGATTCTGATATCGAAACTGAGGAAGAGTTTATGCGAAAAAGCTTTTTAATAATCGCAATGCTTGTTTGCGCTGGTTCCACCGCCATTACCGCTGCCCAAAATTCTAACTCCTCCCAAACTGTTCGTCCTCGAACAGCAGCTCCAGCTGAAACGCAAAAGAGTACCGATGTGCAGGAACCAGCCAGTGCGCAACCGACGGCCCGGCCAACCGCAGCGAAGCCGAAAGTAGTCGCTTCGGATACGCCAGGTTCTCAAAGCGTTATCGCCGCTTTCAATTCGCTGGTCAACGGTATTCGGCGCGCTGATGTTAAGGCGGTTTCGAACGTTTATTGGAACTCCCCGCGCCTGATACTCTTCAACAACAACGGCACACTGACCAGAGGATGGGAACAGATGCGTAAGAACCGCGAAAGTTCCTATCCCGATTTGAAGGATGTAAAACTCGACGTGCGTGATATTTCTATCACCATGCTCGGTCGCGATGGTGCGTTGGTAAGCTGTCTATGGACCCAATCGCAAACGTATAAAGGGACACCGGAGACGGCCACTGGACGAATGACTCTCGTTTTCAAGCGCGTCGGCAAAGACTGGAAAGCAATTCACCTGCACACCTCCCCAGACCGGCCGGATCCGTCACGCATACTGCCTTCGGAGCAGGTCCCCGCACCTTCTCCTAATCCATGACGCTTCGCACAAAAGTGTCAATCTACGACAAATAAGTTAGTCAAAGGGCTGCCAGGCCCAAAGGGCCGAGAGTTAATAGCCACGCCGGTGAGGGCGTGGATGACAACCGCCTATAACATTTATCGAGCGCCGAAGGTGCGGCACTGCTACTGAGCGTCAGCAGGACCACACTCATAACGACTGACGACTGTCGCACCTTCGGCGCTCGCGACTTTTGGCCTGCGGATTTCCACGCCCTGACAGGCGTGGCTAATAACTCTCGGCCCTTCGGGCCTTCAGTCTCGGCATTCGGGAAAGTCTCGGCGTTTACGGGAATTCGAGACTTTTTTTGTGCAAAGCCAATGCTTGATGAGTGGGCTATCATCGCCCTGACCAAAAGAACGTTCTGTCACTAATGCTCGCGAGAACGCGCGTTAAGGCCAAAGCTCCCAGCATCGACAAAAATGGAAACAGCGGCATAACGTATCGCGACTCGGGCGTCTCCAGCGTGGCAAAATATCCGAGGCGCAGGATCATCATGAGGGCCGCCAGCAGCACCCACTGACGCGCGAGTGAAGTGCGCGTCTGCCATAACAACCAGCCCCCTGCAATACCAAGCGCGGTGTAGATGAAAGTGAGAATGGCAAAGAGCGGTAGCCAAACTTGCTGATTAGATTCGTAATCCAGCGCCCTAAGCGGCAACAATTCACCTTCAAAGGGATAGTACTGCGAGTGGGTGTCAAACCAGAGCCAGACCGCTCGCCGGGCCGGCAACCACAGGTAATAACGAATGGGATTGCGTGCAATTCGTTCGGAGGCTAACTGGGCGAAGGCTGCGTCGATTTCCGGCGTCATCTGGACAGATTGCTTGTCCCCTTCGGTTGCCTGCCCTAGCTCCGGTTGGGTGCTTGCTTCTGGTTCGACGTTTTCAGTTCCACCTTCTTCACTGCCCGCGCTGGTTTCCCCCTCCTCTTTCTCGCTGTCGTTTGGCGGAACGCTTATCTCGCCCTCCAGGGATTGAGGCCCGTCGACGAAAAGGTCATCAGCAGACTGGGTCGGACGGTTGTACTTTTCCAGCAACGCGCCAACTTTGACTTTCTCTTCAGATGAATCGAAGGCGCGCTGCGGGATGCTTTCGAGGTTAATCGGGGATTCGTTTAACGACCATACCAATGGTCCCACGTAACGGCCCTCGTCTAACCATGTGCGCAGCCACGAGCGATACCCGCGCGCTGCAAATTCGCCTGGCGCCTCAGCCTGTAGCAGACTTAAGGGCTGCACCACGTGAAAGACACGATAGTTCCGAACAGTCCACGGAACTAAAACCAGGAAAAAAGCGAGCGCCAATAGCGCGGTCAGATAAGATGCTCGAGAAAACCGGTACAGAAACTCATCCCTTTTCTTGCTGAACTCCATTCCACTCCGACGGCCCAAAGTCCCCACGATAATGGTTATTGCAATGGCGATGGCAAAGAGTCCGCTGTCAGGTCGACATAAGAAAGCTAGACCAGCGAATACGCCGGTGGTCAGCCAAAGCAGAAGTACATTTCTCGTCTTCGCCGACTTAAGCGCCAACGATGCGGTCGCTGTCATCGCTACCGCAAAAAATACCGTTAGCGTTTCCGGCAAAATCGTGCCGACGTAGATGGCTGTGAATGGGCAAAAAACGGCAAGGACAAGCGCTGTCAGCGAGGTGCGTCGCTTGAACCTCTCTTCCGGTTCCCAAAGAAAAGCAATGAACGCGATGAGGGCGCAAGATAGCGTATCAATTATTGCTTGTGCTACTTGAACCGCCGCCTCGTTACCTGAACCGAAGAGCGAGTAGATGCCGGCGAGAAAAAGTGGATATCCGGGCAGCCGTATCAGCGATGGCTCGAAAGGGGGCACTACGGAATGTGAGTAGAAACCCTGTTCCAGGACATTGCGGGCGAGCTGGATGTATAAGTCGCTTTCGACCGAATCGTCATTGAATACCAGACGGGACACTGCCACCCGGAAAGAAAATGCGGTCGTAAGCAAGACTGCATAAACGAGCAATCCATTCCGTTTGTCCGCCATCAACGCTTTCTCAGGCTTGCCTCAAAATTCGCTTACTAATTTGCGACGCGCGTCGATTGTACCTTAATCGAAGGGTCGCGATTTCCAAATAAAAAGCCGCCCACGCTTTCGCGCGGACGGCTTCGGTGAACTGTTGGGATTGGCCTGAGGCTGACTGTGTGTCACTTCCCCGAAAAGGAGGAGCACTAAGCAGTGAGACTTCTGAACCGAAATCCTAACGAGTTAGTTCTGGTTCAGAGGTCAGGCCGCAGCCACCTCACTGTGATAAGAACTCATATTTTTTGAATCACCTCCTTTCCAGTGTTGCGCCGATAATAAAATACAAGCCCGCACGCGTCAATTCCTTTTTGAACTGCGCGGTATCGTTACGGGGCTAAAGCCGAGTGTGAATGAAATGGGCTTTGCCTCAAAAGTGCACAATCTGAAAAAAACATCGACGCGTAGCGTCGATATGACTTTAGCCCGGTCTTTCAAGGCCGGGACAAGCAGTGAGGTCGATGCGACGCGTCGCATCGCGACGCGATGAGTTTTTTGGCACTGAGAGCGATTTTCATCGCTCGCTAACTGCGCTGACGTGGTTCATAACTTCTGAGACACCTCCTCACCCTCGCTGAAGACCCGCCAAGCATGTTCAATGCCGAAGAAGTAGCTCAAGTCGCGGTAGTCACCCGTGTCATGAATAACAAAATCTGCAATCTTGCCGGGCTCGAGTGACCCAATCTCCTTCCCCTGGTTAAGTGAGTAGGCGGCATTGATGGTCGTAGCGGTGATCGCTTCAGCCGGTGTCATTTTCATGTGGGTGGCGGCGATGGAGAGAATCATCGGCATGGAGGGGGTCGGTGACGAACCGGGATTGAAATCTGTTGCGAGCACCACCGCCAGGCCTGCGTCAATCATCTCCCGGGCAGCGGGATAGCGATTCGAACCGAGTGCGTAAACCGAACCGGGCAGGAGCACCGGCTGTACGCCGGCACGTTTCATGGCCTCTATTCCCGCGGTGTCCGTATGCTCCAGATGGTCTGCCGTCTTTGTTTCCAGCTCGGCTGCCAATTTCGCTCCACCCGACAACGAAAGCTGATCAGCATGGATTCGTAAACCCAAGCCGTGGCACCGAGCCGCCGAGAGAATTTTCCACGATTCATCCGTAGTGAAAACATTTTCCTCACAAAAGACGTCGCAAAAGTCGGCAAGTCTTTCCTTGGCCACACGTGGCAACATTTCATCGATGATTAATGCAATATAAGCATCACGGCGCGATCTGAATTCTGCCGGTATCGAGTGGGCCCCTAAAAACGTCGGGACATAACGCAGTGGCGTCTCCGAGTCGAGCTGTCTGATGGCGCGCAGAATCTTGACCTCATCTGCGACTGTCAATCCATAGCCGGACTTCGCTTCCACCGTAGTCGTCCCATTGCGCAAGAACCAATTCGCGTAACGCTTTCCCGCTGCAAGTAGACTATCGGGACTGGCCGCGCGTGTGGCGTTCACCGTGGCATGTATTCCGCCACCGCGGGCGGCTATTTCCTGATAAGTGGCGCCCAGAGTGCGCTCTTCAAACTCTCCTGCTCGCGTTCCCGCGAAGACAGCGTGCGTGTGCGCATCGACAAAACCCGGCAAGACAATGCGACCACCCGCATCCACGACTTCAAATTGAGAAGTGATGGCTGGCTCAACGTCCTCCCGGCTTCCAACTGCTTGAATGCGACCATCGTTTACCAGCAGACCGCCATTGTTGATGATGCCGAGCTCGCGCAGCTCCGCCCCGGCTCGCGCCCGCGCGGGACCAGCGAGTGTTACAAGTTGCGAACAATTAATAACGGCGAGTGAAGTAGTCAACTGTGTTACGCCGACGAAGTGTGATCGTGAACGATTCTCCAACCGGCCTTCGAGCGCCGGAAGAGTAGGGTGAACCTTCCGCGTGGTTCATCCTGCTGACGCTTCAGATGCCAACGTCCGAAGACTAGAGCGGTATCGGAACCGATGAGATTGATCTCCACATCGTTAAAGGTGAGTGTCCCCATCTTCTCCCGCGTGTCGTAATTCTTTTTGTAACGCTCCAGCACTGTTTGCCAGCCGCGTGTCAGACTGTCGCCGGAGATGAAGACAGTCTCTGGCGACTTTGCGTAGCCGCTCATGTAGCCCTCGATGTCGCCACGATTCCAGGCGTCCCGTTGTAAGTCCAGAACGGCCTGGATTGCAGCGGTGCTCTTCTGATTTTTCTCAGCGACTGACGATGGCAACCCGATCGGCTGCAATCGGCTCGACTCAGCGGTCGATAAATTCGCGTGGAGAATTAGTAGCGCCGCAATTAGGAATAGAGTTTTCATTCGATTTACCTTCCACTTAATTGTGATCAAGCGTTGTTAAAGCTCTGCTCCTGCAACCACTCGCGTATGTCAGTCCTCATTACGGGCACGATCTCGTGACCAGCATCATAGTCTCTAAACTGAACATTGCGAGCACGCAGCCGCAATCGCTCCGCGTAGTCAGCGACGCGCGCAGGCGGATAATACTCATCTTGTTTCCCGGCCAGGTGAAATACAGCCGCGTCGGTCGACTGGTAAACCCCGCTCGTCTCCCAATCACCCGGCAATCCACCACAAATTCCGATCACGCCGCGCAGGTGATTGGGATTTGCAAAAGCGAATCGATAATTGAGCGCGCAGGTCTGCGAAAAGCCGAGCAAGTAAACCTGTTTCGCGTTGGCCACACCTCCAAGTGTCAGTGTGTCGATCAGATCGAGGATGGCACGGTGGTGAAGGGCCACAGAATCCTCGGGATGAAAATTTGTCAGCCAGCCGAAGCCAAAGCGTAAGGGGCCGCCCGGTTCCTTTGGCTCTTTGAGATGCTGATGAAAACCCTGCAACGATGCAACGGCAAAACTCGGCGGCGCGATTTGCACTGCTTCGCGCATCATCTGTCTCTTGTTAGCGCCGTAACCGTGCAGCGCAATTAACAAGGGCGCCGGCAACGTCGCGGGTTCGTGAATGTCGTAATAGAGTTTGACTTCCGCTTTTAGAAAGCGTTCGGGAGTTTCCAGTGGCTCTGGCATCAGCCAACCTTAGACGACTGGGGAGTCTGGAGTCTAGACCTGGAGTCTGGAGTCTAGACCGGGAGTCTGGAGTCTAGACCTTGAGTCTGAAGTCATGGGTCTCAGGTCTGGAGTCTAAGGTGAACCTGACTGAACCGCGGCTCCCCGACTCCAGACTCTCGACTCAAGACTCCAGACTTCTTCGTGTTACGATGCCTGCAAACGTTTGCTCTTATTAGACTGAGCTGAGAGAGGTGTGCGATGAAATTTCCGGGCGGATTCAACATCCAACAGATGATGAAACAGGCGCAGGTGATGCAGGAAAAGATGCAGAAGGAAATGGACGAACTGCGCGTGAGTGCATCAGCGGGGGGCGGAGTTGTAAGTGTTGAAATGAAGGGCAACCATGAAATCATTTCTTTGAAGATTGATCCGGAAGCGGTAAAGGAAGGCGACGTTGAAATGCTTCAGGACATGATTCTCGCCGCTATCAACGAAGCTAATCGTAAGGTTGATGAAGCAATGAAGGGCAAGCTCGGGGGAATGTTGCCGCCAGGCCTGGGTGGGATGCTCGGATGATCTTAGTCATCCTGCTGACTTTGTACTTGGAACTTAGTCGGATATCCCCGTATGAACCTGCACTAAGATAAGAGTACTAAGCTCAAAGCACGAGCTCAAAATGTTAGAGTACGCCGAACCCGTTACCAAACTTATTGACGAGCTCAAACGCCTGCCAGGCATTGGGCACAAGTCTGCGCAGCGCCTGGCGTTTCACATAATGCGCACACCGGACAACGAACTCGAGCGGCTGCTGGTAGCGATGCGCGAAGTGAAACAAAGAATTGTTCTCTGCTCGGTTTGTAACAATCTCACCGATGTCGATCCCTGCCGCATCTGCTCTTCACCGTCACGGGACCATTCAGTCATTTGCGTGGTGGAAGAACCGCACAGCATGGTGGCGGTCGAGAAAACCAGAAGTTTTAAAGGCGTCTACCACGTGCTGCACGGCAGCCTGTCTCCCATCCGTCACATTGGTCCGAACGAGCTCCATCTGCAGAATCTTTTGCCTCGTTTGAAACCTGAAAACAACGATGGACTGGAAGTCAACGAAGTGATTCTGGCAACGAATCCAACGACTGAGGGTGAAGCGACTGCGAACTACATCAGCCGGCTATTGAAACCACTGGGTTTGCGCGTAACACGAATCGCGATGGGTATGCCGGTGGGAAGCGATCTGGAGTATGTAGATGAGGTGACAATGGATAAAGCGCTCGCGAACAGACATGAGATCTGATTAGCGAGGGCGAAAGATTTTCCATTTCGCATTTGTCATTCGCAGATTCAACTTTGAAGTGCAACACAATACAAGTGTACCGCAGCAAGGGGTTGCGGAAGGTTACCCGACGGTCGCTTCAGTGGGTCGACAAATGCAGAACCGGGAGCGGTAGCGACCGGAATTCAATTGGCATGTTTATCCAGGTCTCGATCCCTCGTGTCCCTGAGTAGCCTGAGGTCGTGAATTCTTGGTTCAATGAGAAATTCTTGCGTGCTTGAATTCCGGTCGCTACCGCTCCCGTTTCTGCATTTGTTGACCCACTGGCTAAATTCCCGATCAGAACCGCACATGCTCGGCCGGCGAATCCTTATGACAGTCGCCGCAGGCGTCGCCGCTGTCATACATGTGGGCGTCAAAATCCACCAGGGATCGAATTGGAATGTCACCAAGAGTGGCAGGCGCTGAAGTGAACCGCACGATCGCGCCACAGCCGATAACTCGTGAGCCCAGCGTCTTAACCAGTTCGACGGTCTCCTCAATCGCGCTGCCGCTGCGAATGATGTCGTCAACAATAATGCAGGGATTGACTTCACCGTGGTCCACATACTGACGAAACATCCTCGTTCCGTTTTCCTGTTCCGCCCAGTAGATCTGCTCAGCGTTCAACGCATCGCGTACGCCGAAGGCCACAGGGATGCCTCCGGAGCTGGGACTAATGATGGCGACCTTGGGTAATTGACTCGAAATGTCGCGGTCGATGCGAAACTTCCTACTCAGACCGACTGCCAAAACACGCGCGGTGTCGTAATAACGAAAAGCGAGCGGCATCTGAAAGTAATGCGGCGAATGCTTTCCGTTCGGATAGACAAAATGCCCTTCGCGAAAAGCGCCCGTCCGTTTCAAAATTTGCATGACCGTGTCAGCTGGCGGAATCAGGTCTACCATGTTTGGCTCCCGTTATAGATTATGAAGGATGAAGTATGGAGGATGAAGGATGAAAGCAAGAATGGGCACCTGCCTTCCTTCGTCCTTCATACTTCATCCTTTGTTATTGCGGGGCACAGCATACATCAAATCTAACTGCCTGCTCCATCATTCAGCGCGCGTTTTATTAGTTGTCCCTGATCTTTTGGTAGCTCCGGTGGTAGTTCGTCCGGAGAGAACCACGCGGCTCTCTGAATTTCGTAATTGAGGTGCGCTGTCTTACCAACTGCCTGGCAACGAAATACGATCTCAACCTGCTTTGGCTTTCGGTACGATCTAGTCGCAAACAATTTGAGCTCCGTCACCTCCAGGCCGGCTTCTTCGCGTAATTCGCGCCGCAAAGCTTCTTCTGCCTGCTCACCGACGTTCATAAAGCCACCTGGCATGCCCCAGCCCGAACCGGGACGAAACCGGTGCTTCAGCAAGAGCACGCGTCCAAGCTCATCCGTGATGATCCCACCAACAGTGACGGCAAAGCGTGGGTGTGCAAAGCGCATGGTCCAACGACGCAAACGCCTGGGCGCCTTGCGCCAGATCGTTCCCAACAGATCCTTTAACATTCCGCTCAGGATAACATGTCGGATTTTTAGACACGTTTTCCTGTGGGCACTTGGTGCTGAAACAGTCTGGAATGTTTGCGCAACTTCCTTCGCGATTTCTGCCCCAAAGGGGCTTCGGCTGTTGAGCCCAGGGTTGGCGCGAAGCGCCTACCCTGGGTGTCTTGAAGAAGGGATAACCCAACCGCAACGCGGTTGCGTCAATCCCAGACGTAACGTTCCTCCCAAGTCATTTGATGCTTCTTCAACAAGCTGCGCACTTCATCCTGAAAACTCATCTTGCGATGATGTGACTCCTGGTTCGCAATATATTCTTTCACAGTCGCGAGATTTGATTGGCTAACAGAAAAGTCAGCATATCCCGCCTGCCATTTGAACTTCGAAAAACCTCTTTCTCGCTGTAGCCAAATGCTAGAAACGCGCTTCAGTTCTTTTACCCAGTCTGCTTGTGTGATCGTTCGACCAAAACACGCGAGTAGATGAACGTGGTCTGCGACGCCACCGATTATGAGTGGGGGGCATTCAAGGTTTTTGGATGTCCGCCCAAGGAACTTATGCAAATCTCTCCGTAGGCCTTCATCGTGTAGAAATGGATACCGATGTTTTGTAGAGAACACAAGATGGATATAAACGGCCGACAAAGATTGGGGCATGACGCTTTCCCCCTCCGTGTGAGCAACCCTTTCAGTGCAACCCAGGGTAGCCGCTACGCGGCAACCCTGGGCTCAGCAGACGAAGCCCCTTTAGGGCATAGACAAGTGCGAAAATTCCGTCAGAACAAGCGGTGTATAGGGGCAACTAAATGGAGGGTGTGTGTGTTAGATCAAGGGCCGGGCGAAACTAGCGGTAAAATAAATGAGGGTTCATTAGATCAGGCGGACAATGAAACCAGCGGCGGATAATCGTAATTCATCCACCTTCGGCGCGTTGTTTCGCGGCGGCAGCAACTGCCGCCAATCGCGCGACTTTTTGTGCGAAGGTTTCTCCTGCCACTGGACCAGTGTCAACCACACCACAATAAGTAGAACGAAGCATCAGGCTCCGATCGGCCTGGCCGGTTGGTTTATGACTTGGCGCGGGTGAATCTGGCGTAGTAACAGGCGCTGTGGATTCTGCTTGAGGTTCGCGAACAGTGTCGGTAGCAGCGGGGGATGCATCTGCGGTTGGAGCCTCTGGCGCACTCGCCTCAGCAGTGGGGGCGACCGGTCCGCCGCCTTCTTCCGCACGTTGTTTGGCCGCTGCAGCCACGGCCTTTAGTCGCGCCACCTTCTGCTCGAACGTCTCACCTGGCACCGGGCCAGTATCGGTGACACCGGCATAGGTGTAGCGCTTGTTGAGTTGGCGGTCGGGGTCAGCGCCTGCTTTGGGTGACGGCGTCTTTGGTGCTGCCGCTGGTTTAGGCGCGGCAGAGACAGACGTCGTGGTCGCGGTCGGTTGAGCGGCTGGGGCTGGCGCAGGTTTGGCAGCGGCTGGTGCATGACCAGTCGTCTCCATGATGAACACACCCCTCGCGTCTTTCTTAACCACCGGCAATGTGCCGCCCGCTGCCTGCAGCAGTGCCGAAAGCTCAGCTTCAACAAAACGACTTTGCTTGTGGGGATCGCGCACGTGTCCGAGAGGTGGGCCCATATAGAATGTGCCACACGTCTGGCACTTGAACAGCACATCATCCCCGCGCAGATGAATCTCCGAAGCCTCTCCAGCAGTACGCAACTGCTTTAGATGTCCATTACAGAGTTTCCCTTTTTCATTCTTCTCATTACAGACGGTTTGCGCGTTGGTAATCCGTTTGGGCACCGGCGCAGACCCGGTCGTGGAAGAAACCTGATCGGGAGAATTTGGCTGGGACGCAGTTGTCATGTTTCCTCAGTCGCTTTTGCTTTTCGGTTTGCACTGCAAGGTAATCGAATCTTACCGAGCCGATAGAAGGGGCGTCAATGTTGCCACCAACGTGTCTAAAAAATCCGAAGCTGAAGAAGCATCCATTGACTTGCGACGAGCGTTACGTCTTGGATTGGGCAACCGCGTTGCGGTTGGATATCCCTTCTTCCAGACACCCAGGGTAGGCGCTTCAACCCTGGGCTCAACAGCGGAAGCCCGTTCGGGGCAGAAATCGAAGGGTATTATTTACGGGTCGGGACAAACGAGGATCAAACCAGCGAGGTATCCCCATCCTCAACTTAGATTCAATCGTCGTCCGCGTTTCGCCTCAATCAGCGTGTGACAAAAGACCGCAATCACGATAATCGAACCACCTAACAGCGCCCACTTCGTAGGCTTCTCACCTAATGCCAGGAATACCCAAATCGGATTTAGTACCGGTTCGACGTAAGCCACTATCGCTGCGTCCAGCGATCTGACTCCGCGTGCCATGGCCACAGTAAAAAGCGTGTAGGCCAAACCAATCTGCACTACGCCGAGATAGAAAACACTCAACGCGTCGCTCACGCTCATCTCCGTAATTACCCTTAAGCCAGCCGGCGCCGCGACCAGAACCAAAAGAAGATTGCCGTAGATCACTGACGAGGCGCGGTTGACCGCGCGCGCCTTTTCGTGTCGCAGTAATAAGACGTAAAACGCGAAACAGACTCCGGAAGCCAGCGCCAATAGATTGCCGGTTACATCTTGAGGCCGAAGTTTGCCGACGAAGAAGAGCGACATGCCTACCACGCAGGCAATAACCACAATCAGGTCACGGCGGCGAAACTTCTCCTTGTAGACTAGCGGCTCGAGAATCAACAGGTAAACGGGCGCCGTGTATTGCAGGAAGATGGCGTTGGCGGCGGTTGTTTCTTTGGTAGCGAGGACGAAAAGCAGTAACAACGCCGCGTAGAGCAACGAAGCAAGCGCTGTAACTCGATTTAGACCAAACCCTTCATGCCTCGTAAAGATTGCGACAGTGATCGCCGCGAGGAGGGAACGGCCGAAGGAAAGCTCGAGTCCCGAGATCGAGGTCCATTTGATGAAGAGTCCGCCAGTGCTCCAGAGGATCGCCGCCGCGAGGACGAAGAGTAGCGGCGAAACAGTCTTGGAATTAGTCGCGGCCTGGTTCACTCGTTTGCTTCTGTGCTCTCAGCTGCTTACCGAAAACTCCATTCCACGGTGGGATAACGATCGAGACCGCGCCCATTGCCTGTGCCTGACAAGCTAGCCGGATAAGCGGCCGAGGCTCAGTTGTATCGACGTAGCCAAACTCCTTGATCTTTTTTCCTTCGCGCGCAGCAACGTCGGATAGTTTTTCAGCGCCGCCAAGAACTCCGACCCAGCAGGTGCCGCAGGATGCGGAACGACATTCGACGGGAATAGGACCTTCGACCCGGCGCGGATCAATTTCGCGCCAGTTGCGCGATTGATCGTCGGCGGCGCCCCAGGCCAAGTCCTGTGCGTGATTCAACTTATAAGTAGCCTTCTCGTCAGTCTCGTCGTAAGTGACAGTCCACTTCTTATCCACCGTCTTTAAGAAACCAAACAGGCCCTGGCTGTCGTCAACCGCACGTTCACGCAGCACTTGCTCCGCGGATTTCTTAGCCAGCTTCTTTTCCAGGAGCATAGCGCCGGGGGCATTCTTGAAGGCAGCTAACCCGGCCTGTTGTACGGTCATGAAAGCGACAGCAGTAATACCAACCAACAATGATTGGTCGACGCGCAATTTGCCGGCGACTTCTGCGGCGGCTATTAAGATTTGATCCGACAACGACTTGCCGGTTGCGGTATCAAAGTTTGCTGCCATTCCCTCGACGGCCGTTTTCACCTCAGGCCAGTATCGATGCCCGTAAAGAAATTTGTGCGATGAATCTATTTGATTCTTCAAATAGAAATCGCCTTGCATCAGCAACTGCCGCGCGAGTTCTTCAGCATCCGGCGCTTGTTTGAGGAACCGAAACAAGGAAAGCGGATAAAAAGAGAACCAGATTTGAGTAGCACTCTTGTCTACCTCGTGAATAGAGCGGAGTAATGTGGTTAAGGTCGCTGACCACGCTTCTTCGTCATGTTGATCGAGAAACTGCTCGAACGGCGTTTTGGTGCTGTTTGACATAATTGGGCTGCTCATGGAAACCGGTGATTATAACCATCAACACGAGAAGTGCCCAGCGAGCGTGTTCTACGCTGGCGATCAGTCATAGGATAAATGCAACGCGTATACTGGGTTGACCGATTTATCCCAGCTTCATGCCGCTTCATTGACAAGCTACTTGCGGCAGCGGTAAAACTCGAACCCACAACCACAGTATTCCAACGCAAGAGGTTCTTACATGAGCGCTGATGAACCTATGAAGTCGAAACCAGGAAAGTCGTTTGATAGTGCTTACAGCTTTTCGTTTGCCATAGCCATCGGCCTGTTACTTTTCATTGCCGGGTTAGTGATCAGTCTGACACTCGCCGAAAACACGAGCATTGGTTTGATTTTCGGAATCCCTCTACTGCTCGCCGGTCTCGTCCTGCCAATGTTAATGATGCGCGGACAGTTCAAACAAAATGAGGTAACGGGAAACTGTCCCTACTGTGACACCGCGCTAAAGACTATGGATTCAACCATCCGGTTGGAATGCCCAAGTTGTAAACGCGTGGTAGTGGTGAGGGATGCGAAGTTTTACGCCGTGGAAGCTTTAGGAACTGACGTTAGGTAGATTTCCTTTTCGAGCTAGCCGATTGGCAGCCAGCCTCGCGTCCAATAGTCACTGAAGGTCAACGCGAACAATATCCCCAGCCAAAATATCGCCGAGGCAAACACGACCCAGATTAGGCGTGAGCTATAACGAACGTGCATGAAGTAGAGGATGACGAGCGTCGCCTTAACGACCGCGATCGTCAACGCGATAATCACGTTCAAAGGCCCGGGAAAGTCCTGCAGCCCGGCCCAAACCGTCACTGCCGTGCCCACCATCAAGGCAAGAAAAATGGCCGCGTATATTTTTACTGAGACAATGTGTTCGCTCATATGTAGGACAGACATTCTTGTCTGTCATGGTTAATGGGACAGGCAGGAAGGCCTGTCCTACGTCTAATGTTCCAAATGCCGGCCGAGCAGATAAAGCAGCGGAAACAAAAAGATCCAGATGATGTCGACGAAGTGCCAGTACAGTCCCGAGATTTCCACCGGGCTATGATATTCGGGACCATAGCGCCCGCGGGCTGCAAAAAACAGAATCACCGACAGCAGTCCGACCCCGATGATCATGTGGATTGCGTGCATACCGGTCATCGCAAAATAAATCCAATAAAACATTTCAACGTTTTGCGCCTTCGCTCCCGGCAATAGATGAACTGTATGGGGACTGAACGGGCGACCGGCAATTAACTTCCCGGGTATCAGACTGTCAGCGTACTTGTCGCGATACTCAACTGCTTTGATCCCGAGAAACGTCAGCCCAAGCACGAGTGTCAGTACGAGAGAGATAACCTGGCCCCGGCGCTTCCCGGTTTGCGCACAATAAACAGCCATGGCCATCGTGAAGCTGCTGAGAATCAGCACGACCGTGTTCACCGCACCGAGAGGCAACGACAGATGGTTGCTGGCGGAGGCAAAAGCTTCAGGATACTGACTGCGATAAAGCGTATAGGCGAAGAACATTCCGCCGAAGAACATGATCTCCGTAACCAGAAACACCCACATCCCGAGCGTGCCAGCCTCGCGCTGCTGCTCCATGTTCTCAAAATGGTGCTGCAGCGCCGGGTGGCTTGCCTCATGTTCTATTGCAACGCTATCTGCCAAGTGAAACTCCTGCTCTTAAACGCCAGACAATAACGTTTGTCCTACTTCGGCTGACCGTCCATGACTACATCTGCGTCTTCCAGTCCTTCGTCCGCTTTGTATTTCCCAACCACTTGCGTTTCTTCCGGCGGCGCAAACTCATAAGCCTCCCAGGTCACCACTGGAGTCACAACAAAATTCTCCGTCGGCGGCGGCGAAGCTGTGCGCCATTCCAAACCAGGCAAGTGCCACGGGTTAGCATCGGCACGTTTGCCATAACGCATCGACCATACGAGATAGATCATTGGGATTAATAATCCGAAACCGAGAATCGAAGCGCCCGCGGACGACAACACATTGAACACTTGAAACTCGGGCGGATACGCGTGGTAGCGCCGCGGCATTCCCATGTAACCGGCAACAAACTGAGGCAGAAATGTCAGGTTGAAACCAACAAAAACCACGAGTGCAGAAAACCTGCCCCAACCCTCGGGATACATGCGCCCGGTAATTTTCGGCCACCAGTAATGCAAGCCACCGAGGTAAGCCAGCAACGTGCCGCCCACCATGATGTAATGGAAGTGGGCCACCACGAAGTAGGTATCGCTAAGGTGAACGTCCACCGCGAGCGCTGCCAGAAACAATCCCGTCATGCCGCCGATAGTGAATAGGCCGATGAACCCAAGCGCATAAAGCATGGGTGTGTCGTAGGAGATTGACCCTTTGTAAAGCGTCGCGGTCCAGTTAAAGACTTTAATTGCGGACGGGATCGCCACCGCAAAACTCAAAAACGAAAAGATCAAACCGGCGTACACCGATTGGCTTGCAACAAAAAGGTGGTGCCCCCAGACAAGAAAACCGAACACGGCTATCGCCAGGCTGGAGAAAGCCACAAATGAATACCCGAAAATATTTTTGCGGGAAAAGTTCGCAATGATCTCACTTATGACGCCCATGCCGGGCAGCACCATGATGTAGACGGCCGGATGAGAATAGAACCAGAAAAGATGTTGGAACAGCACCGGGTCGCCACCGGCAGCGGGATCAAAAATTCCGACCTTCGCCAATCGTTCAAAAGCTAACAGCAAAACGGTGATCGCGATCACGGGCGTACCGAGGATCATGATCAACGAAGTGGCGTAGTGTGACCATAGGAACAGCGGCATCCGGAACCAGGTCATGCCCGGCGCGCGCATCGTGTGAATCGTTACGATGAAATTGAGTCCGGTTAGAATCGACGAGAAGCCGCTGACAAAAATTCCTGCCCCGGTGGCGACTACGTAGGAGTTCGAAAACGTAGTGCTATAAGGCGCATAAAATGTCCAACCAGTATCGACTCCGCCGGCAAGTAAGGCATAGATGGTGATAATTCCGCCCAGCAGGTAGATATACCAGCTCAAGAGATTGATGCGTGGAAAGGCGAGGTCTTTGGCGCCGATCATCATCGGCACCAGGAAATTTCCCAGCGTTGCCGGTATCGACGGGATCAGGAAGAAAAAGATCATGATGATCCCGTGTTGGGTAAAGACCTTGTTATAAGTCGTCGACGACAGCAGATCGCCCTGAGGAGTCAGCAGCTCCAGGCGGATGAACATTGCGTAAAGGCCGCCAATGAAAAAGAAGAACGAGATGGAGCCCAGATAGAGCAGCGCAATGCGCTTATGATCTTTGGTCAGCAGCCACGACTTCAGCCCGTACTGCGCGTTGATGTAGTTAACGCGAGCCGCTGCCGGTGTCTCGAATGTTTCTATCGCTTTCATAATTCCGTTTACGCTTACTGAGGGCTCGGCCTTGCAACTGGCGCGGCCACCCGAGTGGCCGGACTGGCAACCGGCGCTGCAGGTGTCGCAGCCGTCTGACCCGCACCCTGAAGCGACTTAATGAAGGCCATGATTTGAATCAGTTGTTCCGGCGTCACTTGTCCCTGAAACGTCGGCATGATTGGCCCGAAGCTGGACACGAGCTTAGCCTGGGGGTTTTCAATTGATTCGCGGATGTACCCTTCGTCTGCCGTTACCTGAGAACCGTTAGCCAAAAAAACCTTGCTGCCAAATAGACCCGCCAGCGCGGGACCTCGCCCACCTTCACCTTTGGCGCCATGACAAGAAACACAACCCAACGATTCATAGAGCTGTTGCCCAGCCGCTGCCGGAGTTTGTTGGCCGGCATTTCCACTCAACCAGTTATCGAACTCAGTGGGTTGCATCACGACCACCGAGCCGATCATTCCCGAGTGATTCATGCCGCAATATTCGGCGCAGAACAGGTGATAAGTTCCCGGCTTCGTCGCCTCAAACCACTGCGTGGTGTAGCGACCCGGCAAAACGTCGGTCTTGATGCGAAACGCGGGCACAAAGAAGTCGTGAATGGTATCTTCCGCGGTCATAATCAACTTCACCTTGCGACCCGCCGGCACGTGCAGTTCATTTATTTCCCGCTGCCCGGTTGAGTGTTGAATCTTCCACATCCACTGCTTGCCCACCACATAGACTTCAACTGCATTGGTAGGCGGCCGGTACATTTGAAAATAAACCTGCGCCCCCCAGGCAAACATGCTCATCGCAATGACAAATGGAATGACCGACCAAAGCATCTCCAGCTTGTGCGAACCCGCAACTGGCCGGGGAATTTCGTATGGCGAGCGCCGGCGATACTTGATGACGAAGAAAATGAGCACGCCGGAGATCAGCAAGGTAAAGAACAAGGTAACGCCCGAGAGATAGAAATACAGCGCATCGACCTTCCCCGAAATAGTGGAAGCGCTCGGCGGCACAAATGGAATCCACGAAGTCTGCATATTTAAGCTGCGCCTCCGGCTTGCAAATCAATCGGAGCCGGCCGGCGACGTCTCAAAATGAATAACATTCCAACGATTGCGATGACGGTGATGATTCCCGCCAGACGCATCACGTTCATTATGGCGGCGCCGTATTTTCCGGTAGCAGGGTCGTAGTGATAGCAATACAGCAACAATTGATCGACCGTCGATCCAATCTTATTGTCGGCGGCCTCAATTAAACCGAGTCGCAGATCGCGCGGCGCATATTCAATTCCATAGAAATAACGGGCGAGCTTGCCCTGCGGCGTCGCAACGTAAATGGCGCTGGCATGCGCAAACTGATCGGTGGCTTCATCAAAGTGGTAACGAAATCCTATCGCGTTTGTAATGCGACTAATGTTCGCCTCGTCTGCCGTCAGAAAATGCCAGCCCTCGTTTGCCCGCGCGCGCTTAGCTTCCGGCAAGTAGTCGACATATGTTTTCTTTTTTGCGGCTGCCAGTGCCGGCGTTTCCTGCGGGTCAAAGCTGATGGTTACGACTTCAAATTCTTCACCCGGCGAAAACTTCATAACTCGGAACGAGGTAACCATCCCGTTGAGTACTTGATTGCAGAGCATCGGGCACTGGTAATAGACGAGAGACAGCACCACCGGTTTTTTGCCGAAGTAGTCACCAAGCTTGACCGTCTCCCCCTTCTCGTTGCGGAAAGTAATGTCGAGCGGGAGTTGGGAATCAAGCTTCTGGTCGATGCCAACTTCTTTCAGCGCGCCCGGCAAACCACTCGGAGCCCGCGCCTCATAGGGACGCGAACTGTAAAGCGGCGAGTTACCACTCGGAAGCTGGGCTGCCACGGTGAGCAGTGTGCAGTGGGCAGTGAGCAGCAGGAGGAAGATAGTACGCAGGGGGGTGGACTGTGTGCAGTGGGCAGTGGGCAGTGGGCAGTGATCTGCGAACCGTCGAGTTACATAACTCGAGATAATTCTGTACCGCTTGGTATGCTTAATTAACGGCCCACTGCTCACAGCCCACTGCTCACTTTCTTTTATTAAACTCCCACTGCTCACAGCACACTGCTCACTTTCTTTATTAACCGCCCACACTTTTCCGTCATGGCGTCCGTCCCGAACTAGCAGCGGTTGGCAGCGCCAATACCGTAGGCTTTGTCTGACCGTCCTGCGTGCGTGACGGCAATCCTGTTTCGACTAACTTCTGAATTGCCTGGTCAATGGGCACACATCCCGCGCTTGAAGGCGCCTGCAATTCATTGTGCGAATTGGTTTCCGCTTTGCAGTTCAACCTCTGTTCCCACTGTTCGCGAAGTACTCGATACTCCGCCTCCGGCTCGCGCGTTTGCAGATTTACCCAATCGCCGTCTTCCTTTTTCACCCCAAAACCCGGCGCCGATTGCAGACGAGGCTCCGGAGGCAAACGCTCCTCCTTTGTCATCGCCATTGGTCCCGCCTTCGGTTCTTTCTGGTCTTCCTGTTTCTGGAAGAATCTGAACAGCCCCCACATCAAGACTGAAACCACGACGGTCATGACAGTCAACGCGCCGACAAACTTGAGCAAAGCACTGACGCTGACGTCGCTCGCCTCGTGCGTCACATCGACGTTCTTGATGTACGACACGTCCGGGATCTCCGTGACATGTCCATCTCCGTGACCGTTGTGTCCAGCTTTAGCCATAAAACAAATCAGTGGCCTGCATGCGCGTGCCGCTGCTCCAGCACTGTTTCATATTGTGGATCATTAATTGGTATCAATGGACGACGGCTCAAAGCCCAGGCGAAGACCGCCAGCCAAAGTCCGCCCATTCCAATCGGGGCGACAATGTCCATCCAGCTAACGTGAAAATGCTCGTGGGTAAAACTTGGGGTGATGGTCCAGAACAAATCCACCAGACGCATAAACAGAATTAGGACCGCAACGATGACCAGCTTCCCGGCATTGCGCTTCAACGAACGCGATAACAGAAACAAGAACGGAAAAGCAAAATGCAACACGACCACCACCAAAGCAATCGCGCCCCAGGCTCCATGCGTTCGCGGAAGATACCAGTGGATCTCCTCGGGAAGGTTTCCCGACCAGATAATTAAAAACTGCGAGAAGGCAAAGTAAGTCCAGAGCATGACCAGCGCCAGCAGAAGTTTGCCCAAATCGTGGAAGTGCATTTGTGCCACGACGAGGCTCATCGGCTCTTGCTTCACCAGGTTGGCCATCACGGCGACTACGAACGCGAGCGCGCTTAACGACCATGACGCCACGAAAATAAATCCATAGATCGTGGAATACCATTCGGGCTCGAGCGACATGAACCAATCAATCGAGGCAAAGGTAACCGTGAAAACAAGCAGCACCATTCCCGGCCCACTAAGCACTCTCATACGCTTGGTGTAGACGCGGTCAGCCGTTTGATCCTGCAACTGCGACCAGCGCGTCAGAAAAAACGCCAACAAAATCCAGACTGCGAAATAGATTGCGGCACGTGCAGTAAAGAATGACAGGTTCAGATAATTCGTTTTCAAAGCCACCACCGGATGCTTCGCGAGTTCCTCCTCATGAGTCCAGCTATAGATCCAATGCGCGCCGGCAACGATTGGCACAAACAACACCAGAACGAGCGGCAGGGTTTTGGTCGCCGCCTCAAGCACGCGTCGAATTACCAACCCCCACCCGCCCCCGGTGAGGTGCTGCAGCATCAGCAGCGCAAGTGATCCCACGGAAATCCCTGCCCAGAACGAAAAAGCAAACAGGTATGAATGGAAAAACTGTGCGCGATCAGTCAGAAATCCGATCACTAACAGGGCCATGAACAAGGCGCCTACCGGCAACGCCAATCTTTGCCAGCGGCTGAGGCTAGCGGGTGCTGCATAGGAGGTGCTCATTAACGGTGCCCTCCATTTTGCGTTGCGGCCGGTGACGGGGCAGCTTGAGCGGACGGCGCCTGCGACTGCGCTTGTTGCTGGCTCAATTGCAACGCGCGGATGTAGGCGATGATGGCCCAGCGATCCTGCGCCGAAATCTGCGGAGCATAACTCGGCATTGCGCCCCAGCCATTCGTAATGGCATCAAAGAAGTGGCCCACCGGCGCTTGCCTTAAGCGATCGTCATTGAAGGAAGCCGCTCGCCGGAAGCCCCGGCGAACAATCATGCCATCGCCGTTACCGGTGTAGCCGTGACAAGCCGAGCAAAAGATCTCATAACGCTCTTTTCCCCTGATAACCACTTCTTTGGTTACGGCAATGGGGAAGTCTTCAACGTCATCAGGGTAGGCAGCCGCTCCCATCGGCGCTGCTCCGGGAGAGCCTGAAGGCTGCGCCCCTGCGGGCGTTTGCGTTCCGTCGCGGCCCGCTTTCTTGCCCGTGTAAAACTCCGTGTCCGTCTTCAACAGGCCGCGCGCCACCGTGCCCGCAACCGGTTGCCTTGAAGAAAGCCCATCTTTGAAGAAGGTCGACGAACGATAAGGTTTCATTCGCGGCTGGTCCTGCATGTCTGTGCGACAGGCGGTAGTGAACAGCAAACAGCAGACAGCAAACAGCAGACAAACGGAGCCAGACGGAGACTTCTGGTAAACGAGCCTCCGGCCTCCCACGTTTTGCCGTTTGTTGACTTCTTGTTTCTTAATATTCACCGTTCTTGTTCGTGCTGCTGACTACTGTCTACTGTCTACTGTTTGCTGTTTACTGTTTGCTCCCTACACTTCCACATCGCTAACGTTCTTTGCTCCAAGCGTCTTCATGAATTCGGTGGCCTCGCCGTGTTTGAACAGCGGGTCGTTTGCCTCGATCACGAGGAAAAACCGATCGCGCGTCGCCAGCGCGAAGTTTGGCGCGTTAAAAACCGGATGGTACGGCTGCGGCAGCTTGTTCAGTGCCAGCATCCCCAGTACTGCCGCGAAAGCCGCCACCAGCACAGTCGTCTCGAAAGTTATGGGAATAAAAGCCGGCCAACTGTTGTAAGGCTTGCCTCCGACATTCAATGGGTAGTCGATTACTTCCATCCAATACTGCATAAAGAAACCGCCGAGCCCGCCCAGAATTCCGCCAATCAAGACAATCAACGGCAGGCTGGTCCTGGTGAATCCAATCGCCTCCGTAAGCTCTTCGATCGGATAGGGCGAATAACCGTTAATGCGCCGGTATCCCGCTTCATAAGTGCGCCGCGCGGCAGCAACGAGATCGGTCGGATTATCAAACTCCGCCATGATTCCATAGAGAGGCGGAGTTGGAGTTCCGCGGCGCACGTGATGGTGAGACTCCGGACCGGCGTGATGAAACGGCTCCGGATCTTCCAGGTCGTGCTCCCAGGGTTTATCTTTCTCGTCTTCCGGCATGACTCTCTAACGCCAAGTGTTTAGAGTCCAACCTTTAGGTTGTCTGTGCTCCAAACACTCAAGCTAAAGCTGTACTCTGAACTTCGCCAACTGTCTAGAGTCCAACCTTTAGGTTGTCTGTGCTCCAAACACTCAAGCTAAAGCTTGTACTCTGAACTTCGCCAACTGTTTAGAGTCCAACCTTTAGGTTGTCTCTGCTCCAAATACTCAAGCTAAAGCTTGTACTCTGAACTCCCTGCTACTCCTCCAGTTCGGCTTCCGGCAAAATCGTTCGCATTTCGAAAATCGAAATCATCGGCAGGAAGCGCAGGAACAGAAACAGCAAAGTAAAGAAAAAGCCGATCGTTCCGATAAACATAGTCCAGTCCCACATCGATGGTTGATACATCCCCCAGGATGAAGTCATGAAGTCTCGATGCAGGCTGGTCACCACAATGACGAACCGCTCCAGCCACATGCCAATACTCACCACAAACGAAATCAACCACAGCACCAGCAGGTTAGAACGCACCTTTTTGATCCAGAGAAATTGTGGCGTCACAATATTGCAAATGATGAGCGCCCAGTAGTAGCCCGCATACGGCCCGTGCATGCGGTTCCAAATCATGTAACGCTCGTAACGATTGCCGCTGTACCAACCGAAGAACGCCTCCATCACATAGCCATAGCCGACGATTAGCCCGGTCGCGAGCATCACTTTCGCCATGTTGTGCATATGGCGCATGGTGATGAAACCCTGCAGCCCGTACACACGGCGCAAAGGAATCGTCAGCAACAAGACCATTGCGAAACCCGCATAAATCGCGCCCGCCACGAAATAGGGTGGAAACATAGTGGCGTGCCAGCCAGGTATAACGCCGACTGCAAAATCGAAACTGACAATAGTGTGCACCGAAAGCACGAGCGGCGTAGCCAAACCAGCCAGCAGCAGATAGGCCATCTCATAGCGATGCCAGTGACGCGCCGAGCCGCGCCAACCCATCGCCAGTAGTCCGTAAAGTATTTGCCACGGCTTACTGCGCGCGCGATCACGCAACGTAGCGAAGTCTGGGATCAAACCGACAAACCAAAACATGGCGGAGACGGTCGCGTAAGTGGAAACAGCAAAGACGTCCCACATGAGCGGGCTGCGAAACTGCGGCCAGATGCCCATCGTGTTTGGATACGGGAACAGCCAGTACGCAAGCCACGGCCGGCCAAGGTGCATGATCGGATACATGCCGGCCTGCGCGACCGCAAACAGCGTCATCGCCTCGGCGAAGCGGTTTATCGACGTGCGCCACTTTTGGCGCAGCAACAGCAGGATGGCGGAAATTAAAGTGCCGGCGTGGCCAATACCGATCCACCAAACGAAATTCAGAATGTCCATCCCCCACGCAACGGGGATGTTGACGCCCCAGAGTCCAATACCCACGAAAAGCAGATTGGTGATGGTCAGCAGCAGGAGTTGGAAGAGGATGAACGAGATGGCAAAACCGACAAACCACCAGATCGGCGTCTTTCGTTTCAAAACGATCGAGCTGATCTTGTCCGTCACCGAGGCAAACGTCAGCCCCGGATCGATTACTGGCGCCGTCGTGTGATGTACCGGATCCAGATTGTGTGGTTCGTCTGCCATACTCAAGTGTTCAGAGTCCAACCTTTAGGTTGTCAGGTCTTTCCACAAAACTGTTTAGCGGCGGGCATCGCCCGCCGATGTGTCTCCTGGTTGAAACGGCGGGCGGTGCCCGCCTCTAAACCGGCGATCCTACAATCGCGACGGCGCGCGGTGCCCGCCTCTAAACTGGCAACCCTACAATCGCGACGGCGGGCGGTGCCCGCCTCTAAACCGGCAACCCTACAATCGCGACGGCGGGCGGTGCCCGCCTCTAAACTGGCGACCCTACAATCGCGACGGCTTTCCCTAGCACTCAAGCTAAAGCTTGTGCTCTGAACTTGGGCCCGCCTCTAAACCCCGACAATAATTACTTGATCTCCGGATTAGGATTACGTAAAGCCGTCAAGTAACTGGTGCGTGGCTTAGTGTTCAAATCCGACAGCACTGAATAGTTTCTCTTCTCAGCTTTTAGTTTCGAGACGCGGCTGTTCGGATCGTTAATGTCGCCAAACACGATCGCTTCAGTCGGGCATACCGCCTGACACGCAGTGACGATCTCTCCGTCTCGTACTTTTCTGCCCTCAAGCTCCGATTGAATTTTGGCCCCCTGTATACGCTGCACGCAGTAAGTGCATTTCTCCATGACGCCACGACTGCGCACCGACACATCAGGATTGCGCATAAGTTGATAAGTCGGCGTCTCCCAATCCTGATAGAGCAGGAAATTAAAGCGGCGCACCTTGTATGGGCAGTTATTCGAACAGTACTTCGTGCCGACGCAGCGGTTGTAGACCATGTCATTGAGGCCTTCAGAGCTATGCACCGTCGCATGGACCGGGCAAACCGGCTCGCACGGAGCGTTTTCGCAATGCATGCACGGAACCGGCATGAAGTTCGTCGCTTCCGGATCGTTCGCGTTCTCTCCCCTGAAGTAGGTGTCGACACGAATCCAATGCATTTCGCGACTACGAATAACTTCTTCCTTACCGACAATGGGAATGTTGTTTTCCGACTGGCAGGCAATGGTGCACGCGTTGCAACCAACGCAGTTGTTCAGGTCGATCGCCATCCCCCACGCATAGCCCATACCCTGCTCTTTGTAATCGAACAGTTTTGGATCGTAGAGCGTTTCATCAGGTCCGGGTTCATGAGTGGCGTGCGTGTCGTGCTTGCCATGCAGATAGTCTTCGAGCGTCTGCGAACGCAGGAGGTCGCGATCCTCCTTACTGTAGTTGTAATCCTCCATGTTGAAATGGAGTTGAGTAACTGCGAGCGCAAACTGCCCGCCTGCTTTTTCGACTTGCACGCCGGCGGCTGACCACGGCGAATCGGCAGTGCGGATTTCGTAAGCATTAAACCCGTGACCGTTGCCCACCCTGCCTGCGAGCCGGCGGCCATAACCAAGATGAAGGGTTACGACGCCGTCGGGCTGTCCCGGAGTTATCCAGGTTGGAATGTCGCTTAGGGTTCGTCCCTGATGAGTAATCTTGAGCGTGTCGACAAAGATGTCGCCACCCTTCTTTCCGATGACCTTCGCGAGACCCAGTTGGTACGCCGTGTTGGGACTTACCAGCGCGGCATTGTCCCAGGTCAGTTTCGACAACGGCTTCGGCAGCTCCTGCAACCAGCCGTTGTTTGCGAAACGGCCATCGTAGATGGTGGGGTCGGTGCGAATCACAAGCTCAAAACCGGGTGTTGGGTTTTGTGCCTCGGCGGTCGCCTTCGCCAGGTTGGCAGCATTTACCGAAACGCTATTGGTTGTCAGCCCGGTGTTTGGTATGAACCCATCATGCACCCACTTGCGCCAGTTGTTTTCGAAATCGGCAGACGGAGTTGCCGCCGGCCGCGCCGTTTGCTGACCCTGCTCTGCTCTCGCTTCCTGCCTCCCGCGTTCTTCTGTTCCCTGGCTGCTGCCTACTGATTGTTGATTGCTGATTGCTGATTGCTGCTGACTGTTTGCTGTCGGCGGATTTTTTTGCCAATACTCGCGAATTATCTCGTAAGGGTTGCGATCATACTGAGGCGTGAAGACGGCAAGCAGCTCGTGCGCGCTCTTATTTTGGTAGAGCGGTTCAATTAACGGCTGCACGATTGTGACCGTACCATCAAAAGCGCGCGTATCACTCCAGGCCTCCAGGAAGTGGGTCTCAGGAATGTGCCAGTGACAAAGTTCGGATGTCTCATCGCGATATTGACTGAGATGTACCCGTAGTTTGACCTTGAACATCCGGTCTTGATTCAACCTCAAATCAACGGGAGTGTTGTAAACAGGATTACCGCCCACAATCACTAACGACTCAACTAATCCAGCGTCGATATCGTTAATGAGCTGCTGCAGAGATTGTCGTTGGTCGATCGAAATATTCTCGAGGGCCGGCGAGTAGTTGACCGTCTTGCCTACATTTCCCAACGCCGCATTCATTGCATGGGCGAGCGCATGAATCCCGGGCGATGCTTCCTTGCCGGCGATGACGATGCTCGTACCCTGGTGTTGTTGCAGATCACGAGCGACCGCGTCGAGTCCGCTGATTGATGTTTCAGCCGAGACTCCAGCTACGCCCACTCGCGACGCGATAGCCGAGGCAGCCTTCAACATTTCGCTTGGGCGAATCGCCCAGTGATGGTCGGCTGCGGCTCCGGTTGTAGTGGGTGTCGTTTCAATCACATAAAGCCGGTTCATCTCCTGCTTGCCGCCTGTAATCCGGCGCCGTGCAGCGAAATCACGCGCGTACCTGAGCATTCCCGGAAGTGCAGAAAGAAAATCAGCCTCAAGTGAAAGCACGCGATCCGCTTTGCTGAAGTCGTAGATTGGATTTACCGGTTGTCCGAAAGCGAGCATCGCCCCCGCGCGTACGTTGTCATTATTTGCCGGTTCATACTGATGCCACTTTGCATTGGGGAACTCTGCGAGGATGCCTCGCATTTGAGAAACTAAAGTTGGCGAGGTAATCGTCTCCGTCAGAAAGTACAACCCGCCGCCCTGCTTTGGTCGATGTCCGTCGAGCGTCGTCCGCATTTCACCGACAAAAGTGGACCAAGTTCTGGTCTCGTCGCGATACAACGGGGTTTGGGAACGATCCGGGTCGTAAAGGCTGAGAATTGAGGCCTGCGAAAAGATGTCGGTGGCACTGGAGCCGCGATCTAGCGGATCCGCGTTCCGGCTGTTTGGGTGATCGGGATTTCCTTCAAGCTTAGTAGGGCGGCCTTCATTACTGCGGGCCAGCAATGGAGTGGCCATCCCGCCCAGCGTGAGCGCTGTAGCATAGAAGAGCGCTTTGCCTGGTGTGCCGTGTTCGGGTTGATTGACGTAGGGAACAATCTTTTCCGGAGGTTGAAATGCACAGCCACTTAAACCAGCCAGCGCCAGTGAAGCGCCCATTAGTTTTAGAAACGTGCGTCGCTCGACCGGATTGTCCCAATTCTCGGCGTGTTGCGGGTATTCACGCTCGACAAACTCGCGAAACTCCGGAGCGTCTGCCAGCTCTTCTAAACTGCGCCAATACTTTTTCGACTTAGTAACGCCCGTGCTAACACTTTCAATTCGAGCGGGACTGGTAGCAAACGCAGATGTATCCGACGCATCCTGATGATCCAGGATGTATTGCCGCATCAACTTGAAGTTTATGTGCCTATCTTCGCTCATTTAACCAGTCTTCGTTCATGCCGTCCCCGCGATAGCCTTCTTCCCTATTCCCCTATTTCCCTATTCCCCTATTTCCCTATTCCCCTTTTTCCCTTTGTTACCGGTGACACGTAGAACAACTCGTCAATACATTTGGCTTTTGTATTCGGTAATTCGCTACGAGCGTTTGCCCCGCAGCGATCTCCTCTTTAGTCGTGTTTTCCGGCCGCCACTGCATATCGAAAATCTTGTCTTGAGGACGAACAAATTTCTCCGGCGTCCGGTGACACGCCAGACACCATTCCATCTGCAACGTCGAAGCCTGATAGGCGATGGGCATCTGGTCGACCCTGCCGTGACAGGTCGAACAGCCGACTCCCTTATTCACGTGGATGCTGTGATCGAAGTAAGAATAATCAGGAAGGTCGTGGACCCGAATCCACTCGATTGGCTTACCAGTGCGGAAGCTTGCTCGCACAGGCTCGAGATACGGGCTCTCGGCCCAGATCTGTTTATGACAACTCATGCAGGTCGCGGTGGAGGGCATGCCTGCCGAAGCGCTAGATTCAACCGATGTGTGGCAATAACGACAGTCGAGACCATCGTCGCCGACGTGATGTTTATGACTGAACTGGACTGGTTGTTGGCGTTCGACCCACTGTCCCGTGTTCCAAGATGAACGGTTTAACTCCGCTGTGACCCATAGCGCGGCCACTAGAATAAATACAGCGCCATAGATCGTTAGTTTCGCGAGTGCGTTTGTGCTGTGATGAAAAATCTGGGGCATCGCCGCAGTCTAATCAACTAAGAGCCAATCGCGAGTTCGCGCAACCGGAAGGCAGACGAGCATGAGTTGCACATGAAGCATTGCAATCGAAATATCGCCGTGCTTGGGCGGGAAAACACACAGCAACACGCGAAGCTTCTCGGGATAACTATTTTTCTTGCAAAGTTATGGGGTACTTTATCAGATGAACAATTTTTTTCAAATTCTCATTCGGAAAGTCCAAAGTCCAGTGTCCAATGTCGAATGTCCGTTAGCGAACCGGGAACTTAATACGACAATCGCCGAACATCAGGGGAGCTGGAAGTTCAACGTACCAGATGAGGACTTTGGACTTTGGATTTTGGACTTTGGACTTAGTACTTAGGTTTAGCCACTTGACTGCTTCGCTAACTAACGGCAGCGTCGCGCGCCAGCAGCGCGACACCAATGGTGGCCGCGTCCGGACCAAGTGAGGCCGCGAGTATTTGAGTAGCTTCAAAACAAGGTTGGAAGGCTCGGCGTTTGGCTTCCTGAATGATGGGGTTGAGGATAAGATCCCCGGCCCGCATCACTCCGCCGCCGAGAACGATGCGTTCGATGTTCAACAGATTGATAATGCTACCCACTCCGGTGCCGATGTATTTTCCCGTGCGCTCAATCATCATGAGGGCAAAATCGTCACCTTCAGTGGCCTCGTGGGCCATGTCGTCAGCAGTGAAGTTTTTGTTCATCGCCAGTCTGGATAGTGAAGACGTTGAGTCTCGATTGAGCCGTTCATTGGCCCTGCGCACAATGTTTGGCGCCGAAGCAACTGTTTCGAGGCACCCGGTGTTACCACAAACGCACTCCGCGCCTTCGGTGTCGATGGTGATATGACCCACTTCCCCAGCGAAGCCCGTTGACCCGGTCCACAATTTGCCGTCCAGAATTATTGCGCCGCCGATTCCCTCGCCGATGGTGATGTAGAACATGTCACGGCTGCCGCGACCGGCGCCAATCTTGAATTCACCATAAGCCGCAGCATTGGCATCATTTTCGAGCTCGACTCTTAAGCCGGTTGCTTCCATTGCTTCGTCGTGAAGGTTTTCGCTTACTGATGAGGGTAGATGGCTGGAAGCAATTACCCGATCGCTTTGCCTGTTGACGAGGCCGGGTATAGCCAGACCCACCGCACTAATATTGTTCGTTCCCTGTCGTAATTCGCGCACGACCTTCGCGATTTGCACGACCAAACCGTCAGTTTCAACTTCTGCTTCCGTTCTTTGGCCAATCGTTCCTTCGTTATTAACGGTGGCCGCGCGCAGTTTCCCCCCACTAAGCTCAATTCCAATTAATGACTGTTCTGGATTAGCAGACAATGCAGTTAAAACCTTTCCGGGAAGCTTGGTGGCGTGAACAAGCGAAGCATAATGGAGGGTAGTGGGGCTGTCAAACCGCTCTTTCTGCGTGTAGAATCACCCTCAAAATGGCTTCGGTTCTGGGCCTTGGTCTTTTCAAACACCGTTCCGTAGTTCTTCAAAGACACAAGAATCGCTCTTCGTCTGACTTATGCAAATCCGCTCCATACTGCTGCCGACGGATTTTAGCGAATGCGGTAACTATGCGCTTTCGTATGCGGCTTCGCTGGCGCGTACGTTTGGCGCTTCGTTAATCTGCGTCCACGTAATCGAGCCAATCGTGCCGACAGTGGGTTACTCCGGGATGACGGAGCCTTTACCGATAGCGGACATCACGGATCAACTCGAAGACTCCGCTGAGCGCGAACTGCCGAAGTTTGCCGAATGTGAAGAATGCTCCGGCCTCGAGGTTGAGGAAGTTATTGTTCATGGCGACGCTGCTGCGGAAATCGTGCGAGTGGCAAAAGACCGGAAAGCCGACCTAATTGTTGTTTCATCACACGGGCGAACTGGATTGGGACGAATTCTTTTTGGCTCAACCGCCGAAGCGGTTGTACGGCACGCGTCATGTCCCGTTCTCGTGGTGAAACCGGCGAAAGAAGAGGCGGATGAGTGAAGGAGCAGGGGAAAAGATCATTTGTCATTTGTCATTTCTCATTTGTCATTTTCCAGCACTTTGTTCATGAACTTGCACACACGCGTTTGAGCTGCACACGCGCCTTATGATTTGCACACACGCCTTTGATTTGCACACCGTTGAAATGAAAAATGAGAAATGACAAATGACAAATGGAAAATTTCTCTTTTTTGTAAGCCCTGCAGACTACCCTCTTAACCTAATCTATGCATCTTGATTTTCTCTACGACCTCCTCGGTCGCTATGGACTCTATGCGGTTTTTCTCCTCGTCATGATCGAGGGGGATATAACGCTTTTGCTTGCCGGCGTTTTCGCCAACCGTCGATTCTTTGGGGATTACAGCTTTGGCTGGGTGCTACTCGCGGGAACCCTGGGAGGTACCGCCAGCGACAATATTGCCTATTTCATGGGCCGGGAGTTTCGCAAAGGGGTGCGCGACCTGCGCTTCTACCGGGCGGCCCAACCGCGCATGGAGCGACTAACCAAAAACTTTGGTGGCCTCTCAATCTTTCTCTCCAAGTACATCTACGGCTTGCGCTGGGCATCGTGCATTTTCTACGGCGTCGGCCACATGCCTTACCTGCGCTTTCTCTTCCTGTCCCTGGCGAGTTGCTTTGCGTGGGTGTTAGTACTCAGCGGTGCGGGTTACTTTTTTAGCAGCGCGGTGATCGGCCTCATCGGTGATTTTCAACGCCTCGGTAAGGTGCTGCTGGTGATTGTCGTGATTGGGATCGTCGGGTTTTACCTTGCTGAGCGGTTTTGGTTATCGCCGAAAGTGGAAGAAGCTGACCCGGAAAAGTTTCAGGAGCTGGAGCATGCGGCACAGGAGCGGCTGCAAGATCTAAAGCAGGAATTCCAGGAGCACATTCCTTTCAAACAATCGCGACATGACGAGTCCAAAAAGGTTGGGACAAAGAACAAAACCGATGCTGAGTAAAATGAATTCGTGGTATTGCACGCAGAACCGAAGTTTGCACACGGTTTCAACTTAGAAACACTACCCACCAGGACCTTCTGATTCCCCATTTCACATTTCTCAACTATTATCTGACACTCCCAACTGAGCTTTGGCGAAGCCGCCGAGAGGCGAAAGGATTTCAGAACTGAGTGCTCATCGAATCTTCAGCCCCAACTCGCGTCGATCTTGCCGGCGGCACAATTGATATCTGGCCTCTCTACCTCTTCCATCCAGGTGCAACCACAGTAAATTTCGCCACGTCGTTGCGGGCCCATTGCCGAATCGAGACGCGCAACGACGATAAAGTTATTTTAGAGTCGCGAGATCGTAACGTCGCCTTTGAAACCAACCTCGCCGGTATTCCCGATTTAATACGCGAAGCTCGCCTGGAATTGATAGCGAAGCTGGTTCATTTCTTCAAACCGGCTAGCGGGTTTCATTTGATCGCCAATAGCCAAGCCCCGGCAGGCGCCGGCATGGGAGGATCTTCCGCCCTCGCTATTGCCTGCATCGGCGCGCTTAATCGACTGGCCGGCAATCGCTACCACGAAAGACGGTTCATCACGATTGCAGCCAACATCGAGACGACAGTCATTCGCGTACCCGCTGGGTTTCAGGATTACTATTCGGCTCAGTACGGCGCGACTTCGTGCGTGCATTTCCGCACGGAAGGCATCGAGCGAGAATACCTGCAGGTCGATGAAGAGAAACTTCAAAGTCGGATCGCCATCTGCTACACGGGCGAGCCGCGTCTTTCCGGAACCAACAACTGGGAAATCTTCAAGCGACACATCGACGGCGATACCGAATTGTTTTCTCTGTTCGAGGGCATTCGCGATTCCGCGGTCGGCATGCGAAAGGCGCTTCTCGCTGACGACTGGAACACGGTCAGCCGGATAATGCGAGCCGCTTATCCCAACAGAAAGCGTCTCGCGCCCGGCGTTACTACACCGCAAATGGAGAAGCTGGTTGAAAAAGCACTGGCGAATGGCGCCGAAGCAGCCAAGGTTTGCGGGGCTGGCGGTGGCGGCTGTATCGCTTTTCTATGCGGCGAGGGAAGAAAGAGCGAGGTGGAACGCGCACTCGCTGCCGAAGAAGGCGCTGAAGTTATCGATTGGAAGTTTTCGAAAGAGGGTTTGGTGGTGACGGAGTCTTGAGTACTATCGCAGTTATTGCGCGCGACCTCGAAAACACGAGGTGGGTCGAAAAATTCAGAGCCGGGAGCGATAGCGACCGGGTTCAACCCAGGAAACACTTAACCAAGTGGTAGGCACATAATCACTTTCTAATATTCTATTCGTTGTGTGTATTGTCAGTTTCAACCGGTCGCTACCGCTCCCGGCTCTGAATTTGTAGATCCACTGATCGCCTATGCGGAGTGAAGAAGTCGAATGGCGCATCTGCTCGCATTCGCTCGCGGTGCTGCAAAAGTGGTTCATAGCATCCACTGCCTGCGATTATCGTAATAAGCCGGCGAGCGGTCTGGATAACGCTTCTTGTATTTGTGATAACGCGCCAGCAGCCCTTCGTACCGTTTGTCTGACGACCGGATTGGCTTGTGTGGTATCTGCCTGAGGTGGTCTTCAATCTTCGACATCTTCCTCGGAGAGATGCGCCAGTCGTAATTCCCAAGTTCATACAAATTTGTCAGACCGTAACCCTTAATCCGTCCGGAGAAATCCACATACGGATCGAAATAACTCCAGGTCAGATCCCGCAAGGAACGGAATAATGGCCGCCGGCCGTGCAAGCCGATGTCTCGCGAGCGACCAATCGAGCCCCACAAACCGTTTTCCTGAAATACAAAGATGACATGGTCTAGTAAATCTACCGACTCGATATCCAGCAACAACGGCGGATAGCCGTGTTGTTCGAGGATCACAGCCGCCCCGACTGCAGCCTCCAGACAGTGGGCCTGGTTTCGCTTTACAACTTCTCGAAACGAGCGAAGCGTGCCGCCATTTCGCTCCCAGTTGTAAGGCATAGAACTAAAAAACCGCTGCACTTGTCGCGGGGTGCGAAGCGACTGAATCAATTGCCACTCCTTTTTAGTAAAGGCTTCCCTGGCGGGTTTGTTAGTCAACATCTTGAAATCGCATTCAATAGATCAATGCGGAAAAGGCCAAACTCAGTCAACTGTAATCGTGCCTCCTTGGCGTTTTAAAGCGCCGAAGGCGGCGAACGTTAATAGTCCCGGGCGTAAGCCCGGGGAGTGCACCGGAAAAGCATAGCCGCGGAGCGGTGGGCAGTCTCCCGCTGATCCAGCCACTGCCGCCCTTTCGTGGCTGGATATATTTGGTTTCCCCTGGACCCCGGGCTTACGCCGGGGCTAACTAACTTCCGCGCCTTCGGCGCTTGCCGGCAACAAGGCGTTCCTTGAGAGGTTGACAGACTTGATTCCGACGCGGGGGTGATGTAAGAGTTTAGCTTATTGGATCCAGCGCAAGCTCGAAGAACCGGCATGGAACAAGCTACTTCTCCTCGCCCGTTAAGTCGTGGCGAACAGGAAACAGAAACTGAGGCAACTCGCCTGGTCGAATTAATTGAAGAGGCGCTCGCCGCAGTCGCCGTGCCGGTTGAAATAGATTCGCTTGAAGCAGTAGCCGACAGAATTGAGCGCGCCTCTCGCGACCTGTCAGTGGCACTGCGGGAACTGGGTCACGAGCGTCGCATTGCCCGAGAAGGTTCCGAGTAGCGGTCGCGTTCGCACGCAGCTACGCCGGTCTCAATTCCAACATTTTTTGGAGATCTCATGAGCTCAACTCGTACACAGGAAAGTCGGGACACGTCACTTCCGTTGAGTAAGAATACCCACCTGCTTAATTGGGTCGAGAAGATGGCCGCATTGACCAAACCAAGTGCCGTTCACTGGGTTGATGGCTCTGTCGAAGAAGACGAGGCGCTCAAAGCCCAGATGGTGGCGGGCGGAACGTTCATCAAACTAAACGAAGAACTCTGGCCAAACTGCTACTACGCTCGTTCCGACGCCAGTGACGTTGCTCGCGTTGAAGACCGCACTTATATCTGCTCGCTCTCGAAAGACAGCGCGGGACCTACTAACAATTGGGAAGAACCCTTCGCTATGCGACGCAAGCTGAAGGAACTTTTCGACGGGTCGATGCAGGGTCGAACCATGTACGTGCTTCCGTTCAGCATGGGACCGGTCGGTTCGCCAATGTCGCAAATCGGTGTGCAGCTTACTGATTCGCCGTACGTTGTAGTCAACATGCGCATCATGGCGCGCATAGGCTCGCCGGTTTACGCCGAAATCGACAAAGACCACAAGCGTGTCGTGCCCTGTATGCATTCGGTGGGCGCGCCGCTTGCGCCAGGACAAGATGATGTTGCCTGGCCTTGTAACAAAGAAAAGTACATCGTCCACTTTCCTGAAACGCGTGAGATTTGGTCTTACGGCTCCGGCTACGGCGGCAACGCGCTGCTCGGTAAAAAATGCTTCGCCTTGCGCATCGCCTCCAACATTGCTCGGGATGAGGGGTGGATGGCAGAGCACATGCTGATCGTTGGCGTTGAGAATCCACAGGGTGAGAAGACTTATGTGACCGCCGCCTTTCCCAGTGCCTGCGGCAAGACAAACTTTGCGATGTTGATTCCACCGGAAGGATTTGAAGGGTGGAAAGTTTGGACAGTTGGTGACGACATTGCCTGGATCAGACCAGACGCCAACGGGCGCTTGCATGCCATCAATCCGGAAGCCGGTTTCTTCGGCGTAGCGCCGGGCACATCCGCCAAGACAAACCCGAATGCCATGGTCGCGCTGGCAAAAAATTCAATTTTCACGAACGTAGCGTTAACACCGGAAGGCGGAGTGTGGTGGGAAGGCATGACTGACGAGCCCCCCGCCGAGTGTCTGGACTGGCAGGGCAACAAATGGACTCCTGAGATTGCTAAAATAACTGGCGCGAAAGCCGCACATCCAAACGCGCGCTTTACTGCGCCCGCTTCACAATGTCCTACCATTGATCCCGATTGGGAAAATCCAAACGGTGTCCCCATCAGCGCGATCATCTTCGGTGGGCGGCGCGCCACGACGATGCCACTCGTGTATCAGGCGTTTAACTGGAGCTCGGGAGTCTATATCGGCGCCACGATGGGTTCAGAGATGACGGCCGCGGCGTTTGGCACGATCGGCAAGGTGCGTCGTGACCCAATGGCCATGCTGCCATTCTGTGGTTACCACATGGGCGATTATTTCCGGCATTGGATCCGCATGCAGCGCTCGCTGAGCGAGACGCCACGCATCTTTCACGTGAACTGGTTTCGCAAGGATGCAGAAGGAAACTTTATGTGGCCGGGCTTCAGCGAGAACATGCGCGTCTTGAAATGGATAGTCGACCGGGCGAAGGGTCGTGCGCTGGCGCGAGAGACACCGATCGGCTGGATGCCCCACTACGATGACATTGAGTGGAAGGGACTCGACTTTCCCAGGGAGAAATTCGAGGAGCTGCAGGCCTTCGATCGCGACACCTGGCGCACTGAAGTGCTCGGACACGAAGAGATGTTTCTCGACCTGCACGATCGGCTTCCACCCGAGACCATTTACGAGCGGGAACTGCTAATCTGCCGCCTGTAAAGTAGGACTGACATTCTTGTCTGTCCTTCCTCCGGTAACACTGCTTCAAAATAAAAATGCGAACAAGGACAGACAAGATTGTCTGTCCTGCTATCCTGGCGGCCAGTTCATGGGACGTCCGCCCAGGACATGGACATGAAGGTGAAACACTGATTGGCCCGCGCCTGCCCCGGTGTTAATTACCGTCCGGTAACCACTCTCAGCTAAGCCCGCATCGTTTGCTACTCGAGCTGCCACGCGCAGCAGATGGCCCAGCACAGCCTCATCGCTTTGAGAAGCGTCATCCAGAGACTCGATATGTTCCTTCGGTATTACCAGCAGATGCGTCGGCGCCTGAGGATTGATATCGCGAATAACCACTGAGCGGTTGTCCTGGTGCACTAACTCAGCGGGGATCTCTTCAGCGATTATTCGACAAAACAGACAACTGTTTTCTGACATGTTTCACCCTTGTACAGTTTGGTCATACTTCCGCAGCCACGCCCGGCACCGATGCCTGAGACAGTGGCGCGGTTACTGACTCTCGGATACGTTCAATGTCGGCGCCGAGAGCGCGCAGCTTTGCTTCGATCTTTTCGTAACCGCGATCGATGTGATACACCCGATCAATAATCGTCTCTCCACTCGCCACCAAACCAGCCAAAACCAGCGAAGCGGAAGCACGCAAATCGGACGCAATCAGCGGCGCACCCGTCAGTGGCGTCGGCCCGGTCACACTTGCGCTGTGTCCGTCGATCGAAATTTGCGCGCCCATGCGCTGCATCTCTGACGCATGCATGAAGCGGTTTTCAAAAACTGTTTCTTCTATGACCGCGCGACCCTCACTCTGAGTCATTAATGCCATGTACTGGGCTTGCATGTCGGTCGGGAAACTGGGGTAGGGCTGAGTGGTAACATCCTTCGCCTTTAACTCTCCACTATTATGAACGCGTAGCGTCCCGGGATTTAGTTCTTCAATATCTACTCCAACCTCCTGCAGCTTCTGAATAACGCTCGTCAGATGTTTCGGTGCGCAATCCCTGATCTCCAAATCGCCTTGTGTTATCGCGGCTGCGACTATGAACGTCCCGGTCTCAATGCGGTCAGGGATGATTGTATGCTCGGCGCTCCCTAGATTCTCCACTCCTTCGATCTCAATGCGGCTCGTTCCGGCGCCACGGACGCGCGCTCCCATTTTGTTAAGCAGCTCGGCAAGGTCGCTGATTTCTGGTTCACACGCCGCATTACTAAGCACCGTAACGCCCCGCGCCAGTGCGGCAGCCATCATCAAGTTCTCAGTGCCGGTAACGGTGACTTTATCAAAACCGAACTCGCTACCAATTAGGCGCCCGCCCTTTGGTGCGCGAGCAATAACGTTTCCGGATTCCAGCTTGACCTGTGCCCCAAGCTTTTCAAATGCCCTGAGATGGAGATCGATTGGGCGCGTCCCAATCGCACAGCCTCCGGGCAACGACACTTTCGCTTTTCCAAAGCGGGCCAAGAGCGGACCGAGCGCCAGCACCGAGGCGCGCATCGTCCGCACGAGCTCATAAGGCGCTTCAAATAGCTCGATGTTGCTCGCCGTGATTTTATGCGTGCGAAGCTCTGGTGTGAGAACGGTAGCGCCAAGATCCTCGAGCAGACGTCGCTGCGTAATGATGTCGCGCACGTAGGGAAGATTGTGCAGTGTCACCGTCTCAGCGCTCAACAGCGCCGCTGCCATGCACGGCAAAGCGGAGTTCTTTGCGCCACTTATCGAGACGCGACCACTTAGTTTCCGCCCACCGGTGATGCGAAATTTATCCACGACGCCAACAGATTAGAGGAAAACGCTGGCAGGCGAAAGCCCGACCCAAGGATGACAAATAGGACGCGACAATCCGGAAGGGCCTTGCCCAAAAAAATCGACGCCTGGGGTGAACGGATATGTTTTGCATTCAGCGCCGAAAGCGCGAAATGCAGCAGCCTGGGCCAACGGCCCAGGTTCGCTGCAACCCATGGATAAGCGCTGAAGGCGCGTAATCGTTCCACCCGGGAGCTATTACGCGCCTTCAGCGCTTACTTCGCACAACCCATTACCCGGGGCGTTGCCCTGGGCTATTACATCTCGCGACTTTGGCGCTCCAAGCAAACGCTCCGCATCGACCTATAACGACTTCATTTCCTCTCGCGTAATCTTTACTCCGCCGTTGGTGGTCATCACTCGAATCGTGGGACCGCCGGAGCCGAGTGTTACTGCGAGTTGTTTGCTGAGTTTTCCCTGGACGGTGACCGGAAAATCTACGTTTAGCGTGCCGTTAACTGTTCCGGTCTCGAGGTAAGCCGAATAGTTTTCAGGCACGGAAATCATGATTCCGCCATTCGCGGTATTGATGTCCATCTTTTCACCGTCCCAGTGCGTGCCGGTCAGATGAACAGCCAAACCGCCATTGGTGGTCCCGCCTTCGACAGTTCCGCCGACGTTTCGCAAGCTAACACCCCCGTTAACAGCGCGAAATTCTAATTGACCGGACACGTCGGTTATCGAGATTCCGCCATTATGGGTTTTCAAGGAAAGGTTTGATCGGGTCGGCACGAAAACTTCGTAGCTCACGCTCCAGGACAAGTCCCGTCTCATCTCCGGCCCGGAAGCAAACACATTTGCGTCTGCTGTCTCGATCAAGATTTGTTTGCCGAGCGCTTCGGCATCAGATTGCGTTGGCGCTGCTGCATGAACGCGCGAGCGCACCAGAATTTCATTGCGCTCCCAACCCTTGATCGAGACTCCACCGTTCTGACGTCCATCAACCTTTATCACGCCGCCTGACGCCGCCAACGTCTGCTCTCGTATTTCACAGTGACTCGCCAGCCCGTCATGGTTCCATTCCTGACACTTAAGCGACCCCTTCGCCGGCTTCTGGGCGACGACTACGCTCGCCATTGCCCCGATCACCAGGAGAACTAACGCCGGAATTTTTATTAGTTTTTTCATGCCCTTCCTCCCAAAGTCGTAGCAGTTTTGAAACGCGATTGGACAACTTCATTGAGTCCGCGTGTGGGCTGGGCGGATAAAGACGATTTCGCCCAATTCTATCAGGACAACTTCTCAAGGGCTACAGTGCGTGGTATGCCCTGAAGATCCCGATGGATGTCCAGCAATCGCCACACTTTCTCATTTACCAACCGTTCGACTGCTTGCCGTTGGTCGAAACCTATTTCAAACAGGAGATGGCCACCAGTTTTTATGAAACTCTCTGATTGCGCCAACAATCGTTGAATTATTGAAAGTCCATCGCCACCCGCCGCAAGCGCCACTCGCGGTTCGAAATCCCGCACCTCCCTTTGCAAACCTGACATCGCTGCTTCCGCCACGTAAGGCGGATTTGAGACGACCATATCGAAGAGGTGCTGTGGATCCAGTGATGCAAAGCAATCTGAGACTACAAACTGAATCCTGTCAGACACGTGGTGTTTCCGGGCATTACGCTTTGCAACCTGCAACGCTGCGCCTGAAATATCAACCGCGACGATCTGTGCGTTCTGTCGCTGGTGGGCCAGAACGATGCTGATGCATCCTGAGCCGGTGCCAACATCACAAATCATGAACGGATCCGGCGGTGCAAGTTTAAGGGCAGCTTCAATCAGCAGTTCCGTTTCTGGCCGCGGAATCAAAACGTCCGTAGTGACTTCAAAATCAAGACCATAAAACTCCTGATGACCAGTGATGTACTGCAGGGGCTTCCCTCTCGCTCGCGAACCAACTTGTTCTCGATAAGTATCGGCCTCAGCTTCGGTGATCTCGTCTTCTGCATGACTGATAATGAATGACCGATCGCAATTCAATACATGCGCCAGCAGCGAACCAGCTTCGCGGCGTGCTTCAGACACGCCTGCTTTTCTGAGCACGTTCGATCCTTGCAGAATCGCCTCGGCGATTGAAGTGGCCATAGCTCCTACGAGAATGTTGTAAAACACGAACTTTTGGTTCGCGTTCGTGACATTTCCTGATTAGGCGCTGACAGGTTATCAGACCGCGTCTATAATGTGCGTCCCATTGAATACGAAAGAGCGGGTCTCCTGACGCTGGTTTCGGGAACGAGAATCTCATTGTTACTATCTCCTAAGTAACACGGTACGAGTCTCGTTCCTCCCGTAGCGTTAGGACCTCCAAGGCCAATAGGTTTTGGAGGTTCTGGCGCAAAAGAGAGGCGAAGTTTAACAACGTTTCCTAAGGAGCACGGTGGGCGCACTTACTAAAGCTCTTCTACTTTTCACGATGAATTGGCTGGACGCCCAGCTGACCATCCTCTGGCTGCGCTTGGAAGTTGCCACGGAAGGAAACAGTTTGATGGCTACGCTTCTCGAACATAGTGAGGCCTCCTTCCTTTCGTTCAAACTCGTCATCGGGGCAATTGCCGCCTATACCCTCTTTCGCTTCTCACAAATCCCGGTGGCCCGCCGCGGCATGAAACTGGTACTGGGCGTCTACGCCGTCTTAATGTTAGTCCACGTTGTGACAGGCTTTTCCACCCTTGGTTGGCAGGCTCCGGCAACGGTCCTTTCCTATTTCGTGAGCCTTCCCGGCGCGTTCCTCGCCTTCTTCGTCTAATTCCCTGTTATTTATCCCGCGAACTTTTTGTCCTTTCAGCTCGTCTAAACAGTCAAAGCGAAACCGGAGTATGTTTGGTCTCCAAACTCGGTGAGATCGTGTGAAACCGCGAAAGAAAAAGGAACGCGGGGTCACCTGAAACGTTTCAAAAAGAACGGTTTTGCACAAAAGGTGGTGTGGACGTCCGCGTAGCTGACGATAGCGAGGACATTTTTGTGCAAAGCCCAAAAGAACGGTGAAATCTGTCAGCCGCTTGCTTAGGATAAAACTCGCTTGCGCCAGGCGTTTGGAAGTCATAAATTCACCCTTGCCGACCGACCCGCTGCCAGGCGGGCACAACGAGGCTCAAGACCCAGGCATCAAAGGAATATTCGTGAGAAAGTATTACCAACAACTGAGAGAACAAGACCATGTTTAGAATTTCAGCACGCCAAATCTTGCTAATTGCTTTGATTTCAGGACTGTTTGCCGCCGGCACAGTTTTGGTAATCGATCGTTTGTCCCCCCGGCTACAGCCCGCGACTGTCGCCTTCACGGAAGAGTCGCCCGCCGGACTGACTAGCCCCGCGGTAGCTGGAGACGAACAAAACAACATTGAGATCTACCGCAAGCTGTCACCGGGAGTTGTAAACGTGCACTCCACGGCTTATGCGCGTGACTTCTTCGGCTTCGTCGAACCGCGTGAGGGCTCTGGCTCAGGATCTGTGATTGATCAGGAAGGCCACATACTTACCAACCACCACGTGATTGAGGGAGCGACGAAAGTCGCGGTCAGTTTTGGGGGGCAGAAAAATTACGCCGCTCAGATCATTGGACGAGATCCGGATACGGACCTGGCCGTTATTAAATTGATCGAAAAGCCGCGAGAGCCGCTAACAATTATTCCCCTCGGTGATTCAGACAAGCTCGAGGTGGGGCAGAAGGTTTTGGCAATCGGCAACCCGTTTGGAATGGATCGGACCCTGACGACCGGCGTCATCAGCGGTTTGCAGCGTCCCATTCGCGCCCGCAACGGACGGCCGATTGAAGGCGCCATTCAGACCGATGCTTCCATTAACCCGGGAAACTCCGGCGGCCCATTATTCGATTCTCATGGGCGGATGATCGGAATCAATTCCCAGATCCTTTCTCCGACTGGAGCTTCGGCCGGAGTAGGCTTCGCGGTTCCAGTAAACATCGCTAAGCGAATCATTCCACAGCTTGTACGCTCCGGTGAGGTGCGACGTCCTAAGCTTGGTATCAATAGCCGCGATGTGGAAATGCTGAAGTCTCAAATTGAGCTCCCGGTCTCAGACGGCGTCCTGATCTGGCAGGTTGCGCCGGGAGGCCCGGCTGCGAATGCCGGCCTACGCGGTCTTACTCAAACTGAGAATGGTGATGTAGAAATTGGAGATATTATTCTCGGTATTGACAGCGAAAAGATTGAAAACAGCGACGACCTTTATCGCACTTTGGATAAGCACCAAATAGGCGATACGGTGCAGGTGCAAGTCTTCCGCAATGGTCGCAGGTTGAGCGTGCCGGTGCGACTGGCTAGCGTTCCTGAGTCAAGGCGTGGGGTCGGCAGACCATAAATGAGGGTGTAGGGGATAGGGTGTTGGGTCTTGGGCTTTTGTTTGGACTAATACCCAACACCCCACACCCTACACCCTATCCTCTAACCCTAACCCCTAATGGAAACTAACCACTTCTTTGATCTGGGTTACGGTTGGCTCTGCAAGCACTGCAGCGCCGAGGACACTGAAATCTCACACTCACCACAACCTGGCGATAAGACCAACGCACAGAAAATGCCCGGGCTGGCCCTCGCGAGTTGGACTGATGATAGTCGCCATACCCTGACCTGCCCTCGCTGTGGGATCTCAGAAACCATTAAGTAGCTGAGATCACACCGGCGCTACGCGCCGCACGCAACCTTCTCTAACCTGTGAAGTGCCTCGAAGTTTACTCTGCCTGATCGACGAATTGATTCTGGTAGTCGCGCATGCTTCGCTTGATAACTTCCAACGCCTCCGACCGATCGTAAACATCCGCAATCTCAACCCGTCTGGGAGCGTCCCCCGGCAACTGTTTATAACTGAGGAAGTAATGTTTGAGCCGATCGATCAATGCGGTCGGACACTCGTTGATTTCCGTTATGTGACCATAGGCAAGGTCTGCATCTAGTATTGCGATGATCTTATCGTCGGCTTGATGACCGTCGATCATTCTTAACCCGCCGATTGGTTTCGCGAGGAGAAAGAAGCTGCCGTGAGCAAAAGACTTCTCGGTGAGCACGCATATGTCCAACGGATCACCGTCGCCCTCAATGCCGCTGCTTCCGGTTCGCTCGGCGCAGAGTTTCGCCACTTCGTCGCCGCAAAAGGTTTGCGGAATGAACCCGTAGAGTGTGGGACACATTGATGAGAACCGCTGCGGCCGATCTACTCGCAAGTGTCCGGATAACTTGTCCAACTCATACTTCACCGCATCGGTGGGCACGATTTCGATGTAAGCGTTAACCGCTTCAGGTGCTTTAGCACCGGGCGACACGCCGTGCCAGGGATGCGCCTGGAAACGCGACTTGGAGGTATTCGGTTTTGCCTTTTCATCGAGCATTAGTAGGTGCCTCAGTTAGCTTCTAGCGTCAGTTTTCGTAGTGGTAGAATCCTATCCTCGCAACCTCTTGTTTTCAACGATGCCCGACATAATCAGATTGACGGAAACGAAATGGCAGCCACTGCTGAAGCAATAACCGAGACCAAAACACGCGTTATCTCGATGCGCTGGATCATTAGCGCACGCGACGACCTCGTCTGGCTCATTGGTTCCGTGGCCTCCAGCTACGCGCTCCTTGTTCTTTACGTTTCAGGAGTTATTCCCCTCGTGCCGATGGTAGCGCTGTGGGCGATTCTGATTGATGCGCCACACGTGTTCGGAACATTCTCGCGCACTTATTTCGACCGCACTGAACGACGCAATCGCCGGCGGTTGTTGGTGGGTTCGCTGCTCTTCTTTGCGATTGGGCCACTGATGGTGCTCGCCGGGCTCAGTCTGGTCTTCTTTTTCTTGCAGCGCTTTGGGCCTACTACCATCTGGTGAAGCAGCATTACGGCTTCATGGTGCTGTACAAGAAGAAGAACAACGACCTGGCAACTTTGGATAATGCTCTGGATCGTTTGTTGTTGCTCTTCGCCTTTAATTATCCGTTCGTTGCGTTCATCGCTTCCGATCCTGAAGCAATGGCGCGCGTGCCCGGGGCTCTGCAGGCTGGCGTCAACACCCTGGCAACACTGCTGTTGGTCGGCACTGTGATTTTGTTGCTCGCATGGTTGGGCCGCCAGCTACAACGCTTCCTTGCGGGCGAGCCGCTTAATGTTCCTAAATATTTATTGCTGGCGGCGGCCATTCCTATGCACTGGATCGTCCTGCTGACGCCAATGCCTCATAAGCCGATTGCCATCGTCGCTATCCTGACGATCTATCACAATCTGCAGTATCACCGTCTGATCTGGTTCCACAATAAGAAATACACAGCGAGTGATGCTGCTCGGGGCAGTGGCCCGACCGTGAGGGAGGGCTCCGTTATATCCAATCTCAGGCAGACATACGGCGGCGCCGAACTGATCAGTCGTCGTCTCCTTTACTACCTGGCCTTTGGCATTCTGTTCGGACTGATCTACCAGGGACCGCGCCAGTTTCTTGGCTATACCACTTTGAATAGCGACGGCGCCGGTCGCCCTCAGTCGCTGGCCACGCAACTGGGCATTTCGTTTCTCTGGGGCTACGCATTTATCCACTACTATCTCGACTCAAAGATCTGGCGTATCCGCCGCGACCCATCAGTCAGTAAAGCCTTGCACATGGCTTAACTTCTGGCTTTTGAGAAGACAGCGCTGGCTGATTACAGTTAGTTCAATTCTGTGGAGATGAGGTCAGTACCGGGAGCGATAGCGACGGGGACTTCTGACGCGAGGGCCTGCAAGGTTTAAGCGAGGAACTCCGTCACTACTTTCGTAAATTCTTCCGGATATTCTTCGTGAGGTAAGTGGCCACAATCCCGAAAAACGATGAAGCGTGAATTCGGAATCTCTTCATGAAGCCGCTCGCCATCTTTGAGCGGTACCTCACGATCAGTGTCACCCCAGAGCACAAGCGTTGGTTGCGAGATTAAGTGCGCTTCACGCGAAACTCTTTCCGCATCCCACCGCCGCACGGTGCGAATGATTGCCCGATGCGCGCCGCGTGTTCGTAGAGGAATATGACGCGCATCAACTCTGCTCTCATCAAGCACCCAGGAATGGCGATCATAGACGCGCTTCATCCGCATCCGGAGCAAACGGCGCGAGCCGACTACCAAGGGCGAAAGAATGTCGCCGATAATTGGTGAGCCGAAAAGCCGCATCAACATGTAACGCGTGGGTTTGTTGTTGTTAACCGCGCCGATAAGAACCAGCTTGTCGACGAGTTCGGGATGATCGAGGGCGATAGTCGCTGCCACAGCACCGCCATACGAACTTCCGATCAAGATTACTCGGTCGAGCCCGAGTTGTTTCAGCAAACCAACCAGCATCGATGCCTGCCTGGTAATAGTGTAATCGAGCTGACGCGGCTTCGCCGAGTAACCATAACCCAGCATATCGGGAGCAATTACGCGAAAGCCGGCGGCGGCAATTTCCAAAAGCACTTTGCTCCAAACAAGATTCGACGAAGCGAAACCATGAATCAACACCACGACAGGATTTTCTGCCTTTCCAGCTTCCTGATAGTGCACCCGAACTCCATCAACTTCGGCGAAGCGAGAATAATCCGCATGGAAAACATGCTTGCGGTCCTTTTCCCATTCAACGTCACGTGGGCGCAGCAGTAACTTGGCGGCGACAGAGGCAGCCGCCAGGCCTGTCACGATCCAGTAGCGCTTCTTCATTTACTCTCCGCGAACACCAAAGTGGGATGCAAACTCTTTTTCGCCGCGTCGAATCTGCCGACCGCGACGAGCTCACCAGTTGCACGCATTCTAACCGGCTCGCCATCGCTCCAGTTTGCTGCCACTGCGATATCTACGCCGTGATGCACTCTGCGTATTTCGTCCGGGCTTAGATCTACAAAGGGAAATCGCGGCAATGCTTCATCGGGTGTGCGAAGTAGCGTTCCCAGGGATTCCTCCGCCGATGCAACTTTGAGTTGTTCCAAAGTGGCAGCGGCGGCGATCGTGAAGTCGCCTATTCTGGTGCGGCGTAACTCCGCAAGATGGGCACCGATTCCCAACTGCTTGCCGAAGTCTTCGGCGAGCACGCGGATGTAAGTTCCCGAGGAACATTCGACTCTTACCTCAAAATCAAGAGTGCCATCGAGGTTGTCCTTGAGTAGTTCACCCCCTGAGTTGATTGGTTCAAAACTAATGATTTGAACTCGCACTGGTTTGCGCTCGACTTCCACTCCCCTGCGCGCGAGTTCATACAGTTTGTGGCCCGCCTGTTTTTTCGCGGAATACATCGGCGGCACCTGGTCGATCTCGCCCTGCAAACTAATCAATGCTTTCTCTAATTGCTCCTTGCTCCATGGATCAGCCCCTTTGGAAATTGGCATTAATGGTTGGCCCTCGAGGTCGCCGGTATCGGTGGCAAAACCAAGTCTAATCAGAGCTTCGTATTCCTTTTCAAGTCCACTGAGAAATCGCGCCAAACGCGTTGCGCGACCAACCAACACAGCCAGCAGACCAGTTGCAAACGGATCGAGGGTGCCGGTGTGTCCCACGCGGCGCACACGAAGAATACGCCGGACCTGGGCAACCACGTCGTGTGAAGTCATTCCTGCAGGCTTATCGATCAGCAGCAACCCGTCCATGCTTCCATTCTAGATGGCTGCATAGCAATTGGCGATCAACACCGGTTTGCACGACCGCGGAAGCATGAGGAGCACTTAACTCCTTGGAGTGCGACTACCTGTCGCCGCTTGCCCAAGTCAGCGTCGACCACAAGACAGCCTGCGTAGCAGGCGGACAGAATGGTAGCCCCAGGCGACGCGCAGCGGAGCCTGGGGGAACACTGATACGTACCACCGAGTCCGCGAAGCGGGCGACAGACCATCACCCTGACAACTCTGTCGCTCGCTTCCGCGGGATTCGTCCATAAGAACCCCCAGGCTCGGCTTCGCCTTCGCCTGGGGCTATCACTCTCTCCGCCTGCTTACGCAGGCTCGTGGCGTGGCGACTACTTGAGTGGCAGCATCCTCGCTTTGTGCTTAAATGTTCCCATGCGTCGTCGGCTGCAGAATTCTAAAGAAGGAGTGCGGCACAGCAACCTGTCTGCTGAAGAACGACGCACGCGGATCTTTCAACGCGCCGTCAAACTCCTCGCCGCAAAGCCACGTTCAGTAGCTGAACTGCGCGACCGACTCCTGCAAGGTAGATTTGCAAGCAAGAGTGTGGTTGAGGAAGTGATTAGCCGGCTAAAGGAATATGGTTATCTTGACGATGAACGTTTTGCGTTTAGCTTTGCTTCGTTGAAGGTGAAGCAACGACCGACTGGCCGCAGACGATTGCAAAGGGACCTGTCGCTAAAGAAAGTTGATAGCACAGTCGCTGAGCAAGCGCTTGATCTTGTCTATGCAGAAACCCCGGAAGAAGAATTGATCGACCGCGCAATCGAAAAGCGCATACGCCTGCGCGGCCGCCCCACTAATCGCGCCGAGGCTAAAAGCCTTTTCGACCACCTGCTGCGCCAGGGATTCTCTTTTGAGTTGGTGCGCGAGAAAGTTCTCGCTGCCTCGCGCGCAGACCTGGATGAAATCTGAAAACCACACGATCCACGAACTACACGAAATTTACCGAAAAAGATGAATCTCTTAGATTTTTTTCGTGGACGTTCGGGCTTTTTTTGAATGGTTCTGATTGTTTCGATAAACGGAGCACAATCCTCTTGTGGTTTCGCCGCCCTTTCACACGCGTGCTAAACTCAAGTTTAGTCAGTTGTCCCATAGTCCTTGTCAGTGCTTTGCTACTGACCTCTGACTTCTGACATCTGACTTCTGAGTTATGACTGGTAACGAACTTCGCGAAACGTTTCTAAAGTACTTCGAACGGTACGACCATACCCGTGTGCGCTCGGCGCCCTTGCTGCCTGCAAACGATCCAACCCTGCTCTTCGCCAACGCCGGCATGAACCAATTCAAGGACGTCTTTCTTGGTTTGGAGAAGCGCGAATATTTGCGCGCTTGTTCGTCGCAGAAGTGTATCCGCGCCGGGGGTAAGCACAACGATCTCGATGAAGTGGGAAAGACCGCGCGCCATCAAACGTTTTTCGAGATGCTCGGCAATTTCTCGTTCGGCGACTACTTCAAAGAAGACGCAATTAAGTTTGCCTGGGATCTGCTGGTCAATGAGTTGAAACTTGATCCGGCCCGGTTATGGTTCAGTGTGTTTGAGGGAGACGAGGAAGTTGGCCCCGACGAAGATGCGGAAAAATTCTGGGAACAGGTGGGCGCACCTCGCGACAGAATCTTGCGATTTGGCCGGAAAGATAACTTCTGGCAGATGGGCGAGACCGGACCATGCGGTCCGTGCAGCGAAGTTCATTACTACATGGGGGGGAATCCTGAAGATCCGTCGAAGAACACCGCGGAACTGGTAAACGGATCCGGCGACGACACCGTAGAGATTTGGAACCTCGTCTTCATGCAATTTGTGCGCAGCGAGGTTGAACCAGGCAAGTACAAGCTCGACCCGCTGCCTGCGCCTTCTGTAGATACCGGTGCCGGATTGGAACGACTTGCCGTCGTGTTGCAAGGCGTGAAGTCAAACTACGACACGGATCTGATTCGCCCGATTGTGGAATTTACCGCACAGCTCGCTGACCGGCATTACGAGCCGGAAACGAAAGACGGGTTCGCCATGCGCGTCATTGCCGACCATGCACGCGCAACGGCTTTTGCCATTGCCGACGGAATACTGCCCGGCAATGAAGGGCGAAACTATGTTCTAAGAAAAATCATGCGCCGCGCCATCTATCAGGGACGGCACACTTTGGGCTTGGAATTGTTCTTCCACAAGGTAACGAATTTCGTTGTCGAGCAGATGCAAGAGGCTTTCCCGGAGCTTGCCACGCAACGGGATTTCATCGAAAAGATGGTGCGTTTGGAAGAGGAACGCTTCGCTTCGACGTTAACAGTTGGCTTGCAAAAGCTCGAGGAGCTTTTCGCGAAGTCGGGAACCGGAGCGCCGCCGTACGCTGATCTAGCAAGACTCTATGACACTTTCGGCACGCCGCGAGACCTAATTCGCGTGAGTCTGGAGGAGCGTGGTTTTCAGATTGCCGAAGAGGAGTTTCTGGCTGAGTTTGACGCTGCCGCAAAACAACTTCAGCAGTCTGGTACGCGCGAGCAATCCGCACAGTCCAAAACGAAAACAATTTATGGTGAAGCGGCCGACCGTGCGGGAAAGAACGTATTCACCGGATACGACGGCACGCGCTATGAAAATTCCCGTGTGATGCTGCTCCTCAAGAACGACGTGGAAGTGTCGTCATTAAATGAGGAAGACGACGGAGAGGTTGTACTTGACCACACTCCGTTCTATGCGGAGAGCGGCGGCCAGGTTGGTGACGTCGGCCGACTAACCAGCCCACCCGCTATCGCAGGTGGTACTGACTTCAGTGGGAGGGTGGTTGACACATATTCGCCGGCTCAGGGGTTGATTGTTCATAAAGTTAGAGTTGAGAGAGGGACGCTAAAGATCGGCGACACGGTGACGGCTGAAGTTGACGTTGAAAAGCGAGATGCCACTCGACGTAATCACACCGCTACGCATCTGATGCACGCAGCTTTGCGCGAAGTGCTCGGCACGCATGTCAAACAGGCGGGCTCGGTGGTAGCTCCCACTTATTTAAGGTTTGATTTCACTCATTACCAGCCTCTAACGCAGAGCGAACTGGAAGAGATTGAACGCCTGGTCAATTACCACATCCTGCGCAATGAGCCGGTGCAAACGAATGAGATGGCGACCGAAGAGGCGATGCGCTCTGGCGCAATGGCTTTATTTGGCGAGAAGTATGGCGAGAAAGTGAGAGTGCTTTCTATCCCAGGAACGGAAGGTGTTTTCTCGCGAGAGCTGTGCGGCGGCACGCACGTGCGCGCTACCGGCGACATTGGCCTCTTCAAAATCACCAGCGATGAATCTATAGCTTCCGGGGTAAGACGGATTCGCGCGGTGACCGGTGTGGACGCTTACGAACGCTTCCGCGAGGATGAAGTGTTGCTGGACCAAATTGCCGGCGGCTTGAAAACATCACGAGCCGAGGTGCCTGCGGTCGTTAGTCGACTGCAGGATGAACTCAAGAGGACGAAACGTGAAGCTGACGAGTTGCGTTTGAAGATTGCCAGCGGGGCAGTTGGTTCGTCGGCTTCTAATGGTGACGAAGCACGCGACGTGGCCGGTGTGCGCGTGGTGGCGCGTGAAGCGAGCGGGCTAGACTCCGCCGGCATGCGTCAGCTTTCTGACACTTTGCTGGCACGCATCAAGTCGGGTGTGGTTGTGCTGGGCCGCAGCAGTGATGGCAAAGTTTCCTTAATCGTTCGCACATCCGCTGACCTGATCGGCAGGGTTCCAGCTGGTCGAGTGATAAAAGAACTGGCGCCAATTGTCGGCGGCAAAGGTGGCGGAAAGCCTGACATGGCTGAAGGTGGTGGCGCCCAGCCAGAGAAATTAAGCGAAGCGCTTGAAGCGAGCTACACGATCGTGGAGCGTCTTCTCAGCTAAAAACTTTCCTTAGCAAGAAGCGCGGGCACTGTCTTCTGGGAGACGGCCCGCGCTTCTGCCTGATCGGAAGCTGCCCACTCACAAAACAGTTCCGATCACGCCGCAGCTTTACATTACTTTTTGTTTTTCCGTGAGCTCAATTCCCATCTTTGCCAAAGTCAATTTGTTGAGTGTGCCGGTAACCTTCAGCGTTTCCGCTTCCTGATATTTTTTCAAACCAGCACGAGTGTTCTCATCCAACTTTCCTGTTTGCTCGCCCGCATAGAAACCACGTTGCTTGAGTATCACTTGTGCTTGTTTGATTTGGTCCTTGCTGGCTCGAAAGACCGGCCCGCGCTTACGAGATGTTTTGGCCGCAGTGGTTTTGCCCTCCGTTGTTGTCGAGCTGCTTTGGCCTAGAGCGAAGGAGGAGATGAAGAGTAGAGACAAAATGGTCGACAAGACTTTTTTCATTTTGGGAGTCCTTCTTTGTGAGGCTCACGCTGGGGCGCGAGTTCACTAATAGAGAATTTGGAAAGAGCGCTCGTATCATAACGACGGGGCTCCATTTTTCCTCGGCGCGCGCGCGATCACCCCAATCCCACTAAATGCAAGCGATTTTGTAGCGCTAATTAATCAATTCGTTTAGTGCGGGATTCGTTTGGCGCCGCGCATCAATAGTTCGTTACCGCCGGGCATCGCCCGGCGAAGCGGCGCGCTATTGGAACAAAGCGGATCCGCGTGGCGTGCTGAGGGATTAGCTCCCCTGACGCTGCGCGACGTACCAAGATTCCAAAGGACATCCTGCAACGACCGCCCACTCGCTAGGTTCTAGATTCTCGAAAATTCTTAGGTTTTTTCGAGAATTGTTGCCGTGTTGGCAATCGTTTAACGTTGTGTTAGTATCCTAACTGTCTTATCAAGGTCAAACCGACCGCCCTTCGAAACTCACTTCAAATAACGCTCCGTCATTCGCAATTACCGTTGAATCAAATCAAGGGAGTTACGGGAAAAATCATGAAGCGCTTGTCCTTTGCCATCATCCTGCTTTCTGCGTGCTCGCTGACGACCATGGCGCAGAATAATTCCGGCTACCGGCTGGATAATTTCGACTTCGCCACCGGAATTAAATTACAGACTCCGCCGGTTGTTGCTGCCAAACCCTCCACTAGGCGCCTGCGCGGCACCCATCATTCAGCTAGTGCCAGGGCGATCAACACCATCATCGATCAGAAGATGTCTGACATCAGCGTCAGCAACTCGCTTGCTGGTTACACCACCGGTAATTCGAGTGTGGATTCGTTCATCGTTGAGTCTGGCAGACGAAATTCAGTCGATCCCTTACTGCTTTACGCAATCATGCATCAGGAGTCGACCTTCAAACCTCGGGCTATGTCTCACAAAGGCGCGCGCGGTTTGATGCAATTGATGCCAGGCACAGCTTTGCGTTTTGGAGTCACCAGCATTTGGGATCCGCGGCAGAATATTGAAGGTGGCACACGCTACATGCGATTCCTGCTGGACAAGTTTGACGGCAACATCCCACTAGCGCTGGCGGGTTACAACGCAGGTGAAGGCGCGGTAATGAAGTATGGCAATCGCATCCCACCATATAGTGAGACGCAGGAGTATGTACGGCGAATTAGTAAGCGTTATTCGCTGATTCGCGACCCGATGTCGGCGCGTTATGCGAACAGCGTCTCTCGCGACCAGTTGGCCGTAGTAACTAACAAGGAATCTGCGCCCTTGACAATGTACGAACGAAGCGTGTTTCCGGTGAGGCTTCCCGATGGACGACTGCAGTTGATCACGCAGTAAACCCGCAGTCTTATAACAAACAATAGAGCGAGACGGTGAATTGCCGTCTCGCTTTTTTGTGGCCGGACTTTCTTAGTGTCAGCTGACGGGTTGAGTGATTAGTGCCGGCAGAGGAGTTACCACGCGCGCAGCGGGCACGCAAATAACCGGGCAGGGAGCGTTTCTCACTACGCGTTCGATCTCGGAACCAAGGACCGGTGTCCCGCCGAACAGCGACGCATGAACACTCGTGCCAATTACAATTACATCAGCGTCCTGCTCAGCGGCGAGCCGCACGATCTCTTCATACGGCCGTCCTTCTACTATATGCGGAATTGCGCGGGCGCCGTCGTCGCGAGAAAGCTGCGCCATTCGCTCCTGCACATAACTGCGCAGACGCGTGAGGGCATGCAGTCCGCCTTCAGGAAACATTACTGAGATCTGCTCCAGGTAGTCCCCGATTACGTAAACGGTGTGGAGCTCAGCTCCCGTTTGATTTGCCAGTTGGGTTGCGACTTGAGTGGCTGCAACGGAAGAGGGTCGAAAGTTAGTAGCTAAGAGCACGCGATTCACACGCACTTCGCTGCGTCCGCCTTTGTGTTCCACAAAATCGTGTTGCGGTGGGCGAATGGTAAGGACCGGGCACGGCGCCTCGGCGATGATCTCTTCAGCAGTCGACCCCCATAAGGCGCGCGCGAGTCCTTTGCGACCGTGCGTAACGACGGTTGCAAGATCGATGTCGTAATCGTGTACCGCTTTTGCGATTTGCGTCGCGGGCTCACCCTCGACAATCACCGGCTCCACCTCGAGACCGTCAAACAACGGGTCAGCGAGCAGGTTCCTCACTTCAGTTCTCAACTGCAGCAGCCATTTGTTTTCCTGCTCCTCGAAAACGCGTTCGGGGAGGGTCAACAGATTCGCCGGCACACCAGCGCTTTGAACGCTGAAAAGCACCACGCGCCCACGCCCGCTGCGGGCGAAAGCGGCCGCATATTTCAGCGCGGCTCGTGCATGCGGAGTGAAATCCGTCGGAAATAGAATATTTCGGAAGGGATACATTGAATTGTGGCTAATCTCTTTTCGGCGGAGTCTATCAAGAAAAAAGATGGCAGGGAATAGAGGAAAGGAAACCACGTGAGGTGGAAAAAACGATCCACTAATCACCCCAACAGAGCACGAAGCGGTTCGTGTAATGTCGTAGACGGTATTTCCCCTTTCGTCGCGTCTTCGGTAATCTAACGCGGTTGCTCGATTCCTGTTGGGGGCTTGTAGCGTGACTCTGACGCTTCTCGCGGTCGGATTTCTATTACTGTTGGCCACGGCCTATTGGCTTTACGGCGGTTGGGTGGCCCGGCAGTTTAAGCTCGAAGACTCGCGCACCACTCCCGCACACCAGGTTAATGACGGAATCGACTTTGTTCCAACCAGACCCTTCTATCTCTTCGGCCAACATTTTTCTGCAATAGCTGCTGCCGGTCCGATCGCCGGCCCCATCCTCGCTTGCCAGGCCTTCGGTTGGCTTCCCTGTCTGCTTTGGATTGCAGTCGGCGTGGTCCTGATCGGAGCTGTGCACGACTTCGCCGGATTGGCCGCTTCGGTGCGCCATGGCGCAACGTCGATTGCTGAGATTACGCGCGAGCACCTTGGCAGCGGCGCAGGTCGCGCGATGATGGCGTTCATTTGGATTGCCCTGCTCTACGTGATCATCGCGTTTGCGGATATCACTGCCGGCACATTCGTTGGCGGTTCTGAAGAGCTGAGGGCTACGCGAGTAAATTTCAATCCGGGTGGTGCAGTTGCCGCCGCCAGTCTGATGTATTTAATGCTCTCAGTAGTGCTCGGACTGGTGCAGCGTTACCTCAAGCCTCCGCTTTGGCTCGTCACGGTGATTTTTGTTCCGGCAGCTTTTGCTCTTTCATGGGTCGGGACGATGATGTCGAACCTTCTTGTTCTGGATCATAAAACGTGGGGCGTCCTGATAATTCTCTATTGTGGGGTGGCTTCCGTCGTGCCCGTGTGGGCTTTACTGCAACCGCGTGGTTATCTCGGAGGTTTCATTCTCTACACTGCGCTCGCGCTGGGCATCTTCGGCATTTTTTTTGGCGGTTACGAGATACAGCAGCCCGCGTTCAAGGCCTTTGACATTGGTGGGATGACGGGCATGTTGTTTCCGTTCCTCTTTGTGACCATAGCTTGCGGCGCTTGCTCAGGGTTTCATGGGCTTGTCTGCTCTGGAACAACTTCCAAGCAGATCGATCGCGAGTCTCACATCCGGCCCGTGGGTTACGGAGGAATGTTAGCTGAAGGTTTTGTGGCACTGATTGCACTGGTTACGGTAATGATCGTCGCCCAGGACGCGTTGCGCGGAAAAGCGCCTGGCACAATCTACGGCAACGGCATTGGTCAATTCCTGACGCTTATCATCGGTCAACAAAATCTGGCTTTTGCGGTCACCTTTGGCGCGATGGCGTTCTCGACGTTTGTGTTTGACACGCTCGACGTCTCGATGAGACTGGGTCGCTATATTGTTCAGGAGCTCTTCGGTTGGAAAGGTCGGCTGGGAGCACTCGTGGGCACGCTACTGACGATGGGTCTTCCGTTCTACTTTATCGTTTTCGCGCCCCCAAATTCCTGGGCCAAGTTCTGGACACTTTTCGGCGCTTCGAATCAGTTGCTGGCGGCTTTAACGCTCCTCACCATAACTGTCTGGCTTTACCAATCGCGGCAGCGCATCGGTTTCACGCTCGTGCCAATGATCTTCGTTTTGATCATCACCCTCTGGGCACTTGTCTCGCTCGTTATTGGCAATCTTCGCATCACCAAAATCGCTTCCGGCCAAATTGATATCGAGTTAATCAATGCCATCGCGGCGGCTGCCCTGGTGACGCTGGCCCTGTATCTGGCCGCCCTCGCACTATTCAGGATGCGCAGCGAACGCCCGAGAGGCTCATTAACCACGCCACACCCGGCTGCCAGTCTCGAATAGTTAGCCTAGTAATGTCCCAGGCAGCAATTCTCTGTGCGAATTCTGTGGTCTCAGTGCCTCTGTGGTAGGGATTATTTCCATTCGTTACCAAAGAGTCACTGAGTTCACAAAGAATGCGCGGAGTAAACTCCAAGCCGTGACATTGCTTGCCTTCTGGACAGTTTGGCTGCTAATCGGGATAATACGCAGTTTCAGCACGACTGGTTGCTCGGCATAGGTCAGGCGCCATGAGACTTTAGACGACGCTTTATCCAGAAGATTGTGCCCAGCGCGGCTCGCGCTTTAGCTCACCTGCAAAAGATCGGAAAGGATTGCGAAAAGTGAAACAATAGCTGATTCCATCGGCTGGCTGGCAGTTTGTGCGGCGTTTCTCTAATGACAATTAATCATGACTTACAACAGCATCGTCCATAAATTTTCAACTCTCGGCGCTCGTCTTCGCCGTCCTTTTATCACCTTGGCCGTAATGCTCCTGGGTCTGGTTGGATTTGCTTCCCCAGCCTTTGGTCAATCGCACGGTGGTGGCGAAGCGAGTCTGGTGTTGCCCGATCTTTCTCAGGTCACCTTTTTTGGCGGCATGGACGGCCACACCCTTTTGTTGACCGGCATTCTCGTTTGTGTCCTGGGCCTCGTTTTTGGTCTGGCGATCTACATGAACCTAAAGAAGCTGCCGGTCCATCGCGCGATGCGCGAAATTTCGGAATTGATTTACGAAACCTGCAAGACCTACTTGATTACGCAGGGCAAGTTTATCCTGATACTGGAGATTTTCATCGGCATTATCATCGTGCTCTACTTCGGCGTCCTATCGGGAATGGAGCCGCTGCGTGTAGCGATCATCCTCGCGTTCAGTCTGGTCGGCATCGCCGGCAGTTACGGTGTCGCCTGGTTTGGCATTCGCGTTAACACGTTCGCCAACTCGCGCACTGCATTCGCGAGTCTCGAAGGACGCCCGTTTCCTCTTTACGAAATTCCGCTAAAGGCCGGCATGAGCATCGGCATGATGCTTATCAGCGTTGAGCTGTTAATCATGCTTTGTATTTTGCTTTTCATTCCGGGCGACTACGCCGGGCCATGTTTTATCGGTTTCGCCATTGGTGAATCACTTGGCGCTGCGGCTTTGCGCATCGCGGGCGGTATTTTCACAAAGATCGCCGATATTGGTTCTGACTTAATGAAGATCGTTTTTAAGATCAAGGAAGACGATGCACGTAATCCGGGAGTGATTGCCGACTGCACCGGCGACAACGCCGGCGACTCGGTTGGACCCAGCGCCGACGGCTTTGAAACGTACGGCGTCACGGGCGTCGCCCTAATTACCTTCATCCTGTTAGGCGTGCGCGACCCGCAAATTCAGGTGCAACTACTCGTCTGGATATTCGTCATGCGCGTCATGATGATCATTGCCAGCGCCGGTTCTTATTTCATCAACAACTTGATTGCCAAGGCCCGCTATGCGAATGCTGCCACAATGAACTTTGAAGCGCCGTTGACCTCGCTGGTCTGGATTACTTCCCTTGTTTCAGTGGCCATCACGTTCATCATTTCTTATCTGACCATACCTACGCTCGGCGGCGACACGTCACTGTGGTGGAAACTCTCGATGATTATCTCGTGCGGCACGCTCGCCGGGGCGATCATTCCCGAGCTGGTCAAGATTTTCACTTCAACTGAATCACGACACGTGCAGGAAGTAGTTACCTCTTCACGTGAAGGCGGTCCCTCGCTGAATATTCTTTCCGGATTGGTGGCCGGCAATTTCTCGGCTTACTGGCTCGGTATCAGCATCGTAATTCTGATGTCGATCGCCTATTACTTCAGCACCATGGGTCTGGATCCATTGATGGTTGCGGCGCCCGTGTTCGCCTTTGGTCTGGTAGCTTTCGGCTTCCTCGGCATGGGGCCGGTAACGATTGCCGTCGATTCATATGGTCCGGTGACAGACAATGCCCAGTCGGTTTATGAATTGTCGCTGATCGAACAGGTGCCGGATGTGGAAGCAGAGGTCAAACGAGATTTCAACATGACCGTTGACTTCAGCCGCGCCAAACATCTCCTTGAAGAGAACGATGGCGCAGGTAACACGTTTAAGGCCACTGCGAAGCCGGTGCTTATCGGCACTGCCGTAGTGGGCGCCACCACCATGATCTTCTCGATCATGATGGCGCTTACCAACGGATTGACGACCAACACCGAGAATCTGTCGCTGCTGCACGCGCCGTTTGTGCTGGGACTGATTACTGGTGGGGCGGTTATTTACTGGTTCACCGGAGCTTCAATCCAGGCCGTTACAACGGGCGCATACCGAGCGGTGGAGTTCATCAAAGCCAACATCCGGCTCGAGGGGGTTGAAAAGGCGTCGGTTGAGGACAGTAAAAAGGTCGTGCAGATCTGCACGCAATATGCACAGAAGGGGATGTTTAATATCTTCCTGACGGTCTTCTTTTCCACGCTCGCGTTCGCGTTTGTGGAACCGTTCTTCTTCATTGGCTACTTGATTTCGATTGCCGTGTTCGGCCTGTATCAAGCGATCTTTATGGCAAATGCCGGCGGTGCGTGGGACAATGCCAAGAAGGTTGTCGAAGTCGAGCTAAAACAAAAAGGCACCGCCCTGCACGACGCGACGGTAGTTGGTGACACAGTGGGCGATCCTTTTAAGGACACTTCGTCGGTGGCTTTGAATCCTGTGATCAAGTTCACTACTTTGTTTGGTTTACTTGCGGTGGAGCTCGCCGTCTCGATCGCGAACCAGGGCGAGAACGGTCCGATGATTACGCACATCCTCGCGGCAGTCTTTTTCCTGGCGTCGACTTTCTTCATCTGGCGCTCGTTTCACAAAATGCGCATTGGTGGGGTAAAAGGTGAAGCCGCCGAGATACAGGTGAAAGGCATCGCAGCGGATTAAGACAGTTTGAATTCTAATTCCAAACCCTTAAGTCGGAATTGCAACTATGAACACCGCATATGCCAAACCTGAGACGCTGCTGGGCACAGCGCTCGCGCCAATGGATTGGACGCGCTCAGTCTCACTAGTCTTTGCGTTCAGTTTGCTGATGGCGCTCTCCGCCCAGATAGTGCTTCCCGTCGGACCGGTTCCGATCACCGGCCAAACTTTCGTGGTCCTTCTCACCGGTGCGTTGCTCGGCTCGCGCCTGGGCGCCGCGGCAATGATTGTTTACCTGTTCGAAGGCGCCTTCGGCCTGCCCTTTTTCTCTGCCGGAAGGGGCGGCATTGGGCATCTGTTGGGACCAACGGGTGGTTACCTCGTCAGCTTCCCGGCGGCAGCATTCATAACCGGCGCGTTTGCAGAGCATGGATGGGACCGGCGGTACCTGACGGCCGTAGCAGCGATGGCGATTGGTTCCATCGTAATCATGCTTAGCGGTTGGGCCTGGTTTTCACTGGTGACAAACACCTCCCCACTCGTTGCCTTTCAGGTAAGCGTCTTGAAGTTCATCCCCGGCGACATCATTAAGATATTGCTGGCCGCGGCCGTTTTGCCGACAGGATGGGCGCTACTGCGACGTCGTAGTTCTGACAAGGAATAAAGCAGTCCACCACATCAAGGATTCGTTAGGGCACGGTTCGCCGTGCCCTCTTTTTTGGAGTGAGGCGGCTCCGTTTCGTGCGCCGCAATGGGTTTCCATGTCACAATACGCATCTCCCCCCTCAAATCAATTTCAGGAGTGAAATTTAGAATGTCTGGACGCGCTCGCTTAATTCCGTTGTCTTTAATCATTGGCATCTCGCTATTTGTCTCTCTTATGGCCGCGCCGCCCTTGCATGCGCAAAGTGCCGGGAAGAAGACAATCACGCACGAATTGATATGGCTCATGAAACGCGTTGGCGCACCCATCCCCAGCCCGGACGGACGCTGGGTGATTTTCCCGGTTACTGAGCCGGCCTATGACGATAAAGACCAGGTCGCTGATTTGTGGATCGTGCCGGCGGACAACAGCGCCAAGCCGCGCCGGCTCACCTTCAGTAAAAGCTCAGAGGGCGGCGTTGCCTGGAGTCCTGACAGCCAAAGGATCGCATTCTCAGCTAAGCGCGAAGGCGATGAGATGAATCAGATTTATGTAATGGACGTGGTTGCCGGCGGCGAGGCGGTGCGCGTCACTTCACTCTCGACCGGCGCGCGCTCTCCCCAATGGCGGCCTGATGGAAAGGCGCTAATGTTCGTCAGCTCCGTCTACCCGGGTGCGAAAGATGATGAAGCGAACAAGAAGATTGCGACCGAACGAAAAGGTCAGAAATACCGGGCACGGGTCTACGATAGTTTTCCTATTCGCCATTGGGACAAGTGGCTGGAAGACACGCAGGTACATCTTTTTGTTCAGACGCTTGAACCGGAAGCAAAGGCGAAAGACTTGCTGGCCGGCACCAAATTCGTGGCTGAGCCGGGCTTCGGCGGCTCGCTGGGAAATTCTGGTGATGAAATCAACGCCGTTTGGACGCCCGACGGGCAGTCGATAATTTTTGTCGCTACCACCAACCGAAACGTTTCCGCTTACGCTCCTTCAAACACGCTGTTGTACAGGATTTCGGCAGCAGGCGGAGAACCCGTAGCCATTACTTCGGGTACGAACAGTTTCAGCCAGCCGTTGTTCAGTCCCGACGGCAAAGCTCTCTACTTCTCAATTACACCCGAGAATGACCGCGTCTATAACTTAAGTCGTCTTGGCATGATCGCCTGGCCAACCGCCGGCAATTCCGCAGTCAAAGTAATGACAACGGCCTTCGACCGTTCCGTTGGCTCATTTGCGGTGACGCCGGACAGTAAAACGATCTACTTACTTGCAGAGGAAGCCGGCCACGAAAAACTCTTTCGACTTCCTGCCGACGGCGGTGAGGTGAAACTCGTTTTTGACCTGAAGCAGGGTGTCTACACCAACCTCAGGATCCCTAACAAGGCCTCTGCTCCTCTCCTTTTTGCCAACTGGGAAAGCGCTGTCAATCCGAACGAAGTGGTGCGCATCGATCCTAAAGCCGGCCGCCACGAACGGCTAACCGACATCAACGTGGAGCGCGCTGCACAGATCGACTGGCTGCCTCTTAAGCATTTCTGGTTCACAACTAAAGCCGGCAACAAAGTGCACAGTTTGGTGGCTCTGCCGCCAAACTTTGACGAGCGCAAAAAGTATCCGTTGCTCGTGCTAATTCATGGCGGTCCGCACTCGATGTGGCGCGATCAATTCTTCCTGCGCTGGAACTATCACCTGTTGGCCCAACCCGGATATGTTGTGCTGCTAACCGACTACACCGGCTCGACGGGTTATGGTGAAAAGTTTGCTCAGGCAATCCAGGGTGATCCATTTATTGGTCCGTCCGCCGACCTTAACGAGGCTGCTGACGAAGCAGTCCGCATATATCCCTTCATCGACGGATCACGGATGGCTGCCGGAGGCGCCAGTTATGGCGGTCACCTGGCAAACTGGTTACAGGGCACAACCACCCGTTACAAAGCGCTCATTAGTCATGCGGGCTTGATCAATCTCGAGTCCCAATGGGGCACCAGCGACACGATCTACCACCGCGAAGTTAATAACGGTGGGCCCGTCTGGGAACAAGGCAAGGTTTGGCGCGAACAAAATCCAATCCGCTTCGCGAAGAATTTCCGCACGCCGATCCTGCTGACGGTGGGAGAGAATGATTTCCGCGTGCCGCTCAATCAAACACTCGAGAACTGGAGCGTCTTGCAGCGCCTGCGCATACCCAGCCGCCTCATCATCTTCCCTGAAGAAAACCATTGGATACAAAAGGGCGAGAACAGTCGCTTCTTTTACAGGGAAGTCCACGCCTGGCTCGGCAAGTACTTAAAGTCGGAGACGCCAGAGCGCCAGTTAACCGGCGCGCGCAATTAGCCTTCCTCAAGTTTTGAAGGGGCACAATCGTGCCCCTTTTTTCCGGCATCCCCTATTGACCGTCCAACCACAGTTGTAGTAGAGTCAACCTCATTAGTAGTAACTACTCTGGAGGCCGCTCTAATGGGCAAACAAGATCCTAAACTGACCAGACTGGAAATGGAGGTAATGGGCGCGGTTTGGACTCTTGGCAGTGCCTCCGTCCGGGAAATTCAAGAAGCACTCCCCGAGCGTAAGCGGCCAGCCTATACGACTGTCCAAACCATTATTTATCGGCTGGAGGAAAAGGGCGCGGTGCGGCGAGTCAAGAAGGTCGGCAACGCCCTCATCTTCGAAGCGGTCGTCACTCGCAAAGCCGCCCATCGCCGTTTGATCGATGAACTACTCCACGTCTTCGGAGGCTCACCGCGCTTACTGATGTCGCAACTGGTTGAATCCGGCCAACTCACGCTTGAGGATTTGCATGACTTGGAAACCAGCTTAGCGAGGCTCCAATCCGGAGAGACTTCGCGGGGCAAGCGAACTGCGCAGGCGGAGAAGACATTGGCCAAGCCGCCCCAACCGCGGCTGGGAAGGCGGACAAAATGATTACAGTTCATCAGTGGATTGCCGAAACGTCCGTGTGGTTCTGGCCGGGGTTTGCGGATCACTTGTGGCAGGCCACGCTGTTTGGTTTGGTGATTCTCGGAACTTCGTGGGCGCTAAAGAAAGGGCCGGCACGTCTGCGACATTCCTTCTGGTTGCTGGCCTCCGCAAAGTTCATTGTCCCAGCCTCCTTTTTGGTAATCCTCGCGCAACAAGCGGGGATGTCATCCCTGTTGCAGTTCAGCGATCAAGCAGAAGAACGGACCGCAGTGCTTCAGGGTTTGGCAGAACCGGTGACCGCTTTCGCGGGCACTTATGAAGTAAACGTTAACGCGTCATCGGCTGGCCACAATGAAATCTATTGCGCCTTGACGCTCGTCTGGCTCAGTGGCTCTATCGGGCTATTGGCCATTTGGGGGATGCGACGGCAACAGTTCTATCGTTCGCTCGAGCAAAGCCGTACCGTTAACGCCGGCCGCGAATGGGATGCTTTGAAACGAGCTGAGCAGTTTTTGGGTGTGAATCGTGAAGTCAAACTAGTCATCACGTCAGGGAAACTTGAACCGGCTGTTTGGGGCGTCTTGCGTCCCGTCGTGGTGCTGCCGCAATCGATCGAGACTCTTCTGGACGATAAAGAGCTGGAGACGATTCTGCTCCATGAGCTTTGTCACGTTGAACGAAGAGACAACCTCGTCGGCAACGTTCAGTTAATGCTCTGTGCGCTGCTGTGGTTTCACCCCCTGGTGTGGTTCATCAGTCGCCAGCTCTCGAACGAGCGTGAGCAAGCTTGCGATGAAAAGGTAATGGAAGTGGGTGGCGCGCCAGAGGCCTATGCCTCAAGTATCTTAAAGGTGGTTCGTTTTTGTTTTGGCTGGCGCTTCGCGGGTGTGACCGGTGCAGCCAGTGGCTCTAACTTAAGAAGGAGGATCGAAATCATCATGACTATGCGAAATACTAAGCTGCGTGTTAAGCCTGCAGCGCGACTGCTGGCGAGTGGAATGGTCGTCTGTGCACTTCTAATTCTGGTCGGAGCCGGCGTCTATAGCCGAACGGGCGTTGCGAATGAAGTGCAACAGCCTGAAGCGCCCCGGGTAACTGCGACGACACCGGTCGAAGCGCCCCAGGCACCCAGCGCCCCGTCTCAGCCAACAAAACAAACTGAAACCACACCGGTCGCTCCGCCTGCCCCGGTCGCTCCTGTAAAGCCTGCGACACCAACAGGCGAGACGCCTTCGTCGCCCGCTTTGCCCGCGCGAGCGCCTGAGACGCCGCCATCCCCTGCTACACCTGCGAACTCTGCTGCACCGGTTGCACCGGCCGCTCCTACTTCACCAGCAGTACCCCCGAAGGACACCCAGGGCAGGAAGAGCAAGGACAAAGTTGAGAAAGGCGAATTGATTGAGGCTCCTCGACCCGTTTATCCGGATGAAGCCAAGAAACAAAAAGTTGAGGGCAGGGTGACGGTCGACATTGTCATCGACGAGGAAGGCAAAGTCATCTCTGCCACGCCTGCCAGCGGACCCGAGATGTTGCATGCAAGCTCTCGTGACGCAGCTTTTAAGGCTCGCTTTAAACCGACACTGGTAAACGGCAAGCCGGCGAAAGTGTCTGGGGCAATGAGCTACAATTTTGTGCTGGATAAAGAATAACGTGCTCCGGTTTCAGCCCGGAGTGCTGAAGGGATGCAAGAACTCGTTTGTTTCTGGCGGCCCTAGGGTGTAATCGACCCACGGTGCAATCCTGCTGTGCTTTGCCTCAGAAGTCTAAGTACAGGACGCTTCGTGTGTTTCGTGTAATTCGTGGATCAGTTTTTTAGGCCGGCATAGAACGATCCACGAAGTGACACGAAACTACACGAACCCCGCTATGTGTTGGTCGTGTTTTAGTGGATGGTTCGTCTGTCCTACTCACAAAGCGCTGCTCTCCCATTGCAACTGCTCCTCATCCTCCGGTATTCCCGCCCCTTGAAAAACGCCCTACAATGAGGTTTATGTACACACTGAAAGTGCGATCGAGTGCGCGAGAAGAGTTGGTCGAGTTCACTGACCAGGTAACAAAAAAGTTGCAGGAATCTGAGACTAAAGAAGGTGTTTGCTTTCTCTATGTTCAGCATACGACGGCAGGGCTGACGGTAAACGAGAATGCTGACCCTGACGTACCGCGCGATATGCTGCATGCGCTGCGCACCCTAATTCCGCAACACGGGATGGACTTTCGTCACGGCGAAGAGAATTCTGACGCACACATTAAAGCGAGCCTGGTCGGCTCGTCGGTTTCGATACCTTTCAAGGATGGCAAACTGCTACTGGGACGCTGGCAGGGAATTTTTCTATGTGAGTTTGACGGTGGACGAGAACGCCACGTGTTGATGATGCTGAAATAGCCGGGCCATGCGCACCTACGACACTTTCGCCCACCAGTATGAATCAGTCATGCGTCCACTGGAGCGTTGGTTTCTGGCCAGGGCGCGCGCCTCAACCTTCCGGCAGCTTCCTGACAACGCGCGAATTCTTGAGCTCGGCGCCGGTACGGGATTGAATTTCATCTACTACCCAGACAATTCTCTGGGCGTGGCGAGCGAGCCCAGCAAAGAAATGTTAAGAATTGCCAGTACTAAGCGACGGCCTGAAGGCGTCAAGCTATTGCAGAGCTGCGCGGAAGCGTTGCCGTTTAAGAGCCAGTCGTTTGACGCCGCGTTTGCTACCCTCGTGTTTTGTTCAGTTGCCTCACCTGCTTTAGCGTTCGCTGAATTGCGGCGCGTGGTAAAACCAGGAGGCACCGTCCTACTGCTGGAGCATGTCAGACCCAACGGGCTGCTGGGCCGAGTCTTCGATCTGCTCAACATAGCCACCGTCGCGCTCTTCGAAGATCATTTCAATCGGCGCACGGCGGAAGACGCGCAGGCGGCAGGGCTCAATTTAGTTAAGGTGGAACAGAGCCTCTGTGGCGCAATTAATCTGATCTCCTGCCGGGTTTAATGAAACCAATGATCGCTTTGCTGGTATTGATTTCTTCGCTCGCAGCTTTTGGTCAGGTTGCTGTTAAGTCTGAATCACACATCGAGACGACCTATGACGCGGCCAAGAATCGCACAACGGTGCGGCTCATGCCGGTGCAAGTTTCGGGAGAGAAACAGCAGTACCGTAGTCTGCACATCTCGCCGGCATTTAGCTACGAAGGGAAAACGCCGGCTAAACCTGAGTTTGTCGATTTCGAATTGCAAACGGTCGTTAAGGGACGTTTGAAAACCGATTTGTATGTTGTGTTCCTGATTGATGAGGAAACGATTTTCCTTAGCTCGAATCGGTGGGCCGTGAAGCGACCGGTACCTGGCCGTGTCTGGATGGGTGAACGTCTGGTTTTCCGAATGCCTTACGCCACGCTATTGAGGTTAGCCGGTGCCAGGCGGGCTGCGGTGAAGCTGGATGGTCTGGTCTTCGATTTCGGCGAAACAGAGAAGACTGCCATGCGAATGTTCGCCGAAAAAATCGCTGGAGAGTAGGTGTTCATGAAAGACCCACTCCATCCGGGCGTGTACGTCGAAGAAACGCGAAACTTGCCGACGATTACAGAATTACCTACCTCAACTGCGGTATTTGTCGGTGCACATTCCGGAGGCGGCAACGCCGAACGCTTTCACACGCTCTCAGAAGCAGAGGCACTGCTGGAAAATCTAACCAGCGCGACTGGCTTGAGCATTCGACAGTTCTTCGCCAATGGCGGGCAGGATTGTTGGTTCATCCCAGTAGCTGAGGCCATCGATAATTCGGACCGAGTCGCCGCAATTAGGGACGGTATTGCTGCATTGGATCAGCTTGAGCGATTTAATCTGCTTTGCATTCCGGAGACATCCGATCTCGACCCCTCCCTGGCCGCGGCGGCTATCAAGACCGCCGGAGATTACTGCGAACGCAGGCGTGCCTTCTTGCTCGTCGACCCGCCGCAAATTCTCAAGACTCCCCGGGACATCATTACCTGGGTTGACGGTACTCCATCAGTTAGGCATCGCAACGCAGCTTTGTACTACCCGCTTGTAAGAGTTCAGGATGCTTCAGGCGCTGAACATACCCTGGCGCCAAGTTCCACCATGGCTGGGGTCATTGCCAGAACCGATGGCGCTCGCGGTGTCTGGAGGTCTCCGGCAGGAACCGAGGCAGTACTGAATGGCGTGATTGCTCTGGAGCGTCTATTAACTCAGGCCGACAATGAAAGCCTTAACCGGAAGGGAATAAATTGTCTGCGAGAGTTTGTGGGAATCGGCAGAGTCTGCTGGGGCGCACGCACGCTTTCAACCGACCCAGAGTGGAAGTATGTACCGTTGCGGCGATTGCTCATGCATCTGGAGGCGAGTATCGATAAGGGTCTGGAGTGGGTGGTATTTGAGCCGAACGACGAACCGCTGTGGGCAAAGGTCCGCACCATCGTCGCGTCTTTTCTGACGGGTCTGTGGCGGCGGGGTGCTTTCCAGGGAGCCACTGCTAAAGAGGCCTTCTTTGTTAACTGCGGCCGGAGTTCGATGACTCAGAGTGACATTGATAACGGACGGTTGGTCGTGGAGATCGGCGTCGCGGCTTTGAAGCCTGCGGAATACGTGATCTTCCGAATTGGCCAATGGACTGCTTCTAAGAAATAGACCTTATTCCTTACTAAGGTCCTTCAGCACCTCGGCAAACTTTTCGACATCGGCGCGCGTTCGTTCCAGGAGTCTGCGGCTCTCGAGATAAGCTGCCCAATTTGGCGTCTGCGTTAATGCTTTTTGCGTATCTTCATCCAGGGCCTGGGCCATCACGGCGATCAAATCGCTGACCACGCGAGTATGAGTCAGAAGTGACTCGATAATAGAGTAAGCCAAACGCGCCTGCTCGTAGTCGAGATCTGAAGGAGGATTGTTGTTAGCGTCGTCTTGCATTCGCTGGAACCAGTGATACTACTGATCGCGCAAGAATGGCAGCTGGGTCACCTGGGCGTGAGTTGATCCCTGATCAGAGTCAACCATCACCGTATTAGTTGGATCGAGAAAATCATATTTCAAGTATCCAAGGGCTATGGTTCGGTTTAGTAGGGGCGAAACTGTCGCGGACGTCACTCTGCCGACCTCTTCTTCGGAAAGCGTTTTAATCGCTGCACCTGGTCGCACCGTCACTCGGCTCTCCAGAGTTAACCCAGACAACTTCTTGGCAACGTGGCCGCGATATTTTATGCGCGCGATGATCTCCTGACCGACATAACAACCTTTCGTAAAGCTGACCGCGTCTTCCAGGCCGGTTTCGGTTACGACATTTGTTTCGTCCATATCGATACCGTAGCGAGGGATGGCAGCTTCGATTCGCAAAATCTCCAAAGCATCGTGACCAACCGGCGTTGCTCTCGAACTAATCATCGCCTCCCACAAGGCTTCGCCACGATCACTAGCGACGATCAAATCAAAGCCATCCTCACCGGTATGGGTTGCCCGCATGATCATCACCTCGCCTTCTCGCCACCCGAGTTGAAGTGTCGCGTGATGGTCAAGTGATGCCGCTTCTTCGCCGAACACTGATTTAACTACCTGCGGCCACTGTTTTCCCTGTACGGCCAAATGGACGGTCTCGCCTGTGATATCGCTGACTTTGAAATCGCCGGCAAGAGTAAATCGTTCTATCGTCTTGAGCACACTTTCGTGAGTGGCGCTTTCAGTGTCGATCAAGTAGCGCGGGCTCTTGTCATCAGGAAGCCTCGTCACTCGCACGCTGGCGATTAGTCGCCCCTTAACGTTTGGAAAGGTCGCCGGCATCCAGGAATTTTCGGCGAGCGTTTTCATGTCGTTGGTTATTAAACCGTTGAGAAACGGAACAGCTTCGGAACCACTCACGACAATCCGGCCGCGTTGAGAAATATCGATCACGCCGGCGCCGCCTCGGCGCACAACGTCATATTCAGACTGCACATCCCCGTAAGATGCGGGCAGTTTCCAACCATTGCTTGCCAACATTATGGCGCCAAGACGAAGGTGTGCCGCGTCAAGAGGCAATCGTTGGGAACTGAATGGTTCAACTACATTCGACATGCAAAATCACATTTCTCTCACAGCTTTGCCGCCTAATGTGGAAAGGCTCTGCCTTTCCGAGCGGCTAAAAAAAATCCGGAGGCTACGCCTCCTGTTAGGGCGTAGCCCTGGTTCCTTCAGCACAAGATCGGAAGGGCAAAGCCCTTCCGCACATCAGGCGGCCGAGCCGCGCCTGTCTGCAACCTACCTATCGCTGACGCGACTTCTCTGTAGTCCTGCAATTGCTCAAGTTCTCGTCTATGCGAAGCCAGCACCTGTGGGCTCGGGTGGTAAAGCGGCACAAGCAATCGTCCATTCCAAACATGAACTTGTGCTGCCGAGCTGCGTAAATCTAGTTTGTGAATCTCAATCGCCCTGAGAGACTCCAGCGCCACGGAACCAAGTGTCACAACGATTTGGGGATCGATAATCTCCATGATGCCGCGCAAAAAGTAAGAACAGTTTGTCAGCTCCGCACGTGTGGGTTTGCGGTTGGCGCCAGTATCGTTGCGAGGGTTGCAAAGCGCAGCGCTGGTGATAAAAATGTCGTTGCGATTCAGGCCAATCGAGCTCAGGAACCTGTCAAAGTTTTTGCCTGACTGATCTCCGGAAAAAGGCACGCGCGTTTGATCGGCGCCTTTGCGCCCCGGCGCTTCACCAATAAACAATATTCGCGCCGCGATCGGGCCATTCAAATTGCTAAGCACGGCAGCTCTGCCGCACATGGCGGGGCAACGCGTGCACGCGGCAGCTTGTGCAATCAACTGTCGGAACTTCGCGGCCTTGACCCTCGGTTTCTCCACTGGAACTTTAGACATTGGTGCGGGTAACGAGTGCAGATCACCCGTTGACTTCTAAGGGCGCAGGCTGATTCTGTACGTTTTGATTTTCGAGTTAAGTGTGGTCGCATTCATACCAAGCAAACGTGCGGCGCGAGACTGATGGCCACCGGTCTGTTCCAGGGCACGTCGAATCAAGTCGATTTCAAACAAACGGACCTGGTCGTAAAAGTTGATACCACGCGCAAGATCCAGCACCGCGCCGGCACTAGCGCCGTCGTGGCTCGCAGCCGCGACGGATGCTGGGTCACTAATCTCCGGACGCAGGCACTGCCGCGTTATTTCATCGCCCGGCGCGATCACTACCGCGCGCTCAATCGCATTTTCCAGCTCGCGCACGTTGCCGGGCCACGCGTACGCTTCCAGCAGGGCCAACACCTCAGGAGCTATTTGATCCGAGACTTGTCTGCCGTTTTCCTCGTTATACTTTTCAATGAAATGCTGTGCTAACGGCAGGATGTCTTCCCGTCGATCGCGCAACGGCGGCAACTCGATTGGCACCACCGCCAGACGGTAATACAAGTCTTCGCGAAAGGTCCCTTGCTTGACCGCTTCTTTCAATTCAATGTTGGTGGCCGCAATGATGCGGACATCAACGCGCCGCGGGGAGGTGTCACCAAGAGGTGTAAATTCGCGTTCCTGAATCACGCGCAGCAGTCGCACCTGTGTCTCGGGAGGTATGTCACCTATTTCATCGAGAAAGATGGACCCGCCGTCAGCAACTTCAAACAAGCCCTTCTTAGCTGCCACGGCTCCGGTAAAAGCGCCGCGCGTGTGACCAAACAATTCTGATTCGAGCAGCTCTGAAGGAATGTTGGAACTGTTTACGGTCACGAACGGTTTGCCGGCGCGCATGCTGGCTTCGTGGATCGCTTTGGCGATCAATTCTTTTCCCGTTCCGCTTTCACCCGTCACTAAAACGGTAGAACGCGCCGGAGCTACCTGCTCAACCAATCTAAAAACCTCCTGCATGATGTCGGAGCGCCCTACAATCGCGCCGCGATCAACGGCCCTACTCATTGCCCGCCGCAAAGTTCTGCGTTCTTCTTCTTTTCGGCGCCGCTTGATTCCCGCGGCAATGGTCGCAGTGATCTGATCGTTCTGAAATGGCTTTCTAATGCAGCCAAAGGCGCCGTGTTCCCAGGCCGCAATGGCAGTGTCGAAGGTAGCGTACGCCGTGATCATGACAATCACTGCGTCCGAGTCCATCTTCAAAAACTCTTCCAGGGCGCGCAGGCCGCCGATGCCGGGCATGGAGACATCCAGCAGCACCACGTCATAAGCGCGGCGGCCATAAGCTTCCAGACCCTCTTCGCCAGTCTTGGCTAAATCCGCGCGGTAGCCTTCTGCAGACAGAAGGGTATCCAATACTTCGCGCATTATCTCTTCGTCATCGACGATGAGAATGGAGCCTTTCTTAGCTATGCGTCGTTCAGTCTTGACTGCCAATGCTAACCCTCAATTCCAAGACTATCTTGAAGCCCGATTACTAAGACAAAAAAAGGCAAGAGCACAGCGAGCGGCCGCGGTGCTCTTGCGTCCGTAGATTATGTCCAACTGTTAATCGCCAACGGCCTGTAATTGGGCGCGTGAATCCGCAGTCGGGAGGGTGATGCGAAAAGTCGTACCCCGTCCCGGAATGCTTTCTACGCTGATGTGTCCGGAATGTTCCTGGACGATGCCGTAGGAAACAGCCAGACCAAGGCCTGTGCCTCGCCCAACACCCTTAGTGGTGTAAAAGGGGTCGTAAATCTTGGCGACGTTCTCCGGCGCGATACCCATTCCGCTGTCCGACACTTCAATCGTCAGCTGATCTTCGGAGGCATCGGTAGAAATTCTGATTGAGCCTCCGGCTGTAATCGCATCGCGCGCATTCAGCAGCAGATTTGTAAACACCTGCTGCAGCTTGCCGGCGTTGCCAAAAACCCGCGGCGCTTGCGAATCATAGCGGCGAATGATTTCGATCTGATTGCCACGCAACTGCGGTTCGAGAAGCTGCATTGTATCGTCAAGAACGCGGCTGATATCTATTTCACTAAACTCGGTGGCGTTGCCGGTGCGTGAAAAGTTGAGCAGATTGTTGACGATATTGGTGGCGCGCTCGGCTTGCCGGCGAACCTTCTGCAGCAGTGCATGTTTCGGATCGGTCTCAGCAAGCATCCCCATGAGCATCTGCGTATAAGACGACACCCCTGTTAGTGGAGTGTTCACCTCGTGTGCCACGCCCGCTGCCAACAAACCAATTGAAGAGAGTTTCTCGCGCTGCTGCAGTTGTTCCTCGAGACGTATCTTGGAGGTGACATCTTCGAGCACGACAAGCGCGCCGGTCTGTTCCAGGGAGTCCTGCAATGGCGCGATAGCAATGTTGAGTACGAGTGTCCGGCCAGCATAAGTGGCTGTATGAATCTTGTAGATGTGGCGTGTTTCCTTCAACTGCCAACGGTCATTGCCAAGCACCTGTCGCAACGTATCGGTAAACTCTTCCGAGAAGAGATCCTCGATGCGTTGGCCGACTGCCTGTTCCCGACTGACGCTAAGAATTTCCTCAAGCGCCGAGTTTAAACGGATCACCCTACCCTCGAGATCGACGGCCAGCAGGCCTACGTTGATCGACTCGATAATCGATTCGTTGAATTCCTTCAACAGCTTCAGTTCTGAAGCGCGTTCCTGTTGCTCCTGATACAGCAAGCTGTTTTCAATTGCGACTGCGACATAACCGGACACCGTCAATAAGATGTCGACATCTTCCGAAGACAGTAGCGCGCCATCCGCCGAGCGGCCCAATCCAATTACCGCCACCATGCGGCCGCGCACGACGCAGGGCACATAGTAGTGAAGCGAGCGGCGTACAAAGCCGGTCGTTTCCGGAATTAGATCAAGGTCGTCGGTACGGACTACACCGCTCTCCGCGGAACGGATGCGAATCATCTCGCGAAAATCATGCGGCACCACCATTTCGGCCGATAGACCTGCTGCCCGAGCGACGCGATAGCCCGCGGGTGAGTTTCGATCCTCAATGAAAATTGCCACCCGGCCAACATTCATCACTTCCTGGAGCCGGCTAACAAGGGAATCAAGCAGCGGATCCAGGGCAGTGGTGGCGGAGAGTGTGCGCCCAAAATCCAGCAGGCTATTGCGCATGTCGTATCGCTCACCATAGAAGAACCGGTCAATCTGTTCCTGCAGGAAATTCTTAACCGGGGCGGCGATCATAACGATTGCGGCCATGGCCACGATTGCGATGACAACCCGCAAGGTGATCTGACCCGAGGAAAAACCTTCATCTCCACCGGAAGCGTACAGACCGGCGAGATAAACGACCGAACCCACCATCAACGCAATTGCCAGGGTCGTTAACACATAAACAAAAACACGGCGCACCACCAGTTCAACGTCCATCAGACGGTAGCGCACCACTGAATAACCAAAAGCCAGCGGAATCAAAATGAGCGGGAGCACAGCGGTGTCGTGCAACCAGGGATCTGTTTGTGTTCCCAGCAAATAGCCGACGCCGTAAAGTAAGCTGAAAGGCGCAACCGCCAGGAGAGAGCCCCAAATCAGCCACTTCATCTGTTGCCTGATGACCGCAGTCTTGGCGGCCAGCCACGTCTTAATCAGGAAGAAGACACTAAGTCCGAGGGCTATCAGGAAGTGAGCAAAGCTGAGTTTGTAGAAGAGACCGACGAAGGAATCGGAAGCGCTCGGTACCTGACCCAAGCCGGGGATGACACCACGCAGGAATACGAAAGTGCTGAGCGCCAACAACACAATTGCGGGCACGTAAAGCAAGACCGCACGCCAACGCTTCTGCTGGAACAGTTGCTGCCGCTGTGGATAAACGAGGCAGAAGTGGAGAAAGAGCGGAGGAAATAAAATGAACGCTGCATTATCAAGAAACGCGATTGCCAAATCGAGGTCGCGATAAGTGCCGACCGCTGTGTAGAAATGAAAGACAAACGCAGCCAGGGACAAACACGCGAAGTGCAGCGCAAAGGGAGCTCGGCCCCCCTGCTTGAACAGAACAAAGAAGCCGACCAGCAGGTAAATGATTCCGATGAGATTGATATAAAGATCTCGCGGCGTCCACTTGTGAATAGCGTTCAGCTCATCCAGGTCTGCGTAGTAAAACCGGCTTTCTTCCGGATAGGAGGGGCGTTCTATTAAGTAATGAATATTGCCGCCGACCCGAGCTTGGTCGAGATAGATTTGAACATCCCGCGCGCGTCCGACTTCCTCGTAGTTTCTATTGTCTAAACTGATCGCAATTAAGCGATCTCCCGGCAGGATTTGGCTTCGTGCTCCGGAGGAACCCCTTTCGACCGTTTCCGCCAAAATGCCCTGCTTGGTATCACTCCATCTCACGCCGTCCCAGGGTGGCGTCTCGTGTCTCAGCCGCTGGGCAAAGTTCAGCAGCCCCGCCGTTAACAGCAGCGCTGTGCCGGCAAGTACGAGCCATGTCCCAGTTGTAAAAACTGACCTTTTCACGGAAGCGTCTTAATGTTCTATTTCAAAACCCTGATCCGAGGGTAAAAACGCAAGGTATGTTCCTAAAGCTAGAAATTTCCATACGTGCTTGGGTCGACTTACTGAAGCTCTTTTCACTGCCAACATCAGCAAGATTACTACGGGTCACATCGCCGCCGCGTCTGTTTCACATCGTTGAGGTGTTACCCAAGTAAACTACCTCTTATTCAGCTATCCAAGTTTTTGGACTTTTCCGAGATTTTGGAGAACGGGGTAGATGCGGACAACGAAGGGCAAGTTTGCGATAACGATGGTGGAAGTTGCCGCCGTGACCCTTCCCCCACTCCTAAAATCTGACGGAAATGCCACCGCGAACGGAGCGACGACCGGTGCTGAGCTGCGTAAACAGTTCGCCATTGTCGCTGCTTGACTGAAGATCAAGTAGATTGCGGGCATCAAGAACGGCTTCGGCTCGTAGCGGCAGTCCGAAACTAGGCAGTTCTTGAGTTACCTGTATGCTCAACGATGGATCGTAAACAGCCAGACGTCCTGCGAATGGATCAATAGCAAACACGGTCGCATTGGGTGAGAAGCGAAACACTGTCCGGATGTTTGTGCCGCTGGCGAATCCGGCCCCGAGTTGTAATGCGCCGGTTTGAAAGAATCCGCTCTGAAACATGTCGCCAGGATGCGAGACATCGTGAGCCAGTCGCTGTCCGCGACCAAACGAATAGCCTGCGGATGCTGTCCAAACGTGACTTAAGCGTTTGGTATAAACCAAACGCATACCACGCGCAGCACCTTGTTGATTGGCTACATTTAGAAACGCTTCTCCGGTCGCGCCCGAAAACGCGGTTATCGGAGTGCTGAGCAAACCAACGCCGCGACTTGTAGTGGTGTCAAAGAAAGCGGAAGCCTCGACACTCGAGTTATTATCAAGAACTCTTTCGACTCCAAATTCGAGCCGGTGGCTGCGATCCATTACCGCCTGGCCATCTACAAATGCTATTGGTCGATGATTCCCTTCCTTGAAAATTATTTGAGCGCTCTCGAACGCGGCAATGCTTTGCGCGCGGTCCTCGTCGCCGCCTGGAGCATAACCGGCCTTCAAACGCGTTCGCGCATTTACGTCGAATTGAATTCCGATTCGAGGGCTAATGGCGCGCGCGCCCCCAGCCCCGATAAAGCGCGAATAATCAAGTCCGAGAACAATGACGATGCCGTCGCGCACCACCCATTCATCAATGGCGCGCACGGAGAATTGCCCTACCCTATCTGATTGCTTCTCGCCAAAGGCGGACCAGATTGGCGCCCCGTAGCGAATCGTACCAACGCCAACACCTAATCGATGTTGCTGTCCGACCTTAACCTTCGTGTTCGCTTCCAGACGCTCGGTTGCTCCCGGACCGACGCCTGTCTGTCCGGCAAAGATCAATTCAATTCCGTCAGCCGCGTAAGTTGAGATGGCAAAATTTAGTCCCTGGTAACTACCTCCGGAGCCGTTGCTGGCGAAATAAGTTTCTACTACTCCCTGGAAGTGGCGGCCGTTATGACCTGAAGTCGCGTCGTCCGCGTCGGCAGGATCAATGGTCACGAGCTCGGCGTCAGAGGTGGGTTCAGCCCCGAGCATGATCTGGAGGTCACGATTCTCGGCCTCATCTACCTGGAAGATTGAGCGCCGTGTCTGCGCTGATCTGAGCGTCCATTTCACATCGTCGCGGTCTTTGCGTCGCTCAGGAAGCGTTCGCCCGGAACCGATCGGCTCAAGATTGAAGCGATAAACCAGTTCCTGAGACGCACGCACTTCGACCGAACTAAAAACAACTGCATTGAAGCCTTCGGCAATCGCTCGGATGCCGTATCGTCCTGGCGAGATCCGGGTTGTAAAACGACCTTGCGAATCGCTGCGCGTCTGCTTTACGACTTTGTTCGCGCCGTCTTTGAGCAACGAAATGAGGGCACCAGCAACTGGATTGCCTTTGGTGTCATGGACTGCGCCGCTAATAGTGCCCAGGCTGGTTTTACTCGCATTCGCCGTAGGTGCCTGCAAGCCAAGCGCTAGCGAAAACAAGATCAGAAGAAGTCCCGGTATTTTTCGGGTTAACAGACTGTTCCCCATCCTTGAAATTGTTTTGGATGCCACGAATCTTGCTGCGCTGGTCATAGCCACGAAGCCTCCTTACGTCTCAAGCTGAGACGTTTGAAGTAATCGAGTTTGATTGTGGTCTGCGCAAAATAGGGAAGAGTCTCCTAAATTCCGGCGCGAATAAAGCCGGATGGCAGAGCGCGCCTCAACTGAGGCGAACTGGTTCAGGCCAGGAGACTTACCGGAACCATTGAATAACTCGTTATTTTCCGCCTTGATCCAGACCCTGTCAAGCAAGAGGCCCGTCACTTCAGCCGCTGAGTTCTATCTTATTTGGATTAGGACGGCGTTACTGGGGATGCCTCGCCGCGAGACTCTTATCTTCACATCACCGATTCCTTGAAGTTCGTCCGGTAGCTTTACGATTAGTTGGGTTAACCAGGGAAAATCCGGCACGCGGCCGACACCTTCCACCTGCAATACATAGGTTCTGTTCAAGGAATCTTCCGCCTGAGCTGTGAGCACCGAAAGCTCTTCGCCGGGGCCTGGTTCGAGGTTATGCCCAAACAACGCCAGGCGGGTCCGCCGATCAGGGCTAAAAAAATGTTCGGAAATAACAGGGAAAGGTTCCTTCGTCAGGATCGCGGAGTCAAGAGCAATTCCCCTGGCAGTGTTTGCATCCACAAGCAGCTTCGGAGACCCAGGTGTTATCAAAAATGTGACGCTTCTGGAGCTCGTTTTTGCGCCCACGTCGTCCGTAGCTGTAGCCGAAACGGTAAAACTACCAGCCGCGAGGTTCTGCCAGGTAAAACCGTAGGGGTAGCTGGTGTCTTCTCCGATGACCCTTCCGGCGCTGACGAATTCGACCTTGGCAATCTCTCCATCAGCATCCGATGCGTTGGCGACTAAACTAATACTGCTGACGGCCGCATCCTGCCACTTGTTGTCTGCGTAAGGAAAGGTCATCGATACGGCAGGATTGAGATTCCCGGCGCCAGGCTTTGCCGGAGGAGGGATCTCCCTGAGATCTCTCGTTGCCCAGGGGCACCAGCTCGTATAAGCCTCAATAAGGTTATTTTCGAGGTAACGCATATCAGCGTCGCACAACTCTATTGCCCCATCGACGAATGCAATTGATTTCGGATCCAGGTGGTAACTCCACGGTGGGTTGTAATAAACGGGCTGCTTGATAATGATTCCGCTGACTAATTTATTCGTGCCATTCGCTATGATGTCCCTCGCTTGTTGAATCCTTGCGGGATCAGTCAGTTTGAAAATGAAGGTGTCGGAGCTGTGAGAGGAACCAAACATAAAGAATGCTTCTTGCGCCGGCGCAGTCTGACTATAAGTGGGTGCTGCGCTAAACCCGCAAAGAAGAATCGCTAAGAATACTCTCTCCGCGACTCGTAATTCGCGAAGTAGCTCTTTCCATGAGAAGTTGAAACTATTCGCCATTGAACTGACTAATCCCGTCGAAACGCTTCTGCTTTTGACTAAAAATGCCACAACCCAAACTTATTGTCACGAGTGCGCCGATGCCGGGAAAACGGCGATTTTGTGCCAGTTTTGCGGCGTGCTAGGATTCAAACATGATTGACGAAGTTCGTTCTACCAGACTCCCCAACGGAATCCAGGTGCTCACGGAGCATATGCCCGGACTCAGGTCAGTGACCGCCGGCATTTGGGTCCGTCGTGGCTCAAGACATGAAGCCCCTCACCTCAATGGAATATGTCACTTTATTGAACACGCGGTTTTCAAGGGAACTCAACGCCGTTCGGCCCGTGACATCGCGGTTGAGTCTGATCGGCTTGGGGGAAACCTCGACGCGTTTACAACCCATGAGATGACCGGTTTCGCTCTCAAGGTTGCGGACAGAAGTCTGCCGGAGGCTTTTGATCTGCTCGCCGATATGCTCGCAAATCCTCGCTTCGACCAGGATGATCTAAAGCGTGAGCAGAAAGTCATCCTTGAAGAAATGAAAATGGTTGAAGACACGCCGGACGAGTTTTTGGGCGAATTATTCAACGCGGCTTTCTTCCCTGAACATCCTCTGGGGCGTCCTATCGAGGGCACGCGCGAGACTGTCTCGTCATTCGACCACCAGACAATTTCAGAGTTTCACGCGCAGGAGTTTTCTCCGGAGAAGCTTGTCGTCGCGGCTGCCGGCAATATTGAACACGAACGCCTGGTTGACCTGGTCGCAAATTCCTTACAGAACGGCAGCTTCGGTTCAGCGCAAAACGCGTTGACGGAACCCCCTGCGCCCGCCGCACCGATCCTTATTGAACAGAAGAAAGAGCTGGAGCAGGCCCACCTTGTGATCGCCGCCCCGTTTCCGGACGCCAAAAGCGACGACCGTTATGCCGCCAGCCTGCTGTCATCTGTGGTAGGCGGCGGCACTTCGAGCCGCCTCTGGCAGACTATTCGCGAGGAACGCGGCCTGGCTTATTCGGTAGGCGCCGGAGGCAGTACGTTTTCGGATGTTGGCATTTTCACCATCTATGCCGGCGCCTCTCCGGAACACCTGGATGAGGTAGTTGATCTGTCGCTGGCCGAACTGCGTCGCGTCCTGGCTGAGAGCGTTTCGGAAGAGGAGTTGAAGCTGGCAAAGGATCAGGCAATTTCGTCAATCTTACTGGGTTTGGAGTCATCCAGTGCCCGCGTAAGCGCACTCGCGCGGCAAGAGATCATTCACGGCCGCCGCATCTCGCCGGAAGAAACTATCGAGAAGATCGAGAGAGTGAATCCTGATGATATGCAGCGCGTGGCGCGAAAGTTTTTCACTAGTGACTCACTAGCACTCGGCGCTCTCGGAAACCTCAACGGGTTCAAAGTCGATCGCGCGCGGCTGCAAATGTGACCCACGAACTTCTCACAAAATAGCTTTCGCTTTCTACATCTCGCACCGGTAGCCGATTACTGCATTAAATGTTAAAGTTTCTTTCTGCGCCATTCTTAGTTGCTCGCTCATAGTTAAATCCGGAAGATGAAATTTACCGTTCTCGGCAGCGGATCAACTGGCAATGCGGTTTTGATCGTTGCAGGCAACACGCGTGTTCTCGTGGATGCCGGCCTCAGCGCTAAAGAGATCTCCCGCCGCCTCGCGCTTGTTGGCGAAGATGTGCAGCGCCTCGACGGTGTGCTCGTGACGCACGAGCATGGCGATCACGCAGGAGGGCTGCGCGTATTGCTCAGAACAGTAGACTGTCCCGTCTATATCTCCGCCAAAACTTGTGATGCCTACGTAAGCGAACGCGTCAATGTCAGCAACGACGAGCCGCGGAAACGCGCGAAAGCGCTGCGCGATCGGGTCGAACAAATTGAGTCCAGCCGGGATTTCCGCATAGGCGAAATCGACTTTCATCCCTTCACAATTCCCCACGACGCAGTCGACAATTTCGGCTTCACGGCTACACATCAAGGGGTGAAAATCGCGACCCTGATGGATTTTGGCCACATGACCACGCTGGTAACCGACCAATTGCGCGGGTCCGCGGCCGTGGTCATCGAGTCAAACCATAGCCGTGACATGCTCAAGGCCTGTGACGCCTATCCGTGGGAACTGAAGCAGCGCATCCTTTCCCGGCTCGGCCATCTCTCAAATGAAGATGTTGCTGACTGGATCCGGGATGGCTTCGATGGCGTGGCGAGATTTCTGGTGCTGGCCCACCTTTCGCAGCGTGCAAACAATCCCTATCTGGCCAAGATTTCCGCTGAAGTGGCTTTGCAGGAACGGTTTCCACTTTTTCACACCGACACCCAAGTCAGTCTTTCATTTCCCAAGGAACCGACGCCGTGGATCGAGGTGTGAAGAGGAATGACGAAGGCGGTGGCGGCAGACACAGTCTTGCCAAACAGTTCTGCAACCCGCCGTCTCGATGTTTGTTAGTGCTGTTCCTCGCCTTGGCTGTTTCGGCTTGCGGCATTCAGACCGAGCGTCGAACAATTCCGCCGGAAGTGGAATCAGCCATTTCCAGCGTCAACGACGATATCGCAGCCGAGCGTTATGAGAAGATCTATAACGAGGCTTCCGAGCTGTGGCGGCAAGACGCGACGCTGGAACAGTCACTAGCAAATTTTAAGACGCTGCGGACCAAGCTTGGTCCCGTTGAGAATCGAACCCTGCAATCAGCAATTCACCAGGAGAACTCCGGCGGGCCTTTAAAGGGACGTGCCTACATCGTCACCTATCGAACAAAATTTCAGAATAGCGAAGCTATGGAAACTTACACGCTGGTTGAACGCAATGGTCTTTGGCTGCTGGCCCGTTATTTTGTGAGTTCAACTGCGCTGAAATAATTACGCCGATGATTGATCGTTACACACTTCGGGAAATGGGCGCGCTCTGGAGCGAGCAGAGCAAATTTCAAAAATGGCTCGACGTGGAGATCGCCGTTTGTGAAGTCCATGCTGAGATGGGAACTATCCCGGCGGAGGCACTTGAAGAGATTAAGTCACGGGCGAGCTTCTCCGTAGAACGCATAAACGAAATTGAGAAGACGACTAATCACGACGTAATCGCGTTCACCACTAACCTGGCGGAAAACATCGGCGAAGCCTCGCGGTTCGTTCACTACGGCCTGACATCTTCTGACGTCGTGGACACGGCAAATGCGTTGTTGCTTAAAGATGCGTGTGACCTCCTGCTGCAGAAGATTGACGCGTTTCTGGAGGTGCTCAAGCAGCGTGCGTTTGAGTTTAAAGACACGCCACAGATTGGACGGACCCACGGTATTCATGCCGAACCAACTTCGTTCGGACTCACCTTCGCGCTCTGGTACTCGGAAATGCGCCGCAATCGCAAGCGCCTAAAGCGTGCCCGGAAAGCGGTAGCAGTTGGGAAAATCAGCGGGGCGGTCGGCGCGTTTGCGCACCTCGATCCGGTCATTGAAGAGCAAGTTTGTGCGCGGCTCGGAATCAAAGCGGCCCGCGTTTCAACCCAAATTATTCAGCGTGATCGTTATGCCGAATACTTGAGCACATTAGCCATCATCGCTTCATCGCTGGATAAATTTGCGCTCAACGTTCGTCACTGGCAACGCACTGAAGTTCGCGAGGCCCAGGAGCGCTTCACCGCCGGTCAGAAGGGCTCCAGCGCGATGCCTCACAAGCGCAATCCAATTATTTCCGAGCGCATTTGCGGGATGGCCCGGGTGGTTAGGGCGAACAGCATTGTGGGCCTCGAAAACGTTGCGCTCTGGCACGAGCGCGACATTTCGCATTCATCTGCTGAGCGGGTGGTCTTACCCGATTCAAGCATTGCGCTCGACTACATGCTTCACAAGGCAACTTCATTGATTGCAGGCCTGGTGGCACATCCTGAACGGATGCTCGAAAACCTGAACGCCACGCGTGGTCTAATTTTCTCCGGTCAACTGCTGTTGCGGCTGACACAAAAGGGAGTAGCTCGCGAGACCGCTTATGAGTGGGTGCAAAGAAATGCGATGAAGGTCTGGGACGAAAATGAAAAGTTTCAGGATTTGATCCAGAACGATACGGACATCAAATCACATCTCTTGCCGGAAGAGATTGCGGGCGTATTTGAGTTTAGGTCCTATCTAAGGAACGTTGATACGATCTTTGACAGGGTCTTTGGCGAGTCGAAGTAAAAACTACTTATTGACCATTTTTTCAGCGATGTTGCCGATGATGGGCAATTTGAACTTCTGACCCTGGTAGGCCTTTACGGCTGCAAAAATCAAGCCGACAAACATTGCCAAGCCGATCAGCCAGAAGATCAACCAAATTAACCAGACCAGCAAACTAACCAAGGCACCAAGACCGTCGCCGCCGCCGGCCGATGCCGCAGCCGCACCGATGCTGAAAACGAGCGTGAGGATGAAGGCAACGATTGCAAGGATAAACATGATCACCGTGTTCGCCACTCCGAAGATGATCGATTGCAGGGCATGAAAACGGATGAATTTGTTTTCCTTTTCGAGAATGAAAAATATCACCCCCACAATCCAGATGTATGAGAGAGCGGCTGCTATTTTCGGATCCATGCTGCCCAGAGGCGAATTGCTGGCAGACGGTGGAGCGCCAGGGGCTCCATAGTTTTGCTGTCCGGGGGGCGGGTTTTGCATAATCCTTCTCTCCTGATTTTCAGTTTTTTAGAATTAAATCCGTAGCTCGCGGGCCGAGATATTATGCTATTAACTACACCGAAGCAATGATATGTCTTAGTATGAAGAACCACAGGGAGCGCCATGAAAGCGAAAGTTTACGTCAGCCTGAAACCCGGGGTGCTTGATCCGCAGGGCAAGGCAATTCAGCACTCAGTGGAATTGCTCGGCTTCACCGGTATCACAGACGTGCGGCAGGGCAAATACTTCGAGATTGCCTTACAGGAGTCGGCAAATCAGGATGACGTGCGCGATTCGGTTGCCCGCATGGCGCGTGAGGTTCTTTCAAACCCCATCATTGAAGATTACCGCGTGGAGATTGAAGGGTGAAGTTCGGAATCATTGTCTTTCCCGGATCAAACTGCGATCACGACGCCTATCACGTGATCTCAAAACACGTGGGCCAGCCCGTCGACTTCATCTGGCACCGTGATACCGATCTGAAATCCTACGATGCGCTTATCATTCCCGGAGGCTTTTCATACGGCGACTACCTGCGCGCGGGCGCGCTCGCGCGCTTTTCGCCAGTGATGGAATCAGTGAAAAAGTTTGCCGCCACCGGCCGATTTGTACTGGGTATTTGCAATGGTTTTCAAATTCTCTGCGAGGCCGGCCTGCTGCCCGGTGCGCTGATTCGTAATCGCGGGCTTCACTTCATCTGCGAACACGTTTTTGTGCGAGTCGAAACCTCGGACACTCCTTTTACCAATGAAATGGCGCGCAGCTCGGTGTTGCAAGTTCCGATCGCCCACGCCGAGGGAAACTATGTTTGTGATGACGCGACATTGCTTGAACTGCAACAGGAGGATCGGATCGTATTTCGTTACTGCGATCGCAATGGCGAAGTTACCGATGCGGCAAATCCTAACGGCTCGCGCGATAACATTGCGGGCATCTGCAATCATTCGCGCAACGTGCTGGGCCTGATGCCGCACCCGGAGCGTGCCTGTGAAGATCTTTTGGGATCGATCGACGGCCGCGACATTTTTCGTTCGCTTGCCGGCACATTGGCCACGGTGGCTTGATAGCTCAATGTTCACGGAGAAACCAAAATGAAACTGCATCCTGCCTGGCTTGCCGCCAGTTTGTTACTCTTCGTCGTCCTCGCGTGCAACCTTGGCAAGCGCGGCGCCAACGTGAATTCCAATACTGAGAATAACTCTAATCAGCAAGCGAGCGCCGCGACTGAGGATTTAGGTCCCGGCAACTACATCAGAGAAGTACACATGGCCAAGGATAACGGCCGCAACGCACCCGGCGACGAAACAACTTCGTTTGGACCCGACGACCGGATGATTCACTGCGTCGTGAAATTAAAACAAGCCAAGGCCGGCACTGATATGAGGTTCTCCTGGTGGATCGTTGACGCTGACGGTAGCCAGAACCAGAAGATCAAGGACATCGATTACAAGACCAAGACCCTCGAAAACATAGTTCACGCCCACCTGTCACTGCCGCAGGATTGGCCACAGGGCAAGTACAAAGTGCAAATTTACGTCAACGGTGATCTGGATAAGACTGTGAACTACACGGTTGAGTAAACGGGCATGGCTAAACTTCCGCTTACCGCACTGACCATCTTCCTGGAAAAATGAAACGAGCCCTTCCTTTCGTAATCATTGCGGCAGTACTGGCCGCGGCCATTGGCATAGCCTGGTATCTGAAACGGGCAGCGGTTGAACAACCGATCACGACCAGTACCCCTACTGCATCGCCTGCGCCAACTAAGTCTGCACAGACGGTCCACCTCGGCGCGCAGCCGCCGAACGCAATTGGTCCGGAAACAGCGGCCGTAACGCTCGAGGAGTTTGGTGATTTTCAGTGTCCACCTTGCGGCGCGCTTCACCCGATTTTGAAAACTATGGAGCGCGAGTTTGGGCCGAAACTGAGGGTAATTTTTCGCGAGTTCCCGTTGGTGCCCACTCATGCGCATGCGCTTTCGGCCGCGCGCGCCGCCGAAGCTGCTGGTTTACAAGGCAAGTTTTGGGAGATGCACGACCTGATCTACGAAAACCAAAATGCGTGGAAGGATCTCTTCGATGTGCGCGACGTGTTTGAAGGTTACGCAACTAAGATTGGGCTGGACATGGACCGCTACCGCCGGGACCTGCAGGGTCAAATGGTTGAGCAACGAATTTTCCTGGACGGTAAGCGTGCTCACTCGCTTGGAGTTCAGGGAACACCAACGGTTTTCATGAATGGCCGCGAAGTGCCCTTTGAGAACCTCGCGCCCGAACGCCTACGCGTCTTAATCAATAATGAGATTGCTGCCGCGTCCCGTTGAGCTAACAATCATGAACACAAACCAAGACTGCCGTGGATAGCCCAGTTACAAAATCCGGCGTTAACAACTCCTCCTCAACTGATAAGACTTCTGACGACTACCCGGCGGAAACAAACCAACCTAACCAGTCACGGCGCGCCCAGACACTTTATGGAATCGCGGCGCTCGTATCACTCATCGGACTTGCCGATTCCATCTACCTCGCCGTCGAACACGTGTCCGGTCGCAGCGTTCGCTGCACCATAGTTAAAGGTTGTTCAGAAGTTCTCAGCAGTCCTTATGCTTCCTATCGCGGTGTTCCGCTGGCGCTAATCGGGGCCATTGCCTATTTCACAGTTTTCGGTTTGGCCACACTCGCAGCCTTTCAGTACAAGTGGGTGGGTAAAGTGCTTCTCTTTGTTGTCGGTGGAATGTTTCTGACGACGCTCTGGCTGGTGTACCTGCAGGCGTTTGTGATTAAGGCCTTCTGCCAATTTTGTCTACTGTCCGCCCTCGTAACAGTGGTTCTTACTGTGCTGGTATACCTCGCGCGCAGACAATTGCCTACCTTTTGACATAAGGCGGCGCTCCTTGCCTCGTCTATCTGAGACTGTTAATCTTTTACTTTCGTTTCCCCTTATATACTTTCAACAGGAGTTGTTGCTCATGAAGAAACTTGTCACTCTCTCGATAACCCTTGTCGCCCTCTTCGCCATCGCCATCGCCTCCAGTGCGCGCACCAATAACACTGATGTTCCAGCGCCCGCAGCGATTGGAGCCATTATCGAAGACTTCAATCTTCCGGACGGAGACGGAAAAGATCATTCCCTTAACTCGCTTCGCGGCAAAAACGGGACGGTGCTGATATTCGTAGCCACCAAGTGCCCGATCTCCAACGCCTATAACGAACGCATGGAGAAGTTGGCGCAGGATTACAAAGCGAAGGGCATTAACGTAATCGGCATCAATTCAAATGTCGCCGAACTAGCGGATGCCGTGAAAGCCCACGCCGCAGCCAACAAGTTGACCTTCCCGATTCTTAAAGACACGGGTAACAAAGTTGCCGATCGGCTGGGCGCGACCGTCACTCCGGAGGCCTACTTCCTCGATGCCGGCAACAAGCTTGTTTATCGTGGCCGCATTGATAACGCCAGGGACGTGTCCCAAGTCAATACCAACGACTTACGCGAGGCGCTCGACGCAGCGCTGGCCGGAAAACCAATCGCGAAAACAACCGCCACCGCCTTCGGTTGCACCATCAAGCGGGCTTAATGATCTTCGCGCGACGAAAGTCTTCCTTTTTTGCGCTCAGCTTGATCATCCTGCTGTTCGGCTTCCCAGCGCCGGCACAAACGCGTGCCAAGGTCGCTGGGAAGCCGCGCGTTAAGGCTCAAACTCCGCTAAGAATCCGTGAGGTCAATACCGAAGGCCTGACGTTATTGTTGAAGCGCGAATCCTCACGTCCTCTACTGGTGAACTTCTGGGCCACCTGGTGCGATCCCTGCCGCGAAGAATTTCCCGACCTGGTAAAAATTGATGCCAGCTACCGGACTAAAGGGCTCGACTTTATTACCGTCTCGCTTGACGACCTGAAAGAGATTAAGAGCGAAGTACCGAAGTTTCTTCGCGAGATGCGAGCCACGAAGATCCCGGCCTACTTATTAAACGTATCCGATCCTGAGCCGGCCATTAAGTCAGTCGATCCCGAATGGGCAGGCGCATTGCCGGCAACTTTCTTATACAACGCAAAGGGTGAAATAGTTTTCAAGCATTTCGGACGCGTCAAGTCCGATGAACTCCGCGCCGCCATCGACAAAGTTCTGACGAAAGGAATGAGTGAAGAGTAATCAGCAGCCGCTTCACGCGTAACTCATTACCTCACTCATCACTTTTTCCAGCCCATGATCACTCCGGACGTAATCTCTGCTCACAATCTAACCCTCGAAGAATTTGAACGTATCAAGTCGCTAATGGGCCGCGAACCCGGACTGGTTGAATTGGGTATTTTTTCGGTCATGTGGTCGGAGCATTGCTCGTATAAGTCGTCGCGAATTCACTTACGTCGCCTCCCCACTACCGGCGAGCGCATCATCGTGCCGCCCGGCGAAAACGCCGGCATTGTAGACATCGGCGACGGCTGGTGCGCCGCTTTCAAGATCGAATCGCATAACCATCCATCGTTCATTGAACCGTTTCAGGGAGCGGCAACGGGTGTAGGCGGTATTCTGCGCGACGTTTTTACCATGGGCGCCAGACCGATCGCCTCGATGAATAGTTTGCGTTTTGGTTCCCTGGATCATCCGAAGCACGGTCGCCGCAACCGCTCACTATTAGCTGGGGTCGTGGCCGGAATCGCTCATTACGGAAATGCTTTCGGCGTTGCCACGGTAGGCGGTGAAGTTGCTTTTGATGACGCTTACTCTCTTAACCCACTGGTAAACGCGTTCGCGCTCGGATTGGTCAAGCAGGACCAAATCTTCTTTGGCAAAGCGACTGGGGTGGGGAATCCAATCCTTTATGTCGGCGCCAAGACCGGCCGCGATGGGATCCATGGGGCAACCATGGCATCGGCGGAGTTTGACGAAGAGGCGCTTGAAAAACGCCCCACCGTACAGGTGGGCGATCCTTTTTTGGAGAAGTTGCTGCTGGAAGCATGTCTCGAAGCCATGCGAAGTGGCGCGGTGGCCGGCATTCAGGACATGGGCGCCGCCGGACTGACGTCCTCTTCATGCGAGATGGCATCTCGTGCCGGCACCGGCATTGAACTGGATTTGACGTTAGTGCCTCAGCGCGAAGAGAACATGACCGCGTATGAGATGCTGCTTTCTGAATCGCAGGAGCGCATGTTGATCGTGGCCCACTCCGGCCGCGAGCGAGAAGTGATCGACATCTTTCGCAAGTGGGATCTTGACGCCGTAGTAATCGGGCGCGTGCGCGAAGGCGATCACATGCGCGTCATCCACAATGGCGAGACGGTTGCCGACATTCCCGTTTCACTTTTGACGGATGAGGCGCCGTTGTATGAACGGGCGATGGAGGCAAGTCCAAAGTCCAAAGTCCAGGGTCCAAAGTCGGAAATTGCTTCTGGCTTAGGGACTTCGTCTCCAGACTCCAAATCCCAGACTTCAGACCTTAACGCCGCGCTGCTTAAGCTGCTTGGCTCACCCAACCTCGCGTCGAAGCAATACGTCTACCGGCAATATGACCACATGGTGCGGACCAACACCGCGGTGCTGCCCGGGGCCGACGCCGCCGTGGTGCGTATTAAGGAAACTCGCCGCGCCCTCGCGATGACTCTTGACGGCAACGGCCGCTACTGTGGAGCGAACCCGCGCGAAGGAGCGAAGCTGATCGTAGCTGAGGCAGCGCGTAACCTTGTTTGCGTCGGCGCGCGCCCGCTCGCAGTTACCAACTGTCTGAATTTTGCCTCGCCGGAACGCCCGGAAGTGATGTGGTCATTTTCAGAAGTGATCGACGGCATGGCTGAAGCTTGTCGAGTGTTCAATACCCCGGTTGTTTCCGGAAACGTGTCGTTCTACAACGAAACAGAGGGACGTGGAATACTGCCTACCCCCGTTATCGGAATGATCGGTTTAGTTGATGATGTGCGCCGCGTGTTGCAGCCGGGGTTCAAGCGCGAGGGTGATCTGATCGCGCTCCTGGGAACTACTAAAGACGATCTTTCAATCAGTGAATTTGCAGCAAGTGTCGTGGGCCGTTCGACAGATGAGATGATCTCGAATGGCGAAGTTCCTAAGATAGACCTACAGGCCGAGCTTGCCGTACAGACGGTCTGCCTTCAAGCCGCGGAAGCAGGATTAATCGCATCGGCCCATGATTGCTCCGACGGAGGACTCGCAGTCGCACTGGCAGAATGCTGTTTCTCTTCACTCAACACTCACGCCACCGGCGCGAATATTTCCCTGTCAGGGTCTTTTCTCCCAACCAGCAGCTTACTCTTCGGCGAGTCGCCATCACGCATCATCATTAGCTTTCCGGATTCATCACTTGCTGCCCTGGAGCTGGCCGCTGAGAGCGAAGGCTGCGAGTTTGCCGTTATCGGGCGCGTGGGCGGGCAAGCGCTTCAGATACAATCCGACGGCGAGAAACTAATTTCCGTGAGTGTAAGCGAACTTGAAGACGTTTGGCGCAGTTCCCTCGCTTCAAAACTTGAAGCTGAAGTGATGGCTGCCGGCCGCCAGTAGGTACGGCCGAGACAACAGTTCAGCACAAACTTAGTTTGCTGTCCGCCGAGAACATAAGCTAAAGCTTGTACGCTAAACCACAACCGAGACTCCAGCAGTGCATCCGGTTATTTACCTCAACAAAGTGATGCTCGAAGCCACGAAGGCGCGGGTGGCCCCCGTGTCTTCCGCGATGCTCTATGGGCGTGGAGTGTTTACTACCGTCGCCATCTTCAACGGGACCCCATTCCTTTGGCCGAACCATTGGAAGCGACTCAAGGACCACGCTAAGCGTTTGAGCGTCGATTGCACGGGCGCTAACGAACGCAACGTTGGTGAAGCACTCGAAAAACTCGTCGCCGTGAACCAGGTGAAAGATGGGCGCGCGCGCGTAATTTTATTAGCACGTAGCGGCCGAGATGTTTGGCGGACAAAGAAGAACGACGGTCGCAAAACTGACTTGCTAATCTTGACCGGCGAACCGCAAAAGGTTCCCGCCGGCGGCATGTCGCTGGCTGTCTCACCTCACCGGCAAAACACATTTTCCCCACTCGTTGGAATCAGAAGCCTAAACTATCTAGAGCAGGTGCTGTCGTGGGAGGAGGCGCAGGCGAGGGACTTCGATGAGGCGGTCATGCTCAACGAACGTGGTGAGATTGTTTCCGCAACAATGGCAAACCTCTTTTGGGTCAAAGATGGCACGCTGCATACGCCGGCTCTTAGTACCGGAGCGATGGCCGGAATTACGCGAGGCGCGGTAATCGAGTTGGCTGAAAAATTGTTTATTCCGATTATTGAAGGGGTCTACGAATTGGGCGATCTGACGGAAGCGGATGAAATTTTTCTCACGTCTGCCAGCCTCGGCGTAGCACAAGTTACGACTTTTGACTTTCGTCAGTACGCAGTGACTTCTACCGGAATCTACCCCCGCCTTGCGGAAGCATTTAAAAAGCTCATCAAACAACACGCTTAAGCTGCAATAAGCCCCGCCCTTCGCCTAAAGGTTAGAGGCAACACGAACACTGGGAGCGTTCAACACCTCTTTGATGATGGGTTATAAGCGAAGGTAGTGGGTCAGCGAATTCAGAGCCGGGAGCGGTAGCGACCGGATGAGTTCTGCGCTAAGCAAGCTTTTGCAATCTTGAGGGAGTGTTTGAAATGGCTTTTGTTGAGCCGACTTCCTATAGTTGGGTGAAAGGTAGGTCACATCCGGTCGCTACCGCTCCGGTTCCGAATTTGTCGACCCACATCAGTTTGTTCGCACCTGCGGCGCTCATTGCGGGCGAGACGCCCGCGCTCCCAGCATTAGCGTTGAACTCTTGCCCTCATCGCAATGTCTCTGCAACTGTCTAAGGCTAACTCAAATACTGCGGTTGGATTTGAAACTCCTGCATCCTCTGCTGGTCCCAGGCCTCTAATCCATCTCTCCCGGCGATGAAGCTTCGGTCCTTGTTGCGAAGGTTGTTACGGATGCTAAGGATTTCCGGGCCCGAGGCAAGAATCGTCATCTTGTAGCGGTCGATATCGCTCGCCCACAATTTGCTCGAATAGTGTCGTGCAACATTGGTCAGCGTTCCCAAGGTGCGCGAGAGTCTGCGGAAATGATCCACCACTTCGCTAGGGTCAAGAAACTTAGGACGCTGGCAGAGCGTGTAGCCGTCGTAGTCGCGGCTGACAGTTCCCGGCAGCAGCCGTCCCTCTTTTTTGAGATCCCGATAAAACGAAGTCTCCGGGTAAGGACAGACGATGCCCAGAAAGGTAATGTTGAAGTACTGTAGATCAACCAGATAGCCCGGCAGCTTCTCCAGATAGTCGTTTGTGTCACCATCAGACCCGACCAGCAAGCCAAACGAGAGCAGTATCCCATTCGCAAAACACCTGCGGATCACCGCATCGACTTCGCCAATCTTGTTCTGGCCTTTGTTCATTGCTTTGATTGAATCGGGATTGAGCGATTCGAGACCGGTGTAGACGTAACGGCAGCCGGCTCTGGCCATTAATTTGACCGTCACTTCATCTTTCAAAACATTAAACGTCAGGGCACAACCCCAGGTCTTCCTCAAAGGTGTTAATGCCTCGCAAAGCTCGCGCAGGTATTTAACGTTGCCGCCAAGGTTGTTATCGAGGAAAACGAACCAATCCTTGATTAGGCCGAAATAGTGCTCGTTCCACTTCATTTTGAATTTAATTTCGTCCACCACATGCTGCACCGGGCGGTAGCGATAGGTTTCCCAACCAGTGAGCACGCAAAAGTTGCAGGCAAAGGGGCAGCCGCGCGAAGCTTCAATACCGGGAAGACGAAAACGATTATGTTGAAAGTCGATCAGATCGTAGCGGTACGGTTTGATTGCCGAAGCCTCCGCGGGCGGTAGGCTGTAGCGTCTCTTCAATTCACCTCGTTCAAAATCGCTGATCAGCGTCGGTATGTTGCGCTCCGGTTCGCCTGTAATCACTGAGTCGAAATACCTCTCGCAATCATCTGGAAAGTGTGTCGCATGCCGGCCACCTGCGACCGTGGTGATGCCGCGGCGGCGAAACAAGGTCGAGAGAACTTTCGTGTGTTCGTAGTAGGAATGAAGGTAAGAGAAAAAGACGATGTCCCAATCGCGATCGAGCGGTATTTCAACTTCCTTCTCGTTGTAGATCTCAATCTCGGCGTGCTCCGGGCAGAGTCCCGCAATCAGTTCCGGCACGGCCGACTGCATCACCGACCTTTCCTTGATGTTGAGTCTGCTGGGATGAGTGAACGTCGATATGACGGCTATAAACAAGACGTGCCTCCATCAAAAGTGATGAGGATCTGTTAGATAAATCAACTCGTTTGCATGAGCTATAAACGCAGGCCAGCGAGGTCAAGAACGGTATTCGAGGGCATTCGTCCAGTGAGCGGTTGAGAATCTAGCAGAAGGCATTAGTTAACACAACGAGTCTCATTGCCCTGTTGGTGTTTAGTTGGAGGGCAGACCGAGGCGTCTGATTAAATCCTGATACCTGCTTTCAGAACGAAGATTGTCGAAGGCTGGATCCACTTTCAAATAAACCACCAGGAGTGAACGTTCATCGTAGGCATTCTTCAACCATTGAAGTGCTTCTTCAATCTCGCCTAAACCGGCATAGATCAGCGCAACCGCGAAAGCCGAGATGTAAAACCGATCGGATGAGGTCAAAGGTATTAAGTGTTCAAGTATCTGCCGGCTCTCTTCAGCTTTTCCGTTGGTACACATATAACCAAGAAAGGCGGTGAGGCTTGGCAGTCCGCCGGAGGCATCGACAAGTTTTCTGGCTATATCAATTGCCTGCTCGTCAATCCCCGTCTGATGAAAAGCACGCGCGAGATAGAAGAGAGCGGGCATGAATGCGGGATCCATCTCGAGCGTCTTTTGCGATTGTGCAATCGACTCATCGTACCGGCGGGCATAGAAATATGCTTTGCCGACGGCCATGTTGATCGGAAGCGCGAGCGGATCAATCTCCAGGGCGCGTTTTCCTGCTTCAATCGCTTCATCAAAACGCCCAAGGGCAAGGAGAAACCAGCAATACCAGTGATGGGCCGGTGAATAATTCGGGTCGAGTTGAATGGCGCGGCGAAAACCTTTTTCCGCGCCTTCCCAGTCCCACTCGTACCAGAACTTAACTGCCGCTAAAGAATTGTGCGCTTCAGCCAGACTGCTATCTATCTTCAAGGCACGGTCTGCAGCCGCTTTTGCTTTCGGCATCGCATCTGTGGGCCGGAGGCCGCCAGCATAGTTGAGTAAGGTGTAGCAGTCGGCCAGCCCTGAATACGCCAGGCTGTATTCCGGATCGATTCTGGTGGCATGCTCGAAGTACTCAATTCCTTTTAAGAAGCCCTGCGGCGTGCGTTTATTCCAGTAATACCGGCCTTTGAGATATGCCTGATAAGCTTCGGGATTTTGGGTTTCACGTTTTACTAATTTTTTCTTTTCCGCACCGCTAAGACGAACTTCCATCTTTTCGGAAATTCTCTTCGCGATCTCCTCCTGCACTTCGAAGATGTCGACTAACTTCCGTTTGTAGTGTTCCCCCCACAATTGCGAACCGTCTCTTACATCCACCAGTTCAGTAGTGATCACCAGATCATCGCCAAGTTGCAGCACACGGCCCGTCATCACCGCCCGGACATTCAATTCATCTCCGACTGCCTGGGGATCTAGGTCCTGACCCTTGTAGCGAAACACTGTGGACCGGGCCATTACTTTCAACTTGGGAAGTTTCGAGAGATTGTTGATGATGCTTTCGGTAATGCCATCAGACAAATATTCAGCACCCGGATCGGCGCTGGCATTGGTGAGGGGAAGGACAGCCAACGAGGTAATCGCACTGCGTGAACGCCTGGGGGATGAAGACGGGTTTCGACCGGAGGCCGCCGTTCTCCGCGATGAAACTCGCTGCGTCTGTGGCCCTTTAGGAAAACTTGCCTGCGACGCTGTGGTTGGCTGTTCATCGGCGACCCGCTCGAGCGAATCAAGCTCCTCAGCTATTTCGAGACGTTGCTTAAACCGGCGCAGATCGTTCAGCAGGTCTTTGGCCGTCTGATATCTTTCTTCTTTGTCCTTGCGCAGGCCTTTGCCGACAATCCATTCCATTTCAACCGGGGTCGCCGGCGAGTAACGCGCTAACGGCGGCGGCGTCCTCTCTACGATCGAAACGATGATGTCGGTTGGTGTCGGGCCTTCGAAGGGTGCATGTTGGGCCACCATCTCGTAAAGCACCACACCCAAACTCCAAAGATCGGTCCGTTGATCAGTATCCAGACCGCGTGCCTGCTCGGGCGACATGTAGCGCGCCGTGCCCATAATCATTCCCGGATCGGTAGAGACGAGTGTGGTAGACCCTGATCCGACAGCCGGACGCTCGGTTAGTTTTGCCAAACCAAAATCAAGCACCTTCACGTAACCATCCGGCCGAATCATGATGTTCTCAGGTTTTACATCGCGGTGGACAATGTTGGCTTGATGCGCTGCGGAGAGTGCCGATGCTACCTGGATCCCGATGTCCAGAGCTTCCGGTAGTCCCAAACTACCCTGGCTCATACGCTCGCGCAGAGTCACGCCTTCGATAAACTCGGTCGCCAGAAACTGTCTATTGTCGGCCTCTCCCACTTCGTGAATAGTTATGATGTTCGGATGATTTAAGGCAGAAGCCGCCCTCGCTTCCTGCTGAAAGCGCCTGACTCGTTCGTCATCGGCATTGAAACAAGTCGGGAGCAGTTTAATCGCTACCTGACGTCCAAGTTTTGCGTCCTCCGCAAGGTAGACTTCTCCCATCCCGCCGACGCCGATCGAAGACAGAATCGTGTAGTTGGCAACTTTCTTCCCGATAATCGAAGACCGATGTTCGTCGGCAAGCAGGCGCGCAGCTTTCTCTGTGACCGGCTCTTCCATGAAATCTTCAGCCTTGAGATGTGACGAAATTAGCGAGGCAACTTCCTTTTGCAGTTCCGCGTCCCCGCTGCAAGCGCCGTCAAGGAAGGCGGAGCGCTTCACCGGCGGTAACGCAACCGCCTCGTGATAAATCTCTTCAACCCGGCGCCATCGTTCGGAATTCATTCGTGTTATGCTGCTCGTGATTAAGTCACACCGAGGTCTTCAAAGCGCGCAAAATATATATCAGCGACGGTCTCGTTTTGGAGTGAACTTTGTGGATATTATTTGCCGGAGATTTCACGGTACAACCAGGCTTTAGCCAATCCCCAATCGCGCATGACCGTGACCCCTGAGATGTTAAGGACCTCGGCGGTTTCATCTACAGTAAGTCCGCCAAAGTAACGGAGCTCCACGATTCGACTCTTGCGTTCATCGAATTTGCTGAGCTTAACCAAGGCCCTATCCAACGCCAGTAAATCTGCGGGCTGTTCCGGGCTCAAAATGATCGCTTCATCAAGTTCTACGCGCTCTGCTCCACCTCCGCGCTTAGCTGCGTGAATGCCCCTTGCGTGATCGACGAGGATGCGACGCATCAGTTGTGCGGCTATCGCAAAAAAGTGCGCGCGATTTTGCCAACGAGTTTGCTTTTGTTCAGCGAGACGCAGGTAAGCTTCATTCACCAGGGCTGTCGTTTGTAACGTATGCCCAGAGCGCTCCCGACTCATGTAGTAATGCGCGAGCCGGTGTAACTCCTCAGAAACGAGGGGTATTAGTTTTTCAAGCGCCGTTTGATCGCCATTCCCCCACGCGGCGAGAAGTTGACTGGCCTCATTTCGCACGGAGTGGCTCATTCCCGAGGGGTCGATTTAACGCTGGATTCGAGCGCATTAGCTGACCAGCTTTGCTGAAAGTGGCGAATTGTAGCCCGATGATAGGAGTTTTGGGAAATTATCGCGTAGTTAAGTAGAGTGCAATTTGTCACTCTTTACCAGGGAATTCACCTTGAAATCGGGCCGCGATGGTTCGCAAGTTAAGCCTCGCGGCTCCAGAAGAGGCAAAGTTGGCCAATAAAAAGTGGATGACATTCACCCCGCCGAAAAAGCGGGTGCTGATCGTTAACTGTTACTTTGACGAATCGCGTCAATCGGTACCCAGACCGCTCAAGATGCCCCAGGCGCTCGGTCCGGTCTACCTCGCCGGAGCCTTTAATCCCCGCTTCTGTGACATTCGGCTGTACAACGAAGTAGATTCCGGACCGCTGCTCAACGAGCAACTATTTGCGTGGGCGGATATGCTGGTCTTGACCGGCCTCACGAACTCTTTCGATCGCATGCTACACCTCACGGCCTACGCCCGCTCCAGGAACCCCGAAGCCATCGTCGTAGCCGGTGGCCCCGCTATTCGCGCATTGCCCCTTTTGGCGAAGAAATTTTTTGATTACTGCTGCGTTGGCGACGTCGAGGAAATTCAGGAGGTGATTCTCGACGCGTTTGGCGCCGATTACCTCTCAGAGGAAATGATTCCTCGCTTCGACCTGGGTTATTGGCTCCGGTTTCTAAACTTTGCAGAGACAACCCGCAACTGCAATTTTCGTTGCTCGTTCTGCTCCCTCACCGGTGAAGGGCAATCGTACAAAAAATACGACCTCGAATATATCCGAAAGCAAATCCTCGCCCTCGGCAAAGTGCGCCGCCTAATCTTTGCCGACAACAATTTCTATGGAAACGACCGCTACAATTTTTTGGCGCGCCTTGGTTTGATTAGAGAGCTGCGCGCCGAGGGACAATTGAAAGACTGGGCTGCTCTCGTCACCGGAGACTTCTTTCGTAACCAGGCAAATCTGCCACTGATGCATGAAGCCGGTTGTCGCTTTTTGTTTAGTGGCGTTGAGGCCTTCGATACCAAGTGGTTGAAGTCTGTGAACAAGGGCCAGAACAACCTTTGTCCACAGACAGAAATAATCCGGAAGTCTCTGGAAGCAGGTTTGATGTTTTCCTATGGATTGATCTTCGACGTGGACAAGCGCCGCATAGCAGACCTTCGTCGCGAGCTCGACTTAGTAACGAATACTCCGGACATCACTCTGCCAAGTTTCATCACGCTACCGATTCCACTGCTCGGCACACCTTTCTTTTACGAGTCGCTGCGGAATAACGCCCTGCTTCCTCATACCAAACTTCGGGACATGGACGGCTCAACAATAGTTTGTAAGCCCCTGGATCCTATCGAGGAGGTAGTGAAGTTTGTTTACGAAATGATGGTCCTGCGCGGATACCGTTGGCGAGCGCTAAAACATTCGATCAATTTTGTCCGCAGATATCGTTCAACCTTGAACATGTCGCAGCTAGGCGTGGAATTAGCTAACGTACTTTTGCTAGGCGCGTACTCGCTAGCCACTTCTCCCACCCGGCCGTTCGCTCCTTCCATGAGAGGAAAGTCGCGCACCTTCGTAACTACCACGGAACCCCTGGACGCCATCTACAAACCCGCGTTCCGAATCGAGTCGCGCTATGAAGCTTACTTCAACCCGACTATGGTTACGGATGCCAGCGGACAACTGTCCCAACAACTCGCTGAAGCCGGTTTGACCAGGGCATTCAGCAAGACCACTCTCCCGACATTCGCCTTGCAGCATCTCGAGCCCTTGCAATCGAAGAGTGCTTGATCACCACCGGGAGGTCTGGGTTGAAAAACAGCAGCAGGTTGGAAGCTATTTATCCGCTCGGCCGCTCCCGCGCTGAGACGTTGAGACTGCAGCAGCAGTCTCAGTTCTACAACGTCTTTACGAGACGGCTATTCGAAGACGCTGGCCTCAAAGCCGGGATGAAAGTTCTGGACGTAGGCTGTGGAGCAGGAGACGTCTCACTGATCGCGGCGGACCTGGTGGGGCCGCGTGGTGCGGTTTTAGGAGTGGACAAAGATAAGGGAGTGGTGGAAACCGCCCGCAAGCGGGCGTTTGAAGCGCGTTTGCACAATGTCTCTTTCGTCGAGGCGGATATCGATAGTGTGGTCCTTGATTCCAGATTTGATGCTGTTGTTGGGCGGCTGGTTTTGATGTATCTCAGTAAACCAGCGCGCACGATGCAAAGACTGCTGACACACTTGCGGCCCGGTGGCATCGTTGCTTTTCAGGAAGCAGATTGGACAACCAAACCGCTCACCCTCCCTGAATCGCCACTAGCGGAACAGGTTTATCGCTGGATGGTCGAATGCTTTCAGAAGGCCGGAGTTGAAACTCAGATGGGCCTAAAACTTAACGGTGTTTTCTGCGACGCGGGTTTGCCCGAGCCACATCTGCGCCTGGAAGCGCCGGTCGGCAGCGGACCTAACTGGGACGGTTACGCTTACACAGCTAACTCGATCCGAAACATTCTGCCGGCCTTGATAGCGCTCAACATAACCACCGAACAAGAGGTGGGTGTTGATAGCCTCGCTGAACGACTTCGCGATGAAGTGGTAAGTAAGAATGGCGTGGTGATGCTGTCACCGTTCGTCAGCGCCTGGGCAATCAAGGCTTATTAACACCAGGCTTCAGCCCGGTGATTTAGCGCACTTATTTCTGCTAATCGTTTCAGCGTCACTGGCATATTTCTCGGCGCGATCGAAGAAAACCTATTTAGAAGGCTCCAGCTGGTCCGAAGGACCGTCATTTAATAGCCACGGCCGTAAGGCCGTGGATCACTCGAAACATGAATGGTTGAGCGCCGAAGGTGCGGCATTAATTCGCCAGAGAATAATGTCGGCCCTGCGGGCCTCAAGTTCAGCTTGAGGCTCGCAAGGCCACGGCCTGACGGCCATGGCTATTGAATCCCGCACCTTCGGCGCGCCAAACCCTGCCTGCGGTCCTAACCCTCAATCCATCCCCAAACAAAAAAAGTTCGATAGGTATTAGCAGGTATTGCCGCGTTCATACGTAGGGACATCTTTGAAATAGACCATTGAAGGTAATTAGATGACCACTAAGCCCATCAGGAGACACAAATGAAAAGCAAAGTGCTACAGGTTACAACTCTCTGCGTGCTGACGCTCTGCCTCGGATTTCCCGCGACCGCAATTTCTTCAGCGCACGAGTGATCGCCCTCTGGTAGTGATGACTCGCAACATGTTCCTCGGCGCCGACTTCGGCCCGGTTCTTGGCGCCACCTCGTTCGGCGACTTTCTTGAGGCAGTCAAGAATACTTATTTAAGCGTTCAGCAAAGCAACATCCCCGCCCGTGCTGCTGCGGTAGCTGATGAAATTGAAGCGAGACAGCCAGACCTGGTCGGACTTCAGGAAGTCAGCATCTGGCGCACCGGTCCGTTTGGAGGTCCAGCCACAACCGTGACCTACGATGCGCTGCAATCGCTGCTTGATGAGTTGGAGTCGCGCGGGCTGCACTATGCGCCGATTGCCGTGCTCACGGAGTTTCAGGCCGAGGCCCCGAGTGCTCTCGGCATCAACATCGGCTTCACGGATCGTGATGTCATTCTCGCGCGAACCGATCTCTCAACCGCGGAATTAAAACTGTCGAACATCCAGGGGCAGCATTTCGTCACGCAGTTTGGTTTTACCAGCCCAATACTCGGTCAGATCGTGGTGCCGCGTGGCTGGCTGTCAGTCGATGGAAAGATACGCGGCAAAGATTTTCGCTTTATCAACACTCACCTTGAATCGTTTCACCCCCTCGTGCAAGCTGCTCAATCGAGTGAGTTAATGCTCAGCCCGGCGAACACTAATTTGCCTGTTGTGCTGGTGGGAGATCTCAATACGGACTCCGCTACCGGTGACCCGTCGCTAAACTCCGGTTATCAGGTGATTGCAAGTTCGGGATTCATCGATACCTGGACTGCTACACACCCCGGCGACTCGGGGTTTACCTGGCCGCTACATCTGACAGACCTGTTCACACCTGTCACGCCCTTTTGGCGACTGGATCTGATAATGGTTAAAGGTGAAGTTGAGGTATTTGGGACTGATTTGTTTGGCAACACGCTCGCGGATCGCACACCAGGCGGTCTATGGCCCTCAGATCACGCGGGACTCGCAGCCACTATTAATCTGAAACCGCTGCCATCTGCCTCAGCGTCATCTAGGGTTGAGAGGCCAGCTTTTCGCGAGGTGCTGGTTTTGACTCGGAGCTATTCTGCGCGACCCGCTCGCGTTCCACGAGCACTCGCCGAAGGATCTTCCCGGCGGGACTCTTAGGTATCTCGTCAACAAACTCAACGGCTCGAATCTTTTTGTGCGGAGCCACCCGCTCGGCAACAAACTTCATCAGCTCTGCGGCACTGATCTCGTGCTTTAAAACTACAAATGCTTTGGGAATCTCCCCGGCTTCGAGGTCGAAGCTGGGGACAACTCCCGCATCGGCAACCGCCGGATGTGAAATCAGGATCGCTTCGAGTTCTGCGGGTGCGACCTGTCTTCCTTTGTACTTGATCAGTTCCTTGAGCCGATCGACGACGAAGAGTTGGCCATCCTCGCTCACATAGCCAATGTCCCCGGTCCGCAACCATCCATCGCCATCGATTATTTGCGCAGTGGCCTCCGGCTTCCCCAGATAGCCTTTCATCACCTGCGGCCCACGCACGCAGATCTCGCCTTCCTCATTCGGTTTGAGCTCAACTCCCGTTTCATAGCCGACAATTCGACATTCGGTGTTCGGGAGACAATAACCAACCGAGCGCTCGTGATTTGGCAGCGACGGCGCGGTTGAATGCGAAAGTGGACTGACCTCCGTCAGACCGTAGCCGTAGCGTATGTCGCACTTGAGCCTCTCGGTGCAGGCGGCAGCGATCTCTGCAGCCAGCGATGCCGCCCCGCAGTGAATCGCGCGCAGCTTAGACAGATCATAATCCGCGACTACGGGATCGCGGGAAAGCGCCAGCACGATTGGAGGAACAAGGGGCGCGACTGTGATGCCAAACTTTACCAGCGTGGCGAGAAAGTTTTTGAGTTCATAACGAGGTAGAGTCACAACTGTGGCGCCTTGGGTTAGCGCGAGGTTAACAACCACATGAAGACCGTAAAGGTGATACATCGGTACTACACACACCATTGAATCATCCCGTTTCACCGGATCATTCGCGCGTAGTTGGCACAACATCGAAACGAGATTGTAGTGTGACAGCATTACGCCTTTGGGGAAGCCGGTGGTGCCGCTCGAATAAGGTAGGGCAACAATGTCGTCACGCAGATTAATTTCAACCGGCGGCAGTTCATTGCCTTCATTGAGCAGCGAGCTAAACGGTACCGCGCTTTCCGCTTCGCCGATGACGAAAATTTTCCGAATGCCGTCTGCCGCCTCGCGTGCCTTGTCGATGAGCTGGGGAATGGTCAACAAGTACGTCGCCTTGGAATCGCGCAGTTGTGTCTTGAGCTCAGCTACGGTGAACAGTGGCGGCACCATCGTTATAGTGCCACCTAAGATCGCGGCACCGTGGAAAGCCAACACATACTCCGGCAGGTTCACACTGTAGATTGCCAGTACGTCACCTTTGGTAAACCCATGCCTGGCCAGACCGGCGGCGACCCGCCTCACGAGCACGGAAAGTTGAGCATACGTGTAGGTGCGTCCTGATGGGCCATCAATAAGCGCCGGCTTATCGCCAAACTCGCGCGCGCGCTGCAACACGTATTCAGTTAGTGGAACCTCAGGAATTTTCTGGGAGGCGTGAGGGCTGCGAAAAATCATGAATTTACTCCAAAGCTTTTCGCGTTATTCGCGGAACGGATCATCGCGTTCCTTGACGGCTTGTTTGAAACCAATCTCGGCGGCCCGTTTCTGGAAAGCGTAACCTTCTTTGGTGTGGCGGGCCACGCCGTCAAAAACGGTGCCCAGGATTTGCGAAGAGTTTAGGCCCTGGTTTAGCAAGGTTTGATTTATTAGAAGCTTTGCCATGACCAGTTGATTTACAGGGAGTCGCGCCACCCGTTCCAACAGGCTTTCAAATCGCGCGTTCAGTTCATCCCCGGCAACTGCTTCCGTTGCCAGCCCCCATTCCGCCGCTTGCTTGCCTGTCAAACAGTCTCCGGTAAACAGGAGGCGCTTGGCTTTCTCAGCGCCAATTCGGTATGCCCAAAGCGCCGTAGTCGGCACTCCCCAAACGCGCGCGGGCGGGTAACCAATCGAAGCCACATCTTCAATCAGCAACAGATCTGAACACAGTGCCATGTCTGTGCCGCCGGCCACACAGAATCCATGGACCTTACAGATCACGGGTTTGTCGCTGTAAAAAAGACTCATGAAGCCGCGCACGTTTCGCTTCATCATTGCGTAGTCGAGCATCGGATCCCACGTCTCGTCGGGATTGTGATTGGCAACCTGCACCCGCGGATCCATTGGCGATCCCGCCGGCCATCCCATCAACCCATCCTCGTCGCTGAGTCTCTGCTCAGCCGTCATAACCAAATCGTAGCCACCGCAAAATCCCTTGCCATTACCCGACAAGGCGATCACATGCACCGCCGGATCGAGATTGGCACGTTCCACACAGGCGGCCAATTCAGCCGGCATTTCGAAAGTGATGCCATTGCCGCGCTCGGGTCGATTGAGCGTGACGCGTGCGATGCGGCCGGTGACGTCGTAAGTAAGCGTCTTAAGTGTGTCCATATCAATGAAAACCTGGTGCTAACATTTGCAGCATTGGCTCGGGCTGCTTCACTTTTTGATTGAGGAGCCAGCCTTCAGCTTCCGCCATCAGACCAACGCCGCGGTCGCCCGATAGTATTTCGCCCAGGCGGTAGCGCGCCGCCGCCGCGTAGAGACGCATGCCCTCCTGCTCAAATCCTTCGATGGCCTTGGCGAGCCACGTGGTCGCACTATCCACTTGCCCACGCTGGTACGCAACGGTAGCGAAGATCAAACTTGCGAACGGATCAGCCCAGGCCATCTTCTCTTTGCTAATTTTCATAGCCAGTTGCTCGGCGAGACTTATTCGCGCAGCATCCTTTTGAGCAAAAGCCGACGCCAGCGCAGCGCGTGCCCGCAGATGCATCGCCTCGATCCTCAGGATTTGAATGCGCAGCAGCATCGAGTGCTCGAGGGCCTTCCACTGTCCCTGTATGTGACGCCAGGCAACTTCAAAATCGCCGGTGTACATTTCGATCTGCGCGAGGGCATGCATTGCTGTGTAGTGCTGCAAATGAAAACCCTCATGCGCCCAAGCCTTTAGACCTTCGATAACTTCTGCGCGTGCCCGCGTCGGATCATCGGCTGCCAGCCAGATGACGTTTAGCCGAGTCCGCAGATCCATTGCCGCGAAAAGATTGCCCTGTTCAAGGGCCGCAGCAAGCAGAAACGGCACGCGTCTCGAAACCTCCGCAAGGGCGCCTTGATTCAACATGGCACTCAGCATGAAGCGGTGGGCTGTGGTTAACTCCCAGGCTACGCCGGTACAACGGTCGCGCAAAACTTCAGCCGCGCGCTCACATTGCGCAGCAGCCTTTCTCCAATCGCCTCCGAGATAAGCTCCAGCGCCACTGGCCCAAATAGCAAGTCCGATTGCGTGCGGATGACCTACCTTGTGCGCGAGCTCATCTGCGCGACGCGATAGTTGCAGCGCCCGCTTCCGGCCCGCGCCGCCACTAGTCGCGGTTTGCACTGATTCGAAAGCGATTGCGCGCGCAACGCGATAGGGTTCTCCCGAGCGTAAAGCCAGTAACAGGTGGCGGCTTTGAAAATCTGCGCCTCTAATCAAGTCGACCACGCCGAGCCCGGCCGCGAGGGCCCAGCAGATGTCGATACGAAAGAGATCCGATTCGGGTATCTCGTTCGCATTGCGTTCGACAAAGTTAAGGCCGCGGAGACGGATCTGCAGACGCTTTAAGAGCAGCGAAATCAAGGCGCGTTTAGGGCCGGCTGGAAGGGTAAACCCAACGGACGCCAGGACCGAACGGACCAACTCGAGGCCTTCCTTGATGTGTCCACCCATCAACAACTGTTCTGCAGCGCGACGCTTGTAATCGAGGCTGTGACTGGCAGACGTGACCTGCGCCACGTCAAGAAACGCCTGAGCTGCCTCCGCTGGCCGGCCCGCATTAGCAAGTGCCTCGGCCAACCCGCGCTTCAAATCAATCAATTCAGCTCCACGCACCGGGGCCAACTCGAGGGCCCGTCGATAGAAACCGGCTGCCCGATCAAACGCCAGAGCACTGGCTGCTTTTCTGGCGGCCATACCCGCATGAGTCGCCGCCCTCACTCGTTCACCCGCTCCGAGGTAGTGTTCAAACAACGCTTCGGGGTCTTCTATGCCGCGCCTTTCAATTGCCTGGGCGAGCCGGCGATGGATTTGTGTCACCTTCTTGGGATCGAGTTGAGCGGCGAGAGTCTCGCGAATGCGGTCGTGGTAAAGCTCAATCGCGTGGCCCGTTCCACCCGTGCGGAGAAACTGGGCCGCACGTAGCGAGCTGACCAACGGCAACTCGTCACCGGAAAGTTCTGCGGCTTGATAGACCACTTCCGGGTTGATTGGGCGTCCGGCAATCGCTAAAGCATCAATAAACTGGCGTGCCCCTTTCGGCAAATGGCGCAGACGCTCGTCGAGCATGACCGCGAGGGTGATGCCGGTAGTCGCGGTGCGATCGCTGGTTGAAGCATAACGAGCCAGTTGTTCCAGCAGAAAAGCGTTTCCTCGCGCTTCGCGAATGATTGACTCGGTGAACGGTTCGAGGACTGGAGCGTTTGAACCGAGCAGATCCCGTACCAGCTTTTGGGATTCAGTCTTTGAGAGCGCGGCAACAGTCACTTCGCGCGCACTATCTGTTCCCGACTTTTCCAGCAACGACTTCAAGAAAGGCTTCGCTTCAATATCTTCAGTACGAAAGCTGAGCAGCAAAAGCAGTGGCGGCGCTTCCGGTGGCCGCAACAAGTCTTCCAACAGAGTCGTGCTATCGGCGTCGGACCATTGCAAATCGTCGATGTAAATAACCAGGGGCTGGCGATCCGTTATGCGTCCAAGTAATTCGCGCAACGCTGCAAATGCTTTGCGACGCAGCGTGAAGGGATCGGGAATCTCCTGTTCGCGCTGCGGTGCATTGAATACGGCATCCACCTGCAGCATCACCGGGAAGAGGCGCGCCAACGCCAAAACTTCGCGGGGCATCAGCGCCTCCGCCTTCGAATCGGGAAGCGACATCAGATACTTAGTCAAACTATCTACTACTCCATCGAGCGCCTTGTAAGGCACCGACTCGCGTTCGTAGCAACGTCCTTCAAGGATCACAACGTTCTGGTCGTTAGCCCGCAGCTCGTCAAGGAAATGTCGCGCCAGGGCGCTCTTTCCCATTCCCGAGCTTCCATGGAGATAGACAGTGACTGTTTGACCTCGCCTCGTGTGCGCGAAGGCGTTGTCGAGTTCGCGCAACTGGCTCGCACGACCGACGAATGGCGCGGTCTGGCTCAGCGCTGGTGAGGGAGTAGGCATAATTGGCCGCCGCAGCGGGCCAGTCTTGCCATGTCCCAGTACGCGCAATACCTCTTTGCCGGTTAGCCGTTGTTCCGGCTGCCGTTGAAGTAATCTCATGCAAAGATCGTTAAGCTCGGCAGGAATTCCCGGGACGAGTTCGGCAGGAGCAGGCGGATCGAAGTTTTGCTTGTTCATCATCACTTCGAAGAACTTTCCCGAGAATGGAAGGCGTGCGGCCAGTGCCTGGTAAAGCATCACGCCAACGCTGTACCAATCGCTGGCACTTGATATTGGCCGTTGAGCACCTTGTTCTGGCGACATGTAGTCCGGCGTGCCGGCGAGGGTAATGCTGTCGTGCAATAACCCGCTTTCTACTTCCGCTACCAGACCAAAGTCGAGGATCACTACGCGGCCTTCTTTGGTGACTAGCACATTGGAAGGCTTTATGTCTCGATGCAGCTTGCCTGTTTCGTGTAGCCCATGCAGGCCCTCGGCAAGTTGCCTCAGGGCCAGATGCAGACGGTTAAGGTCAAGCTCTGAACGAGAGAGTGAGCTGTCGATTGGAGCTTCAACATATTCCCCGCCACTGAGGGTGCTTCGCTCCGGATCAAGTTGCATGGTTACAGCTTCATAGTCGGCAAGAATTTCTTTGCCGGGTTCGGTGGATGCTTTCCGAAGCGTCGGAGTTTTGGACGACTCAATGTGTCTCGATTGATAACCGGGGCGCACGTACTCGAGGAAGTTAATTCCCTGTACCAGCTCCATCGTGAAGAACCAGTACTGGCCGTCGGCCATAAATTCGTAGAGTGAAACCAGGTTTGGATGAGAAACATTCGCGAGCGAGCGAAACTCATTCTTGAAACGGGAGATGTGTGAAGCTTCCGCGCGCGTCAGGGTCTTGAGCGCGACGAGCTTGTCTGTATCTCGGTCAAGTGCCTCGTAAACGACCCCCATTCCTCCTGAGCCGAGGCGGCGGCGAATACGAAAGCGGTCGGTACCGAGGAAATCGTTGGTTTGTTGGCTCATCCCTGCTGGGCTGCGAGAACAAGAGTAAACAGTTTATTGATTGTAAACTTGGGGATGCAAAGCTCCAAACACCTCGACTTAGCGGTGGTGTCGCAACTAGATCACTCTGTGCGGTCTCGGTGTGCTCTGTGTCTCCGTGGTTGTGTTAATTCGTCAGTGATATTCACCACCGAGACACGGAGGTCTCAGAGTTTGCACAGAAAAAACCTCAAATTGCGCCACCCCCCGACTTATTCAACTTAGTCGTTACCTGCAATGCCTTAGATAAAAGGCGTTAAGGCTTTGAAAGCAGATTGTTTAGGTTATGCTTGGGAGTCGATTTAATGAAACCGGTCGTGATTATTCGAAGGAGAATGAAATGGATTGGCGCGTCTTCCTAACAACCTTTGGCGTCATCTTTTTGGCGGAGATGGGCGACAAGACTCAACTGGCCGCCATGACGATGTCGGCGCAGTCAAAAAAACCCTGGGCAGTTTTTATAGCGTCCGCGCTTGCGTTAACAGCCGTATCTGCGATTGGCGTGGTCGTGGGTGGAGTGGTGGGAAACTATCTGCCGCTGATCTGGATCAAGCGGGCAGCGGCGATTGCCTTCATCGTCATCGGCGTTCTGATACTGCTTGATAAGTTCTAGGCGGATTACGGATCCGCTAGCTATCATCAAAGCCTTGTTGTGTACAGGATGAAAACGTCACCGGATCATCGGATTTAACACCGCATTTTAGTGCGGTGAGATCTAGTCCAATAAACTTATGGGAAACCATTAAACGGGCTCAACATACTTGACTCAGTGCCTTGGACTATTTGTTTTCAAGCGCCGAAGGCGCGAAATGTAATAGCCTGGGGCATCGCCCCAGGAACGCCAAGGGTTTCGACTATAAGAAGCGCTGAAGGCGCGAGATGCCTTACAACTACTGAGGGCTCACGAATTGTATGTCGCGCCTTCAGCGCTCAACATTTGGTAGCTGAACATTTCCTGGGGCGTTGCCCCAGGCTGTTGCATTCCGCGCCTTCGGCGCTGCCTACAAGTAATTGAATGACATTCTTGATGAGTCAAGTATGTCATTACCGTTTAAACGGTTTCTAAATCCTCTTCACGATCACCCGGCTGAAGCCCGGTGCTAATTGAAGGAACGAACATTTTTGGAGAATCTACATGCCGCAAACTCCCCACTTAGAACGCCACTTCACTGCGAGCGAAGTAGTTCGTGATGCAGTAATTGGAATGGCCGACGGGTTAACCGTTCCTTTCGCCCTCGCAGCCGGCCTCACCGCGATCAACTCCAGTCGCATCATCGTTACCGCGGGGCTCGCCGAAATAGCTGCCGGGGCCATCGCGATGGGCTTGGGCGGTTATCTCGCCGCCAAGAGCGATGCCGAACACTACGCCAAAGAACGCGAACGCGAAAAACGCGAGGTGGTGGAAATCCCTCATGAAGAAATGCGCGAAGTAGCGGAAGTGTTTGAGGAGTACGGGTTAACCAAAGAACAGACCAAGCCAATCGTCGAAGCCTTACGGCGCCAGCCCAAGAAATGGGTTGACTTCATGATGCGTTTCGAGCTGGGTTTGGAGAAGCCGGATCCAAAGCGCGCCATGACGAGCGCGTTAACAATTGGCGGCGCCTATGCAGTGGGTGGGTTTGTGCCACTCGTTCCTTACATGGCGTCCGCCAACGTCACGACTGCATTATTAATCTCAATTGTGGTTACCCTGTTTGCTTTGCTGGTGTTTGGCTTTGTGAAAGGGAAATTTACGGGAATGCGGCCGGTACGAAGTGCCCTGCAGACTGCGTTCGTGGGCAGCGCGGCAGCCGGCGCGGCGTTTCTGATCGCGAAAGTAATTTCGGCGTGAGGGAGTCCACAGTAAACAGCAAACAGTAGACAGCCAACCTTGTACGGCCCGCTTGCGTCTCTTCTGTCTACTGTTTACGTTCAAGGAGAACTTAATGTCATCGATGCCATCGTTTCTAATCAACATATTTATGCGCCGTGCACTTCTAACGACGATACTCGGCGTTTCCCTGCTCACTCAGCCCATCTTCGCCGGGCAACAACGGGCAGTTGCTCCCGCTATCTCGCGAGCGGCAACCCTTACTTCGGCGGAGAAAAAGGCCGCCGAACGAGTCAAGCTTGAAACCATCAGAGACCTAACGACAACTCTAAGCTCAAAAGAATTTGAGGGTCGCGGTACCGCCCAGCCCGGTGCTGATAAAGCCGCGCAATACCTGGCAGATTACTTCGCGAAGCTCGGTTTGAAACCCGCAGGCGTCAACGGGACCTACCTGCAGCCGATCAAATTTCGTTCGGCGGAAGTATTGCCGGAATCTTCGGTCAAGGTAGGCGATGCAGCACTCAAACACGGTGAAGACTATGTCGTGTTGCCGCCTTATGCATCTGAGCAAGTGGAGGCTACAGGTGGTGTTGTGTTTGCCGGCTATGGATTGGTTTCGTCCGAGTTGAAACGCGACGATCTGGCCGGTCTAGATCTCAAAGGCAAGATTGTCATTATTGCCGGAGGTCAACCAGCCGGTGTAGACGAAGCCGCCTGGCGAAGAGCTACAAATCCGCAAGCACGCGCCGTGAGCATCTTTAGTCGGGGCGCGCTCGCGCTCGTGGTAGCCAGAGCAGGTACAGCCGCACAGCCATTCGCAACCATCGCCAATTATTTGTCGCGACGTCGCGTTACGCTAGCTTCTGCTCCGGCGATGATGTTTAAGATTCCCCCCGTGCTGCTCGTGAGCGATGACGCAATGGAAAAAATCTTTGCCGGCTCACCGATGCCTTTTGTGCAGACGATGGAGAAAGCTGCAACGGGTGAAATGGTTTCGCGCGATTTGGGTAAGACAGCGAATGTGTCGTTGCGTTTCAAACTAACCGATGCGCCCAGCAGTAATGTCGCGGCTGTTCTCGAAGGCTCCGATCCAAAGCTCAAGGAAGAAGCGGTGGTCTTCACCGCGCATTACGATGCCTACGGACTTGAAGGCGGGCGGATTTATCCCGGCGCAGCCGACAATGCGTTGGGAACGGCAACCATTGCGGCCATCGCCGAAGCGTTTGTCAAAGCCTTTCCCAAACCGGCGTCACGGCCACGTCGCTCGATAATATTTCTCGCCGTTACGGGCGAGGAGTATGGACTCTTCGGCGCTGAGCACTGGGTGAGGAATCCGACCTGGCCGCTTCATAAGGTCGCGGCAAACATTAACTTCGATGGCATCGGCACAGAGGTTTATGGTCCGGTGAAACGCGTAGTTGGTTTCGGCGCCGAACACTCCGATCTCGGCAAGGTCTTTGAGGACGCGTCGATCGCTAGCGGCACCCTCGTTACGCCCGATCCGCTGCCGGAAGAGAACGCTTTTGTGCGTTCAGATCACTACGCTTTTGTGAAGCAAGGCGTGCCTGCGTTGATGCTGCTAGGCGGTCCCGAAGGCGACCCCAAGTTATGGATTCCGCGCATGAAGAAATGGCTCGAGACTGACTATCATTCGCCAAGCGATGTGGTGAAGCCTGACTGGGACTGGACCGGCCCCCAGACCCTCGCGAAGCTGGGAATGATCATTGGCTTACGCGTGGCCAACGCCGATACGATGCCGGCCTGGTTGCCATCCTCTCCTTTTAATAAGCCGCGCAGGCAAACACCCGGGATCGCACTTCACCGGGTGCGACGTGCTGCGGCGTAGAGGTTGGCGGCTTTGTACAAAAAGTCGGCCGAGCCCACGAATGAGAATAACTCAGCCCTTTGGTGCTGGGGATACCGGTGAACAAAGAGTTATCAGTCCGTGGGTCGACGAATTCAGAGCCGGGAGCGGTAGCGACCGGATGAGCCGTGCGAAATAATGACTTTTGGTGGGTCGACAAAGTCAGAACCGGGAGCGGTGTAGCGACCGGATGAGCCGTGCGAATTAATGACTTTTGGTGGGTCGACAAAGGCGGTGCCGGGAGCGGTGTAGCGACCGGATGAGCCGTACGAATTAATGACTTTTGGTGGGTCGACAAATTCAGAACCGGGAGCGATAGCGACCGGATGAGCCGTGCGAATTAATGACTTTTGGTGGCTCGACAAAGTCAGAACCGGGAGCGGTGTAGCGACCGGATGAGCCGTGCGAATTAATGACTTTTTGTGGGTCGACAAAGGCAGTGCTGGGAGCGGTGTAGCGACCGGATGAGCCGTGCGAATTAATGACTTTTGGTGGGTCGACAAAGTCAGAACCGGGAGCGGTAGCGACCGGATGCCAACGTGCATAACTCACAAGTCCAATAAAGCAGCCCAACATAATGCATTTCAATGAGAGTTGTGTTAGTGCACGCCTCATCCGGTCGCTACCGCTCCCGGCTCTGAATTCGTCGACCCACTCGGATGAGTAGTGCGTAAACACATCCGGCGCTACGGCTCCCGGCTCTGAATTCGTCGACCCACTCGGATTAGTCGTGCGTAAACACAAGGGTTATTGAAATGGAATGTTGAGCTGCTTTCTTGGACTTGTGCGCTTGGCAGGTTGGCATCCGGTCGCTACCGCTCCCAATTCTACTTTGTTCGACCCACGATTCGGCCAGTTTCGTAGTTATTCAATCAGAATCTCGTCGATAAAGAGCCACGAATCCTCACCGTGACCCGGATGCCAATCCGGTATCTTCCCATAAGCGTGCGCCTTGATGCGGATGTAGCGACCCTTTAGCGTCCGGTCCACGCTTTTAACCAGATCCTTAAACACCACGCCGTAGTGCTTATCTGGTACGTCGTTCTGTATCGAAAGCGCGTGAACGAAATTATGGCCATCGGCGGATACTTCAAATTCAACTCGCCGCGGCATCCAGATCCACGAACCAACGTCCTGCAGAAATCCTGCCCCAAGTTTTGAGATTGTTTGAACCCTTCCTAAATCAACCACAGCTACAAAGTCCTGGCCTCGATAGCCTTGCCACGCGCCGCCGCTCCAGTTGGTCGTGCCTCTTATGCCATCGATGACCGCGAGGTCTCCTGCCGCCGGATATTGCGAGCTGTATTTTGGAGTTAACGTGACTGTCCAATTGTGAGGAATCTTGTGATAACGGGCCGAGGTAGTAAGACTCTTGCCGAGCCTCGGCAAAGTTCGATCATAGGCGACCGCTCTAATGGTGCTGCTGCGATCAATGAAGAAAGGCCTTCTAAACTTCAGCGAACCGTTGTGGGGTTCCGAGCCGTCGGTGGTGTAGTAGACGTCCGCTTTGTTTCGCGCGTACATGGAAATCTTCAGACGTCCTCTAAAACTCCTGCCAGACGCCTCTATGACCGGAACCGGGGTGATCGGATGAACTGCAATGTTTGATACCGGAATGTCATTCTCACCCGTGCCCCATTTCTGGTTAGGTCTTGAACCCATTTCAAAAATCAGTTCGCCACCATTCATCACGTCCTCATGCTTCAGGTACGATCTGTTGTAAGGACTACCGTTAAGCTGTGCTGCCTGGATGTATATGTTTGCCTGAGAAACTCCGCGAGCTTTAACCACGAACTGTTTGCCGTTTTCGAGATTGAAGCGGACTTCCGGAAACAATGGACTGCCAATCGCATACACCGGCGAACCCGGTGTTACAGGATAAAAGCCCGCTGCACTGAACACGTACCAGGCCGACATCTGGCCGCAGTCCTCGTTACCAATCAGACCGTCAGGTTCCGGTTTATAAAATTTATCCAAAATCATTCGGACGCGAGACTGTGTCTTCCATGGTTGCCCGGCATAGTTATAAAGATAGGCCATGTGGTGGCTCGGCTCGTTGCCGTGCGCATACTGGCCCATCAACCCGGTAATATCTGCCTGCTCGCGGCCGGTCGTACGGCTTTCGGCGGAAAACATTTCGTCTAACTTTTGCGCAAACTTTTGTTTGCCGCCCATTAATCCCATCAGGCCGCTGATGTCGTGGGGCACGAAGAAGGTGTATTGCCACGCATTGGCTTCGGTGAAGTTGAAATCCACTTCACGCGGAGAGAATGGCTCGAGCCAGCCGCCATTCGATCTGGGACGCATGAATCGTAAAGCCGGATCAAATACGTTTTTGTAAGACTGTGCGCGTTGGATAAAGCGATTGTAGTCGGCAACCCGCCCCAGAATTCGGGCCATCTCGGCAATGCACCAATCATCGTACGCATACTCAAGCGTCTTGGAGACAGATTCACTTTCTTCCTCCATGCCGATGTAGCCGTGGTCCCTGTACGCCTTGAGACCGAAATGCTCTTGCTGGGCGCTGTGTTTCATTGCCGCGAAGGCTCGCTCGCGATCGAACCCGGGAATCCCTTTCACCGCCGCGTCGGCGATTACGGAGACTGCGTGATAACCAATCATCGTGTCAGTTTCATTCGCCGCTAACTCCCAAACTGGCAGCCGGCCTCCCTGTTCGGACTGCGTGAGGAATGTGTTGATAAAGTCAGCAGTGCGTTTCTGATCGATGATTGCGTAGAGCGGGTGCACCGCGCGAAACGTGTCCCAGAGCGAGAAGACAGTGTAGTAATCAAAGCCTTTTGCTTTGTGTACCTTGAAATCACGGCCGAGATAACTGCCATCAACGTCAGTAAAGACATTGGGGGCGATCATGGTGTGGTAAAGCGCAGTATAAAAATTTGTGAGCTGGTCTTTTGTGCCGCCGGTAACTTGGATCTTGATGAGCTCATTGTTCCATACGCGGGCGGCGTCATGCTTTACCTGTTCAAAACTCCAATGATTTAGCTCGGCGGCGAGATTTCTGCGAGCACCTTCTACACTCACTGAAGACAAACCCACCCGGACCAGCACCGGATTGCCATCCGAAGCATCAAATCTGAAATAGGCCTTAAGGTTTTTGCCTCGCGCTTCAGTGAGCCCTGGCCGGCTCTTTCCTTCCGCCTGCATCCCCCAATCCGTGAACGGTTGGGAAAATTCCGCGGCAAAGTAAACAATCTGATTCTTTGCCCAGCCCTCGGACCTGCGCCATCCACTGAGTTCTCGGCCGCCGCTGATTTTCAAACCGGAATCAATAACTTTGTCGCGGTGGGCGAGGTCGATGATGACGTTTGCTTCAGTTGTTCCTGGATAGGTATAGCGGTGCAGTCCAGCGCGCTTAGTAGCCGTCAACTCGGCAGTGATATTGTCGTCATCCAGCTTCACTCTGTAATAACCCGGCTCGGCAGTTTCGTTTTCGTGCTTGAAACGAGACGCATAGCCTTTACGGCTGTCGCCCGCATCAAGTGCGTTCAGGGACACTTCGCCCACGGTTGGCATAACCAGGATGTCGCCGTAATCGGAGATGCCGGTGCCGCTAAGATGTGTGTGACTGAAGCCGTAGATTATGTCGTCCGAATAGTGGTAGCCCGAGCATCCTTCCCAACCGGTCAGGCGCGTGTCAGGACTGAGTTGGACCATGCCAAACGGAAGTGTGGCGCCGGGAAAAGTGTGGCCGGTCCCGGCGGTGCCGATGAAAGGATTCACGTACTGGGTTAGATCTTGGGGAACGGGTTTTTGCGTGGCCGTCTTCGATGAATTCAAAAACACGAGCAGGAGGACCACGACTGGAATTACGAAGCTTTTCATCGCACGGGTTAGCTTAGTATGGATTCGATCGTTCTCAGGTCACGCTAATTTTCGCGCCTTCGCGCTGATTGCGGGCGGGACGCCCGCGCTCCCACTAAGTAATTGAGTGGTGCACCCGGCACTACCTATAATCCATGCCCGGCGATTGGCCAAGCTTCCTTGCGGCGTGAACTATGAGATAATCAGCGTCCGTCCCACGAGTTTCTGCGAAAAGAGTTTCTTCCCATGAGCACTGCGGTCGAAGAGCCAAAAGAAACTGCCAAACAAACTGCCAATAAATGGGTCTACGTCTTCGAGGAAGGCGATGGACAGGACAAGGCTTTGCTTGGCGGCAAGGGTGCAGGTCTTTGCGAAATGACACGCGCCGGCCTACCGGTGCCGCCGGGACTGATTGTCACCACCGAAGCCTGCAATGCTTTCTTTGAAAACGACAAGAACTTTCCCGAAGGCATGTGGGAACAGGTGAAAGAGGCCCTCAATAAGGTTGAAGAAAAGGTCGGAAAGAAGTTTGGCGACGCGCGCAATCCGCTGCTGGTGTCCGTTCGTTCGGGCGCAGCCTTCTCCATGCCGGGGATGATGGATACTGTGCTTAACCTTGGTCTCAACGAAGAGACCGTTCAGGGTTTGGCAGCACAAACCGGGGACCTGCGGTTCGCGCTCGACGCGTACCGGCGCTTCGCATCGTTGTTTGGCGAGATTGTGATGGGCGTGGCCCACGAAAAGTTTGAGCGCGTGATGGATCGCTTCAAGGCGCAAACGTCAGGAGGCCGCGACACAGATCTCAAAGCCACTCATCTGCGTGAAATTATCGCCGCTGAGAAACAGATTATCGGGGCCGAACAACACCCGATTCCCGAAGACCCTTATGAACAACTGCGCGTCGCCATCGCGGCCGTGTTCAATTCCTGGATGGGCCGTCGCGCAATCGACTATCGGCGTGTGAATCGCATTCCGGATTCACTCGGCACTGCCGTCAACGTGCAGGCAATGGTCTTCGGCAACATGGGCAAAGGCAGCGGCACAGGGGTAGCGTTCACGCGCAATCCTTCAACCGGCAAGAAAGAGCTTTACGGCGAGTATTTATTGAATGCTCAGGGCGAAGACGTGGTCGCCGGCATTCGCACACCAAACCCGATCAGCCAACTCAAGAAGGAGCTGCCGGAAGTTTATGAGGAGTTCGCGTCCATCACCGGACTACTGGAAAAGCATTACCGCGATATGCAGGACTGTGAATTCACTATCGAACGCGGCAAGCTCTGGATGCTCCAGACCCGCACCGGAAAACGTAGTGGCGCCGCAGCCGTGCGTGTCGCGGTTGAGATGGTAGGGGAGAAGTTGATTGATCGCGCTACCGCGGTTCAACGGGTAACACCCGAACAACTTGATCAGTTACTACACCCGACCGTAGACCCGAAAACAAAGGCAACTGTGCTCGCCACCGGCTTGCCTGCCAGTCCGGGCGCAGCACAGGGCCAGGTTGTTTTCAGTCCTGACGAAGCGGAGGAGCTAGCTCGCGAAGGAAAGAAGGTTGTGCTGGTGCGCCAGGAAACCAGTCCGGACGATTTTCACGGCATGGTTGCCGCGCAGGCGATCGTGACTGCGCGCGGCGGCATGACCAGCCACGCTGCCGTGGTCGCGCGTGGTATGGGCAAAACCTGCGTCAGCGGCGCCAACTCAATTCAGATTGATTATGGCCAGCAGCAATTCAACGTCGAGGGCACAGTCGTTACGAAAGGCGAATGGATCACTGTTGATGGATCAACCGGACGCGTATTTCTGGGGCAAGTGCCGACGGTGCAACCATCGCTGGGCCCGGAGTTTCACGAGTTAATGCTTTGGGCTGACAAGTTTCGCAAACTGCGTGTACGTGCAAACGCGGATACACCTCGAGATGCGAAGGTTGCGCGTCAGTTTGGCGCGGAAGGAATTGGACTCTGTCGCACCGAGCACATGTTCTTCGGCGACCAGCGACTGGCTCCCATGCGCGAGATGATCCTGGCAGAAGGCGCCGGCGCCAGAGAGAAGGCGCTGGTGAAGTTGCTGCCACTGCAGCGCGGCGACTTTGTCGGCATCTTCCGGGAGATGGCGGGATTGCCGGTAACGATTCGTTTGTTGGATCCACCACTCCATGAGTTTCTCCCTAATGCGGAAGAACTACTTAACGATTTAAGCGAGTTAAAGATGGCGGTGCGTCTCGCAACTACGCTCGGCGACATGGACAACCTGCTCGACCACATCGATGAAAAGCGACGCCTGCTGAAGCAGGTGATAAGAATCCGTGAGTCCAATCCGATGCTCGGCTTCCGCGGCTGCCGCCTCGGTCTGCTTTTCCCGGAAGTTACGCGCATGCAATGTCGCGCCATCTTTGAGGCCGCCTGCCAGGTACAGGGCGAAAAGAAGAAGACGGAATTGGAGATTATGGTGCCCCTCGTTTCTCTTAGCGAGGAGCTGCATCAGCAGCGCCAGGTAATTGATGAAGTGGCGCGCCAGGTGATGGGTGAACATGGCATGACGATCGAGTATCGCGTGGGCACCATGATTGAATTGCCACGCGCGGCACTGACTGCGGACAGCATCGCCGCACACGCCGACTTCTTTTCGTTTGGCACAAACGATTTGACACAAACAACCTTCGGTTTAAGCCGCGACGATTCAAGCCGCTTTCTGCCGAATTATGTAGAACACAAAATTCTTCCCGACGATCCGTTTCAGGTGTTGGATCGCGAAGGTGTGGGTCAACTGATTCGCACCGGTACTGAACTCGGCCGCAGTGTGAAACCGGATTTGAAGGTTGGGATTTGCGGTGAACACGGCGGGGATCCCAGCTCGATCGCCTTCTGTCATGAGATTGGTTTGAATTACGTCAGTTGTTCGCCTTTCCGCGTGCCGGTGGCTCGCCTGGCTGCGGCCCAGGCGTGTCTCATTGCTGCGGCTAGCGAAAAGGTTGCAGAGCCGGCTGCTGCAAGTCAGCTTTGATCTGGTGATCAACGAAGACAGATCAACGACGCGGCCGCTTCTTCTGATCCTCACCGTTGCTTTCCTTACCCGGATCGTTCTCATTCTCGTCTGCGAGACTTACGCTACCGCACGCGTCTGGGAACACGAAACCCTGGCCAACAATCTGCTCGCCGGAAACGGATATTCATTCTTACATCTCAACACGATTCACAAGTCGTTTGCGACGCCGCTCTTCGCGTTTCTCTGCGCGGGCGTATATGCCGTTACTAACCACAGTCATTTTGCCGTTCTCGTCATGCAATCACTCTTTTCCATCGCGCTCGCGCTGACGATATTTAGCCTTGCCAGGAGAGTGTTTAGCGGGCAGGTGGCGCTGCTAGCCTCGGCGGCCGTCGCATTTCATCCCGGCTTCGTTTACTACGACGTTTTCAATCTGATGCCGCTCAGCCTTGATACCTTCCTCATTGCTTTTGTCGTACTACTAATCCTCAAAGCCCGGGAGCGTTTCAGCATCAAGCTGATGCTGGCACTCGGATTCATCATCGGCCTTGCGGTTCTTTCCCGCGGCATCAGCGGCGTCTTGCTTCCAGCCGCAGTGATCTACCTGTTGTTTTTCGTGAGGGATATTTCGGTGCCGCAACGCCTGAAGTCGGCTGTTTGCATCGTCGCAGCCACTTTGGTCGTCCTGAGTCCATGGCTTGTGCGGAATTATGTACTGCACAAGCAGGTCCTCATTTCTTCTACGACCGGCGAGCTTTTATGGCGTGGAAATAACAGTCGGGCTACGGGAACTCTCTATGATCAGAACCGAACCAAGATCTTCAATCTCTGGCCGGAAGACTTCAAAAACCAGGTTTGCTCGATGACTGAGTTGCAGCAGAGACAATTTTTTGAGGATGAAGCCGCGCAATTCATTCGGCAAAACCCCGGCGTAGCGCTCGGGCTTTACTTCAGGAAGGCATTTTATTTTTGGTGGTTCTCGCCGCAAAGCGGCCTTCTGTATCCGCGGAGTTATTTGGCTGTCTACAAAGTCTTCTACTCAGCAGTCCTTCTCTTCGCAATTACCGGCGCTGCTCTCGGCCTGCGGTCGCCAGACAGAAATAGGAGAGAAGCAACGGTGATCCTGATCGGAATCGTACTAGTCATCTGTTTAGCGCAGAGTGTTTTTTATGTGGAAGGGAGACACCGCTGGCTCGTCGAGCCACTAATGTTGATTTTCACAGCCCACGGGTCGCTCACTGCCTGGGCGTGGATCGTTGAGCGAAGGCGCGGAATGTAACAGCCTGGGGCAACACCCCGGAACCGGGACATCAACACACGGATGAGCGCCTGAAACCTTACCTTCGTCTCGGCAACGGAATAATCATACCGACCTTTTGCCGGTACTCACGATAACGATCACCGTATGACCGCAACAGATCGCGTTCTTCAAACTGAATCGCCACCAGGATGTAGCCGGTCGTCATGATGGCAAAGAAGAGATGGCCCACGGTCATTCGTGGCGTAGACCAAAAGGCGACTATGAATCCGAGATAAAGGGGATGCCGCACCATGCGGTACAGGCCGGGCGTCTTGAACGGAATTGGTTGCGCCTCAACACCCTTGAGATGTTGATAAACCTGTTTCAGACCAAAGAGCGCAAAGTGGTCAACCAGATACGTCGATACCAGCACTCCACCCCAACCGATCCAAAACAGCGCCTGCAGCAACATTTTGCCCGTGGGATTTTGCACGTCCCAAACCACAGAGGTAATCGGCTGCCATTGCCAGAACAGGAGCAGCAGAACCAGGCTCGCAATTAACACATAGGTGCTGCGCTCAACTGGTTCGGGAACGACTTTGGTCCAGGCTCGCTTGAACCATTGGCGAGCCATTACGCTGTGTTGCACTGCGAAAAGACTAAGCAACACGCCGTCGATAATTAGCGAAGGGGTAAGAGGACCGGTGGGCCCGGAATCGATCGTCTTGGGAACAAACACGTTCCCTACAAAGGCTATCGCATAAAGAAAAGTCACAAAGAAGATGAGGTAGCAGATTACGCCATAAACAAACGCTAAAACTCGGCCCATGGGGAACTCCTCTCAAAGTGGTTAAGAAACGGTTTGAGAAACGACTAAAAGGACGAACGGAAAATAAATGGCGCGAATGATGCGCGGAGCATAATTCCGAGCAGGCAAACCTGTCAAATTGTTTGAGACCGTCCGCCATCGCCGCGAGGAGGGGTTATCAGCGTGGGTCGACTAATTCAGAGCCGGGAGCGGTAGCGACCGGTTGAGCCCGCGCACTAAACACAACAATCATTGGAAGGATTATGTTGAGTTGTCTTCTTGGACTTGTAAGCTATGCGGGTTGGCATCCGGTCGCTACCGCTCCCGGCTCTGAATTAGTCGACCCACGCATAGCTACCCGAATATTGGGAGCGCGAGCGTTAGGCCCGCAACTGAGCGCGCGGCACAACTACTTCGAAAGCCTCTCTTCCTCGACAAAGCGTCTCAACCTTTGCCTCAGGTCATCGCGCACGCGCCGAAAGACCTTCAGTTGTGAAGCTTCATCACCAAAAGGATCGACCGGATCTTCTACACTCCAATGAATTCTCTTTGTCTTCGCCGGAAACGATGGACAGTGTTGCGCTGCGTGATCGCAAACCGTGATCACATAATCCATCTCCTCCTCCACGAACTCCTCGACCGACTTGGAGCGGTGACCGGAGATATCAATCCCCAGCTCTAGCATCGCTTTGATCGCGAGCGGCCTGACGTAACTTGGATAGATACCACCGCTAAAGACTTCAAAGCGATCCCCGGCGTCATGCCGCAACAACCCCTCAGCCATCTGGCTACGCGCGACATTACCGGTGCAAACAATCAGCACGCGCTTCTTATTCATGAAAATGTGCTTGGTCAGTAGTTAGTAATCAGTTGCAGGCCCTGACTTCCGACATTGGACTTTGGACTTTGGACTTTGGACTGGTTTGTGGTGCACCCGGCACGACTCGAACGTGCGACCCCCTGATTCGTAGTCAGGTACTCTATCCAGCTGAGCTACGGGTGCGTTTTTGGTAAATAGTAAATGGTAAATCGTGAATAGTAAAACGTCCAAAAGTTTGTCGTGTCGCAATTAGATCTCTCTGTGCGTCCTCAGTGTTCTCTGTGTCTCCGTGGTTGAGGACATAGTTAGCGACATTCACCACGGAGGCACAGAGCTCGCAAAGGTTACACAGAGAAAACTTCAAACTGCGCCACCATTAAAAGTTGGAGTTTGAAACTATCTTGCGAAATAGCCTGGTCGTGTGCGTGCAATCAGCTCCGGCTGCGCTACTTCCACCCGTATCTCATGCCACTTGCCGTCACGCGCGCGGGCGTTCCGGGGTTGGTATGCCACCGTGTAGAGCGATCGCAGATCCGCCGCCACCTCTGCATACACGCGCGCCATCTGATCGAGCCGCCGTATTTCGTTAAGCCGGCCGCCCGTTCGGTCAGCGAGATTCTGCAAACGCGTGCGGGCGGCGCTGTAGATACCGGTAATGATCGGATCAGGCAGCGGCAAGCGCTTCGGATCTCCTGAAGGTAGAGCCATCGGATAAATGGTGACGCCCTGCCGGTCTGCACTGGTCAACACCGAGTTGAGGGCTGTGCTCGCCTTAGCGTCAATCGAAGCGATCGCCGCTTCGTCAGTTTCTGCTTTCGATGCAGACGCGCGATCAGTATTGCGCAGGTGCGTATCCAATCCGTCTGTCAACACCACAATCGCCTTCCGGCGTTTGCCTTCCTTGTCAAGCTCCTTTAATGCATAGGTGAGCGCTTCGTACAGATGCGTGTTGCCGGCGCCGTCAGCAATTTCAATCGCATACGCAGATCTCTTCCGGTCAGTGGAGAAACCCGACAGACTTTTAATCTTCGCGTTGAACTGAATAACGGCCACGCGATCCTGAGGCGCGAGTGCGTCAAGAAAACGCCAGGCGGCCTGCCTCAACTGCGGACGAAAACTTACGGTCGAACCAGACATGTCCAACAACAGCACCAGGCTGAAGGGGGCGTTGGTTGGTTCGAAATGAAGTATCGGCTGCTTCACGCCGTCTTCATAAACCGTGAAATCGTTTCGCGATAGTGAGGTAATCGCCCGCCCGCGCGTATCAACCACGCCGACATTGAGCTGCACCAGAGACACGTCGGTCCGCACCACGTCCTCGGGATCCTGTGCCGGGGAGGGGATTGACAGGCTGCCAGTCAGGAGCAGTGCAAAGAGAAACGCCGTCAGGCGAGTCGGTAAAGAATAGGAATGCTTCATCTGAAGAATAAATGCCTCTGTAACTGAGTATCCCGGCAAGCAAGATTTTTTGCAATCCGGCGAATTTGCGTCTTTCCCGCCATCATTAGTCAATTTCGGACGCGCCCGGCAAGCTTGGAGTTGCTTGCGACCGCGATATTTACGGGAAGCCTGGCCTCACTATGTACAAGCCAAACTTTTGCTCGGAATGCGGGGCAAAAATATTACGTTTACGTTGGCATTACTGGACAAGCCGGAAATTCTGCGACGGCTGCGCGCGCCGGCTCAGGAAAGAGCGGTTCGCGCCCTTATTACTGGCAGTGGCCGTGTTGTTCGCAGGAGGTTATATTGCGGGGCGCGCCAGGCGTCAGGCTCCACCACCGTTAACGATTATAAGAAGGGCCGATTCCCCCTTAACGGCCCCTGAAGATCCCGGCGCCGCAAAATCCATTACGGCTCAGAGCACGACTGCGAGTACTCAGCAGTCGACCCCTGACGAAGTTGTTTATCTTTGCGGAGCTCGCACAAAGAAGGGCACCCCGTGTTCCCGGCGGGTGCATAGGCCCGCGCGCTGCTGGCAGCACAAGGGGGCGCCGGCAATGTTGCCGCAGGAAAAATTGTTGGTTAAGGAGTAGTAGCCGCGGCGGCGACAACTCCGTCGGCGGCGACGCTCGCCGTGCGAATCCAGGGACTCTGGCTAGTGGGTCGAGGAATTCAGAGCCGGGAGCGATAGCGACCTGATGCCAACCCGCAATACCTCACAAGTCCAAGAAAGCTGCTCAAAGAATTTATTTCAATGACGCTGGTGTCTAGCGCACGACTCATCCGGTCGCTATCGCTCCCGGCTCTGAATTCGCTGACCCACATCACTGGGATCATTCCCTGATGCTCACTTGTCGTAACCTCACCTCCAATTTTAATTTACTCGAGTTGCTAGCGCGTTCTCACAAAAGTGGTAGAATCCTCCTGATACATTTTCTATTTAAAATCTTTCATTCCAGGATGTGACAAGCAGATCATTCGCATCTGTTTGGAAATTTTTGCAACATCCGGCGTTATGGTCTGATGAGCGGGCAAGTAATAATTGTTTTCATTCTCACGTTCATAATTAATCTGGTTGGCACGCTCTCTTACGCGTTGCGTATAGCGGGCGTGCGCACCGGACGCATCGCCGTTTCGCTGGCGCTTTTCAATGTGTTGATGCTGGTTTCCCGCACCGCCAATACATTCCAGGCGCCGCTACTGGCGAAACACGTAGAAAAAACTATCCTGGGACAAGCCAGTTCCAATATCGAAACCGAGCTTCGCTGGTTGGTGCTGTCCTCCACCCTGGCCACGATCATCGGCATGGCCCTGATCCCTACCTTTCAACGTCTTTTCACTAAAGCGATCGTCAGGTTTGGGGAGTATCGCTCGGTTCCACGTTTGTTGCTTCGTGCTTTCTCCTTCTCGGGATTGAGAGAGATCAACCGGTCTGCCAGTTTCCCCAGTGCCACCAATGTCACGCGTTTAAGTCTGTCTCGCGCTCCCCACAAGATTTTGCTTTTTAACATGGTGGCCACAGCCTTCTTAACCGTAGGCGTGTTTGCCTCGCTTTACGCCGGTTATCTTGAGCCGGAGTTAAGAGTGACTGCGAATAATCTTTCCCCAGTAGTCAACGCACTTTCAACCATCCTTCTGTTTGTTTTCATCGATCCTTATTTGTCACTGCTTACAGACGATGTTGTCACCGGCAGGCTGACGGAAAGTTATTTTCGCAATTGCATTGTGCTTTTTGCCGGCAGCCGCTTGATTGGCACTCTGATCGCGCAATTGTTGTTACTTCCCGGGGCTCGACTTATCCGAGGGGTTGCCGAGGTCATATAGGCGAATGTCATCCGCAACGCCCCGCATCAGCGTAGTAATGCCCGTGCACAACGGGCAACCGTTCCTGGATGCGAGTATCCGAAGCATCCTCGCTCAAAGCTTTTCCGATTTTGAGTTTGTAATTCTTAACGACGCCTCAACCGACGGGTCAGATCAGGTATTACGCCATTGGCAGGGGCGCGACAGTCGCATTCGTTACTACGAGGTAGACGAAAAGCAGGGTCTGGCGGGCAGCTCAAACTTTGTAGTAGCAAAAGCTTCCGCTCCGCTGATCGCACGCATGGACTGTGATGACATTTCGCATCCGGAGCGACTGCAACGGCAGTGGGAGGTCCTGCAATGCGAGCCAGATGTAGTAGCAATTGGCACAACCTGCGATGGCATCGACGCGACGGGCCGCGTAACACGACCTCGCGACCGGTGGCGGCTGATTCGCAAGTCGCCATACATTCCCTTTGCACATGGTTCGGTAATGTTTCGCAAAGACACGTTCCATGCGGTCGGGGGCTATGGGAACCTTTCCGGTGCTGAAGACCAGGACATTTTTTTCAGAATGCGCGCCCATGGACGAGTGGTTACGCTGCCGGATGTTCTCTACCGGTTCCGCTATCACTCAAGCAATAGCTCGCGGGAGAACGGCAAAATCGCAATCGCTGCTGTTAGAGGAAGGCACAGCGAAAACGGTGGGGACCTCGCGGCCTTCTACATGCTCGGCGCGATGCGTCTGTGGGCTGGCGAGCCACCGCGCGTGCTCAATGAAATGCTGTCACACAAAAGATTTCATTGGAATGTTAAGTCGGTGATGGCGGTCGCGACAGCTTCCTTTGGTACGCTGAGTCCCGGAGCGCTGCGCCTTTCACTACGAACGTTGATTCGCGCGCGTGATTTCGCGGCGGCCATGGTCGTAAAAGATGGGAGACCATACGAGTGGCGATTCAAGTAGTGGTCGCGGGCATGGGCGTGCGCGGACGAGAGTGGGTTAAGCAGGTTAGGTCTTCTCCCGCGTTTGAGTTAGTTGGCTGTGTTGATGTTGACAAGGAGACTCTTAAGAACGCGGCGAACGAATTAAGTATCCCATCAGAACTTTGTTTCACCAGTCTTTCAACTGCGTTCGAGGAAACTGACTGTCAAGCCTTAATTGTCGCGACCCCGGCAGGCGACCACGCCGAAGCTTGTGAGTCCGCTTTATTGCGTCACATAGCGGTGATGGTGGAAAAGCCATTCGCGTTGCGACTCGCTGATGCGGCGCGGATAGTCTCCCTTGCTGAACGGCAAAAAGTGCCGCTGATGGTGGCCCAGAACTATCGCTACATGCGGGCTTACCGTGCCGCCCGGCAACTGATCTCGCAAGGCGCCATCGGCGAGGTTGGGATGGTGGTTTGTCAGTATTTCAGGCCGCCGCACGACATGGCGCCATCATTGGCCCGCCTGCAAAATAGTGTCCTTTGGGGAGTCGGGGTGCATCATCTCGATGCCTTGCGTTACGTACTGGCTAAGGAAGCAATCAACGTCGTGGCTGAGAGTTTCAAGTTTCCCGGCGGAAGTCTGCCGCCCGGAGCTTCATTTCGGGCGATGCTGTCGTTCGAAGGAGGAACTCGAGTCACTTACACGGCAAGCTATGAATCACAGGCGCACGAATTTTTTGAACGAGGTCAGGAGTTTTACACACGATTCATCGGTGAACGCGCGACGCTTCACATTTTTCAACGTTGGCTGCTTTTGTATGAAGGGAAAAAGCTGCCGCGGATAATCAAACGTGGTTCGCGCGAGGTGACTGAGGAACAACTCCTGCTGGGACAACTCGAACGAGCCATACTGCATAACGAACCGCCTGAGGTAAACGGCCGGGAAAACTTAAAAACTATGGCGCTGTTGGAAGCGTGCGTGCGTTCAGCCGACGAACAGCAATGGATCAATCCACAGGACTTGTTGAATGAGTATAACCACTAGAAACGTTGTAGCTATCGGTCTCGACGCTGCCGCGCCCGAATGGATCCGCCGGCTGATTGATCGAGGCTCGATGCCCAACCTCGCCGCGCTTCTGTCTCAGGGCAGGTGGCTGGAGATAGAGTCAGGCGCCGACATCGGCAGTGGCGCCGTTTGGCCGACATTCATTACCGGGACTGATGCTGCGATCCATGGGATTTACGGAGAGTGGGTGTGGCAACCATCCACCATGGACATCACGCGCTACCGTGGTAGCGAGCTAGATCCTTTCTGGACGCAACTGATTAGTCAGGGGCTGCGAGTTGGCGTTCTCGATGTGCCATTCATGCCAATGATTGGTATGTCCGACGGATTTGAAATATCCGAATGGGGCGCCCACGACGTACTCGAAGGCAAAACAGAGATTGGGCCTGCTAACGTCGCGGCGATGGTGCGAAAGCATGGCAAGCATCCGTTGGCAGCAGGCACAACCGTTTCCGGGCCCGACGATTACAAAAATCTGGAGAAGTTGGGCGAAGGATGTTTGAGTGGCGCCACGCTGCGAGGAACGTTAGCCCGGCAGTTGCTGAACGAGATCAATCCTCAACTCGCGTTAATCGTTTTTCCGGAGACGCACCGTTGCGGTCACTATCTTTGGCACGCAGCCGAACCGCAACATCAAATTTACCAGGAAGACTTCTTTAATAACTTAACCGCGACCGAACCGAATCTAATTCACCTCTATCAGGAGATTGATCGTCAGATTGGTCAAATCGTTAACTCTCTGAACGATACGTCCGCTGTAATGGTTTTTTCGTTGCATGGAATGCAGCCCGCACATGGAATACCAGCGTTCCTTGGCGCGCTTCTATGCGAAGCGGGTTTTAGCAAATTGACAGGTTGGGACACCCAAACGTGGGGCGAACGCGCTCGCGGCCTACTGGCTAAGACAAAACAGCGGCTTCCAGCCGGAATGAAGAAGCTCTATTACTCCATTGCGCCAAAGACCACCACCCATCGAGTGGCGCGCTCGACTATGCTTCCTCAATATGACTGGACACAAACCCGGGCTTTTTCTTTACCCACCGATCAACATGGCTGGATTCGCATTAATCTTCAGGGGCGCGAGGCAAAAGGAATTGTTCAACTTCAAGACTACGATCAACTCTGCAACGAGCTGCAGGGTCTTCTCCGCGGTTTGACTGCGGAAGATGGCCGGCCGCTCGTTCGTAAGGTATTGAGAACTGCAAACGCTGAGGAAGCGCTGTCGCAAAACATACCTGACATCGTTATTCACTGGGATGATGCCGCCTTCTCGTCAAACTTGAGAATCAAGCACAGCAACGTCAGGGTTGAGAACATTGGCAAGAAGTATGTGGCGCAACATGCCGGCCGAGGTTTTTGTATTTTGTCAGGGGCTTTTGAGGCGGGGGAACAAGACGTCTTACACGGTAAGGACCTGCATCAGTTGCTGATTGAAACGCTGAATGCGCAACCGGCACGTCGAAGCGTCGCGGCTGTTTGATCTACGACGGAGCCAACGAGTGAGAATAGCCCAACCCAGAGATCTCGGGGCTGGGCTATTTCCGTTATCGTCTGCGACGCGGACAGAAGCGACCATTACCTGAGCGTCTTAATCGGACCCGACGGTTTAGCAGGCAGCTTCACGGGCTGCTTCAGACGGGCCATTACTTCCGCAATGCCCCGCTCCAGTTGTGGGTCGCGCCCCTCGATCTCCGCCTTCGGCTCATTGTCGACTTCGATGTCCGGATCAACTCCGTAACCCTCGATGATCCATTCACCGTTCTTATTCGCCAAACCGGAGCCAGGCACAAAGATCGTTCCGCCGTCGATTAGCGCACCGCGGTTTTGAATGCCGACCACGCCGCCCCACGAGCGTTTGCCAATTAACGGCCCCAGACCAGCCTCCCGAAACATGTAGGGGAAGATGTCGCCGTCTGAGGCGGAGTTCTGATCAAGTAACGCGACCATTGGCCCAATAAACACCGAGTCGGGGTAGGTACTGGCTTCATCATCAGTGCGGGAATAGTTGACGCCAAGCAGCTTTCGCCGCAAGCGTTCGATCAGCATGCGCGAGACATTGCCGCCGCCGTTGGCACGCACATCAACCACCAAACCTTCCTTGCTAATCTGTGGGTAATACCACTTGATGAATTCGCGTATGCCATTAGCGCCCATGTCCGGAATGTGAATGTAACCCACCCGGCCATTGGTCGCTGTCTCCACCTTACGGCGGTTGTGATTGATCCAATCGAGGTAGATCAAATTCGCCTCATCGGTGATCGGACGATAAGAAACAATGCGAGCGCCCTGAAGCGATGGGGTTTTGTTGACGGTGAGCGACACTGGATTGTCTGCCTTATTCCGTAGCAGGCGATAGATGTCGTCGCTGCCTTTTAACTCCTCGCCGTCGATCGCCAAAATATATTCGCCTACGCTCAGATCTACTCCCACCTCGGTCAGCGGCGAACGATAAAGATCTTCTTCGTTCTGTCCTTCAAAGATCTTTGAAATGCGATACCGGCCTGAGCGTTGGTCGACCTCGAAGCGCGCGCCTGGCAAGCCAACCCGTGGGCGAGGCGGTATTTGAAAATCGCCGCCCTCGACGTAAGCATGTTGGACCGTCAGCTCCGCAATCATTTCGCTGATCACGTAGTTGAGGTCAGACCGGTGAGTCACGTATTGCAACAGAGGCTTGTATTGTTCCCGGAGCGCGACCCAGTCGTAACCGTGCATGTTGGGAACGTAAAAGAAGTCGCGATAACGTCGCCAGACTTCATTAAATATCTGCGTCCACTCTTCGGTTGGTATGCGGTCGACAAACAGACCGGCCGTGGAAACAGGCTTTCGAGTTTTGTCGCCGACCGGCGTAGCGTCATAGATGTTGAAGCCGGGACCCTGCGCCACCAACACTTTCGAACCATCCTCTGAAAGTACGTAGCCGCGAATGTCTTCGGCGATGGTGGCTTCCTTGCGATCCTTGAACGCAAAGATTTTTAGATTCGTGGGCCGGTCTCCGGTGCGGCCGTAATAGAACGCCGAACCAACCGCGTAGAGCAGGTGACCGGCTTTCGCTGATAGACCGCCGTAATTGTCGGCGGCTATCGGTGCGCGCGCGGCGCGACGCGCGATGCCATCAAAATCAATGGTCATCGTGGTCGGTTTAGGCGCGTCGGGCTTAGCGTCAGCGGCAGCAGGCGAGGGTGTCGGCGATGGCGAAGGCTTCTCCGTTTCGCTCCCCGGTTCTTTTTTAACTTCTTTACTAATTTCTTTTGCCGGTGGCTTTGGCTCCTGCGATGGCGGCGTACCCTGTGGCTTGGGCGCTTCGTCAGGTTTCGAAATAGTTACTTCATCACTCTCCGGCGGGAAGGGATGCTTAACATCTTTCCTGAGTGCTAACGCATAGATGTAGCTCGTGCGATTAGTTGCGTAGTTGAACTCGATCTGAGAGATCTGCGGTTGAAATTCGCGGTCGGCGAGGAAGTAGAGATAGTTTCCCTGCGGATCCCACGCTGGGTTGAAGGCATTGAACATATCGTCCGTCACTCTGTGCACCCTGCCATCGGATGCACTCCAGACGTTGATGGACGAGAACCGGTTAGGATTGTTGTCGAGACTGAAGGCGAGAAAATTTCCGCGTGGCGACCAAACGTAGTCCCGAATCCCACCATGCGGCGAATCGGCAACTTCCACCATCTTCCGGTCCGCGAGTGTAATCACATAGAGCTTGCCATCCTTGTCGCTGAAGGCGATGCGTTTGCCGTCGGGCGACCATTCGGGTTGGTAACGCATCGCGCTACCGCCGCGCGTGATTTGCTCGGGGGGTTTGAGCCCGTCCTGCGGCAGGATGTAGAGCTCTTCTTCACCGGTGATGTCAGAGATGAACGCGATGCGCGCGCCGTCAGGCGACCAACTCGCCCACTTGTCGTGCGCTCCTGAAGAGTGCGTAAGATTTCGCGTCGGTCCTTTTTCCACCGGCGCTGTGAAGACATCTCCGCGCGCCACGAAGAGCGCGCGTTCACCTTTGGGACTCAGTCCGACTGACTCCATAAAGGTAGCCACGGGAATGCGACTGGGACGACTCGACAATCCCTCATTGGGAACGTTGATCGAGATCTCGTTGTTGCGACCACTCTTCGTATCTAACACATGCAGCTCGCCATTCAGTTCGTAAACTATCCGGCTGACATTGTCGGAGCTGGGCCAGCGTACATCCCAAACTTTGTTATTGGTTATCTGGGTAGTCTTGCCACTGCCCACGTTGTAGGAATAGAGGTTGAAGTGTCCGTCGCGATCCGAGTTGTAGAAAATCATGTCGCCGACCCAGATCGGATCGCGCGTCGCCCTCGGCCCCTCGGCGATTCGCTTAGTGGCGTAGGTTTTTAGATCGAACGTGTACAGCGCGTTAGCTTGGCCACCTCCGTAACGCTTCTCCGGACGAAAATCGCGCGACTGCGGGGAGTACACAATCTGGGACGAGTCAGGGGAAAAATCTCCTGAACCCGCGGTTGGCATTGGCAAGGCTTCGGCCGGTCCACCATCAACCGATACCTGGTATAGTCGCGCAATCGGCAACGCCCACGAGTCACGCTGAGACTTGAAAACTATCTTTTTGCCATCTCCGGTCCACCCATAGACAAGATTGTCCCAACCCCAACGCGGGGTTAAGGGTCCTCGAGCGGGATAGTGGGTCAACTGGCGCGGAACGCCGCCCATTGACGGCACAACATACACCTGTTCATCGCCGTCATACTGTCCGGTGAATGCGATCCACTTGCCGTCGGGCGAAAACTTACCGAAGACTTCCATCCCCGGGTGCGACGTCAGGCGAATGGCGCCACCGCCGGTGGCCGGCGCCGTCCAAAGGTCGCCACCATAAGTAAACACCACGCGGTCTCCGTGGATATCGGGAAACCGCAGCAGCCGGGTTTGGGCCTGGGAAGTGTTAACGGAAAAAAGAAACAACGCGAGACCGCATGCGGCAAAAAAAGCGCGAGTGACGTATTGGTAAACCAAGCAAGAACCTCCGGATTAGAGCTCAATAAGAGCTGAAAGTTTATAGGGCCGGGGAGGACCATCAAGTTTCGACTCTCCGAGGGAGAGGGTGAAATCAATCTCGATTCTTAAACGCGTCGTTTAGTTCAGTGTGACGGCTTATCAGTGGGATCTGACGCCCGTCGATAAACAGGTAGCGAACGTGAGTTCGCGTCTCCAGCAAATCGCCGTCCGTCACCACCAGATTTGCCATCTTCCCCACTTCGATTGAGCCGAGGCGATCGGCGACGTTCAAAATCTGGGCCGGATAAAGCGTCACCGCTTTCAATGCCTCAGCCTTTGGTAGTCCGTACGCCGCTGCCATTCCGGCATAGAAAGGAAGATTTCGTACGTTGGCGCCAGTGTCTCCACTCGAGATGCTAAAGCGCACGCCAGCCTGTTGCAGCTTGAACGCATTTTCGTAGAGCGTGTCGTAGAAGTCGTCTTCGCGCGAGGGAAGATCGAGCACGCCGGTAACGATCACCGGCACATTCTTCTCTTTCAAGAACCCGGCGACTTTCCAGGCGTCATCGCCTCCGAGAATGATGGGCTTCAGTTTCATCTCCTCGGCAAACCTAATCGCGCCGCGGATTTCGTGTTGCCTGTCAGCGCGAAAAATGACCGGCCGCTCGCCGCGCACGTAAGGAACAAGCGCTTCCAACACAACGTTCTGGTCGGGCCGCGGTAATGAGCGGTCCCTCGCATACGCATCATGGGCGCGGCCGTAAGCCTCTGCCTCGCGCATCATCTTGCGGATCTGTTCAAGCTGTCGATTGGCCGTCGCCAATGCTTCGGTGAGATTCACCTGCTGGGGCGCAAAAAATCCGCCACCACCTCCACCGCCGGCGCGTGGATATGTAACCACGAGCGCTGCATAGGGCACGACGGCCATTTCCATTTGCGCCGTACCTACCAAATTAATGAAGGCAGCCTGTCCTGAGATTAATCCACCGAGCGGCAGTGTCAGCGTGCTGGTAACACCGTCCACACGCGTAACGCCGACATGCGCGCTATGCGGATTAATCGCAATGATCGCCTTCGCATGTGGATTCAGCTCGCCAACTTCTGCTGTATCGACTGTGCCCGACGCGCCCTGGCCCACTTCCACCAGGCCGAGTGAAGTTCCGATGTCAATCATGCCCGGATAAACCAACAGGCCGTTAGCGTCAATCACCTGAGCGTCCGCAGGCACGCTGATACCAGCACCAACCGCCGCGATCTTGCCGTCCCTAATTACAACTGTTCCGTTATCAATGTCTGCTCCGCTGACTGTAACGATGCGGGCATTGCGAATTGCGTAAACACCACGCGGAAAAGTAACGCCCGCCTGTGTAGTGGGATTGCCGGGTTGCTGGGCTGCTATTGGCGAGACAAGAATCGCGAGTGTCAGCGCTGCCAGGAGCGATCCCTTCACCCCATCTCCCCTTCTCCCCATCTCGCCGCCTCGGCTCATGGTTCTCCTCCTTCCCACAAATCGTCGTGAGAGTTGGTGGGGGGACGGCGCCGAGGGGCCAAAGGTGATGCGCCACCTTGCGGTGGCCGGTTGGGTTCAGCCTGTTCTAGCTGGGCGCGTTCCCTCAGAATTTCGGCACGCCTGGTCAGATCCTGCTGACGATCAAAAAGGACATCCCCGTCGACGAACGTTGTCTCAACGCGAGCGTAAACACTCATTGGATGGGCATTCCAGATGGCCAGGTCTGCATCCTTGCCTGCTTCGATTGAACCAACTCGATCTTGAATGCCGAGTTGCCAGGCTGGATTCCAGGTAATCAGTTTCAAGGCCTCCTCTTCGGTCAGGTCCCCATAACGCATCGCTTTGGCAGCTTCAATGTTTAACCGGCGAGCGCGCTCATCCGAATCGGAGTTCATCGAAACATTGACACCCGCGCGCGTCATGATGGCCGCGTTGTATGGAATTGCGTCATAGGCTTCGATCTTGTAGGCCCAATTGTCGGCAAAGATTGAGGCGCCGGCGCCGTGCTGCGCGATCTCTTTGGCTACTTTGTAACCTTCGAGCGTGTGCTGAAAGGTTTTGATTTTGAAACCAAACTCGTTTGCGAGCCCGATCAGCATCAGAATTTCGTCTGCGCGATAACAATGCGCGTGGACCAGTCGCTTCCCTTCCAAAACTTCGACGAGCGGCTCGAGCTGAAGATCGCGCCGCGGCGTGATTAAGTTCTTTTCACGACGGGCGACTGCGGCCCGATGCTCGTCCCAGGTTTTCTTGTAATCGCGAGCGCGCGTGAATGCCTCTCGAATCACTTCTTCCACACCCATCCGCGTGGCCGGATATCGTCGCTGTTGACCACCCTGGGGATTGAAATTAGAACGCTTGGGATTCTCACCCAACGCGAACTTAATTCCCGGCATCGCTCCAGGAAATAGAAATTCCTCAAGGGGCCGTCCGTATTTGATCTTCACTACGGTGTTCAGGCCGCCAATTGCATTGGCGGACCCGTGCAACAAATTCAGACTGGTGACACCGCCGGCGAGCGCCCGGTAGAGGTCAACGTCCAATGGATTGAGGACGTCTCGCGTGCGCGCCATCGAGGTGACTGAAAGTGTCCCTTCGTTGATATCGTCCAGCATCGAGTGGGAGTGGCAATCGACGATGCCCGGCAAGACATACTTGTTTGTGCCGTCGATTACCCGGGCATTAGCCGAGGCCTTTAGGTTCTTACCCACCGCAGCGATCTTGCCGTTGCGGATCAAGACGTCAGAGTTCAAGAGCGTTCCACGCGTAACGGTCAGAATCGTTGCGTTTCGAATCAAAGTTTCAGGGCCAGCGGCACGGCCTTGGGCCGAGGCTTGCGGAATGAACGCGCCCAACGCCAGCACACATACAAGAAACTGAACTATGAATCTTCTCATCAGCTCAACCCTTTCAATCTCAATAAGGACCTTTGGTACGGATGCAGTTTTGGCGCAGTCATCCCATTAACACCGGGCTTTAGCCCAGGTGAGATCATCATCCGCCATCTCTGGAAACCGTTTAAACGGTTTCCCCGCGTGAGCTTCGCGCAGTGTCACCGGCCTAAAGGCCGGTGTTAATAAGAAAGCGGTATTTCAAACTGGGTCAGAGCCTCTCACTCGGCCGGCGTTGGTGTTGCAGCCGGTTCCGCCGGCGTACCTGCACGGGTTCCGGTAAACGTACCCGGTGCGCGCCCCACGACGTTGACTGTTCCCTGCACCTCATTGCCACTGAGCCTGCCAGCGAAAGTGGCATCCGCCGTCTGCCCTTCAAATGTCGCCGGCACAGTAAAGCGGATCTCCCCACCCTGACCGAGCGAGCCGTTTGCTATCTCAGCGCTCCCCAACGCACCCTGGATCGAGCCGCGCAGTCGTTCACCTTCCTGTTGCAGTACCAGCGTGATGGAGATTTCACCCGAACCGAGATCGACGTTTAAGCTCCATGTTCCGCTAGCCGTTCCCGGCTGACCGGAAGGCGTGGCCGGTCGCAACTCCACCTGGCGGCCATCGATAAACACATGTGCAATCCGCGGATTGCGAACCAACAGGTCGCCTCGTGTAATTGTCAGGTTCGCGATCTTTCCGACTTCGATTGAGCCCATGCGATCAGCGACACCCAGGATTTCCGCCGGCCAGATAGTCAAACTGCGCACCGCGTCATCGCGCGACAGGCCCGCCTCAACGGCTCGCAGCAGGTTGGCAGAAAAGTCGCCAACGCTCGTCAAGGCGCCGGATTGAAACGCGAATGGAACGCGTGCAGCCGTGAGACGTGATGCGGTCTTGGGAGCTTCCACGCGCTCACGCAGCACACGGATCGGTTCCGGATCGGCCTCCGGTAGAGCCGCGGTGGTTCGCCGTGGGAAATTCAGTGACAGCAACACTGGCACCTTGCTGTCGCGCAAACGGTTCGCGAGTTTGTTCGCTTCCATACCGCCCGCAATGATCGCCCGCAGCTTGAACTCCTGTGCCAGATCCAGCGCGCGACTGATCTCACGCTCGCGGTCGGCATACATGATCACCGGCATGGTGCCATCGAGCACCGGCAACAACGCCGCCAGCGAACGGTTTTGATCGGGCCGTCGCGTGCCACGCGGCGCACGTTCATAAACCTGTTGCGCTTCGCGATAGCGTTGCGCATCAAGCAGCATCTGCCTGAGCGCCGCAAACACGCCCATGACCGAATTAGGATAGGTGTTGGTGCGCAAGGGCGTGAATCCAACGTGCATTGCAACCGGCGAACGCACGATCATTTCCTGCGTAGTGTCACCCGCAAGATTGATAAGGGCTGATTGACCCATCCAAATACCAGCACGAGGCGCCGATAAGGCTGTAGTTATCCCTGCATTGCGCGCGGCCGCAAGCTGCTCGCCTCCGGGCCGGATAAAATCCTCAACCAGCACTTCGGGTTGCAGATCCTGGAGGTTGAGTGGAATTAGGTGCGCTCAGAAAAGTCTGTGGTCGTTGCTGACCAAAGCCGCCCCCAACCGGTGTTGGAGATGGAGAAGGTGAAGGTGAAGGCTGCGGGATTGCCAGGCTGGTGTTCGAATCAATCAAGCCGGGATAAACGGTCAAGCCGGTACCATCGATCGTGCGCGCGTCGGCAGGCGCGGTGACGTTTGCGCCCACGGCCGCAATTAAACCGTTGCGTATCACTACCGTGCCTCGTTCGATCACCGGGCCGGAAACGGTCACAATGCGTGCGTTGGTGATTGCGTAAGTATCAAGCGCGCTCCGTTGGGCCCCGGTCGAGTTCGCAAGAAAAGCAAAGATTATGAGAAGGACAAGCGCGCAGAGAGACTGCCGGCGGATTTTTGGCATAACAAACCAAATCCTCATTAAAGGGTAATTGCGAAATCCAGGCCTGCCGGTCAGGAAGTCACCGGCAAGCCTTTTATGGGAACAGGGTGACAAAAGCTTAACTTACAAACTCCGAAAGAGTAAACATTCCGGGCAGGTTTCCTCTTGAACCGACCTGTTACGCAAAACTGATACGTGGGGTTTCAGATTAGAAGTGCGGAGGAGTTGAATGCAGTAACTCGGTTTACCCCTTACCCCTTCCCCCTTACCCTTTTCCCCTTACCCTTTCTATTACCACTTCACGGTGCCTTCTTTGGAGGTGTCGATTTCCGCTGTCGGCGGCGTTTCACCGAATAGAAACCCTTTAATATTGTCGAATAGGAAATTCTGGGCGTCTGGGTTGGTGAGATCGAGCCCATAGTGATTGATGATCTGCGTCTGCTTCTGCAGCCAGCCACTCCAACATGGCTGGCAAATCTCCTTGGCAATCCTTTGACCCAGCTCATTTGGAAAAGGCGCGAAAGCAATCGACGGACGCTTCTCGCCACAATGCGTGCACTTAATCTCAGGCATTAGATGTCTCCTTGTGTTGGGAGATTATAACTGCTGGATCGTCACCGAACTATTCAAGCGCACTGCTGTTCGTGTGATTAGTGATTTTCGTGGATCGCATTTCTCTGTTGCGTCAGCAGACGATCCACCAACTTACACGAACAACCACGAAGAAGGTGTCCCGCCTATGGCACGTAACTCATTGTGCCTCTCGAATAGCACGAATAGTCTCATCATCTTTTGGTCGAAACAAACCTAGCGGCCGCACATCGCGATGGCGAATCACGCCGTCACCATCAATAACAAAAACAGAGCGAGCCACCTTCCCCGGAATCAAGGATTGTGCCCCGTATAACTTCGCGACTTTTCCTCCCGCGTCTGAAAGCAGACGCAGTGGCAACTGGTGATGCTCGGCGAACTTCTGGTGCGACTCAACCGAATCAGTGGAAATACCAACCACCTCGGCGCCGGTAGCAGCGTAGTCTTCCCAGCGATCTCGCACCGAGCACATTTGGCGCGTGCAGATTGGTGTCTCGTCACCAGGGTAGAAGAGCAACACCACAACCTTTCCGCGCTGCTCCGATAATTGCCACGAGTTGCCGTCGCCATCCTGTAGGGTGAAGTCGGGGGCTGCTGTCGCTAATTGCGCACCGTCTTGTTTGCTCATAATTATTGTTTACCGAGCTTTATTCCTCATACTCATCAGACCCCTGCACCCACATGAACGATTGGATGTCGATCATGTCGCGCGGGCGCAAATCGCGCACGTCGCGTCGGACTGTTGCCGCGAATTCAAGCAGACTCGCGTAAGTATCCCACGAAGGACGCGATTTATAACGAAAATCGAAACCATACTCGCGGGCCGCGGCGCGCGTCACATTTGGCTTGAGAAAGATATTCGCCTCGGGCTGGGCGAGGAAACCGAAGACTGTTACTAACGGCCAGGTCAGTACGCGTGTCTGCTTTCGGGGGAGCGATGCTACAGTTTCTATCCACCGATTGAGTCGCTGATCGGGTGTCCCTGTTCCGTGAAGAAACTCGTAAAGCCCTTCCGCGAATAGCCGTGCGCCTGCTTTCGACTTTACCGCATCTCGCAACGCCATCTTTTCAAACGAAAAAAGCAGGTTGGTACGGGATTCAATCCTAACCGCACGTGATGCGATTTCAGCGAACTTGCGACTCTTCAGCAGGCCGCGAAAAATGGCGGCATCGAGTTGCTGCTGCCATTGCAGATGCGCTTGCCACTTGTAATCGCGTTCCCAATCAATATACGTCTCATCTTTGAAACCACCCGGGAAGAAACGCAGAAACTTCTGGCGGCATCTCCTGGCACCGGCTGATTTGGTTTGATTCTTCCCACCTTTTTTCGTCACCATTGTTTCCCCCCTTGTTTCCCCTGGTTCAAACAGCTATCGCCCAGCCTCTGCTGTCTTTAATCGTTTCCCTGTTCTGCCAACACCAATCCGGGCCACGCGCAGCCAGTCACGCCCCGCGGGACAGATGCCGAGAAAATTACACATACGGCAATGCAACGCCGGCCGCACCGGAAACTCGGCCGGCTGACTCGATGAGACAATTTCGCGAAGCGCTTCATCGATCGCTTGTTTGCATGCTTCAGGTGAAAGCAGGTGCGGCGCCAGCCGAAACTCGAGATTCGGATCCAGAAAATGCAGCGTTGCGGTGATGGACAAACGCGCTGACGAAACTTCCGGCAACAGCTCCGAAACGGCCAGCGCATAAGCCTGCATCTGCAGTTCATAATCCGAGGCAAGAATCCGCAACTGCTCCTCGATTGAAGGTCCACCAATATCCGTCGCCGGCGCTTCCGGGTTACTGAAATTGAAAGCGAACTGATCGGATGTCGGCTGTAAATTAGAACGCTTTCGCTGTCCTTCTGCCTGACCGTTCGGAACAGCGCTGTCGCTTGCGGATAGCTGTTCTACAGAGGTTCGCGGCGCTCTGAACCGGTTAGTCTTGAAGTCAATGATTTCGACGTTGACACCATCTCCGTTGACCATCGGAGTGATCAGAAGCTTATCGATCGCGCCTGACAGGATCCCACGCGGCCGTCGCAGGCGAAAATTCAATTCGCTCCAAACTCCACCCTCGCACTGCGGGCTGTTAGCCGGCCAGGCTGATGCGAGTAAACTGTGCGGCTCGATAGTCGCGCGCGCCTGCTCCACACGTTGAAACAAATGACTGGCCAGATAGTTTTTTGCGAGTGGCAACAAGTCGCCGAGGGCAGCTTCCGCATCAATCTCAACCAGCCGGTCTGCCAACTCCGCCTGCCTAACCCGCACCACCTCAGCAAAGCTCTGCCGCAACACGGATTCGGGGTCATCATTCCTGGCGTAGTTTTCGCAGAAACGATGAATCACTGCACCCTTTAGCGTGGCGGTTAAGTTGGCCGGCGGCTCCGGAGCATCCGCGTTGTTCCAAACGGCCAACTGATCGGCGGTGGGCACATGAAGCACGCGATCGAAGTAATACTGCCGCGGGCAGCGCCGGTAGTTGATTAGTTGCGTAACGCTGAAGCGATGAACCGCCGTCTCGCCGTCCGGCTCGACTGACCGCAATAAAGGAAAAATCTGAGTCAGGTCCTGCTGCAAATCAAGAGGCAAATCAGAAGAAACAGAGACAACCGCGACTTGCGATAATTGTTCCTGCTCAATCGAATTGATCGACAGCAACAACTGCGTTTCATCATCCAGGTCGATGGTGCCGCTCTGCCAACGTCCCTCCAGGCCCAGTGCTTGCCAAACGAGCTGAAGCCAACTGTCATCACCCCTGGCGAGCCTGTTGATATCCCTGGTTGCGCCAGAAAGGATCAGTCGATCCTCTGCACGCGTGGCGGCTACATATAACAGACGCATACTTTCAAAAGTCTCTCGCCATTGCGCGCGCTCGTTAAAAACTGTGAAGGTGCGACCAGAGACCATCTGGCCGCGCCCGTTCGGGATCTTTAATGTCAGCCCGCGGTGGCGGTCGAGGAGAAAGTAACCTTCCCAGGACGGCTTCAGGCGATGCAGATCGGGAATGATTACGACCGGAAACTCGAGACCTTTGGCCTGGTGGATCGTCATCAGTTTGACGGCATTGGCGGAATCGTCGAGCTGGCCCTCGCTTTCGCGGCTTCCGATCTTTTCAAAGTCGTGAACGTATTTCACGAAGTCGCGAATCAAGTGGGCGCCGGAGCGTTCGAATCTTTCGGCGAGGTTGAATAGTTTTTCGATGTTGGCAAGCCGTTGCGCGCCATCGTAGTTGGCGGCCACAACAGTCGCGTAACCCGACTGCTCTACTGCAAAGCGAAGCAGCTCGCCAATGGGATACCGATTACGCCGTTCAATGAGCGATTCGAGAAATTCAGCCGCCCGCTCTAACACTTCCCGCTCATCATCATCGATGAAAGCGATCTCTCGTTGCCGGCGGACCGCTTTGAAAAGCTGACGCGGATGTCTCAGGGCTTGCGGCGGTTCATTTGCGGGTGTCTCGTTGAGGAGCGGGGCAAGACGCAAAGCAAGCAGAGTGTTGTCGGAAATTCCAACGAGAGGCGACCGCAAGACCGCCGCGAGTGCCAGCTCGTCAGTGCGATTGTCGAGGAAACGGCAGAGTTGAATGAGATCGGTTATCTCTTCGCGTTCATAAAACCCCTTGCCCAACACCGTCTGAAACGGAATGCCCGCACGCCTAAACTCCGCTTCATAAGTCGGCACATCGGTCATCGCCCGAAACAGCAAAGCGATATCGCGGTACTCCACGACGCCGTCTCGCTGTCCGCCCAGCGAAGCGACCGCGCTCTGGCTAACAGCATTTGCGTTTCCCGTAAGCGAAATTATTCTTCGTACAAGTTGTTTAGCGTCACGCTCGCGAGCAGTTTGTTTTGCCTTGGGATCCTCGTCACTCGTAACCGTGTCGATCATCAATTCCACCAGCGGCGGCTGATCGCGTGCGTCGCGCCTGCCTTCGCTTGGTTCGTGCTCGACATATCCAAGCTCGCTCCAATCGGCCTTATTGACCTCATCTCCCGCTCGGAAGAAGCGCGCAAAAAGATGATTGAAAAAATTGATAAGTGGCGGCTGGCTGCGAAAATTTAGCGGCAGTGGCACTACCTCGCCACCAGCCGCCTGCAATGCTTCTGACGTCCTCACGAAGACATCCACATCCGCGCCGCGGAAACCGTAAACCGACTGTTTGCGATCGCCGACAATGAAAAGATTCGCGCGGGCCGCGCTGCTCAACGCCAGCGCCTGCAGTAACTCTCGCTGCAGTCCATTCGTATCCTGGAACTCGTCTACCAGAAAAAATTTGTAACGTTCAAAAGCGCGTTGCAGTACTTCGGGTCGTTGCAGGAGTTCCAACGTGCGCACTTGCAAGTCGTCGAAATCGAGTGCCGAAAGCTCCTGTTTTTTCTGGGTGAACCGGCGATCGATGTTTTGCAGCAACCTAACCAGTGCGGTCGCGTAGTCCCCGGCCAGCAAATCAAACTTCATTTGCGGCAAGCGTCCAAAGCACTTTTCCTTACTCTCGCCCCAAAACAATTCGTCCAGCCGTTTGACGAGCACCGCAACCCGGCCACTGGCGTTTGGCCGCGCGGCTTCGCGAAACTCCGCAATGGCGCCGCAAAAATCAGCAAGCGTTGCATCCGGCTGTCTTAAGATTTCCCTTACTTGTGTCCAACCCTTCTGGGCCGCCGCTCTTTTCTCGTCGGCCTTGCTGGTCAATCCCCGCACGCGGATTAAATCCAACATTGCTTCGTCTAACTCATCACAGAGCGTCTCGTAATCTTGCGAAGCCGAATGGCTCGCTGAAGTCTGTCTTAGCAGTTGATCGAAAGAAAGCCCCTGGCCGCGAATCTTGAGATATAGGTCCCAAAGAGCATTTGCCAGCATCGGTCTGCCGATGCCGGCGGTGAGCCGCGAAACAGATTCGTCGCGTCGCCCAAGAAACTCACTCAACGACTCCTCAACCGCTGCCGCCAGCAGCGTCGCGGCGCGGTGCTCGTCGAGCAACATGAATTGCGGATCAAGGCCAGCCTCAACCGGATATTCCCGCAGCAGCCGCATGCAGAAGCCATGGATCGTCGTGATGACGGCGCCGTCGAGCGTGCGCTTGTAACGCATCCAGCGGTCGCGTTCGGCGCCGCTGGTTTTTCCCAGTAGCTTATCGAGGGCAGTGCGCAGCCGCTCCCGCATCTCGTTGGCGGCGCGGTTAGTAAACGTGATGGCAACGATCTGATCGATCGACGAAGGCTTCTTCTCGCGGAGGATGTGGAGGTAACGCTCGACCAGGACAGTCGTCTTCCCAGCGCCCGGTCCAGCAGTGACGGAAATGTGGCGGTCAAGCGTGTAGGCGGCTTTCGCCTGGGCCGGTTCGAGTTGGCGCTTTGGATTCGACATTTGCATTACGAGGAGTAGCGGGCTTCTTTCCACTCGATTCGATATTTCTCGTAGCGGCAGACCGCACTGTAGTCACAAAACTTGCAGGTGAGATAGCCCTGCGAAGGTCTGACCCGGAAATCGCCGGCGCGCATGCCGTCAAAAAATTCCCAGATCCTTGCAATCACTTCTTCGCGGACGTTATGCCAGTCAACATCAGACAGAATCGAGTTCTTAGCCTGCAGCCCAAGGTAATCGGCGAACTCGCGCCGGTAAATCCCGCTGTTACGGCGTCCGGGTTTTGCCTTAAGTATGTAATAACCGCCACCGGCGATCGCGTGTCCCGGCAGTAACAACCGCTCCAGCGCTTCAAGATAAATCGGCAGTTGCAAACTGCGGCCTGCCTTCATGTCTTCGGCATTGGCTCCAGTCGAAAGTTTGTAATCGTAGGCCACAAGCGTGCCGTCTTCAGCCTCATCCACGCGATCGATTTGTCCCTGAATTTTGAGCGACTCTTCGCCTGTTGCTGTAGACCGCCTCAGCTCAAGCTGTTCTCTCTTTGACTCCGGATCAGCGGCCTCGCGAGGAGTCATGCCGAATGCGACTTCGAAATAGCGCGATCTAACATCGGCACGAGTCTGTTTTTGCACGCTTAATTCGTACAGCAACACCTGGTCAAGAATGATCTTTCGTATCTCGCAATCAATTTTCCAGATGTCGGGATTCAGCGGCGGCACCGCGCGCTCATGTTCTTTAAAGACCTGGTCGGCGACACCGCGCAGCTCGATCCGCAGAGAACCGCGATCTGTGTCCGTCAACCGCTCGCCTCGGTGTCGTTCAAAGAAACGGCGCAACACGTCGTGCAACAGCTTGCCCGCATCGATTGCCTGCAGGTCGAGGGCAGCTTCGCCTCGAGGTTCGAGCCGCAGAAGTCGATTGGCAAAAAATCGATAGCCACAGTTTCCATAAGTGCTCAAGCCGCTCGCGCTGTGCACGTATTCTGAACCAAAGCGCTGTTGCAGCATGGCGAGTAAGGCAGGCGAGGTTATTTGTCCATCGTGGGAACCAAACTGCGTACCAGCTCGCTGCCGTTCTATGTCAATTCGTCTCGTTAACTCCGGGGCAAAATGACCTTCTGCTTCGGCGCGTCTACTGAGTTCGTTGATCAAGTGGTGCGACTGCAAGCCAGCGCGCCCCGCCTGATGACGATGCCGTTCGTCCTGACGCACGAGCGAAGAATTCAACTCGGCGACTGTAGAGGCCGCGAAGATTTCTGTTCCGTCAAAATCGCGCCGAACTGCTTCGCTCTCGAGGTTGAAAGGATTGATGGCCCGCGCCAACTCGTTGATGTAATAGGAACCGACGGTTTCGCTGCCGTCGTTCAACAATAATGGCCGTGAAAGATAGAGACGCTCGGTTGCACGACAGGCAGCCTGGTAGAAGTAGTGCTCTTCCTTCAACAGCGTTGCAGGTGAAATGTCCTCCAGCGTCAGGTCAAACTCACGTTTCAGACGCTCGCGCTCTTCATGTGGATAGATCCAGTCGCGTGAAGCGCGCAGGGGAAAACCTCCTTCCACCAGGCCGGCGATGAATACTGCCCGAAAGCGCAAACCGCGCACGTCCGTGGCTTCCAGCACTCGCAGGCCACGCCGGTCTGCGGTCTTGCCGATCGAGACTTCAACATTAAGCGCCCTCGCTGCCTCGCTCAGAAAGGTAACGACGCGCGCAGGATCGACGGCTCGAAAATCACCCGCCAGGGAAGCGGTGCCTTCCATGCTTTTGAGCGCCACGACTAGCGCGCGACGCAAAGCTTCAAGTCCGCGCACGTCAAGCATCACGTGCGGTAGCTCGGCTTCGTCGAGCGAACTACGAACAGGCTTCCGGATTTGCACGGAGAATTGCAGACGCTCCAGCAGCGTCATCAAACTGGCGCGCAGATCGCGAGGTTCGGCATCGCGCGGAACGGCCTTGACGATCTGCGTCAGGCGTTCGAAAACAAGCGATGCCCAGGCGATCGCGGCGGGATGCACGTCGCGTGATGGCCGGCGCTTTTTCTCGACGCCTCGATCGTCAGTTGCCACCTTGTCGGCATCTTCGATTTGGTCGCTCTCTTCCTCGGCGGCTGCCTCGTCCGTTTCGGTGACCACCAGATCTGTGGTGGCTTCTACTTGCGGCCAGTTAGTTAAGAGTTTGCGCGCTCGTTCCAGCCAGGAATTCATGCTTAACGCGCCACCCACAAAGGCAACGGTGTTTTCCAAACTATCGGGATCCCAGCGACCGATTCCGAGGGCGTATTTGAAACCGGCCAACCGTTCAGCGTCGCCATCTTCCGGTCGGCCGCTCCACAAAAGCCCGCCAAACCTCTGTTCAAATGTCTCGTCAATTTGAGCGAGCTCTGCTTCGTCAAGTTTGAAGTATTCCGACTTAATTAGGTCGGCCAGATCAGCCACCTTCACGTCCGCGCCTTCGCCACTGGCGAGCTCGTCCACGATGTCGAAGAGTTTGCGCGCCGCGCGCACTGCAGGAATGTCTGAGACGTTGATGCGTCTTTCCAGATTGCAGGGTATCGCCTCGTCCTGCATTACTCGCGCGATTGTTTCGGCATATGAAGCACGCTCGCGCACAACGAGAGCAATGTCCGCAAGCTGAAAGTTTTCCTCCACCACCAGCCGCTTGATCTCTTTTGCGATCTTGCGAACCTCAGTGTCTCGATCGGCGCAGGTGAACAGGCGAATGTTTTGCTGCCGTTCATCGCCTTCATCGCTGGTTGCCGGGCTCCCTGTTTCGTCTGGTTTGAAGAGGCGCTCGCGCAGGCCAGAAAGTGCGCCGAACGCCGGAGCGGCTGTTTCGGTAGTTAAGATTTTGAAATCAGCGATGCTTTGAAGCTGTTCAATCGTGCTGCTAAAAGGTTCAAAGATCTTGGGGTTGCGAACGTCGCTATTCAGGTTCACCACCACTTGAGGGACTCGCGCAATCAGTTGCCGCAACATTTCTCCCTGGACCGGAGTGAAGTCGAAGAAGCCGTCGAGCACAAGCAGTTCGACACTGTTTAGCCAGGGCAAGCGAACGTGATGTCCGTCGCTATCACCAGTCAAAATCGCGAGGGCGCGCAACTGGTCGGCATCAGCCTCGGTAAGATTGTGCTGGTCCAGGAGGCTCTTGTAAGTCAAATAGACTAGCGACACGTCTCTATCGAAACTGATTTGCGGCTGTACTGGCGTAACTCGTGCGGATGAGCCAGAGGACGCTGAAGCAGTGGAACCGCCAGTCTCTGTGAATTGGGCGACACGGGACGCCACGATGTCGGCAAACTCCGCGGGAGTCTTTCCCGCGCGTTGAATCTCACCAATAAGCGTGGTCATTGTGTTAACGCAGCCCTCGCGATGCGCGAGCGGTTTTATTGCCGTCAACTGATCGGACGCGGCGAGTTGTTTTAGAATCTGCGAGATAAGACTGCGTTTGAGCGGTAGTTCTTCTCGATCAATTGGAATGCGCGGCAATATTGAGGCGCCGGCAGCGTCATCGATGGCGGTTGACAGAATTCGACGGACGAGGCCGCGAAAAAGATAGACCGGAAGCTCGCCCCAGAGGCCCGTATTTTTCTGGCCGTCCAGAATCTCTTCGGTTACCAGTTCAAGTAGAGGGTGAGACGCGGCGAGGTAGAGGAAACTATCCGATTTTCCCTGAGAAATAAGCTCAGCGCAGCGTTCGGTCAGCCGCGAACGATTGTCCCCTAACAGCGGGCCTAACCAGATTTCTTTTGACAAAAGACTCTCCACAGATTTCGCAGACTACACAGATCCGATGCATTCTCTTTCTGCGTAATCTGTGTAATCTGCGGATAACGCTCGTTAAGGTTCACCGACGCCGGCGCCTTTCGCACTCAGCAACGGCAGTGATTCTTCATCCGTTGCGTTCAGCGACGGGAGTGATTCACTGTCCGTCGCTTCTTCCTCACCGGCCACCAGATCAGGGAAGAGCCCGCCTTCATCCAGACTCAGCGCCCGCGACGACTTATCGATGGGCTCCACATTTTCTATCTCTTCGCCCGCGATCGCGCCGAGTTCCTTAAACTTCCGCGCCGTCACCAGCACCCGGGCTTCCAGCGAGCCAACACCTTTGTTGTATGAATCGAGCGCGCGATCCAGACCGCGGCCAATGTCTGCAAAGTGGCTGGTAAAAGTCCGCAGCCGATCATAAAGCTCCTTGCCGAGTTTGCTCACCTCTTGAGCGTTAGTGGCCATTTGCTCCTGCCGCCAACCGTAAGACACCGCTTTAAGCAACGCAATCAAAGTCGTGGGTGTAGCAATAATCACGCGCTGGCCCACACCGTCTTCTATTAGCTTGGGATCGTTCTCAAGTGCTGCGCTGTAAAACGTTTCACCAGGCAGAAACAACAAGACGAACTCCGGAGTTGGCTGAACTGACTCCCAATAGGATTTTCTGCTGAGCGAGCCAATGTGCGTGCGAACTATCTTCGCGTGATCTTTTAACCGCTCAATGCGAATGGCATCGTCGGTGGTCGAAATGGATTCGTAGAAAGCATCGAAGGGAACTTTCGCATCAACCACAATAGTTCGATTACCAGGGAGTCTGACAATCACGTCCGGACGCAGCCGCCCGTCTTCAGTGCTAACACTTTCCTGTTCGATAAAATCGCAATACTGAAGCATCCCCGCCAATTCAATCACCCGGCGCAACTGAATCTCGCCCCAGCGACCGCGCACATGCGGAGTGCGTAAAGCCTTAACCAGGTTTCCTGTCTCAGCCTGCAACTGGAGTTGCGACGTGAGCAGGTTTTTCACCTGTTCACGCAACTCCGAATAAGCGCCGGCACGTTCCTTCTCGATTTCGCCGATTTTGCCGTCGACTTTATCGAGTGATTCCTTCAGGGGTTTGACGAGTTGGTCAATTGCCTTCTGCCGGTGGTCCAGCTCGCCCTTTGCTGACTCCTGAAACTTTGCGAGTGTGGCGTGAGCAAGCTCAAGAAACGACTGGTTGTTGTCTTTTAAGGCGTCACGCGAAAGCGCCTTGAACTTCTCGGTGAGCTCATCGGTGGCTTTGTCGAAAGAGGATTGCCTCTCGTGGGCGGCGCGACGTTCGCCCTGAAGCTCTGCGCGCAGTTGGGTGTTTTCTTCCCTGGTGTGGTTCCGCTCGGCGATCTCTTTTTCTAACGTCGCCTGCATACGCTGCAGCTCAACATCGCGACCCGCGAGCCGCTCCTGCAGAGTTGCAAGCCGTGCCGCCCCATCAGTCGTTAGACGCGTCCGCAGCCAGAGCCACGCCAAAACAAAGCCCAATGCCCCGCCCACCAACAGTACGGCAATAATCATGAACGTTTGAGAGCCCATCTCACTTCAGTATACAGGCACTGTTGCGGAAATGAAACAGTGGCCCGCTGTCGGGCCACAAGGTTTTAGCGGCCAAAGCAGCCCACCATGCGTTCATAAACTTTCCGCGTCACGCGCACATCATTGAGGTTGTACTGGCGAATGTCTGCCAGCCGGCCCGCCTGATAGAGGTCGAATACTTTGCTCCCCTCCACTTCCGCTGTCTTGCTTGATTCAATTCCCAGGGCCCAGGCAATGTCGTCGAGACTCACAAAACGTTTTGAACCAAGCCACCAGTGATGCATGGTGTCGAAGACACCGCGCACGTTGTATTCGCGCAAATCAACCAGGGGCTTTGCCGAGATGCAGTGCACCAGGCAGCGCTGGAATATGAAAGGGAGATCAAACCCGATGATGTTGTGACCGACGAGCTCATCGCTATCGGGATCGAAAGTTTTCAGGTAATCAAGAAACGTGAGCAACGACTTCTTTTCATCCTGTTCATTCCCGTCCTGATCAATCCCAAAAACCCGCTCTCGTTCGCCTTGTTGGAGCCCGCCAAACTCCAGGCCCGGCACAGGGCCTTCATGCACCGCGATCGAAAGCACCCGGCCGGACGCCGCACTAAGCGAGCCGAGTTGATAGCAGCGTTCCTCTTCCGCGGCTATGTCTTCGAGATATCGTTGCTGTTGTTCGAAGCGCATGTTGCCCAGTTTCAACAGCCGCTCGAGTTGCGGCCCGATGCGTTCGCGAAAATCCGGGAGGGTTAACGTCTCGATGTCCAGTGTGTAAGCGCGCGGGAGGACCGGGTCTGTGCCCTGGTGTTCACGATATTGCTCGAGCGTAATAGGCCGGTATTCGGCAACCACAAATTGTGGCCGATCCTGAAATGTTTCGAGTTTACCGGTAACTCCCCACAGGCCAGGCTTCATTTCCTTCCAAACTTCGAGAGTTTCTCCCCAAATCTTTAGCGCGATTGAGCCGGTGGCATTCCGCGCGCTCGCATCGCAAAAAAGTCTGCCTTGCTGAGTTCGACGTTCGCGCACAGAGGTAACGAGGACGATCAGCCAGAGGTCTTCGCCGTGAGGTATTTCAGCAATGGGAATGTTTCCTCTCATTTTTAAGTGACTGAGAATGGTTAACCGCTCATTCTATACCGCGCCTGGCCATAAACAATTCGCGCAGCGTCTGTTTTTGGTTTTTTATTCGCGGCGTCTGGGTGAAGAAGCTTGCGGCGGATACGTTTGCAGCTTGGGGATCGTGAGAATCGCTCGAAGTTAAGGTCCAGTCATGTCTTAAGTTTGATTTTCTCGGTGCTTACTCGGTGTTCTTTGTGTCTCTGTGTTGAGTGGTTGTGGGGCGTTCATTCAACACCGAGTCACAGAGGACCCTAAGATTGAACGGAGAAGACCTCAAACTAAACACACTAGCCAAAATTACCGTATCAACTACCCGTCACGCGCTTAATTTCTGAACTTATCCTGCCGGTCAACATCATCCAGATCATTTTATAATCGCCTATAAAAGACCACAGTGGATGTTGGAAGGTAGCCGGTTTGTTTTTCTCGATGAAGAAGTGCCCAATCCAAGCGGCGCCGTAGCCGGGAATCAGCGCCAGCGGAAATAACCACCATCTGCCGGAAACAACCAACAGCACGAGGCAGATCAGCGCCACGGTTGTTCCAAGCAGATGCAACGCACGCGTACCTGGACGGCTGTGTTCAGCCAAATAGTGCGGCCAAAAGTCATTGAATGAATTGAACTGCTCCGGCATAAACTAAGCTGCGGAAAAAAGCTGCATAAATTGCTCCGGTGTTGCCGGCTCGATTGCAACAAGCTTGAGGTTTTCCTCGACGTGTTCCAGCCGGCTCATGCCAACCAGCGCCGTCGCTATTCCGGGCGTTGAGCGCACAAACTGTATCGCCGTCTGTGCATCGCTGGCTAAGGAACCAAGCGGTGTGCGAACGGTTTCGGGCAGACCTCGCGCTACTCGTCCCTGAAAAATCGACGCGCTTGAAACCACTGTCACACCCAATGACGCAGCCGCTTCCAGAAGTGTGACGGTCTCGCCGTTAACCACCTGATTGGCCAGGGTCAGCGCTTCCGGCATCGCCAGATTAAATGGCAACTGAATGAAGCGAAACCCGTGCGAATCCCCACCAACCTCGCGCGCTAGACTGTGCATTCGCCGAAGCGAATGGTATCCGCTTGTTTCCGGCGAGACTCTAAAACCGTTCCAGGTAGCCACGCCATAAAAACTCAGCTTGCCTTGCGCGCGATTATCTTCCAGGGTCTCAAAGGCAAACCTCAATCGCTGATAAAACTCTGCTTCTGAGACGTGATCAAGCTGTGACTCGGGATTATGAATGTAATAGATGTCCACCGAGTCCAGCTGCATGTTCCGCAGCGACTGTTCCAACTGGTTCTGTAAATACCTGGGCGTCATACAATGACTGCCGGCAACGATGTCTTCAAAACCGGCAATGCCGGGTTGGACAAAGGTTTCTTCCACGTAACGGCGAATGTCTCGCGGCGGCGCCCCATCGAAAGGAAGGTAGCCGCCCTTGGTGCAGACAATAATTTCTTCACGCGAGAAACCTTTTTCCCGAGTCAGTTGGTCCAGTGCTGCACCAATCGCGCGTTCACTTCGTTGAAAGCGATAGTTTGCCGCCGTGTCAATTACATTCACGCCAAGCTCGACGCAACGGGCGACTGTTTCGGCATAGCGCGCGTCAGTATCCTCGTCCGGATTGCCCAGGTAGGTGCCGATCCCTATTGAAGACAGAACTAGATTCTGAGCTTCCCGGAAATGTTGCTGAGCAGCGTCTTTGAATCGTTCGCGATACCGCGTGGTACCTGCAAAGGTGGCTGAGCCTGGGATAGACATCGGGGCTTGTTTGACGAGCGTCATAGCGCGCAGCGTTAATAAAAGATGGTTCGAGAATATACGTGGGCAAGCCTTAGGTCAGCAAGCACTTCGTCGTTATTAAACCTCTGTGTTAGCTTTTGAAATGCTGAATTGAGGAACCGCAATGACCTACGTTTTCGATTGGCGCGAACATGCAGGTTCGCAACCAGAAAAGTTTTTCAAATCAACCGTCTGGCAAGGCGAGCACGTCCTCGTGGGATTGAATTGCCTTGAACCCGGGCAGACCCAGAAGACTCACGCGCACAACGGCGCTGACAAATTTTACTTCGTGCTGGAAGGCGCAGGAGCTTTTACCGTTGGCGACGATCAAATCCTCGCCGGCGAAGGCTCTTTGGTAGTGGCGCCATCAGGAATTCCGCACGGGGTCTCGAACAGCAGTACTAAACGGCTTTCACTTCTGGTTGCGATTGCGCCCCCGCCCTCCAAATAATGGAACCAACCTCCAACGCCGCCCGTCGTGCAACGCTCGACATTTCTTCCGAGTCGTTATCCGAACTTTCGACTGCGGTGACGAAGTTAGTCACAGAATACTTTGAAAATATTTCCGCGTACCCGGTGTTTCCTGCCACAGCCGCCGGTAAGATATTCGAAACCCTCGACCAGGAATTTTCCTCCGACGCACAACCCCTGGACAATTTGATCAATGATCTTCGAGCGGTCTTCGAACACAGCCGGCATAACGGTCATCCCAGGTTTTTCGGTTACGTAGCCTCCCCGGCGAATCCAGCGGGTGCATTTGCGGATCTAGTCGCGTCCGCGCTGAACGTGAACGTGACTTCGTGGCGATCCGGTCCAGCTGCAACTGAGATCGAGCATGCTGTCGTGCGCTGGCTTGGATCACTGGTTGGCTTCTCATCTAACGCCTCGGGATTGTTGACGAGCGGCGGCTCGATGGCGAATTTGATTGCCCTGTTCGTTGCCCACCGCGCAAAGGCCGCCCCGGAGGTTGCGCGCCGCGGTTTGTGGAATGCGGAAGGGCCAATGACGATTTACGCGTCCGAGCAAATCCATTTATCAATTCCCAAGGGCGCGGATCTACTTGGGCTTGGTCGCGACCAAGTGCGGCTCGTGGCCTGTGACGACCGGCTTCGCATCGATATTTCGAAACTTCGAGAATGCATCGAAACAGATTTAAGGAATGGAAAGAAACCATTTTGCATAGTGGCGAGTGCGGGAACGGTGAACACCGGCGCGATTGATCCACTCAAAGAGGTCGCCGAAGTCGCCAAAGAGTTTGGCCTCTGGTTTCACGTTGACGGTGCGTATGGAGTGCCGGGTGCGCTGGATGAAAGCAAGCGTGCGCTCTTTACCGGCATCGAGCTGGCCGATTCACTTTCTCTTGATCCGCACAAGTGGCTTTATGTGCCTCTGGACTCCGGCTGCATTCTGTTTAGAAACGAGGGGCAGCATCGCGCGGCTTTTTCGGGTGAAGAGGCCGACTACATAAAGGTCCACGAGAACGCGGCCGAGTCGTTCGCGTTCTGGGATTACGGCCCGGAACTGTCGCGCCGTTTTCGTGCCTTGAAGATTTGGTTCACGCTTCGTTACTACGGAGTGAACCGAATTGCCGCCGCCATCAGCGAAGACAATGCGCTTGCGGCCTACTTGGCCCAATTGATTGAAGCCTCGGACGATTTCGAGCTGCTCGCGCCGGTCGAATTGAGTATCTGCTGCTTTCGTTATTTACCGTTAGCATTGCGAAGTGGAGAGCTGCCGCAGGCTGACGAGGAGCGTGAAACCGAGCTGAATGAACTAAACGCACGCATCATGCATGCGGTGCAACGCGGTGGCGATGCTTATATTTCCAACGCGACCATCGGTAGCAAGTTTGCGCTGCGTGCCTGTGTCACAAATTTTCGCACCACGCGCGCGGACATAGAACGGACGTTGGATATTATTCGTGAGGCGGCAAGAGAACCTACGCAAGGCACGGCAGATTCCGCACGTTGATATGAGCAAACCTGCAAACTCCCAATTATACGAGCGCGAGATGCGCGTTGGTCTGGAGCTGGCGCGCGAAGCCGGCGCCGCCATACTCAATCTCTACAAAGGACCGTTGGAAGTTGAGCAGAAGGATTATGAAGATGATCTCGAGCCGGTGACGCAGGCAGATCGACTTGCAAACGAAATCATCGTGCAGCGTTTAGGCCGCGAATTCCCTGAAGACGGAATCCTGGCCGAAGAATCAATCGATACTGCAAGGCGTCTGGCCAAGAACCGCGTCTGGATGATCGACCCACTTGACGGTACCACCGGTTTTATTCAAGGCAATGGCGACTTCGCGGTCCAGATTGGGCTATCGGAAAACGGGCAATGCGTGCTCGGCATTGTTTACCAACCATTGACGGGCGTGTTGTATCGCGCCATTGGTGGTCACGGAACTTGGATAGAACGTCCCGAGTCAGCGCCGGTCAGGGCGCGAGTTTCCAATCACACCGAAATCTCCGCGATGCGTCTGGCTGCCAGTCGTTCACATCGCAGCCCGCGGATGGATAGTGTTGTCCAGGAGTTTGGCCTGAAGGAAGAAGTTCGCCGCGGTTCGGTGGGAATTAAGATCGGTTTAATCGTTGAACAGCAGTGCGATCTCTATATCCATCTGTCACCGCGAACCAAACAGTGGGACACCTGCGCCCCCGAGATCATCCTGCATGAGGCAGGCGGACGGCTTTCCGATCTGTTTGGTGGCCCACTTCGCTATAACTCACGTCAGATACAAAACCGCAACGGCATTGTCGCCACGAATGGCGTAGCCCATGATCAAGTGATTGCTAAACTGGCTCCGTTGCTCGAAAAGTTCGGGCGTGTACCGGTGTAACAGCGCGCATTATCCTTATCTGAATTTCGCGCTCGCTCTTAACATTCTCCTCAGTAACCGTTGGAGGCTCTGCATTGCAGACTCGAACAAGAACCTTTCTCACGTTTTCCCTCTTCTGTCTGTTACCGCTCCTCGCCATCAGCCTTTTCAATTTCTTCGTCACCCTTAAGTCAAGTGAAACACTACTGCGTGAGGAGCTTAAGAGAGAGGCAGCCGCGGCTGCGGCGCACTTTGAGAAACGGGTTCAGCAGCGGGAGCTGGAAATAAAAAATCTGGCCGCAAGCGATGCAATAAGTAACTATGTCCTTTACTCAAGCAGACCCGCCTCGGCAGAAGCCCGCGTGACTGTGCTGCCTATTGAAGAGGCGACAGCTAAGGTCAAACTGGCGGTTCGTTCACTCGCGTCAGATGGCAGCGACTACGCCACGATTGCGCTCTTTTCCCCGTCCAGAAACCTTATCTTCGTTGCTGACTTAGAAGCGCGGCAATCGACCGGTGACATCCTCTTTCGCACAGAAGGCTTGCTTTCCAACAGCATTCAGCCCTCAGAAGCAGTCTGGACCACGAGGGAAAGCAAACCGCTTTGCAGCGCAATCGACCAGGCCAACGTTGGCAAAGTACTCCGCTGCGGCTCACCAATTCTTGTCAGTACGGAAGGCGCGTCGATGCGAGGAGCGTTGGTGGCCGACCTCAAGCTTGGTTCAGTATTTTCCGAAGTCGCCAGTAACCAACTGAACCATTCTCCGTCCTCCAGCATTGTTGTTGCTCTTGATGAAGACGGCTCCATCGTCTACCACCCGAACGTTGCGCTTAAGCATCAGGATGCGAAGAATTCGATGCCTTATTTTTCGACAATAGCGGGGGCGATGGTCTCAGGCCACGGCGGGTCCAACTTTTACACTTCCTCGGACGGTGAAGAGTGGCTGGCCGTTTACACGCCATTATTTGGAGGCAAACTCTCACTGGCCGTTGCGCGCAACTATGCGCTCGCATCCAGCACCACTCGCCGCTTCGGTTGGCTGGGCATTCTCTTCGCCCTGTTGATCGGAACTGCTGCAACGTTGTTACTCACTTCTTACTACCTAAAGCGTTCGCAGAGTATCGAGCGAGTGGTTGCGGGTGTCGGCGAAATCGCCAAAGGGAAGCTGGACCACCGCATAGAACTACTTTCGAGCGACAACCTGCGGCCGCTCGCAGACAATGTTGGCCTGGTGACCAAGCAGCTTCGCGATCAGTTGGCGAGAGAAGCGGAGAGTCGTCAATTTGATTCCTTCGTCAGACTCAGCGCCGTGCTCACCCACGATCTTAAAAATGCGATTGAAGCGCTCTCCCTCACGGTGACAAACATGGAGCGCCATTTCGAAAACGCGGATTTTCGCGCGGACGCAATGAAGACCCTTAGAGGCGCTACGGAAAACCTGCGTGCGCTTGTCACTCGTTTGAGCCAGCCTGTTGCCACGTTGAGCGGTGAACATAAGCGGCCACGACCCGCCGATCTCGTTCCCGTTTTGCAGCGAGTCATTTCGATGACCGCCAGGCAAGCGGGCACACATAAGATCGAGGTTGATCTTCCAGAATGCCTTTATGCGCTCGTTGATATAGACCGCATGGACAAGGTGGCGGAAAACTTGATCATCAACGCGCTGGAATCGATGGCCGAGAACGGTGGCACACTGACTATTCGCGCCGGCAATACTGACGACGGCAAAGCATTTTTCAGCGTCAGTGATACTGGCGCTGGGATGAGCCAACGCTTTATTGAAGAGAGACTCTTTCATCCGTTCGCCACGACTAAGAAGCGAGGCGTAGGACTCGGTCTGTACACTTGTCGTGAGGTTGTTCGAGCAAATGGCGGTGTCATCGAAGTCGCATCCGGGGAAGGTCTGGGGACGACTTTTCGTGTCGTTCTTCCCCCTGCTAATCCCCGATAGCCTGGCGCGGCATGGCGTCTCCACCCGACCTCGTCTATAGTCATCACCGTTACATCGATCTTTAGTTCTCACTCCACTCCTTACGCAGAACTCAATGGGCCAGGAAGATCAAAGCAATAATATGCCGCCCCGGGAAACGATTCTTGTCGTTGATGATGACGAGGGTGTGCGAAGAGCCCTCGTGTGGACGCTCAACTCCGATTACCGCGTTCTTGAGGCTGCTTCTCGCACAGACACTTTGAAGATGCTCCAGCAGGAAAAGGTCGATGTTGTGGTAAGCGATCTACACCTGCCACCAAAGCTACAGGACATTTCAGAGGGTCTGGCCATTATCGAAGCGGCGCGCGACGCGAATCCGCCGGTTACAGGTTGTCGTGATCACCGGAACTAATTCAAAGCAGGCTGCACGCGAAGCCGTGAAGCGCGGCGCTTACGGGTATTTTGAAAAACCACTTGATGCGGCAGAGGTGCTGCACATCGTTAACCAGGCCGCTCGGCTACGCCGCTTGGAGTTGGAAAACGAACGTCTACGCGAGGAGATCATCGGCGCTAGTGGTTTTGGACGTTTGATTGGATTGAGCCCGGCGCTGGAAAAGACTTTGAAACAAGCGCGGGCGGTGGCCAACACCAGTGCCACAGTTTTGCTGGTTGGCGAAAACGGCACCGGCAAGGAAATGCTGGCCAGAGCCATTCATGAGGAGAGCGAACGCGCGGGTGGGCCATTTGTGGCGGTTAGTTGCGCCGCCCTCCCCGAGTCGCTGATCGAGTCGGAATTGTTTGGTCATGAGAAGGGCGCATTCACATCTGCGACCTACGCCCGGATGGGCCGCTTCGAACTCGCCAACGGTGGCACCTTGTTTCTTGATGAGATTGTGGAACTAACTCCAAGCGTTCAGGTCAAGCTGTTGCGCGTGTTGCAGGAACGCGCGTTTGAACGCGTGGGTGGAACCAAGACGTTGACGGTCGATATCCGTCTCATTGCCGCGAGCAATTGCGATCTTGAAACTGAAGTTGAGGCCGGCAGGTTTCGTCGCGATCTCTTTTATCGCCTTAACGTAGTGCCGCTGGTGTTGCCGCCGCTACGCGAGCGGCGCGAAGACATTGCCGGGCTGGCTGCGCATTTTGCCGCGAAGGCTGCGGAAAAACACGGACGCGTCACGCCCGCATTGGAACCGTCACTAGTGGATTCGCTTCACGAATATGATTGGCCCGGAAATGTGCGCGAGCTCGAAAATTTGATGGAGCGGCTCGTGCTGCTCGACCGCGGACCAACGCTGGGGCTGGAGTTTCTACCTGAGAAGATGCTCAAGGCAGTGCCGCCACCGGGTTCGGAGGCTCAAACGCTTTTTGAAGGCGCGGTAGCGTTATTAAAGCAACGGCTGATTGTGGAAGCACTCCAGGCTGAAGGCGGAAACAAAGTGGCGGCAGCGCGCCGGCTTGGTATCAGCCGTTCTTACTTGCACCGGCTGATTAATGAGTTTGGGCTGTGAAACCAGGAGGCAGGCGCAGGAGGCAGGAGCAGGAGAGGCAGCAGCAGGTAACGATTCAAGCAAATTCCTTTGCATTAAAAGGCAATGCCCTTACGAACCCACCTTAGTTAGGGCTAACCCGAAACTAGTTTATTCTTTCTCCCGTCACAAAAGAGGAACCGTCGGTGGCGCCGCTCAACGTTTTAGACGTTATGATTGACTCCTCCGGTTTTAGAGACCTGAAGGTTTATAAGCTGGCCTTCAGCTTGGCGATGCAGATCTTCCATGAGTCAAAACGATTTCCACCAGAGGAAAAATACTCATTAACTGATCAGATTCGCCGAGCATCTCGAAGCGTACCCAGCAACATTGGAGAGGGGTATCGCAAGAAAAGATACCCCAAGATGTTCATTAGTAAGATGGCAGATGCGGACGGCGAAGCTACAGAAACTCAAGTCTGGCTAGATATTGCGCATGCGTGCGGCTATCTCAATGCCGATCGTCGACTGGAACTACGTGCCGGTTATGAAGAGGTCGGACGAATGTTAGGTGGCATGATTTCACACCCTGAACGATTCCGATGAATGGCTCAGTGCATCTGCCTCCTGCCTCCTGCTCCTGCCTCCTGCACCTGCTTCCTCCCGCCTCGGTCAGTGTCCGGGCGTCGTAGTCGATCCTTTCTCGTTACGTGCGCCGAGCTTCACGATCCATAGACCGCTGTTCATGTCATTGAAGTAGATTAGGCCCTTGTGCGGTTGGGCGCCCCAGGTAAAGGGAAGATTCGGCTTAAAGCCATTCGGATCGCCCGCCCAAAGGTGAGCGACCTCGCGACCCTGACGGTACAGATCACCCCGCAACTCACCGGAAACATCAACCACTCGTCCGCCACCGTTGTAATAACCCATGTACATCAGATCGTCCTCGACCCAAATGTTGTGCGCGCCTGCCTCGGGCACTGGATACTCTCCAACCTTGCGCGGCTTATTAATGTCGGAAACATCAATCACGTGAACAATGCCCCGAACCGGCACTCGCGGACGCGCATGCACATCGAAGATGGGCGGAAAAACTTCGTCGCCCACGAAGACGTAATTCTTGTAACGGAAAACTGAATGAGTGCCGGCAAGCCAACCGTTTCCATACAACTCATGATGATTGAAACGCAACTGGCTAACTAACTGTGGTTTCTCCGGACTACCGCCCTTCATCCCATTGCCAACATCGAGGATCACCAACCCATCTCGCCAGTAGGCGAGATAAGCGAGGCCATCTTTAACCTGCAGGTCGTGCAGGTAGCGACCGGCGATCGTTTCGCCATCAGGTGTACGCACCATAGTGGCAACCTGATTGGGGACCTCCCAGCGACCTACTTCTTTGGGGTTTTTTACGTCGACGAAGTCTATTACTCGCATCGAGCCGGTAGCATCATCGGTGAGATAAACGTAATGACCGTCAACAAACGCGCTATGAACACCGCCTGTGACTGTCGCTGTATATTCCGAGATTAATTTGGGATGCGCCGGGTCGGATGTATCGTAGAAGGCGATTCCGTTTTTTCGGTTCGAAGCGCCTTCACGCGAAATGACAAGGATCTTGCCATCCGCTGTCGTGGATATGTCATTGACGATCCGGGCATCAACCTTGATGGTGTCGGTTAGTTTTGGGGCCGCTGGATTTGAGATGTCATAAACGAAAAACCTATCGGAGGCAGTGGATAAATAAGCGTGGTTCCCAATGATCCATTCTTCGGCCGAAGGTACCTCTTTGGTGAGCGCGCGCCCAACCAGTTCAAGAGTTCGCTCTGCATTTCTTGGTGCAACCACGACCGAGGCAACCGCCTGCTGGTCTCCGCTCGCCGCAGTGATCACATACGAACCGGGCAGTTCGGCCACGAAAGCTCCATCACTCTCTATCATTCCGGCTGGGCCGCTAACGGTCCATCGCACGGCCTGATTGTCTGCTTGACCACTGCGGGCACGAATATTCATCCGCACCACGTCACCCGTCCGCGCGTTGCTAGATCGAGGCTCAATCGAGAGCCCGGTCAAATTACTCTTGACCACTGTTAAAGCAATGCTGCCACTGCCGCTTCCTGATGACGCCGTAATTTCAGCTTGCCCCGGCGAGACACCCACGATCAGGCCGGCAGCATCAACGGTCGCGACTTCAGCGTTGCTGGATTTCCATTCGAGTGTTACATCGTGACGCGGATTCCCCTCCGAAGTGCGCGCTAAAGCTTGCAGTTTGGTTGTGGCCCCAACGACGAGAGGCGTCTTGAGGGGTTCAATATCTATACTGGTTACCGGATTTGGTTTTACTTTTACAGTTGCAAATGCAGGTTTGCCACCAACGATTGCACCAACCAACACTTCGCCGGGATGAAAGAATGAAACCACGCCCGACTCATCCGCCGCAGCCAGATCGAACGGCGCGGCCATCCAGACAACTTGCGGAGTCTTAACGATATTGCCTTTGCTGTCCTTCACGACGACGGTGAATTTCACTTTCTGGCCCACTGAGATGTTAGTGGTCGGCGCAGTGATTACCACAGTCGAGCCGGATGACGCCGGACTGACCGTTGTCTGACCGAGCACCGTCAGTGCGCAAGCTGAGACTAGATAGAAGGCTAAGAAGCTCCGAAGTGAGCGCATTACTATTCTCCTGGGAAACAATCAGCAGTTAGGGAAGCAAGCATGGTTGGGAAACGATAACAAATCTTAATGATCCGGACAGTCAAGGTGCAAGCACGAGCATCTCCCAAAACGACAAAACTTCGTTCCTCGGCGATAATAGAAGCAAATGGCGAACATCGCGAACCGGCTACCTGAAAACGTTCCCGGCGATTTCTTTGTAGACACAAGCTGCATTGATTGCGACACCTGCAGTCAGCTTGCTCCTGCGGTTTTCCGAGACCACGGCGAACAATGCAGCGTCTACCAGCAACCGAAAACTGAGGCCGACGAAAGGTTGGCACTAATGGCTTTGGTCGCCTGCCCAACCGGCTCAATCGGAACCACCGTAACCTACGACAAGCGTATCGGCATCGATGCCTTTCCCTCTCCTATTGCCGAGAATGTCTACTTCTGTGGGTTCACCTCGGAGTCGAGTTTCGGCGGTTGGAGTTACTTAGTTACACGACCGCCGCATGAAGGGGGCAACTTGCTGATCGACTCGCCACGCTTTGCGACGCAACTCGTCAAGCGCATCGAGCAACTGGGTGGGGTTCAACAAATGCTGCTGACCCACCGCGATGATATTGCAGACCATAACCGGTTTGCCGAGAAGTTCGGTTGCGAACGCATCATGCATGCGGACGATGGAGCGCGACGTCTCGGCATTGAGAGAATCCTGGAAGGCGAGCAGGAAATAGCTATTGACCGGGGTGTTCTCGCTATTCCAACCCCGGGCCACACACGAGGCCACACTGTTTTTCTTTACCGGAACAGGTTTCTCTTTACGGGAGATCATCTGGCCTGGTCGCCTACTCGCCAAACGTTAACTGCTTTTCCCAGCGTGGCCTGGTATTCGTGGGCGCGACAAACTGAGTCGATGGCCAGGCTTCTTAACTACGATTTCGAGTGGGTTTTGCCGGGGCATGGTGATATCCATCACGACACAAAAGAAAACATGCGGTATCATCTGCAGTCCTGTATCACCTGGATGAAAGCCCATTCGTCTTAAAGAAGACTGCCCCGGGGCACGCCTGTTTGTTCCCGTTTTATCGAAGACAAAAATACGACTCGAAGAGTGAGGTAGAAAATGACCCGAAACCAAAAAATCGCCCTCGGATGTGGAGGCGCAGGTTGTCTTGGCTTGATAATTTTGGTGGTTGTTGGCGTGGTGTTGTCGGCTGCCGGCTACCTGGCGCTGCCGGGCATGTCAAACAGCAACCGCAATTACAACTATAATTCGAATTCAAATAGTAACTCGAATTACAATTCCTCATATAACAGCAACTCAAACAGCGACTCCTCTTCTCCAAGTTCTTCGATGACCGAGGATGAAAAACACAGGCTCTTCCAGGCAGTCGGTATGACTAAGGACAATGAGCTAATCCAGCGCGTGCTGCGCAAGCTCGGATTTATGACAGCCACTGGCGTGTCAGAAGACTATCAACAATTTGTGAAAGAACACTTCGCTTGGGCGATGAAGAACCTTGAATTTGTTCAATCCGTTAACACTCCCGAAAAAGCCCGGGCATACGTTGACGAACATATCGACGACTAACTCAAGTTTTCCGTTACTCAGGCTGTTAGCCTGCGATTACTTCAAAAGGGCGCGCGTGCGGTTTCGCGCGCCTTTTGTTATGTTAAGCCAAAGTTCAATGTCCAAGGTCCACGTCCAACGTCATGCCGAAGGACTTTGGACATTGGACTTTAGACTTTGGACTCATTCATGGATCCCGCTCGCATTCGTAATTTCTCCATCATTGCCCATATAGACCACGGCAAGTCAACGCTCGCTGATCGCTTGCTTGAGCTAACCGGAGCGGTCACCGGACGCGACATGTCCGCCCAGGTGCTGGACAACATGGATCTCGAACGCGAGCGTGGTATCACGATTAAGGCGCATGCAGTTCGCCTTGATTACAAAGCCCGCGATGGTCAGCCTTATGTTCTGAACCTGATCGATACTCCCGGACACGTCGATTTTTCTTATGAGGTTTCGCGTTCACTCTCCGCATGCGAAGGTGCGTTGCTGATCGTGGACGCTTCACAAGGTGTTGAGGCCCAGACCCTGGCTAACACGTATCTGGCGATAGAAAACAATCTCGAGCTCATTCCGGTAATCAACAAGATCGATCTGCCCGGCGCGGAGCCCGATAAAGCCATCGAACAGATCGAACACTTCATCGGGCTGGAAACTCACAACGCGATCCTTACCAGTGCCAAAACAGGCGAGGGTGTTGCCGACGTTTTGGAAGCAATCGTCCGCGACGTTCCGCCGCCTAAGGGTGATCCGGACGCGCCGTTAAAGGCGCTGATTTTTGATTCCTGGTACGACTCCTATCGCGGTGTGATTGTGCTTTTTCGCGTCATCGATGGCGTTATTCGCCCCGGGATGAAAATTCGTTTCCTGAATACCGGCCGTGATTACCAGGTCGAGACGATTGGTGTTAACCGGCCGCGCCCCACCCCGATCGATAAACTCTCCATAGGCGAAGTGGGATTTCTGACCGCTTCGATCAAGGCGGTGGCCGACGTTCAAATCGGCGACACGATCACGGAAGCCGCGCGACCGACCACAGAACCCTTTCCCGGCTTTCAGGAAATCAAGCCCATGGTTTTTGCCGGGCTCTATCCGGTCGATACCAACCAGTATGAAGAGCTGCGCGACGCTTTGGATAAGCTGCGCTTGAATGACGCGTCATTCTTTTATGAGCCTGAGTCGTCTACCGCGTTAGGTTTTGGGTTTCGCTGTGGCTTTCTCGGTTTGTTGCACATGGAGATTGTGCAGGAGCGCCTGGAACGGGAGTTTAATCTCGATCTGATAACCACAGCGCCGGGCGTGCGATACATAGTCACCACGACGGACGGCGAGGTAAGGGAGATCGATTCCCCCGCGAAGATGCCCGAACCGGGCCGGCTGGTAAAAATTGAAGAGCCTGCGATTCGCGCCACTATTCTCACGCCGGAAGAACATTTAGGAGGAATTCTGGCGCTACTCGAAGAAAAGCGAGGAGTGCAAAAGGGATTCGAATACATTACTTCCACTCGCGTCATGCTGACGTATGAATTGCCGCTAAACGAGATCGTGCTCGACTTTTACGACCGCTTGAAATCGACTTCACGCGGATATGCGTCGCTCGATTACCATCTGGCCGGCTACTGGGAAAGTGATCTGGTGAAGCTCGATGTGCTGGTTGCGGGCGAGCCGGTTGATGCGTTATCACTAGTGCTTCACCGCGCTACAGCGCTCGCAAAAGGCCGGGCTTTGGCGGTAAAAATGAAGGAGCTAATTCCCCGCCAACTGTTTGAAGTTCCTATTCAAGCGGCCATCGGCGCCAAAGTGATCGCTCGCGAAACTGTGAAGGCGCTCGGCAAGAACGTCATCGCAAAATGCTACGGCGGCGACATCACGCGGAAACGCAAACTGCTTGAGAAGCAGAAGGAAGGCAAGAAGCGTATGAAGAAAGTCGGCCGCGTTGAAATTCCGCAGGAAGCCTTCCTGGCAGTGCTGAAAGTGAATGAATGAGTGACCTGTCACGCAGGAGACTAATATGTCCTCTCAACACACGCGTCCGACTACTCTCGAAGCTTGGGCTGGCTCACAGAATCTAAACTTAACACTCGTTTTCACTGACATAGTTGACTCAACCTTAATTGGCAAGAGACTGGGTGATCGGAGATGGATCGAAGATCTGTTTATCCACTTTTCCCAAGCTCGAACGTTAACAGATTTTGCCGATTGCTTCGTAGTGAAGGTCATCGGAGATTCGTTAATGATGGCGTTTCGTACGTCAACTGATGCCGTGGATTTCGCGGTGGCCTTTCTCATGGATACAGGAGTAGACCATATTGGCATCAGAGTAGGAATCAACTCCGGGCAAGTTCATCTGAGAGAAAACGACATTTACGGACTAAACGTCAATTTCACGTCACGAGTCCAGCATGCTTTAGAACGGGAGGGCATTTTGGTTAGCAATTCTGTCATGAGGGACTACAAGAAAACCTTCGGAGTGGACTCGCCCGTTCAGTTCCATCCTCGAGAGGTGGACCTCAAGAGTTTCGGCAAAGAGACCCTCTACTCTACGTTCGTTCCGGGCTTTCGGGACACAATCGCGAAGCGGGCAAAAGCGAGAGCACAGCTGCTGGGAGTCGTTCGGGGTTTGTCCTCAAACTTGAGGTGACAGCGTTACTCGAACTCGCGGTCATCCTCAGGCTCGATTAAATCTTGCGCCACCAATTCACGCCATGTGAGCAGCACGCCTTCTTTGACGCCAATTGCTCTCAGAGCATCTCCTACCGGTCCTTCTTCCTTTTTCAACTCAGGAAATGTCAAAAGCAACATCGCCAGATCCCGCCAATCTGTTCCCGCCTTTGGCTGACCACGTCTGGAGTGATACGAGATAACCTTTTGGGCGACGAGGTCAGGCGGGGATGTAACCAGTACATCTTCAATTCGTTCGGCATTGGGAAGTGATTCCGCGGTTCGCAAATCCACGAGATGGCGGTTCCGAGGCTTTAGAATCTGAAAGAGACGATACCCTCTGCCGTCTCCAATCGTCCGCACACGGATGGCTATGTGAAAGTGTTCGCTCAGGTGAGCGCGCAACTCCTCCGCTAGTTCAGCTGCCCGCGTGGAAACCAGGTCAATGTCCTGACTCATGCGCGGCTCGCCTACATAGGCATTAACAGCTTGTGCTCCAAATAGAACAGCATCATCGCGGCCGCGCAAAAACTCCAGCACTGCGTCATGAATCGAAGCCAGAGGCACTCGTTCGCGCATGGCAAACTCCTCGAATGTAAGTGATCCAGCGTTGAGCATCCGTCGAAATAATACGCTGGTCGTGCGTTTCGTCCAAGATTCCCCCTTCGGGGGCAACCACCGAATAAGATTGGCCTTTGCGAGTTTTCGCGTCCGGCAATCCATGCTAAAACCTTGGCGGCGGCAATAAAAAAGGACGTGGTCAGCAAATCAGTTAAACTTCCTCATGTGTCATAACCGGGAGATTTTCGCAATGAAGCAGTGTTTAACTATCGCATTTGGAATTCTCTTTTCAGCCAATGCCTGGGCTCAGCACGCTGGTCACACGAGTAAGCCGGCGCCAAAAGAGAATGTCGGAACCCATACGGCAGGCATGGGATCACACCATCATCCGGTGTCAACCAGCAATCCCGAAGCCCAAAAGTTTTTCGACCAGGGTCTCTCCTACGTTTTCGCCTTTAATCACGACGAAGCTATTCGCTCATTTAAACGAGCTGCGGAGCTCGACCCACAATTAGCAATGGCGCATTGGGGCATTGCGCTCGCACTCGGTCCGAACATCAACCTGGATGTCGATCCCGAAAGAGAAAAGGCCGCCTTTGAAGCGGCGCAAAAAGCGCTGGCGCTCGCCGTTAAGGCTCCTGAAAATGAACGTGCCTATATAAACGCACTTGCCACGCGTTACTCCATCGATCCGAAAGCGGATCTGAAACAGCTCGCCGTGGACTATAAAAATGCCATGGGTGAACTGGTAAAGAAGTATCCCGATGACCTGGATGCGGCGACGCTTTACGCCGAAGCTGGCATGGATCTGCGCCCCTGGCAACTATGGACGGCCGACGGTAAACCTGCCGAGGGCACCGAAGAAATCGTCGCGGTGCTCGAGTCCGTGCTCCGGCGCAACCCGGACCACATCGGTGCAATTCACTACTACATTCACGCCGTCGAAGCATCGCCGAATCCGGAACGTGCACTCGCCTACGCACCAAAGCTTCCTAAGCTCATCCCGGCGGCGGGCCATCTCGTTCACATGCCGTCACACATCTACCATCGCACCGGCGATTACGATGCGGCCGCCTTGAGTAATAAAGAGGCTGCTAAAGCCGATGAGGTTTACATACAAACTAGCGGCGCCAAGGGTGTTTACCCTTTGATGTACTACAGTCACAACCTGCACTTTCTGGCGATCGCACACGGGGCGGCAGGGCGCTTCACCGAAGCCATTAATGCGGCTCGACAACTCGACGGGCATGTTGGCCCAGCACTCAAAGAGATGCCGATGCTGGAATTTTTCATGACCGTCTCGCCGCTACTCTTAGTGCAATACAATCGCTGGCAGGACATCGAAAAACTGCCGGCGCCGGACCCTTCCCGACTTGGCCTAAAAGCGATCTGGCACTTCTCACGCGGGATGGCATATGAAGCCAACGGGCGCCTGGCTGATGCAGAACGTGAGTTTCGCCTTTTACAGGAAACGCAGAAGGCAATTCCGGCTGAGATGAATTTTAATTTGAACAGCGCCGGCAAAGTGACGAAGATCGCCGAGCACGTATTGGCGGCACGAATTGCGAGGGGCAAAGCAAACAACGCGGCGGTGATCGAGCAGTTGCGCCTCGCTGTTGCTCTGGAAGATTCGCTGAACTATGACGAGCCGCAGACGTGGTTCGTTCCAGTACGTGTCTGGTTGGGCGGGGCATTGATGAGTGCCGGTGACTATGCCGGCGCCGAGCAGGTGTTCCGCGCCGACCTTGAACGTAACAAACGAAATGGACGTTCCTTGTTTGGACTGATGGAGTCGCTGAAAGCGCAAAAGAAGGATTATGCCGCATCACTGGTCAAACGGGAGTTTGATGCTGCGTGGAAAAATGCCGACACGCCTCTTAAGCTCGAGGATCTTAAGCGGTGGTGACTTACATTGAGCGCTGCACAGTTGGGTATGGGCGTGGGTCGACGAATCAGAGCCGGCAGTGATAGCAACAATAAGCGCTAGGCACTTGGGTATGCCGTGGGTCGACGAATTCAGAGCCGGGAGCGATAGCGACCGGATGCGCCGTCAGATAAACCGTCGACTGTATTGAGGGGCTTTCTTAAACTTATGATATGGCCCATCGGGCATCCGGTCGTTATCGCTCCCGGCTCTGAATTATCGACCCACGAGGTGGCAGCTAACAGCATCAGGGCGTTATCCCTTCCATTCTAAAATTTGCATACTTGAATGTCCGATGAAACAGGTGACGATCTTTTGCGACGGCTCGAGTCTCGGTAACGGGCAGACCTCTACGCGTGCTGCTGCCGTTGCCCTGCTTGGTTATCAGGGTGTCTGGCGCGCCGTCGGAACATATCTCGGTCAGGCTACAAACCAGCAGGCGGAGGTGGCGGCCGCCGCGCTCGGGCTGGAATCTCTACGCGAACCGTGCCGAGTACATTTGTTTACCGACTCCCGCTACGTTGTCGAAACGATGGGTGGGCGATTCCGTCGCAAAGCAAATCACGACTGGTGGCAACGATTGGACAAAGCCGCGACGAGACACAAGATTAAATGGGAATGGACGCGGGGCCATGACGGCCACCTGATCCAGGAAGCTGCCGATAGGGCAGCTCGACGCATCGCGACTAAGGGACGAGTGGACGAAGAAGTTTTGCGCGATGCGATTGATAGGGTTGGCAGCGTTGACGCCACCGACCTTGATGCTAAGGATGCGTGAGCTCCCTAGGCGATTTGGTGGTATTCGGCTTGCTCATGGCTGGCGTATGTCTTCGTAGAGGAGACTGAATTCGCTTTCATGGAACTTGATCTCTATAATTCTGCCTTCTGTTAAACCTGAGTTTCCCCGAGCACTTATCTCGTTTACCTCAGCAAGCAATGCACCTCGTTTTCTCAACTATCTGGCCGTTTGTGCCTCGAATGTCTCTGCGCCACCTCGCTGGAGTGTTGATTCTCATAGCGCCGTCGCTCGTAGCGGCACAGCAGCCCCCCGGCTGGCAATGGCAAAACCCGCTCCCGCAGGGCAACACGATTAACTCAATCCGGTTTGCGGCCGACAAGAAAAACGGCTGGGCGGTTGGCAGCGATGGCGCAATTCTGCGCACGCGTAATGCCGGCTTCGAGTGGGAGGAGCAACACTCGCCCGCGAATACCACCTTGTACGGGCTCTACGTGAAAAACAAATCACGCGTGGTTATTTCCGGCGCGCGAGGTGTGATCCTGACCACTTCAAACGGCGGCAGCAGATGGGTGTCGCGAGTAACCGGCAGCAAGGATCATCTGTTCGCACTAACGTTTGCTCCCGACGACCCATTGCGCGGTTGGGCCGCCGGGAGTTTCGGAGCCGTGTTCGCCACCACTGATGGCGGCGCTACCTGGAAGGCGCAAAACTCACAAACTGACGCGCATATATTCTCCATCGCGTTTTTCGACGCCCGGAAAGGCATCGCGGTGGGCTCGCGAGGCACACTCTTAGTAACAAACAACGGCGGCGCCGATTGGAAAGCACAAACAGGCTTCAGCAGCGTGCCGCTTACCGGGGTCGCCTATGTGACTGCCAAACGAGCGGTAGCGGTGGGCTACCAGGGCACCATTCTGCAAACTGATGACGGTGGCGAATCGTGGAAAAAGTTGAACGCGCTAGTCACTACTGACCTCTACTCGGTTTTCTTTACTGACGAGAACCATGGTTGGGCCACCGGCGACAGTGGTGTCGTACTAACGACTGGTGATGGCGGCACGATTTGGTTACCGGTCAATGTGCGCACCAGCCCCAAACTGACGACCCTTCATTTTGCGGATGAAGCCGTTGGCTGGGCCGCCGGCGCGGACGGTTTAGTCTTGCGCACCGACGACGGCGGATTCTCCTGGCGACGCCTGACGGAAGGCGGGCGCGAAGACCTCTCCGACATATATTTTCTTACCAATTCACGCGGCTGGGCGGTGGGTTCGCGGGGCAAGATATTGTTCACAAATTCTGGCGGCAAAAGCTGGACGGTTCGTCCTTCCGGTACAACCAACCGCTTGAATTCGATCAAGTTCATAAACGAAAAGATTGGTGTCGCGGTTGGTGACCAGGGCACGATCCTGCGCTCCGCAACGGGCGGCGCCACCTGGTCTCCCGTCCGCACGGAAGCGACTGAAGACTTGTTCAGCGTGGATTTTGTTTCGCCGGAGCGCGGTTGGATCGTGGGCGCGCGGGGGGTTGTCTTGCATACACAGGATGGGGGTGAAACGTGGCATTCACAACCCAGCAATGTCCTGACGTGGCTGGAAGACGTGAGCTTCACGGACGAGAAACATGGAGTTGCCGTTGGGTCGAACGGAACCATTCTGCGCACCGAGGATGGCGGAGAAACGTGGAAACGAGTTGATAAGAATTTGAGGGAGTGGCTTTACGCCGTCGCCTTCGCCGACGCTCAGGTGGGCTACGCGGTGGGCGCGAGGGGAATCATCCTGCGCACAGAGGACGGTGGTGCCAACTGGAAAGATCTCGAAAGCGGTCTAAGTTCAAATCTTTTCGCGGTAGGAGTTGCCGGGCCAAACGACATCTTAATAACAGGTGAACAAGGAAGAATTCTGCATAGCCGAGATGGGGGCGCGACCTGGGAAATGCAGCCGACCATTACCAGCTCGCCGCTCTTCTCCGTAGCTTACCGTGGAGGATTCAACATTTGGGTCGCCGGGCGCGGCGGGGCGATTATTCGACGCACGGATCCTATTGCGACCGTTAGTATTCCTACACCGAAACTACCTCCAGCCTTGCGCGGCGGTTCATCTAAAACACAATCTCAAAACCAGAACCCGCTAGACGATGGCGACATTCCTCGCGCGGTGCGACCTGACCGCAAACCCGACCGTCCTTAAAGGAAAACACTCGCAAGCTCTTCAAGAACCTGCGGGTGTATCGAGCTCTCAGAAACAATTAAGAATTGAGGCCCGCCGCGTCAATCATTTTTGCTGCGGTAGCTACCGCTTCCTGATAGATGTTGTCGTTACAGAGTATTTCCATTTCGCGACTGAGCAACTGCGTGAGGCTGCGGTTTCTAACCGGCAAGGTGCGTCCGCGTTGAACCTGGCCCCCTAACCGAGCCTCCGCCACGATATGAACATTGTCTTCACTTCTCTGTACTGAAAAGGCGGCGCCGTACTCGTTGTCCGATTCCAGCTTCACTTCAACCAGTCTTCCCGGCATTCCTTTAGCAGGCGCAACTCGAACCAGGTCTACGTTGATTTCGCGATCAACTGCGCCCTCCCTTACGGTCGGGCTACTGCCCCGATCGCTGTCCCGATCACTGTCTCGATTACTGTCAAGATCGCTGTCGTGCTTGCTCGAAAACTGGAACGACACGGTTTCGCCCTGCTGCTGCGTTGCCGACTGCAAGGTCCAACCGAGTCGACTTGCCAGCCAGCCGGTTATTAGCAGCGCCTGTGGTGCGACCGTCGTTGGTTGCTGCGCAGGCTCAACATAGTCGACGCGAACGTGAACAATTTGATCAAGCGAAGCGTGATGTGCGGGTACATCGTAGAAATCCGCCAGCAGTCCACGCCACAAGGTGAGTCGCGCCCAGTTGAGGTCGCTGATGCCTACTTGTTTGTAGTTATCGGTACTGAACAGCTTATTTATCTGAAGCAACTGCGAGTGGGGGTCAATTATCTCGAGCGAGTCTATTACCAGGCGATCTGTCGCGCGCACTAAACGGTCAAAAATTTTGTCGTGACTTTGGAGAGCGTCTCGCCACCACAGGAACGTGGATAGATCGGAAACCACCAAAGGCAACGCGGCGCTGGGAAGCTCAGCGGCAAAACTTCCCTGGGCTTTCATAGTGACCTCCTCACAACACAATCGATTACGCCGCGTGCGTTTATCGCTCTCACAGAATGACGCAACAGACATTTCAATATCGCGATCCTCGGCCTGCCTCAATCCCAGCATTACCAATACGCGGCTGGGATGAATTGCCGTCAGCGAGGGCAGCATTTCTTCAACCTCGTTCAGCAACGGCTCGCGCGGAACAAATATCAAAAGGTTTGCCACCCTGGCGCGAAGCAGGGCCGCTTCATCGTCAGCGTCGCCGGCACTTTGTTGCCACATCTCCGCCAGCCGACTTTCGACGAATTCCACGTCCAGCGTTTTTCCAAGTTCTATCTGCTGCATAGAGTGTTCGTGTTAACTAACTCCTGCTTAGAATCAATTCCGCGCACCGCGCGACACATTCTTGTAGACGATTCCGGCCTTCATAACGAATACGATACGTCGCACGGCGGTGATGTCTTTCAAGGGGTCACCGTCAAGCCCGATGATGTCGGCCTGCAAGCCGGGGCGATTGAACCGATCTGGTCGGCTAAATTAAGCGCCTCGGCGCTCAGCCAGTTGGCAGAAACCATTGCCGACATGGGATCTATTCCACCTTCACGCACGCGATTAATAAAGTCTTCAGCATTCCGTCCATGTGCGCCCGCAACCGCATCCGAACCATAAACGATTTTCAGTTTAGGCGGCACATCAATGCGGTTATTTGCGGGACGCGTTTGTGTCCAAACAATTTGGGCCAGTCCGCAAATCAAGAAGGGGCTAAGGATGTTTGGCTTGTCACGCATGATAATTCAGCGAACCGCTCCCTAAAGTTTTCGCCAACTTCTCCCGTCGCCCTCGGTGAGTGCGAACGCCACTTGCGGCCCCCACGTGCCGGCTTCATAGTTGGGAAAGTCTTCGGCCGGTTTTTTCCACGCGTCCAATATAGGCGCCACAATTTCCCAGCCACGCTCCACCATGTCGCGGCGCGCGTAGAGCGTTGAATCGCCGAGCATGCAATCCAACAGCAGCCGCTCATATGCTTCCGGAGATTTCACTCCAAACGAGGAGCCATAACGGAAGTCCATGTTGACGGAGCGAATCCGCATGGCCTGACCGGGAAGTTTCGCCCCAAAACGCAAAGTGATGCCCTCGTTTGGCTGCACTCTAATAATGAGCACGTTTGGTTGCAGCGGCGCGTCGGAGTCAGTGAATAGACGGTGGGGAACGTCCTTAAACTGAATTGCAATCTCGGTAATGTGCTTCTGCAGACGTTTTCCCGAGCGCAAATAGAAAGGCACGCCGGCCCAGCGCCAGTTATCAAAATAAAGTTTCAGCGCGGCGAAGGTCTCCGTAGAGGACGAGGGATTGACGCCGGCCTCTTGCCGGTAGCCCGGCACTGTGTCGCCCAGCACCGTGCCCGGACCATACTGTCCGCGTATTGCGAATTGATCGATCTTGTCTGCCGGAAGCGGGCGTACTGACTGCATCGCCTTAAACTTTTCGTCGCGAACACTGTTGGCGGATAACGACGCGGGCGGCTCCATCGCGATCAGCGATGTCACCTGAAAGACGTGGTTCTGAATCATGTCTCGCAGGGCGCCGGCAGTTTCGTAGTAGGCGCCGCGACCCTCCACGCCGAGGGCTTCCGCGTTAGTAATCTGAATGTGGTCGATATACTGCCGGTTCCAAAGTGGCTCGAAGATGTTGTTTGAGAACCTAAACACCAGCAGGTTCTGAACTGTTTCTTTGCCCAGGTAATGATCAATTCGATAGACCTGCTTCTCATCAAAAACTTTGGCTAGCTCTTTGTTGAGCGCACGGGCGCTTTCCAGGTCACGGCCAAATGGTTTCTCAACAATGATCCGCGTGGAGCCGCTTTTTTTGGGGCGAGCGAGTTTAGCTTCGCCGAGGTGCCTGGCGACCACCCCAAAAAAATCCGGGGCAGTGGCGAGATAGAAGATGCGATTGCCTTGCGTCTCGAACTGCGCGTCGATCTCTTCGAGCCTGGCTTTCAACTGTTGGTAAGTTTCCGGCTCACTGAAATCGCCGCCAATGTAGAAGAGTCGCTTGACGAAACTCTGCCAGAGCGATTCATCAAGCGTATCGTCAGGTCCAAATTCCGTAACGGCAGCCTTCATTGCCTCACGAAACTCATCATCGCTCATGGTCTGGCGAGCCGTGCCAAGGATGGCAAACTCGTTAGGGATGAGCCGTTGCTGTGTAAGGCGGTAGAGCGCGGGCAGAAGTTTTCGGCGAGTTAGATCACCGGTGGCGCCGAAGATGACAACCACGCACGGCGGTGCGGTAGGCTCAATGCGCATACCTGCCCGCAAAGGGTTCTCGAGCGTTGCGGTCGCTGGCGCTGCTGATTCTTCTTTAACGTTGGTAGTGATGGCCGGAAGAATAGCATGAGGACTGGCCAGGCATGGAAGTCTTGCGGTTAGTTTAGATATTGAGACTGGCAGTTGAGAGTGAGGAGCAACTCACTGGTTTGCATCTCGTTTTATACCCAAGACCTGGGTGAGCGACTTCTTTATGCGCGAACCGGATGATCCTTAGCGAAGGAGTAAGCCGTGTAGGCGGAGATGAGGTGGCAAATCCAACCCAGCGTCCCGCCTGAGCCAATCCAGAATCCCGGCGTGATGATTAACCAAAGAATGCCGGCCAGAATCCGGCCGTTATAAAGCTGGCCAACGCCAGGAATAATGAAACTAAGTAGTCCCGCAGTAAATGGATCGCGCATCTTTCTAACCTCCGTGCTGAAATCCATACGATGGGGTTCGCATGATTGTTCGCAGTTTTGGAAGAAAGATCACGAGCGGGCCCGGAAGACAGCTCAACTCAAGTTGTATCGCACAACTCTGATACTGGGAGCGCGGGCCTCTCGCTCGCAATGAGCGCGAAGCGCGAAAATTCAATCCAGCACAAGAGAGACCAAAACTCTGGCGCGCGCTGCCCGCAGCCAAGCGTAATTACACCTCCTCGCGCGGGCACACTACTCCTATGCTGCCGTGAGGCGGCTTTCTAAACTAGATTCCCTTAAGGCCTACCGGAGTAATGACTCGGCAACTGCCAAAGCGGATAGTTAGTAAGCGGACTAACTAAACAGACAGCTGGCGATTCACTCCCGCCCTACAGCAAGCCCAGCAGCGTCTGAATGAGATTCAACGCAGCAACCGAGATCTGATCTGAGGATCCCACTGTCGGACTCTGACCCGCAATCATCGGAATCTCGCCAAGTGAGTTCATATAGGTTGGTGCCGGGGTTGGTGAGGCAACACCTACTGATGGGATGTCACCTGCCCTAGCCGCGGTGGCGAGTATGCAAACTAGAGCGAATGCTTGCGTGAAGTGTTTCATGGTTGTTTCTCCTTTGAGGGTTTTTGACGATGCAAGACTTCTTACATCGAGGAGAAATAGAACAACTTCCAGAAGTTCTTGCAAGCTACCGATGCCAAGAACTAATATCCGCCACGTTTAGCTAGCAAGCTCTCTTACACTCACGTTGAAGGGTCTATTTACTCATGAAGATAACCTCACCGAAGTTGCAGACGTCGCACCTAACAGTTAATGAAGAAGCTCTAGTCCGATGTCAGACGGCATTGGAATTGAAGGACAGAGGTGAGTACGAGCGCGCTCGCGAATCCATGAGGCCATTCTGGCAGCGAGTTGGCGAACGCCCCAATGTCGAGGAACTTTACCCTTCAGTGGCAGCGGAAGTTCTGCTGTGTGTTGGGATTTTGACTAGATGGATCGGAAGTAGAAATCAGTTTAAGGAATCACAATATCTCGCTCGAGATCTGATTAGCGAAGGTATTTCGGGCTTTGAATCAATCGGAGATGTAAAGAAGGTGGCTGCTGCGCGAGCTGAATTGGCTTATTGCTATTGGAGAGAGGGCGCGCTTGATGAGGCGCGGATAATGTTTAGTGAGGCGCTTACACGGTTAACCACTGAGGGCAACACTAGAGCGAACGCGCTTCTCGGATTGGCAGTCGTCGAATGGTCGGACTCGCGATTCGATGAGGCATTAAAAATCTTAACTACGAACGCAAACCTCTTCAATAAAATTACCAGCAACGTAATTAAAGGCGCGTACCATAGTCAGCTCGCTATGGTATTGCGGAAACTCGCCCCTCCCGAAAAATCTCTGGAGCACTTCCACCAAATTTCTAAGGAATACGAGAAAGCGGACCAGTTTTTTAAATTGGCTCGTAATGTTGTTTTTCGGGCTGACGTCAAAAACAACTTAGGTAATCTCTTCCGGGAGTTTTCCAAATTCAAAGAGGCTAATACGTGCTTAGAACAGGCTCGAAGGCTGAGAACCAGCGTTAGAGATAAAGTTGGAATAGCGCAGATCGATGACACTCGCGCTCAAGTTTTCATTGCCGAGAAGAAATTCAAAGAAGCCGAAGTGGTCGCGAAGGGCGCCGTCCGAGTCTTAGAAAAAAGCGGGCACCAGTGCTTACTGACCGATGCGCTTATCACTCACGGCATCGCGCTCGCCCGGCTCAAGCAAACTGATCGAGCGCAATTCACTCTTCAAAAGGCCATCGAAGTTGCTCATCAAGTGGGTGCGCTTAACAAAGCAGGACTCGCCGCTCTGACACTCGTCGAAGAGTTAGACGAACTCCCGCCAACCACTCTCTACGCCGCCTACGATCGCGCCAGTGATTGGCTGTCGACTTCCCAAAGCCAGGATTTGTTGCTGCGTCTTAATGGCGCGGCTAGAAAAGTTTTCGCGCGACTACAGGGTGAGTTCAATTCCGAAGAGGCAACCGATGCCATTCTGAACAAACCGTGTGACCTGCAAGAAAAGGTGTTGAAGTTTGAGGCAGGTTTGATCCGCCAGGCACTCGCGCAGTCAAACGGAAGCGTGACGAAGGCGGCTGCACTCCTGGGGATGAGTTACCAGGGACTTGCTTACGTGATTGGCTCGAGACACAAAGACTTGCTCAAGGAGCGCTCGCCAATCCGGCGGCGCGCTCGCCGCAATCGCGAGCCGGAGGAGAAAGGCTTCGCTGAAAATTAAAGATCCGGGATGCACGAAAAGCGGCGTACATCCCGGTGCGACGGCACTTTTGTTTCGACGGGAACGAAAGTGTCGCGGAGACGCCACGTCAGAGGGTGAACGTGGCGTCGCAGGACCGGCACCCTCCCACCACGTGCCGGTCTTGGTTTCCCGAAGCTCCAAGAAATCAAATACAAACGTGGACAGTATAATAGTTAGCCTAATATTTTGCATCGAATTAAGGTTAAGGGCTTGGTTACATACCTTGACGTGAGGACCCTTGAAGCGTACAACCAGCGCAAGGGTTCTCATCCAAGTACGAGTGACAAGGAGGATAAACTAACTTGCGCTCCCCGGTTTTACACAACAGCTTAGTTTCCCACTCAAAGCTTTTCTAAGGAGTAACCGCTATGCGTGAACGCTTCATGGTTTTTAATAGTTCAATATTGCCGTTGACATTTTTGGTTGCGCTTTTGACCCTGACTTCATTCGCGAACTTTCAGGGCCAAGGTAGAGTGCCCGCTCAAAACAAATTTGACGAAACTCAGTTTCCTATTGTTGAAGAGTATGCTCTAAAACCGAAAACCAAAGAGGAGCATGCTAAGAGCGAACTAAAGGCCAAGCGGCTTCGACTGGGCGTGCCAGTCATTTCACTTCCTCACTGGGGAGTTGCGGCAGGTATTCACCATTGGCCAGCAGACTTTTCAGCTCTTCCTGTAGCTGAAAGCACAACAATCCTTGTCGGCGAAGTAACTGAGGCAAACGCGAATTTGTCTGATGACAGAATGGCGGTCTACTCGGACTTCATAATCAATCCTGTTGCTGTATTCAAGGATAGTTGCAACGTGGCGAAAGCTAACTCTGTACTCACGGCGACACGATATGGCGGTAGAGTAAAATTTCAAGATGGTCACACCCTTCTAGTATTCAAGAGCGGCCTTAATATGCCTCGGGTTGGGCGGCGCTATCTATTTTTTCTCAAACAAACCGATGCGGACTCCGAGCTCTTGACTGCATATGAAATAAGGAATGGGAAGGTCGTCCCGTTAGACTCGGGAACTTCTGTCTTTAAAGCTTATGAAAACGCAAACGAAGCCGACTTAATCAAAGACCTACAACAAAAAATCGAAGGCCCTTCCAAGACGACCGCTAACTAGCGAGGAGGCTAATGAAAGCTTCTCACAGCGTACTCCCCGCCGCGGTCATATTTAGCTTATGCCTATCCGCTTCGCTCTTCAGTTGGAAGGCTTTTCAAACTAATGCTCAGAATCCTTGTACCACCCCACCGATATTAGCGGGACAGCCAAAGTGGAAAGCGGGTGCTGTCGTGTCAGTCTATTATCGCCAAGGCGATTTTAACGCTACGGAGAAGGCAGCTATAGAACGTGCGATTGACAGTTGGAATGTTGCTAATGGACCGCAGGGCAATAATTCAGGGGTATTTATCGGAGGATATGCCGAAACTACATCGCCGGCTTCAGCCTTCAATTGTTTAGGGCCGGGGTGTCCATCAGCTACCCTACCAGTGATGTATGTTTCGAAAGACACTATACAATCGGGTGCCCTAGCTGACACTCAGAATTTTGGGAACCAGGCAGACGGGGACACTCATCTAGCGATAATAAGGTTTAATTCGAACGTTAATTTTACACCTGTGTCAGACGAGGGCGGCCTTATTCTAACCGCTGTTACCGCACATGAGGTGGGTCACACCTTCAAGTTAGACAATTGTATTCCCGCCTGCAATGGCACTTCCGTTATGGGCCAACCTGCGTCAAATGGTCCGCAAGGCCCTACGCCTTGTGACAATGCTGCGGTTAACAACTATGGAAACTACCCAACGCCAACACCAACGCCAACGTGCCCGGATGCCGATGGTGACGGGTTAACCACTTGCGACGGTGACTGCAATGATAGCAACCCTTCTATTCATGAGTGCGAGCCGCATTGCGTGCGGCGGAAATGCTCTCCAGGGTGGAGTTGGTGGTGGGAGTTTTGCCAGTGTGTCTACGGCCCCTGCCCAATTGTGATCGACACGGTGGGCGACGGCTACAAACTGACAAACAATAGCGACGGTGTCAACTTCGACTTGGATAACAACGGCTGGCCGGAGACACTATCCTGGATAGCTGCCGGCACCGACGACGCCTGGCTGGCGCTCGACCGCAATAATAATGGCACCATAGACAACGGCGCGGAGTTGTTCGGTAACTTCACGCCGCAGCCTGCTTCAAATGAACCCAATGGCTTTTTGGCTCTTGGGGAATTTGATGATCCAGGGAATGGGGGCAATGGCGACGACCAGATTGATAGCGGGGATGCTATCTGGTGGAGCTTGCGCCTGTGGCAAGACGGAAACCACAACGGAATTTCTGAGCCTTGGGAACTGCACACTCTGAAAGAGCTTGACGTCGAGACGATCTCGCTTGATGTCCGTGAATCGCGCCAGCGCGATCGCCACGGCAACGTCTTTAGATACCGCGCCAAAGTCTACGGTGCAAATCGTAGAGATCTGGGGCGCTGGGCCTACGATGTCTTTCTAGTGCCGTAATATCTAATTCAAAATGAAAAAGGGCGGACTCTTATGGTCCGCCCTTAATCCTTGTTAACTGGTGCCTCTAATTCTCGCCATCCGCGCGCCTGACATCAACTATCTCGCCACGAAAGGTGCGCAGCATCTGTTGCACCACCGGATCCTTCTCCGCTGTCTCGCGCAACCGTTGCTTCTCACGGCGCTCGGACTCTTCTTTTGAAACGGGCGCCTCCGAGGCACTTGGATCAGCGATTACGAACCGCACGCCCAGATCATTGCCGGTAACTTCTTTGCACACCTCGCGCAGGATTTTGACACTGTCGCTTCTCGAGAGCGTCTCGCGCAGGTGTCTGTCTTCAGGGCCAAACTCAACAAATAACTCGTTACCTTGAATTAATGCTTGCTTCGCACTCTCCAGGGCCGTCACCAGAAGTTGCTTGCGACGGTTTTCCAGCGCGGCCTTGATTCTTCCAATTTCCGACGTGTCCGTTACCAAACTCGCGTCACCAATCGCTGCGATTCCTTCCGCCTGTGACAATGGCGCAGGCGTCGCTAAACCAGGCGAGACCGTTTCAGTTTCCAATGCGGTTTTCGTTGCTGCACCAGCGAACGAACCTGACATCATTCCCGAACCGGCCGCGGGCGTTTGATTTTTCACCGGTGGCCTTTCGCCTGACGCTCGAGGCGAGCGCGGACTAGACGGTGTTGCCGAAGAGGTCTTCGCTTCCGCGAGGGGCTTGCCGGTGCGCACCGATTCTTCCAACGCGCCCAGCCGTTGCATCAATTGGCTCAAAGGCTCAAGCCGCCGCATCTCCATCAGTTTCACCAGGCCAACTTCCAATTGGTAACGCGGATGAGCGGCCGTCTTGAGAGTGGTTTCCGTTTCCGCCAGCGAATGAAAAAAGCGAACCAGATCTGATTCGGAAAAGAGTCCCGCCTGTCTGCTCAACTCGTCACGATTGCAAACCGCCGACTCCAGCAACTCCTCGCTTCCGGAAACCTTGGCCACTAATAAATCTCTGAAATGGGCAAGCAACTCCCGGCAGAAGTTTCGCAAATCGTGGCCGCGCATCACCACGTCATCGACCACGGCCAGGGCTTCGGCAGGTTTGTGCTCGGCGATGCCATTGATCACCCTGATCAGAATGTCTTCGCCGGGAACACCCAGCGCCATCTCGACGTCTTCTTTTTTGATCTCCGATCCGGCAAAACTAATCACCTGGTCAAAAGCCGACTGGGCATCCCGCATCGAGCCTTCGCCCGTGCGGGCAATCTCCCGCAGCGCATCATCGGGAATAGAGATTTTTTCCGCGCTTGCTATCAGTCGCAGCCGGTCGAGAATTTTAGCGGTGGCAATAGTGCGAAACTCGAATTGTTGGCAGCGCGATAGAATTGTTTCCGGTACCTTGTGGCGCTCGGTCGTCGCCATAATAAAGACGACGCGCTCCGGCGGCTCCTCGATCGTTTTCAGGAGGGCATTAAACGAATGACTCGAGAGCATATGAACTTCGTCAATCACAAAGATTTTGTAACGGTCGCGGGCGGGCGCAAAGCCAATTGAACCGATAATCGTTTCGCGCACGTTATCTACCTGTGTATGGGATGCGGCATCGATCTCCTGCACATCAATCGAGCGACCCTCGGAGATTTCTTTGCACGAAGAACAGGCTGTCGGATCGTCTGTACGACAAGGCGTCGGCGTCGGCACTTGTGTCTTATGACAATTCAGAGCTTTTGCCAGCAAACGTGCGGTGGTGGTTTTACCTACTCCACGCGCGCCTGAGAACAGATAAGCGTGATGAAGGCGCTGATGCTCGATGGCGTTGCGCAATGTGCGCGTGATGGCTTCCTGACCGGTGACTTCGTCAAAGGTCTGCGGCCGCCATTTGCGTGCGATTACCTGGTAGGTCATAAGGAAGGTAAACAGTGAATCGTAAATGGTGAATAGAACCGAATGAAAACGAAACTTCCATTCACGATTTACTATTCACCATTCACCAGTATTGGCCAGACTCCGGACTTACCCGCAACACACGCGCGCCTGGCTACCGTTGCTCCGTTCCCGGCCTGGCGGGGTTCACCGGCGCTACGTTGTGCGGAGCCCGAAGTCTGATAACTTGTCAAATCTCTTAGATGCACTAAATCTCGGTCTTGCGATGCGCGAGCATGCGCAGCAGACCGTTGATCGCGAGGTGCAAAAGAACATACGCGATTATCGCAATAACAATCGGCAGCAACAACGTGTGTCCTTCATCCGTCCTCGGACTAGACACAATTCCTCGAAACGGGGCGTAAAAAGGATTGGTCACAGTAACGATAAACTGGACGAAACCGGCGCTGCTGCGTGCGGCCAACAACGCCAGCAGGAAGCGCATCCCGAGCAACGCATAGATTACGTAAAAAATGTAATCAACAATTTGCGAAACCCTGGCGGCGCCGCGCCCTCGCTCAACTTCCCTCTCAGTGTCGATTACTTCATCAACCGCCTTCGCGCGAAACTCTCCGGCCACTTGCTGTATGCGGCGCGGTTCATCAGCAGTTGCCGGTTGACTGGCGTGGTCGGCTAACTCGGCCTGCACCTCACCTTCCACCTGCGCCTTAACGCTCTCGTGCTGAACTGATCGTCTCGCTTCGTCGGCTGCTAATTTGTCGTCCATAACACCCCCAGTTTATCCGCCATTCTTGCCTGTCCCGTTTTCGGAGCCGACAGAATGTTCGTTGTACCCTAGGTTCCGTTAAATCCTGTCCGCATTCTGCGGATGTATGCGCCTGGAAACTTTCCTGTAGTTTGCACCGTCCCGAGCACGCGTCTGGCTTCCGCTAAAGTCGTCCCGCCATAAACGGCCATTATCCGGTATTTGGGGTCGACGTTTGTGTAGAACAGGTTCTCGATATCGACGCATCTTGATGCAAAGACCTTGCGCGTCGGGAATAACGCCTGAGTTTGCATGCGCTCGGCTTCAGGCACAAACACGTCGCAATTGTCTTCAGTAGTTGTCACACTCTTCAAGATAATGGCGTAGAACAACTCAGTATCAAAGATGACCGAGTTTTCCGGGACCCGAAACGGCAAGTCGTTATCATGGAACGTCGCCGTGGTTTTGCAGGTAACCTGCGGGTTACCACATATCGATCCGCGCTGACGTTTAGCGCTGATGCGAGATTGGCCGAGGACGGAATCAACAATGGGCATCAGTACGAGAAAAGCTACCAGGACGCCGAGCGACTTTCGACTCATGACCGCCGTCCTTTCCGCGGTTCGAAACAACAAGCAATCCGCAAACAGATCCACATCCGAAATGGCTGGCGGAGAGGGTGGGATTCGAACCCACGGAACGGTTTCCCGTTCACAGCATTTCCAGTGCTGCCAATTCAACCACTCTTGCACCTCTCCAAAGGCAAGGATGAATTCCCTCCGCCTTTATCCTTTGCCTTCATCCTTCAGAAGTGGCGGAGAGGGTGGGATTCGAACCCACGGTGGCCGTTAAGCCACTCCGGTTTTCGAGACCGGTGCACTAATCCACTATGCGACCTCTCCAAAGGCAAGGATGAAGGATGAAGGATGAAATAAAAACGGCCCTCGTAAGCGAATCTTTTCCCTATCCTTCGGTCGCCGTCTTCATCCCTCCGCTACTTTTCATCCTTCATCCTTCATCCTTCCGCTTTCGTCCCTCTGCACGCGGCGCTCGCGAAAGAACGTTTGCATCATCTCGCGACATTCCGGTTCAAGCACGCCAGCCGTAATCTCAATCTGGTGATTCAGGAAATCTGTATCGCAAACTCTGAATCGCGACTCGACCGCGCCGGCGCGCTCGTCTCGCGCGCCATAAACTAACCGGCGAACCCTCGCCTGTATCAACGCGCCGGCACACATGACGCACGGTTCAATGGTTGAATAAACAACCGCGTTCGTAATGCGGTAGTTACCGACTTTGTGAGCCGCCTCGCGCAGCGCAACTACTTCCGCGTGTGCGGTTGGGTCCTGGTCGGTACGTGTTCTGTTTCCCGCAACCGCCAGAACCACGTCCCCATCTACCACACAGGTACCTACCGGAACCTCTCCACGTTCGCGCGCTTCAAACGCTGCCTCGAGCGCCTGGCGCATCCAATGCGCGTCTGTTTCTTTCTCGCCGGCAGCCATCAGTTCAGATTTTTCGCGGCAAACAACGGGAAATTGAACTATAGGTGGCGCGCTTAAAGACTGTCAAGCGAGTCGTTCTTGACCGTTAAATGAACGTTATTAACTGATCAAAAATGAACTAAGTTACGAGCAAAGTAGAGTGCGTGCTATATTATTTTCGGAGTCGGGACACTCCGCTTTGTATCTTCCCATCGTCAAGTCTTCTTAATGACCAGCGAAGCCCAGCCAAAAGGTAGCAGCCATCGACCGGATACATCGTTATCGTCAGACCGGTTACAGCCCCGTCTGCGTCCCGCCCCTCCGCCCGAGCCTGTCGTAACAGAACGCACCGGGACCGCCGCTGCTCAGATGCGTCGGATGGGCCATTCGGACTTCAATACCGCGATGATCCATTTCTATCGTGGTGAAGTGCAACGGTCTAACACGTGGCGCAATCGACTAGACACCACCACGAACTGGGCCGTATTGACTGCCGGCGCCACTTTATCATTCGTCTTCAGCTCAGCCAGCAATCCACACTTTGTTATTCCCATAAATTCAATTCTGGTAGCTATCTTCCTGCTGATGGAGGCGCGGCGGTATCGTTATTACGAGATTTGGTCCAGCCGTGTGCGCGTGATTGAGACGGGATACTTTGCGCAGATGCTCGCGCCGGAGGGCGTCCCACCTGACGAGGCGTGGGCTGAACATCTGGCCGCTGATCTGATCACTCCGCATTTCACCATCTCAGAATTGGAAGCGGTGGGCCGTCGTCTGCGACGAAACTATTTATGGATTTTTGCGCTGCTGGCGCTGAGCTGGAACCTCAAAGTTTATCTTCACCCCTTGCCCGCGCGTGACTTTAACGCCTTCATCGATCGGGCAACTGTCGGGGTTGTGCCCGGCTGGCTCGTTTTTGTTGTCGGTGTCCTTTTTAATGCTGCAATTGCCATCTTTGCCATCGGTACTGTGCGCTTGCGCGAAGCAACCGGGGAAGTTTTGCCGCAGCATCAGTTCTCATTGCGACCATTGAAGAGGATGACGAGTTGGACGCGAGTAGCGACCGGTTCCCGACGCACCGCATCCAGAGCTCGACGCGCACGGCAACGCGTCCGTGGAACGGCAACCGGCACGGGTGAGTTTCGAAAAATAGACATCAGCGAAACACCGGACAGAGATTCTCGACGCAAAGACCTTTCAGAAACACCGGACAGAGACGCAGTCGTGAGCTAGCGGGAGATCAGCGGTCAGAGAACAGAGATCAAGTCAGAGGTCAGGGGTCAGAGGTCAGGGGTCAGAGGTCAGGGGTCAGAGGTCAGGTCCCGACCAGATTCTGATTTCTGTGTGTCAACTGATCTCTGACTTCTGATCTCTGACCTCTGACTTCTGACTTCTGACTTCTGATCTCTGACCTCTGTTCTCTGCTCTCCGGACTATGCTTCAACTAAGCGGACAACGACTGACTCTCGAGGAAATAGCAGCGGTAGCAAATGGACGAGAGCAAGTGGCTCTTTCCGATGTTGCCCGGTCTCGTTTGCAAGCGTCGCGCTCGGTTGTGGAAAAGATCGTCGCGGAGAACCGCACGGTCTACGGCGTTAATACCGGCTTTGGCAAGCTCTCCGACGTACGCATCGATCCCGACAACCTGCGCGAGCTCCAATTCAACCTGGTGCGCAGCCACTCGTGTGGCGTAGGCAATCACCTGTCGCCGGAAGAGGCGCGCGCCATGTTGTTACTTCGCACCAACGTGCTGGCTTGCGGCCTCAGCGGCGCGCGTCCGGTGGTGGTTGAAACCCTGCTGGCGATGCTCGCAAAGGGAGTAGTGCCGGTGATTCCGGAAAAGGGTTCGGTAGGCGCTAGCGGCGATCTTGCGCCTCTCGCGCATCTCGCGCTTGCGGCGATCGGTGAAGGAGAAGCGTTTTACCACGGCGAGCGATTGCCCGGTGCGGAAGCATTGAAGCGTGCGGGGGTAAAACCACTTCAGCTCGAAGTCAAGGAAGGTCTCGCGCTCTTGAATGGAACGCAGGCCATGGGTGCAGTGGGCGCCCTGGCTCTTCATCGGGCTGAACGCCTCGCCCGGTTGGCCGACGTTGCAGGGGCGATGTCGCTCGAGGCTTTAAAGGGAACCCCTGTCGCCTTCGATGAAAGAATTCATGCCGCCCGGCCGCATCCCACGCAAATGGAAGTTGCGACTCATTTGCGTCTCCTGCTCGAAGGCAGTGAGATTCGCGCTTCTCATCTGGAAAATGATCCACGCGTGCAAGACGCCTACAGTTTGCGTTGTATGCCTCAAGTGCACGGCGCGGTTCGTGGCGCTTTGAAACACGCACGCGAGATCGTGGAGATTGAAACTGGCAGCGCCACTGATAATCCCCTGGTTTTTTCTGACACGGGCGAAGTTCTCTCGGGCGGAAACTTTCACGGCGCGCCTCTAGGTTTGGCTTTCGATTACTCGGCGATCGCGTTAACAGATCTGATGAGCATTAGTGAACGCCGCATTGATCGGCTGGTAAATCCTGATACAAACGAGGACCTGCCGCCCTTTCTTACAAAGCATGCGGGAACGGCTTCAGGCTTCATGATGCTTCAAGTAACCGCGGTGGCCCTCCTATCCGAGGCGAAAGTCCTTTCCCATCCTGCTAGCGTCGATAACGTGCCTACTGACGGGGGTAAAGAAGATCACGTCTCCATGGGGATGACCGCCGCCACTAAACTTCGCTCGATTGTGGATCTTGCCGAACACGTTACGGCAATCGAATTGATCACTGCTGCCGAGGCCCTGGAATATCGCGCGCCGCTTGTTCCCGGACGTGGAGTCAAAGCCGCTTACGACGTTGTTCGCCGTGAAGTGGCGCCGCTCACGTCTGACCGCTCAATGTCTGCAGACATCGAGAAGCTTGTTGAGATGATAAACGCTGGTGAGTTTGACTCGCTGTTGAATTGAGGCCGTCTTAAACGTTCGAAATCTTTTCCAGCCCGCCCATGTACGCTCGCAACGCTTCCGGAATCAGAACTGAACCGTCCGCCTGTTGATAGTTCTCGAGGATCGCGATCCACGTCCTGCCAATCGCTAACCCCGAACCATTCAGAGTGTGTACAAACTCGGGCTTAGCGCCGCCCGCACGGCGAAATCTAATCTGGGCGCGGCGCGCCTGGAAAGCCATGCAATTGGAGCATGAGGAGATTTCCTTATACTCGCCATAAGAAGGCAACCAAACTTCAACGTCATATGATTTGGCGGCTGAGAATCCCAAATCCCCAGTCACGTGTTCAACAACGCGATAATGCAGTTCCAGTTTCTGAAGAATCGATTCAGCGTCACGTGTCATTGACTCGAGCTCATTGAATGAATCCTCCGGCGTAGCGAGCTTGACCAGTTCAACTTTCTCAAATTGATGCTGCCGGTAGATTCCTCGAGTGTCGCGTCCGTAACTGCCGGCTTCAGAACGAAAACAAGGTGTGTAAGCTGCAAACCTCAAAGGCAGCGATGCAGCATCGAGTATTTCGTCGCTGTGGTAGTTCGTGACCGGTACTTCACCCGTCGGGATCAAGTACAACCCGCGCTCGTCGGTAAGTTTGAACAGATCCTCTTCAAACTTCGGCAATTGTGCCGTGCCAAACAAAGTATTTGCGTTGACAATGAATGGCGGCAGGGTTTCCTGGTAACCGTTCTCACGCGTTTGCACATCAAGCATGAAATTAACCAGGGCGCGGCTCAATCTCGCTCCGGCACTATTCAGAATCGCAAAACGCGCGCCGGAAATTTTTGACGCTCGTTCGAGATCGAGTATTCCTAAAGCTATTCCCAGATCGACGTGGTCCTTGGGCTCAAAATCAAACTCGGGTTTGTTGCCCCATTGTCGCAGGTCCACGTTTTCCGTCTCGTCTTTGCCGACCGGAACACTCTCGTGCGGAAGATTTGGCAGCGAAGTAAGGAGCTCGTGCATTCGTCTTTCGGCTTGATCCCGCGACTGTTCCAGCTGACCCATTTTCTCTTTCAACTGGTTAACTTCCGAACGTCGTCCCTCGGCCTCGTCGCGTTTACCTTCCTTCATAAGTGCGCCGATTTCGCGACTGGCGGCATTGCGCGTGGCATTCAACTGATCTGATTCGGCGATGATGCGTCGCCGCTCGGCATCAGCTTCGGCGAAATCATCAAGCGCTTCAGCAGCAACGCCGCGCGACGCCAGCGCAGCCCGCACCTTCTCCAAATTCTCACGCACGTAGTTGAGATCAAGCATTTGAGGTAATCCTCAGTAATATGGTATGAGAACAACTCATTATGCCACAGAGGGTTCGCAAAGCAGTTTTCCCTGCAGCGGGATTAGGTACGCGATTTTTACCGGCCACCAAGTCGTCTCCGAAAGAGATGTTGCCGCTAGTTGACAAGCCTTTGATTCAATACGTAGTTGAAGAGGCAGTCGCGTCCGGGGTTGAATCGGTCATCATCGTCACCGGTCGCGGCAAGGCGGCAATCGAAGATCACTTCGATATTTCGTTCGAACTGGAAAGGCTCCTGGAAGAGCGTGGAAAGCCAGAAGAGCTGAAAGCAATGCGCGCGATATCTGAACTGGCGCGCATTAGTTATGTTCGCCAACGAGAGGCGCTTGGTCTGGGCCACGCTGTATTGCAGGCGCGAGACAGTGTGGGCAACGAGCCTTTTGCCGTTTTGTTGAGTGACGACATCATCGACTCACAAACGCCGGCGTTGAAACAGCTTCTGAATGTCTATGAAAAATATGATGCGCCTGTGGTTGCTGTCTTTGAGGTGGAAGGTGAGGCCATTTCGCGTTTCGGGGTAATTGATGGTGAGGAGGTGGAAGATGGCGTTTACAAGATTAGGGACATGGTTGAAAAACCGCCGCACGCCGATGCGCCTTCCAACCTGGCGATCATTGGCCGCTACGTGCTGACGCCGGACATCTTCGATGAAATAGAGACCACGCGACCGGGCGCTATTGGCGAGATTCAGATCACCGACGCGATGCGATCGCTTTCAAAGAAGCGCCCATTTTACGCCGTCCGATTTGAGGGTAAGCGTCATGATGCCGGCGACAAATTAGGGTTTCTGATGGCTACCGTTGATTTTGCTTTGCAACACTCGGAGCTAGCGCCCGAGTTCAGAGAATATCTGAAGTCACTGAAACCGGTTTAAGTAAGAGATGGTGAGTGAGTCGTCTGTTAGGGAAGCTCAACAAAAAAGGACTCATGTTAAGGAAGGGGGCATGCCCCCTCTTGGATTGAGCGATTTTCAAGCGGCGGGGTAAACACCCTTCCTAACCCTGAGACTCTCTATTCTGAATGATATATGTCTGATCAAAAACCATTTTCCGGACGTGCTGCAATCGTCACTGGCGCCACCCGCGGCATCGGCCGCGCAATAGCACTTGAGCTGGCCCATCGCGGCGCCGACGTTGCTTTCAATTATGCCAGGAGTGCTGAAGCAGCGGAGTCGCTGGCGAAAGAGATTGAAAGTCTTGGGGTTCGTGTGCTCGCAACGCAAGGTGACGTGGCCAATACCGAGAGTGCGGGCGAGATGGTCAAGCAGGTTAAAGAGCAATTTGGCCGCGTCGATTTCCTGGTTAACAACGCCGGCATCACGCGCGACAACCTAATCCTGCGAATGAAAGAGTCTGACTGGGATGAGGTAATCGACACAAACCTCAAGGGCGCCTGGAACTTTGCAAAGGCCTCAGTCCGCATCATGCTGCGTCAGGAAGGCGGTGGTTCGATTCTTAATATCTCGTCAATCAGCGGCAGCGTGGGCATGGCGGGACAGTCAAACTACTCGGCCTCAAAGGCAGGAATGGTGGGACTCACAAAAGCGCTGGCGCGAGAAGTAGCCAGCCGCAAAGTTACCGTCAATGCTCTGGCGTTGGGATTGGTTGACACTGACATGTCGAGTGCGCTCGACGAAACGTATCGCGCGAAGTTGCTTGAAGAGATTCCATTGGGACGTTTTGCCGGCGCGGGTGAAATCGCGCGGATCGCCTGCTTTCTACTCTCCGATGATGCGCGTTACATCACTGGCCAGGTCATCCAGGTAGACGGTGGCTTGGCAATGTAAAGTTTCTCTCGACTTAACATTCTTGACGGAAACTGTTCCGTTCTATATCCTGCCCCGGCATTCCAACAATCGGTTCCACCAGGCAACTATTACGATCTCCCCGGATCATAGAGCCCAGTCTCTAAGATCCCTTCCACGTAGCTAAACATCTCAAGGAGAAAAACGATGCGCCGCAGATCGCTGCTTCTATTTCTTACGCTGGTTGTGTCCGGCACTATCGCATTTAGTGGTTGTGCCAAAATGGAGGAGGGCAAGGAACCCCTCGCGGCGAAAACTGACTCCGGTAAAATCCCGGTGACTACGGCTTCCGAAGAAGCCAGAGCTGCATTTCTGCAAGGCCGCGACTTGTCGGAAAAGCTACTGATCCAGGACTCGATTCAACATTTCGATAGAGCTATCTCGCTGGATCCAAGCTTTGCGCTCGCTGAATTGAATCGCGCGAACGTGAGTCCCACAGGTAAGGAATTCTTTGAACACTTGAACAAAGCCGTGTCCCTGGCGGGCAAAGCTTCCAATGGTGAGCGCTTGCTGATCCTGGGCAATGAGGCCGGAGCAAACGGTAATGCGGTCAAACAAAAGCAACTGCTCGACGAACTGGTTGCCGCCTATCCGAATGACGAACGCGCTCATTTCAATTTGGGTGGATATTATTTTGGTCAGCAGGAGTTTTCCAAGGCCATCGAGCATTACAAAAAAGCGACTGAGATCGCACCGAGTTACTCACCTGCTTACAACATACTGGGATACGCTTATCGCCAGAATGAAGACTATGCCAACGCTGAACAAGCGTTTAAGAAATACATCGACCTGATTCCCAAGGACCCGAATCCCTACGACTCCTACGGAGAGTTACTGCTAAAGATGGGGAAGTTTGACGATTCAATTACCCAGTATCGAAAAGCGCTGGCAATTGATCCAAACTTTGTTCCTTCCCACCAGGGCATCGCTGCAGCGCTCATGTACCAGGGCAAGACTGAGGAAGCGGCGGCAGAGTTGCAAAAAATCACAGACAGAGCTCGCAACGATGGCGAACGACGGACCGCCTTGTTTGCTAAGACCGTACTCGATGTGGATAGTGGCAAGATGGATGCCGCCCTCGCAGAGATGGACAAGCAATACGCGCTTGGCGAAAAGACAAACGACTTGCCGGCCATGACTGGAGATCTGCAATTCAAAGGAAACATCCTGATGGAGATGGGCAGATATGATGAGGCCAAAGGGCTCTTTGAACGTCTGCTAAAAATGACCGAAGGGTCTACGCTTTCTCAGGAGATCAAAGACAACGCGAAGCTTTTCCATCACTACAATCTGGCCCGAGTTGCGCTCGGCAAGAAAGACTTTGCGACAGCAAAAGCCGAGGCTGAGGAATTTCGCAAAGGCACGGAGCCTTTAAAGAACCCCGCCCAGACGCGGCAGGCTCACCAGCTCGCGGGATTGATTGCGCTGGAGGAAAAGGACTACGACAAAGCTATTGCTGAGTTACAACAAGCGAACCAGCAAAACCCTTATGATCTGTACGCCTTGTGCCAGGCCTATCGGGGCAAGAACGATAGTCAGAAGGCGAAAGAGTTTTGTGGAAAGGCGGCGAACTTTAACCCTCTGCCAATACTCAATCACGCTTTCGTTCGTACCAAAGCGGCCAAAGTGACTGGATAGGAGAAGCAGTGGGCTGTGGGCATTTGGCAGTGGGCAGCAACCGGTAGATAGTAAACAGCCGATCCGTTGGTTACTCAATATTGGATCGCTTGACTACTGCCTGCCGTTTACTGTTTGCTGTCTACTGTCTACTGTCTACTGTCTACTGTTGACTTCCGTATGAATTCCTGGCCCGTGATCAAGTTCGCTGAATGGCACGACACGCTTGCGACCCTTCACATGTGGACGCAAGTTGTCGGGAAGATTCGTCTCGAGCAAACGCCACTGGTCAACCATTGGTGGAATGTGCCGCTGTATGTTTCATCTCGCGGCCTTACTACTTCCGCGATGCCCTACCGCGATGGCCGCTTGTTTGAAATCGAATTTGATTTCCTCGATCACAAATTACGAATTGCCTGCAGCGACGGCACGATTAAGAGGCTTGACCTGCGGCCGCAGTCGGTTGCTGACTTCTACCAGGAGGTCATGGCGGCATTGCTTGAGCTGGGCATTGAGGTAAAGATTTGGACCATGCCTGTCGAAGTGCCGGATCCTATTCGCTTTGAAGATGACCACGGTCATAAGTCTTACGATCCGGAATACGCAAATCGGTGTTGGCGCGCCCTGGCAAAAATGAACGACGTATTCCAGGAGTTTCGCGCTCGGTTTATCGGGAAGTGCAGTCCGGTGCATTTCTTTTGGGGGAGCTTCGATCTGGCAGTGACGCGATTCTCCGGTAGACCCGCTCCCGAACGTCCAGGCGCCGATTTGATAACACGCGAAGCCTATTCGCACGAAGTGATCAGCCACGGCTGGTGGCCCGGTAACAAAGATATGGAAGCCGCTTTCTATTCCTACACCGCTCCCGAACCTGCCGGCCTGGCAGATACGGTGACGCAGGGAAAGATTCGACCAGCGCAAACGTTTTACAGCGCGGAGATGAAGGAGTTTTTTCTGTTGTACGAGGACGTCAGCACGTCAACCTCACCCGACCAGGAGCTGATGGATTTCTGCCAAACGACCTACGAAGCCGCCGCCGACCTGGCAGGCTGGGACCGTGCCGCGCTCGAGCGTTAATGCCTGACAAGAACCACTTCTGCGTTTCAGGTCCTCAAAAATGAATTCAAGGAACTCGCGTTAGCTTGATTTCGTTCCCTTAACATGAAGCATTACCGCCCTACATCGGGCGCAAACGCGCAACTGGGGAGTGTTCGTCCGCATCCCACAAATGCCATGAAGCGAGTAGTTCCAGCGTTAATACTGTTGGTGACATTCCTAGGACTGAGTGTTGGTACGGGTGTCTCCTCCGCTGCCGAAAGAATTGCCGACAGGCTCGCAGGCAAGTTGGTCCTATACATTCATATCGCTCGGCTCTATACGCAGGAGCCCGACCAGAACCTGATCATGCCCGTTCAGGATGTGGCTAAGAAGCAGGTGGAAAATACCTGGCACGCGCCGCGCGGCACCGATAGGCTGCATGAGGGTCAGGACATTTTTGCGCCACACGGTACTCCAGTCCTATCAGCTACCGATGGCTACGTTGTTAAAATCGGCGAGAACAGTTTGGGAGGTCAGACAGTTTCCGTGGTCGGTGCTGGGGGGAGAGTCTACTACTACGCTCACCTGGATTCGTATGCGCCGGCTATCTCCGAAGGAGACTTCGTTAATACTAAAACGGTGCTTGGCTTCGTGGGTACAACCGGCAATGCCGTTGGTACGCCTCCCCATCTTCACTTCGGCGTCTATTCCACGAGTGGCCCCGTGAACCCGTTGCCGTTGCTAACTGATCGCCCGCAAGAGAAGACTGTGCGGTCGTCAAAGACGCGACTTACCCGGCGCTAGCCTACGACTGAAAATAGCCCAGCACTTCAGTGCTGGGACAGCAAGACCTATAAAATCAAAGTCCGCGAAGCGGACGACTGAGATATATACTCGCGTGTTCAGTCGTCCTTTTCACGGACTTAAATCTACTTACTTCATCCATTCCCAGCACTGAGGTGCCGGGCTACTATCACTCGTCCGCTGCGCGGACGAAACCACTCTTAAACAAAGTAGTTAACGCTGCTGAGATTGAGAAAGCAAAGGGTTGGCGAAGTATCCGGGCCGGTAGCGTAGCTGTAATTTTTCCTTTGCCAGGTCCGGATTAGTAATCTCAAGGCGCATCCGGCGGTACTGGCCATCTCTCAACTTGTTGGTCGAAGAGTAAGCGATTAGATATTGTGAACGAAGTTCTTTTTCAATTTCGCTGAACGCGGCCGCCAAATCTGTATCACGTTTCGGGAAAAACGCGCGCCCTCCTGTCGAGGACGCGACGATCTTTAGTCCATCCTTTTCCACGCCATGATGTTTGCTATCACCGATTCCGATCGCGTAGATCACGGCCTCGGCTGCGATTGCGCTATTGATTGCGTCGCTTCGCAAAAGCCGGCTGCTGGTGTCGAAGCCATCGGTTAGCAGAACAATCGCCCGCCGCCTGCGCGTTGCTGCGCCGTTTTCAGAAAGGTCTGAGGATAGTATTTCGTTTGCCGTTAAAAACACCGCTTCCCAAATTGCCGTCGATCCGGGCGGCGGGGGCGCCTTCATACCCGGTCCGGATGCGATGCCCGAAATTGGACGGCCGGCGCCCAAGTAATTAGGAATCGCCACCTCAACTCGTTCAAGCGCGCGATACAGACTGAGCACGTCACGAGTTAATCCCTGCTCCAAAAACGCCGAGCCGGTGAAAGCGACAATCGCTGCCTGGTCCTTATTGGATTTAATTACGGTTTCGATGAATGAACGCGCGGCTGCTTTTTCCTGCGGCAGCGTGCGCTCCTCAGAAGCACTCACATCAATTACAAAAACAAGCGATAGCGGACGTTCTGTTTCGCGTTGAAAACTGACTATGGCCTGCGGCACGCCATCTTCGATCAGCCGCACATCTTCCTCGCGAAGTGAGGTCACAAACCGATTGTTCTTATCGCTGGCTGTAAAAAGGAGATTGGTTAGATCGGAGTCAACGCGTACGACATCGATATCCTGTTGCGCATGAGTTCGAGGTGAAGTGCTAACCATGCAACAAAGCAAAGTGATCAAAATTAACAAGGCTGGGATTCTGAGCTTCATGGTTGCAATAACAGGCTTGCGCAAGCACAAGCTTGTTTCTACTTGATGCTTTTGACATTCGCCGGCTTCTGAAAGAGTGAATCGGGAAGCGGCTGATTGTATTCGATCGATTCGTAGTTAATTCTGCTGGTCTGCACCCCATTGACGTAGTGGTCGATGACCCAGGGCGCGGTAACGCCTGAAACGGTTATGAATCTCGCCAGCCGATCTTCTTCAGTTGTAACTTCGGGCTCAGAAGAGTCGGGCTTTTGGCGAGTGCGTTTGTAAATCACTTTGGCCGGCAGTCCCTCTCTCGCGGCAAACTCGTATTCAATCCAAAAACCATCCGGGTATGTCAGTCGCACGGTCTCGTTTCGCCGGCCCACTCCAGCTTCGCGGCGGCCGACATAACTGAGGGTGGCTCCTTCTTTTTTCCACCATCCCTGTAAAAGATTTTCGACACCAGTCCGCATCCCGCGCTTGAAATCTTCTATCTGTCCAGATTTCATGTCAGTCAACGTTTTGTTAGCCCCGTCGTAAAGCCAGCCACCTTCGCGAAAGTTCGTCTGGATAGCCTTCACGCCCGCGCCGGTAAATTCTGTCCGTTCCCGGTCGGGATAGACGATGTAGTCGAGGAAGCGAGCCGGGATCTGCGACATGCCCTCTTTGAAGGTTGAATAAAAGCCGCGGCCCACGACAGTCTTCACATCTGAATAAGCACTGCCTCCGACGGCTTCGAGGGCGCGCGCTACAATTGCTTCGGCCTTAGCGTCATTCTCTACTGAGGCCTTAACTGAACCTTGACCAGTCTGGGCGTAGCTGACGCCCGGGACGATGAATAGCAGAGCAAGAATCGTAAAGACTCGTGACTGATTAAATAAAATTGAAATCATGGCTTAAGAATTCGTTGCCGATGCAACAGGCCTCACTTAGTAAAAATGATAATTCTGCCGGAACACCATAACCATTAGAAAAGGGCTTCAATCAATTATTTTGAAGCCCTGCTCTAAATCTGCCGATTCTGTCAGTCCCTGGGAACCTGCCCTAGTTCAGGCTGGCGTTTGTTCCGGATACAGGTTTGACAACCGTATCACCATCTTCGAGGTCGACCACAAAATTCGTTGCCGACTTCCACATCGCAGTGATTGGGAGCTTCACCTTTTCATCGATGTGCCGTTTCAAGAAGCGCGCTCCATACGCGGTGTTGAATCCTTTTTCAGTTAAGAAGTTCAACGCTGGCTCGGTGACCGTCACGTCTTTACCTTGCCGCTGCATCTGGCGCTGCACCTTCTTCAAATAGATTTCCGCAATCAGTCGCACTTCGTCCATAGTCAACGGCGCGAAGACTATGATCTCATCGATACGATTGCGAAATTCCGGAGAGAAGCGTTGCTCCGCAGCCTTCATCACTTCATTCTTCACTACCCGAAAATCACCCGCCGTCTTGGTGCCGAACCCGAGAGGCTTCTCAAACTTCTTGAAACTGTCCGAGCCAAGATTGGATGTCATGATCACGATCGCATCGGATAAGTAAACCCTCTTGCCACGACCGTCTGTTAACCAACCTTCGTCAAAAGCCTGCAGGAAGAGATTCATTAGATAAGGCGACGCCTTTTCGACTTCATCCAGCAACAGCACTGTGTATGGGTTTTCGCGCAACTGCTCCGTCAGAATACCGCCACGTTCAGAACCTACGATGCCCCGTGGCATGCCGATCAGCTTCTCAATGCTGACGGTGCCGTCGCTGTATTCGGACATGTCGATGCGAACCATCTTCTCTTCATCACCGAACATAAACTCAGCAACGGCTTTCGCAAGTTCTGTCTTACCAACCCCAGTTGGGCCCAGAAACAGCAACACACCGTCGGGCTTGTAATGCGATTCCTTTAGCGGGCCCTTATTCAAGCGCAAGCGTTGCGCGACCGCTTTGATAGCCGCCTTCTGGCCGATTACACGCTGCGAAAGCATCGCTTCTGTCATAGAGAAACGATCGCTGGTGTCGCGGAAAATCATGTCACGCGGAATACGCGACTCCTGCGAGATGACCTCGATCACGTGTTCCGGCTTAACCACCATTGTTTGCGGCTCATTGATTTCAACCTTGACCGCGGCGGTGTCGAGCCAACCAATGGCTTTATCCGGCAGGTGTAGGTTGCGGATGTACTTAGGGGCCATTTCCAAAGCGGTGTTGATGGCGTCGTCAGAAATCTTTACCGAATAATTCTTTTCGAGGCGGGAGCGCAAACCCAGAAGTATTTCGCGAGTCTCACTAATTGAAGGTTCAACTACCTTAACCAGGCGAAAGCGTCGCGCCAGCGCCTCGTCTTCGCTGATGTACTCCTTGTATTCCGAAAGAGTGGTGGCGCCGATGATTCTCATGTCGCCGCGAGCGAGGGCCGACTTGAACATGTTTGCCGCGTCTGAAGAGGTACCGAGTGCTGCGCCCGCTCCCATGATCGTGTGCGCTTCATCGATAAACAGGATCAGATTATCGCGCTCCTTGACCTCGTCGATGATGCCCTTGATTCGTTCCTCAAACATGCCGCGCAGCATGGTCCCTGCGACTATGCCACCCATCTGCAGTTGGACGACATGACTGCCACGCAACCGTGCGGGCACCTTTTCAGGTTCCAGTTCAATTAGTCGCGCTAGTCCTTCCACGACTGCGGTTTTACCTACGCCGGGTTCACCAACAAGCATCGGCGAATTGGCACGCTCGCGATGGCAGAGTATTTCAACCATCTGCTGAATTTCTTGTTCACGCCCGATGGTCGGCGGAAGCTTGTCCGCGCGGGCCAAGCGGTTCAGCGAGACACCAAAATGTTTTAGATAGGGAGGCAGCTCAAACTTTTTCCGATATTGCTCTTCTTCGCGCTCACGTTTTTGCACCTGGGCCTGCACGCCCTCGGCAACGCTGTCGGCGTTTGCGCCCATCGTCTTTAGGACTTCAACGAAGAGACTGTCGTGGTTTGTTAGCGCAGAAAAGATGTCGGTCGCTTCAATCGTCTTGCGGCCTTGCGAGCGGGCGCGTTCCATCGCGCGCTTGAAAAGATCAGTGGTATCAGGGGATATCCGGAACCCTTTGCCGACGTGTTGTTGATGGTTCGTGTCCAGGCGTTTGTCTATGGCGATCCTGACCACGACCGGATCAAGCGAAAGTTCCCGCATCGTGGAATTGAACATGTCGGGCTCCTCATGAATGAGAGCCTGCAAAATATGTTCAACCGATACAAAATTCTGATCGCGCTGGCGCGACTCGCTGAGCGCAAACTCAAGTATGCGTTGACCGCTCTCGCCGAACTTGTCCTTGTACGAACCGAGATCCACCATGAATTTTAACCTTAACTCTTTCGCGAAACCGTGCTGCACGATTTCAAATCATCTACTGCGTATTATCCTCACTTTTACAAATACCTAACCCGAGGGTTAGATGTTCCGAGCATATTCGCCGTTGCGTTTCAATGCAATAAGATTCTCCTGCGCTGGCTCCTGCAAATCTGCGGCCAAGTTGAAGAAAACTCCCACAAAAGCAGCAGATTCTGTTTACCTACCGTTCTATAAGAGACTAATAGTCATAATCGTCGCCACCACCCGGCATCGTGGGAGCGGCCTTCCTGGGTTCAGGTGCATCGGTAACCGCGGCCTCTGTGGTCAGTAACAGGCCGGCGATCGAGGCGGCATTCTGCAGAGCGGTGCGAACCACTTTGGTCGGGTCAAGGATGCCGGCGGCGGTCAAATCTTCGAAGTCACCCGTGGCCGCATTAAAACCTTTCGTACCTTTTTGCTCTAGTACCTTGCCCACGATGACGGCGCCGTCAAGCCCGGCGTTCTCCGCAATCCGTCGCAACGGCTCTTCGAGAGCTCGTTTGACGATCCGAATGCCGGTGGCAACATCTCCGTCGTCATCTGAAAGATCATCGAGAACCCGACCGGCGCGTAACAGGGCCACTCCACCGCCCACGACTGTTCCCTCTTGAGCAGCGGCCTTAGTGGCGTTAAGCGCGTCTTCAACCCGAGTCTTGATTTCTTTCATGGCAGTTTCAGTCGCCGCGCCAACTCTCAGCACTGCAACGCCCCCGGCAAGTTTTGCCAGACGCTCCTGTAATTTCTCCCGGTCGTAGTCGGAGGTCGTTTCTTCAAACTGCTTTCTAATTGTTCCTACGCGGGCCTGAATGGCTTTGGAATCGCCTCCACCTTCTACGATCGTGGTGTTGTCCTTATCAACGATGATTCGTTTCGCCGCGCCTAAGTCTGACAACTGCACATTCTCCAGCTTGACTCCAAGATCCTCGGTGATCACACGAGCACCGGTGAGAATTGCCAAATCGTCAAGAATCGCTTTACGTCTATCGCCGAAGGCGGGCGCCTTGACGGCACAGACCTTAATTGTTCCGCGCAGCTTGTTGACCACCAGTGTAGCCAGCGCGTCGCCTTCGATATCCTCTGCGACTATCAGGAGAGGGCGGCCTCCACCGGCACTCTGTTCCAATATCGGCAATAGATCGCGCATAGCCGAGATCTTCTTCTCATGTAGCAGAATCTGGGGTTCGTCGAGCACCGCTTCCATGCGATCAGCGTTAGTCACAAAGTAAGGGGAAAGGTAACCGCGGTCGAACTGCATGCCCTCAACAATTTCCAACTCCGTTTGCAGCCCCTTCGCTTCCTCCACCGTGACTACACCATCTTTCCCGACCTGCTCCATCGCCTCTGAAATAAGCTCCCCAATTTCCCGATCATTATTGGCGGAAACGGTTGCCACATTCCGCAGTTCTTCTTTGCTTTTAACCTTCCTCGAAACACGCTCCAGTTCGGCGACCACTGCTTCTGTGGCCTTTTGAATGCCACGTTGTAAAGACATCGGATTCGCACCCGCAGCCACGTTCTTAACGCCGTCACGAAAGATGATCTGGGCAAGCACCGTTGCAGTAGTCGTGCCGTCGCCGGCAGTATCGTTGGTCTTGACGGCAACCTCACGCAGCATTTGCGCCCCGACGTTTTCGTATTTGTCTTTCAACTCTATTTCTTTGGCCACCGTAACACCGTCTTTGGTTATCACTGGGGAGCCAAACTTCTTGCCGAGGATGACGTTGCGACCCTTGGGGCCTAGTGTCACGCGCACCGCGTTAGCGAGCGTATTAACGCCTTGCAGCATTGCGTTGCGTGCTTCCTCACTAAACTTCATCTCTTTTGGGGCCACTTTTTTCTCCTTATGAACTCTTCATCATGACTGATTAATTATTCGACTGCTTGGTTTGCCTTCACCCTGGCACGTCCCACTTGAACGCGCGCGGGCCGCAACAGCCGTTGGCCCATTTTGTATCCGCGCGAGAATTCGCTCACCACCCTTCCCTCATCTTCCGGCTCGACCTCAGTGGTCTCGACTGCCTCATGCAACTCCGGGTCGAAGGCCTGACCCAGCGTATCAATCGACTCAACCCCCGCGCTTGCTAAAGCGGACTCAAAACTGGCGGCCGTCCTGCGAACACCCTCGGCTACGTCATTGGCCGACGCTCCGGATTGTGCAGCCTCGGTCGCCCTTTCCAGATTATCGAGCACAGGCAACAGCGCGGCGATGAAATCTGCTTTCTCACGATTGGCGCGCTCGTCAGCGGCCTTGTTCAGCCGCTGTCGAGTTTCGTCAGTTTCACTTTGCAATTGCTTACGCAACTGTTCAAAACGCCCCTGGATTTCCTGTACTTTTTGTTCGGCGGCTTTCGTGCGACTCTCAAGCTCCTCAACATAACTAGGCTTTAGGCTCGGGGAGTCTGACGGCGCTTCCCGATCACGCACTTCATCATCAAGCATGATTCGACGCCGATCAGTAACTCGTATTTCAGCGTCATCTTCTCCTCGATCGCGAAAGTTTCTTCCGAATAAATCCCTTGTCATATGATTGCCATCACTCCCAAAGTGTTTTTGCCAGTTATCAATTTCAAGAAACTTTAATGGCCACTCGCTGAGCTTTGCGTTCCGCGCGCTTTGGCAGATGTATCTGCAGCACGCCATCGTTATAGTCAGCCCTGATGCCATCCTGGTTAACGGACACGGGCACAGTAAACGTCCTCAGAAACTTTCCGCGCGGACACTCGGCACGATGGATGGTCGCGTCCTGGCCCACGCGAGTCCCTTTTACCGTCAACCGGTTTTCGTTAACGTCAATGTCAAGTGACGCCCGATCAATTCCCGGTAAATCAATCGCAACTGTGTACTCGCCCTCGGAATCCAGGACATCCGCGGCTGGATACCAATCGGCCGTCTCCAATTCGTCGCTTTGATCCACTTCCATGCGGCGATGTGTGGCGTCCTCAAACAGCCGGTTCATTCGATCCTGCAAAGACACCAAGTCGTGCAAAGGATTCCATTGTCCCATGTCGTTCCACCTCGTATTCGTGAAATAAAGCTAAGCCGCTGCTGCCGCCGCTTCAACGTCAAACGTCATCTTGTCGCCGTCGGCCGAGACCTTCACCGTCTGGCCGGGCAATACGTCCCCACTCAGCAGCTTCACGGCCAGCGGGTTCTGAATCAACGTCTGAATTGCGCGTTTGAGCGGGCGTGCTCCGTAAGTCGGATCGTAACCTTCACGTGAGAGCAGGTCTCGTGCGGAATCAGTGAGCGTCAATTGAATATTCCGCTCAGCCAGCATGTGACGCAACCGCTCAAGTTGCACGTCGATGATTTTCGTAATCTGCTCGCGTGAAAGCTGATGGAAAATGACAATATCGTCGATGCGGTTCAGAAACTCCGGCTTGAAGTGCGCCTGCAGCTGTTCGAGCACCGCTTCTCTGACTTGGCTTTCGTCGCCCTCGGCATCCTGTATCTCGCGCGAGCCAAGGTTTGAGGTCATGATCAAAACCGTGTTCTTAAAGTCGACCGTTCGGCCTTTCGCATCGGTCAGACGCCCGTCATCCAAGATTTGCAGCAGCACATTGAAAACATCCTGGTGCGCCTTTTCAATCTCGTCAAACAAGACCACTGCGTAGGGACGGCGACGCACGGCTTCGGTCAACTGGCCACCTTCTTCATAGCCAACATAGCCAGGAGGCGCGCCTATCATTCTCGCTACGGCATGCTTCTCCATGTACTCAGACATGTCGAGGCGAATCATCGCGCGCTCATCATCGAATAGAAACTCTGCGAGCGCCCGCGCGGTTTCGGTTTTGCCGACCCCGGTTGGTCCCAGGAAAATGAACGAGCCGACCGGGCGATTGGGATCTTGCAGTCCCGCCCTTGCACGGCGAACAGCATCAGCTACCGCAGCCAACGCCTCCTCCTGACCGATTACCCTTTTGCTCAGTCTCTCCTCCATGGTGACCAGTTTCTGCATCTCGCCTTCGAGCATCTTTGAGACCGGGATGCCTGTCCATTTGGCCACCACTTCAGCCACGTCTTCTTCGTCAACTTCCTCTTTAAGCATCACACCATCTTTTTGAAACGTCGCCAACTTCTCGTGTTCCGCGGCTAGCTTCTGCTCCAACTCCGGAATCTGGCCATACTGGAGCTCCGAAGCGCGCGCTAAGTCACCGGCGTTTCGGGCCTGATCCAGCTGAAGCTTCAATTGTTCGAGTTCGGCCTTCGCTGTGCGCATGCGTTCGATGGCTTCTTTTTCAGATTGCCACTTAGCCTTCATGCCGGAAGACTTCTCTCTCAAGTCGGCAATGCGCTGTTCAATCTCCTTTAAACGCAGCTTGGATTTTTCATCCTCCTCACGTTGCAGCGCCTGACGCTCGATCTCCAACTGCAGGATTTCCCGCTCGAGCTGGTCAATCTCCTGCGGCAAGGAGTCAATTTCGATTCGCAAACGTGAAGCTGCCTCATCGATTAGGTCGATAGCCTTGTCGGGTAGAAATCGATCGGTGATGTAACGATGTGAAAGTGTCGCGGCAGCGACTATCGCCGAATCTTTGATGCGTACTCCGTGATGTACTTCGTAGCGCTCTTTTAAACCGCGAAGGATGGCAATCGTGTCTTCAACTGTGGGTTCACCCACATAGATCTGTTGAAACCGACGCTCGAGGGCGGCGTCCTTCTCGATATATTTCTTGTATTCGTTAAGCGTCGTAGCGCCGACACAGCGCAGCTCTCCGCGCGCAAGCGCGGGCTTCAACATATTTGAGGCGTCTATCGCACCTTCGGCAGCACCTGCGCCAACCAGCGTATGAAGCTCATCAATGAAAAGAATGATCTGCCCCTGCGCATTCTCAATCTCTTTCAGCACCGCCTTCAGCCGATCTTCAAACTCGCCGCGATACTTGGCGCCGGCAAGCATAGCTCCCAAATCAAGCCCAACCAGCCGCTTGTTACGCAGAGTTTCCGGCACATCTCCAGAAACAATCCTCTGGGCTAAGCCCTCGACTATCGCAGTCTTACCAACACCCGGCTCACCTATTAGCACGGGGTTGTTTTTGGTGCGTCGCGAAAGGACCTGAATAGTCCGGCGGATTTCGTCGTCGCGACCTATTACGGGATCGAGCTTGCCCTTGCGCGCCAGCTCTGTCAGGTCACGAGCATATTTCGTTAGTGCCTGGTAATTCTGTTCGGCATTCTGATCCGTAATCTTCGAACCGCCCCGCATCTGCTCAATGACCTTATGTAGATCGTCGCGCTTCACTCCATGCTGCCGGAGAATCTTTCCGGCCTCGCCGTCTTTTTCCTCCGCGATGGCAAGCAGCAAGTGTTCAGTTGAGTTGAACTCATCCCCCATCTTGTCTGCTTGCTTTTGAGCGGCGGTGAAGATCTGACTCAGTCGCGGGCTGAAGTACTGTTGGCCTCCTTCGACCCGGGGGAAGCGTGAAATCGCAGCTTGAACGTCATTGAGAACTACGGGAGTGTTCACTGCCAATTTCCCTAAGATAGGCCGAACAGTCCCCTCCTGTTGCTCGAGCATTGCGATTAGCAAATGCTCAGGCTCAACCTGTTGATTCTGATTACGCTCTGCGAGCTCAATCGCCGACTGGATGCCTTCCTGGGCCCGCAGTGTGAATTTATCTAAACGCATATCGCTTCAACGCTGATGGCGAGCGGGGTATCAGTTCGCGCTCAGCGCGCATAACTGATGCCCCGCCCGATGCTTTCTAAAGTCGCCTTACCGCCCGCCGGCAGCTTGACTCGACTTGTCTTTGCCAACGTTTTCAACCTTCGCTTCGATTGTTTTACCTGAGCTCGAAGCCTCTTCACCGCCGATCTGAATGCGTCGCGCCTTCGTTTCTTCACGCTTCGGAAGAGTTACACGCAGCACGCCGTTCCGATACTCCGCAGTGGCGCCTTCAGCCGAGACAGTTTGCGGGAGTGTGAACGAACGTGTGAACGAGCCATAAGAGCGTTCGACACGGTGGTAATTGTCTGACTCTTCTTTCTTCTCGAATTGACGCTCGCCGCGCAGGGTGATGACGTTGTTCTCAACCGAGAGTTCAAAGTCCTCACGTTTCATCCCTGGCAGTTCCGCTTCCAGCACGATTTGATCCTTGTTCTCGTAAATATCGACACTGGGATTCCAGGCACCTCGTCCGATACCTTCTTCACCAAATCCTCGCGTCAGGTTGGTTGAAAAAAGCCGATTCACTTCCTCCTGTAGGGTGCGCAAATCTCGAAACGGGTCATATCGCACAATACTCATGGTAGTTCTTCCTCCTAAAAATCAGTTCACCACTCAGCCCTCGAATATTCGATTCCCGAAACATGAAGCTGCTGAGCGTGGCGGAATAATAATATTTGAGTCTCCGAGTGTCAAGTCAGCAATAATGGGAAAAATAGCCAAGAAAATGAGGCGTTTGCACAGACGTCCGACTGTGGGTGATCGCGTGATTAGGGGTTCAGTTCAGTCCAAAGAAGCGTTTGATGGAGGAGAGGATGCCGGCAGACTCGTCTTCTTCCGCGGCCGCCGAGTCAGCGCGAGCCGCCAGTCCCTGCCGCCTTTCGGCGATGATATGACTTAGTGATTCAACGAGGTCGGGGTTGTTGTCAAAGACGCGCTTCATCGCTTCATGGCCAATCTCAAGGACTTCGGTTTCTTCCAGCGCGACAATATTTGCTGTGCGCGGCTCGCCGGTAAACAGTGCCATCTCCCCGAAGAAAGCACCCTCGCTCAAGGTTGCCACAGTTCGCAATCGGCCATTTTCCGTGACCTGTACGCTGACTCTTCCGTTATGAACCACGAACATTGACGAGCCAGGATCGCCAGCTCTGATGACCGTTTCCTCCGGGGCAAAAACGTGACTCTTGGCCGCCCGCGCCAACATCGCTGTTTCATCCGCTGACAGCGGAGCGAAGATATCCACCGCGCCGAGGCGCTCAGTAATGGCTCCCTCAGCGCCTTCGCTAACGCCCGTCTTGTGCGGCCGTTCAATCAACAGAGTTCTGGTGGGATATGCGAAGTTGAGTCCGGCTCTACGAAATGCGTACCAAATGCGTTGTCGCACCAGGGCATCTGTGTCGTTGTACTTCGCATAGTCATCGAGCCAATACTTCAGCTCGTAATCCACGCCGTGGTCGCCGAGGTTTCGAATTCGAACGATTGGTGTGATCTTCTGAGAAACGTTGTCGGCCTCACGAACCGCCTCCCGGACTACGTGAATGGCTTTAGCCGGGGAATCGCTGTAGAGCGTGTTGAAGAAGATTAGACGCGCATTCAAGTTATCGCGTGGGCAAACTTCAATGGCTTCCTTTGCGGCGGTGCTGTTGTTGATCAGGACAACGTGGTTTTGAAACGTCCTTATCTTGATGGCGCGCCAACTGATTTCCTCCACCACGCCAGTAAATCGCTGCACCCCGACCGTGATGACGTCGCCAACCTGAAAAGGCCTGTCGGCTTGCAGCGAGATGCCCGCGAAGAAATTGCCAATCGTGTCTTGCAGCGCCAGGCCCAGGATGACGCCGAAGATGGCCGAGGTCGTGAACAGAGCGCCCAGGTTAACGCCGGGGAAAATGATGGTGAAGATTACGAAGAACAATGCGGTGAAGGCGACGATTGAAAAAATATTACGAACGAGCGTGGGAGCTTCGTAGCCTCGCCGAAATCGAAAAACCAATCCGAAGAAGAGAGCGTTGAGCGCGCGTACGAACAGATAAGCCAGCAACGCCAGGACGATTAGCCGCAGGCCTCGGACCATGGTATCGGCTTGTGGCGCCAAGCCGCCCATTTGAAAGTGCAGCAGCTCACGAAGTGAACCCTCAAAGGAAATGATCAGATAAAGCGCCAGCACCGTAATGGCTGTCGCCAGGAAGAAAAGTGTGATCTTCTTTTTGGTATAGGGCTGGTACACGATGGTGATTGACGTTGGAGCCGCGTGAGCTCAAGATCTGGAAAGCTAGTGTTAATCTTTTATCACTGATCCATCCGCAAGGCGAGAGAGATCATTGTCCGTCCGGCCGTTAGAACGCCTCAAAAGCGAAAGCGCGCCGGGAAGATCGAAGCCAAAATCAAAAGCAGTGACAGAGCTGTAACGATGATGACTGTGGCCCGCGCCCCGATGTTGTAGAGAGGGCCATTAACGTGATTTCCCATCAAGTCGCGGTCGTTTACAAGTCGCAATATAGCAAACAGAATGATAGGCAGGAGCAAGCCATTTATTACCTGGGTGACCAGCAAGACGCGAATCAGTGGCAAATTAGGGATCACCGCTATCGCGGCTCCTACCGCCACCAGAAATGTGAAGATGCCGAGAAAGATTGGCGCCTCGCGAAAACTTCTCGATACCCCCTTCTCAAAGCCCAGCGCTTCACTGATGGAATAAGCGGTCGCCAGAGGAAGGACTCCGGCCGCCAGCATTGAGGCTCCAAACAGACCAACTGCAAAAAGCTTCTCGGCGTATGCCCCTGCCAGCGGTTTAAGAGCGCGGGCCGCATCAGCAGCGCTTTCAATGTGAAGACCATGCTTGTGTAGCGTCGCGGCGGTCGATACGACGATGAAGAACACAACCAGCATTGCCAAAATCGTTCCTATCCAGACGTCCAGTCTCGTTCGGCCGTAGTCTTCAGGAGTCACCCCTTTCTCGACCACTGATGACTGTACAAAGACCTGCATGTAAGGGGAGATCGTCGTTCCCACTACGGCCACAAAGGTAAACAGGTAGGCGAACTCAAGACTAAAGCTGGGACGAACCAGACCGACTGCTACTTCGCTCCAGTCCGGCCGGGCGAGAAAAGCCGAGACGATATAACTGAGGAACACCAGTGACATGAGGAGAAAAGCGCGCTCCACCCGTTGATACGAACCCTTCACCACCAGCCACCAGATGGTGATGGCGGACAAAGGAACCGAGATAAAGCGTGGCACGCCAAACAGCTCTGTGGCTGCGGCAATACCGACAAACTCAGAAACCGTAACACCACCGTTGGCAACCAGGAGGGCGAGCATGACCACGGCCGTCCAGCGAACTCCAAAGCGCTCGCGAATGAGATCAGCCAGGCCTTTCCCCGTCACGGCGCCCATGCGAGCGCACATCTCCTGAACCAGGCCTAAGCTGATGGCAATGGGGATGAGAACCCAGAGGAGTTGATAGCCATGCTCTGCACCAACGGAAGCAAAGGTTGCGATACCGCCCGCGTCATTGCCGGCGCTGGCCGCAATCATGCCCGGGCCGAGAATGGCGAGATATACGACGAGCCTTCTTCGGCGTGTCAACGTTTCGCGCACCCGAGGACCGCCGCGTCGAAACAAGCGTCGCCCGGTAGGTTTCACCGTTTCTCGAGAATCCGGCACTTGGAGGTTCTCCATCAGTCATGATCTTCAAAGCCGGCTGTCAGCCGATGAATTTTGGTAGCCGCTGGCGCCAGTCCTTTGGCAACAGAATCTCCATCGCATCGTCCACCGTTATAATTCCCAAAATATCCCCTGCTTCGTCCATAACCGGCAAAGCGAGCAAGTTGTACTCGGCGATTCTTTGCGCCACTTCGTTGGCCGGCTCATCCGGATGCGCGGTTTGAAACTCTGTGCGCATCACGTCGGCAAGCGGTACTGAGGGGTCAGCTAAAATTAGACTGCGCAGCGCAATCACTCCCACCAATTTCCAGGACCCTTCACCCTCAACCACGTATAGGTAATAAATCATGTTTGGCGTCTCAGCCATGTCGCGCAGCCGCGCCAGTGCTTCACCAACAGTCAACTCTCTCGGCAGCGTCACAAACTCGGTAGTCATCAAGCCGCCTGCAGTGTCATCTTCGTAAGGTAACAACTCGGCGACATCCGCTTGTTCTTCGTCGTCCATCAAACCGAGCAATTCTTCGGCTTTCTCTTCCGGCAGATCACCCAGCACGTCAGCGGCCTCATCTGGCGACATCCACTCCAAAATGTCGGCTGCTCGTTCCTCATCCATATCGCCGATTATTCTTGCCTGGCGTTCGGAAGGCATTTCTTCAAGGGTCTCCGCTGCGGTCTCATCGTCGAGTGACTCGACTACCTCCGAGCCATGGTGGTAGGAAAGTGCCTCCGCGAGCCGTGCAATTTCGACGGGATGCAGTCTTGCAAGCTTGCCGCTGGAAGACTTCAACTGGACTGTCGCCGCATCGGTCGCCAAATAGCCCACATCGGACCAATCCAACACCTCCACCGGCTTTCGAGTTCCCACAAAACCCATTGGCGCGAGCCGACGCCAAAGTCCCTGCAGACTCACGTCCGCGCCCGTCACTCTCAAGTCACCTGATACTTCGATCAATTGCACGTCATTCACCCGCACCACCCGTTTCCCGTCCACATCGATTAATTGCTTATCGAGTACATCTCGCGCGAGCAGCACCTCACCGTCTCGCCTTACGAATGGTCGCAAGTCCAGCACGTCTGAATTTAGCCGTACACCTCGCTCGTCAAACTCAGTGATGCGCCAGCTCGGTACAAAGAAATCGCGACGACGGTAGCGCGCGACAACTCCGATCACGGGCGGATGATCATCCTCGCCGAGACGCACGATGACGTCTTTAATGGTCGCCACACGTTCGCCTTCGAGGTCGCGGATGGGACGACCCAACACTTGCGACAGATAAAGCATTATTGATTCACCTGTGGTTCTTATTTCGGGGCGAATAATAGCATGAGCAATCGGACACCACAGCAGTCTTTGCGAGCGTCAGAAGCGTGAGGAAGATTCGTGAAGAACCTAGTTGAGGTGGGCGCGTATCCGGGTCAGTTGCATTAACGCCGACTGCATGAAGCGGTCGCGACCGGAATACAAGTCATTACGATCGATGACTACCGTCAGGTCTGGCTTGATGCCGTGTTTTTCCAAACGCTCACCGGTGGCGGTTTGGTAATCGAGCTCGCTCACATCGAGCAAGCCGCCATCAGGCAGCAAATGACGGGTTCGGATTGCCAGCACGCAGCCGCACGTCTCGGTACCAACAATGCTGGCACGACCCGAGGCCCTTAAGGCGGAGATGAAAATTTCAGAAGCGCTTGAAGTGCGTTCGCTGGTAAGCACGACCAGCGGCGCCTTGATTGGCGAAATTCGTTCCGGCATGAAGGGAGAATGAACGCGCGTCGAGATGGTGAAACCACCGCCGGATCGATCGGTGAAGTGACCCAGGTCAAATCCCGCGCCCAAAAAAGCTGAAGCGATGTCTGCCATTGCTTCAGCGTCGCCTCCACCATTGCTTCGCAAGTCGAGAATGATGCCGCGTGACGCATCTAGTTTTCGGCTTTCGCGGGCGAACTCCGCCGCAATGGGTCGGGTAAATGCGTCAATCTCAACCACCGCCAGGCTGCCGTCTTCTTTACGAACTCTCAGACCGAGTTCCCGTTGTTGCCAATAACGCTGAAATCTACCCGATTTTTCCTTGCCGTTTTTTTCCCTCCAGCGAACTTCAACCGGGGTATCGGGGGGTCCGTCCAGCAAGCCGGCAAAAGTGCGAAAGCGTTTTGAACCAGTTGCCGCCTGAGCCTCTTTTAGTCGCTGAGCAATTACGTTTAGGGCAGGAATGCCGTCCACAGTTTCGATCACATCCCCGGCTCGTATGCCTGCTCGCTGTGGCGCTGAACCGCTTTCTACTCTGACAACGGTCGGCAACCCACCCACTTCTCTGACCGCCAAACCAATGGTGACAAATCGCGGCCGCCACCAGTCAAACTTCTCCTCGGGAGAGAAAACACGCGTGTGGGGATCATTCAAAGAAGCAATCATCCGTCGCAGGACGGAATAGAATTCCTGACTCGAGCCCGCCTCTGCCGCCATTGCGCGAAACGCGTTCTTCTGGCCGTCCCAGGTTAGGCCGGCTGTGAGTCCGCTGAAACGGCGGTCGTAATAGCGATCGTTAATTGTGGACCAGGCGTCGTCAAAAACAGCCAGACGCCCTTCGCGCGTCTCCGTCGACACCGCGGTCGCATCTGTAGTAGCTGCCAAAGAAAGAAAGCTGTGCGGGTAAACCTCAAAAGGGATAAGGCCGGCAAACGGCCATGAAAGGACCGCCACCAAGAGAATGAGTCGTATCGAGTTATAACGTGCCTCTCTTGTCCCTTTCCCCATTCCTTTTCCTTGACCTCTCGTTTTTCGTCGCTACCGAGGCGGCTTGCGGAAGTTGTATCGCAGTAAAACGCGGATTGGTATCGGAACGCCGTCGCGCATCGCAGGGAAGAAGTGTAAGCGCCGAACTGTATCGAGCGTCACCTGGTCCAGGCCGAATCCCGCCCAACGAGCGATCTCCGCTTTAGTAACCTCTCCCCTGGCATCGAGATCAACCACGACATCCACTATCGCTTCGGCCTCGGCCTTCGCGGCGCTCTCAGGATAAACGGGAGTTAGCCGGCGATATGGTCGCGGCAGCCTTAGCCCCTCGGCCTCTGCACTCTTTTCATCTTCCGGCGCCTCCATTATAACCGGCGTCGCTGCGGCGACGGTCAGTTCGCGTTCATGACGCTCCGCGGTTTGAGTCTGAATAATAGCCTGCAAAAGATCCCCGCGAATATCGTCCGACCCTATTTCCAACTTTAGTGCCCCGTCAGCGCCGCTCGAGTTGGCGGCTTGAAAGTTAGGGCGCAGCCATTTGATTAATCGTCCTGTTCGCGCACTAACAAGAAAGATGGACGCGTACGATTCGTAATAGGGCTCACCGGTTGAGGGTGAACGCCGGAGCGTTTGCGCATCTCCGATTATGAAAAAGTCGCATCCCAGAGCCGCTCCGAGGTCGCGCGCTTCGGCGACTGAAAGATTTATCGAGCCACGGTAGCCTGCACCACGCGCCGCCGTCCCAACCTGATCGCGATCTAAGACAATTAGTCCAGCTTCGCGTTTCAAATTTGCGGACAGTTTGTCAGACACCAACCGTCCAACTGACGAGTCGGCAAAATCGAGTACTGCAACTTTGGGGGGTTGGTCAGTAGCGCGACTGGTAGTCGAGTCTGCGGCACTCAGGAGAAGCACCGCCAGTAATGCCAAGGACAAGCGGCGCCGAAGCATAACCGACAAACTCGAGTACTCATTTGACATACTTCAAGGATGGGTGATTGAAGACTCAGGTTGCTATCAACCACGAAAAGAGTCAACCAGTGTCTCTTCAATTCCTGCAGGCTTCCCGTATTTAAAGAAATGGAAAGGGACTGGGGGCGAAATGAATATTCGTCTCCAGCCCCTGTTAGTTAGGGTTCCATTAACGAGAAGTCATGACTCAAGGCGTATCGTTGTCTTGAATTGTGACGACAAATGTACTCGGCGACCCTAAGGCTAACCCTCCCGTCGGATTACTTAGCACGATGCTGAAAGTCTCCGTTGGCTCGGGATCCGCATTGTTCACAATAGACACAACGATGTCTTTGGACGTCTCGCCTGGATTGAAAATCAGCATACCGGAATGCGCTACGTAGTCATTATTTAGACCAGCGGCAGCCGTTCCGTTTTGGGTGGTGAAGTTCACGGTAGCCGTGCTGGAGGTATCACCTGTTCTTGTCACTGTAGCGGTAACAGTGAAGTCGGTGCCCTCCGTTACCGTGGCTCCTGAACTGCTGAATTGGAAAGTGCCCGACGCGGCAATGGCGATACCGACAATCGTTTCAGTTCCGCCTATGGCTCCGATGAGCACGGCTCGGTTAGGTAGGGCGGGATTGCCTTCCGTTAGATCAATCGCGTAAAGCGAGCTGGTGCCGCCACCTTCAGGCTGAAGCGCGGCGTAAGCAGCATTGTTAGCGGGCGCGATATCAAAACCGCCGACGGCCCCAAAACCAAAGCCCAATGTTCCTATGGTTCTTAGGCTGCCCGCGTTGGGAAGGGGTGACCTGACCAGTTCGTTAAATCTCGTGTCGAGATAATAAAGGGTTGTCGTGGTCGCTCCAGCCGAGCTGTTCGTGTAGGCCGCGCCAATGATGTCGGGCGTTGTGCCGAAGTGCGGATCTCCCGCCTCATAAGCGAGCGGCCCATCCGTTGCGGTCAGCGCTCCGTCATTAGGATTGACGCGAATATTCTGCTCATTGTCATTGACCACACGGATGCGGTCAGGCACCGGGTTGAAGTCGAACCCGTAGGAGGTGCCGACCAAGTTGGCCGGCGTTCCCAGCGCAGTTGCCGCTCCGGTGACAGTGTCAATCGTAATGACGCGGTTATACCCGGTGTAGCCGTAAAGCTGGCCCGTGGCCGGACGAAAATCAATTCCCAGGACGTTCTCGCCGCCAAGCAAGCCGGTAATCTGCTTCGACGACAAGAGAATACCTGGATAGAGAGAATTGAAGGTGACCAGTTTATTGCTGGAGGTCACGCCGAAAATTATCGGCGGCGGCAAAGTGCTAATGGCAATGCCGCGCACCGACTGTACGTTTTCACCAATCTGGTCAACCAGCGAAGCTTGGCCCGTGGAAAGATTGATGACGTACAGGCTGGATACATTAAACGGCGTTGCGAGCGATGCGTAAGCAATGCCCGTCTGGCCGGAAATGTCAAAGCCCACGAGGCTATTCGTATTTACGCCGAGTGGGCCAACGGTGTTCAGAGTACCGCTGTTCGGCGGAACCTGAGTCACCAAAATGTCCAAATTAGAATCGATGTCGTAGAGTGTCGTGGTGGTCGCACCCGCGACACTGTTCGTGTGCGCCGCGCCGACGATGGTGGGATTCTGTCCGAAATTAGGATCTCCCGCAGCGTAGTTCAGGTTCGAATCAATCGCGGCTGTCGTCCCGGTGTTTGCGTCAATACGCACGTTCTGATCGTTATCGTTAACGATGCGGATGCGTTCGGTTGTCGGCAGAAAATCAAAACCATACTCGTTTCCGCTGAGCGCCTGCGGCGTTCCGACCACAGTAGCCACGCCCGTCGTAGTAAGAGTCACAATCCGATTATAGTTGGTGAAACCGTAAAGCTGACCGGTCGACGGTCGGAAATCAATGCCTAGAACTAACTCGCCATTGAGCAATCCAGTAATTGGCTGGTCGCTCAGGAGAATGTCCGGTCGCGCGGAATTGAAACTGATGAGGCGGTTTGCTGTCGTCACGCCGAAAATGGTTTGCGGCGCAATTGGGCTAACCGTGATGTCGCGCAGCGACGTGGGGCTGCTGCCGATTTGGCCCAGGAATTGGGCCGCCCCGGTGGTTAGATTTATTGAATAAAGGCTCGAAACATTAAAGACCGAAGAGAGTGAGGCGTATGCCACTCCCGACGCACCGGAAATGTCAAAGCCGACAAGACTGCTAGTGTCTACGCCGAGAGGGCCAACGAGATTGAGCGTTCCGGCGGCTGGGGGACTCTGCGTGTATAGCGCATCGGTGTTGAAGTCAATATCGTAGAGCGTAGTTGTTGCGGCGCCGGCAACGTTGTTGGTGTAAGCCACGCCTGTGACGTTGGGATTGCCTGGGTTGAGCGGGGTCTGAAGTGTGACCACTCCGTCGACCGGATTAACTGACGCGTTTTGATCTGTATCGTTAACGATTCGAAGACGATCATTCGTCGGATTAAAGTCAACGCCGTACTCGTTGCCGGCAAGGCCGGTACTCAGTGTGGCGACTGCAGTGGCTGCGCCGCTGGCTGGATTGAGGGTCACCAGGCGATTGTAATTCGTGAAGCCATAAAGTTGATTATTGGCTGGGCGGAAGTCGATCCCGAGAACGACTTCGCCACCGAGCAGATCGGTGATATTTACAGTGAAGAGAATCCAGTCAGGGGCGTTGCTATTAAACGTCACAAGCTGGTTTGAAGTCGTCAGGCCGATGATGGTCTCGGTCGATGGGGACGCAATGATAAGAGCCTTGGCTGACTGCGGCAGTCTGACAAGTCCGGTCGCCATCAGCGCCAGAATCAGGATGAAACTCACGCGTCTCCTGCCTCTTGTCGATCTTTGATTTGACCGAGAGGTTCTCGCTCTAAAGCCTGGGAGCAGTTTGAAAGCTAGCTTTTCGTTTTGAAATAGAGTCATGGGTGACTCCTTGATCGGAAGCCCGAGTCGGGCGGGTGTAGTTAAGCTAAGTCCATGTCTGCCAGTAGCTTAAGAAGTCGGTTTCGGCAATAACAAAAGCTAAGTTTGAATCGGACGAGAATTTCGACGATGAATCACGACTGTGCTGCGGCAGCTACATTCACTGAGCCCTAACTGCAAGATGCGGGACTTTAAGCGCGAGCTTTGGCAGTTCCGCGCGCGGGCTAAACAGATGTCGTCCGGCGATTGCGCGCATTGTAAACGACATCGGGCGCTCCGTCTTTCAATTTTGTTTGTCGGAAAGATAAAAGCTGTTGAAGAAGCCTCGCACCCTACCGTCTCTTCCAAAGCTTCTGTGATGGCACACGCAAAGCGCGGTTAAATTTGCTGGAAGCATTTTCCCACGCGATTACTGCAGTCAATTCCACAATCGCGTCGTCGTCAAAAAAGGCGCGCAGCCGCTCAAAGAGAGAGTCATCAACGTCGCGGCCGGTGATCGTCATATGGTCGGCAAATTCAAGCGCGACTCGTTCGCTTTCGTTATAAAGCGCGCTGGTCAAATAATCGTCAAGAGCGTCAATCTTTTCGTCTGAGATGCCTAACCTACTGCTCACGGCAGCGTTTATGTCCTGTCAAAACTCACATCGATTCAGGAAAGCTACGCGGCGATTAATCAAGGCTCGCAAAGCTGGGTCGATCAATCCGGAGGCATCTATGCCACTCCACATCGCGCGCGCGCCACGAAAAATCGAGGGCCGCCGTGCGTAAAGCAGATGATTCAGGAGCGGAGCGCCCCAGGATTTTCTCTGCGCATCCAGCACGTCTCTGACATATCGCTCCGCTTCAGCGATGTTGGCATCAGCTATTCTCGCCATCGCATTGTCTCCAAATGTCTAGTCAATGGCTGCGGCCGAACGCCGCTGCGGCGCGTGCGCGTGATAGAGCTGGTAGACTTCGGTTTTTACTTCCGATGGGAAGCAGACACGATGTAGCTCGTAACCGCGCTGCAGCCCTCGCACGACTTCGCTCACTTCACTGATTTCTCGTATCCGCGGCTGGGCGTACCCGTGCTCTACGTAAATCAGATTCTTGGGCTCCGCGCGAGCAGCGTTGTAGTAGTTGTAGTAAGGAACGTCGCTGGCACGATCTTCAATGAAATAATATTCCGGATCGTAACCCGCACGCAGAACGCACTCGCGCGCCGCCGCTAGAAACTCCGGCCGTTCCTCATCCGGCATATCCAGGTCAATCGCCTTGAACAATCGCCGCGCCGTAAACCGCCGGCTCAGGTCACCTAGTATTTGATCGCTCGAACGCTGCCATTGCTTCACATGAAATAGAACGTCTGAGTCGTCAACTTCCAGATGTTGTGTGATGCTCAAAGGTGTACGACGCAACACTTTCTCAAACGCTGTGTCCTGCGCGTACCACACCGGTTGGTTCATTTCCAACAATTTCAACGCGCGGCGAAGAATGGAACGAAGTACAGCCTCGGCTGAACGCAAAGTACGATGAAAATAAACTTGCCGAAACATGTAATAGCGGGCCTGCAAGTACTCCTCAACCGCGTAAAGACCACGCGCCGCTACGAAGATCCGATCATTTGTCTCATCAATATCCAGCGCGTTGATGATCCATTCGAGATCGTAAATGCCGTACTTGGCCCCAGTCATCAACGAATCGCGCAAAAGATAATCCATGCGGTCCACATCAAGCTGGGACGATACTAATTGGCCCAAAGCCGCTGGTTGAAACGTGCCTTCGATGATCGCCGCTACCTTTTGGGGTAATGCTTCCGAATAGGATCGCAATAGTTGCCCGACCTCGGCCTCCTCACTAAGCATCACTTCCATAGTCCACTTTTCGTGATGAAACCCGAGGACCTTTTCCATCACGTGTGAAAAGGAGCCGTGGCCCACGTCGTGTAGTAAAGCTGCTGCGCGCGCGGCCGCACGGTTTTCCTTGTCAAAATGATGCTTTTCGCTAAGACGGTCCAGAACCCGACTCATCAAGTGAAACGCGCCCAGGGAATGTGTAAAACGCGAATGTTCGGCGCCCTGGTAGGTGTAGAGCCCGAGGCCGAGCTGCTTGATTCGACGCAGCCTTTGAAACTCAGGAGTGTCGATCAATCTCAGCATCAACTCGCCTTCGTCGCTGTCGGTACGAAGTCGAATGATGTTGTGGACCGGGTCCCGATAAATTCGTTCAGACATTGGGGGTTGTTTAATACCCGCAAAAGGCGAGGAAGGCAACATCGAATGGGACGCAGCGACTCATGTCCCACTGCGCTGTCCTCCATCCCGTTCCTGGGCTCCAACAAGTTTATGTCGCCAATTTCTGACACCTTCGACATGGCCGAACCCCGGTTCTGATTTATGGATAGTTACCCAATTTTTTGGATAGTTAGGGGGGTTTCAAAAATACTCCTTAACAGCCTAAACCCTTGCGACTTAGTGGATTACGCCCTTTCCCCTCAGTGGGCACAAGACTTGCGAACACGGCGGTGCTTATCGATCCTGATCAGAGTTGCCAATGGTTTCCTGCGGAGAATGACCACCAAGATGTGATTTCACTCCGACTCAGATTAGGACCGCTAGGTAGGTTAGAGGAATTATTTACTCTCGAAAGGAAGGGCAAAAATGAAGAAAATCGAACACACTGTTGCAAGAGCCTTTTCAATGGCGTTTGCAGCATTGTTTCTGTTGGTGATGGTCACCGGCGCCGCATTTGCACAGGGCGAACAGGGCCAGATTAACGGAAACGTGACCGATCCTCAGGGCCAGGTAGTGGCAGGCGCCACAGTGACCTTGAAATCGGTTGCGTCCGGCGCAGAGCGCACCACCACCACTGACGACCAGGGAAGTTATCAGTTCCCCAGTCTCCAGCCCGGACTCTATGACGTAACGGTAACAGCAGGAAACTTTGCCGCTACCACTCAAAGAGCTCAGGTGTCAGTTGGAGGTAGATTAACCCTTGATATCAAACTCTCGACCCAGGCACTCGCGGCAAACGTTGACGTTATCGCCGGCCAGGGCGGTGTTGAAATCAACACAACCGATCAACAGCTTTCTGACGTTGTTAACCAGCAGCAAGTACGCGAGCTGCCGACATTAACGCGCAACCCATATGACCTCGTCGGCATTGCAGGTAACGTGACGCCGGACGCTTCGGGTCGCGGCACCGGCTATGCGATTAATGGACAACGTTCCGCCAGCACGAGCATCCTGCTCGATGGCAGTGAAAACACTGACAACTTTACCGCGACGATCGGACAACTCGTTCCCCTCGACTCGGTACAGGAGTTTCGTGTTATCACCGGAAACTTCTCAGCAGAATACGGCCGTGCTTCGGGCGGCATCGTGAACGTTGCAACCATTGCCGGAACGAATGAGTTTCACGGAACCGGCTATGGCTTCAACCGCATCTCGCGCCTCGCGTCGAATGGTTTTGACAACAACGCGCGCGGCATTCCGAGGCAGGTGTTCACGCGCAACCAATTTGGTTATTCAATTGGTGGCCCGATCTTTAAGAACAAACTGTTCTTCTTCAACAGCACGGAATGGATCCGGGTCCGCAGTGGTGGCGCCTCGGTAGCATGGGTACCGACTCCGCAGCTTATTAATGCGACTTCGGCAACTACGCGCAACTTCTTAGGCGGCTACCAAACGACCGCGCCAATCGGCCGCACTATTACCGTAGGAACTGTCGTTAACACTTTTGGTGCTGCCAACTTTGTGGCCACGCCCAATAGTCCGGGTGGCAATGCTTTCTCGGCACTGCCTGCTAACCTTCCGGCATTTGGCGAGGTGACCTACTCGACCCCGCAGGATGTGGGCGGCGGCATCCCTCAGAACGACATGCAGACTGTGGTGCGTATCGACTATAACCTGAGTGACAAGACTCAGATTTACGGTCGCTGGGCGCTGCAAGATCAGGTGAATGCCCTGGGAACGAATGCTTCCAGCCCGTGGGTCGGATTCAACACCGGGTCGTTCAACTTTAACCAGAACTTCGTGTTCAACCTGACTCACGCTTTGTCGTCGAGTTTCGTGTCGGCAACCAAGATCGGCTTCAATCGCTTAAACGGCGGCCAGCCGCTCGGCGATCAGCCTGCTGGACCGACCCTTTACACGCTCGCAGGCGGATCCACCAGCATTCAGGGTGTTCGTATTGGCTTCCCCGGTTACCTGCCATTTACACCGGGCAGTGCGATTCCCTTCGCCGGTGCGCAGAACGTCTATCAGCTTAACCAGGACATGAGCTACACGGCTGGCAAGCACAGCTGGCGCTTCGGCGGACAGCTGATTCATATGCGCGACAACAAGACTTTCGGCGCATATCTGAATTCGGTTCAGGTGCTGGGCTCCAATAACCCGGAAGCCTTAAGCAACCTGATAACCGGCAACCTTGCCACTTTCAGCGTGGCAATTGATCCCGGCGGTCGTTTCCCGACCGCGGCCGGCACGTTTGTACCGCTTCCCGCAGGCCCGCCTTCGTTCTCACGAAGCAACAGGTATTGGGAATGGGCAGCGTACGCGAACGACTCTATTCGCTACACTTCGCGGCTCACGATTAACCTTGGTCTACGCTATGAGTACTACGGCGTGCAACACAATGCTCAAGACCCGGGTCTGGACGCGAACTTCTACTACGGTCCCGGAGCTACTTACCACGAACGGCTTCGGAACGGTTCGTTCCAAAGAGCTCCTGACAGCCCGGTCGGCGCACTCTGGGCAAAAGACTTGAATAATTTTGCTCCCCGTGTTGGCTTCGCCTGGGACATTAACGGTGACGGTAAAACGAGCATTCGCGGCGGCTACGGTATCTCTTACGAGAGAAACTTCGGAAACGTGACCTTCAACGCGATGTTCAATCCGCCAAACTACGCGGTGGTGGCCTTGTCTGCCAATACCGTGAACACCTCAGGGGTTGTAACGGCTGGCGATGTGGCAACACTGCCAATCTCTGCCTCTAACCTGGGTCCATTCGCGGGCACTGGTCCGGCTCGAAGACTTACCGCCGTTTCAGCTCGCCACGTGGATGAGAATATCCGCAACGCCTACGCTCACTTCTGGAGTTTGAGTTTTGAGCGTGAGCTCGGTCGGAACACCGTGGCCTCGCTCGAGTACTCGGCTTCCGCAGGTAGAAAACTCTACTCCATCGGCGATATCAATCGTCTCGGATGTGGAACGGTCTTCCTCGGTAGCAGCACGCCCAGTGCGAGCGGTGGCAATACCAGCCGCTGCAACGGCATTGCCACCAGCATCAACACCCGTGGCAATGGTGGATATTCTAACTACTACGGTATTACCGGTTCGCTAGAGGCCAACAACTTCCGAAATAAGGGGTTGACCTTCACCGCCCGGTACACCTATTCGAAGGCGAAGGACAATCTGAGCTCGACCTTCTCGGATACGAGCTTCTTCAACCTTGGCTTTACGGATATTTACCGCCCGGACATCGATTACGGTAACTCCGATTTCGACGTTCGGCACCGGTTCGCAAGTAGCTTTGTGTACGATCTGCCGTTCTACAAGAACTCCAGCAATTCGTTCGCGAAGCATGCCCTCGGTGGTTGGAGTATTAACACGATCGTTGGTCTCAGATCTGGATTCCCATTCACGATCTATGACTTCACGTTCGCCACTTCTGCCGTTGCCAGGCTGACGCCCTCGGCTCCAGTCAACGTCAACACCAGCAACCCACCGTCGTTCCCTGGATCGCCTAACACGTTCGTGATGGTCGATACGTCGAACCAGACAACTGCTACGCCTCCAGGACCGACCGGTAACTACAACTTCGGACCATACCCAGACAACATGAGCAAACGGAACGAGTTCTACGGTCCGGGCTTCTGGAACGTCGACATGGGTATTTACAAGAGATTCACGCTGTCAGAGAGGTTTGCTCTCCAGCTTCGCGGTGAGATCTTTAATATCTTTAACCACGCGAATCTATTTACCGACTTCGGTAGCGCGTTCTTCTCGCCCGGTAGCGATCCGGTCTTCGCTTTCCGCGATGGTCGTCGCAACGTGCAACTCGCTGCCAAGATCATCTTCTAACTCTCGAGTGAGAATGATGATTGTTTCGGGGGAGCCTTGCGGCTCCCCCTTTTTTTTCAATTCCTGAGTCTGGCGAACTACGTCAGAGGCTGCAACGAACGGTATACTTTCGCCATCTCCATATAATTACTAAGTCTGCAAATAAGGTGTGAACATGCTTAGGGTTGTCCTAATAAGAAGTGTTGCTGCAGTTCTCCTACTACCCATTCTCAGTACGCTCTTCGCGCAGGTTTCTCAACGGCGCGTGCGTTACCTCTCCTATCCGGAGGCCCAACCGATTCTCAGCGCTCTCAATGAGGTCTTACCCAGGGAGCTCAAGGACAAGAATTCCAGTGAACTAACCGCGACTTGGCCAAAGTGGATAACAACTCGGGATGCGGAGATTCGCGGACGACTGGCACAGGGAGATGAAGATACCCTGGTCAATTTTCTGCTGTTCGGCACTTCGTATACCAAAAGGCCGCGCATAACCGCTGAAGACCTTAAGCGGCTGGATCCGGCAAATATCACTTCCAGTGCAAACTCTTCGAAGTCATTGGTTAGTGTTCAAGGGCGAGCCGATGATCTTATTCAGGCGTTGACGGCGCCCGGACGGAGCGAGCGTTTGCTATTCGCTAGAGACGTTCTGATCAACAAAAAGGGTCATAGCATCAAGACCGCAGTTGGGCGTACGAAGCTAAGAAACTACCTACTGACGAGAATGACTGCGGTCTTGAAGGAGCAGGAGAGCTACGCGAGTACGTTGGCGGCGGCGCGTTCCCTCGGCGACACGACAGAGGAGTTTGCTGAGAAATCCAGGATCTATCGAAACCGGGGGCTTTCGTCTGATACCTCGCTGCTGCCCAACTTCGCCCTCGAAGAATCTTTAAAAGCGATCGTCGCTCGCGGATTGTTTACTGCCGGCAGCGTCAGGCGAGTCGGCATTGTGGGTCCGGGTCTCGACTTTACGGACAAGCAGGAGGGTTATGATTTTTACCCTCAGCAAACTATTCAGCCGTTCGCAATTGTCGATACCTTGCTCCGCTTGGGCCTGGCCCGGACTGACTCCCTTGATGTAACAACGTTCGACTTGAGCTCGAGAGTCAATCACCATCTCACGCTTGCTCAGCAAAGAGCGAAACGGGGACAAAAGTATGTGGTGCAACTGCCGCGTGACCCACTGGCCGGCTGGAAGCCCGACGCCATTGGTTACTGGGAACGATTTGGCAACCAGATTGGCGTGCCCGCGCCGCCGGCCCCAATACCAGCCAGTGCCGGCAACTTAAAGATCCGCGCAATCAGCATTCACCCCAGGTTTGCAGCCCGCATCACTCCGCTGGATGTGAACATTGTTTTGCAGCATTTAGAGCTTCCTCCGGCTGAGCGCTTCGACCTGATTATCGCCACTAATATTCTTGTCTATTACGACAATTTTGAACAAAGTTTGGCGCTCGCAAATGTAGAGCGAATGCTCCGTCCTGGTGGTATAATGCTCTCCAACAACGCGCTCCTGGAGCTTCCGTTTTCCCGAGTCCGATCGGTTGACTATACGACAGTGGTGTACTCTGACCGCGCCGACGATGGTGACCACATAGTTTGGTACCAACGCATCCCGGATTAGCTAATCAGAGCAAGCCCTTCCTAGTCGGCTCCCGCGACCGTTAGGTTTTGTGACTCTTACACCGCGAGCATCGCCCGGCGGTTATTGGTTTCTTTCAGAAGGAGTGACCGATGATTTCTCAAACTCCGCCAAAGACTCTCTTCCAACGTCAATTCTCTTCCTGCTTGCTGATTCTTATGACATTTCTCCTGGCCGGTACGTCGCTCGGCCAGATGGGTGGCGTAGATCCAGATCCTGGCTCGCGGGGAACCGGTGGTCGAAATACTATCGAAGGACGAATCTTCTACCCGTCTGGTCGTAATGTTGATAAGCCATTCAAGATAAGACTCAGCAGTGGTGTCAGAGGCGTCGACTTTTTTACGAGGTCCGACGATACCGGCGCATTTGCGTTTCGGCGCATTGCGGGTGGGACCTACATAGTGACCATCGAAGGTGATACCGAATACGAGACTACACGTGAGCAAGTCGACATCTTCGATGGCGGCGCGAGCAGTCGTGGGGCTTTTGGAGGGCGGACGTATGTGGTTCAGGTAAGGCTTAAATATAAGGAGTCCAAAGAAAGATCTGGGTTTGTCGAGGCTGCCTTAGGGACTGCGCCGAAGCCGGCGGCTGAGCTTTATGAGAAGGCGCTCGAGGCGGAACGCGCGGGTGACAACCAGAAAGCCATTGATCAATTACAGCGCGCTATCACTTTGCATCCCAAGTTTGCGCTCGCTCTCAATAAGTTGGGTGTTCTTTATCAACGAATCGGGAAGCTGGATGAGGCGGAGAAGGCGCTCAGCGCTGTCGTTGAGCTGGATCCGGAGGTCTACGAGCTTAGACTCAACTACGGCATCGTGCTATTGAAGAACAAGCACTACAAAGAAGCAGACCACCAGTTTCAAAAGGCAATCAAGCTCAAGGATCACACGCTGGCCCGCCTCTTCCGGGGCAAGACCCTGATCCACCTAAAAAACTACGCCGACGCCGAGAGCGAGTTGCAGGCAGTTATTAAGGCAGGAGGAGATGAGGTCGCCATGGCCCATCGGTTCCTGGGCGCTCTCTACAACGAACGCGGCGAAACCAAACAGGCAATTGCGGCCCTTGAGAAATATCTTAGTCTGGCTCCGAAGGCGCGAGATGCCGAAAGTGTGCGCGACATTATTAAACAACTCCGCAGTCAGGCTGGAAGTTGAACCGATTAAGAAGGTGTTGAGGATCAGGCCGGCGAGCCCGGTAAATGTGCTCCTCGGCTTGAATAAGACACTGGTTCCAACAAAGAGTGAATTCATGCTTTCCCGAACTCCACAAAAGATACTCACACAGCGATTATTTTCTACCTTCTTGTTCATCTTCCTCTCCTTATTTGCGGCCACTTCCCGAGCCCAGATGGGAGGGATCGATCCGGATCCCGGTTCTCGCGGAACGGGAGGGACGAACACGATCGAAGGACGAATCTACTATCCGTCCGGTCGCAACGTTGATAAGGCGTTCAAGATAAGACTCAGCAGCGGCGCGAAAGGCGTCGACTTCTTTACCCGGTCGGACGATACGGGAGCTTTTGCGTTTCGTCGCCTCAGCGTCGGGACTTACTCATTGACTGTAGAAGGCGATAGCGAATATCAAACCGCACACGAGCAGGTCGACATTTTCGCGGGGGGCCGCTCGTATTTTCTGCAAATCCAGCTCAGGCACAAACCGTCCAAAGAAAAATCAGGAATTGTTGAAGCGGGCTTAGGGACTGCGCCGAAGCCTGCGGCTGAGCTTTATGAGAAGGCGCTCGAGGCGGAACGCGCGGGTGACAACCAGAAAGCCATTGATCAATTACAGCGCGCTATCACTTTGCATCCCAAGTTCGCGCTCGCTCTCAATAAGTTGGGTGTTCTTTATCAAAGAATCGGGAAGCTGGATGAGGCGGAGAAGGCGCTCAGCGCTGTCGTCGAGCTGGATCCGGAGGTCTACGAGCTTAGACTCAACTACGGCATCGTGCTATTGAAGAACAAGCACTATAAAGAAGCGGACCTCCAGTTTCAAAAGGCAATCAAGCTCAAGGATCACACGCTGGCCCGCCTCTTCCGGGGCAAGACCCTGATCCACCTAAAAAACTACGCCGACGCCGAGAGCGAGTTGCAGGCAGTTATTAAGGCAGGAGGAGATGAGGTCGCCATGGCCCATCGGTTCCTGGGCGCTCTCTACAACGAACGCGGCGAAACCAAACAGGCAATTGCGGCCCTTGAGAAATATCTTAGTCTGGCTCCGAAGGCGCGAGATGCCGAAAGTGTGCGCGACATTATTAAACAACTCCGCAGTCAGGCTGGAAGTTGAACCGATTAAGAAGGCGTTAGGGTGTGCCGGATAGTTGTCCCGCTATTGGAACATCTTAGGATCAATCTTCTCGTTGTGCCGGTATTCGCTGATCGTTCCTGTTAGGACTCCAACTTTTTTCTGTTGGATGATCGGAAAGGTAACAACCAACTCAAATTTGAACGGCAGCTTGATTCCGTTTACATCTTTAAAGTCCATCGTTTCAACGAAGAAATCTATATTCAGATCGTCCTCGGCCCGGGGAACGTTCTCGTTTGTAAATGTTCCCATCGGCTTTGAAATATAGACCTTCCCGAATTCCGTTCGAATCCACATAAAAGTAGTGGCGTCGAAATAGAGGCGCGCTGGGCCGCCCTTCGGCCGTTTCATTTCGACCACATAGGCTTGGTTCCCCTTCAGCTTTTTCATCCCCTTCGCTTCAAACTTTGCTCCCGATGCCTCTTTGTTTATGAGAGCGTTGTAGAGAGAGATGCTATTGAACATCAAGCCGGACGAAAGCAGTTCCTGATACTTGTCCTGAATTGCGGAGTAGTCACGCGGCATTAGCGGTCGCATAAAGGGTTTGGAGCCGTCGTATGTAAGTTGCCAATCATACTTGTTGAATACAAACACCGCAGAAACACGATTAGGCGACTCAGAAACGATCGCCATTTTGGCATCAACATCCTTCTCCTTCTTGACTGTCCCCACGGCGATACGCGATTGAATCTTGCTCAAAGCGTCCTTGCCGCCAGCGGCTTCCAGATGTTTGCTGATGATCTCATCACCGGTAAGAGTCGGCTTGTCTTCAATCCCAATTCCCACAGCGGAAAATGAAAGCAACGGCAGCACGATTAGGAACGTCAAAAAGTATCTCATTTGGTTTCACCTCGGCAGGACTGGAGTGGTGCATAGGATAACATACCCCTATTTTGGTCAGAAAACTTCGCTTGCTCCTGAATGCGAACTGCGCCCGGTTTCTCTATAATCCGATTGTCTCATCTCGGGTTTCAACGGCACCTCGACGCGAAAGGTCTCTTGAGTGGAAGCGCCCAGAAAGCAACTTTCCGTCGTGGATGCAGTCGCGATCATTGTGGGCATCGTCGTTGGCGCCGGGATTTTTAAGACTCCCTCTATTGTTGCTGCCACAGCCGGAAGCACAACAGCGCTCGTGGTGCTTTGGTTTCTCGGTGGCGCAATCTCCCTGATTGGAGCATTGTGTTACGCAGAACTCGCCAGTACCTATCCCAGCGAAGGCGGGGACTATGTATACCTTCGCCGTTCTTTTGGTAGATGGGTTGCGTTCTTGTTTGCGTGGGCCCGATTGACAGTCATCCAAACTGGATCGATTGTCATACTGGCGTTTGTCTTCGGCGACTATTTCGCGCAACTAATACCGTTGGGTACTCATGGTCCAGCCCTCTACGCGGCAAGCGCAGTAATCGTCCTGACAGTTCTTAACGCCACCAGCCTTAAACAAAGCACTCGAACACAGAACGCTTTGTCAGCATCAAAAATCATTGGCCTGTTGTCTATTTGCGTCGTGGGATTATTTTCTTCGAGCGTCGCTCCTGCCGCGGTTGACTCAGGATCGCAAGCTGGCTCGTGGGGCCTGGCGATGGTTTTTGTCTTGTTGACGTATGGAGGCTGGAACGAAATTGCTTTTGCCTCCGCCGAGTTTCGCAACGTTCAGCGCGACATGTTGAGGGCTCTGCTTTGGGGCATCCTCGTGATCACTGCGGTCTTCGTTCTGGTGAATGTTGCGTATTTGAACGTTCTGGGTCTTAAGGGAATGGCAGAATCGGAAGTGGTCGCGGCGGACCTGATGCGCAAAATTTTGGGCGAGTATGGCGCTAGATTTATCAGTGTTCTAATCGCTATCTCCACACTGGGCGCTGCCAGCGGAACTATTTTTACGGGCGCTCGCACGAACTACGCGCTCGGTAGGGAATTCAAGCCCCTGCGCTTCATGGGCGTGCGCAATGAACGCACTGAAACTCCATTGGGCGCGTTGGCGGCACAGGGCGTAGTTGCTCTGGCACTCGTCGGTTTCGGCGAATGGCAACGGAAGGGTTTTGAAACGCTGGTTGAATACACTGCGCCTGTATTCTGGTTCTTTTTCCTGCTTACCGGGATTTCCCTGCTGATCCTGCGAAAAAAAGATCCCGGCACACCCCGGCCTTTTAAGGTGCCGCTTTATCCGCTGACACCAGTCCTGTTTTGTATTGCCTCTGCATATATGCTTTGGTCCAGTGTTGCCTACACGGGGTTAGGAGCGTTGGTGGGAATCGGCGTGTTGTTGGTGGGTGTAGTCGTTCTTATCGCAGGCGGCGGAATTAGAAGTTCCGTCACTGCCGCGGAGACGCGTGACTCAGGTATCTAGTAAATGCCCCAACTTCTCTTTCTTGGTGCGAAGGTAGCCAGCCGCATGATCCGTGGCTTCTACCTGAATCGAGATCCGTTCAACTATCTTCAAGCCGGCCTCCTCAAGCGCGCGAAGCTTCAAAGGGTTGTTAGAGATCACCCGCACCTGACAAAGACCTAGATCAAACAAGATCTCGGCACACTGTTTATAGTCACGCAGATCCACGGCGAGCCCCAGTTGCTCATTTGCCTCTACAGTGTCCGCCCCCTCATCTTGCAGCGCGTACGCCCGGATCTTGTTCAGTATGCCGATGCCACGCCCTTCCTGCTGTTGATAAACTACCGCACCCCGTCCTTCACTTTGGATTTTGCGCAACGTTTCGTGCAGTTGCAATCCGCAATCGCACTTAGTTGATCCAAAAACGTCGCCGGTCAGACACTGGGAATGTATTCGTACGAGCGTGGGAACTTCACGTCGCATCTCGCCTTTAAACAAAGCGACAAACTCCTCATCACTAACCAGTGAACGGTACCCCGCGATTTTGAAATCGCCCCATTCGGTCGGAAGGTTTGCAATCGCCACTCTTTCAACTGACAAAACTCCCTCAGCGCCGGCACACGCTGTCATTTGTTGTTCCCGCAAGCCGCTTTCCTTTTCCATGTTCTTAGCCTTTATTACTCAATTGCCCTTTATTTAGTAGAAGTAATCTTATACGAGGAAGACTGCCAGTGCCACAGCAGCTACGTTCTGCACTGAGGTCCGTCAACCTCCTCACCGCGACAATAAGATTGCTCCCTCCATTACCGCACGATAAGATACGCCGCGCTACGCTTGTTCAGGGGTTAACCGTTCTCCGATGAACCTTAATGGCCCAGACCGTCAAGCCTAAATGTCCAGTAGAGATCCCAACGAAGACTCCACTCGCACCAAACCAAGCCGATCTCCCGGGGATGCAAAATCCACTCGCAAGGAACGTCGGCCGGCGTTGGTTTCCCTGCGCGGCGAGTTAATGGCGGTGCCAATCCCGCTTGAACGCGACGAAGTAATCATTGGTCGGGCGCTGGAAGCTGATGTACGGCTCAACGACTTTCGCGCTTCTCGCTTGCATGCGCGAATTTTGAGTGAGCACGATGCAGCTGAGACGTCCTACCGCATTGTAGATCTGGGGTCTACCAACGGCACTCTCGTAAATGGTGAACTGATAACTGAAGCGTTCCTGAGCGACGGCGACAAGATTGAAATCGGTGAGCACCTCTTTCGCTTCGACATGCTCGACGAAATCGATCGCGAGTTCCAGCATCAGATTCACCGCCTGCTTGCGCACGACGAACTTACCGGACTGCTTACGAGCAAATCTTTCTTTTCTGAGCTCAGACGAGAGTCGGCGCGGGCAGAAGCGGAATCACGACCATTCTGCGTGATGATGATGGACTTGGATCACTTCAAGGAAGTTAACGACACTTACGGCCACCTCGTGGGAAGTAAGACGCTTGAAGAAACTGGGCGGGTCATCAAGGAAGCGTTAAGGGCAGGGGATGTTGCTTCACGGTTCGGCGGCGAAGAGTTTGCCGCCTTCCTTCTTGATGCGAATTACGCTCAGGGCCTGGTGGCTGCGGAAAGGGTTCGCGAGGCCGTGGCGCAACATGAGTTTCCGGCGAGCCGGGTCGATTCTACTGAACCTGGAACTACGCACCGCATAACAATCAGCATCGGCGTCGCAGCGTTCCCTGATGATGCCACCGACCCCATTCAATTAGTGGAGCTTGCGGATTCCGCCCTATACCGAGCGAAACGGAGCGGTCGTAACCGCATTTGTGCCTACCGGCCATCCCTTGCCATTACAGAAGGACCCTTGCCTCCCAGACGCGCATAGTCCGCGCCAGTCCTTCGTTCCTTTCTTTGTGAAACGACCGGTTGCCCATAGCGTGTACATCCTGTGGCGCGGTTGCGCCTATTTAATTGGGACGTGTATCCTCTTTTTGCAAGCTTGGCAGGGACTTTTTTCTCGACTTAGGATTACTTAGTGGCCACGAAACTCAATCTCGCCAGTAAGCCGTTTACGAACCGATCGCTGCCGTGGTTAACCGCAGCGTTTATCGTTTTCGTGTCGCTTTTGTCGCTGGTTCTTATTGTAAGGGCCACCAGAAATGCGCGTGCACAAGCCGCGGCCGTGCAAAGTGACATCAACACGTTGGGACTGCAGGAACAGGCTCTGCGGCAACAAGCCGAGGCGGTAAGAAACTCATTAACGGCGGAACAACTGCAAAACCTGGCGGCTGCACACACGTTGGTTGATAGAAAACAATTCTCCTGGTCCCGCCTGTTCGCCGATCTGGAGGGCGCGCTTCCGGGAAATGTGCGGGTTAAAAGAATAGCAGTTCGCAAGGTAGTTGTTCGTGATAATCAGACGCTGGCTGAATTGGAGTTGGCCGTCATTGCGAAGAATCCCGCTACGGTAACCGACATGATTGCCCAAATGGATAAAGCCGGTATCTTCCAGGCAGAATTGCGGTCGCAGAACTTGCAGCGCGGCAGAGGCGAGAGTGGGGCCGAATATGAGTTGTATGTTATCTACCGGCCGCGCGCTGGCGCTCCTACGCAACCCACCGCGATGGCTGCCAGGGTAATCGATGAGCGGCCCAGGGGAGTTTCACGATGAACGGTCAGTCAAGTGAAACAAAACGCCCGCGGCGCGATCTTATCCCTGTGCGCTTGCGCAACTTTAGCTTGTCGCGTCGTCAAGGTATGGTCGGCCCAGCCGAAGTTGTCGGGCTGGCTGGCAGCTTCTTAATCCTCTTGCTTGTAATCGTATCCTATATTTATTTCTTGGTTCCCGCACGCTCTCGTCTCGAGAGGCTTCAGTTGGAGCGAACCCGATTGCAAAGCCAACTAAGAAACTCGCAGGATAAACTTACTCACGGGCAGACCACCGAAGCGACTGTTCAGACAATTACGCAGAGCCTCGATACATTTGAGAACCAACAACTGGTTGGCGCCAATCCAGGCCGGATGAGTCTATACGATTCTCTTAATGTTTTAATCCGCAAGAATGGCCTCCGGAATACCTCAGGCCCTTCATACGTCCCATTGGAGTCTTTATCCGCAACAGGAACCAGCGGTAACAGGTCGTCAAATACGAAGTGGCAAAGCATCTATCCAGGGATTGCCATTAGTATGACGGTTGAGGGTCCTTATCAGAATCTTCGCCGTTTTGTTCGTGATATCGAGATGAATAAGCAATTCGTAATAATTAATAGTGTGGAGTTGGAGCGCTCGACTGAAGGAAACACTGCTCCTCTAGCCGATGCTGCTGCCGAAGGAGCGCCGGCGCCCTCGCAGGTGAGCCTGCGTTTAGAAATGGCGACGTACTTTCAACGAGGAACCTCAGGAAGCGCTCCACCGGAGCCCGCGGAACGCTGAGTTTGTCCCATGCAAGTGACTGACATTCGACATCCGAGCGAACGGAAGAAATTGATCCTGGCAGGCGTTTTGGGTCTCATCTCGATCATTTTGCTTTGGTGGGCCTTTTTTGGATTTGGTGGATCCGGTCAGACTCCCATTCGCGCTGGCAATGTTCCCGCCACTCCCACTCGCGGACCGGCGGCGTTGCGGGTGCAATCCGACCAAGCTGTTGATGCTACCCCCGACCTGCTGGACCAGTTGCGACCGGTAGCCTATCCATACTCTTTGCCCGATGTGCCGGAAGCGCGACGGAATATCTTTGTTTATTACGAACCGCCAAAGCCGGTGGCGGCTGTTTCAACCGAGCCCCCGCCGACGCCTCCTCCGCCACCTCCGGTATTACTGGCGCGCCTATCTCCGTCGAATGTTTTTGCTCGCACCGGAGACTTCACGCTTGAAGTTTCGGGGGACAAGTTTACCCCTCAGTTGCGAATAGTAGTGGATAACAACGAGCTACCTACTCGCTATCTCGGACCACAGCAAATGTCAGCCACCGTGCCTGCGGCGCTCATCGCGGCCCCGGGGTCTCGCGAGGTTCTGCTTCGCTCACCAGACGGGTCGCTATATTCCAACCCCAGCACAATCAGTATCGCCCCGCCGCCGCTGCCCAATTACAACTACGTCGGCATTATAGGAACGCCGCGATATCTCGACACCGCAATCCTCCAGGACAAGACCAGCAAGGAGATGCTCAACGTGCAACGTGGCGATCTGCTGGCCGGAAGATTTAGGATCACCAGCATCTCTGAAAAGGAACTGGTTCTCGTGGACAGCACTCTGAAGATTCGACACACGCTGCCTTTTACCAGTCAATCTGATCGAAGCGGTCCTCAGTCGCGCCCGACTCCAAGACCTGAGACTGAAGACGATGAACCCTAGTCCTGGCCCACACCACAAGATATGGACAACGTCTTCGAGTGACTCTAAAGCGTCGCTCGAGCCCCGGCAGCCCCTTAGCAGCCGCAGGGAGGATGGATATACCCTGGTTGCGCTCCTTGCCGTGATGACCGTGCTCGCGCTATTCGCCGCTGCAGCGGCTCCGTCGATCCGTCAGCAGGCGCAGCGCGAGCGTGAGATCGAAGCAATCTTTCGCGGCGAACAGGTGGCCGATGCGATTGGACGTTATTACTCCGCGCAGCGCGGTCGCTCTGGTACCGGTGACGGAGCTTTACCAACTTCGATGGATCAATTGCTGGAAGGGATTCCAAGCGGAACAAAGAAGGTCCAAATACTGCGACCGTCTGCTGCGCGCGAGCTGCTCTCAGATTCGGGAGAATGGCAACTCGTGCGTCCGCGTACTGCCGCGCTCGCTGATTTTCAGAGATCACTAATACTATTTGCCCATAACACACAACCTACTACCAACGACCCGCAACTTAAGCAGATAGAACAGCTTATGGCTCCGCCGGTGCTTGCTACGCTGGGCATCGCAACTACCAGCTCGTCATCGATCGGCGATGTTAGCGCGAGCGGACCGTTCATCGGCGTGGCGAGTGAAAGCAAGAACAAGGCTGTCATCAACTACTACGGAATTGATCAACACAATCAATGGATCTTCACACCGCTCTTTCGCTAGCTCCTCTTAAATAGATCTTCCCACTTAACACCGATCCGAAATCGCTACTTTTGTTTTGGCTCAACGCACCGTATGGCTCGCGCTGAATCACTCTTCGTAAGCGAGAGATCTGATCGAGACAGTTGGCTGACAAGCATCGAAGTGATCGTTTCTGTGCACCAAGAGCGGAAAATATTTCACGTGCTATGCGTAATAAGTTGTTGACATCTCCTGCATTTACGTTTATATAGCAAGATGTTGTGCGCCGTTTACTCTAGCCCACAAGATCGAACCAAGCACAGTATCTTGTGGTCACAACCTAAACTTCAAACTCTTGAAAACTTTGAAAGAAGGAGCAACTAAGAATGGCAACTAAAAAAGGTGGAAAGAAGAAGGCCGCGAAAAAGGGCGGCGGCAAGAAGAAGGCAGCCAAGAAGGCCGCGAAGAAGAGATAGTTCTAGCCAGCAGGTTTCAACCGCAACCGGCAACTGGCGCACACACATTTCTGAGGCCGGCATGGCCTTTCAAAAGGAACGACGAGTTACTCAAGTGAATCTCGTCGTTCCTTTTGTATTTCCTGAGCACTGCTGCTGAGTTGGCTTAACTCGGCAGAACTCCAACCACTCTTCAAACCGGCAAATGATCCACGTCGCACTTGTTGAACCCGAGATTCACCCAAACACAGGCAACATAGCCCGGCTCTGTGCTGCCACAAATGTGCCTCTTCACATCGTGGGAGTGGCCGGATTTCGCCTCGATGATAAAGCGGTGCGGCGCGCAGGGTTGGACTATTGGCCGCAGGTCAATCTAACCCGCCATACTCAGCTTCAGGACCTACACGAGGCTCTCCCTGAAAGCCGCTTTGTTTACCTCACTACTAAGGCCCAACAAACCTACCACGATTGGGCTTTCACCCCCGCCGACTGCCTGGTCTTTGGCAGTGAGACTCGCGGGCTGCCGGAATCACTCCTACACTCGAACTGGGACCGCTGTCTGCGGATACCGATCCTCAATTCGAATGTTCGCAGCCTTAACCTGGCAACCGCCGTTGCGATTGTCCTCTACGAAGCATTGCGACAGACTGACCAACTTCCGCGATAGATAATTCAATCCCTTCCACACAGCTTCTTCGCTGGCTCCTGGATTAGAGTCGTGCATTGTGGGCGAAGTAGTGTGCAGTGGTAACATGTTCGATTTGGTCATTGCGCATCAGCGCCACAGAGTGCACTGACAACCAATTATGAATCTCCAACGAGAAGACATTCGCAATATCGCCATCATTGCACACGTCGACCATGGCAAGACCACCCTGGTCGACGCAATGCTGCGCCAGTCAGGAACATTCCGTGATAACGAACAGGTTCGGGAACGTGTGATGGATTCCATGGATCTTGAACGCGAGCGCGGCATCACAATCATGGCGAAGAATACGTCTGTTCGTTACCGCGATGTAAAAATCAATATCGTCGACACGCCAGGCCACGCCGATTTTGGTGGTGAGGTGGAGAGAGTGTTGAAGATGGTCGACGGCGTAATGCTGCTGGTTGATGCAGCAGAAGGATGCCTTCCGCAAACTCGTTTTGTTTTAAGAAAGGCACTCGAAGCCCGTCTGCCGGCAATAGCGGTGGTTAACAAGATCGACCGTCAGGACGCGCGCCCGGCGGAGGTGGTAAATGAGATCTACGAATTGTTCCTGGATCTCGATGCTACCGACGAACAAATCGAGTTCCCCATCCTGTATTCAATTTCGCGTGAAGGAGTGGCGAAGAAACAGATGGCGGATGACTCAAAGAGCCTGCAACCACTCTTTGAACAAATCGTCCAGACAATCCCTGCTCCCAAGCAACTAAGAAATGACGCGCTGCAGCTCTTGGTCGCGAATCTCGACTACAGTGATTACGTTGGACGGCTGGCGATCGGCAGAATCTTCTCAGGGGAGATAGCCGTCGGGCAGCAGGTTTCGGTAGCCAAAGCCGATGGATCATTTAAGAGTGTGAAGGTCTCACAGCTTTATGCGTTTGAAGGCCTGAAGCGCGAGCCGATTCAACAGGCACACTTCGGCGAAATCGTGGCCCTCGCAGGCGTCGAGAATATTGAAATAAGTGACACTATTACCTCGCCGGAAAATCCTCAGCCTCTTCCGATCATCGCCATCGATGAGCCAACCATTTCCATGATTTTCGGAGTAAACAACTCTCCTTTTGCTGGGAAGGAGGGTAGATTTGTAACCTCCCGCCAACTAAAGGAGCGGCTGGACAAAGAAACCCTGGGAAATGTGGCAATCCGCGTTAATGACACAGAGTCGCCGGATCAATTTGAGGTTTCGGGCAGGGGCGAACTGCAACTGTCAATTCTTATCGAAATGATGCGTCGCGAGGGGTATGAACTTCAGGTGTCCAAACCGGGGGCCATCACGAGACAAGACGGCGGACGGACACTGGAACCAATTGAACAGGTGGTCATCGATTGTCCGGAAGAATTCATCGGCGTGGTCACAGAAGCGGTAGGACGGCGCAAAGGCCAAATGATGAAGATGGTCAATCATGGAACGGGCAGGGTTCGACTCGAGTTTGAGACGCCCTCACGCGGCCTGATCGGTTTTCGTAATGAGTTTTTGACTGAGACAAAAGGTACGGGCCTGCTCAATACCATGTTTCTGCGATGGGGCGATTGGCAGGGAGCTTTGCGCGGCCGGGCGACCGGATCCCTGGTCGCCGATCGAACAGGCGAAACCACGACCTACGCTCTCTACAATCTTCAAGAGCGAGGGACTTTGTTCATCCGCCCAGGAACCAAGGTTTATGAGGGCATGTTAGTGGGTGAAAACGCGCGTGCTGTTGATTTAGATGTAAATGCCATCAAGGAAAAGAAGCTGACTAACATGCGCGCGGCCTCAGCCGATGAGGCCATGCGACTGGTTCCTCCGAAGGAACTCTCACTGGAGCAGGCTCTCGAGTTCATCGGCGATGACGAGTTGGTCGAAGTCACTCCACAAAACATTCGTCTCCGCAAGCGAGTTCTTCGCTCCAATGAACGCCCCAAGCGCAAAGAGACTTGAGAATGAGTTCAAAGTTTGTTGAGGCTTTGGCGACGACGCGGCTCTACCCAATAACCGATAGACGCCTGTCCGGGCTTTCCCATGCCGAACAGATTAACCTGCTGGGTGACGCAGGAGCTGTCGTGGTTCAGCTTCGAGAGAAGTTCCTTGCTCCTCGAGAATTCTACGAAGAAGCCCAAGCAGCGATGAAAGTTGCTCGGGAGCGGAAGATGACAGTCCTTATTAACGACCGAGTGGACATAGCTGTGGCAGTCAAAGCTGACGGAGTTCATCTGGGACAAGGCGATTTGAGCCCTGTCGCAGCTCGCCAGTTGTTGGGCTCCGACGCGATCGTGGGTTTTTCAACGCACAGCGTTGAACAAGTGCGAGAGGCGGCCAAATTTGAGGTGGATTACCTTGCAATCGGGCCAATCTTTCCGACTTCCTCTAAGATAAACTCTGAAACCCCGATCGGGCTGGACGGCTTGCGTCAGGTACGGCAGGTGACGAACCAACCTCTCGTCGCTATCGGGGGGATCAATAGTCAAAACGCTGCGGATGCGGTGCAGGCAGGGGCGGACGCCCTTGCTGTCATAGCCGATATCTGGTCAGTAGGGCGCCCGGCCGCCAAAATTAAGGATCTCTTACACGGCGGAATTGCTTAGGCCACCGCGCAACAACACATTTTGCTTGCGTTTACCGGTGTTTTGCGCGAGAATTCCTGAGCCCCAATGGGGCTGACCTTCCCACCCGACCATCCGTTTTCTTCAGTCCAACTTTTCCGGAGTCAAAATCCTAATGAGCTTCTTTGATCTGCCGCCCATTATTGAGCGAATGCTGCTCGTTTCCGACAAGATAAGCGACCTCAACTTTTCGGTTGGCCAACTCCCGCAGGTCGAAATCAACGGTAAGCTCACCCCGGTTCAGCCCCTGGGCATGCAGAAACTCACCCCGTATCAGACCGAAATTATTGCCATGGCTCTAATGCATGGGAATCCCGATGCCGCTGAGAGACTAGCTAATACGGGAACGGCTGACCTTAGCTACTCGCTCCCCTCGCGGGCACGGTTTCGCGTCAATATCTTCCAACAACGCGGCGTTTACTCAATAGTGATGAGGGTCATTCCGACCGACATACCTACTCTTAAGGCGCTGGGACTGCCCGAACAGCTTGAAGAAATCGCCGAACTACGGAACGGTTTGGTCTTAATGACGGGGCCAACAGGTTCAGGTAAGAGCTCAACGCAGGCTGCGATTATCGACATTATTAATGAAAAGAAGCACTACCACGTGGTAACTATTGAAGATCCAATTGAGTATCTTCATTCCCATAAGAACTCGACGATCAACCAAAGGGAAGTTGGTCACGACACGAAAGATTTTCCCTCGGCACTGCGCGCCACACTGCGTCAGGCGCCGAAGGTGATCCTCATCGGTGAAATGCGGGACTTCGAGACCACTGAAATCGCGCTTGAGGCAGCTGAAACAGGTCACCTCGTGCTCTCAACTCTGCACACGATCGACGCCTCTAAGACTGTGGATCGAATCATCGGTCTATATCCAAAGAACGAAGAAGCTGTTATCAGAACTCGCCTGGCTCAAACATTTCGTTACATCATCTCGCAGCGGTTGATCCCGCGCTCCGATCGCCGTGGCCGAATCGCAGCAGTTGAAATTCTGCGCTCCAGTCCTCGTACTCGGGAGTACATTGAAGCCGGCGAGGCAGACGGAAAGACTCTGCTAGACGCAATGCGAGATGGAAGGCTTGATGGCATGCAGGATTTCGATACCGTCATCAAAGAGATGGTCGAGAGTGGGACAATCTCGCTTGAAGACGGACTGACGTTTGCGACCAATCAAAACAATCTGCTTTTGGCCCTTAAAGGACTTACAGCCTCTGAGGAGTTCATGAAACGCGACGGCGGAATTCCCCTCTCTAAAGTCTCTGACACCGGTTCGATGCTCAGCATGATCGAGTAGGAAACGAGTAAATAAACCCGAGTCAACTAACCACCCTAATACCTATGATTATCGTTTGTCAGAAATGCTCATCCCGCTTGCAAATTGATGAGACCAAGGTTTCATCCCGCCCATTTACTATTCGCTGTCCGAAGTGCAACACGAGCGTCGAAGCCGGTGCACCCGACTCCCTGGCGGACCAAAGCGCGATCGCCGTGGGTGGCTCCCCAGCGACTGGCAACCCGCGTTTCGAACACCCGAAACCGGCGCCACGCTTTGAACTTGAAGAAGGTGCCAACCAACCTCTTCCAGCGGACTCAACTACAGAGAAGCTGGTTGAACTACTCTCAGGCCTGATCCGCCAACCCGTCGGAGTCGCGCAAGCCCCGCAGCAACGTCCGTCCTGGAATCCGCGAAAAGCGCTGGTGTGTGTCACCGAGGATATTCGTCAGCAAGTGGCTAAAAGTCTTGCGGAGAATGGTTACGAAGTTTTTGTCGCATTAGATACCCGGCAAGCCGTCGAACGAATGCGTGAAAACATGCTGGATGTCGTGATACTCGACCCGCGTTTTGATCCAGTGGAGCAGGGTCCGGTGTTCATCACGCGTGAAGTTACTATTCTGAGACCGGCTCAACGACGGCGCCTTTTCTTTGTGCTGTTGTCGACTTCTTTGCGCACGATGGATTCTCATGCAGCATTTTTGAATAACGTGAACGCGGTAGTGAACGTAAACGACGTTGAAGAATTGCCGCAACTTATCGAGCATCGACTACGCGAGTACAACGAACTGTACAAGGATTTTAATTGCGTCACAGGCGTTCCGGCACTTTAGGCGAACGAAAGTTATAGGGGGATTAAAAGGCCACTCGCGTGGCCTTTTTAATTACACGCGTGCCTCAAAGCAGCTCGCAAGGAACAGTTGCCGTTAAAATGTTGTCATGCAAGAATGCGAGGCAAAATCAACTCTGAATTGAGTAGCGTCGTATGCGCGCCCTAATATTCTTTACTCTGGTCTGTTGCCTGGCCGCCACCGGTTGTAAAGATTCGAATACCAATCAACCTGCGGTGAATTCGCAACAAGACGCGACCGAAGCGCCCACCTCTTCGTCAAACTCCAGTCAGCCCAATGTTCAACCCTCGCCGCCCCAAACCGCCATCGTCAAACCTAAGCTCGATGCTTGTGCTCTGCTGACTAGCAGTGAAATCCGGTCGGTTCAAGGCGAGGGACTTCAGGAGACCAAACTCAGTGGCCAGATTTTGGGCGGCTATAACATTTCGCAATGTTTCTACACCTTGCCTACGTTCACTAACTCTATAAGCCTCATGGTTGCTCAAAAGGGAGATGGTGCCGGGGCGAAAGATCCAAAAGAATTCTGGAAAGAAAACTTTCATGAAGGCGCGAAGGAAAAATCCAGGGAAGGCGAGGGTAAAAAGGATCCGCCGCAAAAAATCACTGGTGTTGGTGATGAAGCTTTCTGGACGAGCAATCGTGTGACTGGAGCGATCTACGTTTTGAAGGGTGACGCGTACGTTCGCTTGAGCATAGGTGGGCAACCAAATGATGCCAGCAAAAGAAGATCAAAGGCTCTCGCGCAAAAAGCGATCATGCGTTTACAGTAGTTGAATGGGTTAGTGACCAAATAACTTCTCTTCGCACAGAGCAAACTCTGTCGCGCAATCGGCTAATTTGTTAAGCTAAGCCGCTTTCATCCTCCGACAGGAGATTCGAAAAACATCGTGGCTACGAAAGATCCATCGCAGCGTGGGAGTTTGTCTCCTACAACGCTGGCCGTGCATGGCGGTGAGCGGCCGCAGGAACATCAATTCGGCGCCGTGGTGTCTCCCGTATTTCATTCCTCAACTTTTGCTTTTGAAACTTTTGATGAGATGCGTCGCTACTCGCGGGGCGAACTTCCCAACGCTTACTTCTATTCACGGTATGGAAATCCAACGGTAGCGGAAGCGGAGAGAAAAATCGCAGAGCTGGAGAGCGCCGAAGATTGTGTAGTTACTTCTTCTGGCTCAGCTGCGACATTCTGCGCTCTGGCGAGTCTGTGTGAAGCTGGCGACGAAGTCATCGCTTGCGATTCAGTTTATGGAGGCACGGTCAAGATCCTAACTCAGGTACTCAGCCGCTTCGGGGTCCGGTCGCGTCTAATCTCCGTTGACGAGATTTCTCAGTTGCCGCAGATCGCTGGAGAACGAACGCGGGTGCTTTGGTTCGAGACTCCGGCTAATCCACTGAACCGAATAGTCGATCTAGAGGTCGCCGCGAAAGCAACAAAGGACGCCGGGCTATTCTCAGTTATTGACAACACCTTTGCCTCGCCAGTTTTGCAGCAGCCCCTGGTCCATGGAATCGACGCGGTGATGCACAGCGCAACGAAATATCTGGGTGGGCATTCTGACTTAACCGCGGGAGCAGTTGCCGGAAGCAAGCAGTTTATCGACCGGGTCAGGCACACGTCCGTAATGGTCGGCACTACGCTCGATCCGTCCGCAGCGTACCTGCTTTCCCGAGGGATGAAGACACTTGACCTACGCGTGCGCACATCGTGTGATAATGCGCTCGCGTTGGCTCGCGCACTTAGCGAGCATCCGCAGGTGAAACGAGTTTATTATCCAGGCTTGGCTGACGACCCGGGCTACGAAATTGCGAAACGTCAGATGAATGCCTTCGGCGGCGTTGTTGCTGTAGATTTGGCTGGCGGAGAAAGCGAAGTTGAAAAACTATTTAATTCACTAAAGCTGGTTCGCACGGCTCCTTCCCTCGGCGGCGTGGAGACCCTGGCAAGCTACCCACTTTATTCATCACACGCAAGCTTCTCTAAGGATCAACTCGAAGCTGCAGGAGTGTCCGAGGCAACTGTGCGCTTTTCTGTTGGCATCGAGGCTGCCCAGGATATCATCGCTGATATCACCCAAGCGCTCGATAAAATTTGATCTTAACAAGCATACCCTTTTAGCTCCGTTGGGGTTGTTGCGCTTCGCCCATCCTATGGAGATCAAACTTCTGCTCACTCTGGATCTTCGCGAACAAGCTGCCTTGCAAGCGGCGCTTGTGACTCATGGCGCGCCGGACGCGCTGGTTACCCTGGCTTTGACGGGAGCGTGCCGTATCTCCTCAGTTGAGGAGGCGCGCCAACTTCGTAAGTGGCTCGCCGAAGCACGCACGGCAGGTGAGACTGACTTCGCCTCTCTACACGTCATTGAACGCGCCTTGATTGAGTTTGGCGTGTAATAACTCCGGGTTACTCGCCCTCCTGAAAACCCTATGTCAACGATCCAGCTAGGTTACGGAAAAGACTCGCTAAGCTTCGCGTTTGACGACGCGCGCTTTAAGGTGATTGATAACAACCTGACTCAAGAAAAACCCCTAAGCGATATCGAAATTGGAGAGGCCTTCAACTCTCCGATTGATTCACCTCCCCTTGACGAGCTTTTCAGCGCTAGTGAGTCAGTCCTCATCGTTGTGTCCGATGCAACTCGAGCCACTGCGAGCGCGCAAGTGATCAACCTTCTGGTGCGGCGGCTTATCCAAATTGGCGTGTCGCCTGGTGATATCACCATTATTTTTGCCACGGGTATCCATCGACCAGTCACGGACAATGAGATGATTGAGCTCTTGACGCCGTTTATCGCCCAGCGCATCAAGACGATCAATCATGATGCTTACAATTCTTCCAACCTGATTTCGCTGGGGACAACGGAACGCGGTATTCCAGTAGAACTAAACCGGGCGCTTAAGGATTACTCCGCCGTAGTGATAACCAGCGCTATAGGGTTTCATTACTTCGCCGGTTTCACTGGCGGCCGCAAATCCATCTGTCCGGGACTTGCCTCAGCGCGGACAATTGAAGCGACACACATGCTTGCGCTCGACTTCGAGAGTGGCGGTCGGCGAGAGGGAGTAACAACTGGTGTCTTGGTGGGTAACGCGGTGCATGACGAATGCGAAAGAATCGCGGCGCTGATAGAGCCGCGGTTCAGTATCAACACCGTAGTGGATGAGCGCGGGCGCGCTGCCCAAATTTTTGCCGGAGATTGGAAAGCGGCGCACGGTACGGGGTGTAACGAATACTTAGCCAGTCACTCGGCAGTTATCGAAGAGCGACGGAAACTGGTGATCGTGAGCTGCGGGGGGTCACCGTACGATATCAACCTCATTCAGGCCCACAAAGCTCTTGATATGGCGGCTCAGGCGTGCACTGACGGCGGCGTAATTATACTTCTCGCACAGTGTGCCGACGGACTGGGCCGGACGGATTTCCTGAAGTGGTTTAACGAGACAAGCTCCCGAAGGCTTGAAGCCCGTTTGCGGGAGCAGTATGAAGTGAACGGGCAAACTGCGTGGGCGCTCCTTACCAAGGCAGAGCGTTTCGAGGTCCACCTTATTTCCGAATTACCCGAGGAGTACGTCAGTGCTATGAATATGATTCCAGCGCGATCGTTAGATGGACTGGTGAACAAGCTGGAGAGTCACAACGCGGGTTATATACTCCCCAGAGGTGCAGCAATTCTACCCAGACTTGCTTCGGGGTAATGTAGCGAGCCGCAGTCTGGTCTTCAGTCATTGATTGCTAAGACCAACGGAACTAGAATCGATGACTAAGGATTTCACTGTTTAGACCGGCCGGAGGTACATACATGCGAGTCATTCTTATGATTGCGGTTTTCTGTTTGAGTTGCTTCTGTGTAGTAGGCCAGCAAGCAGCTACTGTCACCGGCGAAAGACAGGTGCCCTTAAACGGAACCGCCGTCGCGTTTGATGGCGGGGGCGTGCAGGCGCTGGAAGCGAATCTGAGGACCACAGCGCTCAACGGCGCTGTCGATTCACCCGTTACGAATATTCGCCTCGTCATCAAAAACTCCAGCAACACTCCCTACGCGTTCGTTTCCGGACTAGTTACTTTCTATGACGGCTCTGGAGTGCGTTGTGGAGAGGGAATTTTTAAAGCTGATGCTCTGGCAGTGAATGAAGCTTTTGAAACTGACACTCCCGGTATCCGAATTCGCTGTGCCCCGGCGACCTGGCGCATTATCGCAACCAATTTACTTCCGCGCGTTGCGCCCAATCCAACAGCTTTGTCCGCGGCAGCAACAGTGCGACAGGTAGCAAACCTCGTCATCAGTGTGGATGGCGAAGAGCATCCGATTCAATTGGACAAACCGATGGTCTTGACGCTCGGACAGGTGCAAAGAACGATCGTGATCCGCGAAGCACCCTAATCACTTTTCATCCCTTGACCGCTCACATTTTGAGTTCTAGGATGGCTTTACCAAGCCGAAGTTAAGAGAAAGCAGGATAGTTTTATGGCTGAGAACCAGGAAAAGAAATGCGCGCATCCCGCCTGCGATTGTCTGGCTGAAAAGGACAGCAAGTATTGTGGCGAGTATTGCGAGAACGCAGAAAAGTCTCACGTACTGGAAATAGGTTGTAGCTGTGAGCATGCGGGCTGTCGGTAAGACGGCTCAAAAACTAATAACCTCGTCGGCCATCCCGTCTAATTCCCCCGTTAGCGACAACCTCCTTCCGTGATTTGCATTTGCAAGAATTTCGCAACTTTAACTTTGCCTAGCCCGCTGCAACGCCACCTAACATTTTTTCATCCTCACGACAGCAAATAGGCGCGACTGTTCCGCGCCGATAAATTGCGTCTCCCTTTGCATGCAAACCGACCACGTTTTAAAACTTTTTCCCTTTTGGGATCTACCCGCGCCTCTCGTAGGGCGTGTCAGAGGTGACTTTATGAAAAATCAAATCTTAACGTTGACTCTTATCTTCGCGTTTACAGGCCTCGCGTCAGCACAAACAGAAACTCGCGCTGCCGGCCAAGCGAGCAGTCAAACTTCCGGCTCAGTGAGCAAGGGCACAAACAGTATCAGTCTTAAGTCCGGCACGCGTGTATCAGGAGACCTGCAAAACGCAATTGATGTTCGCAGAGCCAAGGTCGGCGATGAGGTAGTTCTGAAGACCACCAAAGCCATCAAGTCCGAAGGACACACCGTAGTGAACAAGGGCGCGCGCCTGATCGGCCGGGTTACCGAGGTTGCGCAAAAGACGAAGTCAGACAACACGTCCCGAGTTGGTGTCTTATTCGATAGGCTGGAGCACGGCAACCTGGCGTTGCCTATCGCGGCGACGATCAGCTCCATAACCAGTGCGGGAGCAACTACCACAATCAACAACGACGATTTCTCTGGAGCTAGTGCGAGCGGTTCGGGCTCAGCCCGCACAGCGACGTCGTCCTCAACAGGCAATGACGGCGCCCTGCTGGGAGGCGTGGGTGGCGCGGTTAACTCCACTACGCAGTCTTTAGGCACTGCCGTAGGAGCAACTACAGCCGCCGTCGGTTCGACGGTCAATTCAACAACCGGCGCGGTGGGAAGTAATGCCACAGGTCTCGGACGTTCGCTCGGTCGTATTCAGATTACGCAATCGAGCAGCAGTTCCGTAGAAGGCGGTTCAGTCTTGTCACTACAAGGCGCTAATATGCGACTAGAGAAAGGCACCACCTTTAATCTGACCTTGACTCAATCTGCCAGCGTCGGCGGGGCGAAAGACCACTAAACCACCGCGTCGAGATTAATAACAGGCGGCGGCGCGTATTGCGTCGCCGTTTTGTTTATGCGCGCGAGCATAAACGGCTGGCGGTGTCACGATGTTTGGTGCACCGGGTTGAGCGCGTTAAAGTATGTGCCCATGCTTTCTGCCTTGATTGAACTGCAGCGATTGAAACGGCTCGAGCGCACCGGTTGGACTCTTCGAGGCCTTCCGAACGGAACCGAGTCCGTTGCAGCACACTCGTTTGGTGTTGGGATAACAGCAATGCTGTTGGCAGATGAGATGAAGTCGCGTGGAGTCGCGATCAATCTCGAACTCGTTCTCAAAATGGCCTTGGTGCATGATTGGGCGGAAGCGCGAATTGGCGACATGCCTAAGACAGCGACTAATTACTTCGGAACGAACGTAAGGAAGGACGCCGAGTCTCGAGCGTTTACGGATATCGTCGGCGAGATTGGTTCCGCAAAATCAGAATACGAAACGATTTTTCAGGATTACGAAGAACGTAACAGTTTGGAAGCCCGCGTGGTCAAGGCAGCGGATGTTATCGACCTGCTAATCCAGACATACTCCCTCGAGCGCGCCGGTGCGAAAGGACTTGATGAATTCTGGGAAGTAGCCGAACTAGCTGACTTCCAGTTGACGGGAGAAGCTGATGCAGTGGTACAGACATTGGTGCTAGCAGTTCTTGACGCGCGACAGAAGGTTGTATCTTAAAGATTAAAGAGATGCTTAACTTTGCTCTGGCATTTATCACTTTGAAAAGTGTGCTGATTGGGGTTGCACTGTTCCTCGTCACTTTCAGCATCAGCCTCGCCGTGGTGTCGGTTATCATGGTGAAGATTCCGGCTGACTATTTTAAGAAGGGTCGTCCGCGGAAAATCTTGCCTAACCATTCTCCAGCTGTCAGGTATCTTGCAATTGCCGGGAAAAATATTTTAGGCGTCTTGCTGGTTGTTTTGGGAATTTTGATGTCACTTCCGGGTGTGCCAGGCCAGGGCATACTGACTATTTTGCTGGGAGTAATGCTGCTGGACTTTCCTGGGAAACAGAAGTTAGAGCACAAATTGGTTAGCCGGCCACGGGTCCTTAATGCCATAAACAAACTGCGGCACAGATTTGGCAAGCCGGAGCTGGTCCTTGATTAATCTAACGCTTCATTGGCGCCGCGTATGAAACGTAATCAGAATGTAGCGCCCGTTGGAGTCAAAATATTGCGTTTGCTTTGAGCGCTGAAAAAAAGGCTGCGTTGACAACGAAAAATGTCTTTGTTAGCTTGAGCCTCTGATTCTGCTTGAAGGAAACGGAGTGAAGTTCCCAGAGATCGCTCTTCATGGCCAAATCAACTGCCGCAGGAATACACCCCCTTCATCGCCTCCTTCTCCTTCTGATATTAATATCGACTGTACTGGCAGCGACCGGCTGCGGCCTCTTCGGCACGCATAAAAAAGTACAAGTCCCCCAGTTGCTCGCTCCCTTAAGCGAAGCCGATACCCCTCGATTGTTAGCTGAAGTTAACCGGCTCGCCAACGTTCGATCCATTCGCGGAAAAGTGGATATTGAGTTTGAGGACACTTCTTTTGCGGAAGTCGGTATCGCAGAAAAGTACCGCCAGGCTGACGGCACAGTCACGCTGCAACGGGCAGGTAAGATCTATCTGGTGATCTCGGTTCCCTTTATTGCAAAGGACATTGCGCAGATGACCTCGGACGGAACATCTTTCCGAGTGGCGATACTTGAAGGCGACGAGCGCTACCGCCGTTTTGTTAAAGGAACGAATAACGCCAGTTACGAGCAGCTGGAAGTAAATGGAAAGCCGCCGGAGGGAGAAAAGAACAAGAAAAGGCCGATGGGGGCAAAGGAAACGGTTAGTGCACTTTCAAATTTGCGTCCCCAGCACTTAACAGACGCGTTAATGATCAACCCCATAGCGGATCCAGCCCAAAGCGGAGTGCTTTATGTGCGAAGTGAGTTTTATAACGAGGAGCCCGACAACCGTCCCCAGGCTCGGAAAAACGTGCGTATAGTTAGAGGCTACTACTTGCTGGAGGAAATTTCTCAACCAGCCTCGGCCCAGCCGCGCTTGTTGCGCCGATTCTGGTTTGACCGATTTGGAGGCATTCGCCTGGCGCGCATCCAAACTTTTGATGAACGCGGTCTTCTCATCACTGATGTCTCCTACTGGGACGAAAAGCCGTTGGGTGAAAGTGCGCCGGTTAGCTTGCCTTCCCGCATTCAGATGACTCGGCCACATGACCGCTACAAATTGAGCATCACGTATCAAGCCCCAGGCAGTGTCGAGATTGATCGCGATTACCGGCCCGAAGCTTTCATTCTCGAGAATCGTTGGCAGTTGCCTGAAGTTGATCTTGACGCTCGACAACGCAATAAAGCTTCTATTACTCCCTAGCAGTAAGCTCGGTAGCTATTGAACCTGCTGCTGTATTAACATCGGTTACCCTGCTCAGCACACGCTTCGGCCCCTGGTTAGTTAATCACGCTCGTTTAACTACGGATGCGAACAATCTTAAAAGCGGAAAATCTGGTTAAGACTTACCGTGTCGGTAGGGTTGACGTGCCGGCGTTGCGTGGCGTTTCGCTTGAAGTTCATGAAGGCGAGTTCATTGCCATCATGGGCCCATCCGGCTGCGGCAAATCAACCATGCTCCACCTATTGGGCGGTTTGCTTAGTCCTACATCGGGCCGAATCGTTGTCGACGGTGAGGATCTCACTGCCGCGTCGGATGCAAAGCGGACAGACATCAGACGGCGAAAAATTGGCTTCGTCTTCCAACGGTTCAACCTTTTTCCAACTCTTACTGCCGAAGGCAATCTACGCCTGGCCGAACGGATCCACGGAAACGGGGGAAATGATCCGGAACGTCGGCGTGAAGTGTTGCGACTTCTTGGATTAGAGGACAAGTTGCACCATAAGCCACTCGAACTCTCGGGAGGCGAACAGCAACGCGTAGCATTAGCTCGCGCAGTGGTAACTCGCCCCGCGATTGTGCTGGCGGACGAGCCCACGGGCAATCTCGACTCGGAGAATTCCGCCCTGGTTCTGAACATGTTTCAGGAGTTGAACTACAGGTTTAATCAAACCATAGTTATGATCACTCACAATCCCGAAGCTGCAGCAATGTGCCGACGCATAGTGCAAATGCGTGACGGTCACATCGTCGAACCCCCTCCTGTTATCCAAATGTAGGAGGCAGAAAGCCTTTTACAGCTCTTTTTTTCGGGTCTAAAATGATCTGGGTTCGCTTCCCGCGACTGGCTTGCCGGTTGCTTAAGGAAGTTCATCACCGGGACAAAAGATGTTGAATCTGCTGCGCAAACTGTTCTTTTGGAACTACGGCCGTAACACCTGGCAGTGGGATGCACTGTGCGTCATTATCCTGATTTTCATCTTTTTGACACCAAAAAGCTGGTTTGAAAACAGCGAACGGAGGGCAGCATTTGCGCATCCAAACCCAACTATCTCAACCGTCTGGGTTGGGTCGGAAGTTGTTGAAAACGCAGAAGATAAGGTTCGGCTTGAGGGCCGGTTACGCCAGCTAACGGGTCGCAAGCAATTGCGGGTGATAAACGTCCGCAAGATGACCAACGAGCAGGGTGCGGTTCAGGGCTACGAGGTTGACATCGACTAGTCAACCTTTATAATTGCCGGGTTTTATCATAGGGTACTGTTAGAGAAGGATTAATTTAACTATAGGAGCTTTTATGAAGAGAGTAGTTTCCCCCTTAGTATTAATGGTTTTATTGGCCGGCGCCGTTATTGCCGGCGCGCCAAGTGCGGCAAACGCGCAAAGCGCTGGTTTGGTCAGTTCGGTTCTGAACCGAATGGAACGCAACCGTCAGTCTCTAAAGTCATTGCGAGCCAGCTTGAGCATGGAGAAGTACAACGCGCAGCTCCGTGACGCTGAACGCTATAGCGGAGTTATGTTGTACGTGCCCGCAAGTGGACGTGACGCTTCAGTGCGCATTGAGTGGCAGAAGCCACAACGAGAAATTCTCGCGGTTTCTGGCGGCAAGTACACACTGTTTCGCCCGCGCTTGAATATGGCGTATGTGGGCAATTCGAAGTCTAGCCGGAACAAAGCCGGTGGCGTATTGGCGATGATGTACATGACGCGCCAACAACTGGAAGCGCGCTTTCATCCGGTGAAGGACGTTCGTGAAGAGACCTTGTGGGGCGGCGTGAGTACGATCCACTTGACGCTGGTGCCGAAAGGTAATGACAGCTTCAAGTATGCCGAAATCTGGGTTGACTCCTCGGGCATGCCGGTGCAAACAAAGATCGTCGAGAAGAATGACGATGCTACAACTATGCGCCTGAGCAGCCTGGAGAGAAACATGAAGATCTCCGGTGAAGAGTTCAATCTAAAACTGGATTCATCCGTCAAAATCGTCAAAGGCTAGGAAATAGCACAAACTAAGGCAGGGGCTCTGGTCCTGAATCAGAGCCCCTTTTCGTTTGTGCAGGTCTGCGGTTGCGTTTAATTGCTACTGTCGCCTATCCTTCGGTTTCTACCGGCATCATTTCCGTAGGTATTCCGGGTCCTATCTTTGTAGATGCGAAAAAGTAAATTCGTAAAGCTAAAGCTGCGCGAGGCCAGTTTCATAAGCAGGGCCTTGCTCTCAAGCCGTCACCCGGTGCTGGCCCATCTCATTCCAATGCGCCGGTGCAACCTGGCCTGCGGTTATTGCAATGAATACGACCACAACTCTTCACCGGTGCCTTTAGACGTCATTAAACAAAGAATAGACAAGCTGGCGTCTCTCAAGACGTCAATCATCACGATCTCGGGTGGTGAACCAATGATGCATCCCCAGCTCGATGACATCATTCATCACATCCGTAAGCGTGGCATGATTGCCGGCCTGATTTCCAACGGTTATTACTTCACGCCTGAACGAATTAAACGTCTAAACAAAGCCGGACTCGAGTATCTACAGATTAGTATCGACAACGTTAACCCGGATGAGGTTTCCCGGAAGAGCCTGCGCGTGCTCGATAAGAAGCTACGTTACCTTTCTGAGCATGCCGACTTCCATGTGAACATTAATTCGGTGATTGGCGGCGGAATCAAGAATCCTGAAGATGCGCTTTCGGTGGCGCGGCGTGCCGTCGAGTTGAAGTTTTCGACCACGGTCGGTGTTATCCATGACAACGACGGTACCTTGAAGCCTCTCTCAGCGAGGGAGAAAGACATTTTTCAGCAGGTGAAGAAGTTAGGAAACAAGGACCACGCCCGGCTCAATTGGTTTCAGGACAACATCGCCGAAGGCAAGCCATACCAGTGGCGCTGCCGCGCGGGTGCCCGCTACCTTTATATCTGTGAAGATGGGTTAGTCCACTGGTGCTCACAACAACGGGGCTATCCCGGGATTCCGCTGGCGGATTATTCGATGGTGGATTTCGAACGCGAATACAACACCGAAAAATGGTGCGCTCCTACCTGCACCCTCCAGTGTGTACATCAGGTTGGTATTCTTGATAACTGGCGGGATCCGCAGCAATCACCTGGTGCTGCGACGTCTGAACGTTCACTAAAGGACACTATTCACGAAGTCCTGAGGGCCGAGTGAACCTACCTGGTTTGCCCCAGCGTTCCGCCCACGGTGAACAGGGTTACGGAACTAGAGAGGCCAAGACCAGATAGTCTGCCCGCCATAACTACAATCATCTCGCCCTTTTCAACGGCGCCACTCTCCAACAAAGTCTTCTCCCCAGCTTTCAGCATGTCTTCGGTGGTGCTCGCGTGATCAACGATTAAAGATTCTACCCCCCAGATCAGGGCCAACTCGTTTTGTACTTCTCTGGAGTTTGTGAGCGCGATAATTCGTTGATCTGGACGCAGTGCCGATAGCCTCCGGGCCATCAGACCTGACTCGGTTAGAACGGCCGTCACATCAGTTTGCATTTCCTCGGCTGCAAATGCCGCTGCTTCACAAAGCGCCCGGCTGACTCGACCCGACTGTCGCCCCGCCCATTGAATGAACCTATCCGGCGACGGTTCCTGGCCCGCCTCTGCTGACTCGATAATGCGGCACATGGTTTCGACTGCCGGTACCGGATAGACTCCACTTGCGGTTTCATTGGAAAGCATCAGCGCGTCAGTGCCATCCCACACAGCGTTTGCAACATCGGAAGCCTCAGCGCGCGTGGGGCGCGGGTTGCTAACCATCGACTGCAGCATCTGAGTAGCCGTAATTACCATTTTGCCGGCATGCAGAGCTTTCTGAATAATTCGTTTTTGATAGACGGGAACGAGCTCGACGCTGGTTTCCACACCGAGGTCACCACGCGCGACCATCACCGCATCCGCTGTGGCAATGATTTCATCCAAATGATCTATCGCTTCGGCCTTTTCAATCTTCGCTACCAGGGGAGCACGTCCGCCGGCTTCCATAATCAAAGACTTCGCTCGCGAGCAGTCTTCAGCCCTACGGACAAACGAAAGGGCAATGTAATCAACATCCTGCTCAATGGCCCACTTAAGATCTACGAGATCCTTCTCCGTAAGTGAGTCGATCGGAAGAGAAATGCCCGGTAGGTTTATGCCTTTGCGCTCCGCCAAGACGCCGCCGTTTATGACGCGACATACAACATCTGTCTTGGAAGTGCTTTCGACGACTAATGCAATAGCGCCGTCGTCCAGCAAAAGGCGAGTTCCGGGTTCCACAACGCGGGGAAGATCAGGATAGTTGGTGGCCACCTGGGATTCATTTCCGATAATGTCGCGCGTCGTTAGCGTAAACACGTCACCTGTCTTCAACGTTACGGATTGCCCGTCTTTAAGTTGTCGGATACGAATCTTTGGGCCCGATAGGTCAACAAGTACCGACAAGGGCCGTTTCATTTCCTTTGCCGCAGCGCGCGCACGCTTGACGATTTCGGTATGTTCGTCGCGCGTGCCATGTGACATGTTGATGCGCACGCCATTGGCGCCGGCGCCGATCAGCTTCTGAATGACCTGCTGATCACTCGAAGCCGGGCCCAGGGTGACGAGAATCTTCGCTTTCCGTATCTCTTTCTTTGTCATCTACTCAGTCTTCTTTAATGTGCCTTGAGTTCTGTGCGTAGAACCGTTTCTAACTCCACGGCAGTCGACTTCTGATAGCCGATAAATCGTTTTACGAGCTGGCCGTCGCGTCCGAACACAAAAGTTTGGGGAATGGTCTGATCATCCGAAAGAAAAAAGTCTGTCAGCGCCTTGTCGGGAAAACCAAGCGGATACTGAATCGCCAGCTCTTTTGCAAAGTCGCCCACCTTGACGCGGTCGTCAGGGCCGCCGACATTCAAACCAACGATCTGCAAACCTTTGTCGGCCCACTGCTGCTGCAACGCTTTCAGTTGCGGAATACTCTCGCGACATGGGGCGCACCAGGTTGCATAAAAATCCAGAACCAGAATCTGCCCTCGATAATCTGCCATTCGCTTCCGCTCGCCAGTTGAAAGGGCCCATCCCAAGTCCGCATCGGCTCGCAATGGAGGCATCGGAAATGTAGTGTTCGGTGGTCCGGAAAGCACCGGTGTCGCTTCGCTGTCCGGCTTTTCGGTTGTGCAGCAGGTCGCGACACACACGAGCACCAACACCGTGAGCGCCACCGTCACCCGAGGTGTTCTTGCAATGGTGAAATGTCCGAAGAAACTCAACTTTGACATTCTACACGTACCAGAGCTTTTGATTACAACACCCCGGTATCATCAGTTGCTTAACTAAGAATCGACTTGGCGAGCGTTTACTTATGCCTGCGTCACGATTTACGATTCCAGCATGGACTTTTCGAAAACGGAACGAACGACGCTCAAACGCTTACCTAAACGCGGGAACTACGATCGCGAAATCATCTACGCAATCCTTGATGAAGGCTTCATTTGCCATGTCGGCTTCTCGGTTGACGGCAGGCCGGTGGTGATCCCGACCGGCTACGCACGGGTGGATGATCAGTTGCTCATTCACGGCTCGCAGGCAAGTCCGATGCTTAGGAATCTCGCGCAGGGAATCGACGTTTGTGTGACCGTAACCCTACTCGATGGCCTGGTGATGGCCCGTTCAGCTTTTCATCATTCGATGAACTATCGCTCAGTCGTGATATTCGGTCGCGCTTCGGCGGTTGATGACAAAGAAGCGAAGTTAGCAGCGCTGCTCGCATTTTCGGAACACATGGTGCCCGGCCGCTGGCAGGAGGTTCGCGAACCCAGTGACCAGGAACTCGAAGCTACTACCGTTTTGGCCCTACCTCTCACGGAGGCTTCCGCCAAGATTCGCACCGGACCTCCACTTGACGACGAGGCCGATTACGAGATGAGCGTTTGGGCTGGTGTTATCCCACTTGGGTTGGTTGCAGGTCAGCCGATCAACGACCCTCGTCTGGCTGAAGCCGTTAAGCCATCTGCCTACCTAATTAACTACAAACGAGGACACATTTGACTCCTACGCCCGGCGACCAGCGGAGTCTGGCAAAAAGACTTTGGCCAGCCTTTGTGATCCTCGCCTTGTTTGCAATCACCGCGCTGCTGCTGCGGCTCGAGGGACGTCTGTGGTTCTGCTCGTGCGGCCATATTTTGCTCTGGTCGGGAAACACGTGCAGTTCTGATAACTCTCAACACTTCCTGGATCCTTATGCCTTCACACATATCCTCCATGGATTTCTCTTTTTTTGGTTAGTTGCCTGGCTTGCGCCTCGCTGGCGCGCAAGCTGGCAACTCGTTTTGGCTCTTGCCGCCGAGTCGTTCTGGGAAGTTTTCGAGAATACGGAATTCGTTATCAACCGCTATCGCTCGGAAACCGCGGCGTTAGGCTATAACGGCGACACTGTCGTCAATTCGCTCGGAGACATTCTTTGTTGCTTGGTGGGTTTTGCGATCGCGCGACGTTTAGGTTTCCGCCGTTCCTTAATCGTGTTCCTCGCGATTGAGCTGGTCTTAATTATTTGGATTAAAGACAGCCTGGTGCTTCAAATTCTCATGCTGATATATCCAATCGATTTCATTAAATCGTGGCAAATGTGTAGATAGCTGATTCGCGTGCCTTGAAGGAAACGCTAAAAAAAGAGCTTGGTGGCTATCGGTGTCCTGCCTCGGTGGCGTTAACTGTTTAATGCCCGCGGTTTTGCTGTAGCATAACGCGAACGTAATGACCGAATTAGACCCATATCTCGGCAAAATACTTGATGAAAAATACCGCCTCGAGCGACTGCTCGGTCGCGGCGGAATGGGCGCCGTTTACCTCGCCACTCACCTCGGAACGGAGCGTTATGTTGCGCTCAAGCTGATCACGCCCCAGTTCATGGGCAATCAGGAATTCGTCGCCCGGTTTAAGCGAGAAGCGCGCGCGGCAGGTCGCCTGCGTCACCCGAATGTGGTGGACGTAACAGATTTCGGGTTTGCACATCCGGGCGGCGAAGCGGTCGCTTACCTGGTAATGGAATATCTCGATGGCTGCACATTGGCTGACGTTCTGGCGGAGGAGGATCGACTACCGCTGGAGTGGGTCGTGGACATACTGGAGCAGGTTTGTTCCGCGGTCCAGGAAGCTCATCAGCAGGGTGTGGTTCATCGAGATCTAAAGCCGGAAAACATCTGGCTGGAACCAAACCGGTTGGGTGGATATCGCGTCAAGGTGTTGGATTTTGGCATCGCTAAACTGGCCGAAGTGGACGCAGCGCCCACTGCTGACTTTTCCCAATCCAATCCAGGCATCAGCGCAAACTCGGAAAACGTTACTTTGCGAGCTGCTAGTCTTAACAGCGCTCAATCAAACGCTGAGGGAGAGTCAGAGACCCTGATCTTTTCCTCGGCTGCTGGAGAGCAAACTGCGGTAGCCGGTTCGAAAGAAACCGCGATCAATGCATTTAATAAAGACGCCGGAACACGATTGTTCGGCGAAGTGGCAAGCACGAGTCCTGACCTGGATCCTGGTCTAACGGGCGCGGGCGTGGATGAAGATAGAACTTTGATGCTCGACCAGCGACGAACCGCAGTCGCTCAGGCCACTGATTTTCAGTCTGACACAGCTCGCGGTACCAAGCTGACTCGCGTCGGCGCGATTATGGGAACACCCGTTTACATGTCGCCTGAACAATGCGCAGCCAAGGTGCTTGACGCACGCTCAGATGTTTATAGCCTCGGTGTCATTGCTTACCAGATGCTCGCGGGCGCGCCACCTTTCGCCGGCCCAACCGGCAGCATTATGCGGGATCACATGAAGGCTGACCCGCCGCTGTTGCGCGAACGGAACAAGAAGGTCCCCAAACGGGTTGCACAGGTTGTGATGTCCGCCCTGGCAAAAGATCCATCGCATCGTCCGCAGACCGCGGCTGCATTTGCCAGTTCTTTACGGGCCCATGCGGAAGGAATTGGATCACTCTACCGTAGAGCATTTGCGCTTTATAGCGAGTACTTTCCTAAGTTTCTAAAGCTGTCGTTAATCGCGCACGTTCCGGCGATTGTCACCACTGTCGGGTTGGTGCTTCTTCAAATCGCAGAAAGATCTTATGAGGGATTGAGCGTTACGCGCATATCGATAATTGCGGGACTGGCAATTTTCGGGCTGCTGCACGTAGTGGCTCAGTTCGTCGCCGCTGCATCCATTTCGGGCATGACCGCAATCATTGTCACTCAATTGACAGCCGCGCCGCTGCGGCCCGTTGAGTTGCGTGTCGCATTCGCTGTCTTGAAAAAGCGTTGGCGTCCATTCCTCAATACAGCCATTCGCGTGACTCTCCGGATTATCATTGGTTTCATTCTGTTTGTGATCCCTGGGATTGTTATGACGATCCGATATGCGCTGTACGCTCCGGTAGTTTTGATAGAAGGTTTAGAAAAGAAGGCGGCCAGACTTCGAGCCCGGCAATTAGCCTCACGCTCCTGGCGCACGGTAATTATCGTCTCTCTTTTACAGCTTTTGCTCCCAATAATAATCAGCATTCTGATCGGACGCTTATCCGTAAACGTCAACCGGACTACGAGTCCGACCCGGGGCGTCTCGGTGCAGCAGATTGCGCAACAGCTATCGAGTTTAATAAACATCTTAATAGTTCCCTTGATGTCCATTGTGCCCGCGCTGCTTTACTTGAAGATGCGACAGTTGGGAGGCGAGACTCTGAGCGACGCGCTGAAGCAGATTGAAGCAGTCGAGGATGATCCGAGTGAATGGCAACAACGAATGCGCACCCGTCTTAGCTTGCACACGCCCCGCAGTAGGAGCGCCAGCGACTCAGGTTAAGAAACAACGGAGAGTTCGTGCAATTCAAATATCAATTAACAAGCTTGATGCTGGTACTGGTTGCCGGCGCAGTTTTATCTATACTGGTTGGTTGTGCTCCTGCATCCACCAGTACCTCTGTCCGGAACGCTCCGACAACCTCTCCCACGCCGCCACCTCTCACCCCCGCGGATCTGGTGAAGCTTCGTTGGATCGAAGGATCCTGGCGCGGGACGGGGGACGTGGAGAAGCCTTTTTACGAGCGCTATCGTTTTGAGAACGACACAACCCTGGCAGTCGACGGTTTCGACGATGAAAAGTTAAGCAAAGTCACCGACACTACGCGCTTCGAATTAAAAGACGGGCGCTTTGGAAACGGTGGGGATGGTGCACGTTGGGTCGCTACAGCACTGGACGACTTTTTGAGCCTGTCACCAAAGCTCGCAATACATTCAGTTGGAAAAAGGAATCCGCCGACGTTTGGAAGGCTGTCTTGGACTGGCCGCCGACCGACAAGGCTGCAGCGCGTCAGCGCATCTACAAGATGGAGCGCTGGCCACCACCGAAGAAAAATTGAAAGACGGGCACGGTAAACCCAAGCTCCGCTTCCGGCTTCAAACAGAGCGTCACCAATCTCCCCGCTTAGCTCATGAACTAGCGCAAGTTCACGTCTGAACTTCGTTCCAGACTTGTCTTTGGTACGATCCGAAAGGGGAGAGACCTATGTCCCTGGCAAATGCTCGCCTGCTGCTCACAGTACTTTTATTAACCTTGCCATCACTCGCAGCCGGCCAGGAGCCCGCTCCAGCGCCAACTGAAGATACGGCTATGACGAAGCACGCCTTTGAGTTGCTTGACCTCGTGGCTGAAAACGTGAGCAGCCTGCGCAGCCTTGATAACCGAGTCTACGTCGCTTCGACCCTTGCGGATCTTCTCTGGACCAGGGACGAAAAACGGGCGCGCGGTTTATTCGATACCGTGACAAAAGAAATGGTCGCGGCGCTCTCTGAACTGGAAGAAACGCGCGAACAACAACCTGAGCACAGAATGTCGGCGTTTCAGCAGCAGCGGCGTGAGCTGCTCGAGTTGTTGGCTCAACGGGATCCGCAAATGGCGCTGTCGTTCCTGCGTGCCACTCGTTTGCCGGCTAACTCTGAACATCGCTCTGGCGACTTCTATGAGAACGAGACAAACCTCGAGATCCATCTCGCCGGTCTGGTTGCCTCTCGGGATCCGCAGCAGGCAATGGAGATGGCTCGATCGATATTGCAAAAAAGAGTGGCTTCGCAACTGACCGCGCTGCTGTTCCAAATAGCTGCGAAAGATCAAGATGCGGCGCGCATTCTTCACAAAGAAATCGTAGCGCGGATCAAGAGTGAAGATCTTTCAACCAACCACGCCGCCGCCAATGCCGGTTGGAACTTGTTGGTGTCCTTCCCTCCGCCTCAGGCTGACGAAGTCGCCTACCGTGAGTTATTAGAGTCTCTTACCAGCCACTTTCGCGCGAGCTCCTCAAACACAGACCCACGTCGATCGTACGTGCAGAATTTTCAACATCTGCTCAATTCTGCGATGCCCCAGATCGAGAAATATGCGCCTGCAAGAGTTTCAGCTTTGCGGCAATTGATACAGACTACCCAACAGCACACAGATCCCAGCGTCAGGCTGCATCAACAACTCAGCGAACTAACTCAAAAAGGTACCGTCGATGATTTACTTACGATGGCCAGCCGGCAGTCCCCAGACTTTCAACTCCAAATCTATCAACAGGCGATGTGGAAGGCGCTTAACAGCGGCGACGAAGCTCGCGCTCGGCAGATAGCCAGTGAGCTGATTACCGATCCCAGGCAGCGGCGGCAGATGCTTGAACAAATAGACAGTCACTTACTTTGGAAAGTGATTGGCGAAAACAAGACTGCCGAGGCGCGGCAACTATTGAGCAAGTCCCGGAACATTGAACACCGGTTACAGGTGTTGGTGAATTTGGCTGCAGCGGCGGGCAGCCGCGGTGATAAATCGCTGGCGCTTGAGTTGCTCGCGGAGGCGAGAGCGTTAATCGAAAATCTACCTGCCAACCTCTCGAAGCTAAACGGCCAACTCCAAGTGGCGCAGGGCTACTCCACTTTGGATACCGATCAATGCAGCGCGCTCATCCAGCCAATCATTGCATTAGTAAATCAATACGTTTCGGCAGCAGTCGTGCTGGACGGAATAGAAAAGCGTTACTTGCAGGACGGTGAGTGGACCAAAAGAAGTTATAGCGGCCTGGGAAATCTCGTGAGCAACCTGCAACAGAATCTTAGTTTTCTCGCGCGTCAGGATCCGGCAAAAGCGCGGCTACTTGCGACCGAATTCGAACGGCCGGAAATTAGGATCATTTCCCAACTGGAAATCGCGCGGGCTCTATTAGGGGGTCAGCACATGCCGCTTCCAGCAGGTAGACGCGGAATTCGCGATTACTTTAGACGAGGTCGGGGAGTTACGCGTTAAAGGTAGCGTTGCTGAAGAATGTTAGCGTGATGAGCAACATGGCCCGCAACTATGTAGGCCAACGCTCGAACAGTGAAAGGGTTATCGCTGGCGATACCACTCCTGAGCCAGGCCTCCTCAGGTAGGTTTTTAAAGAGGGTTAGTGAAGCCTGCCGCACGTTCCGAAAGTCTTCGATATGCTCGGCCCAGGAGATGTCGTCGGCACGCGCTCCTTGAACGCCCACGTTTTGATCATAACTGGGCAGTGGCTCTGAAAATCCACGCGCGAACCACATCGCGCGAAACGCAAACACGCGTTCTGCATCGTTGACGTGATTGAGAAGCTCTCGGATAGACCACTTATCTGAGGCATAGCGATGCAGAGACTTTTCTTCAGAAATCCCGGATAAGAGCGACGAAACTTCGTCGAGTTGGGTTTCAAGGTATCTGACGATATCGTCACTCGACACCAAATCAGTGTAAGTGGAGTAGTACGGCGCGGCCTCTCCGGCTTCAGGACGTCCCAACATATCATTCAACCCGATTCTGAATTAGGGACGGTTGTTTGGATGGGTTGGTTGACTCTACTGGGGGCCTTCCCGTTCGAACCCTGGCCATCTCCAAGAATAGTTGCGATTAGTTTGCGAATGTTTTCCGCTCCCGCCGCCACCTCACTGCCGATGCGTCCATCCGGAGTCACTATAACCCCGGTCGGCGTATACATCGCACGATACTGCTCGGCGACTTCTCGCTTCTCCTGTAACAGAACTTCACCCAACCCGTTTTTTGCTACATTCACAAAGTTGTCCTTGATTGTGCCAACCGTGACGATAGCGATTGTTAGGTAATCGTCGTGTTCTTGCTGCCACTCCTTCATTTCCTTAAAGAGTGTAACGCACGGCCCGCACTTAGGATTTGTAAACACTAACAGCACTGGCTTGCCATGTTCCATCAGCTGATCCAGCGACTTCCGGCCGCCTTCATAAGCCGGCAGGTCAAACGGAGGCGCAACGGAACCGAGGGGCAATGCCATGGTCTCGGCTTCTGTTTGCGCGGCATTGCGTTTCGTCTTCCTTTGCCAGTAGATCGAAGCCGCGGCCGCGCCGACGAAAACCAGAATCAGCAGAACCAGTTGGATCCCACTTAGCGCCGCCAGCGCATCTTGGATGGTAGTTATGATTTCCGGATTGGACTCTGGCCGTCCCGGCCAAAGCACAACTGTCGCCGCTAGCGCGAATAAAACGTTGCGCGCGATCGTGGTCCAACCGATGGGCCGTGAATGTAGTTGGCCAAAGCAATGACAGTCGTGTGTGCGCCCTTGTGCAAGATTGAGGCTGATCGCCAGGATGAAAACTCCCAAAAGCATCAGGGCAGCGAGCGCACTCCACCAGGCCGTGGCATTGAAGAGTAATCCCAGCGCGATCGTTAACTCCAGCAGCGGCAGAGCGAAGCTGAGGGCCGGAACCAAAGCACTGGGTGAGCCAAAGTTGGCTACCGCCTCGCGTGTGCTTTTTAAGTCCAGCAGTTTGGTAACACCGGCAGCGCCGAAGACAATGGCAAGGGCGAAGCGCAGGAGAGCAATTAGCAGCAGCATTTCAGATCGTTAAGCGAGCCTTAATGAAACAAGCTGTATTTAGTTTATCGCATTCCGGGATACCGGCGTAAGCAGGCAATTGAGCAGACGACGCCAAAAATGGGGAACCTGACCGGCAAGCTGGCCGTTTCTTCTTGTGGAAGGTCTACGGCTTCACTATTCTTCGCAGGTGAAAGGATAGGTGATTTATGTACTGTGCAGCCTGCGGGACGCCGGTGGCGCCCGGCCTAAGCTACTGTAACCGTTGCGGAGCCAGTCAGAAGGAGCGCAGCCACACAAAAGCGAAAGCTATTCCGGCGTTTCTAACAGCTATTACGTTGATAGGAATAATCGGGCTCGGAATAATGCTGGGAGGTGCACTTACTTTAAAACGCGATGCCAACTTTGGAGAAGACATCGTTGGTCTCTTCATGTTCTTTACTTTCTTAATCGTAGCGACGACGGAGATTCTTTTAGTGAGACAGCTATCGCGGCTTACCAGTTCCACTGAGCCGAAACCCTTGAACGCTTCGCCGCACTATGTGCCAAACGAGCTTCGCCCGGCGCAACCGCGGTCGCTGGCTGAACCCATCCCGAGTGTTACGGAAAATACTACTCGCACACTCGAATACTCCCATAATGAACCCCAGACTTGAGGTGTTGATATGCGAAAGCTGATTGTATTACTGGCCCTGACGGTGGTCTCATTCGGTTGCCACCATGGAACGATGAATCAAGTCAGCGGTTCTGGTAACCGCCAAAAACAGAAACGCGAGGTGCCGGCTTTCACGTCCATCTCCACCGAGGGCGCATTTGAAATAGATGTTGTAAGCCAAAAAGCCCTGAGCCTGGAAATCGAAGGCGATGACAATATCCTGCCGCTGGTGAGCACGGAAGTCTCCAATAATGTTCTCCACGTGAAAAGTTCTCGCAGTTACTCGGTATCAGAGCCGGTAACGTTGAAAATTTCTGTCCCCAATCTCGAAGCCATCTCGGTTTCAGGGGCAGGGAGGATTGAAGTCTCGGGTCTGAAAAACGATAAGTTTGAAATTGACGTCAACGGTGCGCCTTCGCTCGTGGTTGGCGGCGAGACTAAATTCGTAGATATCGATACCAACGGTGCTGGGAAGATTGATACACATAGATTGCGGACCGCACGCGCGCGCGTCGAGTCGAAGGGGGTTTCAAAAGTTTCGGTTCACGCCGGCGAGCAACTCGACGTGACCGTTTCCGGACCTTCACATGTCACCTACACAGGCGATCCCGCAGTCAACAAGACGGTCAATGGACCAGGAAGTGTTCAGAAGAAAGTGTCTGAAGGAAGCTGACAAGCCGCTCAAAAACCTACCTCCAACTGCGCAAAGGTTTGACTAAGAAGTCGTGGCATTTGCGTTCGCCCTGCGGTTTCGTAGTGGTATTTTTCTGTTGACATTCATTGCATACTGAATAACTATTTGTGCCTAATTGAAAGGAGCTTATTCCACCGATGACCTATGTAGTTGTTGAGTTGTGCGTAGATTGCAAGTACACCGATTGCGCTGCAGTATGCCCGGTTGAAGCATTTCACGAACTACCCGACCGCCTCTACATCAACGCCGAAACTTGCATCGATTGCGACGCTTGTGTTCCGGAATGTCCGGTGGAAGCAATCTTCGCCGATACCAACGTGCCTGAAAACTACGCTCACTGGACACAGATCAATATCGATGAGGCTCCGAAGTATCCAGTGATCAGTCAAAAAATTCCCGCTTTGCATGGTCCGACTTGCACCGGGCCGGAAGAGTAGGCTTAAATTTGATTGCTACTGTTTAGGCAAGGAATACTCTCTGAGATTGTCCGCGCGTTCGCAGTGCCCCGTTAGCTGAAACACTTCGTCTCCCTCCAAGTCGTTTAGTAGTTGGCTATTGCGCTTAGTTGTCGGTAAGCGGTTCTGAGTATGAAGTCGATTCTTTCTGTTATTGCTATCTTCATAACTAGCGCCACGGTGTTGGCCCAGTCGGGTCGACGCGTAAGAGAAGTGGCTGTGCCGTTGCCGGTGCCGCCAGTAACGGAAACCGTTCCCACTCCGAAGCCCGCCGATGCGCCGGTAGTAACGGCAGAAAAGAATCAGGACTACCGCTGCACTGACGATGGAACGTTGGCAAGGATTCTCGAGCCAGACGTCATTAACGAGCGAATACTAACGGCTAAGGAAGTGGATTCGAGGGTGGTGATTACCTCCAAGCCGCCTCCTTCGTACACGAAAGAAGCAAGACGACTGGGGGTGCAAGGTTTTGTTACGGTGAAGGTATTACTCTCAAGCGACAGCAAGGTATCTCGTGTAAGAATTTTGAGAGGGTTGCCGGCGGGACTAACCGAGAATGCCATCCGCTCGGCGTGCAAGATCAAATTCAAGCCGGCGACAAAGGGTGGTCAAGCCGTCTCGCAGTGGGTTACTGCAGAATATGTTTTTCGTCTGGCCGATTCCTCGATCTTTGGTCCCTAAAATACTAAATTGACCTGAACGATTTTTAGGTCACTTTCCAGTCTCCCCGACTCCAAATTTATGAGGCGAGTTACTCTTCTCGCATTAAGCATTGGATTAGTGCTACTGCAGGCGCCGGGCTTAACCTCCGCCAAAGAGCACTGGGTAAAGGTGCGTTCGAAAAACTTCCTGCTGGTGGGGAACGTCAACGAAAAGGAGATTCGTCGGGTAGCCTTACATCTGGAGCAGTTTCGCGAAGCAATTACGCGCCTCTTTCCGGAAACAAATTTTCATTCATCCGTACCTACTACTGTTGTAATCTTCGGCAGCGACAGTTCTTACCGCCCTTTCAAACCCAAAGCATCTACCGCGGGCTACTTTCAATCAGGCACTGACGTGAATTACCTGACGCTCACTACCGAGCTTCAAGGCGGGCAAGATCCTTTTGGCGTCATTCTTCACGAATACTCTCATCTGCTGATGAATAACGTGAGCGGGCGGGTCCCGACGTGGTTTAGTGAAGGCCTGGCGGAGTGTTACAGCACTTTCACTATCAGAGATCGCCACGTAGAGTTGGGCAGACCCATCGAAAATCACGTTCGCTTGCTGCGTCGAAAATCTTTACTCCCACTGAAGACTCTGCTTCAGGTAGATAACCAATCGCCTCATTACAATGAACCGGACAAGGAAAGATTGTTCTATGCGCAATCCTGGTTGTTGACCCACTACCTATTACTGGGGCGTGGTGGTCAACGAGCTGCCCAACTGCATAAGTTCGTCGAATTGGTGTCAGAGGGTGTTCCGCTTGAGGAGGCCTTTCAACAAAGTTTCGCTAGCTCTTTCGTTGTCATGGAGAATGAGCTTCGTGCGTATCTCGATCGCGATCGCTTTCCGGTCATCTCACGCGAGCTCGAAGCAACCGTAGGTTTTGGTTCAGACGTCCAGGCAAGCTCTCTTTCCCCTGCTGAAACCGCTGCGTATCTAGGCGATCTATTACTTCACAGCAATCGACCGGAAAGTGAAATCTATCTGCAACGGGCATTGACGCTTGACCCAAACCTAGCCATGGCCCACGCCTCTCTCGGTATGTTGCGAGAGCAACAGGGTAAGTTAACGGAAGCCCGCGGCAGTTTGGAAAAAGCGGTATCGGCGAGTCCCGACAACTATTTATTTCGTTATTACTACGCATTTGTGCTTAGCAGAACGGGGCGAGGGCCGGATGGCATGGTCTCAGGCTACCTGCCTGAAGTTGCCGATAAGATGCGCCGGCATTTAAGGAAGGCAATCGAGCTGAAACCGGATTTCCTCGAGTCTTATGAGCTGCTGGCCTTTGTCAATCTGGTAACCAATCATGAGGTGGTCGATTCCATCGAGCTTCTTAATAAGGTCATCGCCGCGTCGCCGCGTAATAATGATCTAGTATTAATGCTGGCACAGCTCTACATGCGCAAGCACGATTACACAAAAGCCCGTGACGTATTGGAGAACGCCAGGCGCCACACTACTGGCGCTAAATTGAAATTGAACATGCAAGCGCTGACCGCTCGCATTGCTTCACTGGAACAAATACTCACAAACGCTAACCCAACAATTGACGCGCGCACGCAAACTGCAATTAGCGAAACGCGAACGGAGGCGCCGGCAGAAACTTACCAAGCGATAGAGGAGCTGGATCCCGCGCAACTGCTGAGACTGGCACTGAAGCAACCTCAGTGGGGCGAAACACAGGTGCAGGGAACGCTGGTGCGCATCGATTGCCACGACAAGGGGATCATGTTTGTGGTGAAGGTTGCCGACGAGGTGCTGCGATTAAGAACGGCCGCCTTTAAACACGTCTACCTGAGAGCCTTTAGCTCCGACGCCGGCCGTGAGCTCACCTGCGGTCCGCGAAACCCGGAAAACAACGTCGTTATTAATTACCTGCGTTCGGCTGAGTCGCCGTCAAACTTTATCGGTGTCGCGAAATCCGTCGAATTTGTTCCCAAGGATTTCAAACTCAGCCCAGAACCATAACCATGGATTCCATCTTCACGTAAAACCAGGCAATCCGCTTGGCTGCCGACTCCCGTATATCTTCTCGAGTTCGGAAAATTTCAAGTTCTAAATTAGGAAGGACAAAACAGTGAAGAAACTTTTTCTTATGCTGCTGGTAGCAGTGTGTGCAATTACAGCTAGTGAAGGTGCTCAGGCACAGATGCAGATGAAGATGAATGACATGAACCCGATGGTCGGCGGCGCCGCGATGTACCGCTCGAAAGACATCATCGACAACGCCGTGAACTCGGCAGACCATACCACGCTGGTGGCGGCGGTTAAGGCGGCTGGGCTGGTCGAAACGCTGAAAAGCAGTGGGCCGTTTACGGTCTTCGCGCCAACGAATGCCGCTTTCGCAAAATTGCCTGCGGGGACGGTTGAAACGCTGGTAAAGCCGGAAAACAAAGAAACGTTGACCAGGATTCTGACCTATCACGTCCTGGCGGGAAGGTTTGATTCAAAAGCAATCGCCAAAAGTATTCGCAAAGGCGGCGGCCGCGCTCATCTTAAGACTGTCAGTGGTGATACGCTGACGGCAACCATGAACGGCTCAGATTTAGTTCTGCGTGATGAGAAGGGCGGGTTATCAAGGGTCACAGTAGGGAACGTGTATCAGTCAAACGGTGTGATCCACGTGGTTGATTCGGTCCTGGTGCCTAAGTAACGAGAAATCCTCTTAGTCTTCCAGCAGAATGTTTGTGAAAGGCGGACCCGAAAGTCCGCCTTTCGCTTCTTATTGCCGTCGCAAGTCGCCGAACTAAATCTTTTGGACTTACTCATTCATTGCTCGCCACGTTTTTTCTCGGACCCTGCAATTGCTTCAAGAGCTCTTCCACCGCGGCCTCAAGTTGCCGGTCGCGGCTGGCAAGATTATCTTCCGGCGTGTTGTCAACCAACATGTCCGGCTGCACACCATAGTTCTCCATGTTAGTTCGCTTGGAGTCTGCCAGGAACACGCCGACGCCCGGCGTGCGAACGGTTGAGCCGTCGATCAAACTATAGCTGCCTGTGCCGATCACGGCGCCGGCCGTGGGCGTGCCGATGACTTTGCCCAGCCCGAGAGCGCGAAAGCCTGCGGGAAACATTTCTGCGTTGGAAGCAGAACGCCAGTTTTGCAGCACCACTTTCGGTCCAAAAAACGCTGCAAAGGGTCGGCCCATAGGCTCGGTTCCGCGCGGCTGCCAAACCTGATACTGGCGTTGAACCAGGATCGCCAATAACTCTTGTTCGATGTTGCCGCCGCCATTCCAGCGCTGGTCTATGACTAGCGCCTCCTTGTTGCGGAACTCTCGAATTTCTTTTTCAAACTTTCGCAGTGAAGGTTGGTTCATCGCCTGTATGTGCAAATACCCGATGCGCCCGTTTGAGAGTTCATCTACAGTTTTGCGGCGCTCCTTTACCCAGCGTTCGTAGCGCAATTGGCTATAGGCGTTTGTGGTAATCGCCTCGATACGAGTTGACCACGCACCTTCCTCGACAGGCTTGCTATTAAATTTCACTTCAACCTTGCGATTGAGCCGGTTATTCAGCAGCTGCCAGTATTCGTCGCCGGCTTTTACCGGTTTGCCATTGATCGCAATCAAGTAGTCACCTTTGCTAACTCGCACCCAATCCTTGTCGGCTGGCCCATCCTCGAAGATATGGGTCACTCGATAACGGCCGGCGGAATTGTCAGGTTGCAGTTCCAGCCCCAAATGGCCGGTGGAGACTGCGCCACTGCCGGTCCCGCGCGGAGGAGGCGCCGCGCCGGTATGCGAGGCATTCAATTCACCGATCATCTCATTGAGAAGATTGAGTAACTCCTGACGATCACCGACGTAGTCGACCAGCGGCCGATACTTCGCGCGCGCGGCGTCCCAATCAAATCCATGCATCTGGGGATCGTAAAAGCGGTACTTCATCGTACGCCACCCGTCATCAAACATCTCCGCCCATTCCGCCGGATGCTCGATGCGCACTCTGACGTTGAATGAGAGTCGGCGACGCGCTGCTTCACTACTGCCACGCGCCGCACTCGCTGCCGCGGCTGCCGAGGAACCGCCCGACGGCATCGCGACTGAGTAAATGCCGCCACGTTCGCGAAAGAACAGCGTGCGACCGTCTCGCGAAACATTTAATTCTGCGACCCCCGCGCCAAAGCCTCCGCCTCCAGGCGCCTGATCGCCGTCTTCGCTGGGTGGTTGGCCTGAAGTAAGGCGCGTCAGTCTCTTACCATCATCTTGAATAGAGTAGATCACGGGCACGTTGGCAGTGCCGGCTGGTTCGCTGGTGACGAAAACCAACGTCCGGCTATCAGGGGCCACTGTGTAAGTGGCGACCGGGAAAGGCATGCGTGTAACTTGCCGCGTGCGACGTTTCAATCCTGCCCAGTCAATCTTGATCTCTTTGGGAGGTTGGCGACGTTCCGCGGAAGGTCCACGGCGCTGTCCGGCGGCGCTGCTGGCACCAGCAGTTTCCCCGCCCTCGCCTGAAGGAGCTGCGGGCTCGGTCTCTGCGCGTTCCTCGGGATCATCCGGATCGCGATCGAGACGCTCAAGCACTACGGAATAGATCTGCACCGAAGTAGGCGTATTTCCAGTGGTGCCTTCAATACGCTGGAAGAATAGTTTGCGGCCATCGGGCGCAAAGAAAGGGTTGGTCTCGGTGTTGGAATCAAACGTGACTTTGTGGGCTTCGCGATCCTGACCTGAGGTTGCAATCAGGTAAACATCCGAAGTGCGTGATGCGTCCGGCTTTGCATAGGCAATCCACTTCCCATCAGGCGACCAAACTGGCGAGCCAATGCCACCGTAGCGTGACGTATCAAGCACGGCAATTTCTTTGTTGGCCACGGTCAGCTTGCGGAGTTTGTCATCGGATGAGGTAAAGGCGATCTCTTTGGAATCGGGCGACCAGTTGTAACCAAACTTTAACGCGTCAATGTTGGTGAGCTGCTGCGGTTGGACAGAGCCGTCTGACGGAACCACATAAATCTCTTCGCGACCACTTTGGTCGGAAATAAAAGCAATGGACTTGCCATCGGGAGAATAGCCAAGAGCCCGATCGCGTGCCGGGCTTTCCGTGATCTGTTTGATGTCACCCTCTTCAACAGGTGCTGTAAAAATCTCGCCGTGAATCGAAAACGCAATCCGGCGCGCCGAAGGCGCCAGGTCGTAATCGTCGGCCTGCGAACTGAACGACTGCACCTCCGTCATGTTTTCCTGCGTCTCGGCAGCGATGTTGAGTTTGATTGGCGACGTTTTCTTGCTGGCAAGGTCGAGTTTCCAGATGCCGAAGTCATGTTCGAAAACAATTGTGCGGCCATCTGCACTGATGGCGGGCCAACGCACATCACCAGCTTTAAATGAGGTGACGCGGTCCGCTTTGCCACCGCTTTCAGCGACGCGCCAGATATTTGTCAGGCCATTGCCATCGCGATCGCTGACAAAGTAGATGAAGCCATCCTGGGCCCACATCGGCCACGAGTCGTGCCCGTCGAAATCAGTTAATTGAGTAAATTTCCTGGCGGCCACGTCCATCACCACAACGTCGCTCTGCAAAGAACCGCGGTAAAATTTCCGCCAGTAAGCTTGTGACTTGGGGTTATAGGCCAGACGCTTGCCATCTGGTGAATAAGAAGCCTGCACCCCCATGTCGGTGCCTGCCTTCCAGGGCATGCCGCCTTCGGTTTTGACGAGGTAAAGCTGCGGCGTGAAGTCTTCACCGCGATTGCTGCTGAAAAGTACCGCCCCGGATCCTGGAGCCCACCCGAGCACAACATCCTCGGCTGAGTGCGAAGTCAACTGCCTGGCCGCGCCGCCCTCCGAAGGAATGATGTAAACATCGAGGTTGCCATTGCGGTCGCTGGAAAAGGCTACCCACTTTCCATCAGGCGAGAATCGCGCATAGACGTCACGGGCGCGATTAACCGTCAACCGCTGCACGTTCTGGCCATCATCGTTCGCAGTCCAGACATCGCCCAGATAGCTAAACACAACGCGACCATTGTGGTAATGCGGATAGCGCACCAGCCGTGCTTCACGGCCAAGCGCAAATGATGAGGCTACAAAAATCAGCGCGAGAACAGACAGGAAGTGTATCTTCATGATTTTAACCTGCGGTAATAGATGGAATTACTGGCTGTTGATGCGGAAGGCGCATTATAGCATCGGCCAACTTTTATGGCATGATTTGAAGCGTTCGTTATCGAAAGGGGCCTCGGTTGATTACCTGTCGCAAAATGACTGCCGCGGATGTGGCCGACGCGTTTGAGATGCTCCGGACCTTTCTGCAGGAAGACGAACACTATCTTGCCAGTAGTCAGGCCTACGGCGACCGCGGTTTTCAAGGGCTCAATGATGCTTTGGATCTGTTTCTCGAACGGCCGGAGCTGGGATTTGTCTGGATTGCCTACGATGAGCATGGCGCTGCCGCCATCTGCGTTATCTGTTACGCCATTTCGACATCGATGGGGGCGGTCGTCGCCAAGCTCGACGATGTGTCGGTTAAAGCAGATCGACGCGGTAAGGGCATCGGCACAGATCTGCTGAAACAACTAAAAGAACAACTCAAGAAAGAATCGGTGACGCGCATCGACGTCGCCGTTCATCTCCAAAACCCTCACGCACGGCGCTTCTACGAAAATCTCGGGTTTGCTTCTCTGGATGAAGAGCGACTCGCCTGCGTGATCTAGGGGTGCCAAGCTTTTCCAGACTTAACCCCTACACAAAATGCGGCTCACGCGTTAACGCAGAGCGCTGACATTAACACCGGGCTGAACCCGCGTGGTAACGCAACACCCAACGTTGATCTCTTCCAGCAAACTCTTTTTTGCAGCCGCTGCAAGAATCCGCCCGTCCCTTAACGCTTCAAGTTTGCAATCTCTTCAAAGTACCTGGCGAAAGCAACCATTCCTCCCGAAGCTTGCTGCCAATCGAAGTTTTCGTTGGGCGCGTGATAGCCATGTTCAGGTAGCGACAAACCCAGGAACAGCACCGGGCACTTCAGGACCTTCTCGATACTCGTCATCGCGCCGATGGTGCCGCCGTCCCTGACAAAAACCGCTTCCTTCTGAAACGCGAACTTTACCGCCTCTTTTAACAATGCAGGTAACGGCCCATCCATCGGCGTACGGAATGCAGGGGCAGCATGCTCGAAAACAACTTTGACATCCGGGTTCTTTTCCTTCACCGCAGCCTGAATCAGTTTTTGGAGCTTCTCAATGTCCTGACCGGGCACCAATCGACACGACGCTTTGACCTCAGCACGAGGTGGGACAATCGACTTCAAACCCGGACCTTGATATCCTCCAACCACTCCGTGTATCTCCATAGTCGGCATTCCCCAGATTCGCTTCATCACTTCGAGCGAGTCATCGCTGCGCATTAGTTTGAGATGGTGCGCCTTCTTAAAGCCGCTTGCCGAAAAGCCGGAGTTGGCCCAATCATTCAGTTCGCTTTCAGTTGGAGGAATCACATCGTCGTAGAAACCGTTTATCCTCACCATACCCGTTGCCGGATCATAAAGGTCGCAGACGAGACGCATCAGCTCCGCGATCGGATTGCGCGCCGCGCCGCCAACTTCACCCGAATGTGTATCGGTAGTTCCGGTTTCCAGCGTTAACAAAAACCCGAGCAGGCCTCGAAGACCCGCCGAACATGCGGGTCGATCTCTCGAAACCCAAACAGTGTCGGAGACTACGACTGAGTCGGTCGCCAGATCCGCGCCGGCTTTGGTGATGATTTTTTCAAAGTTTGGCGATCCAATCTCTTCTTCAAACTCCCAGAGGAAGCGAATGTTAATTGGTACGCCTGCCTCAAGTGCAGCGCGGGCGCCGTAAAGCGCCGCGAGACCCGGCCCCTTGTCGTCGGTTGTTCCACGCCCGAAATAACTGTCGCCCTTTTTGGTCATTACAAAAGGTTCAGTGTCCCAGGGCTCAGTTTCTTTCGACGCCGGCTGGACATCCATGTGATTGTAGACGGTCACGGTGGGAAGGTTCTGGTCGTTGCCGAAGACGGCGTGAACGGTCGGATTTCCCTTGTCAGCCTGGTAAATATTCACCTTTCCGCCAAATCTTTGGAACGTGTCGACTGTTAAGTCCACCCCTTTGCGTATGTCTTCGGCGTGCGCCGGATCGACAGAAACTGTCGGCGTTTCAACGAAACGTTTCAGTAATCCTTCGTATTCGTCGCGGTGACTGTTGGCAAAAGAAAAGAGTTGTTCACGATCCAGCGCGTTCGCCATTCTGGATAGCCCTCCGAATTGGTGTCGATTTTGGTAGGCCAGTGTAAAAGATGGGAGTCAAAACGCCAAAGGAGCAAGGCCTCATCTGAATCTCAGCGGAAGGCAACTTTTTGTCGGGCTCGACTCACTAACCCGAAAGACTGTCCCAATGGGAGCGACTCCGAAACTAGCAGCAAAAGCGAGAACCCCGAGTCCCGGCCGGCACAACTGTCGTTCAAATACCCCCGGCTCTCGTGCTATTCTGACAAACCCCTTTGGGCACCCGCACCATGGGCGGTAGCTGATAACAGGCTGAGAACTAGGATTTTCCAGGAGGCTTTTGTGAAAGCGAAACTTTACGTTGCCAGCGCCATTTTCATGCTCTTTGCACTCTGTCTACCCGGAATCATCTATTCACAACAGAATGGCGCAGTCGTAAGACAACCCAGCGGGGTAGGCGACGGTGCAAGTCCCGCGGGCAATTCAGGAAGCCGCCCCAGAGTTACCCCGGTGATAGTCAAATCAGACCTATCAGAAGCCTTGTCCGTTATTGAGAACAATCACATCGACGGAAAGAAGCTGGATTACAACTCTGTCTTCAAAGCCTCCATCAGCAGCATGTTGACCTCCCTCGATCCGCATTCAACTTATTTCGATCCGATTGAATACGCTTCCTTCAAGACCGAGCAGCGCTCGGAATACTTTGGTATCGGGGCAACAATCGGCGACCTGCATGAAGGGACCGAGGTCAGCACTCATATTCGCGCCACCTTTGAAGGAGCACCGGCACATCGCGCCGGTTTGCGTTTTGGTGATCGCATTGTCGCGGTCGATGGCCAGTCGATGAAAGGCAAGACCTATCCGGAAGTGCGCAAGTTTCTACTTGGGCCACGCGATACGGTTGTGAAAGTCACCGTCGAACATCCGGGAACTCGTCAAACCGAGACAGTGAGCATCACTCGTGATGCTGTCTCTCTGCCGTCGGTCCCCCAGGCATATCTATTGAAGTCGGGCGTTGGTTATGTCGCGATGACCAGTGCTTTCAACTTAACAACCTCGGCCGAGTTTCAAAGGGCTTTAAGAAACCTACGTGAGAAGGGCATGAACATGCTCGTGTTGGATCTGCGCGGGAACCGTGGCGGTCTATTGATCCAGGCTGTGCGGGTAGCCGAGACGTTTCTGCAACGCGGGCAGTTGATTGTTAAGCAACAGGGAAGACTTAGGGGAGCTACTGAGCCGTTCTTTTCCGCGAATGACGTTCCGGATCCTATTCCGCTCGTCATATTAGTAAATGGCGAGTCGGCATCCGCGGCCGAAATCGTTGCCGGGGCGTTGCAGGACCATGACCGGGCTTTGATCGTTGGCGAAAACACTTTCGGGAAGGGCCTGGTGCAACTGCCCATACAACTCGAAGACTCGGCACTTCTCCTGACTATTGCCAAGTACTACACACCTTCAGGGCGCTTGATTCAGCGCGATTATTCGAATAGTGGTTTCTATGACTACTACACACGCGGCGGAATCGCTGGTAACGGTGAAGTCACTACCCCTGCGCCTGTGGGTCCGGAGAGCCATACTGACATTGGACGCGCTGTGTACGGCGGCGGCGGCATTGCACCTGATGAAGTTGTCAAGGCCGGGCGAATCACCCCCGCTGAAAACAGATTGAGTGATTCCATCTTTGCGTTTGCGTTGCAACTAACTCTCGGTCGCGTGGCCGGATTTGAAAGCTACAAAGTGGCGGGACCGATTGAGTACGGTCACGATCTTCAGCCTACTGACTTTCCGATCACTGATGATTTGATTAAGGAATTCAAGCGCTTTGTGGCGAGTAAGCCTGCCTTCAAGGTTACACCCGAGCATTTGGAGCGTTCACGAGCTTATGTCGAACGCCAGTTGCGATATGAGTTAGCCACAGCAGCCTATGGAACGACAACCGCGCTGCAGGTAATTAACGAGAAGGATCCACAAATCGCCCGCGCCATTGATGCCATTCCACGCGCGCGTGAATTGGCACAAGCCGCGCGGCGCGCCAGGGCCCGCAGCTAGGTTTTATTAATAAATGAAGGTCTACAAGGACAGGCATCTTGCCTGTCCTTTTTTGTGTTAGGACAGTGAGCTACTTTTACGCGCCCATTAGTTTGTACAACTAGCATTCCTGCGTTTCAGTCCGCGCCAGCGGACACTCGAAAATAGCCCAGCACTTCAGTGCTGGGTAGATTCAATCTGGGCTATGCAGTCCGTGAAACGGACGCCTGAGGTATTTCGCAAAGAATATCAGCCGTCCGTTTTACGGACTTTTCAGGATAACAACGCGTTTCCCCAGCAGTGAACTGCTGGGCTATTTGCAGACGTCCGCTACGCGGACTGGACCCTCAGCGGTTACATCGTCAACACCACCTTGCCCGAAGCGCTCAGCCTTGAGGCTGCAGCCATTTGATTCGTGCACCTTCGTGTTATTAGTGGATCGCATTTTGTCGATCACAACACACGATCCACGAATAACACTAAGCATCACGATGAAGATGGAAATCTCTTGTCCTCAAGTGATTGGCTGTTTACCTAAGGCGCCTTGCCCGATACCATTCATCTCGAATGAATCGGCCACTCATTATTGTTAACAACGCAGCTGCAAAAGCGCGGCGTGTCTGGCCCAATATCAAGCAGCGGCTGGATTCAGCTGCAGTTGAATTCGACTGGTACGAGACGAAGAGGCCGGGAGACGCCACTGTTCGCACGCGGGAAGCACTTAGGACCGGCATAAACACCGTAGCGGTGGTCGGCGGCGATGGAACCCTGAGCGAAGCCGCTGAAGGTTTTTTCCAGTTTGGCGAGCAACGGGACGAACTTCCTACCGCGTTGAGCTCTTCAGCTTCGCTGGGAGTTCTTCCCGCCGGAACCGGGGATGATTTTGCTCGTGGCTTAATTGGGCACCGTGCTCCCTTAGACTATTGGATTGAAGTCTTCATGTCCCATTGTCGTTCTGACGGTCAAGGAACTACTCGGCTGGTGGATGTGCTCTACGGCCTATGCGACTCGTTCACCACACCATTCATTTGCTTGAATGCTTCAACCATGGGAATTGGCGGAGAAACTGCGGCCCGGGTCGCGGCGCAGGGAAAATTCATGCGCAAATTTTCGGGAGAGGCGCGTTTCGCGGCTGCGGCCTTGAAAGGAATCGCTGTCTGGCGCGAACGTCGCGTGCGGGTCTCGATCGACGACAAGGAGTTTATTGAAGGACCCATGAACCTGGCGGCGGTAGCAAATGCTCTGTATGCAGGCGGCGGGATGATGCTTTCGCCCGAGGCAACCATCGATGATGGCAAGCTCGACGTCGTGACCGCGTCCGGATTAACGAGGATAGGTGTGTTGCGTGAACTAACCCGAATACACAAAGGCGGCCACATGGCTAATCCGAGGGTTCGAATTGCCCAGGGAAGGCTCGCTCGGGTTGAGACCTTTACGCCTGAGGATGCAATGCGAATTGAAGTTGATGGAAACGTGCGTGGGTTTACGCCGGTGGAATTTCGCGTGATGCCCAAAGCGCTTCGCTTTGTTACAGGCCAAAAGCGAGTTTGAGCCTAAAACACCTATTTTTCATTTGTCATTTCTCATTTGTCATTGTTCGTGATGCTTACTGGTATCTCGTGGATCGTCTTTTATTCGTGATGGTTCGTGTAACTTCGTGGATCGCATTTAGGTTATCGATAACACGCGATCCACGAAATAATACGAACGGACACGAAAACGATCTGCGAATGACAAATGACAAATGGAAAATGGTTTTTTTAAAATCTAGCTGCCTTCCATATCAGAAATCTTCTGCAATCGCCGTTGATGGCGCTCTTCCCCCGTGAAGCGCGCAGCCACAAAAGCACGCACAATCTCAAGCGCAAGTTCAACCCCGGTCACACGTGCCCCTAAACAAAGCACGTTGCAGTCGTCATGTTCACGTGATTGATGTGCTGAGTAGGTATCGCCGCAGAGAGCGGCGCGGATGCCGCGAAGTTTGTTTGCCGCTACGGCAGCGCCAACGCCGCTGCCACAAACGAGAATGCCTATCTCCGCTTCATTGCGCTGAACAGACTGCCCGACTTTCAGAGCGTAATCCGGGTAATCATCGGCAAGCGAGCCGTCGTGAGTTCCAAAGTCGACAATCTCGTTCCCAGCCTGGCTGAGCTCCTCGATGATGCGCTCATTGAGAGGATAACCGCCATGATCAGCACCGATTGCAATTCGCATGTTTCAAAGTAGCTTCCGCGCGTGTGTGAGGACGTTTTCAACATTGAACCCAAGCTCACGCAACGCGACGTCGCCGGGCGCTGACCCACCAAAACGATCAAGCCCGATGACAACGCCTTCTGCGCCCACGTAGCGATGCCAACCCTGGGTTACTCCCGCCTCGATAGAAAGACGCGCGCTTACGCCAGGCGGCAAAACCTCATTGCGATAGGCTTCCGGTTGTTCGTCGAATAGTTCCTGACAAGGCATGGACACAACGCGTGTCGCGATTCCCTCGGTTTGAAGTTTTTCACGCGCTTCGAGCGCCAAAGATACTTCTGAGCCAGTGGCTATGATGATTAATTTCGGGACAACTTCCTCTTGAGCCTTTCCTAACGGTCGGGCTACTGCCCCTTCACGCACTACGCCCTCAGCTTCCGCAAGAATATAAGCACCGCGGCGCAAGCCCTCCGCGGAAGCGAAACGTTTACGGTCAATTACACCAACTTTTTGGCGGGTGAGAGCCAACGCTGTGGGGGCTTTCCGGCGCAGAATTGCGATGCGCCAAGCCTCGCTCACTTCGGCGGGATCAGCGGGCCGAATCACGAACAGATGGGGGATGGCGCGCAGGGCCGCGATATGTTCAATCGGTTGATGCGTTGGCCCATCTTCACCAAGTCCTATTGAGTCGTGGGTGAAGACATAGATCACCTGCACCTCAGATAGTGCCGCAAGCCTTATTGCCGGGCGCATGTAGTCTGAAAAGGTCAAGAACGTGCCGCCATAGGGAATCAATCCGCCATTCAACGAAATGCCTGTAAGCGTTGAGCCCATCGCATGCTCGCGAACTCCAAAGTGAATGATGCGTCCTTCGTACGAACCGGCTGCGAAATCGCCGCCACCCTTGATGTCAGTATTGTTTGAAACTCCTAAATCAGCAGAGCCGCCGATTAGCGGTAGATGTGGGGCAACCGCATTTATCACTTCGCCACTCGCCACCCTCGTGGCGACCGCCTTAGCGTCTTCAAACTTCGGCAAGTGCTCTTCCCAACCCTCCGGCAGTTCACCTTTCATCAGCGTCCGCCAGTTGCGACCAAGCTCAGGGTGTTTCTGTTGGTATTCCGCAACCAACTTATGCCACTCCGCTTCCTGCCGCGCCCCTCGTTCAACTGCGGAACGAAAATATGCTTGTGCGTCGTCAGGAATGTAAAACTGCTTGTCTTCAGGCCAGCCAAGATGTCGTTTGGTTTCTTTGACGGCCTCCTTACCGGGCGCATCGCTGTGCGCTTTGCGCGTCCCGGCTGTCGGCATGCCATAGCCGATAGTTGTCTTCACTGAAATCAAGGACGGTTTTGTCCCAACTGACTGAGCGTCACGAATCGCTGCCTCGATCTCCGCCAGATCGTTGCCGTCTTCAACTGTTAACGTGTGCCAACCATAAGACTCGAAACGTTTGGGAACGTCTTCGCTGAAAGCGAGATCAGTGAAACCTTCGATGGTTACCTTGTTGTCATCGTAGAGGTAGATCAGTTTCCCAAGTTTCAGATGCCCCGCCAACGATGCTGCTTCGGAAGCGACGCCCTCCATTAAGTCGCCGTCTGAAACGATGGCGTAGACATAATGATCGATTACTGAAAAATCTTTCTGATTGAACTTTGCCGCGAGGTGCGCCGCGCCCATTGCCATGCCCACGCCATTGGCAAATCCCTGACCGAGCGGCCCGGTAGTAATTTCAACGCCGGGCGTCAACCCATATTCCGGGTGGCCGGGAGTTTTCGATCCCCACTGGCGAAAATTCTTAATCTCTTCCAGCGGCAGATCGTAACCAGTCAGGTGGAGCAGCGAATACAGCAGCATTGAACCGTGCCCGGCAGAAAGCAGGAAGCGGTCTCGATTTTCCCATTTGGGATTTGCTGGATTGTGTCGCATGAACCGCGTCCAAAGCACATACGCCATTGGGGCGGCACCAAGCGGCAAGCCCGGGTGGCCCGACTCAGCCTTTTGTACCGCATCGAGCGAGAGCGTCCGGATTGTGTTGATGCAAAGCTGGTCGAGCTCGGGTGTAGGTGTGGTGTTTTCCTTCTGCACTGGTGTGCTCATTTCACCGTCCTGATGTTAGGTAGTCTTCGGTATTAGCTGCTCGTAGATTTCTTGTTGACGTTCGAGTCCCGCCTGGTAGCTCAAGTGGCGCGACCAATCTGGTTCGAACACCGTTTCAACCGGCACTGAAAATTCTTCGATGTTCTGTATTTTGCCCGCCGCTTCCAGCGCAAGCAAGGCGGCGCCGCGCGTGGATGCCTCAGGCAGTGCCGATACACCAACCGGCCGGCCTAAGACGTCAGCAATAATTTGCAGCCACGTCGCCGATGAACTCAAGGCATGGCCTGAACAGACGATGGAGGCTTCATCCATGTGCGGCCCCAGCGCACGCGCAATCAACGCGAAACGATAAGCAACGGCCTCCATTGCCGCACGCAGAATCTCGATGGGGCGCGTGCGCAACGTTAGTCCAATGATGGCTCCACGCGCCGCTCCGTTCCAACCAGTACTTCGCTCGCCTGACCAGAACGGCAGTACTGTTAGACCATGAGCATCCGGCTCGAAGCTCGCCAATTCGTTTTCGAATGCTTCAGGACCGTAGTCTGCCAGCAATTCTGTCTTAATCCAGTTATGAAGGTTACCGCCGTCAGACAAAGCCCCGCCAACCAAAACACGGTTTCGGTCGGCGCGATAGCACCACAGCCCGGGTGACAGCTTATCCGGCGGTTCGCCCGCGTAAAGCACACGCATGGCGCCGGAGGTTCCAATCATAAGCCCAGCTTTTTTACGCGAACTACATCCCGCGCCAATGTTATTGGCGGCGCCGTCGCCAATTGCCGGATACAGCCGTGCCTCGCTCAACTGCGGCCAGCGAGATGCGTACTCATCAGTCAGTCTTTGAAAGGTTTGACCCGGTGAAGCAATGATCGGAAGTTGTTCTACGTTAAGGCCGAGAAACTCAAGCAGGTCTGTCTCCCACTGGCAGTTCCACTGATTCAGGAGCCCTGTTCCCGAGGCCATTGAAACACTCGCAGTGGTTTCATTAAACAACCGCACAGATAAGTAGTCAGCAAAGGACAACCAGCGCTCGGTTTGTTTGAACGACTCAGTTTCCTGATGTTTGAGACGGAGTAGTTTCGCCGGCCAGTAGCTGGGATGAAAGCGGCATCCGGTGCGCGTATGAAGGCTGGTTTCATCGAGTTCAGTCTTCAGTTGAGCGGCTGCGGCGTCACTGCGTAAGTCGGACCAGCCGAACACTGGAGTGGTCGGTGCTCCCGATGTGTTGACTCCCATCAGGCTGTGCCAAAAGCAGGAGACGGCGATCAACTCCACGCGAGTAATCGACTCGAACCGCTTCAAAAACAGATCATCCAACGCCTCCGTCACTTGCTCGAGCAATAAATCCGCGTCTGCGGCTCCCAATTCTGCAAAGCTGTTGGATCTGTAATCGCGTCGCACACTGGCGCCGTCAATTTCTTCACCGCGTTCGTCGAAGAGGGCGGCACGCACACCCGACGTACCTATATCGAGTGCCAGTACGACGGGGATCCTGTTCGCAGCCATCACTGAAGCAAGCTCAGGTAATGGCTCGAATCCCTCGACGACCTCTTCAATTACGTTGCTCATCGTTTCGGAATGGGAGAGTGTTTTCTGCGCTTTTCCCGGGCGAAGAATGTCACAACCCAGTCTTATCGTCTAGCGCTAGTAAACCGTTAAAACGGTTAACAGAAATCAGTTTGTCATTCAATCAACTTGTAGGCAGCGCCGAAGGCGCGGGATTCAATAGCCATGGCCGTCAGGCCGTGGCTTGCGAGCCTCAAGATGAGCTCGAGGCCCGCAGGGCCGACATTTATTCTCTGCGAATTAATGCCGCACCTTCGGCGCTCCCCATTAATGTTTCGAGTGATCCACGGCCTCACGGCCGTGGCTACTAAATGACGGTCCTTCGGACCTCAGCTGTCGTCTTCTACGGCGGGCCTTATTCGATCGTGCTGAGTCAAGTATGTCACTGCCGTTGGAAACGGTTTGCATTTCATAATCGCCCTTTTGTCACCGGGCTAAAGCCCGGTGTTAATGAGGACGGTCGCCTAATCATTCGCGAGAGCGCTTCGAGTACCGAACACTTTTTTGTGCCAAGCTAGCTTGATGCACCTGCTAAAATGCGAGTCGATGCAAGCAGAGACTTTAAACTGTCCGAACTGCGGCGCAGCAACCGCGACCGACGCGGCGCTATGTAAGTTTTGTGATTCGCGGCTTGCGACAGTCGCCTGCGCCTCGTGCTTCGGTGTGATGTTTGTGGGCAGCAAGCATTGCCCACGTTGCGGAGCCGGCGCAGCAGAACGCGAGAGCCTGGGCTCAGCCCCACGCAAGTGTCCCGCTTGCAGCATCGCAATGAATTCCGTCCGGCTTGGAACAACGACGGTTGAAGAGTGTGAGCGCTGTCAGGGAATCTGGCTCGATGTAGGGTCGTTTGAAAAAATTTGCGCCGATCGCGAACAACAGGCGGCGGTACTTGGCGGCGCTTCTGCTACGCCCGCATACCTCGTAAATGAAAGGGTGGTAATAAAGTATCTACCGTGCCCGCACTGTTCCCAGCTTATGAATCGCCTCAACTTCGCGCGCTGCTCAGGTGTGATCGTAGATGTTTGCAAGGGTCACGGAACCTGGTTTGACCGCGACGAGCTGAGTCGCATTATTGAGTTCATCCGTGCCGGTGGGTTGGAAGTCTCCCGGGGGCGAGAGAAGGCTGAGATTGAGGAACAACGCCGAATGCTGCGTCAGGAGCAGCTCGCTTCTGGGAACGTTCACCGGGTGATAGGCGGAGACCTTCGCGATACTGACGATCTCAAACTCGTCGGTATTGCCTCCGCCGGAGCGTTGCTGGAGTTCCTGCTGGAATAGCGTCAGAAACTAAAGCGCGCCAGCAGCTCAATTCGCCGCTTGCCGGCTGCTTGATTCCCACCTCCTGCACCAAACCCTCCCGCCGTGGCCACGAACCTGGGAACACCGGCCCAACTGCATCAATGTTGGCCACATGAGGAGGCGCCTATTTAATAGTCTTCTGCAACAGCGCGACAAAATCTTGAATGTCGCTTTCCGTAGTATCAAATGAGGTCATAAAACGAACCTCTGAGGACGCTTCATTCCAAACGTAGAAGAAATATCGCTTCTGCACCGACACGATGTAGCGCTTGGGAACGATGGCAAAAACGCCATTAGACTCCACCTTCTGGGTGATGTTTACCCCAATCTTTCGTAGCTCGTTCGCCAGCAACCGGGCCATGCGATTGGCATGTTCCGCATTGCGGCGCCAGAGATCGTTCGTCAGCATCGCTTCAAACTGGGCGGAGATAAACCGCATCTTCGATGGTAAATGCGTGCCTTGCTTCCGCGTGTATTTAAACTCTCTTGCCAGCGCCTTATCAAAAAACACGACCGCTTCACCATACATCATGCCATTCTTAGCGCCCCCAAAAGAGAGGACGTCCACACCCACCTCTTTCGTGATTCCTCTTAGCGGACTTTTGAGGCTGGCGGCAGCGTTAGCGATCCGCGCCCCATCCATATGCAGCAGCATGTTGTTGTCATGAGCGAAATCTGCCAGCCGTCTTAATTCGCGCACGTTATATACCGTGCCCATCTCGGTGGCTTGCGAAATTGAAACCACCCTTGGTTGCACGTGATGTTCAAACCCCACTTCATGAAGCAGCGGTTTGATTTGGTCCGGCTTGATTTTTCCGTCGGGCGTGTCAAGCGAAAGAAGTTTGCAGCCGGTGAACTTCTCCGGCGCGCCGCATTCATCGACATTGATGTGTGCTGTGGCGGCGCAAACTATCGCCTGGTGAGATTGCGTTGCCGCTTTTAATCCGAGCACGTTTGCCCCGGTGCCACCAAAAACGAAGAAGACCTCAATATCGCTGCCGAGCTGCTCACGAAACCTCTCCAACGCGCGCGCGGTAAATGGATCGTCGCCGTAGGCGATCACGTGTCCTTCGTTGGCTGCAGCTATTGCCTCCATCACGGCCGGATGTACGCCGGCATTGTTATCGCTGGCAAAGCTGCGGCTGGGCTTAATGTGTTTTGCCATTTCAGTCTCTAAAATTTTCGGGCTTTCGCGTCTCTGATGATTTCCCGCGCTGCGTTTGCCCCTGGCCCACCGGTAATTCCACCACCCGGATGCGTTCCGGCGCCGCAAAGGTAGAGTCCCTTAATCGGCGCGCGATACTGTGCGAAGCCAATTAGAGGTCTAAAGGTGAACACTTGATCGAGCGATTGTTCACCATGATGAATGTGTCCGCCGCTGAAGCCATACTCCTGTTCCAGATCTACGGGGGTAATAATTTGCCGGCCCACAATCAACTGCCTGAGATTTGGCGCGTAGCCAGACAGGATGTCAATCACGTTATCGGCAAACTCTTCGCGGCGCGAATTCCAGTCGCCTTTGTTCAGCTTGTAAGGCGCATACTGAACATTAATGGACATTACATGCGCCCCCGGCGGCGCGAGGGTGCTGTCGGTAAGGCTGGGTAAAGAGATGTCCAGGTAAGGCGCTGGCGAGTAGTCGCCGTACTTGGCCGCATCAAAAGCGCGCTCAAGATAATCGATCTCGGGTCCGACGTGGATTCGTCCGGTCAGTTTCGTTTCACCGTCACCGTTTGCGAGACCGTTAAAAGACGGCAGACCCGATAAAGCGAGATTCAGCTTGGCGGAAATTCCGTTGGCTCGGTAGTTTCGTATCTTCAGCAGGAAACTTGGATCGAGATCTACAGGATCCACCAGATTAAGGAACGTTGTATGCGGATCGGCATTAGAAACGATTGCACGCGCGGAGATTTCTTCACCGTCCTTTAGCACAACCTTCGACGCCTTCTCCTGGAGAGTCTCGATTCTGCTTACCTCAGCACCGGTTCTTATCTCAACTCCCAGACTTCGCGCAGCAGTCGCTAACGCGTGGGTGAGCGCGCCCAGTCCGCCACGAAAAGAGTTCGACGGCGCAATGGCCTGGCCGTCAGTTGCTGCCTGCCAAAGTAGGCCGGTGCTTGTGCCCGCCGACCACGGCCCCGCAAAGGCGCCGAAGATTCCTCGTCCAGCAATCGCAGCCCGGAGCGGTTCTGTTTCAAACCATTCGGCGACTAGATCGGCGACCGCCATCGGGCCCCAACGCAGCAATCGATACGCATCTTTCTTACCAAGACGTCGAAATGAAAGGCCAAGCTTGCCAAGGTCGAACAGTTCACCTTTCGAAGGGCTCGCAATTGCCGGCGGCGTCATCGTCATGAGCGGCGCCAGGACCTTGCCGATGCGCGCGAAGCTTTGCACAAACCCCGGATAACTCCTGGCATCCCGCGCGGACCAACTTTCTAACTCCCTACCCGTTCGCGCTACGTCTTCGTAGATGGAGATCGAACGGCCTTCAGGAGTCAGCACAAGCAGCCGCACCGCCGGCGTTATCGACTCCAGACCGTGTTTTTCAAGATTGAGATCCTTTGCGACCTGGGGTCGAAGCGGACCAGCGGAATGGGCGAGCGTTGAACAGCGAAAGCCTGGATGGATCTCCTCGGTGACTGCGCCACCACCAACCATTTGGCGGCGTTCGAGCACGATTGTTTTCAGTCCCGCTTTCGCGAGATAGCATGCAGCAACCAGACCATTGTGGCCGCCGCCGATAATAATGATGTCGAAGGAGGTCATAGGTAGGACAGGCATTCCTGCCTGTCGAGCCTTTCCCAAGACAAATGTTTGGCCATAGATCGACTGTTGTTCACCTTTTGCGCCGGACAGACAAGAATGTCTGTCCTACTTAAAATCTTTTAGCATTTGCATTGCTGCATTTCGTCCGGGTGCACCCATGATGCCGCCACCCGGATGGGTTGCCGAGCCACACATGTAGAGGTTTCGAATAGGCGTACGGTATTGCGCCCAACCAGGCGCAGGGCGCAGAAAGAAAAGTTGCTCGAGCGTCAACTCACCCTGGAAAATGTTTCCTTCCGACAGACCGAAGTCACGCTCAAGATCAAGCGGCGTTAGCACCTGCCGGTGCAGAATCAAGTCTTTGATGTTTGGTGCGTGCTCGGCAATAGTGTCGATCACGATGTCGCCAAATTCTTCCTTCTTGTCGTCCCAGTTTCCCTCTTTCAGGTTGTACGGTGCGTACTGCACGAAACACGACATCACGTGCTTTCCGGGTGGCGCAACCGAAGGGTCGGTTAAGCTTGGAATTACCATGTCGATATATGGGCGGCGGGAAAAGCGCCCGTATTTCGCCTCGTCATAAGCACGCTCCATGTATTCAACACTCGGCGAGATTGAGACTGCTCCTCGCAAATGTGGACCGGCGCCGGGCAGCGCCTTGAAATCAGGCAATCCATCGAGCGCCAGGTTTACCTTCCCGGAAGAACCGCGATACTTATAGCGTTTGAGATCGTCAGTGAAATCATTAGGCAGATGTTCTTCACCGACCATTTTCATAAACGTAAGTCGCGGGTCGACGCTCGATGAAACCACCTCCGCGACAATTTCATCGCCATTGGCAAGCACTACGCCTTTCGCTTGTCCATTCTTGAGCAGGACTTTGGCGATCGGCGCCTCGGTACGAATCTCCGCTCCCGCTTCGCGCGCCGCGTCGGCGATCGCATTTGAAATTGCCCCAGTGCCGCCGCGCGACAATCCCCAGGAGCGAAACGCACCGTCAATCTCGCCCATGTAATGATGCAACAGCACGTATGCGGTGCCCGGCGAACGAACGCCGAGAAACGTGCCAATGATTCCCGAAGCTGACATGGTCGCTTTGAGCACGTCCGTCTCGAACCACTGATCGAGAAAATCGACCGCGCTCATCGTCATTAACTGAACCTGGTTGTACTTATCTTCTTCGGGCAGGTGCTGAAAACGCCGGCCAAGGAAGAGTAAATCCCTTAGGCCTTTAGGATTCAACGACGTCGGGTCAGGTGGGGTCATACTCATAATCGGCTTGACGAAGTGGGCCATATCGAGCATCGCTTTGCCGTACTCGTCGTAAGCTTCGGCATCAAGCCGCGAATGGCGCGAAATCTCTCGACGAGTTTTCGCATGGTCGTTTACACGCCAGAGATAGTCGCCACTCGGCATCGGGGTAAACGTGCCGTCGAGTGGCAGGATCTCTAGTCCATGTCTTGGGAGATCGAGTTCGCGAATAATTTCGGGCCGGAGCAAGGAAACAACGTAGGAGCAGACCGAGAACTTAAAGCCGGGAAAGACTTCTTCGGTAACAGCCGCACCGCCCAGCACATGCCTGCGCTCGAGCACCAGCACCTTCTTGCCGGCGCGTGCAAGATATGCAGCATTAACCAGACCATTATGTCCGCCGCCAATGACTATGACGTCGTACTGCTTGTTCATACTTTGCTTTTGATAATGCAGCTTGCTGAAGATTCGATAGCATACTTATAATCGCTCGCCCTGACAATTACTGGTTTTGACGTACTGTTACGTCCTGGATGTGCGAAGGGTAAGTGACTAAGAACGTCCACGACATACCACGAAACATCACGAATAACATTTTCGTGTTCGTTCGTGTGGTTTCGTGGATCGATTCGATTTGCGAGGCAAGCTTACAGCTTCGTTTACGCAGTTTAACGCTAGACAGAGATAGTGAATGCCTGTCGGAACCGCCTTTCACAAACGAACCCTTCAACTCTGCGAAAGTCTTAACTACCGCGAGTGGTCGGGATACTACGCAGTTAGTTCCTACGAAGCGCACCACGAGCACGAGTACAACGCAATTCGCAATGCGGCCGCGCTGATCGATATTTCGCCGTTGTTTAAGTATCGCCTGACTGGTGGCGACGCGACTCGTTTAGTCGATCGCGTCATCACTCGCGACATGCGCAAGGTCTCGGTGGGCCAGGTGATCTACACACCCTGGTGCGATGAACACGGCAAAGTGATCGACGATGGCACCGTGTCGCGCCTCGCGGAAAACACGTATCGCTGGACGGCCGCTGATCCGAGCCTGCGCTGGTTTACACAGAATGCGACGGGCATGGATGTGCAAATTGAAGACATCTCCGAAAGCGTCTCGGCCCTGGCACTCCAGGGACCAACGTCCGGCAGACTACTCAAGAACCTGGTCAGGGATGCCGACCTCGAGAATCTAAAGTACTTCAGAGTTACCACCGCGACGATTGCGGGCTTGCCGGTCGAGATTTCGCGAACCGGCTACACGGGCGACCTGGGTTATGAAATTTGGGTTCCAAGTGATCATGCAGAATCCGTATGGGACGCTCTGATAGAGGCCGGCAGGGCTTTCGATATTCATCCGGCCGGCATGTTGGCGCTGGACGTGGCGCGAATCGAAGCTGGGTTGTTGCTAATTGATATCGACTTTAACAGCAGTAAGAAAGCTCTTATAGAAGAGCAGAAGTATTCGCCGTTCGAGATGGGACTGGGGCGACTGGTCCACCTGGAAAAGAACCGTTTCATCGGGCAATCGGCTTTGATTGCTGAACAAAAGCGCGGCGCGGCGCGTGAAATTGTTGGACTGGAAATCAACTGGCCTGAAGTTGAAACGCTGTACGAAGAGGTAGGTTTGCCTCCAGCGGTGTCGCCAATTGCTTCGCGAGTTGCCGTGCCCGTATTTAAAGATGGGGCCCAGGTTGGTAAAGCAACCTCAAGCACCTGGTCGCCGACGCTGAAGAGGATGATTGCGCTGGCAACGATCAAACGGGAGCATGCCAAGCCTGGAACCCAGTTGCAATTTGAAATTACGGTGGAAGCGAAGCGCCATCGCGTGGGAGCGAAGGTGGTGAAGACTCCGTTCTTCAATCCGAAGCGTAAAACAGCAACGCCTGTGATGTAAACCAGCTGACTGTGTTCGGGGTCCCTTTCTGACAGGAGATCTCTCTGTGCGTCCTCAGTGTTCTCTGGGACTCTGTGGTTGAGTTATTCGTTAGCGAAGTTTCATCACAGAGACACGGAGGCCGCAGTGGACTTGCCTTGATTTTGTGGACACCAAGAAAGGGCCGAATCATACTTCGGACCAAGGAGGTGTTCATGTCAGAAAAGCGAAGGCAGTTTACAAGGGAATTCAAGTTGGAGGCAGTGCGGCTGGTCAAGCAAGGGCAATCAGTTTCCAAGGTGGCTACGGCACTTGGGATCCGACCGGCCATGGTGCGCAACTGGAAGCGACAAGTAGAAGGTGGCGGGGCCGAGAAAGACGTCTTTCGCGGCCACGGTCGGGTGACCAGCCAGGAAGAAGAGCTGCGGCGGTTACGTCGCGAGCTGGCGCAAGTTACTGAGGAGCGAGACTTCTTAAAAAAAGCGGCGGCGTACTTTGCGAAAGAAAAATCGTGAAGTACGCCTGCATTCGCCTGTATCGCCATCAGTTTTCGCTGTCTACGATGTGTCGCGTAATGCAGGTTAGTCGCGCCGGTTTCTATGCCGCTGAGCGACGGCAACCCAGTGCGAGAGCGCGGGAGAATATGGTGCTGGGAGCACTGATTGCGACCATTCATAAGAACAGCCGAGCCACTTACGGTAGTCCGCGCATTCATCGCGAAGTGCGTGAAGGTGGCTGGGGTTGCGGGCGGCAGCGGATCGCCCGCTTGATGCGTGAAACGGGCCTGCGCGCGCGCACGCGATTGCGTTGGCGACCCGAGACTACTAATTCGAAGCATGGTCAGGAAGTGGCCGGTAACGTATTGCAACGCCGCTTCAATGTTAAAGAAATTGGTGGCCCAGATCGCGCCTGGTGTGGCGATGTAACCTATATTCGCACGAGCGAGGGATGGTTGTACCTGGCGGTATTGATTGACCTGGGCAGTCGGATGGTGGTGGGTTGGGCCATGCGTGAAACCATGGACGCCGAGTTGTGCTTGAGCGCTTTGCGGATGGCCCTGAAGCGCCGGGAGCCGCTGCCGGGTTTGCTGCACCATACCGATCGCGGCAGCCAATACGTGGCCACCGATTACCGCGAGTTGTTGACCACGCACCAGCTGGTTCCGAGTATGAGTCGACGTGGCAACTGTTATGACAATGCGGTTGCTGAAAGCTTTTTCGCGACCCTCAAATGGGAATTGCTGGAACGTCAGCAATGGTCCACTCGAGCGGCCGCACGAACTGCCATCTTTGAGTACATCGAAATCTGGTATAACCGGCAACGTCGTCACTCAACTTTGGGCTATCAAAGTCCTTGGCAGTTTGAACAAGGGCTGCGGTTAGCAGCCTAAACTAGTTGTCTACAAAACCGAGGCAAGTGCACAGAGACTACACAGAGAAACTTCAAACTGCGCCATCACCGATGACACAAAACACTGGTTAGTCCCACATGACGGAATCTTTAACCGAAATCATCGATAGCTACGATCCGAGTCTTCCGCTCGAGAAGGCGCTGACCATTCCCGCCACGTGGTACACCGACAAACGGATCTATCAACTCGAATTACAGACAACTTTTGCACGTTCCTGGCAGCTAGTTGGCCGCATCGATCAACTTGAAGCTCCGGGCCAGTACGTGACCGGCGAAGTCGCTGGTGAACCAATCGTACTCGTGCGCGGTAGCGATGGCGTGCTACGCGGGTTTTTTAATGCCTGCAGACATCACGCCGCTGCCGTGATGACTGAGCCGGCGGGAACAGCCCGTCAACTTCGTTGTCCTTATCACGGTTGGACGTATTCGCTCGAAGGTGCCTTGAAGGGAACGCCGGACTTCACCGGGGTCTGTGATTTTGATCGAGATGAAAATGGCCTCGCGCCGGTCGAAACGGCTGTCTGGGAGAAGTGGGTGTTTGTGCAGGTAGAGAACGACGGTGGTTCCTTAAACGATTTCCTCGGCAGCGATCTTGTGAGACAGGTTCAACCGCTGGGTATTCAAAATCTTCACTGGTTCGAGCGGCGTCATTACAACTTTGACTGCAACTGGAAAGTGTTCGTTGATAATTATCTCGACGGCGGCTATCACGTGCCGCATCTCCATAAAGGGCTGGACAGTGTGCTTGATTACAGCAAGTACATGATCGAAAACGGCGAGCGGTTTTGTTTGCAGTGGAGCCCGATCGTGAGTGAAGGGGCTGAGGAACAGACGGGGGCGGTGCGCCAGGGCGAGCGCGCGCTCTATTACTGGATCTACCCAAACTTCATGATCAATTGGTATCAGGGCGCGATGGACACAAACCTGGTAATTCCACGCGGGGTGAACAAGACCGAGGTCATCTTTGATTTCTATTTTCCGGACACCTCGGAGCATATGCGCGCACGAAACCTGGCCAGCATTGAAGTCGGTCAACGCATTCAGGATGAGGATGTGGCTATCTGCAAATCCGTGCAGGGTGGGCTCGGCTCGCGAGCCTACAATGCCGGGCGGTTATCAGTTCGCCGCGAAGCGGGTGAGCATCTCTTCCACCGCTTGCTCCATGCAGATTTGAAAGCGGGTGTGTAGGGAACTCTACGAGCCTGCGACAGCAGGCGTAAAGAGTGGTAGCCCCAGGCGACGCGAAGCGGAGCCTGGGGTGGTAATGAGAAAAATAAATTGAGCCCGCGTAGCGGGCGACAGAAGTTTGTTTCTGAATCATCTGTCGCCCGCTTCGCGGTCTCAGTCTTGATTGTCAATCTTTACCCCACGCTCGGCTGCGTCTTGCGTGGGGCCCTTACTCTCTCCGCCTGCTGCGCAGGCTCGTTGAATTGAATCTGGAGTGCGCCGGTCCAGCACGTCCCTCACTTCAGTAGATGCTCCCGAATGAACATGACGGTGGCGTAGAACTGAAAGTCCTGGTTCTTCTTCTTATTGAAACCGTGTCCCTCGTCCTTCGCCATTAAATACCACACCGGTCCTTTGTTCTCCCGGATGGTCTTGACCATCTGCTCAGCTTCGTTAAGTGGCACCCGCGGATCGTTGCCACCCTGCACCACGAAAATCGGCTTAGTGATCTTCGAAGCATGGTTTATGGGCGCGGTGCGCAGCATGAATTCACGCATCTTCGGATCGCGCTCGTCGCCATACTCAACTCGCCTGAGATCGCGCCGGTACGCTTCAGTACGTTCGAGAAAGGATACGAGGTTAGATATCCCGACTACCGGCAACGACGCGCTAATGCGATCGTTGTAACGCGTGGCGATCGCGAAGGACATGTGACCTCCATAAGAACCTCCCGTCACCATTACTCGTTTTGCATCAAGACGCGGTTGGGTCGCAATCCAATCCAGCAGTGCCCCAATGTCTTTGTAGGTGTCTTCGCGAAGGAACCCGTTGTCGAGCTTCAAAAAAGTCTTACCAAAACCCGTCGACCCGCGCACATTGGGATAAATGATTGCCACTCCCATCTCATTGAGAAAATAATTATTGCGGCCCAGGAATGTCGGACGCGCCTGCCCCTCCGGTCCGCCGTGGATATTAATCATTACCGGACGCGGTCCGGTGAAGCGTGCCGGTGGCATGTAAAGAAAGCCGCTAATGCTCCGGCCGTCGAAGCTCTTCCAGCGCACTAACTCAGCCTCAGAAAAGTTAGCGGTGTTAATGCCTCCGGTCTCGCTGTGGGTCCAACGCTCTACTTTGCCGGTGCGAACGTCCAGAGAATATACATCGGCCGCGGATCGCGCCGAGGTCATGTTAAAGGCGAGGTCGCGTCCGTTTTCATGCCAGCGCAAGCCACCAATAATACCCACGGGCAAGCTTGGTGCTGGTTTCTCTTTGCGTGAAGCCGTGTGCAAAAATCTCAGGCGGCCCACGCCCTCTTCATTGGTGATAAAGGCGATGGTCTTAAAATCGGGAGAAAGAGCAATTGAGTCAACGTCCCACTTGAGGTGATCGGTCAAAAATGTATGTTGCTTCGTCTCCATGTCTACATACGCAAGCCGCGCGAATTCAGAGTCTTTATCAGTGGTGACGTAAATTCCGCGGCCGTCCTGAGCAAAGCGCCCGCCGCCATAAGCAATTTTATCGGCGCCTCCTTTCGGTGTAATCAACGTCTTCGTTCCCTTATCGACGTCAACAATCCAGGCATAGGTCTCATTGGCCGACACGCCTTCGCCCAGCAGCAAGAACCGATCATTTGGAGACCAGTCCGAGACACCCCACCCGCCTCCTTCAAGCTGTAGCAAAAGGCGGTCGCTCTTCGGATCCGATGGATTGATTATGTAGAGGTCCGTGTCACGTCCGTTCCGGCGGGTCGACATGTAGACTGCCCGATCACCGGCGTTAGACCAGCTCCATCCGGTATTGCGAGATTTGCCGTCCGTCAGAAGCGTGATGTTTCCGTCCGCCATGTCGTAACGGTAGTATTGAAAAAACTCGTTGCCGCCTACGTCTTTATTGAAGACAAAGAAGTCGCCCGTCTTCGGCCGAAACGATCCGCCACCCGACCGTTCCTTTGAGAACGTTAGCTGAGTGCGCGCGCCTCCAGGCATCTTCACGAGGTGTACCTGGTTGGTATCAGCAAACCTGGTGTTGATTAGCATTTCGCGACGTATTGGATGCCAACTGGAAATTCCTGCGCCGCGAAATTCCGTGTAGCGGCCTACATCGTCGGCTATTGCGGCCGGTATGGCTGGAATGCCTTCAACTACGAGGTTGTCGCCGGGAACGATCTTCTCGCCCTGCGCAAAAGCGCCCCAAACGAAAATGGCGCACAGGCAGAAACCTAGCAGGAGAAACCCTGGGAAACTTAGAGTCCTTCTCATCGCATACTCCTTCTCATATGCTAAAAAGTGGCTGGGAAATTCTTCGGGAAGGCGTACTATAGCGCAAATTTCACGGGGGATAAATGATTGCTCGCGCAAATTCGTGCAGCCTCTAGACGCTAAACTTTCCCAACGGCTGAGATATGACCAAACGCGCAACAACCAGCGAGCGGCGAGGCCGATTGCTGCAAGTGCTTGGTGTTGGCTTTGGTCTGGCGGTAATTGTCGGCAACACGATCGGCGCCGGAATATTCCGCACGCCCGGGACCATAGCCTCGCAGCTTCCGGATCCCTGGTTGTTTCTCGCGGTGTGGGTTATTGGGGGACTATACGCTCTGCTGGGCGCGTTTTCCCTCGCCGAGCTGGGCACGATGATTCCACGTTCGGGAGGGCAGTATGTTTTTGCGCGTTACGCGCTCGGCGAATATGCGGGTTTCATAGTTGGCTGGAGCGATTGGATTTCGACCTGCGGCACTGCCGCTGCTGTTTCTCTGGTGATTGGTGAATTTGCGGGCGCGCTAATCCCGGCGCTCAACGGAAGAGACGTAATCACCGCTACAGTGGTCGCGGTGTTCTTCGCGTTGGTCCAGTGGCGCGGCATTGTCTGGGGCAGTACAACGCAAAACGTTACCAGTCTTCTAAAAGCGGTTGCGTTTTTGGTATTGATAGTTGCTGCGTTCGTTCTGGGTGGAGGCGGCTCGTTAACAACCGACGCGCAACAGGCCACGCCGGCGGGTTTTGCCCTCGTTATTGCACTCGTGTTATCCCTCCAAGCGGTGATCTATACCTACGACGGCTGGACGGGCGTGGTTTATTTTTCCGAAGAGGTCAACCAGCCCGGCCGCAACATTCCGCGATCGATGTTTGGTGGGGTGGTTCTGGTAATTGCGATCTACTTGCTGGTTAACGTCGCGCTGCTTTATGTCCTCCCAATCTCTGAAATTGCTCGCAGCGACTTCGCTGCAGGGGCCGCCGCGCAAGTAATCTTTGGACAGCGCGGCGATACGATATTCCGCACCCTGACGATCCTCTCGATGCTTAGCGCCATCAATGCCTATCATCTGATGGCCACGAGGGTCCTGTTTGCGATCAGCCGGGACGGACTTTTTCTGAAGCGGGCCGCCGCAGTCAATGAAGGCGGAACGCCTGCCTTCGCTCTCCTCATGAGTACTGCTGTAGCCGTCCTTTTCATCGTCTTCGGTCAAACCTTTACTAAGGTTATTACTATTCTGGCATTCTTCTTTGTGGCCAATTACACGCTTTCATTTATTTCGGTATTCGTGCTGCGCCGCCGCGAGCCTGATAAGCATCGACCGTATCGCGCCTGGGGTTATCCCTGGACTACAGCGCTGGCTCTGCTCGGTTCAGTTTTGTTTTTGCTGGGCGCGGTGTTTAGCGATACGCGCAATAGTGTGTACGCAATATTACTGCTGGCGGTTAGCTACCCGTTGTTTCGTTTGATGAAAGGCGCAGGAGTGAAAAGTGGAGGGTAAAGTTATCAGATAGGACGACGCTCACGGAATTTGCCCAGGTGATCCATCTGGGGGCGGACAAATTCAGAGCCGGGAGCGATAGCGACCGGATGCCAACGACCAAATCGTAATGATGTGGGTCGACAAATTCAGAGCCGGGAGCGATAGCAACCGGATGCCAACGAACCTAAATCGTATTATGTGGGTCGACGAATTCAGAGCCGGGAGCGATAGCGACCGGATGCCAACGAACCTAAATCGTAATGATGTGGGTCGACAAATTCAGACCGGATGAGCCTACGCTCAAGCTATTGCAATTATTTATTTAAGGACCTGACCTGACTTCTTGAACTTGAGTGCCAGGGCAGGTTGAACCCGGTCGCTATCGCTCCCGGCTCTGAATTTGTCGACCCATTGAATTCGTCGACCCAGGATGGAATACGAATATTTATTTTTGCAAAGCCACGTGGACAGTTATTTACGGGGGGTCCAACACACGAAACACGGTCGCCGCTTTCACTTTTCACTTTTCCCTCTTCACAGCGTTTCCGGGAGGATGACATGAAACAATTTGTCCTGGTCATGTTTCTTATTATGACTGTCACGCCCGCAGCATATGGGCAGCAAAGCAAGGAGACTGATCGAATCAGGACGCGCAACTTGCTGGGTCAGTTACTTGCCAAAGCCGGGCCGGAGGTTAATGTCAACTTTAGCCAGAGTAAGAAACAGGCCTTCAACTATGTCGGAGTCCTGAGGACAGGGCTCGTCTACGCCGATAGCTATGACATCGTTGTGAGCGTCACTGCCAACCAGACTATCAGCTTTCGCTGCTATCCCATCTACAAAGGCGCTTACATCAACATCGACAAGGCCAGAAATAGCGCCTTGTTAATGAGGCAACTGCTCAGACTAAGCGATGCGGGATTTCTATTCTGGGGCACTGATCCATCGAGAGACGTTTTCGCCGGTTACACGTTTACTATGGAATCGGGTTTTCCGGAAGCGGCAATAAGGGTGGTACTGAAAAGTATCGCGAATACAGACAAGTTCATCGGGCCGCTGAGACCGGCCATAGATGGAACCGAACTGCAGTGAGGGGGCAAAGCGGAGGCTTGATGCACCTGCGACAAGACCCACCGGACTGAGCTTCCGGCCCAAAGGGCCGAGAGTTTGTAGCCACGCCCGTGAGGGCGTGGAAGCGCAGCGCCTGTTACATGTAAGAGGCGCGAAGCGCCGCCACAGTTTAGTTGCTGTCGGCCCTACGGGCCTGGGAATCATCGATGCCTTAACCACGCCCTTACGGGCGTGGCTATTGACTGGCGGCCCTTTGGGCCTAACATCTTCCCACTATTCCTTCGTGAGAGGCGTGATTGGTTCCAACTTCTTCTTCGCCAGCTCGGCGTTAATTCCGGCCAGTTCTCTTGCCAGCCACGCATCGAAGTCCTTTACGACATCGTTTAGTTCATTGGTAAGCGCTTGCGTCCGCTCCACCTGCGTTTGCGAGGGCCGTCCTTCGTAGAAGACAACGTTGCCGTAGAGGTCGCTGGAAAATTCGCGTAGTCGCTCTTCACCGGTGATAGCGCCACCCTCTTTGGTGGCCACTATTTTCTTACGCAGGTCATCCACTGCCGCGGCCGCATCGCGCAGTCGTTTCACCAGCGGATCGGTAGCCGGGAGTTTCGCCGCCCGATCTTCAAGCGCAAGTCGCACTCCATTAATTCGCTCTACGCCAAAACTCATATTGCCGAGGAGGCTGTAAAGCTTCAAAGCAAGATCCAGTTGTGCGCGACGATCCTCAGCCGTGTGTTTTGACCTCGGATCAGTGACCACCTTTAATTCAGTGGTATGGACCTGCTTGTCCTTCGTCATTTTTACAGTGTACGTACCTGGCAACAGACGCGGCCCAATGATGGCGCCGAAGGCGGCACTCGCTGCCCGCGGAACCTGCGGTGGCTTCATACGCATTGGCCAGGTCGCTCGACTCAATCCACGCCGCTTGCTGCTTGGTATCGTGCTCAAGAGCTGGCCCTGCGCATCGAAGACTTCGATTTTTAAGTCTCCGAAGATGTGCCGCTTCTTTTGGTAGTAAGTGATGACGGCATCGTCAGTCGGGTTTGGCCCGATAAAGACTGCATCGCCGTTGGCCCACCCGCCAGACGCGGGAATGCGCTGGACAGATGACTTCGCGGCAATGAAAACCGCATCTTTAGCCAGCGTGTCTGGTGTTAAAGCGCGCAAAGGCGTGATGTCGTCAATGATCCATATCCCGCGGCCGTGTGTGCCGAGAATCAGGTCGTGGTCGCGCGGGTGAATAACCATATCGCGCACTGCCACGTTAGGCAGGTCGCCGCCCTTGTATTGCGCCCATTGTTTACCGCCATCGAGCGAAACCCACAGACCCAGCTCAGTACCGACAAACAACAAATCTTTATTAACCAGGTCCTCTTTGACGACGTGCGCGTAACCGCGAACCGCCGCGCCCTCTCCGGTTAATGGCGTCCATGTCTGGCCGAAGTCGGTGGTCCGGTAAACATAAGGGCGCATGTCGCCGAATGTGTGGAGATCGAATGTGGCGTAAGCCGTGCCGACATTAAAATGGCCCGGTTCGATGAAAGATACCCAGGCGTTCTTTGGTAGACCCTGAATGTTTCCGACTACGTTCGTCCAGTTCTTGCCACCGTCGCGGGTAATCTGGAGGTTGCCGTCGTCAGTGCCAACCCAAACCAGATTGGGATCCTTCGGAGATTCGGCGATTGAAAAAATGGTCGTGTGCATTTCGGCTGCCGAATTATCGACAGTGATGCCGCCGGATTGTTCCTGTTTCTGTTTCTCGGGATCGTTCGTCGTCAAGTCGGGCGAGATGCGTTCCCACGTTTGTCCGTGGTTGCGCGAACGGAAAAGAAATTGGGCCCCGATATAAATAGTTCCGTCGTTTTTCGGGCTCAGATGAATCGGCGTATTCCAGTTGTAGCGGAGCCTCTTTTCTTTGTATTGCGGCAGCGGTTTGATGTTACGCGATTCATGCGTCTTGCGATTGATGCGGGCGATCTCGCCGCCCTGATACTCGGCATAGATGTAATCAGGATCCGCTGGGTCGGCGAACATCCAAAAGCCGTCGCCGCCGTACATGTTTTCCCAGCGGCTGTTGGTTATGCCGCCGGGATACTGTGAATCACCAACCCATGAGCTGTTGTCCTGCAGTCCGCCATAGACGCGGTAAGGCATCTCCATGTCGGCGCTGACGTGATAGAACTGGGAGATGGGAAGATTCTCACCTTTCCACCAACGGTTGCCGCCATCATAGGAATACCAGACGCCGCCATCGTCACCGGTGATGATGTGATCCGTATTGTTCGGATTGATCCAGAGGTCGTGATGGTCGCCGTGCGTGCCGCCGGTTATGTTGCTGAAGCTCTTGCCTCCGTCGGTACTCACGATCAGTGGAAGGTTGGGTTTGTATATTTTGTTTTCGTTCTTCGGATCGACTATCACGTGTGAAAAATAGAAAGGACGCCAGATCATAGCTTGGCTGCGATCCAGGGCCGTCCACGTCTGCCCGGCATCGTCCGATCGATAAAGACCGTCTCGGGGCATTTCCGCTTCGACAACCGCGTAAACCACATTTGGCTTTGACGGAGCGACCGTCACTGCTATTCGACCCCATGGTTTGGGCGGCAACCCTTTTGCGCTCTTTTCGTCCAATTCTGTCCAGGTTGCGCCGCCGTCCGTGCTCTTGAACAAACCGCTGCCGCTGAAGGCCGCGGGACTGTCGCCGCCTGAGCGGAAGGTCCAGCCTTTGCGACGAAAATCCCACATGCCCGCATAAATAGTCTTTGGGTTCTGCCGATCCATCGACATCATCGAGCATCCGGTCGAGGCATTGGTCCCCTTTAAGATCTTTGTCCAGCTCTTGCCGCCGTCAGTCGTTTTGTAAACACCTCGTTCATCGCTATCGCTCCACAACTTGCCCGGGACGCAGACGTAGACTGTGTCTGTGCTCGCCGGATCGACCAGGATCTTCGCGATACGCTCAGATTCCTTCAATCCCAGGTGCGTCCAATTGTCGCCACCATCGATCGATTTATAAACGCCATCGCCAATCGACACGCTGTTGCGCGTCCATGATTCGCCTGTGCCCACCCACACCACCTTTGGGTTCTTCGGATCGATCGTCACCGCGCCAATCGATTGCACCGGCTGCTTGTCGAAGACCGGCTTAAATGTCGCGCCGCCGTTTACCGACTTCCAAACGCCGCCACTCGCCGCGCCGATATAAACCGTTAACCGCTGGCCCTCCTGGACTGCGTCGAGCGCAGCGACGCGGCCACTCATCGCCGCTGAGCCAATGTTGCGAGCGCCCAGACCCGAGATTGTTTCGGAATCCACTTTGACGGGCGCTGCTGCCGGCTGGCCCAATGCGTTCACTGCCGATAAAACCAAAATGAGCGAAGCGACTGACAACCATCGAGACATTCTCATAGTTCTCCTGATCATTCTTCGTTGGGGATTCATGGTTTCTTTTCCGTTACGTGCGAGCGTCGAGCGGATTCAGTCTAAGGTTTGGTTGGTGGCTTAGCGGGTGGCTTCTTCTCGTCAGCTTTTTTAGGCAGCGCCTCTGAAGCGTCCTGCGGTTTGGCGACATCGGTTTTCACTGGCGTGGTGGGCATGTGAAAGCGAAGGTCCTCGATCGGCACGTTGGCCTCAATCTTGTCGTAGGTAATCTTCTGCCGGTTCTGACTGCCTTTAACGTTCACTTCAATCGAGTGTGGCAAATACCAGCCGGCAACTTCTTTGTAGTCGCCTAACGAAGTTTCATACTCGCGTTCGGCGCCACGCACCATGCGCTTGGTGTCGATCTTGATTGGCACAAAGTAATCGGTGTCCATGTAGTAGTAACGGACGTCACCATTAGCGGTGGTCAGCTTGAGTTTGTGGGCGTCCGTTCCTTCGACCGGTTCCATGCCCACGTATTCCAGCTTGTTGCCCTTCTGCTGATAGTTGACGAGCGGGCCGTCAAAATCCGAGTCCTCGACGATCTGTTTCATCTCTTCCTCGCCAAGCGGCTCGGGATCTTTTTTGCCCTGCCAGGGTTCAATCTTCCAGCCGCTCTTTCCGTCATACGCATTGACAGCAGTCAGTCCCTGCAATGAAAACTCCTGGCGCACCATGTTTGAACGTTTGTTCTCTTCAACCACCGCGGCTTCAAAGCCACCGCCTCCGGTAAACTTACCGGAGCGTCGCAAAGTTTTTACAGCCTGAATTTTCTCCGCTCCGCCTACCGTCTTAATGTACCTGGCGACGATCTCTTCCGCAGTCTGGGCAGCGGCCGGCACGGCCAACAAAGCCAGCCCGGCTATTGCAAGCAGGACTCTACGCATGATTTCTCCTTCGGTGGATTGGTGGAGCCGAGGGGGATCGAACCCCTGACCTCATGACTGCCAGTCATGCGCTCTCCCAGCTGAGCTACGGCCCCAAGCTGAATTCAATTTCAAAGGCGGCGGGTGATACCGGCCCCTCTGGTTGAATTTGTGGGCGGCCAAAGAGTAGCCCGCGCACGAAAGAGCGTCAAGTAAGGAGTCTGGAGTCGAGAGTCTGGAGTCTGGAGTCTGGTCCAAGGAGCGAGGCTGAAAAATCTTAGTGAGGAGCTTAGTCATGATCGCGTGCCGCTCGGTGGCGCATGACTCTCGACTCTTGACTCTCGACTCCAGACTCTGGACTCACCTGGTTACATTGGGCAGCTTATAAACTCCGGTACGCGCAATTTGTGGGCGGTACTCCCAATGCCAAGGTTCCCTATTCACTGCTCTTACGAACCCGAAGCGCGGACCGTTTCGTTTTAACCAGTCATACAAAGGATTGCCCTCATAAGAGCTGATGGTGAAGTCGTAAGCGAATCCGTCCTGATGATTCGAGAAGCCAGGCTTGGCGGCCAGATTAAACCTGGGCAAGCCTCGCCTGTAACCATCGTAAAGATGCGCTTGTTCTGGATAGGTTCTGAACCCGCTCTTAAGCGCGAGCAGAACGCCATCCTCTTCCGCCGCATTGACGAGTGGTAGATAGAAATCGATCACCTCGCTCGAAACAAACTTAATCGTCTTGTTTGCGCCTACTATCTGGATGAGTGTGATCTGTCTGAGAAACTCTCCTTTGTCCCAGGCGGCCGTCGCGCCCTTCGGATCGTTACCTGACGGTTCGATTGCGGAAATGGTTTGGTTTAGAAATTCATTCTTAATATTAGACGCCGCCGTCCAACCCCATCCGTCCGCCCTCACAAAAAGCATGTCTCGCACAAAACGAGCGTCAGTGACCTGAACTTCGGTGCCGACCGGGATGCTGCGGGGGACATTGTTTTCCATTTCAAACGCCAGCAGATCGTCGTCACGCCTGATTCGGGATTGGGGGTCTTTAATTACAAAGGTTTTATTCAGGTAACTTTTCATCGGATTCTCCTATGGAATCGTGAGAGGTTTGAGTTTCGTCAGAATGGTTTGTAGGTCACAGAACTAGCGTCTTTTAAGAGCAAGCGAGGATGCCCTTTATACTCCTAGCCTCCGAGAAATCAAAGAGTTGGACAGCGAAGCCGCGTGGGTCGACGAATTCAGAGCCGGGAGCGATAGCGACCGGGTTCAACATCGCAGACGGATATGTTGGATGATACAGGCGACTCCAACTGGCTAGCTTCTCAAGGATCATCCGGTCGCTACCACCACCCCACGCGGGCTGCCCGCGTGGGGACCCCGGTTCGCTCCCGGCTCTGAATTTGTCGACCCATAATGCAAGCTGCGTGTGATCCAGGAGTATTCGCGCTGCGCGCTCACTGCGGGCGGGACGCCCGCGCTGCCAGTGTTAAGTTGTCCTTCGTTTATTAACAGGGGCTTCAGCCCGGCGGAATCAACCGGCGCCATCTTTGGAACGGTGCCAACGCCAGGTCGTGTCACCGGCCTAAAGGCCCGTGTTAATAGAATTGTTCCCCCTGCCACTTGCAAGCTTGCGGGAAAGCGAGTAATTAAGGATAAGCAACCCCCTGTTACTTTAATCTCTGCCCCGGCCGTTTGCTTCGACTGCAAACGGTTTTGAAAGCGAACGCGGTCGGAAGATTTTCGACTCGCGACCTAAAACCTTGGAGGAATCGAAGCAATGAAAAGACGAAATACCAAACTGTTCCAACGCGCCGCGGGTCTCTTGATTTTGATTTCCGTGGTTGTCAGCACCGTGGTTCCGGCCTTCGGCAGCGCTCAGAGGCGGCGCACGCGTCGACGAGCGCCAGTCGCCCGTGTTGTGTATTACACGGTGCCGGCAGATACCGTTATTCGAGTGCGCATGAACGAGCAACTCAATTCTAAAACCGCGCGCATCGGCGACCGCTTCTCCACCACAGTCGCAGAGCCGGTTTATGCATCAGGCGGAACTGAAGTGATTCCTGTCGGTAGCAAAATCTGGGGCCGCGTTGCTTCAGTAACTCGCGCGCAACGCCGCAAGCCAGGCAATATCACTGTTAGCTTCACCTCGGTCGTCTTGCCAAACAGCAGGAGCTATCCACTCAATGGATCGCTAAGCAGCCTGCAGGCAGACGATGTAAACTCCGATAACGAAGGCACTGTGTCCGGACGCAGCAACCGAAAGCGTGATGCGGTATTCATCGGCGGCGGCGCGGCAGGTGGTGCGCTTATCGGCGCGATTGCTGGCGGTGGAAAAGGCGCCGCTATTGGCGCAATCATCGGTGGCGGACTGGGAACAGGCGCGCGCGTTTACGAACGAGAACAGGAAGCTGAAGTTAAATCGGGAACAGAGTTCGGCGTAATTCTCAACCGGGCTGTTTCACTTCCGAAGGCTTAGCTCTTGGGTCCGTGGGCCGTGGTGATTGTCTGCGGTCAGTCGTTGCAGTATCTCTGGGGCAGTAGCCCGACCGTCAGGGAGGGCTCCGTAAGTTACAACGGAGCCTTCTCGACGGTCGGGCTACCGTCTCTATCTACTGTTTCTTCTAACTCGTGCTGCCGAAAACGCAATAGCCGCTCCAACAATTAACAGCACAAGGCCGCCTACGATGCGAAAGTAGTCGGGCACTTCGCGTATGTCGGTGTTTGTAATCACCACCGCAGCAGCGGGCTCCAGGAAATACGCCCGGTAAGCAATCACCCCGCCCACCGCAGCGATCACAATTCCAAAAATTACAGCTACAACTTTCATCTCAGTAGGACAGACATTCTTGTCTGTCCATTTTTTTCTAACGGGGACAGGCAGGAACGCTTGTCCTACTAACGCCCCTTAAATTCCGGCTTCCGCTTCTCTAAAAATGCACTGACGCCTTCGTCCTTATCTTCCGTTGAGAAGCAGAGCGCAAACAGGTCTACTTCCCGACGTAGTCCTTCGTCAAGAGTCGAGCGAGAAGCGAGCTTGACCGCCTCCTTTGCGAGGCTCAGTGCAATTGGACTCTTGTCGGCCATGCGATTGGCAATCTCGAGCGTTTTGGCCTCTAGCTGCTCTGCCGGAAACACGTGATTCACCAGTCCAATGGCCAACGCTGCCTTGGCGTCGATGATTTCGCCCGTCAGGATCATCTCCATCGCCTTGCCTTCGCCAACCAGGCGCGTCAAACGTTGCGTGCCGCCACCGCCCGGAATAATACCCAGATTAATTTCCGGTTGACCGAACGAAGCCGATTCACCCGCGATGCGCAGGTCGCACGCGAGGGCCAACTCGCAACCGCCGCCCAGGCAATACCCGTTAATCATGGCAATGATCGGTTTGGGGAAAGTGTCGATGGCATTGAACAGCGACCTCGCAGTCATTACATCTCGCTGCATCATGGCTGTGCGCCCGGCAAACTCGGCGATGTCAGCGCCTGCGATAAAAGCTTTGTCGCCGGCGCCGGTGATTATCACCACGCCGACAGAGCTATCATTGCGCAGCTCCTCCAATAAGGCCGCGCCTTCCTCGCGTGTTTTTATATTCAGCGCATTTCTCTTGTCAGGCCGATTGATGGTGATGATGCCCACCCGTCCGCGGCGTTCAAAGAGAAGGGTCTCGTATTTCTGGGACATTGCTTGCGACATTTAACGACCTCGGCTGTTTTGGATTTATGGTCATAGATTACACCTTTCGCCTCCCAGTTTGAAGACTCCTCATGACGGCCACAGTTGAGTGCTCGGCTCGGCGACAAAACGATCCACGAAATCACACGAACGAACACGAAGTTTGTTCGTGACATTTCGTGTATTTAGTGGATGCCGCTCTTGGTCCTTCCTCGCCGTTTTCCAAAGAAAAATGAGAAATGCTCTATGGAAAATCGTTCTATCTGCTGCCTGACCCGGGAGGTTTGTTATGCTTATCTCAGGCCGTGAAAAACGAACCTCAATTACTGAGCCAACTCCTCGACGCAAGTGTGGAAGGCATACTTGCTTTCGATCGCGACTGCCGTTACACCGCCTGGAATCGCGCCATGGAACGAATTTCGGGCCTGAAACGTGACGACGTCCTGGGAAAACGCGCTTTCGATGTCTTCCCGTTTCTTGAAGAAACCGGCGAGGACAAATACTTCCACGCCGCTTTGTCAGGGGAGCTCACCACCTCCGAAAACCGGCCCTACACAGTACCTGAAACCGGCAGGCAAGGTTTCTTCGAAGCGTGCTATTCACCGCTGTTTGATGAGCACAACGAGATAGTCGGCGGTGTCGGCATCGTGCACGACATCACCGAACAGAAGCTTGCGGAGGAGTCGGCTGCTGAAGCTCACCGGCGCCTGACGTCCCATGTTGAGAATTCTCCGCTTGCGGTGATCGAGTGGGACAGCGACTTTCGCGTTTCTCGTTGGTCGGAATCGGCGGCACGCCTGTTTGGCTGGACTGCCGACGAAGTGATGGGCAAACACGTAAGTGATTGGCACTTCGTGTTCGACGAAGATGCAGATGCAGTTGCACAGGTGACGCATAGACAACGTGTGGGCGCCGAATCGCTCGGAGTTTTGCAAAACCGGAATTACACCAAAGCAGGCGATGTGCTTTTTTGCGAATGGTATAACTCCGTCCTGCGCGACGATCGAGGCGAGTTGGTTTCGGTGCTCTCCCTGGTCCTTGATGTCACTGCACGCAAACATGCTGAAGAGGAACGCATTGCCCTCCTGGGCCGTGAGCGAGAAGCGCGACAACACGCTGAAGAAGCTGACCGCTTAAAGGACGAGTTTCTCGCCACGCTTTCGCATGAGTTGCGCACGCCCCTCACTTCCATTTTGGGTTGGGCCACATTACTCAGCAGCGGTGAAGTGGAACAGGAAAACTTCAAACGCGCCATAGAGACTATCGAGCGGAACGCGCGTTCTCAGGCGCGTCTAATCGATGACCTACTCGACGTTTCGCGAATCATCACCGGCAATCTGCACCTGGAAGTGCACCCTCTCAATCTGGCGCCCGTAGTGGTAGCCGCAAAAGATGCGCTTCGCCCTGCAGCGGATGCGAAGGCGATAAAAGTAAATACGACGCTCGATTACGAGAACTGCCTCGTGACTGGCGACCCAAACCGGTTGCGTCAGGTGGTTTGGAACCTTCTCATTAATGCGATCAAGTTCACCCCACGCGGCGGCAGCGTTAGGGTATATCTCCAATGTAACGATCCTGCGGTGCGTTTGACGGTCACTGACACGGGAGAGGGTATCTCTGCTGAGTTTCTTCCTTTTGTGTTTCACCGCTTCCGTCAGGAAGAGGGTTCAATTTCACGCAAACAGGGTGGGCTGGGTTTAGGGCTTGCAGTGGTGCGACATTTGGTTGAGCTGCACGGCGGGACGGTCAGCGCCGAAAGCGGCGGCCCAGGGCAGGGATCAACCTTCGTGGTTGATCTACCGCTCGCTCCAGAGCGCCGGAAAGAAAAACGAGAAGGAGTTGATCAGGAGGATTTAGCAGAACCGCTGGAGCGAAGGAGCGCGGGTGTCAGCGTAAGTCTTGATGGCTTGCGCGTGATGCTCGTTGAAGACGACGACGACTCGAGAAGTCTGCTCAGCCTGATGTTGCGGCGCAACGGGGCCGAGGTTACCTCGGCTTCAACTTCCAGCGAGGCATTGAGCGCTTTGGATTATAGCCGGCCCGATGTGGTCATCAGTGATATCGGCATGCCGGACGAGGACGGCTACGCGTTACTGCGCCGGCTGCGCGCACTTCCAGTAGAGCGCGGCGGCCAAACACCTGCGATTGCGTTGACCGGGTACGCAACCAACAAAGATCGGGAACGAGCGCTGGAAGCAGGCTATCAATTGCATCTTGCCAAGCCGGTGGAACCCGATGAGCTGGTGGCAGCCATTGTGAGCGTGGTCGGCAGTAAGCGGTGATCAGGGGGAGGAAAGAATCATTTTCCATTTCTCATTTGTCGTAATTTGACATTAATCATTTGTCATTGAAGGCGACGACTCCTGGGACCGACGCTCCTGGCAGCGACAACTCTTTGGAGTGCGGCGGCTTGACGCCGCTTTGGTCCTTCTACCTCCAATTACTCGAGTATGAATATGCTGAAAGCGATCTGTTGGCGAAGCTGTGTGCCGCAGTAGCTCAGGCCAAAGCGCCGACAGGTCGGCGCACTCCAAAGAGTTGTCGCTTCCAGGAGTTGTCGCCCGCACGCTCGGCCTTTCTAAGTGACAAATGAGAAATGACAAATGGAAAACAATTCTTCCTCCTATGCTGGAATTTTCCCTCAGCCTTGGAACTTTCCCCCAAGAGTGGTGTCTACTCTCAAAACCATTTCGTCGAGGAGCCACCACATGCGAAAACTTTTTCTCGCGATCGCGCTGCTTTGCGCGGCCGCTACTCCACTAATCGCCCAAACTCCAGCCAAAGCTTCTAATAGCGAAACCACCGAGCAAGCCCTTTTAAAACTAACGCGCGACTGGCTCGCTGCCGAGGAAAAGAATGACCGCGCCACGCTGCTGCGAATCATCGCCGATGACTTCCAGGGTATGGGCCCCATGGGAAACATTGTCATCAAGGATGAAGTTATTCCTGAGGAGGGCAGTCGAGGCGGACTATCAGTAACGCCTAGCAATCTTAAAGCGCGAATTTTTGGCGACGTGGGCGTTGTAAGTGGCGGCGGTGTGTCGAAGTCGGGAGAAAAAGGTGAGATGAGATTCACTGTCATCTACGCCAAGCGCGGCGATCTATGGCAGATGGTTGCCGGACACCTCTCCGCCGTACCCCGTTGAGTGCATGGGGGCAAGTATGTGCGCCCGCGAAGCGGGCGTAAGCATAAAGCCTGGGGCGTAAGCCCCAGGACAATAGAGTCAATAGAGATTGAGCCCGTGAAACGGGCGAAAGCGACAGTCCGTCGCCCGTTTCACGGGCTCTCATTAATTAAAACGACCTTGTCCTGGGCCAGGCTTTAGGCTTACACCCGCTTCGCGGGCGCTACACACGCGGACTCTAAGGAGTTGACGATCACGCAAGATGATCTTTCTCCTCCCCAGGCTTATATCTCATCGCAGGCTTCTCATCGCGGGCTCAGGCTCTTTAAATGACAAATTAGAAATGACAAATGACCAATGGAAAATGATTCTTTTTTTCCACCCCTCCCAAAACCTTTCCCCTCCACCCATCGTAATACTTTCATGATTACCCTACTGCTCCTCGTCATTTTTAGTTTTCCGAATTCAACTCCCGCATTTCAGCAATCCACTCAGGCGCCGCAGCAAGTCGCGGCACAAAAGCCAATCGCCGGCGTTTGGTTGGGCACGCTTGAAGTCAGCGGCTTCAAGCTCAGGCTAGCAGTCAAGGTCGCGCAGACCGCTGACGGAAAACTCAGCGCCACCTTCGATAGCATCGATCAGGCTGCTCTTAATTTACCTATCGAAACGATCACTTATGCGGGCGGCGTCATGAGTTTCCAGGCCCCCAAGTTCAGTATCAGTTACGAAGGAAAGATGAATGAGGCGGGAACCGAGATCGTTGGCGACTTCAAGCAGGGTCCCGTTGCCTACCCGTTAACACTTAAACGCACGGATGCAACGCCCGCACTTGGCCGTCCACAGGATCCGAAGAAGCCATACCCCTACATTGAAGAAGAAGTCAGTTATGTTAACCCGTCCGATAAGGTGAAACTGACCGGCTCGCTGACTCTTCCTGCTGCAAAAGAAAAAGTTCCCGCTGTGGTCCTGATTACCGGGTCAGGGGCGCAGGATCGAAATGAAACGGTAATGGGCCACCGGCCGTTCCTGGTGCTGTCCGATCATCTGACGCGCCAGGGTATTGCCGTCTTGCGCGTCGACGATCGTGGCACCGGCGGCTCGGGAGCCGGCTCTGCAAAAGACACGAGCGAGACTTTCGCTGACGACACGCTAGCCGGCGTCGCCTACCTGAAGACACGAAAGGAAATAGATCCGCAAAGGATAGGTTTAGCCGGTCACAGTGAAGGCGGCATGATCGCACCGATAGCCGCAGTTAAGTCGAAGGACGTTGCGTTTATTGTGATGATGGCCGGCATTGGTCAGACGGGCAGGGATGCGATCCTGATGCAAGGCGACCTGCTGACAAAAGCCGGCGGCAGTGCCCCGGAAACGACTGCACAAATACGGAAAATTTACGAACAAATTTTTGCGGTTCTCAAAGCCGAGCCCGACAACGCAATCGCTGAGAAAAAGATCCGCGAAGTAGTGAGTAAAGAAACGGCGGTGATGACCGACGCTCAGAAGACTGCCTTTGCCCCGGTTGCGAAACAGATTGAAGTGCAGATGGGCTTATATGTCTCGCCCTGGTTTCGTTACTTCCTCGAGTTTGATCCAGCGAAGGTGCTTGAAAAGGTCACAGTTCCAGTTTTGGCAATCGTTGGTGATAAGGACTTGCAGGTGCCCCCGAAAGAAAATCTGGAGCTGATTGAAGCAGCTCTGAAGAGAGGCGGCAATAAGAACTACACCGTGTTACTAATGCCTGGTCTAAACCACCTGTTCCAAACCGCGAAGACTGGCTTGCCGACGGAATATGGCATGATTGAAGAGACTATCTCGCCGGCAGCGCTCAAAACAATCAGCGACTGGATACTTTTGACGGTTAAGAGGCGCTAACTCCAGAATCATAAGATTTTCCTTTTCTCATTTCTCATAGTTGATTCAAGTTTGAAGTGCAACATCTGCGGACTAACGGTTACTCAACCTGAATCTAGCCGGTGGGTCGACAAATGCAGAACCGGGAGCGGTAGCGACCGGAATTCAATTGGCATGTCATACAAGTCCCGATCCCTGGTGGCGCTGCGTAACCTGAGGTAGTGAATTCTCCAATGAGCCTTCTTGCCTGCTTGAATGCCGGTCGCTACCGCTCCCGGTTCTGCATTTGTCGACCCACTGAAAAGGGGGGTCACCCCGTCGTGTAACCTTCCGCAGTCGGTTGCTACGCGTCACTTCTTACTGTGTGCACTTCCAATTGAATTCGCGAATGACAAATGGAAAATCTGATTTAAGACCACCATCATTACAGACTCCTTACCGGTACTACTCAACCTACGCCCGTTCTTAGAACACTCTCCGTCCCGCTTTACTACGCTTAATCGCTTTACGCTTCACGATCTACCATTTACTTCTCCCGGCCTCGCGATTGCTTATGCCCTAACGCACACTTAAGTTCTCTGCAATCGAACCCAAGGAGGCGAGACACCAATGAGGGAAAACGACTTAGAAAAAGAGAAGGAACAACGCGAAGAAGGTTGGCGACCTACGGATGAAACTTCGGCCGAGACGGCTTTGAAAACCGAAGAACGATCTCTCGACGTAGGCGAGTCAGGCCAGCATGCGCCTGGCGGCTACTTCAATCAACAAGGTGTGAACGCACCAGATCGCTCAACTCTCGACGAAGAATAAACCTGGACGAAGAATAAACTTTGTCAGCAAGAATTTGTGGAAAGCAGTCCACGCTTCGTGTTATTTCGTGTAAGGATCGTCTTTGAGCTCGAGGAACACGATCCACTAACTACACGAATCAAAACGTATCGTTGACTGCTTTCTGCCTGCCCACTGCCCACTGCCAACTGCCTACTGCTTGTCATAGACCGCAACGTTTCTAATCCTTTTACCATTGGCGTCGGTGCCAGTGGTGGTGATGGTGCGGCTTTTTCCATTTGGTGCGACGACTATGCGGCCAGTGACAGTGACCTTCCCGCTCTTCCTTGCGGTGAGAGTCATTATGCGGGCATTAACTCTCCGATAGGACCGCTCGTCTGCAGCGGGGTCGCCGGTAACGGGGTAGTACTTTCCGTCAAATTTCCCCGTCCACTCGTGATGTATGGCATTACCCTGGGCATCGGTGCCATCCACAATGACTTTGATATCAGAACCGGCAGCTTCATAGACAACTGTGTGGTTCTTAGTGGCCCCGGCGGCGAACTTTGATTTCGCTTCATTTAACTTCCATGTGCCCATGTGATGGTTGCTGGCGTATGCGGCCGCTGTTGCGGCCAGGCAGCATAGGGCCAGCGCCAAGACAATCGTTCTTGTTTTCATATGTCCTCCTAATGAAAAAGCTGGGGGGGGGTGATTGATCGCGCGGCATTCTATTTCCGCGTGGCCCATTCTGCAACCTTACACGGCAGACAGTAGTGTCCTAAGGTGGATTTCTCTGTGCAACCTTCGTGCTCACAAAGATTGCTCAGAGTAAGATTGAATTTAGGACACTATCCGGCAGACCTGTTGCCGCCCGTGCGCGGGTTTCCACTTGCCGTGCCGCCATGGCCGTTGACTGTCAAAATGTTCTTAACCAACGGCCTGCTGCCGCCTGCCTCCTGCCTCCTGCCTCCTGCTTACTGCCTCCTTGCCCTTCCACGTCATTGGTCTAAAATGACCTATCCTTCCCTGACGTTATTTCTCGGCCGAGGCAAAAGGAAGCCAAGTCGTCATGAAAGCCTTAAACAAATTCGCCCTGCTGTTCGCGTTGTTCTGCGTCAATTCAGCCTATGGCCAAAATCCTGCGAGCGCGCCACCTCCACCGGAGCCACCACCAATGGAGCTCGACTTCAACACTCTGCGTGATCAGCTCAACAGCTACGACAAGCGTCGCGTTGGAAATAGAGAGGTCGTCGAGCTCTCACTGCAACCAAATCTTGATCGAGTTGGATTCGCTGAGATGCTGAAGAAGCGGGCAAACGCCAATGAAGTCGTCTTATTCTCCGCGGTCGAACTTGCTGAGCGCTTACGACCGCAATTGAGTGAGGCTCAAACACGCGCGCGCGTCACTCTCACGCTTATCGAGGTTAAGCAAAGAACCGAAGTGTCACTGGCGGCTTTTGTCACCAAGGTAGAAGGCTTAAAGAGCGACGGCTCGATCGCGTGGACAGAAACTGGCACGCCACCAGCGGAAGTCAAATTCAACTTAGCTTCGCCTTTGCATCCTTCGCGGGCGATGGCTATCAGACTAGTCGCAACAAAAGTAGATCAATGATCATTCGCGAAAACTGATAATCACTATTCATAAGCACATGCCCTCGACTTACTAACCCACTTATTCCCCCTTTCCCTATTCCCCTCTTTCCCCTTCCTATTTCCCTCTTTCCCCTTTTTCCCCCTTTCCCCACTAGGATACGCAATCAACTTCACTGCCCCCTGCCTCCTGCCTCCTGCCTCCTGTCTCCGTTTGCTGTTTGTCTGTCTGCGATTTACGATGACACCCATCCAATAACCCCAAAAGGAGACCAACATGTCAGTCTACATGGTCGACCGCGAACTCCCTGGAATAGAGATGGATCAGTTAGCCGCTGCTCAGAAAGCCGCTATCGAAACAAGTCAGAAGTTTACGGATGAAGGCAAGCCCGTCCGCTACATCAGAACTACTTTCGTGCCTGGCGAAGCACACTGCATGTGTTTGTTTGAGGCAGACAGCGCGGACCACGTCCGAGAGGTAAACGAGACCGCAAACATTCCCTTTACACGCATCGTGGAAGCCCTCGATCTAACTCCGTAAAAAATAAAAGAGAAGACAGAATACAGAAGTCAGTATCGCGTCGATAATGAGGTCAGTACCACCCGCGGTAGCTGGTGGTCTCTGTTTACTGTCTCCTGTCTCCTGTCTCCTGTCTCCTGCTTTGTCAGTGCCGACCATCGGCTCCGTCTGTTATGCTCTTGCTTTTCACAAACACGCCTCAAGGGGGAGCTTCAAATGAAACGGCGCTATTCAATTTGCGCGGCACAAGGAACCGCGCTGCTCATATTCATCGTGTGCACCGCTCTAACCGTTTCCGCCCAGGAGCTCCCAAGTCCCGTCCCATCAGAGACCGAGGTCAACTTATCTGAAGCGGTCGTCGCGAATGATGCTCCGAGTAATATTCCGGTACTACCCGAATCTGCGAAGCAAACCCAGACAACAACGCCAACTTATATTTTCCCCACCAGGCGCGAACGTTTCAATCGCTACGTCAAGAACACGGTCGGACCATTCAGCCTTCTTCGCACAAGTATCTCGGCCGGCATAAATCAATGGCGGGATAATCCGGAGGAATGGGAACAAGGCGCGTCAGGTTATGGGAAGCGCTTTGCCTCCGGCTTCGGCAAAAACGCGATCCATCACACCGTCATCTATGGTTTGGACTCTGCGCTGGGGCTGGACACCGGATTCAAGCGTAGCCCGAGCACAGGTTTCGGCGCCCGGGTCAAACACGCGCTGCTTGAGACCCTGACCTCGCGCAACAAGTCGGGCAAGCGGGTGGTTTCCGTGCCCCGGCTCGCCGGATACTACTCGAGCAACGTGATCGCCGCTGAAACCTGGTATCCGGAACGCTATAGCTACCAGGACGGACTGCGTAGTGGCACGCGAGCGGTGCTGAATGGGTTTCTACTCAACCTGGTGCGCGAATTTGTCATCCGTTTCTAGGTGCTAGGTCAATCACCACGCTCAATAGCCAGTAAGTGTCTACTGTTACTGTCTACTAATTCCTTGGAACAATTCTCTTCCCACGGTATCTAACACCGCAAGCTCCAACATCGTTCCCAGAGGTGTATCCAATGAAAACCATTCTCTTGATAGCTGTATGGCTGTTCTCGACTTCCGTGCTCGCGCAGACGACCACACGTTCCGTCGAGGAGGACGTGCTCAAGGTTGAGCGTGAGCAACGAGATGCTTATCTGAGGCGTGACGTCAAAGCGACTGAACGTCTGGTTGCGGACGAGTTCCTTCTCACTATCCCGAATGGATTGGGTACCAAAGCCACCCTACTGACTTTCCTGCGAGAAGAGCCCGCGGACCCGACGCTTACCTTGACGACCGAAGACGTTCAAGTGCGCGTCAATGGCGACACTGCGGTCGTTAGCGGTAAACGTATCGAAAAGCGAAGAAGCCCCGTCAATAATCAAGAGGGCACGGCGTATGCCCGCTACAGCCGCACTTACATCAAGCGAACCGGACAGTGGCAACTTCTTTCTGAGCAATTGGACACACTGCCGGGTGAGCACGTTGAGGCCAAAGTAGACCCAAAGATCTACGATGACTATGTCGGAAAGTATGACAGCCCTATTCTCCCGTTCACCGTGAAGAAGGAGGGCGAACGGTTGATAGCCACACCCGAAGACAAACGGCGTCCGGCGGCCGAACTCTTTCCCGAATCAGAGAGTGAGTTTTTCCTCAAAGGCCGCGACGCGCAAATCACCTTCATCAGAAACAGAAAAGGCGAGGTAACACACGCGCTGGTGCGCCTAAATGGCGCCCCATTCCGCGCGCGGCGTATGGGGTAATTCTTGCTGGCTCCTGTTCCGTGTTTTTGTTCGTGTTATTTCGTGTGGTTCGTGGATCGTATTTTCCAGTGACGTTGTTCTAGCGGATACCTGCCGGGCTACTGCCCGTACTCTTTCCCTGTTTGTGTCATTTCGTGTAACTTCGTGGTTCGCGTCTATGCTCTTTCTTGAAGATGAAAAATGACAAATGAGAAATGAAATGGAAAATCGTTTTTTCTTTCCCTTCCTGCTACTCCTTATCATCCAACCAGCCACAGCCCAGGACTGGAACCAATGGCGTGGCCCATCGCGCGATGGCTTAGTTCCGGCAGCGAACGCCCCAGTTAACTGGCCAGCCTCGTTCCAACGCACGTGGCGTGTCGAGATAGGAGAGGGCTACTCGTCGCCGGTTGTGTCTGGCAAGACTGTCTTCGTTCACAGCCGGCGTGATCCTGAGGAAGCGGTCATGGCGATCAATGTTGCCGACGGCAAGACAATCTGGCAGCAAAAGTATCAAGCCGACTTCAAGAAAAATCAGTACGCGGTGAAGATGGCCAAGGGTCCCAACGCCACTCCGCTCGTTATCGGCAACCGTCTCTTTACCCTCGGTGTGACTGGCATGCTCAACGCGTGGGATACAGCGAGTGGGCGTACTCTCTGGTCAAAAGACTTCTCGGCAACCGTCGACACCTCCAAACTTTTCTGTGGCACGGCTGCTTCGCCGCTAGCTGTAAATGGACGCCTCGTGGTTCAGACAGGCAGCGACGTGCACGGTGGACAAATCCTTGCGCTCGAGCCGTCGACCGGGAAAGTTGTATGGGAATGGAAGGGCTTGGGGCCTGGCTATGCCTCACCGGCTGTGATTGAAGTTGGGGGCAAAAAACAGATCGTCACGTTAACCAATGGCTCCCTGGTGGGTCTTGATGCGAGCACTGGACAGGAGCTTTGGTCAGCGCCGTTCCCGGACGAATGGCACGAGAACATCGTGACCCCGCTCTGGACCGGCTCGCATCTGATCGTCTCCGGTCCACGCCAGGGCACACACGCCTTCACATTGGCCCAGAGTGCAGGTAAATGGCGCGCCACTGAGGTTTGGAAAAACGCGGACGTCGCGATGTACATGAGTTCGCCGGTGTACGGCGACGGCTTGATTTATGGTCTGGGGGAAAAGAAGAAGGGGCAGTTTGTTGCGCTTGATGCGAAGACCGGTGCGGTGCGCTGGTTGACCGAAGGCCGCGAGGGAAATCACGCGTCCGTGCTTCTGACCGCTCGCCATCTGATCTATCTAACCAACGGCGCCGACTTGATCATCGCGCAACGAGGCGGGACCGCCTTTAAAGCAGAACAGCGCTACGACATCGCCGACGCCGAAACCTGGGCCATGCCCGTGCTCCTCGGCAGCGACCTGCTCATCCGCGACGCCACCGGCCTGATGCGTCTGACGCCATCTTGATTCGCTCAACCTGGACTACTCAATAGCGTGTGTACTGCTGCCGGCTTCGCCCATTTCCTCTTTACCCATTCCCCTTTTCCCCTATTCCTACTGATTACTGTTTGCTGATTGCTGTTTGCTCCCGTCGGGGCAGTAGCCCGACCGTCAGGGAGTGCTCCGGTACCGTCTCCCGTCTCCCGTCTCCCGTCTCCTGTCTCCTGTCTCCTGCTGCCGGCTTCGCCCATTTCCCCTTTACCCATTCCCCTTTACCCTTTCCCCTTTTCCCCTTTTCTTCTTTTCCCCTATTCCCCTTTTCCCCTTTCCCCATTCCCCTTTTCCCCGATCCTATTTCCGCTTGCACTATTTACGATTCACACTTTACGATTCACAGTCTACGTCATGTCTATCCCCCAACGATTTCTGCCGCTCGTCTATGCCTCTCTGCTGCTGGCATTTCTCACGAGCGACCAGCGCGCCCAGGATCGCCAACTCATCCAGCAACCCGCCGCGGAGAGACGTGTCGCCCTAGTCATCGGCAACGCTGCCTACGAGAGCGCGCCATTGAAGAATCCAGTCAACGACGCAAGGGACATTTCCGCAGCCTTGCGCGTTTCGGGGTTCGAAGTAATCCACAAGGAGGACCAGGATCAGAACGGCATGAAACGGGCGATTCGCGAATTCGGAACGAAGATCAGAAGTGGCGGCGTGGCCCTGTTCTATTACGCAGGCCACGGCCTGCAGGTAAGCGGCAATAATTACCTCGTTCCAGTTGATGCAAAGGTTACGACTGAAGAAGAGGTCGAGTATGAGACGGTTGACGCCGGATTTGTATTGGCGCAAATGGACAGCGCGAAGACCAGTCTCAACATAGTAATTCTGGACGCCTGTCGCAATAATCCCTTTGCGCGAAGCTTTCGCTCAGGCGCGAACGGCCTCGCCAAGATGGACGCACCTGACGGCACGTTGATCGCTTACGCAACCGCGCCCGGCTCAATTGCGAGCGATGGCGGTGCGGGACGCAATGGTATTTACACCAGCGAGCTTCTCAAGGTGATCGGTATTCCTGACTTGAGTATTGAAGAAGTATTTAAGCGCGTCAGAATATCCGTTCACGGAGTGACCAAGGGTAAGCAGACGCCCTGGGAGTCGTCGTCGCTGATGGGAAGTTTCTCGTTCCGTCAGAGTGCCGCAGCAACGCGTGACCCGCTTACTGTTTCCAGCCAACCGGGTGCTGCCGGCGAAGCGCGTAAGCCGGTTACTGCTCCCGCTGCCGATCCACTTTTGGTTTCCAATCAACCACCTGTCACGCCAGCGGTGAATTACGAGCGCGTTTTTACACAACGAGAAGTTGATCAAAAAGCAGTGATCACCTCCAAACCCGCAGCCAATTACACGGACAGTGCTCGCCAGAACAACATTCAAGGCGAGGTGCGAGTGCAGGCGGTACTGGACCGGTCGGGTACCGTGAGGACAATTAAGGTCGTGCTAGGGTCAGAGCTCGGGTACGGGCTGCCTGAACAGGCGATAGCCGCGGCGCGTAAGATCAAGTTCACTCCGGCAATAAAAGACGGCCGCCCCGTCTCCGTCCAGCTCACGGTGCAATACCTTTTCAGGGTTTACTAAAGGTATTCCTACTGATTACTGTTTGCTGATTACTGTTTGCTGATTGCAGCGTGTGTATGCTGCCGGCCTCGCCTATTTCCCCTTTACCCATTCCCCTTTTCCCCTATTCACTGGGAGCGCGGGCGTCCCGCCCGCATTCTATGTCGCGCGCGCAGCGCGTCGAGTCAATCAATGACAAATGAAAAATGACAAATGGAAAATCTTTCGGGCGTCCAGCCCGTCTTTTCCTTCCCCTTTACCCATTCCCCTTTTCCCCTATTCCTACTGCTGCCGGCTTCGCCTATTTCCCCTTTACCCATTCCCCTTTTCCCCTATTCCTACTGATTGCTGTTTGCTCCCGTCGGGGCCGTAGCCCGACCGTCAGGGAGGGCTCCGTGACGCGCACGCCGCAGGCGCGCAATGAAAATAGCCCCGGGGCTTCTGCCCGGGGATCACCCAGAACAAAACAACAACCGCCGACCCTCGACGGGTCGGCGATATTTTTTTTTGTATCTCTTGCAAACAAAAGGGGCGACACTCACAAAATGCTATGTCGAGAAACCCTATGCAAGAGTTCTTACATTTTACAAGAATGCTTGCATGCACCTGAGTCCTTTGGCTCGAAACTCGAGGAAAGTAAGATTGAAGGCGCTTTGATAAAACAGCGAACGCAAGCCACCGTGTCCGCGGCGGTCGTCCGGGTCCATACCGGAGTAAACGACCGAGTCTTCCGTTTTCTGGCCCGGCCTTCCAAAAGCCGGGCTCAAAGCGCCGTTGTTCCAGATGATAGCGAGGAATCGTCTTCAATCAAGCTGACACCCACCAAAACCACCCACCGCCACCAATAAAATTCATCCGACAAATTCAGTTTTATGCAAGACCTTCTGCATCGGGTATTCGTTCATTCCTTCCCCGCTACAAAACACCCAACCGACCAGAGGCGTGTAAACCACCCGAACTCATCACTCATACTCATAACTCATCACTCTTTCTTTACCCCTTCCCCTTTCCCCCTTTCCCCTTTTCCCTTTTCCCTTTTCCCCCCTTCATCGCTCTTAGCTGGAATTTTTGCATCGCCTAGGGCAAAATACGCCCGTTTCCTAAAAACGGCCGCCGCCCGCGTATCGCTGCGCTTACGCTCCGCGATTCGCGCGCGCCTTCAAATCCACGGCCTGCAATCTTGCTCGCGTTTCCTCCAAGATCTGAACCTGCAATGGGTCGGTAACTTCTTATGAAAGCAACGGAAGCAAATCTATTAGAATTCCTCAAAAAATCACCACAATTTGTGATTCCTATTTACCAGCGCACCTATTCCTGGACGGAGCGAGAATGTGAACAGTTGTGGGAAGACATTCTTCGCACAGGGCGCGACGACAGTATCCCGGCTCACTTTATTGGCTCGATCGTATACGTGGAAAAGAGCCTTTATCACGTGACTACACTCACGCCTCTTCTTGTGATCGATGGGCAGCAGCGTCTGACGACAGTTACGCTCCTAATCGAAGCCATAGCCCGCGCGCTTGGTGACAATGAACCGTTGGAGGGTTTCTCAGCCAAGAAGTTGCGTAGCTATTACCTGCAAAATCCTCTTGAGTCTGGAGATTTGCGCTACAAACTCATCCTTTCACAAACAGATAAATCCTCGCTGACCGCAGTAATCGATCAGCAGCAGTATCCAAAAGATCATTCCTTGAAGATCGAAGCTAATTTCAACCTGTTGGAGGAGTGGGTTTCTAAACAGAAGGACGACTTAGTGACGCTCTGCAAGGGACTCGCAAAGCTCTTGATCGTCGACATCTCCCTCAGTCGCGACCAGGATAATCCGCAGCTAATCTTCGAGAGCATGAATTCAACAGGCCGGGAGTTAAGCCAGGCTGATTTGATCAGAAATTACATACTTATGGGTTTGGAGCCACAATTACAAACGCGCCTGTACGAACAATATTGGCGCCCAATGGAGTTGGACTTTGGTCAGGAAGCTTATGCAACTCACTTCGATCCCTTCATGCGGCATTACCTAACAGTAAAGACCAGCGAAATTCCAAACGTAAGGCAAGTGTACGAGTCATTTAAACAGCACGCCCGTTCTACGAAAGCAGGTTCGACTGAGGACCTTGTGACAGACATCAGAGACTTTAGCCGATACTACTGTGCGATGGCCTTGAGAGCGGAAAAGGATCCGGAACTAGAGCTAGCGTTTCGCGACATCCGTGAGCTAAAAGTGGATGTCGCATTTCCTTTTCTGCTCGAACTTTACCGAGATTTTGATAATGGAGTTCTCACCAAAGATGATTTGCTAGAAGCGGCTCGATTGGTAGAGAGTTACGTCTTTCGGCGTGCGGTCTGCTCGATTCCAACAAACTCGATGAACAAGACCTTTGCGACATTCTCACGCGAATTGAAAAAAGATTGTTACTTAGAGAGCATCACCGCCCACTTCTTGTTACTGCCTTCGTACCGTCGTTTTCCAGATAATGAAGAATTTGCACGTGAGATTCAGACGAGAGATCTCTATCACTTTCGCAGTCGCAGTTATTGGCTAAGAAGGCTGGAAAATCATGGCCGCAAGGAGCGCGTGTCGGTAGACGAATATACTATTGAACACATCCTACCGCAGAATGAAAACCTATCTAATCAATGGAAACAGGAGCTAGGACCGGAGTGGGAGCGCATCCAAAAAACTTATCTACACACCATTGGTAACTTGAGCCTCACGGGTTATAACTCGGAATACAATGACCGGCCTTTCAATCAAAAACGTGACATGGAGGGAGGTTTTGCTCAGAGTCCTTTACGACTCAACCAAGGGCTGGGAAAGCTTCAACAATGGAACGAGCAAACTATTCGCGAGCGAGCGGAACGATTAGCGCAGCAAGCAGTCGGTGTTTGGATAGCTCCGGCACTTGAGAAATCCAAACTCGAAGCTTACAGACCCAAAAGCACATTTACAATCTATGGGATTAACAGCTTCCCTTACATTATGTCAGGACCAATGAGGGATTTGTTCGAAGCGCTTCGCCAAGAAGTATTGGCGTTGGATCCTGTAGTAACCGAAGAATTTCTGAAACTTTACATTGCTTACAAGGCAGAAACAAATTTCGTCGATGTCGTGCCACAAGCAAAGCGATTGAGACTGTCACTCAATATGGCTTTTCATCAAATAGACGATCCAAGGGGTGTCTGCCGAGATGTGTCTGATTTGGGACGTTGGGGTAACGGCGATGTGGAAGTTGGTTTATCTTCCATGGCTGAATTGCCATATGTGATGGGCTTGATTCGGCAATCCTTGGAACTACAAATGGGCTCGCAAAGCGATTTCTAAAGAGTTCGACAGTCAACGCAATGGCGGAGAAAATACAAACACGTCCTCAACGGAGGCTAACCCAATCGGAACTTGATTCGTTTCTTGAGACGGCAGCGGATCTCTTGCGTGGGGGTATCGATCACTCAGAGTTTCGCGGGTATGTCTTTGCGCTGCTTTTCTACAAGCGAATCAACGATGTCTACTTAGAAAATGTTGCTGCGCTTGAGAAAGAACTTGACGATGCCGATCTCGCGCGTGACCCGCGCATGCATGACTTCGTAGTTCCTGATGATTGCGTATGGGAAAAGGTAGCGCGTACGACTGAGCGTGACCTCGGCAAAGAATTGAACGACGCTATGAGGGCAATTGAACGTGCTAACGAACCGAAGTTTGATGGCATCCTCGCAAATCCGCAGGTCGATTTCAATGCGCAGGATCGCCTACCGCGCGGAAAACTCGTTCGCATCATCAACCACTTCGGAAGTCTGCCTCTCGATCATGCGAGCGTGCCTGACGATCTATTCGGCAATGCTTACGAATACCTTATTCGGAACTTCGCGTCAAAAGCCGGCAAATCCAGCGGCGAATTTTATACGCCGAAAGAAATTGCTTACCTGATGGCCGAAATTGTCGAGCCGCAACCTGGACATCACATTTGTGATTGGGCGGCTGGTTCGGGTGGTCTCTTACTTCAATGCCGCAATCACGTGGAACGACACTTCGGACGGAAAGAAACCGATCGAGTGTTCTTCTACATGCAGGAGAGCAATCCTTCGACGGCCAATATCGCGCGCATAAATATGTTTCTGCACGGAGTGCGCAGCTTCAACCAAGCACCGCCGGTTGATAGTTTGCGCACTCCTTATTTCCGCGAAGGCCAGACGCGGCGTCTGCGCCAGTTCGATCGAATTGTGATGAATCCGCCGTTCTCGCTCGAAGACTGGGGATACAACGATTTTGTCGGTGGCGATCCATATGATCGGCTCACATTCGGCATGCCACCGCGTGATAACGGCGACTATGCATGGTTGCAACAAGTCCTTAAGTCACTCAAGCCAACGGGCCGGTCGATTGTGGTGATGTCGCAAGGAGTTTTGTTTCGCGGACAGCCGGAGCAAACTGAAGAGGAGGACGGCCGGAATCAGAAAGCGGATGCCGAGTACATAATTCGCGAAGGGTTCATTAGGAAGGATCTAATCGAGTGTGTGATCATTCTGGGTTCGAAAATGTTTTATGGCAACAGCGTGCCGGCGTGTCTGGTAGTCCTGAATAAGCGCAAAGCACCTGAAAGAAAGAATCGGATTCTGCTGATCTGGGCTTCGCGCTGGTTTCAATCGGCCAATCCTCAGAACCTTCTGCGTCCAGTCGATCGCATGCGCATTCTGATTCCGTGGCGCGCGTTCGGCGATCTGGATGTTTGTGGCGAACTTCTTCCTCAGCACGAAGCTGAGTTGATTGCGGAGATTGAGCAAATGCGGGACGCTGCGCTAAACGAGATTGACGAAGCGTATGGTCCGTTGCTTGAACCGTTGGCTGCCTTGCGCGCTGAACTCGAAGAGCGTTTGGAATTCGCGACGCGAAAGCAACCCGATGGGAAAGAGGAGCGCAAGACGTTTCGTGAAGAGAAGAAGGCGAATACCGAGCGACTGAAAAGACTCAAGCCGATGATTAAGAGCCTGACGAAATTGGAAGTCGAAGCTGAAGAGAAACGCGCTTCCGTTCGCAAACGTTCCGATCGCGAACAGGTTCTGGCGCGGGAAACTGCGGCTGAACTGGCCCGAATCTACACTGATCAAGACGATGCGCGGCGATGCTTTGCCGTTACCGAGCGGGGTGAAATTGAACATAACGAATTTAACCTCAACGTGCCGCGATATGTTGATACGTTTGAGCCTGAGGAAACAATTGAAATCGCAGACGCTTTGGCAGAATTCGACTGCGCTAGTCGTAAATCATTACTGAAGCGCCGGGAGTTGCGAAAGTTACTGAAATCCAATGGCGGCGAAAAGGTGCATGCTCACACATCGTAGCAGAACAATTTTGGGCGATATCCCTTCCGACTGGGATCGCGAACTCTTGGCAAAGCTACTTGTCGAGAGTAAGGGCGGCGATTGGGGTGACGATGAAGGTGAAGCGTCAGCTCAGGTTCTTCGAAGTACTAACTTCACGGATCGCGGCACGCTCGATTTTGACGACGTTGCGGTCAGGTACTTCTCAACGTCGAAGGCGGAAAGTTTTCAGCTGAGAGAGGACGACATTCTGTTAGAACGATCCGGTGGTGGGCCAACTCAACCCGTGGGACGAGTCGGATTCATCACGCAAGACCTTCCAGGATATTGGTAGATCGCTTGCGACAAAGTATCGATTTCGTTAACTACGGAACAAACGCCCCTGCGAGTGAAGGACAACACGGACTTCCTGTTGTGGCGATTCCTCAAGTCATCTCTCCTCGATTTCGCTTGGGTGAGTGCAGCTATACGGAAGTTGACGAAAATGAAGCCGAAGCGTTGCGCCTCGAACCGGATGACGTGCTACTGATCCGAACTAACGGCAATTCAGATTACATTGGGAAATCAACGGTCATTGGGCAGGAGGCAAAGGAGCGGCACATCATCTTCGCGTCTTATTTGATTCGAATCAGAACTAAGAAGGAGAGTCTTTTGGGCCGCTATTTGAACTACTTTTTGGCCTCTCCACTTGGGCGGCGTCAGTGCCTTGCAATGGCAAACACATCCGCCGGAAATCACAACCTTGGTGCTCGCGCCATCAAGCAGTTTCTGCTGCCTAGACCCGACGTTGACGAACAAAATGAAATGGTTCGCCTTGTTGATGCCGAAGAGGATTCCATCGAAGCAATAGAAGCCGAGATTGTGGCACTTGAGCGGCTTAAGAAATCCTTGCTCCAAAACCTTTTGACTGGACGCGTGCGAGTGCACGCTTAAATTGATGGCGGCGGTAATTCTTCCCAACGAAGCTCGCACCGTCGAGAATGCGATTCTCGATTGGACGCAGACGCCTGAACTTGGCTGGCGTTATGAAGACTCGCGCGCTGTGGCTCGCGAGTACCGCGCGCGACGTGCTGACGGGTCGATAGACGAGCGCGAAGTCCTCCTGCTGCCAATCCTCAGGGAACGTTTGATTGCGTTGAATCCCGGCGTCATCACTGACGATGATCGGGCCGAGCGTGTGATCTCGCGTCTGCAAGCTGAGCGAGACAATCAGGAATGGCTGCGCTGGCTCCGAAACGAGAAGACGTTGAAGTTTGCCGTCGAAGAACAGGAACAGAACGTCAAACTCATTGACTATGACAATCTCGGAACTGACGACAACTTGAATGATTATCTGGCGACGAATCAGTTTCGCGTCGAAGGGCCGAAAGACAACATCCGCACCGACGTACTACTGTTTGTAAATGGCATTCCGGTAGTAAATATAGAAGCGAAAACAACTGGCCGTGATTGGCATATAGATTGGACTGAGGGAGCGAAACAGTGTGCGCGCTATCAGCGTGAAGCACCGCAGCTTTACTACTCGAATCTCTTTTGCGGCGCAGTCAACGAGTTGTGCTTTCGCTACGGAGTTCCGGGAACGAAGTTCCACACCTGGCATGAATGGCGCGATCCTGCGCCGCACGTAATCCCGACAACCGATCGAATGAAGTGTTCGTGTTACGGTTTGCTCGACAGAACGAACCTACTCGACTTGCTAAGAAACTTCGTCGTTTTCGAGATTGAAGAAGGGCAGCCGGTCAAGAAGATTGCGCGTTACCAGCAATTCTCAGCCGCGAATGAAATTGTCCGTCGCGCATTGGATTTGAACCGAGAACAGGAATGGCGGCGCGGCCTGATTTGGCATACGCAAGGCAGCGGCAAGAGCTTGACGATTTTGTTCGCCGCCAAAAAGCTTTGGCATCATCCCACACTCCAGCAGCCAACAATTCTGATCGTTATCGATCGCGAGCAATTGCAGGATCAGATGATTGGTCAGCTTATCAGCACAAACACCGAAGCGTGCCGAATCGCGGAAGGCAGAGCGGACTTGGTTAAGTTGTTAAGCGCCGGCGATGGCTATCGCGGGATCATTGTCACGATCATGCACAAGTTCAGCGGCCACGAAGATGTCGTGGTTCCCAGACGGAACGTCATCGGACTAATCGATGAAGCCCATCGCACCCAAGAAGGCGAATTCGGCAAATGGATGCGAGCAACGATTCCGCAGGCTTCGCTTTTTGGATTTACCGGCACGCCAATCGAGAACGACGATCACAATACGCCGCTGGCTTTTGGTCGCATCCTCGGCAAAGACGAATCGGGGACAGAGCGCATCGAGCGCTATATGCAACCCGGCGGTCGTTACTCAATCGCGGATGCGATTCGCGACGGCGCAACGATTCCCATTCATTTCGAACCCAGAATGAGTGACTGGTCGATTTGGGGTAAAGACCTCGACGAGGCTTTTGAGAAAGAGTTCGCCCGATTGCCGGAAGGCGAACGCGAACAACTGCGAAAAGAAAACGCGAAGCTCGAATACATTCTCAAACTTCCAAAACGAGTAAAGATGATCGCGGAAGACGTCGCGAAGGACTTCCATGACCGCGTTAGGCCAAACAAGTTCAAAGCGATGCTCGTCTGCTATGACAAAGAGGCCTGCGCGTTGTACAAAGCAGCGCTGGATGAATTGCTCGGCAAAGAAGTGACGCTCTGCATTTACTCGGAAGACCCAGAGAAAGATCAGCCTCTGGTCAGGCAGCATTACCTGGGTAATGATCGCAAGAAAGCCATTGAGCAATTCAAGAAAGAGAAGCCGCAGGAGCCGGAAGATCAGACCAAGCCTGACAATAGGTGGCGCAACGTCGAGATCGTCATAGTCTGTGACATGCTACTGACCGGCTTTGACGCGCCGATCGTCGAAACGATGTATCTCGATAAAGGAATTCGGGATCACACACTGCTTCAGGCAATCGCCCGCGTTAATAGGCCTTACAACGAGCTGAAGAAAGTCGGCGTGGTCATTGATTACTACGGGCTATTTGACAGGCTTGAGGAAGCTCTTAACTTCGACAAGAACGAATTGGGCGAAGTGGCGTTTCCGTTCACGCGCCTGCGCGAAACCTTCAAGCTTGAAATGCAGTTGCAGATGGATTTATTTGCAGAGTTTCCGAAGGCTGGTGACTACGCCACGATCATGAGGATTCTCGCATGGTTAAATACTAATGAGCCCAAGCGAGAGAAGTTCGAACTGGGTTATCGAAATCTGAATTTGCTTTGGGAAACGCTTCATCCCGATCCGTTTCTCATTGAGCACGAAGCAAATTACCTCTGGCTCACTCGGATTTGGATGTACTACGTAAAAGAGTTTTATCCGAAAGCCGCCAAGTTCGAAACTGACCCGCTCGATGGCGCCAAGACACGAGAACTGATTCGACAGCACGTCGAAGTTGATGAATTAAAGAGGAATCTGCCGAGTTATGAATTGAATGAAGATTATCTTACGAGCCTAGAAGGCCGGCCTCCAGATTCCAAGGCGCTAAATATCGAAGCCATGCTCGCGGCGGAACTTGAGATCCGTATTGACGAAGATCAGGAGTTTCAGCCGTTGAGTGAACGGCTGAAACATATCATTCAGCGCAAGCGCAACGGCACGCTTGCAGGACTTGCGTTGTTAAAAGAGCTTGAGGAGCTAGCAAAAGAGACTGTGGAGCTTGTAGAAGAATCCAAACGGCCACTGCGTGAAACGATCGCCAAGCTCGCGCAGGAGAAATCAGCGTCACTTCCGAGTGAAGAAGCCGACAAGATTGCGGCAGCACTAGTCGAAAAGGCTGATGAAATTCTGTTTCCGGGGTGGACTGAACATGAACATGTAGATATCGAAATCTTTCGTGAATTCATTAGAGTCTTAGCCAAACAGTTTCCCTCTGCGGGGCTCCACGGTCGTGAGATGGATTTTGTTACGCGATGCATTAAGCTGCTTCGCCGAGTGGGGTATCGCGCACAATCGAATGAATAGTACTCGCTTCAAGTATCAGTTGCGGGAGAGTCCACGTGGGAAAAACGTGCGGCTTCGGGTGACACTCTCGAAGGGGCTTGAAGTCTACGTGCCACGTGGCTACGACGTGTCCAAAGTGCCTGCGCTACTAGAACGTCGGAGGATTTGGGTTAGATCGGCGCTCGAAAGGCGCGAATCTCAAAAGAAATTCTTTGAGCCAAAGCCTGCATGGAAGATTCCGAATCAGATTTCTTTACCCGCGGTTCGGGCTGTTTGGCATCTGGAGCAGCGCTCTGCCAAGGTTAAGACTATAACGATTAGAAGGACCGGAGAGAATCGGCTGTCATTAACGGGCGCCGTGGAGAACGAGGCGGCCGGTCGTGCTGCGCTCGCGCGGTGGCTTACGCGAGAGACGCGCGAGCGTCTGGTTCCGCGACTCGAAGAGTTGAGTCGCCGGACGGGCTTGAAATACGATCGCATTTCCGTCCGCAAACAGAGAACCCGCTGGGCGAGTTGCTCGAAGCGCAGAACAATTTCATTGAATGCCAAGCTTCTATTCTTGCAACCTGATGTCGTTGATTACGTGATCGTGCACGAACTTTGCCACTTGGCAGAGATGAATCATTCCAAGCAGTTTTGGCTCCTGTTAAAGAGCCACTGCCCGAATTATCGTAAGCTCGACAATCAACTTCGAGATATGTGGAAGCGTGTACCGCATTGGGCGCATGAGTTTGCTTCCGACGGTCAACGCTCGGAGCGACATTAAAACTCTTTGGACTTACCGACGGCAAAGCCGGCGAAATGTACGGACGTAGCTTCTGATCTTGAGAAGTCTCTTCAAAGCCTCATTAAGAATAACCTTGGAGAGCTTGTTGGTCATCCGGCTTCTGAAGACTGAGCGCTCGGCAAACGGGCAAGTCTTGACTTCGAATGAGTATGGTCAAAAGTTTACGGGACATGTCGCTGTTAACATTTATCGGAAGTCAGAAGCCAGAGTCAGCAGTGAGTTATCGGTAAGAAACACTCAGCGGAGTCCTCCCTGACGGTCGGGCTACTGCCCCGGAAGTTTGCGTTACAAAGAAACGCCGACCCATCGAGGGTCGGCGAAATTGTTTTTAAGGAGGGCTTGGTTCCCGGGGCGTTGCCCCGGGCTATTTCCATTACGCGCCTATGGCGCGTTGACTAGACGCGCTGCGCGCGCGAAATAGAATGCGGGCGGGGCCAGAGGCAGAGTCGGAGATCCCCGACAGAATTTCTTATTTCTTGCGAGAGCTTATTGTGAAACCGATTGGTTTGGTGTCAGGCGGTGGTGGAGTCATCAGTTGGCGGATTGCCTCGAAGACAATCTTAAACTGTCGATCGTATTTCTTTTCAAGGTCCTTTAGTTGGTGGGCGAGTTCGGTGTTGGAAGCCAGCATCTGCCGCAGCCGTACGAAGGCCCGCATGATCTCGATATTAACAAGCACTGCTCGTTTGCTTCGAAGCACCCCGGAGAGCATAGCGACACCTTGTTCGGTGAAAGCGTAAGGACGAAACCGAGGGTCGCGGTGCTTCTGCGAACCGGTCACAAATTGTGACCGGTTAAGAGCTCCAACCTCGTCGGCGGTAAGCCGCATCATGAAGTCGTCGGGAAATCGATCTCGATTCCGGGCGACAGCTTGGTTCAAGACTTTAGTCGCCACGCCATACAACTCGGCAATTTCAACATCGAGCATCACTCGTTGGCCACGAACCAACAAGATAGACTTTTCGATATGCGCGGCGGGAATCGTGAGCTTGGCAACCCTCATATTTCGAGAAACCTCCGTGGGTGTACTCTTATTTCTTGCGAGAGCTGGTTGTGAAGCCGATTGGTCTAAGGTGGGCCGGTGGTGGGACCATCAGTTGGCGGATTGCGTCGAAGACCACTTTGAACTGGCGATCGTATTTCTTTTCAAGCGCTTCCAACTTGCGTGCGAGGTCGGCATTGGAAGCAAGCATCCGACGCAATTGAATGAAGGCACGTACAACCTGAACCGATGCGCTAATGGCGCGCTGGCTGCTGAGAACATTGGCGGCCATGAGAGCGCCGTGTTCGGTGAAAGCATAAGGGAGTTTTCTCCTTCCAGCACGGCCTTTCTTTGATGTTGCATTTTGCAATATCAAATCCTTGAACTCCCTTTCTGTTAGGCGGAACATGAAATCTCCTGGAAATCGATCGAGATTGCGATTCACTTGTTGATTAAGCCTCGCCGTTGAAACTCCATATAGCTGCGAAGTCGGAGTCAAGGATTACCTTTTCACCTCTAATCAAGATGATGGCGCGTTCAACTTTTTCTATCGGCACCATCGCAAGGGGTTTGCTCATGCGTTAGTAACGCCCTTCGCATTTCATCCCAGCTTGAAGTCACAATGTGCGCCTTCAGGTCATTGAACTCTTGCTTTGTTTTTCGCGTAGCGTTGGTTCGTCAAGGTATTTTCTGGGGTTGCCACACATCCAGCAGGAGCAAAGTTTCCTTGAGCGAGCCATCTGACCAATTTTGCGCGGATCATTCCGATGACCACCCCCGTAGTACTCTTTTACTCGTCGCTTAATACGTTTTTGGTGATGCCTCCTGAGCGCACGCGCCGCCAGCTTTTCCCCGCTCCGACTGAGAGTATTTTGCAAGGACTAATTCTGCATGGAAGTTGGTTCCTGATGCGAGCGTGTGGGAAGACCTTAGCTGTTCGCCCTAATGCAAGAACTTGTGCATCAACTGCAGCAGGCTTAGGTTTAAGTATATAGAACGCCGACCCGACGAGGGTCGGCGAATTTGTTTTTTTGTGGTGTGATTCCCCCCTGCTGACGCCGGCCTTGCGGCAATTCAGATTGGAAATTTCAGATATCAAAGACCAAAAGCGGCATCAAGAAATTAAGAAGGGGGACGCAACCAGTGCGCGTGCTGCTGCTCGCCTTTGGCGCTGTGGGTGGGCCAAAGCGGCGTCAAGCCGCCGCACTCCAAGGAGTTGACGCGGGAGATTCATAGCGTCGGGCAAGTGCCTTCCTGACTAGCGACATTCTGAGATGAATTTGACCTAACAAGGAGGCAGAGCCTCCACTGGAAGGTACTGGGGCTGCCGGAAAGGCAAAGCCTTTCCGCACAGCAAGCGGCAAAGCCGAAAGGAAGCAAACTAACAGTTTGTCTTACGGAGCCCTCGCTGACGGTCGGGCTACTGCCCCACGGCGACCACCCGCCGGCCATGGTACTGACCTCACAACAGCGCTGGATCGACGCGGGGCGGCGGACTTCAGGAATTTTAGTACTTCTTTAGAGCTTTTGGACGAAAGCCGATTGGTTTAGTCGCAGGCGACGAGGATGGGGTCATTAACTGCCGAATTGCCTCGAAGACGGCCTTAAACTGCCGATCGTATTTCTTTTCAAGGTCGTTTAGCTTTTGCCCAAGTTCAGAGTTCGAAGTCAACATCTGCCGAAGTTTAACGAAAGCGCGCACCACCTGAACGCTTGCCTCAATAGCGCGGTCGCTGTTCAGAACATTTGCGGCCATCAGCGCGCCATGCTCAGTGAAGGCATATGGCAGGTGTCGGCGGCCGCCCTGGATTTTGAGATCACAAATTGTGATCTCAAGTCTTCGAACTCTTTGCCCGTCAACCTAAACATGAAATCCGAAGGAAATCTTCTATCATTTCTTTTCACCGCTTGAATGAGTGCCCTCGTCTCCACACCATACAACAACGCGAGGTCCGAGTCTAAAATCACATTCTGATCGCGAAGGGGACGCAACCAGTGCGCGTGCTGCTGCTCGCCTTTGGCGCTGTGGGTGGGCCAAAGCGGCGTCAAGCCGCCGCACTCCAAGGAGTTGACGCGGGAGATTCATGGCGGGGGCCAATCCGCCCTCTGATAGAGACATTCTGAGAGGAATTGACCTAACAAGGAGGCATAGCCTCCACTGGAAGGTACTGGGGCTGCCGGAAAGGCAAAGCCTTTCCGCACAGCAAGCGGCAGAGCCGCAACAAAAATGAACGCCGACCCATCGAGCGTCGGCGAACTGTTTTGTTCGTTGCCGTGGTCTACAGGTTCCCGGAACAGCAAACTAAAGTTTGTACTCTGAACAGCAAACTAACAGTTTGCTTTACTACCACGTGCGCGGAGGAATTCTTCGGCGGCTTTGAAGAACGCGGCGGGTTGTTCGAGGAAGTGAACGTGGCCGGCGTTGGGGATTAACAACAAACGGCTATTGCGCAAGGTGTCAGGCTTGCGGGGGCTGTCTGGCTTACGGGAGGTGTCTGACTTAACGGAGCTGGCAGACTTGCGCAATGTGTTTGTCTGAGGCAAAGCGCTAGCCCAGGCGCGGGTGGCATCGAGCGGCACATTTGTCTTCTCACCTTCGACCACCAGTGCCGGGACCTGGATCTTGTTTAGCAGCGGCAAAAAATTCCAATCGCCAAGTGAATCAAACACTGCGAACACGACTACAAAACGATTCCTTAATGCCGCCGGCGGTGTATCGCACATCAGCTCCACACGTTCCTTAATCAATGCAGCTCTGCGACGCACCAGCCTTGTTTGGCTCGCAGGCGGTTCGACGAAATAAGGCTCTGAACTAATAGTAAAGGCCTCTCGACAAAGCGCGACTGCCTGTGCGTCGGACGACGCCGGCAAAAGTTGTCTAATCTCCGTTTGGCGCGCGGCCTTCTCTGCGCCGATTAGTGAGTTGAGTCTTGCTATTCGTTGAGGCCAGTAAGGCGTGCGCGCCGGCGGCATCGGACTTACCAGCAGCAACTTTTCAACGCGCTCCGGATAAATGGACGCATAAAGCGTGGCCAGTCCTGCGCCCCACGACAAACCTACGAGGCTCATGCGCTCCAGCTTAAAATGCTTGCGGAATTCCTCAAGATCGCGGATTTGATATTCAATGGTAAGCAGTTTTGGATCACTGACGATCTCCGAGCGCCCACTTCCTCTTTGGTCATACATCAGTAGCACGCGATGACGCGCGAGCGGTTCCATGTCGTAACCGCCATCGTTGATGCCAAGGCCCGGTCCACCGTGAAGAAAGACGGCAATGTTTTTTCCCTTGCCGACCTTACGATAGAAGAGACGGACACCGTCGGCGCCGCGAAAGTAGCCTTCGGTTACTGGTCCGTATTTTGATGGTCTTGTTTTCGCGACGACAAGGGTGCAAGTTGAGAGGACGATTAGCAGAATTACAAGATTTTTTATCGCGGACATCAGCGGCAGATTAGCGCGAGTCGATTCGCTAGTCCATTAGTTTGCGTCTTACAAGGAAAATGCAGGACATGGTCCGAAGGGGGAAAGCGGCGTCAAGCCGCCGCACTCCAAGGAGTTGACAACTCAGAGCGGGGGCAAGCCCACCTTCCTAACCTGAGAGATTTTCCAAGTTGAGCCGAATCGCAAACTAACAGTTTGCGTTACCAAGAGCGGCCTCAGAGATCAGAGGTCAGAGGTCAGGAGGACAGACAGGAATGTCTGTCCTACAATCGGAGCATGCGGCAGAAGGTTATTCAAATCGTTGGGCTCGTGGTGAGTGTGGTTTACGCGGTCGTAATCGTTTGGCTGTATGCGACGGAGCCACGCAGCTTCAAGGAGGTGGCAACCGGCGCTCAGGTGGCCACCGGCAGCTACCAGATAGATCGCGCGAAGTTTGATGCTGCTCTCGCGCTCTTTCGCCGTGAGCAGTTTCGCGCTGCGCGCGACGAATGGCAGCGCGCTGACCCGGCCCAGAGTGATCCACAGACGCAGTTTTACATTGCATACGCCTTCTATCGCGAAGGCTGGGGGCGCGTTTATTACGATCAGAATTTATTTAAGCAAGGCCTTGAGGCTGTCAATCGGGCCATTGCGCTCGCGTCTACGCCTCTCATCGTCGAGGATGAAAACCTGCAGATGCGCTCGGCCGCTGAGTTGAAGGCTGAATTGGAACAAGGGATGGAGCGCACGTGGGGAGATATCAATCCGTTGAAGGTTATGCGGAAGAGGAAATGAAGGCCCGGGGGGAGCAGAGGGGGGAAGAGGGAAAAAGGGGAAGGGGGAAATAGGAACGGAAGCGAGCCCAGAACATTTTCCATTTGTCATTTGTCATTTGTCATTTCTCATTTGTCATTTAGAAGAGAAGTAATTTAGTGATGAGTGGCGTTCATTACCGAGGCGCATAGCCCCCTGTGACATTACAAAGGCGCAAAGCCCCGATCAATTTCCCAAGCATGACGGAATGTCAAGGACCCGTGGGTCGACGGATTCAGAGGCGGGAGCGGTAGCGACCGAATGTAGTTACCGAAAACAGGGCCATCAGCGTGGGTCGACGGATTCAGAGGCGGGAGCGGTAGCGACCGAATGTAGTTACCGAAAACAGGGCCATCAGCGTGGGTCGACGAATTCAGAGCCGGGAGCGATAGCGACCGGATGAGCCTTTCGCTAAACCCAAGCTTTGCAATTTAAGATTGACTGAAATAGATAATGTGGATCTGCTTTTCTTGAACTTGTGAGCTAGCCAAGTTTGACATCCGGTCGCTACCGCTCCCGGTTCTGCATTTGTCGACCCACTGGCTAGAATCAGGTTGAGTAACCTTTAGTCAGCAGAAGTCGCACTTCTAAAATGGAATCCACTATTTGTCATTGGTGGAAAAAACAAAAACGATCCACGAACTCACACGAAATGCCACGAAAGAACGATCAGCAACCAGCAGTCAGCAACCCGCAATCGAGAAACCGGGCGCTGGTCAGCTATGTGGTGCTGCCGCTCTTTTTCCTGACAGTGGCGCTGCTTGGTGGTTTGCGGGTGAGCGCGGACGATCGCGCGTTCATATTTCTTCCACCGCCACTGATTACGCTCGTGCTCGCAGTTCTGCTCATGCTGCTATTTGTGCGCGGGGGTTTAATTGATCTACGAAAGTGGATCGCCGCCAATAATCCACCATTCACTAACCTCTCTCACATCTGGGTGTTGCTTACCCTCTTTTTCGCATCAGCGCAGGCGTTCAATTCGGTGTTGCCGGAGAGTGGGTTGTTACACTGGCTCTTCTCTTTCTTCTTTCTCTGGACGCTCTGGAACAATCAGTTTTCGTCCTTCGATGCGCGCCGCTTGTTACGCAGCCTGGTCGTACTCTTTGGAACTGCTTTCGTGCTGAAGCACATGCTGCTGGCCAGCCTCTACTCGCCTGAAGGTGGTTGGCTCAAGCGTGTGGCCGGCGCACTCGTGCAGGGTGTTTCGCTGGGCACGATTGGCGCGCCAACGTTTGCACCAGCGACGGGCTACATCTCATTCTTCACACTTGGACTCTACATCGCGGGTTTAGTGCTGTTGAGTTTTAGTGAAGGGGAAGTAGACAGCAATCAGCAAACAGCAATCAGCCGGACGGACAATTATCCGGAACTGAGGGGTTAAGCTCTCGTAAAAGAACGCCGACCCATCGAGGGTCGGCGAATAGTTTGTCCGTTGCCTTGATCCCCGGGCTAACGCCCCGAGGCTATTACATTGCGCGCCTGCGGCGCTTTGACTCGACGCGCTGCGCGCGCGAAATTTGAGGGAGCGTCTCTACTTACGCGGAGCGTGCAAATCAACTTCTGTTTTCTGACCTCTGACCTCTGACCTCTGACCTCTGACCTCTGACCTCTGACTATCCGCGTCCGAGGATGCCGCCGAGAATGTTGCCCCAGCCACCGTTGTCGTTGCGCTGGTTTCCATTCCCTGCATACTGCCGGTAGCCCTGGTCGTAGCCACGGACGAAGCCTTCACGATAAGCCTGCGTTGAAGCGTTCTTAAAGTGACGCGATCGCTGCGGGTCGTAACTCTGGTTGCGCTGGCCATCACTCGCGCCAGTCTGCACACCCTGCTGATAACCACGATTCAGTTCTGCCTGATCATACCCGCCGCTGTCGCCATAGCCATCATTACGGCCATAGCGTCCATCGTTGTAAATGTCATTGTTACCGTAGATGTCATCATTACGGTTGCGGTCGCGTCTCCAGTCACCCTGGCGACGTTCCTGCTTCCGGCGTTGCTTGTAGGCCCGTTTTCGTGCCTTCCGTTCTTCCTTGGAATTCCGTTCGTAATAGCGGTCATCATTGCGATATTGCGCCTCAGCGGTCCCGCTGGTCGCTGCGAATATGCCAAAAACAAACACGAGCGACAGAAGTGCGCCGCCAATCCCTTTGCCAAAATTTTTCATAATAATAGATGTCTCCTTGCTGGAGACTATGGCAACTATCTGGCCATGCAGGAGATCGCTTTATTTGCAGGGGTTAAGTCGATACGGATTTGGAGGGTGATCGCATATGGTGCACAGGGTGCGCAGATGAGGGGCGATGGGGGAAATGGGGGAAGGGGGAAATAGAGAAGGGGGAAATAGGGGAAATAGGGGAAAGGGGAAATATGGGGAAAGCGAAAGCGGGGGTTTTTTTCCCTGTTTCCCTATTTCCCTATTTCACCTTCTCTCTCCATATTTCCCTATTTAAGGAGTTGTCTTCCTCCGGCTGAGCTGAACGTAAGATCTGTCGCCCGCTACGGAGTCTGTCGGGGAAAAGTGGTTCGGACAGTTGACGGAATCATAAAGGGATATTTTCAAGCGTGATTTTTAACTCCATTAATTGGGCGAGGCCAAGCATCGCGAATTTGGTTGTTTGGCCCTAATGATGCCGTGGATCGCTTCGCCTAGCTTAACTTTTGCGGTTTCAGACGATCGGCGCTGGTTTCAGATTGCGAAACAGCTTCAATAAGTTATGGGTCAGGCAGATCAGCAACCATTCGCCTTCTACTTGGGCCAGGCCCCGCAACATAAACTGGCGGAAGCTGCGCACGTGTTTGATTTGGCCAAAGACAGGTTCGACGATCGTCTTGCGCCGGTTGTAAATATTGCGTCCCGGTTTGCTTTTCAGTTTGTGCCACATCTGCGCCCGCACACTGCCATCCAGGGCTGGGGTCTCCGGCACAACGCTCGGTTCCGGTTCATTGGGAGGCACATACAAATCAATGCCACGCAAAGCTTCCGTAGTGATTACCGCGCTGCTGAAGTAAGCTCCGTCAGCCGAAACCACAGCGGGCAATGCGCCCAGATTCTTCTTCACCTCCAACACGGTAGGCACCAACTGCTCCTGATCGTTTGGTGCTTGCACGACCCGCGCGGCCACGATGATCTGCGTCTGTGCGTCAACGGCGAGTTGCGGATTGTAAGCTTGTTCATAATTCCCGGTGGTCGTGTCCATCATCAAGCGCGAGTCCGGATCAGTGAGATTACGTTGCGTTTTGCCCTTGGGAACCACCGCGCCGCTCTCGCTCTTGGTCCATTGGCGCCGTCTGTAGTTCTTTGGCTCATCCGCTGCTTTTTGCTGTTGTTCTTGCGCGGCCGCTTGTTGCGCCTCCTGTTCCAACTGCGCTTTCAACTCGCGAATCTTCGCCAACCGAGTCTCTCGCCGTCGCAACTCGGCCGGCAACTCATCACCGCGCCGACCCGCGCCGTAAACTGTGTCTTCTTCGTCATCGATCCGTTGCGCCTCGGTCAACAACCGCAGCACCTCCGCCTCCAGCGCCTGCTCGGCGGCCTCGAAGTGTCCGTAGCGCAGCGATTCGCGCTTGGCTGCGTTAGCTTTGATCTTCGTGCTATCAACGGCCACATGGCCCAGCTTCACCAGGCCGGCCCGCTGGCACAACTGCAGCACTTGCACAAACAACTGCCCGAGTTCGGCCAAGTGTCGCTTGCGAAAATCGGCGATGCTGTCGTGGTCTGGATGCTGATCGCAGCTCAAGACGCGAAACGCCACGTCATCATAAGTAGCCTGCTCCAGCTTCCGCGACGACATCCGACCCGTGCAGTAACCATAGACCAACAGTTTCACCATCATTGCGGGGTGGTAAGGCGGCCGACCACGGCTGTCGCCTTCTTCGTACTTGCTCATGATCCGCGAAAGATCCAACGCCTCCACCACGTCGCTGACGTACAGCGCCAGGTGATCGTCGCGCAACCACTGGCGCAAATCCGGCGGCAACAGCAATTGCTGATTCATATCGTAAGCACGAAATGATTTGCTCATGCCGGCAGTTTACTTATTATTTGATCGCTGTCTATGACTTTTTCCCGACAGACTCCTACGCGGGCTGGAACTCTATTGGAACTAGATCCCAGGGTTCAGCTCGCTTCGCTCGCTCACCCTGGGCTAAATTCTGCCGCCGCTACGCGGCTCGTTGAGCATTTGCTGTTAGGTGTAGGCTGTTTACCTTTGCTGTCTACTGTTTGCTCTTTGCCATTTGCTGTCTGCTGTTTACCGTTTGCTGTTTGCTGTTTGCTGTCTACTGTTTGCTGTCTGCTGTTTACTGTTTACTGTTTACTGTTTACTGTCTTCTTCCTTTACGTCACCACAAACTGTTTATAGTGATCAAACCGTTCGAGGATGTTGGTCACGTAATTGACCGGCTCAAGGCCGCGGCAGAAGCCAAACTTCACCACCGCATCGCCTGAATACTGTTGCGTTGACTTCTGCAGCAACCAGTAAGAAACGTCCTCCCACTTCTGCGGATCACCCCCATACTTCTCCGTCAGTCGCTGTGCATCTTCGACGTGGCCGGCGCCCGTATTGTATGAAGCGAGGACAAACTTCAAACGCTCGCCCTCGTCAGGTATACGCGTCTCCCAGTAGCGCTGCAGCCATTTAATAAACTTCACCGCCCCCTTAACGTTGTCTGTCGGGTCGAGCGCGTTAGTAACTCCAAACTCGCGCGCGGTCGCGGGCATTAGCTGCAACAAACCAGTCGCTCCCGCCCAGGAGCGTGCTTCCGGTTTAAAGCGCGACTCCTGAAATGCCTGCGACGCGAGCAGCCGCCAATCCCAACCCAGCTCGCCCGCATACTGCTTTATCACCGGATCAAACTCGCTGAGTTTGCCGGTGGTAGAGGTGAGGTATTCGCTCTGCACGCGCTCTAGATATCGTTGCCGATCAATGAAATATTTCTGATAAAGGCTATTGAATAGTGGTCCGCTTTTCTTCTCTTCGATCCAACGGTTGAGCTCATTCATCAGCTCGGGGGAATTCTTGCGCACCGCCCACGCAACCTTGTGAGTTTGCCCGAGGATAGGGCGCACCTTCAGGTTTTTAAACTCCGCCTCCTTCAAATCCGCGAGGTTCTTTTGCATCACGGTGAACTGAACTTCGCCGCGTGCCACTTTCTGGGCCAGGGTTTCATCCTGAATCTTCTCGCCCATCTCGACGACGTGAATGTCACCGGAGATTTCGTCGGACAACTCGACAAGCCTGCGGCGATAAGCAGACTGCTCGGGCAAGTTTACAGTACGCCCCGCAAGCTGCGACGCCCGGGTAACCAGTCGCGCCTGTATGTCTACTTCCGGCAAGGGGTCAGCTGGCCCGGGCGCGAGCGCTTTCTCCGCTCCTTCACCGGCCGCCGATGGCGCCTTGCCCTGTTGCACCAGCACCGGCTCGGTGCGATAGAGCGCGCGGGTGAACGCAACCGGCGATTGATTCTCAAGCTCGCCCGTGTGAGCGAGCGGAGGAATAAGCCGCGCTGCCGCGATGTCGCCATCGCCACTATTTAGCAGTGCGTACAAGCTCTTGGGATCAGTCACCACGATCATCTTTAGAGTTACGCCGAGATCTTTTGCGAATGTTCGCAGCAGTTCGTATTCATAGCCGAGCGGTTCGCCCTGGTAGATGAAGTATGTGGTGGAGTTGTACGGAGCGAGGACGACGAGTGAACCGCGCTCGCGAATCTGTGCCAGGTCGCGACTGATTGGTGGAGCTATTGGCACGTTGGAGCGGCGGTCAATGGTGTCGATAGCTTCGAGAGATGGTGGCTTTCTTTTGCACGAAAACGAGGAGAAGAGAATGGAGAAGATAATTAATGTGACGAGTATCGGGCGCATGGGAAGACAGTAGACAGCCGATCAGTTCAGAGGGCAGTGGGGAATTAATTAGGGAAAGCGATTTGGTCAGGAGGGAACGAAAAGGTTTTATGCGAAAGGGATTGGGAAGTCAATGTACGAGGTCAGAGAGCAGATAGCATAAGAGAATTCAGAGCGGGGGCAAGCCCACCTTCCCAACCCAGAGACACTTTAGCTTGAACAGCTAAGCGAGAAGAGAACGCTTAACAAACTTAATAAAGAGCCGACAGGGCGCACTCCAAGGAGTTGACTTGTTTTACCATCCGGCTGTTTTCTGTTTGCTGATTTCTGTTTGCAATCCACAAAAGTCCGACAGCTCGGCGCACTCGGTGGTGTCCTAATTCTGAATTCCTCTATGCCTCGGTTGTCTCTGTGTCTCTGTGGTGAGTCGTCGTTTAGACGTTTTCACCACAGAGTCACAGAGGGACACGGAGGTTTCACTGAGGAGAACGAGATTAGGACACTACCGCGCACTCCCACTAGTTGCTCGTAGTCGTGCATTTGAGTAGCATCGCGGCCATATGACTACCCCTACTAAGGCTACGCCCGAAGAGATGTCGGGTGACGAGATTGTCAAACTCTGTCGCCGCCATACGCTGTTTGAGTGGTCCGCGCAGGCCGCGGTGGATCCAATTCCGGTGGCGCGTTCCAAAGGCATCTATTTCTGGACGCCGGAAGGCAAACGTTACATCGACTTCAACAGTCAACTGATGTGCGTCAACATCGGGCACGGCGACGAGCGCGTGATTCGCGCGATCCAGGAGCAGGCGGCAAAACTCGCCTATGCAAATCCCTTCATGGCCACCGATGTGCGCGCGCGACTGAGCGTGAAGCTTGCCGAAATCACCCCCGGAGACATCGATGCCTTCTTCTTCACTAACGGCGGGGCGGAGGCAAACGAAAATGCGATACGCATCGCACGGATGTTTAGTGGCCGTCACAAGATCGGCGCACGCTATCGTTCGTATCACGGCGGCACTGCGGGCGCACTAACATTGACCGGCGATCCACGTCGCTGGGCGGCGGAACCGGGAATCCCAGGCGTCTTCCGCATTCCGGATTTCTATCACGGCGTGCAGCGAGGCTCGGAAACGACAGAGGAAGTCTTGTCGCGCACCGAGGAGGTGTTGGAGCTCGAAGGCGCGAAAACGGTCGCGGCGATCATTGTTGAACCTGTGGTGGGAACCAACGGCGTTTTGATTCCACCAGACGGTTATATGCAGGGCCTGCGTGCGCTCTGTGACAAATACGGGATTCTATTAATCGCTGACGAGGTTATGGCCGGCTTCGGACGAACGGGCGAATGGTTTTCTGTGGACCATTGGAACGTTGTTCCCGACCTGATTTCGATGGCCAAAGGTTTGACCAGCGCGTATGTGCAACTGGGCGCAGTGGGCATGCGCCGGCAGATCGCCGACCACTTCGACAAGAATGTCTTCTATGGAGGGCTCACCTACAACAGTCATCCACTTGCCTGCGCAGCCGGGCTCGCCACCATCGCGGTGTATGAAGAGGACGGGTTAATCGAAAACGCGCGGCGTATGGGTACTGTTATGCGCGTGATGCTCGAAGATTTACAGAGACGTCATCCATCTGTTGGGGCAACTCGGAACATCGGGCTGTTTGGAATTGTCGAGCTGGTGCGCAATCGAGAAACGCGCGAACCGATGGCGCCTTTCAACGGCACGTCGCCAGAGATGCAGGCGCTGGGGAAGTTTTTCCGTCAGGAAGGGCTATATACCTTCGTTCGCTGGAACACGTTCTTCACAAACCCGCCATTGTGTATCACTGAAGATGAGTTGCGCGAGGCGTTTGCGATCATCGACAAGGGACTGGAGATTACCGATCGCGCGCTAGGGTAAAGCAGAGGTCAGAGGTCAGAGGTCAGAGGTCGGATGAAAAGAAGTTAGTAAGAATACTAACTAGCCTTATTCTCGTTGTTGTTTGACATTGAAGATGAACCGCCGTTTTGTTTGTGCTATGCAAATCAATTCGGCGAAAGACCTACTGGTTTATGTCAAAGCCTATGAACTCGCCATGCGGATATTCGAGTTAACTAAGACCTTTCCTATGGAGGAAAGATTTGCATTGACCGGCCAAATTCGTCGGTCATCCCGATCCGTTTGTTTGAACCTGCGGGAGGCTTGGGCCAAGCGGAGGTATGCAGCACATTTCATCAATAAGCTAACTGATTGTGACGGCGAGAACAGTGAGACCGATTCTTCATTGGACTTCGCGAGGGACTGCCGGTACATCACGAACGAGCAACATTATGAACTTACGTCGCTCTCCCAAGAAGTCGGTAAAATGCTCGGCAGTATGATCAGAAATCCTGGACCCTTTACAAGTCGTGATCTTTGACTTCTGATCTCTGACCTCTGACCTCTGACCTCTGGCCTCTCGTGCTCGCTGCATAGGCGAGCGACGCAAAGCCGAGCACGGCAATTACAGTGCGGATCGTATGGCTGCCTTCCCATGGCGCCCAAAGCTGCATCACGTTTTCAGGTGGCGATGCGACCTGCCAAGTCATAAGTGTTTCGTTGATCGGGACGTTGATGAGACGCGTCATGATAATGACGCAGACAGTGCAGATGGTCGCAAGCAGCGTTAGAAGAAACGCTTTGCTTTGGAACTCGCGTCGCGTCAAAACCAAAGAAACAATTCCTGCCAGTAAGCTTCCTGCCAGCAGCACAGGCATCAGCTTCCCAAACTTCAAATGCAATTCCTGCTGATACAGCACAAACGCGGCAGGCGGCAGCTTCGGTCTGATTGGTGTGACGCCGATGCGGTCGGCGAATAACAAACCGGTATACAGTCCGGTCAACAGCAACTGGAGAAAGCGGGAGATTGTTAGGAGCATGCAGGCATAGTAAATCGTAAATCGCGAACCGTAAATGGCGCGAAGCAGAGGTCAGAGGCCAGAGGCCAGAGGTCAGAGATCAGAGGTCAGAGGTCAGAATTCAGAAGTCAGAAAATGAATTGCTCTTTTGAGGGCCGTTTCAGTCTGACCTCTGATCTCTGACCTCTGATCTCTGACCTCTGATCTCTGATCTCTGACCTCTGATCTCTGACCCCTGATCTCTGACCTCTGACCTCTGACCTCTGAATTCCGACCTCTGATCTCTGGCCTCGGTCTCTGTATCAATTCCATATCCCTGGCTCCGATTCTCTGTCTTCAACTCAACGTCCCACTACTCTCGACTACTCATAGGAAATGGATGGCGCTCCCGCGCCCGACTGCTTAGCGTCACGCCACTTTGACGCCCCCAGATAAGAATTCTGAAGGAAAAGCCCCGGAAAAAGGCGGTAAGAAAATAAAGGGATGAGCGTCAGAGTAACGAACTGACGACGAAGAGTAACGCTGGGCGTGATGGTATGGTCGTTGCTATAAAGCCGCGAACCAACTAGTGATTGAAGTTAACAATCATTGGGTTAGAACACAGACACGTGAGAAGTGGAGTGTACTTCGTTACCGAGTGCGCTTAATTGATTAACAACTTGAATAATAAAAGGAGCGAGCAATGGGTGATATCAATACGGACAGTTTAGGTGGCGGAACGGCGCGCGAGCGCGAAAACCGCATGATGACGGGTTTGTTCAGAGACAGGGAAAGTGCTGAAGGCGCATATCGTTCGCTGAGCAGTCGCGGTTACGGCAAAGACGATGTCAACCTTTTGATGTCTGATGACACACGCAAGAAATACTTCGCTGACGATGATACCGAACTGGGCACAAAAGCCTGGGAAGGTGCAGGTAAAGGCGCGGCGATCGGCGGCGGCGTTGGCGCCACACTGGCGGCTATTGCAGCCATTGGAACAACACTTGCGCTCCCAGGGCTCGGATTGCTAATCGCTGGTCCAATCGCGGCAGCCCTTGCCGGCGGCGGTGGTGGCGCCTTGACGGGCGGTTTGATTGGCGCTTTGGTCGGCCACGGTATTCCGGAAGAGCACGCGAAGCATTATGAGCAGGGCATCAAAGACGGTGGCATTGTAATGGGTGTGAATCCCCGCAATGCGGAAGATGCCGAATATTTTGAGAACGAATGGCGCAATAACCGCGCTGAGTCGCTCTACCGTTAACCGATAAACAGAACGAACCAGGGAGGAAATCACTACATGCGACGCAGTCAAGCGCTTGCGTTGGTGTTCGTGGCAGCAGCAGCCTTAACCGGCTGCTCGACTGCCGATAACGCCAACACCACACCTAATACAAACAACAGCAATACGGCTCAACGGGAAGGCGTTATCGACACCAACGCGAACATTCCGGCGAATGCGAACAGCAGGTCTGTGCCGTCAAACACGGGCGTAGTAACCAATGACAATGGTAACGCCAATACGGCCGGTGTTCGTTCCATCAACAGCAACAATCGAAACGCGAATAGTAACAAAAACGATAACCACTGATTGGGAGTGCGCGATGAGTAATCGAAATACCGAGCCAACGCCTCTCCTTTACCGTTCCTCGTGGTGGGAGAGGTTGGCGAGCTTCAGTAAGAAAAAGGAGCCGCCCGAATCGTCAACGAAGAATTGGCGAGAGGCTCGCAGAACAAGTGAACCGCAGCAAGGGCTGGGGCAGGTTACACGACTGGTACTACTCGCTTCAGGGGGTCGACAAATGCAGAACCGGGAGCGGTAGCGACCGGAATTCAAGCAGGGCAAGTATTCCAGCAGCATGAAAAATCGCCGACCCATTCAGGGCCGGCGATCTGTTTGGGTTGGTGTCTCTTAACTCGGCGTATCAGCTCTACAACCCCGCTACGGCGTTGGTATTGACCACATCGCAAACCCAAGCGGACAGGCAAGAATGCCTGTCCTACTTATCTCCTCCTGCCGCGGCGTTTCTGCACGTCGATGGTTACGGCAGCGGTTGAGCTTGTCGTCAAGCACCCTTCCGGAGCACAAATCGTATAAGTGAACGTGTCCACACCAACGTAGCCGAGGGCCGGCGTGTAAGTTAAGGTGCCGTCTCCGTTGTTTACCACGCTGCCATGCGCCGCTGGACCAACACTGGAAACCGTAAGCGCGTCGCCATCCGGATCAGTGTCGTTAGCGAGCACGTTGATGAGCACAGCCGTGCCTTCAGTAGTGATTGCCGTGTCATTGTTCGCTGTCGGAGCGAGGGCTTCCAGGACGGCGGCTAATGCATCGATCCGGCCCCACCCATAAGTATTATTTGGAATAGCCGTTGGTGAGTCGCCACCGCAGCCTTCTGTGGTTGTTTTCCTAACCGCCGTCTGTTCGATGATGTCTTCCAGACGACCCACCATTCCTGCCAGGCGCGGATTTGCCGAAACCAATAACGCCACCAGGCCTGCCACGTGTGGGCCTGCCATGCTGGTCCCACTGAAACTCGCGTAACCACCATTGCGCACGCTCGATCTGATGCCTGACCCTGGCGCAGTGATGTTGGGCTTAATCAGTCCCAGCGGCGCTGATGGATCACCCAGCACTGAGCCGCGACTGCTGAAGTAAGAGATCTTGTCGTTGCGATGATCGGTTGAGCCAACTGTAAACGATTCCGGATAACGAGCGAGCGGCGTAGTTATCGAGTTGCAAATGACCTTTCCGGAATTGATCACGCCGAGCGGACTCGAGCCGTCGTTACCGGCCGAGACTGCATAAAAGATTCCCGCCGCCCGACTGGCGCGCAGCGTGTCTTGCAGAGCGGGGGGCGGACAGCCTTCGTAACAACCCCAGGAATTGTTAATTACATGGGGAGCTTTGGAAGTATCCGGGTTCTGGCCATCGAGGTTTGTGGGAGCAATGAACCATTGCATACAAGCAAGGTAGGTAGGAACTACGCCGGCGCCCTGCACCATGTTGCGGCAGGCAATCCACTTCGCTTCCGGAGCCATGCCAATGCGGTCGTTGGCGCCATCGTCGCCCACCATTGTGCCGACTGTGTGCGTGCCGTGATCATGATCATCGCAAGGCACGCGGCTACTTTCGCCACAGGGTGTGTTGGTTCCGTCGAGCCAATTGTAATTGTGATCAGCAACTCCGGCGCTGCCGTTCCAGCCACGGTATTGATTCCTGATTGCTACATGGTTCCACATCACGCCGGTGTCGGCGCCGGCGACGACAGCGCCCTGGCCCAGCACGCCCCTTGCCCAAACATCGTCGGCATTAACGTTGATCAGACTCGCCTCGGGATTAAGATCGGCCGCCGCTATTGCTGATGACGCAGCACCACCCGAGGCCAACGGTTCTTCCTGTGGTGGCAGTCTCAATTCGCCGCCTCCGCTAGCGTAAATGTGAGCGACCTCCGGACGGGAAGCAACGGCTTGTACAACTGCCAGGTTGCCCTTGGCCCAAATCGCATTTGTGACCCAAAAACTTCTGTAGCTCGCGCCAAAGGAGTCTAAGGTATGCAGCACTGCAGGCTGGGTAGTTTGCGCCGTGGCTTTTAAGCTCTCGTAAACAAACTGTCCTTTTTCTTCTTTGGTGGAGAGAGAGTGGGCGCCGCTAAGGTCCGCCTGCGAGTTCATGTAAATGAGAAACTCAGCCTCGCCCAAAGACGCTGCATTCAGCACACTCGCGTCGACCTTGTCTTGCCATGTCGTAACTTGCGCGTTACCGGCGTTGATTAAGATGTTGACAACAAGAACCGAAAAACCTAGGAGGCACAGGGTCGCGATTCCAGTTTTTGGCGGCTTCATTTCAGTCTCTCCTTCCAGTAGCAAACTTTTAAGGCGTTTACAGGATAAGGAGTGGACTTGAGAAATTCTTGAGACTGGACCGTGAGGTAAAAACGCAATCAAATTGCAAGAAAACGGGGAGCAGAGGTTCAGAGGTCAGAAGTCAGAGGTCGGAGGTCAGAAGTCAGAGGTCAGAGGTCAGAGACCAGAGGTCAGAATTCAGAAGTCAGAAGTCAGAAAACGAGTGCTCTTTTGAGGCCCGTCTCAGTCTGATCTCTGACCTCTGACCTCTGACCTCTGACCTCTGACCTCTGACCTCTGACCTCTGACCTCTGACCTCTGATCTCTGACCTCTGACCTCTGACCTCTGATCTCTGACCTCTGATCTCTGATCTCTGATCTCTGACCTCTGACCTCTGACCTCTGACCTCTGACTTCCAACCTTTGCTTAGCCGCACTTCGCGTTGATGATGGTATTGGCTTTGCGAATGAACTCCGCGGTCCAGGCTTCGGCCGGTTGATCTCGCTCGGCGTTTCGCGAAGCACGAAACACGCGTGTGATTAGACCGTCGCTCTTTTCCCTATCAATTAAGCGTTGCAGGCCCCCTGCCAGCAGCTGGCGTCCGGCTTCGCTAATGTTTGTGTCGCCAACGCTCTTAGCAGTTGTAGTGCAACGTCCACCACTGACGTTGATTGGATCCTTGCCTTTCCAGCGTTCGAGCCTCGCCTTACTTTCGCTGGAGCTTGAATGACCCCAGGTCGAGCCGGCGTCGCTTACGTAAAAAACTGCCTGGCCGGGTTTGCATGTACGCGTGCCGTCCGGATTTTTCTGTGCATCGAGACAAGCGAATTTCTGGTTGTCAGTCTTGGTGTCGCCGTGATCGATGAAGCCCAGCCAAAGCTTGAACGCGTCAATCTCCGCGCGCGAGGTTCCGCCTTGCAATAGACCGGACAACGCGTCGGCGATCGCGGCGCCATCCTTGTTACTGCACTTCACGTCGATGCCGCTCCCCAGCGTCAGCTCAATCCCTGCCGCCGGCTGAAAAGGGGTGAAGTTTGCTCCCTGAAAAGGACGGGTCAAACTCTTCTGGCAATCCGGGCAATTAACATCAGCGACCCATTCATCGTCGGCGAAGAACCCGAGCGCTTTCGAGAAGCGTGAAGTAAGAAACTCGCCATAGATTTCGCCGTTCATCTTATCGCGGCCTTGACCCTTGAAGTGGGGCTTGACCTTCAAACGGACCAAATCACCCTTCTCATCCATGGCGCCCGGAACTGAACAGTGAAACTTCGGAGTCGTGCCGGCTCCCGGGCTGGGATCTTTATTCGCTACGCAGTTGACTGGACGGCTGAGACCATTGGCATCGACCACAGGTGCTCCGAGACGTGGGCCTTTGGAAGCACTGTAGCCGAGTACCGGATCGTAGTCGGGATCTGGTTCTTGCCAAACTTTCGCAGATCGTTCGGCCAAGGCGCGCGCTTCAGCGGTGAAGCACGACTCGGCTTTCTTTTGCGCGCCTACCGGCAGCGCAATAGTGAGAAGAAATAGGAACGACAGGAAGACGATGAAACCTCTGGACGGATTACGACGCATGAGAAACCCTTTCATCAATTAGCTTGGATTTGGGAGTTGGAAGGATTGTAAACAGTTAGGAGTAAACAGTAAACAGTCCACAGTAAACAGCAGAGCGAGAATAATCAGATTGGTTGAATTATCTCGTCTGGTTTGAGAGAAGCCCAAGCTAGCATCAGGTCGCTACCGCTCCCGGCTTTGAATTCGCCGACCACGAAGTAATGAATTGCCCAAAGCTCACCCCGTAGCTACCGCTCCCGGTACCGAAGTCATTGCCACGTCGCGTTAGACTAGTTAAAGGGAATGACGATAATGACGAGTCACCGCTGACTGCTGACTGCAAACCCGACCGTCTACTGTTTACTTATGCTGTTAACTGCCTCCCGCCTCCTGCCTCCCGCCTCCTGCCTCCTGCCTCCTGCCTCCTGCCTCCTGCCTACTAACTGTCTACTGTCTACTGTCTACTGTTTACTGTTTACTTCCGCCCTCACAACTTAAACGGCTTCTTTAGCAGCTGTCCCGTCTTCTTTATGAATGAACTAACCTTTGAATCGGATTTTTGGCGAGCGCCGTCCTTTTGCACGTTTGTCGTAGTTATGGTTGAGGTCGAATTTCTGTCGGCCACCCTGGCGCGTGGCAGGCGAGGCAAGGGACGCAATCGAGGCAGTGGCGGCACTGTTGGAGTGACACTTAGGCGATTGGCTGGCGGCTTGTCTTCTAAATCTTTAGTGTGCTCAAGGTTTAAGTCTGACGAACTAGTTTCAGGTTCTTTTGTTTCAGCAACTACCGCTTCATTAGAGTTGGGCGATTCTGCCTGGGCGTGTTTGTTTGCCGGAGCAAGAATTGGATCTACGGGTAACGGCTGCGTGAGCGAGTCAGGTGTTACTGGCGCCGCGCCAAGTGGAGGCGTTGCCCAGTAAGCGAAGGAAAGGACGGCTGCCAGCATTAGTCCGGCAAACGCGGGCAGCGTGATGCTGTGCAAACGAAAACCCTTTCGCGCGGCTTTGCTGCTCGGCGCGAGTGCAAACGCGCTATCGGAAACAAGGATCTTGCCGTCCATGTCACACGTGGCCTGTTCGTCCTCGTAGATGAATTCACACTGTGGGCAACGTTTCATCGCGTCCCTCCGGGAAGGTCGAGTTTTAGCTGGGGCGCGTAAGGCGGTGGTCGATTTGTGAGATCCGCAGGCTAAAGAATACTCCGCGAGGAAGGGTTAGTAAATGCCTATTTTGTCTTAATTATCAGGATCATTTGATCTAAAGCGGGGTATGCCGGCCTAAAGCGCGGTATTACTCGGAAGGAGAAGATTCGGAGTCGGTTGAGACGTCGGTCGCGGGCTGATCGTCTGCTACCCAGGAGACAAACAATCGTAGCCAGTTTTCCGTCGACTCAGCAATTTGAACACCGACTCGCGCGGTGCCGTAGATTGCCGGGGCGATTCTGATGACGACGGCGGTCACTTCAATCGGGGCGCCATCCGGTCGATGTGCACGAAGATACAAACGTTCACCACGACTGACCTTCTGATTCAGATGGAACAACGCACCCGAAGTCGAGATGTCGTCAGTCTCCGTAGGTTCGCTCCACGCCGAGCCATCTTCGGCGCGCCCGGAAATTACGATCGGCAACCGCAACGCCATGCGTAGCGCGAATCGCCGCTCTTCATTGTTGTAAGGTACGTTCATTCTTTAAAACTGTTGGTGGTCCGTTGTCAGTGGTCAGTTGTAAAAGCTACGGGCTCGATGTAACTCACCTGCACTACTGACTACTGACTACTGACCGCTGCTTTTCCTCGGCCCAATTATAAAACCCTTCGCCGGTTTTCTTTCCCAACTTTCCTTCATCTACCATCCGCCGCAGCACTTCGGGCGGCCGGAAGGTTTCCGAACCCAGCTCGCGGTAAAGGTATTCCGCAATATTGAGCCGGATGTCGAGACCGACGTGGTCAGTCAACTTCAATGGGCCCATCGGATGGTTGTAGCCCAGTTCCATTGCCGTATCGATGTCTCTGGCCGAAGCCACGCCCTGTTCAACCATGCGCATCGCCTCGAGTCCCAGCGCCACGCCCAAGCGACTTGAAGCGAAACCCGGGACATCCCGCACGACGATTGGTTCTTTTCTTAAGCGGCGACTAACCTGACGAGCAATCTCAACTGTATCATCGCTCGTCGCCTTACCCACAACGATTTCAACCAGACGCATCAGGTGAACGGGGTTGAAGAAATGCATGCCGACAACGTTCGCCGGCCGTTGCGAAGTTTTCGCTATTTCGGTAATCGACAGTGACGAAGTATTGCTGGCGAAAATGAAAGGCCGCTGAGATAGTGATTCGAGCTCGCTGAGCAGTGCTTGTTTTATGTCCAGCCGTTCCGGCGCTGCTTCGATTATCAAGTCGTTTTCCGCAACCTCATCCAGGTGCGTCGTGCCGTGAATGTGTTGCAGCGTGGAGTCGCAATCTGCTTCGGTAAGTTTTCCCAGTTGCATTCCCTTGGCGAGGTTGCGTTCGATAGCGTGGATCCCGCGAGTGAGCGACTCGTTATCAACGTCGCGCAGCACCACCTTGTAACCTGCGGCCGCAGCTACTTGAGCGATGCCGTGGCCCATAGTACCTGCGCCGATGACGCCGATCGTTTCAATGGTTTGCGGAGCTATGCCGGGTCTCAATCTTTTGCCCAAAGGTATCTGTCAGTCGAGCTGTTCTTCAGTAAGGCCGCTGGCGCTCGGGTTCGACTACTCTAGTATCGCTAGTTATACTATACGCCTAACCGAAATGGCTATACTTTCGGACATTTAGTCCAAATTTTCAGCACAATATAAGGGACGAAAGAGGCAGGAATGGCCACTCAAACGCTCGACAAAGAGGTTGTAATCATTGGTTCAGGACCAGCGGGCCTGACGGCAGCGATCTACTCCGCGCGAGCCAGCCTCAAGCCTCTTTTGATTGATGCTCCGGCTGACGCGGCTAAACAAACCACGCCCGGTGGCCAGTTGATGATTACCACCGACGTAGAAAACTATCCCGGGTTTTCTGAAGGTATTCAAGGTCCCGATTTAATGGTTGAGTTTCGCAAACAAGCGGAACGCTTCGGCACGGAATTCCTCGAAGAGTGGATACACGATATTGACTTGAGCGAACGTCCCTTTCGACTTGAGACTGCAAACCACGTAATCAATGCCCAGACGCTGATCATCGCCACTGGAGCGTCGGCTAAGTGGTTAGGCATCCCCGGGGAAGCGAAAGTGCCGGATGGTTTTGGTGGCAATGGTGTTTCTGCGTGCGCCACTTGTGACGGACCACTGCCAGCCTTCCGCAATAAGCCCCTGGTTGTAGTTGGCGGCGGCGATACCGCAATGGAAGAAGCGACTTTTCTAACACGGTACGCCTCACACGTTTATGTAGTGCATCGTCGCGACAAACTGCGCGCGTCGAAGATAATGCAGGACAAGGCTTTTAAAAATACGAAGATTGAGTTTATCTGGGACACGGCGGTTCAGGAGATCCTCGGAAAATCTGATGAAGGTGTCACCGGCGTCAAGCTTCGCAATCTAAAGACTTCAGAGGAGCGTATTCTTCCTTGCGCGGGCGTCTTCGTCGCGATAGGCCATAGGCCCAACACGGACCTGTTCAAAGGTCAGTTAGACATGGATGACGTTGGTTACATTCAAACCTCAGGAAAGTCTACGGCGACAAACATTCCCGGAGTGTTTGCTTGCGGGGATGTGCAGGACAACTGTTACCGGCAAGCTGTAACCGCCGCGGGCACGGGATGCATGTCAGCGCTCGATGCCGAGCGATTTTTAGATCACCTTCCGGTAGCCATGCCCAGCGGCGAGGAAGTAACGATGGAAGGCGAGCATATTACGGCCGATCATCGTGCAATCATTGAGCCTGATGGGACGATGGTTCCGAACGATGCAGCCCTCGCCATGAGTGACGAGTAAGGGTTTTTATAACAACACTATGGAATCGTCGCGTTGTGGACGTCGGCGTGGTGGTGCGACAGGATGCGAGACTGGCTCGTGTGAAATAAAAGGCAGGTTCTTCGGACAGGCCTCGCAATAAAATCCCAGGTTCTTTTTCCGATCCTCACATTCATTACAATCCAACGACAGGCCCAACTCTCGTAACGCGTCGACGAGTGGAAGCAACAGCCGGCCGCGTGCGGTTAGTTCATACTCAATATGCGGCGGATTGCCACCGTAATCTGTGCGCGCTACTAATTGGTCTTTGTCCATATCCTTGAGACGAGCTACGAGTGTTCGGCTGCTAATCGGAAACAGACCCGCGTGGAGTTCCATAGTGCGCTTCGGCCCAGCCGCAAGGTCTCTTATGATCAGCAGGCTCCATTTATCGCCGATCATTTGCAGCGCACCGGAAACCGGGCAACCATCAATCTTGCGTCGTCGCACTCGTCTCCTTTGTTAACATTCAGAGTACCCTACACGTTGCCGGCTTCGCAAAAGAGCAAGCTAAAGCTTGTACTCTAAACTGCTGCTACATCGCCAACATTCAAGTAGTTCAGAGTACAACCTTCAGGTTGCCGGCTTCGCAAATGAGCAAGCTAAAGCTTGTACTCTAAACTGCTGCTAAATTGCGAACATTCAAGTAGTTCAGAGTACAACCTTCAGGTTGCCGGCTTCGCAAATGAGCAAGCTAAAGCTTGTACTCTAAACTGCTGCTACATCGCCAACATTCAAGTAGTTCAGAGTACAACCTTCAGGTTGCCGGCTTCGCAAATGAGCAAGCTAAAGCTTGTACTCTAAACTGCTGCTACATCGCCAACATTCAAGTAGTTCAGAGTACAACCTTCAGGTTGCCGACTTCGCAAATGAGCAAGCTAAAGCTTGTACTCTAAACTGCTGCTACATCGCCAACATTCAAGTAGTTCAGAGTACAACCTTCAGGTTGCCGACTTCGCAAAAGAGCAAGCTAAAGCTTGTACTCTAAACCTCCGAAACTGTTACTTCACTACTGTGATTTCGCGCGTGGTAGTGTTGTAACCACCGTTTTCAACGGGCCGTCCGTCTTTGTCCAACAACTCCAGCCGTACAGTATGTTTTCCGCTAGTCCAACCTGACAACCAGATGGGTTCCCACTTGTCGATGTATTTCGCCTCGTCGTCGTCAATAATATAACGAACGCGATACTCGCCGCCATCGCCTTTTAACTTTGCATTCGCCAACCGGAAGTCGATCATAATGGGATCCGCTTCGGCGTCTTTGTATTCGCCTTTTGGCCGGCTATAGGTCAGCAGCGGTTTGGCCAAATCGACTTCGCCTGCGGTGCTTGCCGAAACATCTTTGCCCTCGCGTGATGTTTGCGCGGCTGACGCGTTGTTATTAGAAACGGTTTGACCCGTGTTTGTTGTAGTCGCCTTTGAAGGGTCGCCACCGCCTTCTACTGTAAAGGTCACCATTTGAAACGCGCTTTCGTTCTTGTAGCTTTCATGCCAGGGACGAGAGGGGAAAACGCGTAAGGTATGTTTGCCGGAGGTTACGTTGCGCAGCTCAAAGGGCTGGTTCAATTCGTAGTAAGCCTCGTAAGGCTGATTATCAAGAATCACGTGAATGTGATTGCCAGTTCCGGTAGCCGGATCTTTATGAGGCTGGTAACCCTTCAAGTCACCAGTGAGATTTAAACGCACCGCAACCGTGGAGCCTTTGATCGTTGAATTATTGGCTGGAGAGAGAATTTTCAGGGACGGCTGAGCTTGATCCTGTTCACCGCGGCCCCTTATCAGATCAAAAATCCTTTGTGGTGTTGAAGTGAGTTGCAGCCTTTGAACCGGCGGCGGCGTAACGGTGGTGACGGCTGTGGTTTGATTTTGATTATTGTCCGAGCAGGCAGTAAGGCTCAGCGCTACAAGCGCCACAATAAAGCTCAACCTGGCTAAGGTTTTCATTCTCTCCCCCATGAATCTGATCAGATTGCTCGTTGACAATGGTAACCGGAATTTATGTTAAAGGTGACGCGTTTTTGTATGCCTGGACTTTTTTCGAGACGGGTGCAAGAATCCGCGGCACGGACAAGGCAGGTCGACCGCAGATAGCGGCTGAATCTGATTGTAACTCGCAACTTTTGACCGTTACATTCCAGATGTTCAACTTAACCAAACTTGATCGATAACTCGGATGGTTTGCATAAATTGATAGATTCACCGGTGAAGATATGTCACGAAAAAATCTGACCTTGAGTTGGGTCCTCTTTATTCTTGGTATCACTGCGGTGTTACTGGTTAGTTGCAAACGGCAGCCGGAAGCCGTTCAGTTTCAGCCGGAAGTCTTACCGCTCGCGCCGCAACTACCCACGTATGAACCGATGCCCATTCCAGCCGACAATACGATGTCGCCGGAGAAAGTCGCATTAGGCCGACAGTTGTTCTTCGATGAGCGATTGAGTGGCGACGGTACGCGATCATGTTATTCCTGTCACGTCTGTGAGAAGGGCCTGACTGATGGATTGAGTAAATCCGTCGGAGCGTTTGGTAAGAACCTGCCACGCAGTAGCCCGACACTCTGGAACATCGGTTATCACAAAGAGTTCTATTGGGATGGACGCAGCGGATCGCTCGAGAAGCAGGCGCTGGCGGCGTGGACCGGCGCCAACATGGGTGCTAAGGCTGATGAAATTGCCGCGAAGCTTAATGCGCTGCAGGACTACCGCGCCCAATTTCAAAACGTCTTCGGCGCCGATGCTACGCCGGACAACATCGTGAAAGCGATAGCGGCTTTCGAGCGTACCATCATCAGCGGCGATACGGCTTGGGATCGTTATCGTGCCGGAGACACGAGCGCGCTTAGTGCGAGTGCTTTGCGAGGTTGGAATATTTTCCAGGCGATCAAGTGCACCAATTGCCACGACGGTGTTCTATTAACGGATCAGCAGTATCACAACGTAGGCATAGGCATGGATCTCAAGGAACCGGATGTAGGTCGCTTTAAGGTCACCAATAAGGTTGAGGAGACCGGCGCATTTAAAACACCGACATTGCGCGACATTGCGCAGTCGGCGCCTTATTTTCACGACGGCAGCGCTGGCACGCTCGAGGAAGCTGTCGACATAATGCTGGCCGGCGGTAAGCCTAATCCGCACCTCGACAAGAAGAACTTGCAAAAGGCTAACCTGGTGAATGGGCAGCGCGAGGATCTGCTTAACTTCCTTCGCGCGTTAGATGTCGATTGTGGTTTGAAAAAGCCGCCGCTGCCGCAGAAGTAGAATAAATATTTAGAGGCGGGCAGTGCCCGCCTCGTTGCTAGCAGAGGCGGCGACGCCCGCCTCTACACATTATTATTAGTCGTTCTGACGTTACGCTCTCGCCTACTTCCTACTAACCCCAAGCCGTTTCTCGACCGCATCCCAATCGATATTTGAGAAGAATGCTTCGATGTACTTCGGGCGCTCAGCCGGTTTGTAGTCGAGCAGATACGCATGTTCCCAAACGTCCATCACGAGTATGGGATCGAACCCAGCCACGTTGCCTGTTTCATGGAGCGTGATCCAGTGATTCGAAAGCCGTCCATTGCCCGGGTTCTTATAGGTGATGGCCCAACCCACTCCGCGCATCTTCCCGATGCCAACAAAATCCGCCTTCCAAATTTCATAGCTACCGAAACTCGACTCCGCGGCCTTCGCAAACTTCGTCGTCTTTGAAGAGTCGCCGCTGCCACCACCTTTTTTCATGTTTTCGAAGTAGTACTCGTGCAACACCATGCCGTTATATTCGAAACCCAAACGTCGTGTCAGTTCGGAGTAGGCCGGCATCTCTTCCTGATCCACTTTTCCATCGCTAATGAACTTGGAGATTTTCTCCGTCAGGTTGTTGGTTTCTTTAACGTAGCCTTCATAAAGCTTGAAGTGCATTTCCAGAGTCTCGTCTGAAATTCCTTTTAGACCACTGAGATTGAATTCCTTTGGTTTATAAGATTCGGTTTTGGTTTTGGACTTTGCTGTTGCAGGACTCATTTCTAGATCTCCGTTGTGTCTAATAAGTTGAAACTCCCGGGGACTTAGCTAAAAGAGAAAGGCCGGGGAAAAAGCATAAGAGGCAGAAGCCTTATGCTCCTGCCTCCAGCGTGATACTGCTTCGGGTTTACTTGCCGAATATTATCCAATCGCCGTGTGATGTGCCCATAAATAAAAGCATGGGCAGCGACAACCACGCATTTGTACGCGACGCCAGGAAGGCTTGACGGGCCAGCTCCGGAGGCGCGGCCGGTCCGCTGCCCGCAGTCGCCGCCAGAATCCGTTTGTTGTTGGGCCAGATGATTCCCCAAACGTTGAGCATCATCAGGAATCCGTATGCGCCGCCGATACCAATCGAATAGGTCTTGTTGCTCGCATAGCTTTCTCCGCCAACCGTCAACATGCCATTGAAAAACTTAACCAGGCCCCAGGTCACAATCGCTACCAGGATGATGAAGACGACTGCATAGACGCGTCCATCTTTGGTCAAGGCAGGTACTTTCTTGATAATCAAGAATTCAACTGCAAACAGAACTATTGGGTAGGTCAACCACGCTGCCAATATTACCCAAACGTTTACGTCTCCACCGCCAAGCGCATTTGCGTTATCAACGTCGGGCTTCAAAATGTACATCGCAAAGTAAGCTAATCCCACCAGCACCGTTACGACCGCGCCCCAGCGGAAGTACCACAATGCGCGGCCCAGCAGATCCGGGTTTACTTTCTTCTTGGTGTCGGCGTCTAAACCTTTTTGCACCGGCACATTCACCAGGTTGAAAAAGTAGAGCAATCCGATCCAGGTGATGCCGGCAACAAAGTGTGCCCAACGTAAACCAATGCGAAGAATGTCGGTAGAAGTAGGCGCGTGAAAGAGATCTTGAAGCATAGCCAGACTGACGGGGAGCTGCACAGTTGACTCTATAAACATTTAGATCCTCCCTAAGGTGAGCCTTCCCATATGTAGCCAATTCGCGTTAAGAGCGACGCGGTGGGTAGGCAGAGCTGGACAAGAACGTTGTCCTAAATTGTTTGATTACGCGCGAAGATTACACCCAGATACGACGAGACGCAATCACTTCCCCCGACCATGCCGGCCAATCAGACTGTTTAGAGGCGGGCATTGCCCGCCGTTGCAGCGTTGGGATTTGGCAGCACCTATTCGTCGAGCGGTCGCGGGCCGGCATCCATGCCTCTGATGCTGACCTGGTTGATCACTCGCACTGTCAAATCGCTACTAACTCTAATTTGGCACGAAAGACGAACCTGGTCGCCGAGCTCGGTCTCCATTGCGAGTCGGTTGCGCTCCAGCTCGCGCATCTCCCCCGGGTCGCCTTCCAAGACTTCAACGCGACACGTCGTGCAGCGGGCGTTACCACCGCAGCGATGAAGGATATCTATCCCCGCGTCCTCGAGCACCAGAACCAGCTTCTTATCTGCTGGTGCTTCAATAGTCTGCGAGCCAGTTGCGGTTTCAGCTACGATCGTTGGCATCAGTTACCACTCCGAAATTGGATTTTATGTCACTGAATTTGGCACAAGTGCCAGAGTTGAGCAAGTTGAACTACTTAGAGAACTGGTAAACCCGCCATCCTAACCCCGAGAGTTAGGGTTGCCGGTCTCTACATTGAAAACCGTTCAAGCTGGCAATCTACGGACAAGTTTGTTGACCTCGGGGTTGGGAAGGCGGGTTTACCCCCGCTCTTTATCCAAATCGAGTTCCATGAACGCGGCGCCCTCAACGGGATTGTCATAGTAGGGCTCAATATGCTGAAACCCGAGCGCGTGGTACATGGCGATGGCGCGATCCATTTTTCCCGGCAGGGTATCCAAACGCATTTTCTTATAATCCACCTCGCCAGCTGATTTGATGACTGCGTGTGTTAATTGACGGCCCAATCCCATCCCACGAAATCCAGGCCGAACGAACAACCGCTTCATCTCACAAATCCCGTCGCCAATTTTGCGCACGGCAACGCAACCGGCTGTTTGATCGTTTTCGACAGCAAGGAACAAGCGTCCGGTAGGTGGGGCGTAATCGCCCGGCAGTTCTGCCAGCTCTTTCTCGAAATTTTGAAAGCAAAGATTGAGGCCCAGCCAAGCCGCATATTCCTCAAAAAGTTTACGCGCTTCCTGAATTTCTGTTTGTGACTGGGCTTGAATCAATTTCATGTGACGTCGAATGTTGCGCTAGCTAAAAACAACGCGGTGCGCGAATACGGCTCGATGATCCGTAGGAACACCGAGCCTGAATCGCGCACCGCGCTTTTAATTGGACAGACATCCGGGTCTGTCTCTCTCTTTAGTTATGCAGTAAACGAAGTGCCGCAACCGCAGCTACCCGTCGCATTCGGATTCGTAAACGTGAACCCGGAACCCATCACTCCTGTTACGTAGTCAATCTTGACGCCGTTGAGGTATTGAGCGCTAAACATGTCGACAAAGAGTTTCACGCCGCCTTGATCGAGAATGAAATCGCCTTGTCGCGAATCCTCTTCGATGTTCAGGCTGTACTGAAAACCGGAACAGCCACCTGGTACTACTCTGACACGAAGTCCCGCCGTTTCAGGTAGACCCTCTTCGCCTGACATAAACTTCTTAATCTCGCCAATCGCACTCTCCGTGACGTCGAGCGTCATGGCTGGTGCATTTGTGTTCACAGTGCTTGTTTCAGTGGGGATTGTTGATGCTGACATTTCTTTACTTTCTCCTGAAGAATTTCGCTTATTGGATGCAAATATCGCCTACTTGGCTTCCACGATACCGTTATCACGAATAAAAATCGCCAAAATCAGTTTACTGACCTTTGCCCAAAACGACAAGTTCGGGTTTCATGGCCTCAATCGATACCCGGCGAGCCACCTCTTCCGCCATGCGCCGGAATGCCAGGGCCTCAGCGGAATCTGGATGACTGACGACGACAGGAACGCCGCTGTCGCCGCCTTCCCGGACCTGCAAGCCAAGCGGGATCATTCCCAGCAACGGGACGTGATACATCTCCGATAGTTTCGCGCCGCCGCCCTCGCCGAAGATGTTGTAACGAGCGCCAGTATCGGGCGCTACGAAGTAACTCATGTTCTCAACAATACCCAGAATGGGAATTGCGACTGTTTCAAACATCCGCAACGCACGCCGGACATCCGCGATCGCTACGTTCTGAGGAGTGGTAACGAGGACAGCTCCTTGAACTGGTACTAATTGCGCCAACGACAACTGCACATCGCCCGTCCCAGGCGGCATATCCACGATTAAGTAGTCCAGCTCGCCCCACTTCACATCCGACAGAAATTGTTTCACCAGACCGTGCAGTATGGGACCGCGCACAATCATCGGCTTATCGCCGGGTTGTAGTAGCGCCATCGACATCAGCTTGACGCCGTAAGCTTCAATCGGAATGAGCTTGTTCACGTCGACTTCCGGCCGTGCCTCGGCGGCCCCGAGCATTATGGGAACGTTCGGACCATAGACGTCCGCGTCCATTACACCAACCCGGGCGCCATCGAGTGCTAGCGACACGGCAAGATTCACCGCAACCGTCGACTTACCTACACCACCTTTGCCCGAAGAAACGGCGATGATGTTGCGCACGCCTTCGACTGCAACCTTATCTCCAAAGCCTCTGCCTTTGGGCACTTCAGCATCCATCGTGACGGCAACCGCAGTTACGCCAGGTAATGCGCCTACCAGTTCGCGTGCCGCGTTTTCCATTTCAGCTTTAACAGGGCATGCCGGGGTCGTTAAGACTATGCGAAACGAAACCACTCCTCCTTCAATCTTTAAATCCTTGATGAAGCCGAGTGTAACGATGTCCTTATGCAGATCGGGATCTTCGATCTTGCGCAGCGCGTCGAGCACCAATTGTTCAGATGGTTGTGACATTAGGGATGGTAGCTGATCTTGGAATATTCAAATTAGAGCGTAGCTGATAGAAATTACGAAGGCAAACGTCGAGTTGGCGGCCACTGGGATTAGCGAAGGGCTCCAGCCGGGTGGGGAATGAACCCATGGAAGGGAGGTGAACCAGCAGCAGATGGTTACACTGTCGATGGGTGGTTCAGCCGCGCTCCACAACGAGGGCGCTATTCTTTGAGCCGAACCCAATACAGTTGCAAAGGGCAACTCGAACTTCAGCTTTACGCGCGCGATTTGGGACGTAGTCCAGATCACATGCGGGATCGGGCTCGTCAAGGTTTATCGTTGGCGGGATCATCCCCGTTTCCATCGCGCACAACGCAGCCCCCAAACCCGCTGCGCCACTCGCTCCCTGGGGATGGCCAATCTGAGACTTGGTTGCAGACATGGGAGTGGTAATCGCCTGGCCATTCAAAGCGAGCTTCAATGCGCTGGTTTCAATGCGGTCATTCAGAACCGTGGAAGTGCCGTGAAGATTTACGTAGTCGACCTCTGCAGGTTGCCGTCCGGCATCCGCAAGGGCAAGTTTCATTGCGCGCGCTGGTTCATCTCCGGTTTCTTCAAGCCGCACCCGGTGATAGGCATCACAGGTGGCACCATAGCCGCTCACCTCTGCATAAATCTTTGCGCCTCGCTCCTTTGCTTTTTCTAATTCTTCAAGCACGTAAATCCAGGCGCCTTCACCGAGAACTATCCCCGAACGGTTTAGTGAAAACGGTCTTGAGGCGCGCTCAGGCTCATCGTTAAACTCATTCGTTAGAACTGTCATCAGGTTGAATCCGGCGAGAATGCCCGGAGCAATCGGCGCGTCAACGCCGCCTGTCAACATCATGTCTTGCCGGCCGACAGCGATGTGTTCAGCGGCGTAAGCGATCGCATCGGTCGAACTGGTGCAGCCGGTAGAAACGATGTGGGACAGGCCGCGCAGACCAAAGGCCATCGACAATTCGCTGGAGAGTCCGCCATGTGTAGAAGCCGGGATGGTATAGACACTGGCCTTATACGCTGGGCCAACATACCAGTAGGCATATTGCTGCTCGGTAAAAGCGAGTCCCCCTCCTCCAGTTCCCAGAACTACGCCAATCGTACGGCGTTGTTCCAAAGACAGTTCATCGAACTTCACGCTCGCGTCGTCCAGCGCTTCCCTGGCTGCCGCCAACGCAAGCGGAACTGTGCGCGCCACATGTTTCCGATCCTTCGGACTGAGTTGGGCTTCCCAATCAAAGTCGCGAACCTGAGCGGCAATTTTCACCGGTGAATCTGAGACATCAAAAGTCTCGATTCTTCGCACTCCGCTCTCGCCTTCGATCAACGCCTTCCAGTAGGCCTCGCGGCCGATACCTATCGGCGTAACACAACCCATCCCGGTAATGGCAACGCGTCGGAGTTGCTTGAATTGTCTAAACATGAGGAACCTATCCCAACTTTTGAGCCTGGCGGCACGAATTCAAAGTCAGGATACACCGCGTTTATGGAAAGTGCTAAGTAGATGCGATGAATTGGAAATGCGCGCAAGACTAGTGAGGAAGCCTCGGTGTTTCCTAGTAACAGGCGATCACGGATCCTACTCGACCTTAGCGCCGCATTCGTTGCAAAACTTCGCGGCCGCTGGCAGCTGTGCGCCGCATTTTCCGCAAGGAGAATTTTGAACAGCTTCCATTTTGGCGCCACAGTCATTGCAGAATCTTGACGCCGCTAGGTTTGCGGCACCGCACTTCGGACAATGGCGATTTGAGCTGGTGCCGGCTTCGTTCTTCGATTGATTCATCGCATTGGTCATGGCGCCGGCCATCGCGCCGCCAATGGCGAATCCTGCGCCCAAACCGGCCCCCGTTCCCGCGCCTCCACCGGTGTTCTGCGCTGCGTCCCTCATAGCATCAGCCGCTTGAAATTGTGAGTATCGGCCAACATCGCCAATGACTCCCATGGACGTTCGTTTGTCCAGGGCGCCTTCTACTTCTGCCGGCAGCGAAATGTTTTCAATCACCAGCTTGGTCAGTTCCAAACCGAACGAATTGAAATCATCGGTGAGCTTGGCCTTGATAAACCTACCCAGCTCATCGTAGTTAGAAGCCAGGTCGAGCGCTGCTATTTTGGATTCAGCAAGCGCATCACTAAAGCCGCTTACTAACGTGCGTTTGAGCTGCCCTTCGATGTCCTCGGTTACGAAATGAGCGTTTGTGCCCGCGACTTCTTTGATCAGAGCGCGCGGATCGGTGACGCGGATCGAGTAAATGCCGAAAGCCCGCAGCCTGACCATTCCGAAATCCGGATCGCGCATCATCACCGGGTTTGAAGTGCCCCACTTTAGATCCGTGAATTGTTTGGTGTTGACGAAATAAACCTCCGCCTTGAACGGAGAATTGAACCCATATTTCCACGCACCGAGCTTCGTTAAAATCGGGGTGTTGCCGCCATCAACCGTGTAGCGGCCTGGGCCAAAGACGTCTCCGATCTGGCCCTGGTAAACAAAAACAGCGGCCTGCGACTCCCGCACCGTTAGCTGCGCGCCGTTCTTGATCTCCTGACCCTGAACGGGAAAACGATAGAGGATCGTGTTGCCCGAGTCATCGAGCCACTCGATTACTTCTATGAATTGTGAACGGATGGCGTCAAACATTCCCATGTCGTTTCTCCTCGGCGACTTTTCCTACGCTGTTGACCCAGGTTTTGGTGGATCCGATCAGCCCAACAAATATTGCATAAAGCCGCCGGTGATGGAAGAAGTTTCCGCGCTGATGTGTTCCTAGGAATTGGCAGCTTGGGGTTGCTGCCTGCGGTTGTCATACAGCTTAAACAAAAGCAGAACCGTCAGCCCGCCGGCTACATCGATGGCACTATCGATGATTGAGCCTGTGCGGGTAGGTTGGAAGCTTTGGTGTAGCTCGTCGATCAAAGAATTGATTACGACAAGCAGTAAAGCGAGTTCAAACCAGCGTCGCCGGATAGCGGTCCGGGAAGAGGTTGTGAATGCACGTCGGGCTAGAAAAGCCAAAATAGCGTATTCCACGAAGTGGGCGGCTTTACGCGTTAGCACATGAATTGAGGCCAGTTCAGGTTCTGTTAGATCGGGAAAGAACCACAGCAGAATGGGCCGAATAATACGGGAAGTATTGCTAGCCGAAAATCCTCCGGTTGACGCCACCGAAATAAATACCATCCACCCCAGGAGTGGACCGTAGCGCCAGAGTCTTTGTCTCGTTGTTCGACCGTCGTCCTTGGAATCGCTCATGAGTGCTAGAAAAGAGAAAGGGAAGCCGCTTGATGCTGCTTCCCTTTCCTCTCAGTAAATCTGCCGAATTTACAAGGCCGCTGCGCCTGATACGACTTCGATGATTTCGTTTGTAATTGCGGCCTGGCGAACGCGGTTCATATTGAGAGTCAGCGAATCGATGAGTTCGCGCGCATTCTTCGAAGCAGAATCCATAGCAGTCATGCGTGCTCCATGTTCAGAAGCAACCGACTCAAGCAACGCACGGAAAATTTGTGTCTCAACCAGGCGCGGAAGAAGTCGCGCGAATATTTCGGCCGGAGGTTGTTCGTAGATGTAGTCCACGCGACTTAATGCAGCATCCGACGAGTCGGCTAACTCGGATGAGGCTTCGCGAGAAACCGGTAGCAGTTGCTCAGTCACCACGCGCTGTTGCAGCACTGACTTAAATTCGTTGTAAATAACAAAAGCCTTGTCGATACTTTCATTCTCGGTAAACCGCTTAATTACATCCCGAGCGACTTCCAACGCTTCCGAGAATTCGACGCGGCCCTTGCCGGTAAGTCCGATGTACTCGCCGCCCAAATTGGCATTTCTGCGACGAAAGAAATCTCTTCCCTTTCGTCCGACCGCGAGTATCTCAAATTGTTTAGAGGGATTCTCGTTGATAAATGCCTGCGCCGCCTTGATCAAGTTCGTATTGAAGGCGCCGCATAAACCCTTATCGGCCGTAACCAGCACCAGCAGATAGCGCTCATCGCCGCGTGCATCAAGTAGCGGATGGTGAAAGTCTTCGGTAGTTCGCTCGCCGAGTCCTGACAGCACCTCCATCATCTTGTTGGCGAAAGGGCGAGCAGTCACCACGCGGTCTTGAGCACGCTTTAACTTAGCTGCCGAAACCATCTTCATGGCCTTGGTGATCTGTTGCGTGTTCTTTACCGACTTGATGCGCCGGCGTATGTCTAAAAGATTCGGCATCTCTGATGACTACTACACGGCGGCCGCTGCCGGCCGGGTTCCAGTTGTGCTCACCGGCGCAGCGTGCTCAGCAGCAGTCGTCAGCTCATTCCACCGGTCTTTGTATTCCGACAACGCCTGCTTTAGATCCGAAGTAATCTCGTCAGTCAAACTCTTCTTCTCGCGAATGCTCTGCAACAGACCAGGATGGGAGTTTTCGATGAACTTCAGTAATTCGCCTTCAAAGCGCCGCACGTCCTCGACGGCCACATCGTCCGCGTAGCCATTGCTGGCCGCCCAAATTACAAGTATTTGGTTCTCGACGTTCATGGGTTGATACTGCGGCTGCTTGAGAATCTCCACCAGCCGCTGGCCGCGAGCCAGTTGCGCCTGCGTCGCTTTGTCCAAGTCCGATCCGAATTGAGCGAATGCTTGAAGTTCTCTGAACTGAGCCAGATCGATGCGCAGGGTGCCGGCGACCTGCTTCATCGCCTTGATCTGCGCGGAACCACCTACGCGCGACACGCTGTTGCCCACGTTGATGGCCGGGCGAATACCGCTATTGAAAAGATCGGCTTCCAGAAATATCTGTCCGTCAGTGATTGAAATTACGTTAGTAGGGATATAAGCCGAGATATCACCCGCCTGCGTTTCGATGATTGGCAGACTGGTCAGCGAACCGCCTCCCTTGGAGTCAGAAAGTTTCGCCGCTCGCTCCAGCAAACGTGAGTGCAAATAGAAGACGTCGCCCGGATAAGCCTCACGACCTGGCGGACGTCTCAGTAGCAATGAAATCTCGCGGTATGCGGCAGCCTGCTTCGAAAGATCATCATAGATCGTCAAAGCGTGCCGGCCGTTGTCGCGGAAATACTCACCCATCGCGGCGCCGGAATACGGAGCAAGAAACTGCATCGCGGCAGGATCCGACGCGGTTGCTTTGACCACAATCGTATATTCGAGTGCCCCGAAGTCTTCAAGCGTCTTTACCACTTGGGCCACAGTCGAAGCTTTTTGACCAATCGCCACATAAATGCAGACGACGTCTTTGCCCTTCTGATTGATAATCGTGTCGACGGCTACCGCGGTCTTTCCCGTTTGGCGGTCCCCGATTATGAGTTCACGCTGGCCGCGGCCGATGGGCACCATCGCGTCGATAGCCTTCAGTCCGGTCTGCAGCGGTTCTTTAACCGGCTGTCGATCAACGACGCCCGGCGCTATACGTTCAATCGGGTAATAGTCTTCAGTAATAATCGGACCGCGATCGTCGATCGCGTTTCCCAGAGCGTCGACGACGCGACCAACCATCGCCTCGCCCACTGGAACCTGCATGATGCGTCCGGTACGCTTGACTAGATCGCCCTCTTTTATCGCCTGATATTCACCAAACAGCACCGCTCCGACCTTATCTTCCTCGAGGTTGAGCGCGAGTCCTCTTACTTCGTGCGGAAACTCCAACAATTCACCCGCCATCACTTTTTCAAGACCATGGATTTCAGCGATACCGTCACCAACCTTGATTACGGTACCCACCTCCATGACCGTCACACTCGAGTCGAAATTCTGGATCTGCTTGCGAATAATTTCGTTAATTTCGTCTGCTCTAATAGGTTCCATCTTGCTCCTCTGTCTAACTCACCCGGCGATTTCCTGTCTCAGGCGATCAAGCTGATGGCGGACTGACCCGTCATAAATAGTCGAGCCTATCCGAGTCACTATCCCGCCAAGCAGTGACTCATCAGTATTGAAGTTTACTCGTATCCTTCTTTTGGTTACCGCCGCCAGAGTATCCTCGAGGCCCGACCTTAACGAGCTATCAAGTGGCCGCGCCGACGTCACGTGGGCAGTTACAAGGCCCGCCCGCTCATCCAACACCTGCGTGAACTTCGCATTGACCGCAGGCAGCTCGGCGAGCCTTTGGTTCTTCAGCAGTACTCGCAGAAAATTTGCCGTCGTTGGACGGACCTTGGTGCGCGCAATCAATTCGTTAAGCAGCTTGCTCTTTTGTTCGTAAGCGACGGTGGGATTAGTGAACGATTCCATCAGAAGCGAGTTGGTAAGAAACATCTGCTCCCAAGCAGCCAACTCTGTCTGGACTTCAGCTTCTTCTCGTTGCTCAATGACAACATCTGCAAGCGCTGATGCGTAGCGCCGTGCAACCGTTTGTGAACTCAACCTTGCGACCTCCCAAGCTGATCGACACTGATCTTCGTTAGCCGAGCGTCGTCCTCCGGTTTAATCTCGCGCACTAGAATCTCTTCAGCTAACCTAATGCTCTCCTGAGCGGCGAACCGTCGCAGTTCATGCCTCGCAGCTTTGCCCGTATTGTCGAGCTCTCGCTCAGCCTGCTCTCGAATCTTGACGATCTCAAGTTCCGTCAACTGCTTGATTCGATCTCTTTCGGCCCTGGCCTCCTGGTCGGCGCGCTCTCGAATAGCGGCAGCCTCAGATTCAAGCTTGGCAAACCGCTCCTCTACTTCGCTCAGCCTAGAAAGCGCCTGATCCTTCTCTTGACGCGCAGTCTCCAACTCTCTCTTAATTCGCTCGCCACGTGCCCGCAAACCCTCACGCACGAACCGGCCGAATCGTCGGTGCACATACAAAGCAACCGCGATAAATACCAGCAAGTTAACAAACTTCCACAATTCCAGACCTGGATAGTTCCACCAGGGATACGCGCCTTCCGCCAGAGCTAGCCAAACGGCTGTTGATAAAATTGGAGTCAAAAGCGGCATGCCCGATTAACTTCTCGGCTGGGACTCGATGGGCCGATGTAAAATTTGGCGGCTGATGTCGACAGCGAGTTTTTGGGCATCAAGGCTTAGCGTCTCCTTCACCCGTTTCGACTCCGCTCTAAGCTTTTCGGCTTCAACCGTCACCTTCTGTCCCATTTCCTCTCTGACAGTCTTCAGCTTGGATTCCCTCTCGCGAGATACCCCTGTTCGCTCTTGCTCCATCCGGGAGTAAGCTTCTGCACGGGCCTGCCTCAGTCCCGCCTCATACTCGGTCAGCCTCTCCTCAACCTGATGCATCGTCTTCTCCGCTTCTTGGAGCCTCCCTCTCGTTCGCCGATCGCGCTCCTCCAGGATTCGGTTGATTGGACGCAGCAACGTCATGTTTAGGAGCACAACCATTACAATAATGAGTGCCAGGTGGAACAACAGCGTACCGTCAGGGACTAGTTGTATTGTGCTGCTGGCCAACGCTATCGCTAACAATCCGGTTACCTCCACTGCTTTTCAGAGACACAAAACGGCGCAAAAGCGACGGAGTCTAACACCCTGTCGAAAAACCGGTCAAGCGACCGGAACCCTCCAGCTTGCCAGCGCAGGCAACGCCTCCAACACACTACGTCGGCCCGACGGTAGTAACTTTTGCCCCTTGCCCGGCGGTACTTTGTACATCCCGATCTGGGGCATCTGCGGACTGATCTCTGGTATCTCTTACCATGACCCGCCCGCTATGGTTCCATGATCAGACCGTAAAGCCTATCCAGGTCCATGGTGTTGTAGAACTCGAGTTCAATACGTCCAGGCTGCGCTCCTTGGTTCATCACAATGCGAACTTGCGTCCCAAACTTCCGCCGCAGTTTTGTCTCAGCTGCGCGGATGTTCGCATCCGACTGCTCGGTTCGGGCTTCTGCCGCCCTGCCCCTCGCCGGAGTTTCGAGCGCGTGCTTAACCAGGCGCTCCGTAGCTCGCACAGATAATCCCTGCTCGATGATCTTGCGCGCCAGCCGGCGCTGTAGATCGGCGGTTTCAGCGGCAAGAAGAGCACGCGCATGACCGGTCGATAATCGTGCCGTCTGTAAGAGCTCCTGGAGGTCGTCCGGAAGCCGCAGTAGTCTCAGATAGTTGGTGACGTATGAACGATCACGCCCAACCCGCTCAGCAACGGTTTCCTGGGTGAGACCAACGCTTTCAATCAGCTTTTTATAGGCGCGCGCCTCTTCAATCGGATTCAAGTCCTCACGTTGAATATTTTCAATCAGGCCAAGCTCCAACACTTTGTCGTCAGGCACCGTCCGCACCACCGCTGGCACCTTGGTCAGGCCCGCGCGTTGAGCTGCCCTCCAGCGGCGTTCGCCCGCAACCAGTTCGAATCGGCCACCCTTCCTCCGCAAGAGCAGCGGCTGGATCACTCCATTCTCTTTGATGGAGCGGGCAAGCTCATCGAGTTTTGCCTCGTCGAAGACGTTCCGCGGTTGCAACGAGCTGGGATCGATAAGATCCAAAGGAATTTCGTTTGTCTCTTCGGTGGCGGTAGCCGTACCTTCAGCCGAGAGAAGTGCTCCCAGCCCCCGTCCCAATGCCTTTCGTGTCATGCGACACTATCTCCTTACCTAATTGAGAATATGCGTCAGCGCCTTTTGAATAGGGATCATAAAGGGTGATTGGTTTGCCATAGCTCGGAGCCTCTGCAAGTCTGACATTGCGAGGTATGACGGTCTCGAATACCTGTCGTCCGTAGAAGTCTCTCAGATCAGACGCAACCGCCGCGGAAAGATTCGTTCGTTCGTCATACATCGTCAGTAACAAGCCTTCGATGGTTAGCGCAGGGTTATGCAGACGACGAATTCGGGCCAGAGTGTCGAACAACTCCGTGACGCCTTCCAGCGCGTAGTATTCACACTGGATCGGTACCAGCAGCGAATTCGCTGCGGTTAGAGCGTTGAGCGTTAGAAGACCCAACGATGGAGGGCAGTCAATGATGATGTAGTCGTAATTACCAACGATAGGCGCCAGTGTCGATCGGAGTTTCGATTCGCGATTCTCAACGTCAACCAATTCAACCTCAGCGCCCGCGAGGTCTTTATTTGCCGGCAAAACGCTCAATTGTTGCGCGTCGGTTGCGAGCAACACACTCTCCACGGGCTCGCTCAACACCAGGCAGTGATAGACGCTCTTGCGAAACGACCCGCGCTCGATCCCTACCCCCGAGGTGGCGTTACCTTGCGGATCAGTGTCAACTAGCAGGACTGATAGGCCATTTGACGCCAATACGGCAGCCAGATTGACTGCGGTTGTGGTTTTACCCACCCCGCCTTTCTGGTTGGCTATTGCAATGATTTTGCCCATTTGGTCAAAAAGCTCTGTAATGGCCGGCTAAGTTATCACACGAAGGGTGCGGTTACTAGAAAAACGACATCATCCGAGGGTTTTTTGATGTTTCACGTGTCCCCTCCTCTGGATGGGACACGTGAAACATCTTAGACGGTTGGCCGCCGGTCGGTGCTGAGGGTTACAAGAAGCGTGGACAGGGCAGCAGCCGTCATACCCGGTATCATCCGTGCCTCACCGAAGGTCCGCGGCTTAACTCGCTCCAGCCTCTCAATCATTTCATGGGAAAGTCCGTGGAGCGCTCTAAAATTCAGGTTCAAAGGAATCTGTGCGTTATCGTGGTGGTAGAGTCGGCCAATTACCGCATCCTGATTCTTTAGGTAGCCTGCGTAAAGGTTATCTGCCAGGACACTTTCGAGATCCCTTACACTGACTTCCTGCCGTTGCTGATATGGCAATAGTTGCTTGATGTGATCCGTGGTGATCCCTCGGCGTTTGGCCAAGCCCTCCAAACTGATAGAGTCAGCGAACCCGCCCCCCAAGACCCCTTGCAATGCTATATAGGCGGGATCGCTGGGCTTTAACCATGTTTTACTCAAAGCCTCTCTGATTTGAGCAAGTCGTGCTTGTCTTTGATTGAAGCGGTCCCAATCGTTGTCGCCGACTAGCCCCACTTCTCGACCGTAGCCGCGAAGCCGCTGGTCAGCGTTATCATGTCGCAAGGCCAATCGGTATTCAGCTCTGGAAGTGAAAATTCGATAAGGTTCATCAACACCCTGTCTTATTAGGTCGTCGACCAGCACGCCGATATAGGACTCCTCGCGCCGAACTCTAAACACTCCTCGGCCTTTCACCGCCAGGGCGGCATTGATACCGGCCAGCAGCCCCTGGCATGCGGCTTCCTCGTAACCCGTCGTTCCGTTCACCTGCCCCGCGTGGAAGAGGCCGCTTACGCGACGACACTGAAGATCGGGACCTAGCTCCCGCGGGTCAACATAATCGTATTCGATTGCGTAGCCGGGGCGGATCACCCTGGCTTCCTCGAGCCCCGGGATCATCCGCAAGAGATCTTGCTGCAATCCGGCCGGCAAAGACGTGGAAAATCCATTCAAATACACCTCGTTTGTATCGTGCCCTTCAGGCTCAAGGAATAATTGATGCCGATCTTTTTCTGCGAACTTGACGACTTTGTCTTCGATCGATGGGCAATAGCGCGGGCCCACTCCTTTAATCCGGCCCGAATAGAGAGGGGATTCATGTAGGTTCTTGCGAATCGCTTCGTGTAGCGGCTCCGTCGTGTAGCCTATAAAACACTTGATTTGATCCTGCTCAATTTGATCTGTGGAAAACGAGAACGCCACTGGTCGCTCGTCTGCACTCTGAGGCTCGAAGGCGTCCCAATTTATCGTTCTTCCATCGAGCCGCGGAGGAGTCCCTGTCTTTAGCCGCCCTACGGGAAACCCCAAGCGCTTCAGGGTCTCCGCCAATTCAATTGACGCCGGTTCCCCCGCACGCCCGGCTGTGTAAGTCTGTCTGCCCGTATGGACCTGTCCGTTGAGAAAGGTGCCCGCCGCAATCACGACGGCGCCGGCGCCGATCTGCCTGCCATCCTGCATGCGAAGTCCAACGATCTTCTGGTTGTGTACCAACAGGTCCACGACCATACCTTGCCGCAGTTGCAGATTAGGCGTCTGCTCCAGGCAGACTCTCATTTCCTTTCGATATAAGGCGCGATCGGCCTGTGCGCGCGGCGACTGTACGGCAGGTCCTCTCGACCGATTTAGCAGTCGGAATTGAATTCCTGTGCGATCGATGACGCGGCCCATAATGCCGCCAAGGGCGTCTATCTCTCTCACGAGATGGCCCTTAGCAATTCCCCCAATCGCGGGGTTACAAGACATCTGACCTATCAAATCAAGATTCAACGTCACCAATGCCGTGTTAGCGCCCAGCCTGGCGGCGGCCGATGCTGCCTCACAACCCGCGTGTCCGCCTCCTATGATCACGACGTCGAAAATTTCGTCAAAAACCATTCCTATTTCCCTATGCAGAACGTGCCAAAGATTTGGCCGAGGATATCATCACTCGTCGTCTCTCCTGTAATCTCACCCAGCAACCGAAGGGCATTGTGAAGTCCGACTAATACCAACTCTTCGCTTGCATGGTCCTCAAAAAGTCTGCTGGACTCATCAATGCTGTGATCTGCGCGCGCTAGCAAATCGTAATGCCTACTATCAGTGATCAGTAGCCCGTTCGTTTCTGATTCCTGCTTACTAAAAGGTTTGAGTATAGCAGTCGTCAATTGCTCAATCCCTTCGCCGGTCAGCGCTGAAAGATGGACCACATTCTCACTTGTCAGCTGATCGTCCGCATCTAGAGCACGAGGTAGGTCAGACTTGTTAATGCAGACCACACGTCTTGCATCCGTCACTTCTCGCAGCACCGCAAGATCTTCTTCCGCAAACTTCGTCGAACCATCGACCACGACCAGGAGCAGATCGGCATCAACCATTGCTTGTCGAGTTCGCTCCACACCAATCGCTTCTACGCGGTCAGAGGTGTCGCGCAGTCCAGCAGTATCAGTGAGGGTAACCGGGATCCCATTCAAGCTTATCGCCTCAGAAATTCGATCCCGAGTAGTGCCTGGAACATCAGTCACAATGGCGCGGTCGAGCTTGACTAACCTATTGAAAATACTAGACTTACCGACATTCGGGCGCCCTACAATAGTGACCTTCAAGCCCTCCCTGAGAAAATGGCCGGCCGAGTAAGAATCGATCAAGGCTTTCAGTGTCTGCCTTACCTTTTGCAGCCCATCAACCACCTCGTCGATCTGTACCTGCGGCAGATCGTCCTCCACAAACTCTAGCGCAGACTCCAAAACCACGATTACTCGTATTAGTTCCGCCTTACATGTCTCGAGCGCTTTTGAGAGTTCTCCTCTTAACTGCCGCGACGCCTGTTGCGCGGCGGCGAGCGTGCGCGCGTTGATGAGATCCCTGATCGCCTCAGCCTGACTAAGGTTCAGCTTCCCGTTGCTACAAGCGCGCAAAGTAAATTCACCTGGGCCAGCAAGTCGACCACCGTGCCACTGAATTAAATCCAATAGCTGACGAATAATCACCGGCGATCCGTGGCAGCTGATTTCGATCATGTCTTCGCCGGTGTAGGAGTGTGGGCCTTTGAAATAACTGACAAGCGTGCGATCTAATCTTTCATCCGTTCCCACCTTGATATCCTTCAACACCACTTGATTGGGCACGGGTGACCATTCCGGCTCTTTAACCAGAATGCGTGTGATCTGCAAGACCTCAGGACCACTCATCCGGACCACTCCGATCGCGCTTCGGCCCGGTGGTGTGGCGACAGCGACTATGGTGTCCATCGCGATTTTGGCCTGTAGGGAATACTGACGAGAGAGATTGTGCTAGGTGGTGGGCTTCTTGGCAACTCGCACTTTTCGTGCGGCGCCTTCGCCTACAGATTCGGTGTATAGGTCGTGAGAATCAGCTAAGGTGAGGTGTATTATCCGTCGCTCATTTGAGTTCATTTCACCAAAAAGGAATGGCAAACCTGTAGTCCGGACACGATCAGCAGCGAGCTTAGCCATTGCGCGCAATTCGGCCTCCCGAGTTGCACGAAAGCCCTGCACGTCACAAACGAGCCGTTGACCCTCGGCTAACTTTCGGCCGAAGGCCTGTGAAATCAAGTGTTGTAACGCCAGCAATAACTCCCCTCCCTCGGCCTGGAGGAGGCCTGCATCTGGGCCACTCAAGTCTAGTAAGCACTCGGTCGGGGTATCGCTCGCCGAGACATCGAGCTGTAAGTCCAGGCTTTGGATCAGATTCTCGAGAAAGCCACCGGCATCGGCGCAAACACTCTGCATATTTCTTAAGACTCGCTTCTTAAACTAGGCTTGAGAGGGTCTCGGGTTGCCGATTCCCTTCCTCGATCCGTTCTTCGCACTCTTCTCAGCAGAGGGCGGCTCATCATCCTCAGACTTCGTCAAATGATTGATAAGAAACTGCTGACTAAACCCGACAATGTTTCCCACCAACCAATACAGTAACAACCCCGATGGTGCTCCCCAGAGAACATACAACATAAACAAAGGCATTCCTATCGCCATCATTTTTCGCTGCAGTGGATCCGCGGATGGAGCCGGCGTGATCAATTGAAGGACGATCATCGTTCCAGCCATCATGAATTCGAGAATATGGTAGGGGTCACCGGCCGACAGATCCGGAAGCCACAAAAAGGTGGCCTGCCTGAAATCCAGCGAGATTGTAATGGCCCGATAAAGAGCAAAGAGAAACGGCATCTGTATTAACAAGGGCAGGCATCCCCCGAGTGGATTGCCTTCCTTCATCAGTCGCAGTTGCTCCACCTGCAGCTCTTTCAAACGCGGGTCGTTCTGCTTCAGACCCTTTATCTTCTCCTGAAGTTCTTTCATGCGCGGCGCCAGCTTCTGCGCCTTTTTCATCGATTTCGATGAACGCCACTTCAAAGGAAAGAACAGCGAGTAAATTACAATTGTGAACAGGATTATCGCGATTCCGTAGTTTCCGGTGAGTTGCCGTAACCACTTTATCGCCTTGAGTATGGGCACGGCCAGGGGCCGCGACATCCAGCTAAACCAGCCGTAGTCGATCAATCCTTCAAGATCAATCGTGCGGCCGGTGGCCTGGCTTATTCGGCTACTCGCCTCGGTTAGCAGGAAGTGATCTTTTGGGCCCGCATAGATCACCGTTCGAGAGCCATCCGCGGGAACCGGAACCCAGGCCGACGTCAGAAAGCGACTTTCCTTGTTACCGTTGCCGGTGTAGTCGTACTGGGTCGTTAGCAGTTCCGCTACTTCGGATGGTTTGGAGGGAATTGCGACCATCGCGAAGTAAGTATCACCAACACCTACCCAATCCAGCGGACCGGAAAGTGAAACGCGATCGGGGGAACCCTCATTCGCGTTTATCGCTGCCGCGAAATGTCGCTCGACTTTATCTCCGCCCGCGGCGACAGCCTCCGGCGCTACGGAATAGAATGTGTAATGACGAACTCCTTGATCACCGGTGCTTGGACCAACTCTAAGTTTCGCCGGCAACGGTTTGTCGCCGCGTTTGATCGCCAGTTCAAGATCAAGGCCGTAGCTTTGCCCGTCAACGATGATGGTTTTGACTACATCTAATCCTGTGCTGGGTTCATTCAGGCGAAACGTTATTCGCTTTTGGTCTGTAGCATTCAGGTTAACCTGCGCCGAATCCCCGGTTTCATCCAATCCCTCGATTGTGTAGTTCGTTGACGCCAACAGCTGATCAACTGTCGCATCACCTGTTGCCACCTGGAGGGGGACTTGGCGGGGCTGTCTCTTTAGACCTTCGGGAGATATCAATTCAAGCGGAACCGGATTGTTCTTGCCACCAGCAACGGAATGGATCTCACTTCCGGAATCCTTGTTTTTCTTGATAACCCAGCTAATAACCTCAGCGCCCTGGCTATCGAACTTAGCCTCATAAAGTGGGGTGCTGATCACAACCGTCCGATGGGGTGCAGAGCTCGCCGGCACACTCGGCGTTGCCGCAGCCTCCGGGGTCGGGGTCGCGTTAGGTTGATCAGTTGGTGCCGGTGTAGGAGATGCCGAAGGCTGATTCGAAGGCGAGGGTGCTGGAGGTTGGACAGGCGCGAAGTAACTCCACAAAAAGAGTATCGCGGTCGAGATTAGAAGGGCGATTATTAAACGTTTTTGCTGCATTTAAGTGAGCCGGCCAAGACCTTCCGCCGCAAGGTTAACGTTCGACTATTTGACCGGATCGTAGCCGCCTGTACTAAAGGGGTGACAACGAGATAATCTGCGAAGTGCCATCCCTGTGCCCCGAAGTGCGCCATATCGCCCGATAGCTTCGGCGGCATATTCCGAACACGTCGGAGAGAATCTGCAAGAAGGTGGAAGAATGGGTGAAACGAAGAGTTTATAGAATCTTAGAAATGCGATAAGTAAAGACTTCACGTACTGTCACCCTAATCTTAGGGCTTTTCTTCCTTCGCCACTCTTGAAACTAACTGTTCAAACTCTGCGAATGTCGCGTTGGCTTTGAGCGCCGGCAACCTGCGTTTTGCGTTAACAACCCAATCGTATTTGCCCTGAAGGTCGGTCAACAACGACTCTCTTAAGCGAAAGGTTTCTCGCAACACTCTTCTGGCGCGATTCCTTTGAACCGCATTACCTAGAGCCTTCCTCGACGTGGTGATGCCAAACCTGTTGTGAGCGAGTTCGTTCGGTAACACAAAGGCTGTGATGAGCACGCCGTCGTAACGCTTACCTCGCTGATAAACCTTCTGAAAATCACGGCTCGCACGCAGATACACCGTCATCTAACCAACTTGTCTAGTAATGAGCGGGGGTGAGACGTCGCCGACCTTTTGCGCGTCTCCGCCTCAGGACCAGTCTTCCGGCTTTAGACGCCATCCTCGCTCTAAAGCCATGCGTTTTTGCACGCCGCCTGTTATTCGGTTGAAAAGTTCGCTTCGCCATTAGATTCTCCCTACAAAAGAAACTCGTAAGACTAGCGGGCGCTATCGTTCATGTCAAGAAACGGGGCCCCGCTGATAAAACGCGCGCCGACATGAGTTACGGACGTGGATTCGACGTCATCCTTAGCTTCTCATGAGATCTCGCAACCTCGCTTAACCAATTTAGTGTTTTATCGTTGGCGGTCTATTGCGTCCCGCAAAGTCCGTGTGTTAGTCTCCCGCTCGCCGAGGGACACGCCTGTAAGTTATTGATAAATATAAGCTTAAAGCTTTACTTTAAGAGCGTGGGATTTCCACAAAGCTGAGGAAAACCCTGTGAATAACTTTCGACAAATCCTCGTTCCTTGCAACCTCACCCTGCGTAACTACGCATGACTGCCTGGAGAATGCCGGGAAGTTTGAAGCGTCTTTTGGTTTCGTTAATTTTATGGCTCGCGGTGGCAGTGAAGTGGAAAGTAACCTCTGGGACAACGTACTTCGGGCGATTAAACCCAAACTCCAGGTAGAAAGCTTCGAAACTTGGTTTCACCCTATCCGCTTTGAGGGCGTCGATCCGGCCCGCCGGTTGATCAGGCTTCGTGCACCAAACCAGGTGGTGCGTGATTGGGTCAAGGTCAATTACGAGGGGTTGATGAATCAATCTTTTGGCGAGGTCAGCATGGCTGGCTATTCAGTCGATTGGATTCTGCCCGATGAAACCACGGGCGTGAGTCTTCCCGTTTCGGTAAAGGAGACCGGGGCCGTTGACGTACTCGGGTGTTCCTCCGCTCGGTCCTCCGAATCTCGATCACATCAGTTGCCGCTAGATGCCAGCCTGAACTCAAAATATACGTTCGAGAGTTTCGTGGTGGGATCATGCAATCAGTTTGCTCACGCTGCGTCTCTGGCCGTCGCCGAGGCTTCAGGTAGAACCTACAATCCCCTTTATCTCTACGGCGGTGTGGGCTTAGGCAAGACGCATCTGATGCATGCGTGTGGGCACGCGATAAAGCAGCGCAATCCTCATTTGAGACTCGCTTATCTATCCTCTGAGCGATTCATGAATGAACTAATAAGCGCCATTCGTTACGACAAGACGCAGAGTTTCCGAGAGAAATATCGCTCGGTCGATGTTCTGCTGATTGACGACATCCAGTTCATGGCCGGCAAGGAGCGCACGCAGGAAGAGTTTTTCCATACCTTCAACGCTCTCTATGAACAACAAAAACAGATTGTTATCAGCTCTGATTGCCCTCCGAGAGAGATACCTACTCTCGAGGAACGGCTGCATTCTCGTTTTGAATGGGGCTTAATTGCCGATATAGAGCCTCCCGATCTGGAGACGAAAATCGCTATTTTGAAACGAAAGGCGGAGGCGCTTGGGTTGGCAATGCCCGACGACGTTGCGCTATTTATCGCCAGTAGGGTGAAGAATAATATCCGCGAACTGGAAGGCTCCTTAGTGAGGCTGGTCGCGATCTCTTCCCTTCGTGGCGTCCCGGTCTCCAAAGAACTTGCCAAGGATGCAATCCGAAATATTGCGTGCGAGGACGAACCAGGCGTTATTACCATCGAGCAAATCCAAAAGGCCGTCGCCGCAGCTTACAAAGTCACTGTTGCGGAGTTGATCTCCAAGAACAACTCTCAGCAGTATGCTTTTCCGAGACAGGTAGCTATGTATCTTTGCAAGAAACTAACTAAACACAGCTATCCCGAGATCGGGCGCGCCTTCGGAGGAAAGCACCACACCACCGTAATCCACTCCTGTGAAAAGATTCGAGCATTGACCACAGCGGACTCGTCTTTCCAAAAGCTGTTATTTGGCTTGGCTGATGGGTTAAAAAAGTAGTTGAGAATTTTCACAGGATTTTTCTCAGGTCTTCGCTAAAACGCCGGAGTAAACGACCAAGTTGAGATTTATCCACAGATTGTTTTGAAGTGTGCCGTGGAAAGAATAGAATAAAGCCCAGTTCAGAAATTATCGACAGCCGGGTCGTTTGACGGTCTCATTTTTCCACGGCCTTTCTAACAGTAGTTTGAGCAGCTTTTTATTGGTAGCCCGATACTTTTTCCACAAATCAACAGGCACTACTACTACTGCTGGAAATTGAAAACGTTTTAAGTAAATTAGAAACAGAAATACGAGGAGTTTATCTATGGCTTCAACTGAAGGCGCTAAACTTAAGGAGTCGGCTATGCAATTTGTGGTGAGCAAACAAAACCTTCAGAAGGAACTGGGTTTTGTTCAGGGGGTAGTAGAGAAAAAGAATACTATTCCAGTTCTATCAAACATCCTGATCGAATCCGTAGGTGAAAGCACTATTCGACTCACCGGCACCGACCTCGACGTAACCATTCGCTGCGACATGGACGCCGACGACATTTCGACCCCTGGGTCAATCTGTGTTCAAGCGCGGAAGCTTTTCGAGATTGCAAGGTTACTGCCGGACGCGCCTGTAAGTTTTAAGAAGGAAGATAACAATTGGGTAACGGTCACGTGCGATAAAGCTAAGTTTAAGATGGTTGGGGTGGCCCGCGATGCTTTTCCCGAAGTGCCAACGTCTAAGTCAGCACCAACAAGAATTCCAGCCAGTATCATCAAGGCATTTGTCGATCGAACGATTTTTGCGATTACCCAGGAAGAGTCTCGGTACACTCTTTCCGGCGCCAAGTTCATTTTGGACGAGTCCGGCGCCAAGATGGTGACCACCGATGGTCATCGTCTCGCGTATGTCGAGCGTAAGGGAGTTTCGAACAATGGCAGTGACACGGTTGATACGCTAATCCCGCGCAAAACTCTGGCGGAACTGACAAAACTAACGGCCGGATACGACTCAGATATCAGCCTGGGAATGGACAATAACCACATTTTCTTTGAGGTCGGAACGAGGCTGTTGATTTCCCGCATGTTGTATGGGCAGTTTCCCAACTACGACATGGTGATGCCGAAAAACAACGATAAGTCAGTCCAATTTGACGGCGCTCTCTTAAACGCAGCCATCAGGCGGGTGGCTCTAATGTCAGATGAACGCTCGCACGCCATAAGATTTCATCTGGAGCCAAACCAACTGGTGATCAGTTCACAAAACGCTGAAGAAGGCGAGGCCAACGAAACGATTCAAACAGATTACACAGGGGAAGAAACAGACATTGGTTTCAATGCGCAGTATCTGCAAGATTTTCTTAACGTCATAGGAGAAGGAGCCGTTGCTTTCGAGTTCAAGGATGGCAACTCGCAGGCTCAACTGCGGCCGGTTGATGGAAACGAATACGATTACAAGTACATAGTGATGCCCATGCGGATCTGAAAACGTCTAGGAGACTAGCGTGCTGCAAATGGGAGCGCTCTTCATTCTGAGGAGCGCTTCTTTTTTGAATAGCTAAGGCCCGGATTAACCAGACGCAAAAACCCTTATGCTAAAATTCCGCGATGTTCCTCGAGTCTGTCGAAGTAAACAACTTTCGCAATCTTGGCGGCAGGATAACCTGGGGACCAGGTCTCAACGTCATTTACGGGAACAACGGGCAGGGTAAAACCAACTGGCTCGAAGCAATCCATTTACTCTCCAGAACCAAATCATTCCGCACACAACGCCTTCAGGAAACCATCAAATTCGGAGAAAGTTCAGCCTTAATCGAAGGAAAGGTGTCTACCGGGAACGTCCAGAGAGATTTACAGATAACGTTAAAAGAAAACACGAAAGCGATTGCGGTCAACGGAAAAAAGGAACAACTCGCACGCTATTTAAGCCAGCTACAGGTGTTCGCATTTACGGCAGACCAACTCGAGGTCGTGCGTGGCGCTCCGGATGCCAGGAGAAATTTTCTCGACCGCGGAGTCGCTTCCCTCAGGCCGTCATACGTTCAAGTCGCGACCGATTACAACAGAGTGATCAAACAAAAGAATCGAATCCTTCAGGACGCGTCTGAGCGCGAGCGACGGCTGGAAGAAGTAGAGGATCTCCTGGCTCCGTGGAACGAACAGCTAACGCGGCTGGGAACAGAAATCCACACGGCGCGCTGCGACTATACCGACCGAATCAACGCCGTACTTGAGCGCAGTCTGTTTGAGCCAACGGAGGTGCAGATCCGATATTCATCGTCACTCGAAGGGAAGGGAAATCTAAGCGATTACCAGGATTTGTTGACGGAGCGACTGCGCCTTCGATTGGTATCCGAACTGGCCGCCGGCCGCGCGCTGATTGGCCCCCACCGAGACGACCTGAGCATCAATTTGGAAGGCCGTGAAATAAGGGTTTACGGAAGCTCGGGGCAACAGCGTAGCGCATTGTTACTATTAGACTTAGCAGCGATTTCGGTGTATAATTCCCGGCATCATGATTATCCACTTTTTCTGATCGACGACGTCGACGCAGAGTTGGATGAAAAAAGGATAAAAAGTCTTTTGGAGTATCTTGAGGGCCGCACACAAACGTTCATTACCACATCAAAAAGAAGCCACCTCGAAGGGTTCCTTTCGAAAGCTAAAGTACACGAGATTGTGGAAGGCAAAGTGGTCTCCGCTGCTGTAACTGGAAACAGTTTGTTTGCTGCGGCCAGTGGAGCGGAAGGCGTAGCGTGAAGCGCGTTCTAATCTGGAATGGAAGAAGTTAGGAGAAGGTATTGGCTACTGCAGGAACGACGGTAACGGGTAAGAAAGACGGGGGCTACACTTCAGCCTCGATTGCGGTGCTGGAGGGCCGTGAGGCCGTACGCAAGCGCCCGGCGATGTATATCGGGTCAACCGGCGAGCTCGGCTTGCACCATCTTGTTTATGAGGTGGTCGACAACTCGATCGATGAAGCACTTGCCGGATACTGCGACACGGTGGACGTCACAATTCATCTGGACGATTCGATAACCGTGATCGACAACGGTCGAGGCATTCCGATCGACGAGATGAAGAAAGAGAAGAAGTCTGCCGCGGAAGTGGTGATGACTAAACTTCACGCCGGCGGAAAGTTTGATTCAAATGCCTACAAAGTGTCGGGCGGCCTGCATGGCGTCGGAGTTTCTTGCGTGAATTTCCTGTCGGAGAGTTTGCACCTCGAGATTTGGCGCGACGGTAAGACTTACGAGCAGGAATATGTTCGAGGCATCCCGGCTGTGCCACTAAAACAGACGGGTAAGACCAGGAAACGCGGAACGAAGATCACATTCAAACCGGATGGCCAGATTTTTGATCACACCACCTACAGCTTTGACAAACTCTCAGAGCGATTACGAGAGAAGGCGTTTCTAAACAAAGGTATTCGCATAACTATTCGAGACGAGCGCGAAGAGCCCGAACGTAGCCATGAGTTTTACTACAAGGGCGGTATCGCGGAATTCGTCAAACACCTCAATAAGAACAAGACCACTCTTCACGAGAAGCCGCTCTACTTCGAGAAAGAGAGCGATGCTCTATCTATCGAAGTGGCTATTCAGTACAACGACGCCTACGACGAAAAGGTCTATTCGTTTGCCAATAACATCAACACCGTCGACGGCGGAACTCATCTGTCGGGTTTTCGTTCGGCGTTCACCAGAACCATCAACGCGTACGCGCAGTCATCAGGGTTAGCCAAGAACTTCAAGGGCTCATTGACCGGTGACGATGTGCGAGAGGGTTTGGTAGCGGTGATTTCGGTGAAGTTGCCCCAACCTCAGTTTGAAGGGCAAACCAAAGGAAAACTCAATTCTGATGTTAAAGGGGCGGTGGAGTCGTTCTTGAATGAGCGTCTGACGGAATATCTCGAGCAGAACCCGACGGTAGCGCGCAAGATTGTTGGCAAATCTGTCGACGCAGCCCGAGCGCGCGAAGCAGCACGCAAAGCCAGAGAGATTGTCCGCAAGGGCGCTTTAAGTGGTTCGATGCTGCCCGGAAAACTGGCGGACTGTCAGGAAAAAGATCCCGCGCTTTCCGAGATCTACATCGTTGAGGGAGATTCCGCGGGCGGTTCGGCAAAGCAAGGACGCGATCGCAAAAATCAGGCAATCTTGCCACTTAAGGGAAAGATACTTAACGTCGAAAAAGCTCGTTTTGACAAGATGTTGGGTCATAGCGAAATCAAGGCGCTGATTACGGCATTAGGAACAGGAATCGGCAAGGAAGATTTTGATGCCAGCAAGCTCCGCTACCACAAGATCATTCTGATGACCGATGCCGACGTTGACGGTTCGCACATTCGGACACTCCTGCTCACCTTCTTCTATCGCCAGATGGCTGAACTGGTTGAGCGTGGCTACGTCTACATCGCGCAACCTCCCTTGTTCAAAGTGAAGCGTGGCAAGAAAGAAGAGTACATCAAAGACGAAAGTTTGATGGTCCGCTACCTGATGAGAATGGCGACTGCGGACATGACTGTGAAATCAGTCGGGGCCAACCACGATATTGAAGGTAAAGAACTCGCGAAGTCTTTAGAAAAGCTGGTTGACCTGAAGCGGTATTGTGAACGGGCGGCCCGCCGGCTCGGTGGCGATGCCCATATGCTAGACGTTCTGCTCGAGGCGTTTGGCGGAAAGAAAGGCGTGCTGCGAAAAGAAGGCACGACGCTGCGAAAGGTTTTCCAAAGTAGTGACTTGATGGCGAAGGTGGAAGGCGTGTTGGCGAAAGCCGGTTTCAAAACCGAACTCACTTCAGACGAAGAGCACGGCCTCTGGGAGATCGAAACCACTACGACTGCCGGGCTAAACCTGGCGATCGATTGGAACATAGCCAGCTTTGTCGAGTTTCAAAAAGCGGTAGAACTGTATATGGCTTTGGAAGACAAACTGGCGCCGCCGTTTGTCACCGGGTCGAATGGAACCAGCGAAGAGATCTCAACGCGTGAGGCGCTGTTGGAGAAAGTGCTTGGCGCCGCGAAGAAGGATTTGTCTATTCAACGTTACAAAGGTCTAGGCGAGATGAATCCCGAGCAGCTTTGGGAAACAACGATGGACCCCGAAAAGCGCACGCTGTTGCAGGTTAGGATAGATGACGCGGTTGAGACTGACGAGATGTTTACCGTGTTGATGGGCGATCAGGTAGAGCCGCGCCGCAAGTTCATTGAAGACAATGCCCTCGACGTTAAGAACCTCGACGTCTAACGTCCTCCCGAAAGACCTTCAACGAAAATGATGGACAGGCAGGAATGCCTGTCCTACTGCTCTCGATAGCGATCAACTCGGAAACGAGATAGCTTTAATGGCTCATCAGCAGAGATACCGGCTTTGCGCGCCGCTATTTCTATTTGCTTAGCAGCAGTGTCCACTCCTTCAATATCCGGCAAGAGTAACCCACGCGAAAACCCGTTCTCGGCTTCAACTATCACTCCATAGATGCGCGGGTCCAAATCCTCGAATTTCGCGGGCTCGGCCGGCGACAGAATATCGACCGAATAAACCAGGTGCGGTAGTTCATCCTGGGTGACCGGCGAAAACCTCGGGTCGCGCGTGGCTGCGTTAATCGCGTTAGCAATAATTTCTTCGGCAAGATTCTGCTTTGCCGGCTCAATAGTTCCGATACAACCGCGCAAGTCGCCAGCGTTAGTTTTTAACGACACGAAACAGGCGGCGCGAGCCTGGAGCGGTTCAGCGGTGTAGTCTTCGGCTTGAAGTTGTTTTCCAGTCTGCACGAAGGTTTCAACTGCGCGACGCGCGAGTGCCGGCAGAGTTGACCGAGTTTGTGGCGGGTATTCAGCTTCCGAAGAAGTCGTCAAAGGCTTCTCCTTAGCTGGCCTCGTGCTTGTTAGTTGGGCCACGAGGTAACCAACCCCGAAGGGAGCTTCGTACTGAAGCACCTGGCACTCTTGCGGTAAGTCTTTCGTCGCGCCAATAGCGATCAGCATCGAGCGATAACCGCATTCGCCGGCAGTTCGTCTCAGATCTTGATCAACGTCGACGATTCTCGTGGAATCGTTGTTGCGAAGTGCATCAACCACCTGCTCATCGAATAGGTGGGCCACGGGGCTAAAACCCGCCGGCGCTTCCGGCTTTAAACGATGGCTCAGGTCTCCACTCGCCACCAGGGCTACCCGGCGCCCAGACTTGTCGGCCGCGTGCTTAATACATTCGCCAAAGTTCAGGTGGTCCTGGTTCGAAAGAAAACTGTAGCCCAGCGCAACTACCCGACCCTTCCATCCGTTGCGGTCAAGAAAGTAAAGCGGAACAGCGGTGCCGTGATCCAATGAATATTGTTCCAAGCCGAGCACGTCGTATTCTTCATCGGCAGCGGCCTGGACGATCAGCTCGAGTAATTCCTGGTCGAGTGGAAACTCTACTTTTGCGGTAGGAGCGCGGAAGCTCGCAAAGTCTCCGTAAAGCTGTGGTGTTTGATAACTGACAAAAGCGTTCGCTTCGAGAGGCGCGTGTGGAGAAATTAGAACTGTTGTTTCGGCGCCGGTTTCAATGATGCGCCTGGTGAACTCGGCCATGGCCTCAATCGAGCCGCGCACTTCTGCAATTGCATCACGGCCCACTTCGGGAACCATGATCGGCGGGTGGGGAGCTATGCCGGCGAAAACAATGCCCATTAGACCCTCTTGCGGAGGACCCGAACCGAACTCAATTATGGCTCTCGCAACAGACTGGCGTTGTGGCCAATACGAGAAACACCAAAGCCCGGCCCTGCTGGATTAGCGAGGACGTTAAGTCTACTTGTCAGGGAACGCAGGCATTTTATCACATCAGTTGGTCTTCTTATCAGAAGCCAATTATCATTTGGAAACTCGTTTCAGAGTACTTGTTCAGAGTACAGCTCAGAACAACCTTTAGGTTGCAGGTTCGTAAAGTAAACAAGCTAAAGCTTGTACTCTAGACAATGGTTCAGAGTACAACCTTTAGGTTGCTGGTTCGTAAAGTAAACAAGCTAAAGCTTGTACTCTAGACAATGGTTCAGAGTACAACCTTTAGGTTGTACTTTCGTAGGTAAGCAAGCTGAAGCTTGTACTCTAAACCGTTGTACTCTAAACAATCCGAAATGAAGACAGACGATTTTGAGGTATTGATTGTTGGCGCTGGTCCGGCGGGTTCATTTGCCGCCGAACGCCTCGCAAAGGGAGGCGTCCGCGTGGCGCTCTTTGACGGCCGTCCAGCAGGTGAGCCGAAAGCGTGTGGTGGCGGTGTTACCGCAAAGGCCCTGAAGGCGTGGCCGCATTTGCTCGGGGCGGTAGGCCGAACGGTTAACGAGTTAGAAATGTACTCGCCGTCTGGTAAACGGTTGCACTTGCACCTCGATGAGCCGTTCGCCATTTACTCCCGCGTCGCATTCGATTCTTACCTGCGCGATCTGGCCGGAGAAGCCGGCGCTGAGATTTTGTTTGAGAAGATTTCCGCGCGCAGCATCACTCGGACTAAGAACGGCTGGCTTCTGCGTGGAGCAAGCGGTGGTGAATATTCCGGGCGGCTGTTGGTGGGCGCCGATGGTGCTAACAGCGCGATCGCGAAAAAGCTGGCAGGACCACTCGCGGCTTCTGACATGGAGGTAGCTTTTGGTTACCGAGCGCCACTGCCTAACAAAGGTGCAGCTCCTACCGTGGTTGCGTTTCTTCCTCGCTGGGTTGGTTACGCCTGGGCCTTCCCCCGGCCGGATCACATTTCGTTCGGCATTGCTACAACACAAGATGCGTTTGAACACAAAGCGCTTGATCAACTGTTGTGGCAGTTCATGATTGGTTACTACCGGCAACGCGAGAATCAAAACGCACGGATTTGGGGCGAGGCGAACGACAGCCGTGTCGCAGTAATTAGAAGAAACCTGGAGTCCAGCGCCGAACGATATGCGGCCCGCATCCCAGGTCTGGCCGATAAGACCTGGGACAGCCGGCGCGCGTGTGGTGAAGGCTGGGCTTTGCTGGGAGACGCAGCCGGCTTCGCCGACCCCGTCACTGGCGAGGGAATCTACTATGCCCTTCGATCTGCCGAGCTCTTCGCGGACGCTTTTCTGGAAGGCAAACCTGAGGAATACGAAGAACGCTGGCGCAACGACTTTGGCGCGGAGTTGCGACGCGCTTCACAAATGCGCCGGCGCTTCTACGGCAACTTCTGGGGCGCGCCTTTTACCGAGCGGATGATTGAATTCGCCCAGGGACACCGTGGAATAAAGAAGGTGTTAGGCGATCTCGTCGCCGGCGAGCAAGGTTATGTGGGGTTGAAAAAGAAGTTGGCCCGCAAGGCGCTACGGCCTTTGTAGCCCTTCGTTAAACGCTCAAGGTGCGAGGCGGCTGATCTTCCATGAACCGCCCGTTTGCCGCTCGTAAAGAATTCGATCGTGGAGGCGGCCTTCGCGATTCTGCCAAAATTCCACGCTTTCGGGCCTTAGTCGATACCCACCCCAATGTTTGGGACGTTCGACCGGTGCCTCACGATACTGTTCCTCAAACTCCGCGTAACGTTGCTCAAGTAATTCGCGACTTTGAATAACTTCGCTTTGCGGTGAAGCAAGTGCGCCTAACTGACTCTCGCGCGGACGTGAACGAAAATACTCATCCGACTCCGCAGCGGAAACACGTTCAACCCCACCTTCGATCCGCACCTGCCGATCTAATCCCGACCAATACAACACGAGAGCGCCGTAAGGATTTTCCTCCAGCTCGCGAGCCTTGCGGCTTAGGTAGTTAGTGTAGAAGACGAAACCGTTGTCACCGATGCCCTTTAGCAGAACCATCCGCGCGGAGGGCCGGCCGTCACGCGTCGCTGTGGCCAACGTCATCGAATCCGGAAGCTTGGATCCTGACGCGATCGCTTCTTCAAACCACCGCCGGAACAGATCGATAGGATTGGCGTCGACATTACTTGTATCGAGCGGGTTTTCGTTCATTCAGATTTTGTAAAAGGAGCCAGCCGTTGTTTGAGAGCTTCCGGAATGGGCACGGTTTCAAATGTATCCCGCTTGACGGCAGCGAGGACAAAGTGAGCATCTGCAATAAGCTCCTCATGACCCTTACGCCGTACTTCAAAATCCAGCCGCATCGATTTATTGCCAAACCTGCCCACATAGACTGAGACTTCGAGCAGATCATCCAGTTGCGCGGCATGACGAAAGTCGCATTCCAAATGGACGCGCGGCAGCCAGACATCCAGCTCGTCAAACATCACACCGTAATGCAAACCAACCGAGCGAAACAACTCTGTTTCTGCAAACTCGAAAAAGCGTATGTAGGCTCCGTAAAAGATGATGCGTGCTGCATCGACGTCCCCCCAGCGCACGCGTTCTTCGATGGTAAATTTTTGGTGTTCGGCCATGCCCGATTCTTTGATCTAGATCGAAATCTAACGGAGCCCTCCCTCACGGTCGGGCTACTGCCCCGCGCCGCGCGCCGCATCGGCGACGGTAGAGATGAATTCCCCCAGCTCGATCGGTTTTGATAGGTAGCTTTGATAACCGGCGGCGAGGGCGCTTTCCTTGTCCTCGTCCTTGGCATAGGCAGTGATGGCGATGGCTGGAAGCTGCGGCTGCAGGTCCAGTGCGATTACGTTGCGAATTAATTGGTAACCGTCTTCACCTGGCATGGCTATATCGGAAATCAATACATCCGGCCTCGCCGTCTTTATTGCCTGAATCGCGTCGGCCGCAGATGACACGGCGGTTACGTCTGCGCTTCGCTGCGTTAACGCCGCGCTCAGAAGCTCAAGTGTATCTTCATCATCATCAACCACCAGCACGCGTACTCCTAAAAGCGCCTCCCGAGATTTCAGTCGACTTTGTTCAGCTTCAGCAGCCTTGTTTGCTTCAGCTGTTTCGATGGTAGTAACCCTCGAACCCAGCAGCGGTAGTCTGACCGTGAAAGTGGCGCCGCTGCCATCGCCCGAACTATTCGCTCGCACGGTGCCACCGTGTATCTCAGTGAGATGTCGCGCGATTGCTAATCCGAGACCCAGGCCCCCATGTTGACGCGTCGAGGTACTGTCCGCCTGACGAAAACGGTCAAACACGTATGGAAGAAACTCAGGGCTGATACCTTGTCCTGTATCGCTCACGGTAATCTCGGCTTCCTGCTCCAACTTATTCAAGTGCACTGAAACTTTGCCGCCTGCCGGCGTGAATTTCACCGCGTTGGACAGGAGGTTCCAAAAAACCTGCTGCAAGCGATTGGTGTCTCCCGATACAGCGATAGGTTCCGAGCCAAAGTTCAATTCCAATTGAATGCCCTTAGCCTCGGCAGTGGGCCGGACAACGTTCACCGCAGCCTCCAATACCGATTCGAGCTCAATCGGATTCAATTCGAGATAGAGGTTGCCGGTGATGATCCGGGAGACGTCCAGGATATCGTCGATAATTTGCGCTTGTGCTTTGGCGTTTCGTTTAATCGTCTCAATTGCTCGGGCAGCCATGTCACTATCGATCGACTCTCCCTCGAGCATTCGCGACCAACCGAGAATCGCCGTTAGTGGCGTGCGCAGTTCATGTGAAACGGTCGCGAGGAATTCATCCTTCAAGCGGTTTGATTCTTCGGCGTTTGCTCGCGCAGTGCTTTCTCGCTCGAGCAAAGCCACGTTTTCTATTGCCACCGCGCTGAGGTTGGCAGCCATGCGCATGGCTGTCGCATGTTCCTGCCGGTAAGCGTCGGGTTCGTAAGTTTGCACTTCAATCGTGCCGATGATGCGTCCCATAACTGACATGGGCGCCGAAAGGGACGACTGCGGCCGCATACCATTGTCAGGACCGACAAGCACCGCTGGATGGCCAATGGTCTTCGTCATGTAGTCGTTGGTGATGATCACCTGATTGGTTCTGACGGCGCGGCTGTTGGGCCCAGTGGACGTGACGGGCATTGGTGGTAGCTCAGAGGTGTCGAGCTCCTGGTTATCCGCCCAGCCATAACAAGCGTTGCGAACATCTTTGACAGGATCGTAAAGCGAGACAAAGAACCCGTCGCAGGGAACTGACACCGACGTAAATTCCCTCAGCCCACGGAAGACGGCGACAAGATCTCGGGCGGTGCCGAGGGTCTGGGCCAGGCTCGAAACCCTCTCAAGCAAACGTTCATATTCGGTCAAGGCCCGCTGATCAGCCTCACGCAGGGTTTCTTCAGCTTTCCTGCGCGTGGTGATATCCCGAGCTACGCCCTGAATTCCCACCGGCTCACCCTGACTGCGCGCCAACCTGCTGCTGATTTCAAGGGTTAGCAACTGGCCGGTCTTGGTGCGCACCTCCACCTCGTAGTTAGTACGTTCCTCACCCGCAAGCTTGCGCTCGGTCATGCGCTGCGCGCTGGCAGTCGAAGTGGGAGTCAGAAACTCACTCATGTTCATCCCCAGCAGCTCCGACTGTGTATACCCGGTGAGCGACTCCACTGCTTTATTGATGGAAGTAACATAGCCGGCGAGGTCGAGCGTGAAAACTATGTCATTGGCGTTCTCCACCAGCTCGCGGTAACGCTCCTCGCTCTCTTTGACCGCAGCTTCCGCTCGCTCGCGTTCTCCGAGAGTGGTTCTGAGGGTTGCTTCAGACAGCTTGAGTTTGTCGGCTGAGCGTTCAACGGCGACGCGAGCGCGATTTTGCAAATGGGCCACGCCAAAAAGCATCAAGCTGATGAGGATGCCGACACCCAGGGTGTAGGGCGCGGCCCTTTGGTCGGAAAAAGAAGCTACCACCAGGGTGATTAGCAAACCCCCAATGAGAACTAGATAGGCCGTGAGAAAGCGCCGGGCCTGGTGAGACGACGTTTTGAAATTCTCAGAGTCCAAGCAGTCTCCGTTCAGCAGTCAAGGAAAGACCCCGTTCTAAAATGATATTGCTAGTTTGGTCGGTTAAAGAAACTTAACGAACACGACTCGTGCGGCGTCGCAGAAAATCGATCAATACAAACTGAGAAAGATTCATCGGATTGGCAAAATAAGCCTTCCCGTTTGTCATCGCAGTCATTTGCTTTACAAACTCGACCAGGTAAAAGTCGCTGGCGAGCATAAAAGTATTGATCATTATACCGGCTTTGCGGCAAGCCTGAACTTCTTTGAAAGTAGCTTCCATCACGAAGGGGTCGCCGCCCATCGAATTCTTGTACAGGCGCCGCCCGGATTTTGCGAAGGCAGCACTCGGTCGCGCGCCGGGGCCACGCCGGCCAGCGGACGCGGAAATGGTTGAGGCGCCTGCGTTTTCAACAAAGCAGGCGGTGGGCTTTCCATCAGTCACCATAACGATCTGCTTCATTTCCTTGCGTTGCGCCTGCAGAATTCGACGAGCAAGCCTCAGGCCTTCGGCAGTATTAGTGTGGTAAGGCCCAACTTGTGTGACTGCCAGCTTGGCTAACGGTAACTCTTCGGCTGAGTCGTGGAAGAGCACGATTTTTAACGAGTCGCCCGGATAGTGAGTACGGATTAAATGCGAAAGCGCGAGGGCAACTTTTTTTGCGGGTGTAAATCGATCTTCGCCATAGAGAATCATCGAATGCGAACAATCGAGCATGACCACTGTAGCGCAGGACGATTGATAGTCGCACTGATGAACGTGGAGATCGCTGTATTCAAGATTGAGCGGGACAATTAGACCTTCGCGTTGAATGGCTGTCAGCAGGGTGGTATTAACGTCCAGGTTGATCGTGTCGCCAAATTCGTAGGGCTTACTGGCGGCAGCGGCTTCAACCCCAGTCGAAAGGTGCGAAGTATCGTGGCGTCCCACGGAACTCTTGCCCAAACTGCCAAGCAGATTGCGCAACGTCTTATAACCCAGAAAGTCCAACCCCTTTTCGGTGACCTCAAACGTAACGTTGCGCGGAAGCGGTTCGGAAACCTCTGGATTACCTGGGCCTTGTGGAAATTGCCGCGGTTGAGTTGGCGGCTCCTCACGCAAAGACAAATAACCTTCCTCGACCAGACGTTCGATGAGCTGATTGAGCATCTCCTCGACCAGGGAGCCTTTAAATTTCCCCTCGTTATCAGCAAGCATTTCCTGAATTTGATGTTCGCTGATCATTCCCTGGTCGAGCAACGCTTGGAGGAGCGCACGTCGCAGCGCATCAAGCGACGTGTCTTGGGGACGCCGTTGGCGCGTCCAGTAGTAGTCATCGTCGTAGCCTGAATCAAGCAGCGCGTCCGACAAACCTCCCATTAGATCGCCGAGGTTTATTCCGGAGACATCGAGGCCTTTGAATTTTGAATAGCGAATGAACTTCATTGTTGAGCTTCTCTAAGTCCGAACTTCGTATACCTCAGAGACAGCTTTGCGTTAGCTCCTTTACGTCACTAATCAAGCCGTTGGGTCTCATTCTTTTCCCGCTCTTCTCGGCGGTTTTCTTCACGTTTACGTTGCTCTTCTTTTTCGCGCTCTATCTCGTGAGTTCTTTCTTTTTCTTCTTTTCTTTGAAACGTTCCAATGTCCCTGGGTTTATTGTTCGGGAGGCTCCATTCATTTTTTCTCATTGGTGTTACCTTCCTTTGCTGAGGTTATTGAGGGGTTTGTGTGTGGTGCCGCAGCGCCCTGGGATGCTTGGTGTATTTCGGGCGAGGCGTCTTTTTGGGCATCGTCCGACAATTGAGCTACCGAGCCGGCATTCCATTCTATTCCATTGTAGACGAAACGAAGTTCTACTCGGATTCCTGTGCCTTGGTACTCGGGTACCTGAAACAACTGCTCATCTTTAATTAGTTCACCCGGTTCAATCCACTCGTGGTCTTCAAATACCGGAAAGGTTGCTAATCGTGTTTTATCTGCAGTGGTGATTGAGGTGGTATCTGCGACTTGATAGGAGTGAATGATCATAGCAAGGCCTAACTGCTTAATATCAATTTTAGAAAGACCGATGTTTTTAAGTTCAGCTCTTGCTATTACAAAGGTTGTCCCCTTTTCTTGAAAGATCTTGCCGGAGATTCCAGGTTCGAGGCGAGGACGATAAATTCTTCCTTTTATGAAATTGAAGTACGTCCAAATCCCACCGAGTATGATGGCTGCTGCCGTTATTGCATCCTTTAAGATACCGACGATGTCTTTCATCCGTGTCAAGTTTATCTGAGAGAGCCAGATACCTTCGCTCAACGCGGAAAAGAATTGAATCTTGCTCATGGTTAATCCTTCGCAAGTCTTCAACAGGCTTATCCGAGACTAACTGTATTTCCCGGTTTCGGTCAGATCGTCGTAAATCATCCCGCGACGATCCTTCTTCGCTTTAGTTACGGCTGTGTAACCACCCTCTTCGTTGCGGCTGATCTTGTTCTGGGCGTACAGGCCTTCCAGCACAAATTCGCATGCAGCTATCACCTCAGCCACGTTTGATTTTTTGAAGTCGAAGGGAATCAGGGCGGTGTCTATCAACTCGGGCACCGGCTCCAGTAAACTCAAACACTCCTCTGCGGAGGCCGTGTCCGCGAGCCTCAAGTTGTTGCCCTGATCAAACCACTGCACTGTCTGCGTGAAGTCGATACCCACAAAATAGCCTTCAAAGATTTCGCCGGCGGCCCGCTTAATCAAATCCTTTGCGATTCGGTTGGCGCCAACTTGTTCGCCTTCGTACTCCAGCTCCATCTTTCCAGTCATGGAAGGGATTGCGGCATAGATGTCCGAGACACGCGGCACAATTTCATCTTCACTCGTTAGCAAAGTGCGACGTTCTGCATTTGAAATCAGTGACTCGATGACTGTGATTGGCATGCGCTGGGAAACGCCGGAATGTTTATCCACGCGGCTGTCATCGCGCGCTTCAAAAGCAATTTGTTCAACGGTCTCGCGGATAAAATCCGGGATGTGCAAGCGCTCGCTAAATCCGTCGCGGCTTATCCACGCTTCCTGCCGCGTTATCTCGACAGCAGTCTGAATCTCGGCCGGATAATGAGTCATTATTTCGGACCCGATTCGGTCCTTCAACGGCGTGATGATCTTCCCTCGCGCGGTGTAGTCCTCCGGGTTAGCTGAAAAGATCAGCATGACGTCGAGCGGCATTCGCACCGGATACCCCTTAATCTGGACATCCCCTTCCTGCATGATATTGAAGAGGCCTACCTGGATCTTGCCGGCCAAATCAGGAAGTTCATTGATGGCAAAGATGCCGCGATTGGCTCGTGGCAATAGCCCGTAATGAATTGTCAGTTCGTCACTCAGGAGGTGGCCACCCTTCGCGGCTTTGATGGGATCCACATCGCCGATGATGTCGGCGATGGTCACATCGGGCGTGGCGAGCTTTTCCACAAAGCGCGCGTCGCGGTCGATCCAATCAATGCGAGTTTCGTCGCCGTGTAGCTCAAGCGTTCGTCGTCCGTACGCCGAGATAGGATGATAGGGATCGTCGTTGACCTCAGAGCCGGCGATGATTGGCATGCAATCATTCAACAGCGCAGTGAGCTGTCGAATGATGCGGCTCTTAGCCTGGCCTCTAAGACCAAGAAGAATTGTATTGTGGCGAGCGAGAATTGCGTTGACGAGTTGCGGCACAACCGTTTCGTCATAACCCACTATGCCGGGAAAGAGTCTTTCCCCGCGCTTTAGTTTCTCGATCAGGTTGGCGCGCAGTTCATCCTTTACGGAAATGCTGCGGTAGCCCGAGGCCTTCAGTTCACCTAAGGTTTTCGGCTTGCTCATGAAAATCCCTGCGCTTGCTAAGAGATTCGAACCAGGGGATGGGAATATCTTACGCGACTGAAGAAATAAGAGGTAGGTAGCTTCGTTGTTTGTCGACAAATTCAGAACCGGGAGCGATAGCGACCGGATGAGCCTTGCGCTAAACACAAGCTGGGAGACGAGGATTCATTCGAATGGTTCTGGCCTTGTGAGCTAGCCCCGTTTGACATCCGGTCGCTACCACCACCCCCACGCGGGCTGCCCGCGTGGGACCCCGGTTCGCTCCCGGCTCTCCATTCGCTGACCCACGTCATTACCACTTAGGTCTGTTGAATTCCGTCGCTATTTCGCTTGAGTGGCGTAATAGCTTCCGTCCGGGCTCCGGGAAACAAACCCTTCCGCACTTAGCTTTTCTAGATGAGCGATCACTGCACGTTCCGCCATCGCATGGGCCTTGGGTGAGACATCAGTATAGACGCGAGCAACGACCTCCTTTGTTGCGGTCGCGCCATCGCGAATCGCTTCAAGAATCTTCCTCTCCCGTTCGAGTCTATGCGAGATGTACTCGTCCAGCTTCGCGTAGGGATTGCCGATCGCCGGCCCGTGTCCGCAGAAGATTACTGAAAGGTTTGGCAGCGCGCGCATGCGTTCCAGTGATTGAAGGTAGACGCGCATATCACCTTCGGGTGGATCTATTAAGACTGACCCAAGTCCGACGATGTTGTCTCCGGAAATTAAGGTGCCCGTTCGGGCCTCATGAAAACATAAATGACCACGGGCATGCCCGGGCGTGTGCAACGCGCGCAGGCTAAGTTTCGGATTTCCCTGAAGGTCAATTACTTCGTCATCCTCGACAAAGCGATCAACGCGCACGCTCCCGGCCAGTGGTTCAGCCGTTAAACGATGCGCGGCGACTTTTAGGCTTCCTCCAAGGTGCGCGCGCAAGGCATTGACGCCGGCCACGTGGTCTGGGTGTACGTGAGTCAAAACAATTTCACGCAAGGTTCGTCCCTCGTTGAGCAAGTCGTCCACACAGTTGGCCAGTGCCTGTTGCTCGTCTTCGTAAGGCGAGCCGGGATCAATCACCAGTAATTCAGCGGCGGTGTAGATCAAATAACTGTTCGTATGCGTGGCTGGTGGTTTGGTGGGGGTGCGGACGGGAAAGCAGATGAAGTTCGGCCGAAACTCGATTCTACGAACTGGCTCTCGATGAGCGTTTGGGTTCGACAAGAAGCGCTGCTCCATGTCATCGGTTAGCCCGCCGCGCAACGTTCTAAGTGCATGAATGACCGGAGGGACCGCCAGCATTTCGGAACGCTGCCAGCGAGCAAAAGCCTCCCCTGCAGCGATCCACTCTCCGCTCTCGAGCTCCGCTTCACCATGCACATGCGCTTTTTGCTTCGGAGGACAGTTAACAACGAAGAACCAGGTGTCGAAGCGACGAGCACTGAACGGAGGCGTTACCCAACGCCCGACAAAGGTGAAATCGTTGGCGTCAAGGTGCAGATGGTAGTGTCGCAACAGGGCAGGCCAGGACATCCGCGCTGATTGAAGATCATCGAGCAGGGAAGCGCGTTGTCCGGGAGTTAAGGCGTCTCCGCCCCGTGCGAGCAGAACTTCAGTTTCCTCAAACAGCTCTCTCGCGGCGCAACTGATGGCAGCGCTGGTTTCATCGTCATCGCAGTTATCGACGCGTGCGTCCGCGTCTCCTTGGTCAAATTGCCCGCCAGGGAAGGCATGGTACCCGCCGAGAAAGGCGAGCTTTTCACTGCGCTTAACAAGGAAAACTTCCGGATTTTTCGGATCGGTTTGGTGACGAAGAAGAATTACCGCAGCGGCATCTCTGGGCTGTGCTTGTGGATTCGTCACACGGAGAGTCTAGGTGAACGTAGAGAACCCAGGTATCGGGTGGCGTCAGGGTTGGACGGGAGTAAGTTCGAACACGCGAGCCAATTCGGCCGCTCGTTTGAGATCTACTCGAATCAGCGCCCTTCTCACTTCATCCAACTTTTCACTATCCTCAAGAGATAGATAAGGCGACCATCCTTGATCTGCTTCAATCAACTGTACGTCAACCTCTGCAGCGTATTGGCCCTCGTGAATGAGTTTTGTATGAGCACGTTTAGCCACGGTGCTTTCTCCTTCGGTAATCTTCGCTCCAGCGGTCTGGATCGGGTCGGTAAGCAGTGATTAAGACGGCGGAGAACTAGTATTCTTACTAATCCCCCAAACAACATGAATAGGTCCTAGTGCGTCCCGCTGCAAAACTAAAACACATGGTCCCTTTTGATAGTTCGGATAGTCTTCAACCACGATTGCATCACGGACCCCAACCAAAACATCTTGAATGAAAATGCGGTCATTTGCCAACTCATCGTAGCCGTGATCTGAAACCAAGACCTCTCGACTAGTGACGAGATCCTTAACCTTCCCCAATGTTTTGCTCATCAGTTCTGAAAATTCCGGAGCGGAGTGGATTCCGACCAGCGAAACCTCTCGCCGTCGCCTGGTCCCCAGGGATTGCCGCGCATGTGATATCCACCCTCTTCCCAGTAGCCAGCCTGATCCTGCGCGAGGAAACGAACACCCTTGACCCACTTGGCAGACTTCCAGGCGTAGAGTTGTGGAATGATCAAACGGACCGGACCGCCATGTTCCGCCGGAATGGGCGCGCCATCATGCGACCAGGCGAAAAGTGAATCCTCCTTCAGGAAGTATTCAATGGGAACGTTGGTGGTCCAGCCGTAGTCGTAAGCTGCTGCTACTACAAATTTAGCTTCCGGTTTAACGCCCGCAATCTTCGCGATTTCCCTCGTAGGAATGCCACCCCAGATGTTGTCGAGACGAGACCAGCGCGTAACGCAGTGGAAATCTGCATACACACGCGCTGCCGGCAACTGCATGAATTCATCAAGCGACCACTGCTGCGGATGCTCCACCAGACCATCCACTTCAAAAGACCACGTTGCCAGATCAATTTCCGGTGTTCCATGGGCGTCCAACACCGGCCATTTCTTTGTCCGCGATTGTCCCGGCGGAATACGGTTGTCCCGCCGCGTGTCCGGACTAATAATCACCTCCGGATCGTCTACTTCTTCCGGTTTCCGCGGCTCAACGGTTTGGTATTTGGGATCTTTAATCAGGCTGTTTAGAAAACTCATGTACTCTTAGCTAATTAACCTCCCGCTTGCGCCTTAACCAGGGTATCGATTAGCGATCGCTCTTTTTCAATCAGAATACGCAGCGCTTCGCGAAAGATTCTTTGCGACAAAGAAGGATCACGCAGCATCAAGCTGCGGAAAGCATCCGCACTCCACTGCAGCACCGCTGACTCTTCGCTGGCGCGCACGGAAGCCGAACGAGGAAGACCGCAGAGTACAGCTAACTCGCCGAGGATGGCGCCGGGGTTCGTGCTCGCTAAGATGATACTTCTACTGTCGCGTTCGACGAAGACCTCTAGTTTGCCGGTAATCTGAAGCAGGACGAATGTCGCGCTGTCGCCTTCCGCGAGGAGCAGATCGCCCGCCCCATGCTCTTTAACCTCACCGGCCTCCAGGAGTCTTCGTGCGCCGTTTGTGGTGAATCCCTTGAACAGCGGAAAAGTCGTAATCAGTTCGGCGTAATGCGCATGCATATTGTCGGGGTTCCTTCTAGAATCGCGGAGAGTTTACCGCTCGCGGTCCGGGGCATTCTTTTCCGCAAGTTTCATTAACTCCTCCGGCATCCATTTTCCCACTGCTTTCTCAGTCGACTTCTCGATGCCCACCGTGCGGTCGTGCCATTTATCACGATCACCTTCCGGTCCACGTTGAAGCTCGTAGTTCTCGGTTTGTTCGAGTGAGAGAACAATGCCATCGGCGATCTCTTTCCAGTCTTGCAGTTGAATGCCGCGCCTGACAATCGGCAATCCCGCGGACCAATCTTCTTCGGGGGCGCGCGCATCCTGCTCCGGAATGGTGAGATTGTGAAGAGACGGAAAAGCTTTGCCGGTAAACTCCTTAACCAGTAGCTCCTTGATCTCTTTGTAGGAAGATTGGGGTCTTTCACTCCGCATCGCCTGGGCGCGGCGAAACAGATCGGAAACACTAGAAGATTCGTTGGCCATGGTTACCGAAACGGTCTTAGAGAATGTTAAGAGCCAATACCTTACACGTGAAGGAGTCTGCTAGACAACTTTGGACGACTATTGAATACAAAGTCGTAGGCCCGAAGGGCTGTTAGTTAGTAGCCACGGCCGTCAGGCCGTGGTTCGAAACTCATAAGATTGCCTAAGGCCCTTAGGGCCGGCACTCTCCTCAACCGATGTCGTGGTGTCGCACCTTCGGCGCTTAGCTAATCCAAGGCCTGGTCTGGGTCCACGCCCTTCCGGACGTGGCTACTAACTGGCGGCCCTTTGGGCCTCGGTGGAGTGAACGTTCTCGGCGTCTAAGCCCCGATCATGCCCGATTGAAATCAGCCGCGGATGAAGTAAACTGCCCTTCATGTCGGAATCATTAATCAATAAGGTGGATCAGCCGCCTCAGGAAAAAACAACCGCCTGTTACCTCTGCGGACGAGCCAACGATCAAACAGTGACTGTTGCTGAACTTCCACCAGATATCCCCACGCTCATCAAACGTAACGGCGGTGCAAACGCTGAACCGGCGCAGGTTTGCGCGAGCTGCGTAGAACTTTATAACCGCTCACGGGCGCAGATCGCTTCTCACAAACTGGTTTTTGAACAAACCGATCACGTCTTACCGACGCCGTTGAGACTGAATGCTGATGAGCGGTACACCGGAAAAGGAGTGACAATAGCCTTTCTCGACTCCGGGTTCTATGCACACGATGATCTCACCAAACCCGACAATCGGATCGTTGCTTACCACAGCATCTTCGACTCCGAGAATGACCGGACCTCTCTGGAAATGACAGACGTAGCCAGTTGGCACGGCATGATGACGTCAGTCGTGGCTGCTGGAAACGGTTTTCTTTCAGACGGCTTTTACCGCGGCATTGCTCCCGACGCCGGACTCGTGCTGGTAAAGATCGGCCGCACCAGTCGCATTCCGGATGAGCATATTGAAAAAGGATTGCGATGGGTGCTGCAGAATCGAGAAAAGTACGGCATACGGATCGTCAACATCTCTGCCGGCGGCGATGCGGAACAGTCGTACCTGGACAGCTCTCTTTGCCAAACGGTTGAACGTCTGGTTGCGGAAGGAATAGTAGTGGTCTGTGCCGTGGGAAATGCCGGGATGTCGCCCGGTCACCTGGTTTTGCCACCCGCGAGTTCACCTTCGGCGATTTCCGTTGGCGGGCTGGACGATCAGAACTCCCTTGATCGCGCCAGGCGAGGAATGTACCGGTCGTCGTATGGGCCAACGATCGATGGCCTGCAGAAACCGGAGTTGATCGCTCCCGGAATTTGGGTGGCGGCGCCGATCCTGCCGTTTACGCCTACCGCCGATCAAGCAGAGCTTTCTTCCAAACTTGATCAGGCCGCCGATGACGAGTTGCGTGCGATTATCGATTCGCACGAAGGTGTCGATAAGGATTTCGAAGAATGCCGCGATCTGCCGATACCTTTATTGCGCCAGTTAATCACCATTAAGTTGCGCGAAGGCAACGTGATTAGTCCTCACTATAAGTACGTCGATGGCACCTCGTTCGCCTCTCCAATTGTGGCCTCGGTGGCGGCGTGTATGCTCGAGGCCAACCCTGCGCTCACGCCCCAGCAAGTCAAACGGATCTTAATCGATACCGCGGAAAGGGTGACTGGCGTTGAAGTTGACCGGCAGGGATGGGGTGTGGTTGCTCCTCGTCGCGCCGTGGAAGCGGCGAGTAAGGCGCAGTTGAGTGTGCCGAAGCGGTAGACACTCGCGCGGGCGTATGCAACAATTCCTAAAACCAATCACAACTAAGAGTTTTTGAGAGGAGCCTGAAAGTTTAATGTCTGAGAACGAAACTGCGCCATCCGCGGGCGCGAGTGACGCACCCGGTGGCGATCAACCGGAGGTTACTACGGAGGACATCTCGTATCATGCGGTCGAGAAAGACGGAGTGGTAACCGCGATTTGGGAAATGCAGGGCCGCAAGCACATCAGAACCATCGACCCGCGTTCGCGACAAGGCCAGGACATCCTTCGCCTATACACCACCGAACATCACGATGAAAACCCCGCCGAAGCAAGCGAAGCCGCATCCACCTGAGGCGGGCATAAACATCCGTCGCGCTACCGCAACGGATGCTGATAAGCTGACCGAGATCGCTCACGAAGCAAAACGCCATTGGGGCTATCCTGAACATTGGATTAGCCACTGGAAAAACGACCTCACGATTTCCCCCAATTACATCGAAATCAATCAAGCCTACGTCGCTGAAGCTGACAGCCAAGCGCTGGGCTTCTATACGCTAATTCTCAAAGGCGATAAGGCGGAGCTGGATCACATGTGGGTGAAACCGCAGCACATGGGAACCGGTGTTGGTAGACAGTTGTTCATCCACGCAATGCGAACGGCTGTGGGCCAGGACATTGCGGAGGTGGAAATACTTTCCGATCCGAACGCCGAAGGCTTCTACAGAAAGATGGGCGCATATCGCGAAGGTGAGGTCGCTTCAGAGATTGACGGCCAGCCGCGCATACTCCCGCAACTGACCGTCAAGACGCGGTCTTGAGCCAAGAGCCACAATTCAACCAGGCTGCGTAGCAGGTTGCTTTAATAGCTAGTTAACCCCAGGCTCCGCTTCGCTTCGCCTGGGGCTACTATTCTTTCCGCCAGCTTCGCTGGCTCGGACTTCGTTTTCCGAAAGTTGACCGACCATACGACCTACCGCGGATCACGGATCTTGGATGGGCGTTCCTCCCTAGCCGGGCTCGAAGGCCGTGGCGCATCCTGCTTAGGAGGGGGATCGTTCTTTGGGGGCGGATCATCGCGCGGCGGCGGATCATTGCGCGGCGGCGGATCATTGCGCGGCGGCGGATCATTCCGCGGCGGCGGATCATTCCGCGGCGGTGGATCGTTGCGCGGTGGCGGATCGTTGCGCGGCGCCTCCGATCGCACAGGTGGTTCCTGCCGGGGCGTCGCAGGATGCCTTGGCATGCTACGCTCCGGCATCTCCCTTCGCGACGGCCTTTCGGATTGCGGCTCGTCTCGATTGGGTGTCAATGGACGATTCTCCCTGCGCTCCTCAGGAGTAACTCGCGGCGAATCATCTTCGCGCCTTTCCCGACGGGCGGGCCGCTCGATCGGGACTCTTTCTCCATCCGGCGCTGTTACTGGTACTCGTGGTTGATCAGACGCGCCAGCGGACCCAGTTTCTGTCGGGACAATCTCGGGGCTGCCAACCCTGTCTCTGCGTTCGCGTCGATTGTCTCGCGAGGGATTCTCAACCCGACGGCCACTTTCTTCCGAGCCTGTGCCTGTGCTCACTCGATTGGGGCGTGCCACTGCACCTGTCGGACGTTCCAATCCCTCCGCGCCACCGCTCGGATTCGGCAACCCCGCTCTTGGCTCGCGTCCGTTCCAAACTCGCGAGCGACGCAAATCGCTGTCGAGCGAGACTCCAGGCGTTCGTTCAGCCGCTCCGGTCGGTCGTTGCGGTAATTCGAAATTTCTCCTCGCTACACTCGAACGGCCCGGCCGAATTCCAGTTTCAACGCGATCGATTTCACTGAGCGGACGCACCGCGACGTCGGCCAAAGGCTCTGAATCCAACACACGCCGCGCGGAGTTTTCATCAGCCGGGCGTGGTCGAGGGTTCGGGTCGCCAAATTCACGCCTCGGAATTCGCGTTACTCCCGGCCAGTTCCGGTCGTAGTCACGACGCCTTTCGCGATCGTTGTGCCTGCCGTCGTTGTGCCGGCGATCGTCGTGGCGGCGATCACGGTGATAGTTGCGTGAGCGCGGATCTCGATGGTGGTAGGAAAGTGGGTACCAGCAAATTTGATCGCCAAACGAGAGGTTGATGGAAACAAAGGCCACCAACGCCGGGCGCCACCAACTGCGCTGGCGATGGTATTGACTGCGAGGCACCCAGGCCCAGTGGTTGGAATGATAGACCCAACGGCCATAATGGTATGGAGCCCAGCCCCATGGTTCATGTCCGACCCAGGTCCAACCAAAAGGTGGGAACCATGTCCAATACCCGTGACGATATGGCGCCCAATTACTGTAGCTGCTGATCGCGCTTGGATGCGGACGCCAAATCCAACCATACTCGCCGGTGTGTAACCAGGTACCGTAAGCATGCAGATCTTCCGCTCCCCATACGTCGTTGTCGTAATACTGCGTTTCGTAGCGCAGGCGTTGCGCGAGATAACGTTCCCGGCCGTCCACCCAACCGTCCCAATCGTCCAGTTGGCTCGCGGTGAGCATTTCCCATTCGCCTGCGTCGGGGCCCTCGCTTATCAGTTCAGCCGCACGTCCGTCGCGTAAAGCAAAACCTGACTTCTCCGAATAGATTCTTGCGCGCCCACCGTCGCGTGCTGTCAGTCTGACTCGGCCATCCTTTTCCACATCCAGTCGATAGAGACCAGTCTTTTCTGCCGATAACGTGGTCCTCGGTGCGTCTACCTCAAAGAATTCCTTGTCTGGTTCAAACTTAGCGAGGCGAATTGTCGCAGTTCCTTCGACAAGACTCAGGGCCACTCCTTCATCCCGCAGTGTTACTACGCGCAAAACTGAGTTTGCTCCGAGACGAACGAAATTGCGCGCATCTATCTGAAGCTCAAGCCGGGCTTCGCCGGGCGTTAGAACAGTATCGCCCTCACCGAGCGGATGGTTGAGACGGGCGGATTCCCAATCCTGTTCGCCTCTACGCTTGAGCTTCACGTCGCCGTCAAGCAGGCTGATGCGAATTACACGCGCCTTAACGTCATACTCGTCAGTGTCGTCGTCTTGACCCCGAACGACGATGGCAGTAGTTAAGAAAGTCAGGAAGAGAAAGAGGAGGGTGAAAAAGGCAGGTCGGGTAGAACGCATAAAGTTACGCTCCTTCTTATTCAGTTGTGAAATCTTTGGCCGGGCAGAGCTTGGCGATCAACGAGGCGGCAGGGAGGAGCGACGTAACTTCAGTCTCTCCGCGATTAATTTTGTCGACGCCTTACTTGCTGATTGCAGCTTGAGCAAAGGGTATGCCCTTGCGCAGAAAAAGTTCGACGCACGAATTCAGCAGAACGAACACGAAGATGTTGTTAAGAATAATTAGGGGATTGTTCTTGGTTCTTGAAGGGTCTGCCTGAGAAGGTGCAGCCCTGGCACGATAAGGTATGCCTCTTGGGAGATGGTTATCGATTGGAGGGCGTGATTCTGGCAAGGTCAGCTTCAGCGGCAATGTAACCAAAGCTTGCCCACTGGTCGCTGGCCACAATCTGGCGGAAGACTTTGATCGCATCCTTTCGCCGACCACTGTAGAGATACCAATTGCCGATACCATAGAGCATGCTGTGGGATCCGGCATTAGCTCCCTGTTTCAATGCTTCTTCCTGCAGTTGCTCGGGTGGAATTTTTCCCTGATACATCAGCAAGAGGCGGTAATAGCCGGTGTTTTCAATAATGTTCATTCCCTCGCTGATCGGCTTTAGCACGCCAGCGGCCTCACGTTTACGATTCAACCTGCGCAGCGTCATGTAGAGCCAATGACTGGTTGCCGCGAGTGCGTCAGGATTCTTTGAGACTGCTAGACACTTGCGGTAACTGGCAAGTGCCTGCTGGTTGTTTCCTGTCAGGTAATATGCGAGGCCAAGGTGATACCAGATGTTAAATTGCAACGTGCTGGTTGGAATGTTTCGCGCATTAGGTTGGCCGTCCGGCTCGACTTCGTCAGGTTTTCCCTTAATTAATAGCGCCGCTTTCTCGAAGTCTCGAATAGCGAGGTCGAAACGCCGCAACGTAATGTATCGATGACCGCGATGACGGTAAAACCGGGCATCGTTTGGAAACTTTTGGATGCCTTCTGTGAAAACATCAATCGCCTCACGAAAGCGTCCGGGATAAGCCAGCCTACGTCCCAACCAGATGATCGCGTCCGCATCATTCGGTGTTGCTTCATATTTGTTGCGGGCCTCCAGCAGCCGAGCATCCATCTCTTTAAGCGCAGCTTGAGAAACGGAGGGCGCTGGCCGATTCATGAAGTCGCTCGCCGCGCGCTGGTCTTGTATTCTCTTAGCCTCGACAAGCTGTAACGACACTCCACCTGACAGCCACAGAAGACACGCAATGGCGACGTTCAACAACAATTTCATAGCCGAATGATACTGGCGGAAACAAATTTTCCGGAAGCGAAGTTTGACGTCGCGGTAATTGGCGCGGGGATCAACGGCGCAGGCATTGCTCGTGATGCCGCCATGCGCAGGTTGAAGGTTTTGCTGGTTGACAAGGGCGATATCGCCGCGGGGACATCGAGCTGGTCAACGCGCTTGATTCATGGCGGTCTCCGTTATCTCGAACATGGAGAAATCGGACTGGTGCGCGAGTCGCTGCGCGAACGCAGCACGCTAATGAAGATCGCGCCTCACCTTGTCCGGCCCCTGCCGCTTCTAATTCCTGTTTACAAAAACGCGAGACGCGGTCGATGGACGATGCGTGCAGGTTTATTAGTGTATGACCTGCTTTCAGGCGATGGAGGGTTACCGCGTCATCGAACTCTTTCTCGCGATGCGGCATTACGCGAAGAACCTGCGCTTGCGTCGGAAGGACTGTTGGGGGCCGCAATCTACTACGATGCGCAAGTCGAGTTTGCCGAGCGGCTGGTGGTAGAGAATGTCTTATCGGCAATCCAACATGGGGCAAGTGTGCTGACTTACACGCGCGTAGCGAAGGTAATCGCTGCGGGAGGTGAAACGCGTCTGCAGCTCGCGAGCGAGTATGAAGGTCGGGAAAAAACCGTGCACGCCGGCGTCATTGTGAACGCCACGGGTCCCTGGGTTGACCACTTATTAGCCGAAAGTCCCGGACAGTCGCGTCGGTTGATTGGGGGCACCAAAGGCAGTCACATCGTGGTAGCGCCTTTCCAGGGCGCGCCCAGGACTGCGATTTACGTGGAGGCGCAAACCGACCGGCGGCCCTTCTTCATCATTCCCTGGAACAACAACTATCTCATCGGCACGACCGACAGTCGCTTCGATCAGGATCCGGAGAACGCTCGCATTGATGATGACGAGACCAATTATTTGTTGAACGAAACTAACCGCGTGATTCCAAGCGCTCGACTCGATGGCAACAGCGTTCTGTACAGCTATTCGGGCGTCAGACCACTGCCGTTTACGGACGATCAAGACGCGCAAAGCATCACACGTCGCCATTTCATCCGGCAGCACCCCGATGTCGCGAACCTGATTTCCATCGTTGGCGGGAAGTTGACGACTTACCGCAGCCTGGCTGAACAAACCGTCGATTTGATCTTCAAAAAGTTGGGACGAATCTCCCCGGAATGCGCGACGGCGCGCGAGCCTTTATCGGAGGATGATGCAAGCGACTCGGAATTCAGCTTGCAGGAGGGCGACGCATTACCACAGCGAATAAGCGAGCGCCTAAGGCGAATCTATGGTGATCGCGCACGTGCGGTGTTGCGATTGATTCAGGAACAGCCTGCGCTTGCAGAAGTTTTTGATGAAGAAACGGGCGCTGTTGCCGCGGAAGTGGTTCATGCTTTCAGGCACGAGCTGGCCCAGACGTTGGCCGATTGTTTATTGCGCCGCACGATGGTCGGCTTGAATTCAACCTGCGGACTGAAAGCGATCGAGTCCGCAGCTAAGGTCGCACAGGAACATCTTGGCTGGAGCCAAACGAAAGCCAGATTGGAAGTCGACGCCTATCGCAAGTATGTCGAGCGCTTTAGTCCGCGACATTTGTTCGGCTCGCAGAACAACTGACCCACCGAATCCTCAAGCGCCCCGGCGGTTTTTAATTGCACCGCAATATTCCCTGACTTAGACTCGCGCCACTCTCGGACGGTTTCAGCGGAGTCTTGGCGTGGCGGCGGGGCAAAAAACGCAGCAAACCAACATCAAAACGGAAGCGATCCGTCCCGACGTAATTGCTCGTCTACGATCGGGAGTTGGTGGCGGCACAATCAACGAGATAAAGTAATCACTCCACATGCGCGAGCCGAAAAAAGGAACGCTGATTGGCAAATCAGTTCCCCGCAAGGAAGGCCGTAAGAAGGTCACTGGGGCCGCGCTATACGTCGACGACATCTCTTTTCCGGAAATGATTTACGGAACCACGGTGCGCAGTGCCGTGCCGCGTGGTCGAATCAAAAATATTTCCTACGTTGGAGACATTCCCTGGAGCGAGTTCGTTATTGTCAACGCGAAAGATATCCCTGGCGAGAACTATGTAGCGTTAATACTAAACGACCAGCCATATCTGGCTGACGACATCGTCAACCATGCAGAAGAACCACTGCTCCTTCTAGCTCACCCGGACAAATATCTTCTCGAAGAAGCGCGCCGCAATGTTCGCGTAGACATTGAAGAGATGGCGCCGGTTCTCAACCTCACTGATTCAGTCGACAAGAAACAGATCATCTGGGGCGAAGACAACGTCTTCAAATCCTTCCTGGTCAACAAAGGCAATGTTGATGACGCCTGGGCGAATGCGGACTCTATCGTCGAAGGCGAATACCACACCGGCGCCCAGGAACAACTTTATATTGAGAACAATGGCGTGATTGCCATAGCAAATGAACAGGAAGGCGTGACCGTTTGGGGTTCAATGCAATGTCCCTACTATGTTCACAAAGCCCTGGTGAAACTGTTTGGCCTTCCCGAAGAAAAAATCCGAGTGGTTCAAACGGAAACCGGCGGGGGCTTTGGCGGCAAGGAAGAATATCCGTCGTTGATCGCGGGACATGCCGCGCTGCTTTCATGGAAGTCGGGCAAGCCCGTGAAGATGATTTACGATCGCGCTGAAGACATGGTGGCCACCACCAAGCGCCACCCTTCACGCACTCGCCATAAGACGGCGGTCTCTAGAGACGGAAAACTTCTGGCACTGGAGATTGAGTTCATCGTTGACGGCGGCGCCTACTGCACCCTATCTCCGGTTGTTCTATCCCGAGGCACCATTCACGCGGCGGGGCCTTATCAGTGTCCTAACGTGCGCATACGTTCCAGTGCAGTAGCCACCAATGTTCCGCCACACGGCGCCTTTCGTGGTTTTGGAGCGCCGCAAAGTATCTTTGCCCTCGAACGACACCTGGACAAGGTTGCCAAAACCGTCGGGCTCAGTCCCGACGAATTTCGCCGCCGCAACTTTATTCAGGAAGGTGAAACCACCGCGACGAGTCAGGTGATTCGCGAGAAGGTGGATTTGAACGGTCTGCTTACGAGAGCGTTTGAATTAACTGATTACCACCAGAAGCGTGAGCGTTTCTCCAGAGAAAATGGAAACGGCGGGGCAAATAAGTCACGAATCAAAAAAGGCATCGGCTTCGCTTCTTTCATGCACGGGGCCGGGTTCACCGGATCCGGCGAGGTCTACCTGGCTTCTGTAGTCGGGATGGAAGCAACTCCGGAGGGCCGTATTCGGATTCTCGCGGCCAGCACAGAAATCGGCCAGGGCACGAATACGGTGTTTACGCAGATTGCGTCTGACGCCTTAGGAATCGATCCGGAGTTAGTGGAAGTCTCTCAACCAGACACAGCTAATGTTCCCAACAGCGGTCCAACCGTAGCTTCTCGCACTTCAATGGTGGTGGGAAAACTGGTCGAGTCGGCCGCCTTAGGTTTGAAGCAAACGCTGATTGGTAGTGGATTGCTGGACGAGAAATACAGCTCTGCAGAATTCCAGGAGGCTTGCCAAAAGTACATGGAAGGCTTTGGTGAGCTTAAGTCCTTGAGTAAGTACCAACCACCGCCAAACGTTCATTGGGACGACGAAAAATACCAGGGCGACGCTTACGGGGCCTATGCGTGGGCGGTCTACGTTGCTGAAGTCTCGGTGGATACCCTGACCTATGAAGCGCGAGTTGACGACTTTGTGGCGGTGCAGGAAGTGGGCCGAGTAATTAACCCGATACTGGCGGCGGGGCAAATTGAGGGTGGCGTGGCCCAGGCAATTGGTTTCACGCTCTTCGAGAATGTGGTTTGGCAAAACGGGCGGATGGCAAACAACCAGATGACCAACTACATCATTCCCACGCCGGCAGACATACCGCCGATTCGGGTGTACTTCGAAGAGAACCCATATGCGTATGGACCCGGGGGCGCAAAAGGTATTGGTGAATTGCCAATGGATGGTCCGGCCCCGGCTATTTTGAATGCGATCGAAAATGCAACCGGCGTGGCCTTCGATCACGTGCCATTAATGCCGGAAGCGTTGATCGAACGCCTGGGCTGAAGGCAGTTTCGCGAGCAAGCGTTGATGCAAAAAATGGAAATTGAATTTTCGGTGAACGGCCAGGCACGCAAGGTTGAAGCGTATCCGATTGCGCGTTTGCTCGACGTGCTCCGTCAGCAGTTGCAGCTCACCGGAACAAAAGAAGGTTGCGGCGAGGGTGAATGTGGCGCGTGTTCTGTTTTCATCAACGGGGCGGTGGTCAATAGTTGTCTGGTTCCTGTAGCGCAGGTTGCAGGTGCCGAGATTCAAACGATTGAAGGAGTTGCCGGCGGTGAAGAGTTACATGCCGTGCAGCAGGCGTTCATTGACTGCGGGGGCGCGCAGTGTGGCATCTGTACGCCGGGCATGGTGATCGCCGCGGTAGATCTATTGCGCAGGAATCCCCAGCCTACGGAAGCTGATATTCGCACAGGTCTGGCCGGCAATCTCTGTCGCTGCACCGGGTATACGAAAATTTTTGAATCAGTTGTGCGCGCGTGTCAGAAATAGTTCAAGATGTTGGACATATTTGAAGAGCTGAAGGCGATAACGGCAATCCTCGAGGAGCGAAGGATCGATTACGCTCTTTGTGGTGGCTTGGCAATGGCCGTTCACGGTAGAGCGCGAGCGACTGTAGATATTGATCTGCTGATTCCTGCGGAATCACTAAACGATGTTCTTACACTCGCAAATGCGCATGGTTACAACATCCGCGGCAAAGACTTAAGTTTTGCTAAAGGCGCAATCGAGATACGACGAGTTTCGAAGATTGATCGTGAGGACGGTACCTTACTGTCGTTGGATCTGCTTCTGGTTACACCAGAGATCCGTGGAGTGTGGGAATCGCGTGTTGCTGGTAAGTGGGAAGGTGGCAAACTCTCAGTCGTCTCCCGAGAGGGACTGATTGCTCTGAAGCAATTACGACAAAGCGGCGCGGATTTGGACGACATTCGAGAATTATCGGAGACTTCTAGCGATGAAAGTTGACATGTCAGCCCAAGCTGTCACGGCCCGCCTCAAACGAGTGTCACAGCTGCGCCGCCTCTGTTTGTCCTTGCGAAAAACCACCTTTTCGCAGACCGAAAACAGAGCAGCGAGTCAATCAACGTCAAATCCACCACCGCAAGACAGTCTTCGCAAAACGAAATGAGAGCTTATCTTCCCAGTTACCAGATGATCTCGCCATCGAGTTTGGGCGAAGCGCTCAACCTGCTGTCGCGCGAGCCCGGAGTTTGGCAGCCGTTTGCTGGCGGCACCGATTTGATGGTGCTGCTTGAAGCCGGACGACTGCCGCACAAAAACTATCTCAACATTTGGAGTCTCTCAGAGCTGCGCGGCGTTGAGGTTAATGATGATCACGTCACACTCGGCGCGCTCACGACATACACTGACGTGCAGTCAAATTCCATCTTGGGCGATGAGTTTCCCATGCTGCGACAGGCAGCCAGCGAAACCGGCGGTCTGGCAATTCAGAACCGAGGAACACTGGGTGGCAATATCGTAAACGCTTCACCGGCTGCCGATTCTCCCCCGCGTTGCTGGCATACGACGCGGAGCTAGAGCTGGTGTCTGCGGGTGGCGCTCGCTGGGTGCCTTATCAGGGTTTCCACACCGGTTACAAACAAATAGTTAAACGCCCTGATGAGTTACTCTCGCGCATTCGTTTACCTCGCACTACAAAAGATTTGAGACACTACTACCGAAAGGTAGGAACGCGGAAGGCGCAGGCGATCTCAAAAATCTGCCTTGCCGCGACTGCGCGCATGGATAACGGAACTGTTAGCGATCTGCGGATAGCTTTTGGCAGCGTCGCCCCTATTCCATTACGTTGTCTGAAGACAGAGGAAACTCTGCGACGAGCAAAGTTAGATCAAAACATCATCGAGAAAGCAAAGAATGAGTTGGCCAGGGAAATAGTTCCTATAGACGATATTCGCTCCACGAAGAAGTACCGGCTGGCCGTAAGTATTAATTTGCTCGAAGACTTCCTAAATCAACTCCTGCAAGGGTAATCTCACCATAGTTCCCTAAACTATCTCGATGACATTCAGATCTACAACCAGATTACTCGGGCTTGTACCTTGTGCATTGATCCTGATTTTCCTTTCAGCGAGCAGTGTCATTGCCAACTGTGCGGGTCAGACGGAACCTCCGGCGAATGATCCATTGCACATGCTCGTGCTTGGCGATTCGATTACCTGGGGCCAGGGTCTAAAGACCGAGCAAAAGTTTTGGTGGCGAGTTAAATGCTGGTTGCAGGCGAAGACGAATCGTCAGGTCTTAGAAACGGTTGAAGCGCATTCCGGTGCAGTAATTGGAACTCCATCCGCGAGCCCCGCAACTTTCAACCCGCGTGACGGTGAAGTTAACACTCCGTTTCCTTCAATTCATCAGCAGGTCGATCACGCGCTTGCGGCTTACGGTGAAAACCGTACCAAAGTAAACCTGATACTGCTGGATGGCTGCATTAATGACGTTGGCACTACCAACCTTTTGAATGCCGCCGGATCTTTGGAGAGACTACGGCCGCGCATAGAAGCAAGCTGCGGCGCCAGCATGCTCGACTTGCTGCGGCGCGTTACTCAGAATTTTCCCAACGCTTACGTCCTGGTGACCGGCTACTACCCAATCATTTCTTCGAAGACCGATGACAGCGCTTTCTTGCGCATGCTGGTAAAGAAAGTTGCTCGCAGTGAAGAGGAGAGCGAAGCGCGGGGACGCGTGCTAAGAATGACTGACAAAGAGATGCGCCAGCGGCTAATAGCCATCTCGCAGGAATGGTATGAACGATCGACAGTTAGTCTCGCTGCGGCCGTGAACAGCGCGAACCAGGAACTGAACGGCGGTCTGCAGCCTCGCGTAATGTTCGTAGAAATTGATTTTTCGTCAGAGCACGCTTTTGCTGCACCCGACACGTTACTGTGGAACTTTGTTTTTGGTTCAACCAACCTTTCCGGCTTCAGACACTTCATCGTTGCGCTCTCGTTTGGAAGTGATGCTTACAAACCAAACGACCAAACGCGAGCCAGCAGAACCGAAAGGTGCAAAGAGACATTCAAAAAGCCGAAAGGAATCAAGGAGAGCAAAACGGAGAAGCAGAACCGCGAGGATGGTTATCTGATATGTCGTTATGCTTCGTTGGGCCATCCAAATCAGATGGGAGCATTACTTTACGCTGAAGCGATCAAGGGTCGGTTACAATGGATCCTGGATAAGGCAGGTTGGCCCCGCAGTGCCCCGGCGCCAGTGCCGGCAACTCCCTGAAAGGACCCGACTATGTATCAGCCAATAACCACCCCCGAGTATCGGGCCAAAGTAGTCGAACCGGTGGAGTGCATTAAGGCAGGCTATGGTCTGATCCGAGATCAGTATTGGCTCTTCGTCGGTATGACGGCTGTGGGAATGGTAATCGGCAGCGTTGTACCTATGGGACTATTAATGGGGCCAATGATGTGCGGACTTTACTTGGCGTTCTTTCAAACCAGGCGTGGCCAACCGATTGAGTTTGGTGTGCTGTTCAAAGGTTTCGATTATTTTGGCGACAGTGTGGTGGCTACCCTGTTACACATGATTCCGATCATGGTGATATTCATTCCCTCGTACATAATTTTTTATGTAGCGCTCTTTCTGATTGTTCCAAAAAGCGGCGGCGAGCCGGATCCGAGCGCTTTGCTGGGCTTGTTCGGCTTCTTTGCGATCTTCTGGATCGTGATCATGATCGTCATCATCGTTTTTTCAGTCGCCTTTACCTTTGCCTATCCACTAATCGTTGACCGCCGTCTTTCGGGCATCAATGCGGTGAAGTTGAGCATAAGAGCTGCCATGGCAAACTTCTGGCGCTTGCTGGCGTTGCTGTTGCTGAATGGACTTTTGAGTCTTGCCGGGGTGTTGTTGTGTTACGTGGGCGTGTTCCTGGTGCTTCCGATCAGTTTTGCGGCAATTGCCATGGCATATGAACAAGTGTTTGGCCTCGGAGAACAGCAATCGAATTTGCCACCGCCACCACCAGTTTTTACCTGACTCGGTTGAATCATGGCTGCAGGTTTAGTTATTCGTGGTAAGCAAGTGGTCTTGCCGGGCACTACTGTGCCGGCTTCGATCCACATTGCCGATGGCGTGATTGAAGCGGTAGGCGTCTACGAGGATGTTCCTTCCAATCGCGAACTAATTGAGACTGACGAAGACTGCGTCATCATGCCCGGTCTGGTCGATTCACATGTACATGTTAACGAGCCTGGCCGTGCTGACTGGGAAGGTTTTACGACCGCCACGCGAGCGGCGGCAGCGGGCGGCGTGACGACCATTGTCGACATGCCCCTCAATTCCATCCCGCCGACGACAACGCTCTCAGGCTTAAACGAAAAGTTAAGTGCGGCGAGGGAGAAGTGCTACGTCGATGTGGGTTTCTGGGGCGGCGTAGTTCCGGGCAACACCCGCGAGCTGGAGCCAATGTTTGCGGCGGGCGTGGTTGGCTTCAAATGTTTTCTGGTTCATTCGGGCGTTGATGAGTTCCCTAACGTCACTGAAGCCGACTTGCGCGAGGCGATGCCAGTGCTGCGACGACTCAACGCGGTCTTGATTGTCCATGCGGAATTGCCAGGGCCAATCGACAACGCCGTCGCTGCTGAGGCCAGCGACGCATCTCGTCCAAACAAGTATGAAACGTTCCTTCGCACACGTCCGCGCGCGGCTGAAAATCAGGCGGTCGAGTTAATGATCAAGCTGAGCAAGGAGTTTGGTACTCCAGTACATATAGTTCATCACTCTTCGGCCGATGCCCTGCCACGATTGGCCGAGGCCAGGGCAACCGGCGTCAACGTTACCGCCGAGACGTGTCCCCACTACCTCGCTTTTGCAGCCGAGCAAATTCCCAATGGCGCTACCGAATTCAAGTGTTGCCCACCGATTCGCGAGCGTGAAAATCAGGAACAACTTTGGCGCGCTCTTGAAACCGAGACGATCGATATGATCGTTTCGGATCATTCGCCTTGTCCGCCCGAAATGAAGCGCCGCGATACGGGTGATTTTCTCCAGGCCTGGGGTGGTATATCTTCGCTACAGCTTCGTTTGCCAGTCGTTTGGACTGAGGCGCAAAGACGCGGCTACACGCTTCAGCATATCGTGCGTTGGCTATGTAGTAGTCCGGCAAAACTCGTCGGGCTAAGTAATAAGAAGGGTGCAATTGCGCCCGGCTACGACGCCGACCTGGTAATTTGGAACCCCAAACAACAGTTCAAGGTTAACGGGGTCGCGCTGCATCATCGCCATAAGCTGACACCTTACGAGGGCCTGCTGTTGGACGGAGTGGTCGAGACGACTTTTCTGCGAGGCCGAAAGATATATGATGGCGGCGCGTTTGTTAGTGACCCAATCGGCGACCTACTTCAAAGCGAAAGGCGTTCAGCCTTGTCCGGTTTCGATTAGACGCGCACTGGTAATCAACTATGGACTTCACTGAATTGGTCGATCTCGCTTCCGAGAAACTTGGCGGCGCCGTGCTGCTCGCTAACGACGAGTTCTTTGCGCCCAAGGAGAATTTGCTGAAGCCAGGTGCCCCGATTTTTATCGAAGGCAAGTATACGGACCTGGGAAAGTGGATGGACGGTTGGGAAACGCGGCGACGCCGTACGCCTGGGTTCGATTGGTGCATTATCCGCCTGGGGCTACCCGGCATTATCCGCGGAGTTGTTGTTGATACAAGTTTCTTCCGCGGCAACTACCCGGAAGCCTGTTCTATCGAAGCGACCACACTGGATGCCCTCCCGTCGCTTGAAGAATTGCAAAGCGAGTCGACCTCGTGGACTGAGATTCTTCCACGCCGGCCTCTATCAGGTGATTCCCAGAACAGTTTTGTCGTTGAAGGTGAGGAACGCTACACACATTTGCGCTTGAAGATCTACCCTGACGGCGGTGTGGCGCGGTTGCGGGTCTTTGGCGAAGTGGTCCCGGACTGGGAGCGCATCAGGCGAGTTGGCGGCGAGATTGATTTAGCGGCAGTGAAAAACGGAGGCCGTGTACTTTCGTGTAGCGATATGTTTTTCGGTCACCGTCACAATTTGATAATGCCGGGGCGCGCCTTAGATATGAGCGACGGCTGGGAGACTAAGCGTCGTCGCGGACCGGGGCATGATTGGACAATCATCAAACTCGGCCGGCCAGGAACTATTCGTCGCTTGGAAGTTGATACGGCCCACTTCAAAGGCAACTTCCCCGAGAGTTGCTCGCTTGACGCCATATCAATGTCGAACGCAACGGAGAGTGAGGATTACTTAAGTGACCCGTCCGCTCCCTGGCAAAGTGTATTGCCGCGCACGAAGCTGCAGGCGCACACGCGGCACTTCTTCGAAAGGGAAATCCTTGAAGCGGGCAGCGTGTCCCACCTGCGATTCAATATCTTTCCTGACGGCGGCGTGAGCCGGCTGCGAGTCTTCGGCAGCGTCGACTAGTTTGAGTTGAGGTGCGTTCCCCCGCAAGGCATTGAGCTCACAAGGATGCTTCAATAGCGCCGCAGGCGCGACAGTCAGTAGCCCCGGGCGTAAGCCAGGGGAACCCGGTCTCAATTAACCGACTTCAGCCCTCGGAGAGGGCGGCAGAAAAAAAATGGGCTCAAGCGGCAAGAAGACTCTGTCGCCCCTACCGGGGCTTGTTTAACTTGAAGGGGTCCCTACCCGGGGCTCACGCCCCGGGCTATTGACTTCCGCGAGCTTTGCTCGCTCATTCGTTGGGTACTGATCAACTTGAGAACTGAAACCGCGCAACCCAATTCGAAACTTGCTTCATTGAATTCGATGACTCCGAATCAGGCGGAAATCGAATTGCTCAAATGTTGTGGTTCAAAACGTTGGGCACAACGGATGGTTGCAGCGCGTCCCTTCGCCTCGCTGGACGATGTGACCGAAAAAGCCGACCAGGTTTGGTGGTCACTAAAGCCCGAGGATTGGCTGGAAGCCTTTCGCAGTCATCCCCGAATTGGAGAGCAGAAAGCTGCGGCGGCCACTTCGGCCGATTCACAAAAGTGGTCAACGGCAGAACAGGCGGGCGTACAGGAATCGACGCAGGAAACTAAGGACTTGCTGAAGCGTCTGAATAGCGAATACGACGCGAAGTTCGGATTTATTTTTATTGTCTGCGCCACCGGTAAAACCTCCGCAGAGATGCTGGCCATCCTGCGCGGTCGGCTCGGTAATAACCCTGACGCGGAATTGCGCGTCGCTGCTACCGAACAAGCTAAGATCACGCGGTTGCGGCTTAACAAACTGATCGATACCTTGTCCGTTTGATAAACGTGCCCTGAAGTTTTTGTTGTTGGCTCTCAACTCCAGACTGTAGACTCCTGACTGTCCTATGGCCACCATCTCAACGCATATTCTTGATGTGTCACGCGGTGCACCAGCCGGTGGCGTCGCAGTCTCGCTTGCGAGTCAAAATACAGATGAAAGCTGGAATGAGCTGGCCCACGCCTGGACCGACGAAGATGGTCGCGTGAAGCCGTTCTTTCTGGTTGAGGAGCCTTTGCCCAAAGGAACCTACCGGCTCGTCTTCGATACCGAGTCGTATTTTTCCGGCCTGGACGTTGAATCCTTTTTCCCGCAGGTGATGATCGTCTTCAAGATTGACGACTCAGCTCAGCACTTTCACGTACCACTGTTGCTCAGTCCCTATGGCTATTCAACCTACCGCGGCAGCTAAGTGAGGCGTGCGCTAATCCATGCTCGATCCAACCATCAGCGAATGGCTCAACTTAATTCTGCGTTGGATACACGTGTTTGCCGGGATCATGTGGGTAGGCACAACGTATTACTTCACCTGGCTCGACGCTCGTTTAAGCGAGGAAGAGAAGGCTGTGGCCAATACCGGTACGCCTGCGCAGATTTGGATGGTTCATAGCGGCGGCTTCTATGTGGTTGAGAAACGCAAGGTGCCCGACCTCGTCTCGCGCACGCTTCACTGGTTCCGTTGGGAAGCAGGGACAACCTGGCTGAGTGGGTTTGCCCTGCTCGCCTTGATGTTTTACATCGGCGGCGGTTCGGGTCTGCTGGAGGGAAATGAGGACGACATCAGTGCGCGAGTTGCGGTAGCTCTGGGAATTGGGCTGCTGATTGGTGGCTGGCTTGTCTACGATCTGCTGATGCTTTCGCCACTGGGCAAAAACGAAAAGGCGTTCGCAGTGATCGCTTATGTGTTAGTGGTCGCCATCGCTTACGGTCTTACGCGAATCCTCAGTGGCCGGGCCGCCTACATCCACGTGGGAGCGATGTTTGGCACGATCATGGCGGCGAATGTCTGGATGCGAATACTTCCCGCGCAGAAGAAAATGATCGCCGCTATTACTGAAGGCCGCAAACCCGATGATGCGTTGAGTGCTCAAGCAAAACTGCGTTCGAAACAGAACACGTTCATGGCCGTCCCGGTCGTGTTTCTGATGATTAGCAACCACTTCGCCGGCGTCACCTACGGCGAAAGCAACAACTGGATCATTCTGTCAGTGTTGGTATTGCTAGGCTGGGTCGCTGCGAAGTTCATTCGCCGCGCGTGAGTTTGAAAGTGGGTCGACAAATTCAGACCGGAAGCGGTAGCGGCCGGATGAGCGTTACGAATCAAATTGCCTTCCCTGGGCCGACAAATTCAGAGCCGGGAGCGATAGCGACCGGATGAGCATTACGAATCAATTCTTCACGTTGTGGGTCGACAATGCAGAACCGGGAGCGGTAGCGACCGGATGAGCGTTACGAATCAAATTGCCTTCCCTGGGCCGACAAATTCAGAGCCGGGAGCGGTAGCGACCGGATGCCAACAATGCATACCAACCAAGTCCAAGAAATGCCCAACATTATCCATTTCAATAAATCCTCAAAATGGCAAAGCTTGTGTTTAGCGTAAGACTCATCCGGTCGCTATCGCTCCCGGCTCTGAATTCGTCGACCCACGCCGATGGCCTGTTCTCGGTACCTACATCCGGTCGCTATCGCTCCCGGCTCTGAATTCGTCGACCCACGCTGATGGCCTGTTCTCGGTACCTACATCCGGTCGCTACCGCTCGCGGCTCTGAATTCGTCGACCCACGCTGATGGCCTGTTCTCGGTAACTACATCCGGGCGCTATCGCTCCCGGCTCTGAACTCGTCGACCCACGCTGATGGCCTGTTCTTGGTAACTCCTCCGGTCGCTATCGCTCCCGGCTCTGAATTCGTCGACCCACCTGATGGCCTGTTCTTGGGTTCGAATCAGCAGCTACCTCGCCAGGGGAAATATCGGCTCGATATCGGTGGGCACACTCTGAAGCCGATCCAAAGCATTCTTCATCGCCGGCCGCATCACGGCATACTTCTCCAGGAGCACCTTCGCTTTGTCATACGAGCCTTCGGCTTGAATGGTCAAAATCTCGTTTGACAATTTTCGCACAGCGTCTTTGATCCTCGCGTGATCGATGCTGAATGTTCCATTCCGCTCGTTTATTTTGATCCCACCTTCATCAGCCAGATAATTGAACTGCAGCGCCATACCCTTGCCGTGCGCCTCAGTAATGCCAAAACGCACCGAGCGAAAAGCGCTGGCCAGATAAGTTGTATAAAGCGAGTGCTCCATCCGCTTTTCGACCACCCCTTTATCAATCAAATACTGCAAGGCCCAGACGCCGGTAACATCTGCCTTTGCTTCTTCGAGCGATGAGGAAAGCTCCTTTAACTGTTTGCGAACGGTGGTTTGTTGACCGGACACCGTGATGTTGTGTGGTCCGAGCCCGTGCATCAACTCGTGCATCAGGATGTGAGTGAAAAAGGATTCGAACGAAAGATGCCGTTGCTCCGCAGGGGCCAGCACTACTCGCGAAATTGGCACGAGGGTCTTTTTGAATTTCGCCTCCTGCACGTTTTTGAGCATTACGCGCTTCGAACCCTTTTCTTTAACCACCCGTTCATCGTTGGGAAGATTGAAAGCCGCGGTCTGCACACCGCTATTGCCCTCGCCTGAGCTGAAGACTTCATTCACCACGCGTATCGGCGACGCAGCGCCCAGCTTTGGGTTTCGAAAACTGGGATCCATCGGCAAGTTGTTCTCAAGCTCCTGAAGGTAGCCGCTGAATTTGACGAGTTTGGCAGACTCGGCTTCATCGCGCAGCGTCACATACGCTTCGAAGGCTGCCTTGTAACTGAACAACTCGTCTTCATAGGTTTCATACGGACCAATGGTGAGGTCTATCGGCGCATCAAGATCCATCCAGGCGACATCGCTTGCGTAGTAATCGTCAGACGCGAAAGCGTCGGCGCGCTTGGTCAGGTAGTCCTTCAAAGTCGCATTAGTGGTGAGAGTGGCAGCCTCGCGCAGTAGTTTTGCGGCCGGCACGAGAAACTCTGCATACGCCTGGCTGTAAGGCACGGTCATCAGCTTGCCGCTGGCGTCACGACGAATCAGCCAGAAGAAACCAGTGGCTTTCTGTTTCTCTGGCTCGGAAAGGCTCTCAACCCAGCTATTGAATTCGTCCTTGCTCATGCCGTCGGGGTAGTAATTCGCGCCCGCGGGTTTTTCATGAGGCACGCCTTCAATGAACGGTTCTTTGTTATCGATTCGCGACCAGGGGCCCTTATTGATCATGAAATAATGAAGCCGTTGCCGCCCGGCGACTGACTTGTCTGCCTCAAGCTTTTTCCGCAAGGCTTCATTTCCCGCCCAGACCTGACGCAGGAACAACGGATCCATCAACTTTGCGGCAGCGATAAATTTTGCCAGCGCCTTGCGATCATTCGCTGACAGATGAGAGGTGTTGGCGGTTAAGACAGTAGGAGAGAAGCGTCGAATTTTCTTTGCGAGCTCAGAATCCCCGGCGGCCGGCCCGGCGCCGCGCCTTTGGCCCGCGCAAACACTCGCGGATATGAAAGCCGTCAACAGGATCGAGGTAATTATTAATTTCATGCTGCCCTCCAAAACAATTCAAGAAGTTCAGAGTACAACCTTTAGGTTGCCGAGTTTGGTAAAACTTCAAGCTAAAGCTTGTACTCTGAACTACAGGCTCTGAACTGTAGACTCTGAACCAGAGACTCTGAACTCCAGACTCTCTACAAGCTCTGCCGGTTCTTCAAAATCTTTACAAACGAGCCTGATCGCAGCTCTGCCACCGTCAGTCCGGACAGTTCCACCGCCTCTGTCTCAGTCAACGCACCGCAATTCAAAGCACGCAGAAAATAGTTGAGCAGCCCCTGGCCAGTCGCCGCGTCATCGAAAACGTCACCCACGAGCGTAGCTTTCGCTGCCTTCTCGACGAAGTTGCGCAAACGCTCTGACGCTGCGTCCAGACTTTCGAGGAAGAAGGCATAAATCGCGGCGTATCGCGTCGGCAATTGTGCCGGGTGCAGGTCCCATCCCTGATAAAACGCACCTCGCAGCGAATGCTGAATATGATCGAAGTGTAGCTTCCAGGCGCGGTGCACCACGCTGCGATTTTCTGCGATCTGTTCTGCAGTAAGTGGCTCGCCACCTTCGCTAAAACGATGTGGCGCAACCGGCATGATGTTCGTCGCGCCATCAGAAAGCCAAATCCCGGTGCCGGCAAGCGACACCTGCATCATGTGCTTCGCAAAGTCGCAGGATGGATGCATCATGTGCTGATGCGCAGCCGTGATACTGCAGCTGGCCGTGTAGTCGTAAGTGCCGAAATGCGCGGCAACACAACGTCCTCGAGCAGCGGCCAATAACAAGGGCAAATTGATTTCACCACGCGAGTTGATTATCGACTGCGTGGTTTCAATCATCATCTCAAGCTTGAGCGAGCCCGGCGGCAATCCGATTTTCTTTTCGAGCAATTCAAAAATGTCAGCCAGCGCACTGACTTGTTCGGGCACCGTTATCTTCGGGAGGGTAACAACGAAATTCCCCGGCAGTTGGCCCCCCGTCTTTTTCACTAAAGTCGAAACAAAAATGTCGAGCGTACGCATGCTCCGCGCACGCAGCTCCTCAGTAAATGGCTTGATGCGTATACCAATGAACGGCGGGAGAGTAACTGTTTCCAGACCGAGGGCCACTTCGTTAGCCGCCGCTTCAGCATGACCATCCTCTTCAGCGTCGGGCCGATTGCCGTAGCCGTCTTCAAAATCAATGCGGAAATCCTCGACCGGTTCACGACGCAGTTTCTCAAACACGCGGTTATAGATTGAGTACGCCAGCCAGGCAGCCTTATTTTCTACCCGCAAACTTTCGGCGTCGCTACTGAGTCTTGAAATAAGCTCCGTATCCTCATCAACCGAGGACGGCAATTCATTCGCACCCGGCAGCGCGACGGCTTTGGAGAAACTCAAGAAGTCCGGGGCAAACTGATCCAGTGAACGAAGAGCCAGCGCGCCCAGGCGACCTGCGGAATCAGACTTGAAGAGATGTGCTCCGCCGTAGACGGTATGTACCGGCTGGCGCTGTCCGGTTTCGCCCGGGTATTGCGCGGCAAAATCGCGATTGGCTTGGTGTAATTTGGCAGAAAGATCTGCGACCGCGCTTTCAGTGAGCGACGTTTCCATGATTTCCTCTGACCTAACGGTATGGATTTATTTTTGCCATGCGACTTTATTACAGCCGCGGGGAAAGTCAAAGACGAAGACGGCCACCGGCGCAGTCCGCGACGATGGCCTTGAGTTGAAATTGGTAGCGCATACGGGACTCGAACCCGTGATCTCTGCCTTGAGAGGGCAGCGTGTTAACCAACTACACCAATGCGCCGTGGCGAATTTGGATTATAGGTGGTGGGTTTGGACCTTCGCAAGCGAGGCTTTTCTGGATTGAAATTGAGCGCTATTTTCGTCGGATGCTATACTGCGCCGCGTTAGTCCACTTCATTCCAGTCGGTCGTACTCGCTCGGAGCAAAGATGAACATCGTTGTGTTGCGAGAGACACAAGCGGGAGAGTCGCGTGTCGCGTTGATGCCCGAGTCAGTGCAGAAGCTGGTGGCGATGAAGGCGTCGGTGATGGTTGAAAGTGGCGCCGGACTTGCCGCAGCCAGGACCGACGAAGACTTTCGCGATGCGGGTGCGGAAGTTTCATCCGATCGAAACTCACTACTTCAAGCAGCCGACATCCTCGTCGCGGTGAATAGGCCCGAGCCAGACGTCTTTAATGATCTGAAAAACGGCGCCGTGATCTTTGGCTTCTTGCGACCGCTCGACGAGCCCGCCGCCCTCTCACCTGCGCTTGAGCGCGGTCTGACAACCTTTGCAGTGGAATTGATTCCCCGCATTACCCGCGCGCAGGCGATGGATGCGCTTTCGTCCATGGCCACCGTCGCTGGTTACAAAGCAGTCCTGCTCGGCGCTTCACACATCCCGCGAATGTTTCCATTATTGATGACGGCCGCGGGTACAGTGCCTCCTGCGCGCGTGCTCGTACTCGGCGCGGGTGTGGCAGGCCTCCAGGCAATTGCTACCGCGAGGAGGCTTGGCGCCGTGGTCGAGGGTTACGACGTGCGCGCCGCCGCAGGCGAGCAAGTGCGTTCTCTCGGCGCGAAGTTCTTGGAAGTTGATCTGGGTGGAATCAAAACCGAGGATGCTGGAGGCTACGCGGTTGAATTGTCGGAAGAGGCGATGAGCCGTGGGCGCGATCTAATCGCCGAACATGCAAAGAAGGCAGACGTGGTGATAACTACCGCGCAGGTACCGGGACGTCGGGCGCCCCTTTTGGTGACCGAAGAGGCCGTCAACGGTATGCGGCGCGGTTCAGTGATTATCGATCTTGCGGGGGCGACTGGCGGAAACTGTGCTTTAAGCAAGGCAGATGAACTTGTCGAGCGCGACGGTGTGACGATTCTCGCGCCTACCAATTTGGCTGCGACGGTTCCGGTGCACGCGAGCCAACTCTATTCTCGCAATGCCACTGCATTCATTTCGCTGCTGATTAAAGACGGTCAACTTGAGATCGATATGAGCGACGATGTGGTGGGCCCGTCATGCGTGACGCATCAAGGTCAGGTGGTAAACAAACGTGTAGCAACGGTTCTTGGGGCGGAGGTGTCGCAAACTCAAATATAAGATGACACACGAAAACTTAATTACAGCACTCTACATCTTCGCGCTCGCGGCGTTTGTTGGTTACCAGGTCATCTCGCGCGTACCGCCGCTTTTGCATACGCCGTTGATGTCGGCGACAAATGCTATCTCCGGCATCTCGCTGGTAGGTTCGATTGTTACAGCCGGCGCCGACTACAACCTGATCAGTACGATCCTGGGATTCACGGCAGTTTTTTGTTCGACCACTAACGTGGTCGGCGGATTTGTAATTACCGATCGCATGCTGAAGATGTTCAAGCGCAAGCCGGTAGCAAAAGCAGGTGAGAAGTAATGACAAAAGCGACGTCAAGCCGCCGCACTCCAAAGAGTTTGGACGCTGACTAAATGAACCTGCGCATCTATTTCATTGAACTAAGTTATCTGCTGGCTTCCATACTGTTCATTCTCGGCCTCAAGGGATTGAGCCATCCGGAAACTGCCAAGCGCGGCATGCACCTCGCCGAGTTTGGCATGTTGATGGCCATCATCGGCACGCTGCTCCACCTCGAAATCGTCACCTATACCTGGATCATACTCGGTTTGGTACTCGGATCATTGCTTGGCCTGGCAATGGGTTTTTGGGTGCCCATGACCGCGATGCCGCAACGGACCGCGCTGTCGCATGCGTTTGGCGCATTTGCGGCGGCCTTGGTTGGTATCTCCGAATTCCTTCGTCACGACGGGCACCTCGACAAAATCACAATGAGCGCACTCGGCTTTGAGGTGATGCTCGGTGCGCTTACCACCACCGGAAGTTTGCTCGCGTTCGCAAAGTTGCAGGGAATGGTCCGCGGACAGCCAATGACTTACCGCGGTCAGAACGTTTTCAACATGGCCCTGCTGGCGACTACTGTTGGCATCTTTCTCTACCTGATCGTGTTCCCCGGTTCGATGCCGCTGTTCTTCACGATGGTCGCATTGTCTTTTGTGTTTGGCATCCTGCTGGTCATGCCGATCGGATCCGCGGACATGCCGGTGGTTATGTCATTGCTAAATTCCTACGCAGGTCTCGCATCCGCAGCGACCGGCTTCGTGTTAGGGAATAATGTCTTGATTATCGCAGGCACGCTGGATGGTTTTTCAGGATTTATTCTGTCGATCCTGATGTGCCGAGCCATGAATCGTTCAATAACCAACGTGCTGTTTGGCGCGTTCGGAAGTGCAGCAACCACAACGCAGGCAGGTGAACAGCAGGGTGTGATGCGGGAAGTTGGTATGGAGGATATTGCGGTACAGATGGCCTATGCTAAACAGGTAGTGTTTGTTCCTGGTTACGGAATGGCGACGGCACAGGCGCAACACGCGGTTCGCGAGCTGGCGGATACACTCGAAAAGCGTGGCGTGACAGTCAAATACGGTATTCATCCCGTTGCCGGCCGCATGCCGGGTCACATGAACGTTTTGCTTGCCGAAGCCAATGTCCCTTACTCGTCGCTTTATGAATTGGAGCAAATCAATCCGGAATTTCCCGCAACGGATGTAGCAGTCGTGATTGGAGCAAACGACGTGGTCAACCCCGACGCGCGCGACAATCCGAATAGCCCGATAGCGGGAATGCCGATTCTCGAGGTCGATCGAGCGAAGTCAGTCGTGGTTTTGAAGCGGGGCCAGGGAAAAGGATTTTCCGGACTCGAGAATCCTTTGTTCTTCAAAGAAGTTACCGGAATGCTTTATGGCGACGCGAAGGATACACTGACGCGAATGGTCCAGGCGGTGCAACAAGCCTAATTGCAGAACCTCCCAGGCTTAAAGGCCCGAAGGGCCGATAGTTAATAGCCACGCCCGTTAGGGCGTGGAAAAGTAACGCCAACAGAAACGAGCGCCGAAGGTGCGACAGTTCCAGCCTTCGGCGGAAAGGTTTCCAAGGGGGGTTCACGCCTGTCGCACCTTCGGCGCTCCGACTCAAAATTTATCGTCTAGTCCACGCCCTTACAGGCGTGGCTATTAACTACCGGCCCTTCGGGCCTGCGGATTCAGAAACGGTTGAGTCAAATCGCACTTTTTGTCAGAGCTAGGCACATCCTTACCGCACTTGCGGCTAAGCCACAACCGTCGCTTACTGACCACTGGAGAAACATGCGTAGATTCATTGGTGCACTCTTACTGACGAGCACGCTCGTCATCAGCATTACAACTCCGCTTAGTTTCTCCTCGGCCCAAACCCCGCGACGCAGCGCCCAAACCAAAAAGACCGCTCCAGCGCTCGCCTCACAAGTAGGCGCCGACACGATAACCGCGTCACAAATTAGGGACTATCTTTCGTTTATTGCGTCGGACGGGATGGAAGGCCGTGACACGCCTTCACGCGGTCTTGATATGACTGCTCAATTTCTCGCTATGAACGTGTCGCGTTGGGGCTTAAAACCGGCAGGCGATGCCGGAAGCTACTTTCAAAAGATCGCACTCCGACGGGACCTGATTGACCGCACCGAAACTAAGGCGGCTTTCAACAAGCAGGCGTTGGCACTTGGCGTTGATTACATTCCTTTCTCGCGGCCCGTGGAGGTTACCGCGCCGATGGTGTTTGGCGGGAACGGTTGGTTTATCAAATCAAAGAACATAGATGCCTACAAAGGCGTGGATCCACGCGGCAAGATCGTAATTGTCTTTTCGACCCTCGACAGCTATCCGCGCGGCATTGGACGCTCAGATCTTGAAGGAACGCGCGGCGTAGATTGGATGAATCCGAGTGAGTATGCGCAAAAAATGGGTGCGGTTGCTCTTGTTAGTGTGCCTGACTTTCAGTTTCTGGCTAACTGGGAGCGCAACCGCTCAAGAATCACCGAACGTGGCGGATTGGTTGTTGAGAAGTTTCAGACCACTGCGCCTGCACAAACACCGGGGCTATACGTTTCGCCGCGCATAGCCAACGCGCTATTCCAGGGCGAAAAGAAGAATGCGACTGCAATCTATGAAGCTATTTATGGCGGTCAGGTTGTAGAACCTTTCGCACTGAATGAGGAAAAGACACTCACCATCAACGTTAGAGTTACGTCAGACGCGAACTCCACGCAAAACGTAGTAGCGGTGTTTGAAGGCAGCGATCCTGTTTTAAAGAACGAGTATGTGGCGCTGGGGGCCCACTACGATCACGTGGGCATCGGAGCGCCGCAGAACGGTGATTCCATTTATAACGGCGCTGACGACGACGCTTCAGGAACCACCGCACTGCTCGTTATCGCAGAAGCCCTGGCAAAAGCAAAAACGCGTCCGAAGCGATCTGTGCTCTTCGTCTGGCATGCGGGTGAGGAAAGAGGATTGTGGGGCTCGCGTTACTTCACTGACTTTCCCACCGTTCCCCTGGCAGCGATCGTCACGCAAATCAATATCGACATGATTGGTCGCAGCAAAAAAGAGGGCGACGCGACGCCAAGAAACAGCGCGCTTTCGGGCCCAAATGGTATTTATGTGATTGGATCAAAGTTGATGAGCACCGAGCTTGGTGAGATTACTGAAGGCGTAAACCGGCAGTATCTGAACCTGACCTACGATTACCGCTACGACGATCCCAACGACCCTAACCGGTATTTCTCCCGCAGCGATCACTACAACTATGTGCGCAAGGGCATTCCCATCGTGTTCTTCTTTGACGGCGAGCACGAAGACTATCATCGACCCGGCGACTCAGCCGACAAGATTGATTACCAAAAGATGGAGAAGGTCACGCGCACCATCTACATGACGCTTTGGGAAATTGCCAATCGGCCAAAGCGGCCAACGGTAGACAAACAGTTACCCCGGCAAATGGGTGGCGTCGGATAAAAAATTTTATGAACTGCTGCGCTCGGCAACCAGCCGGCGATAAGCCTCGGCGCGCGATAGTCCCAACTCGCGCGCCGCTTTTTTTAGGGCGGCGCGATGATCCAAACCTTCATTCTCAAAAGCAGTGACCAGCGAAGCGATACTCAATGCGGGCGACGCAGGCTCGGCCATCTGGATGACCGCGCGGTCGATGATCAGGACAATTTCTCCGCGCACTGTTTCGGCGGCAGCGAAGCCGGCGGCAAGTTCACTCAGCAACCCGCGCGAAATCTCTTCGTGCAACTTGGTTAATTCCCTCGCTACTACTGCTTCGCGTTCGCCGAGGACTTCGCGCGCGTCTTTCAACGAAGCTGCTAGACGATGAGGCGCTTCGTAGAAAATCAAAGTTGCGGGAAGTGAATCCAATTCCTTCAATCGTGCTCTGCGTGCGCTTGAGCGAGCGGGAAGGAAGCCGCCAAAGAAGAAATCGTCCGCCGGCAGACCGGAAGCTACTAAAGCTGTGACCAGGGCGTTTGCTCCCGGTATGGGCACGACCGCTAGCCCGCCTTGAATGGCCAGGGTCGCGACCCGAAATCCAGGATCACTTATTCCCGGAGTTCCGGCGTCTGAAACGACCGCTACGCTTTGTCCCGACTCGAGTAGCTTCAGCAGCTCCGCGGCCCGCTCGCGCTCGTTGTGTTCGTGGTAACTAATGGTTCGGGTTTGAATGTTGTAATGGTTGAGAAGCTTGCGCGTGTGCCGTGTATCTTCGCAGGCAATCAGATCAACTTCGTTAAGAATGCGAACGGCACGGTAGGTAATGTCTTCGAGATTGCCAATGGGAGTGGAAACCAGATAGAGCGTGCCGGCCATAAGCACATTCTGTCATCAGAACTGAACATGCGAAAGCCTCGTCCAACTGCCTGGAGTTGAACGAGGCTTTCTTTGCAGACAGTCTGTTTACAATTAGTAGGGCGAAGGAATCCGCCTCCACCAATCGTTATTGTTGTTTGTACGACCCCGGTCGTTACGACGATCGTTGCGGTAGTAACCGTCATCGTAGCCGTAGTTGCCCAGGTTGTAGGCATTCGCGATTATGCGCAGCTCCTGACGAATTTGCGCCCAATCGTTGGCGACCTCGTTGTCCATGCGGCGAGCACCGGCGAGTCGATTCAATTGCTGTGACTCCTGCATTACTCGCGCGGCTTCATTCCGGCTGCGATTCAGGTCGCGCCCGTTGCCGAAGCGAGACTTTAGATTTCCCACGGCATGGCGAAACTGGCGTACTTCGTTATTGACCATGTCCTCGCGTCGGGTGCCGTCTGAACGGCTGCGATCGAGAGCGCGGTCAACATCTCTTTCGAGTTCCTTTGCCAGCCGATCGAGACGATGAATGGAATCACGTAGCTGGCGCTCGTCGTAACGGCCATAGCGGCCGTAGTTGTCATTGCGATTGCGACCCCAGGGATCATAAGTGCCCTGAGCGGCTGCCAGCGCCGGTAAACAAAGCGCCAACACCGCGGCCGCGAAAATTGATAACTTCAGTGTGCGTCGGTTCATTACTAGCATCCTCCTCGAATCTTGAGCCGACCGCACTTAATAAGTTTTGGTCTGCCCGTTTTTGGCGCTCGTGCTGGGGACACCGATAACTCCGAGCGTCGTGCCACTCTCCTGTTGGCAAGCATCGTGCCTTTAATTATCCCGCTGTTAATGGCGCCGGAAAGCTTCATTAAGACCGCTCGTAGACGTTGATTTAACGGGGTGAATTCTTTTGGTCGTTACAGTGTGGTCCGAAAACGTGCAGCGTCTAGCGGAAATGGTTAAGTGAGAAGATTGGCATTGGCGAATGGTCAGCGCAGCAGTATCGAAACATGATGGCGAATGTCTGCTTCGTGAAGCTCGCGATGGTGGGCGTGTTTTCCGAGCACGATCCATACTGGCTTGTGAGAGGGATCAAGGATGAGTCGAATCTGTTCACTTGCCTCCTTAATTCCCAGATGATGCAGATTGCCGCACGCTAGACCACCACCTCGAATAAAGCCGTCTCGCGGAGTACGTGGCCAACCTACCTCCACGGAAAGTACACGCACGCCCTTTTGCAAACTCAAACGCGTGCCAACCATACTTGCGTTGCCAACCTTGAACCGGAATCCATCGTCTCTGGAGATCTGAATCACAGTCCCGCGACTATTAAACTCAGCGGCAATCTCGTCGAACATCGTGAGAAGCCAATCTTTGCCAACCTTCCGTATCAGGTCATTGGAAGTGCGCAGGGCGAGGTAATCAGTTATGTCCGGGCGTCCCACCGCGCGTGCCTGCGCCTGAGCCTCAGCCAGTGCGACCGCCCACGCTTCATCCAGTTCGCTCATAAGTTTCTTGTTTCGTTCCCGCCCGCTTCTAATCAGCTTTGAGGGTGCTCGCTCGGAAAAGCACGCGATGTTATCATGGCCTCGCACACGTACCCCGACAAGATCGAATCGCGAAGCGCTCGAAGTATGCTTCGTCCCACACCATAACTAAGAGTTCAATAATGAAATTATCAAGGCACTGGAAAATCAGGTGGCTCGTCCTGCTGGGTTGCTGCGCGGGCCTTTTTACTTTGTTCGGAGCGAACCAGCTTGCGCAAACCGACGTGCATCATGAGCGGAAGGGTTATGTTAACGATTTCGCTTCGGTCATTGATGAAGCTTCCCGACTACAACTGGAAACAATTCTCGCCAACGTAAAGCAAAAGACCGGGATCGACTTTGCCCTCGTGACAATCCCTTCAACCGGGGGCCAGGACATCTTTGGTCTCTCTCGGAACCTCGCGCGAGATTGGAATGTGGGCACACGAACCACGGCTGGTAAGAGTCTGTTGCTGGTATTGGCAGTTAACGAAAAGGAAACGTTTACGCAATTTAGCCGATCGGTTCAGGCCGACCTCCCTGACGGGGTACTCGGCGAGATGGGCCAGCGGATGAAGCAGCACGTTAATGCCGGACGGTTTGCGCCGGGCCTCACTGCAGGAGTGAGGTATTTCGTGAGTGAGATGGCCCAGAAGTTGGCGCTCAATGTTGACGACTTTGAACAAGCGCCCGCAGTAAGCGCAACTCAGCCGCAGGCAACTAAACAAACGGACCAGCCGGCCACGGTTGTTGCTGTCGAGTCGAGACCGGTCCCTGTCAAAGCGCCTGTCACTACCGTTGACAGACCTGCACCCGCCGCGGACACCCCAGCTCCTAACCCAGCCTCTATAGATGAGGACGACGCCGAAGAAGTTGAGCTAACTCTGACGCTCCCACTAACGGAACGCATTGCTGAACTCAAGGCATTTCTGGCCGAGCGTCCCGATTCAAAATCGAAGGCTCGCGCGATTGAACTGCTGGTTAGCGCGAGGGCCGCTTTAGGCGATGAGCGGTTAAAGAAGGGCGAGACTGTTAAAGGGGTCGAGCAATTCATGCTGGCAATCCGCGACGCTTCCGTGGATGGTTCGGATAAGCTATTTTCCGGGGTGATATCTCAAATCCCTCTGAATCTCTATGTGCGCGGCGAGCGAGCAGCAGCAGCGAAAGCGGCACAGCAGATAGAAGCGAAGTTTGGAAATGACGCGAAACGATTGCTGTCAATTGCCGGGTTTTATATTGGAACGGAACAGGGCGCTGAAGCAGTTCGCGTGGCCACTGCTGCGGTGAATCATTCGCCTAAACTTGCTGAGGCGCACCAGGCCCTCGCCCTCGCCTTGCACATCTCTCTCCGACTAAACGAAGCCGTAGCCGAATACAAACGCACGCTTCAGCTGGAGCCAAACGCGAAGGCTGCTCGGCGAGGATTGGCGGATCTAAATCGCGCTCTGGGCAAGCCTGAAGAAGCGTTAACACTCTATCGCCAACAACTCAATGCTGAACCAAACGATAAAGCCGCCCAAGCCGGATTGATTCTTTCGCTGCTGGATCTTGGCCGTACTGCAGAAGCAAATCGAGAAATTGAAACGGCGCTAAAAAACGATCCGCGAAACCTGCCTCTCCTGGCGGGTGCAGCCTACTGGTTTGCCGCACACAATGATCCCAGCCGCGCCGGAGAGTTGGGGCTGAAAGCGGTTGAAATTGAACCGCGATACATCTGGACGGGAGTGGCCCTGTCCCGGGCGTTGCTAGCTCAAAACAAACCACTTGAGGCTGAACGAGCGATTAGGTTCGCGCGTCAATATGGAAAGTTTCCGACGCTCGATTATGAATTGGCGAGTGCGCTTGCGGCCGCCGGGCTATATGAGGAAGCCGCTGAAGTTCTGATGGAATCGTTTCGCTTCAAGAACGGCGAGATTGAAACGAGTCTCGCGGGACATGCGGTTACGCGCAGCAGCAGCTTCATCGAACTGCTGGCGCCGGAGAGGCAAGCCAGTATTTTTCAGTTTGCTGCAGCCGACAGCGAAGGCAATGCAAAGATCCTAAAGGATCTGCTTGCGTTTGCGGTGCTAATCAATGCGGACAAAGCTGGTGGGACGATGAGTGAAGAACGCGTGATAGCCGCCGCCAGGGAGTTTGCATCCGGGAACGATGCGGCTCGTGTTCATCGTCAGCTCTTTGCGGCGAGCCGTCTGCTGCAGAAAGGCATTGGGTTTCAGGCGGCGATTGATCTTGCTGAAGCGGCGCGCAGCAGTGCAGACGCAGGATTGACGGTGCCCGCGTTGACGGTTGTGGTCCAGGCTGACGAACTGCGGGAAATCCGCGCGCGCGCCATTTCCTCCGGCGGTACGCCGAGTGTGCCCGACGCCCCACGAAACATTCTTTCAAACCTCTTGCGCGGTCGTATCGAAGACATCTCGGGTTGGGCGCTGTTTCATCAGGACAAGCTGGAACAAGCTGTGGAACATCTACAGCGTGCGACTGCGATATTGCCATTAGGGACGCCTTCTTCGCGTAACTCGCTATGGCATCTCGGAGTGGCACTGGAACGGCTGGGGAGAAAACAGGATGCGCTGGCCCAATACATCAGAAGCTACAAGTCGGGTGATCCCGATTCCGTTAGGCGCAGCGTGATCGAGCGACTCTACCGAACCATACATGGTTCTCTGGCCGGCCTCGAGGAGCAATTAGGGTCTGCTTTAACGGCCAATCAGGCGACCGTTTCATCAGGAACAGTCGCTCAACCAACGCCGTCGCCGGAAAGCAGTCCCACAGAAAGTCCTGCGCCTTTAACAAACACGCCAGTCGGGTCTTCGCCGGCGCCAAGCCCTTCCGTGCCTATTGCTGAAGTGACGCCTTCGCCGGCGCCAGAAGCAACACCGGTCGAAACGCCGACAGCAACCCCTTCGCCAAAAGCCACTCCCGCGGCCAACCCGGAAGCCACGTCCGAACCGGTTTCGTCACCGAGTCCGGCGCCTGCTCCGCAAACGCCTACGACTACTTCGCCGTCCCTTTCGGCTTCCCCAGTAGAAGCAATGCACAAAGCGAAACCGGTTGTGGTGACGATAAAGGGGCGCGTGTTGGATTCGAATGGCAATGCGCTGGCGAATGCTGTCGTTGTGCTAATCAGTCCACAGGGCACGGTGATCACTTCCACCACGAATGAGCAGGGCAACTTCAGCTTCACCGTTGCGTCTTCAACGCTAAGCTACCGACTAATTCCCTCCAAAGATGGATTCACGTTTGATCCCGTCGACCGGCTATTGCCGGGTGTGGTTGAGGATAAGGAAGAACTAAACTTTAAGGCTACCGCAAACAAGTCGCCTTAGGCGGACTCCGTGTGGGGAAACGCATTGACCTTGCATCGTGGGTCGACGAATTCAGAACCGGGAGCGATAGGCGACCGGAAGATCCTTAAGAAATTAGCCAGTTGGGAGTCGCCTGATAGCATCCAAGAATATTCATCCGCAATGTTGAACCCGGTCGCTATCGCTCCCGGCTCTGTATTCGTCGACCCACAACGCAAACCTATTTCAGCGAACCGCATATAAAAAAAGACGTGACAGTTTTCGCTGTCACGTCTTTTTTATTGTTAAGAGCGCAAACGAGGTTTGCGTTCGCAGATTACTTCGCTGGTGGGTTTTTGGCGAAGTCTCCAGATTTGATGATGGTGATCTTGGTGGGATCGATGTGCCGCCGCATCGCCGCCGAGATCTGTTCCGGCGTCAGCGCGCTAAGTTTGGCGTCGAGATCCGCATCCCACTGAAGAGTTCGGCCGAGGAAAAGGTAGTTGTTCAAACGGCCCGCGAGTTCATTGTCCTGCGCTCGACTCACTTGTCGTGATTGCAAGTAGCCTGACTTAGCCGCTTCAACTTCTTCGGCAGTGAAGCCGTCCTTTAACATGCGCGCGATCTCTTCCTTGAACGCCGCTTCCAGCTTGTCCACATTCTGGGGCGCGTAAATCGCGTTAGCGGTGAAACGTCCCCATTCGTCAAGAGCGCTAACCTGAATACCCGAACCGACACCGTAACTCAAACCGTCCTTTTGCCTAATGCGTGAAGCCAGACGCGAATTCAGGAAGCCGCCGCCGAGCATGTAATTGCCGAGTAGCAACGCAGGATAGTCGGGGTGGTCATCGCGCAGCTTCATATTGAAGCCGGCGAGGAAGAACGCATTCGCCTTGTCGGGCGCCGGCAAAGATTGATTGACCGCGGCGACGTCTTTGAAGAGAGTCGGTATGCGGACAAACGTTTTTGGACTCTTCCAACTGCCGAAAAGCTCGGTCGCGAGTTTCGCAATCTCCTTGTCATCGAAGTCGCCGATCACGCTCAAGGTCGCGTTAGACGCTCCATAGAAGTCCTGGTAGAACTGCTTCGCTTGTTCAAGGGTTGCGGCATTGATCTCCGCAATGCTTTCCTCGGTAGTATTTATGTAGCGAACGTCGCCCTTTGGATATGGGCTGAGGTGCCGGCTGTATTGAGTAATAGCAATCTGAGTTGGCTCACTTTTCTGTTCCTCGATGCTTGCCAGGCTTTGCCGTTTCAGTTGGTCAAATTCATCTGCTGGGAAGGCTGGCTCCCGCAAAATCTCCGCCGCCAGCCGCAAAACTGCCGGCAAATTTTCGCGCGTAGTTTCCATAACCACTTGCGCCTGGGTTGGACCGCCCGAGATGTTCAGGCGCGCCTTAAGGCGATCCAGCTCGTCCTGAATTTGCAGTCGCGTGTGTTTCGCGGTTCCGCGCATTAGCATCGAGCCCGCCATTTGTGCCGCGGTGACGCGGTTCATCAGGCTCTTCTCGTCACCGTAACGAAGCGTCATCTGCGCCACAACTTTGCCGCCCCGCGTCTTCTTTGGCAGCAGGGCGAGCTTGAGGCCGCCAGCGTCGCTGCGAATGGTGCGTGACTCGATATTTGCCGGAGAGGGATCAAATGCTTCGCCCGCCGCCGTCATGGCGTCACCTTTGTAATCCTTCAGTGCTGCCGTCAAATCTGGTGTAGGCGGGATCTCCGCACGATCCGGTTTCGGAGTGGGAATAAAGAGACCGAGGGTGCGGTTCGAGGGCTTGAAGTACTTAGCAGCCGCCTGGGCCACTTCTTCAGGAGTCACTTTCCGCAAGCGATCACGATGCAGGAAGAAGAGACGCCAGTCGCCGGCGCCGATGAACTCACTTAAGGTCAGCCCGACCTGGTCAGAATTGTTTAAGACCAGTTCGATGTTCTTAAGAATCTGGGCGCGTGCGCGCTCAACTTCTTCCTTTGTCGGCGGAATAGTGCCGATGCTTTCTATTGTCTGAAGGAGTGTGTCTCGCGCGGCGTCGAGCGAGTCAGTCAGTCGCACCTCAGCGCCGAAAATCGCGAGCGTAGGATCGCGCCACTGAAATCCAAACCCGAAGATCGAGCTCGCCTTCTTGCCTTCCACCAGTGCTTTGTGAAGACGGCCTGAAGGCGTGTCTCCCAAAACCTGGGTCAGAATATCGATTGCCGCGAAGTCCGGATGCGCGCCCGATGGGACATGGTAGAGCGCTTGCACTAATTGGGTGTCACCTACGCGACGGAGCGTGACCGAACGTTCGCCGTCCTGGGTTGGCTCGCTCGTGTAAATTTTTGGCAGCACTCGTGTGGGACGCGGAATTGGCGAAAAGTATTTATCAACCAACCCGAGGGTTTTCGCTTCGTCAAACTTGCCGGCCACCAGCAACACGGCGTTGTCTGGTTGGTAATACGTTTTGTAAAACGCCTGCAGCCTTTCAATAGGCACATTCTCAATGTCGCTGCGCGCGCCAATGGTTGTCTTGCCGTAGTTGTGCCAGAGATATGAGGTCGCCATCGTGCGCTCGAGCAACACGCCGAACGGATTGTTTTCACCCAGCTCAAACTCATTTCGCACAACCGTCATCTCGCTATCTAAGTCTTTCTTGGCAATGAAGGAATTCACCATGCGATCGGCTTCCAGATCGAGTGCCCAGTTCAGGTTTTCATCGCTGGCCGCAAATGTCTCGAAGTAGTTGGTGCGATCCGACCAGGTAGTGCCGTTAGGCCGAGTGCCGTGTGCGGTAAGCTCCTGCGGAATATTTGGATGTTTCGGCGTACCCTTAAAAACGAGGTGTTCCAATAAGTGGGCCATGCCGGTCTCGCCATAGTTTTCCGTTGCCGAACCAACCAGGTACGTCATGTTGACGGTGATGGTCTGCTTAGTTTGATCCGGAAACATCAGGACGCGCAGGCCATTTGCCAGCCGGTATTCGGTGATGCCCTCGACCGAAGTCACTCGCTCCATGCCCTTGGGCAGCTGCACAACCGGAGCGGCCTGTTGCGTAGCGGTCTGCGCCAGCGCAAACGTGCTCAACGCCGGAAAGACATTGGCAGTAACGAGGGCGAAGGCCAGCAGCAGGCGTAAGAATTTCCCCTTCAGTTTCATAGTTTTCTCCTCACGATAAACAGATTGATGGGATGGACTGCGATACGGTCAAAAAATTATTGCCAAGCCCAACATTGAGCGCGGGATCTCCGCAAAAAAACCGCTGGTTCAGTTGCGAACCATTAGGGAGACTCGAGTTTGACGATTAAGGTGGTCGACGGTGCGACCTTGTGGGCGTCCCGGAAACCTGAGCGCTAAGCGCGTGAAGGAAGACTTTAAGCTGACCCCAAAGAGGTGTCAAGAAGGCCGCACCCGCCTTCAGTCCGGAGGCATATTTCACTGCCGGACAATTAGGTTTCTTACCGAATCAGCCAACCGGCTGCAGCTTATTGCCATCCTAAATCCCGAACGCAGAAAGCTTCCAGCCAGCCGGATACCCACCGCCCGTTCCAACAGAGCGGCGTCCGAATCCGAAGACCTGAGACGCTAATCTGTAATAGAATTGTGGTTGAATATTCGAACAAAAGTTCCCGAAAAAGCAGAGACAACATGAAGATATTGAGGCCCATCTTTCTCCAGGTGTTTGCAATCCTCGGCTTAGTTACATTTTTGGCGTTATCAGTAACGGCACAGCAACCGGCGCCGCAGCAGCCCGCGTCGCGTTTCGACGTCACCCATTACCGGATTGAAGCTCAACTAATTCCCGAACAACACATGTTGCGCGCAGGCGCTGACATAACCGTGACCCCATTGGAAGCCACGCGTTCTTTGGTTTTCGAGCTGAATGGATCACTGCGGGTCGAGAGTATTGAGCGTGACGGCAAGCCGCTGACCGGCTTCGTGCAGGATGCTGTGGGCGTAGGCGCGCTGGGGCCAAGTGTAAGGGTCGATCTGGGTCAGGTGGTGCCGGCGAACCAACCGGTGACGCTTCGTTTTCGTTGGAGCGGGGCACTCGTCTCTCCTGAGGGCGGGCCGTTGGCAACAAGGCGACTGGCCTACATCGGAACCGAAGGTTCCTATTTGATGTACGCCTCAAGATGGTTCCCTTTCCATGATTACGCTTCAGACCGCGCGACCTCGGACATTACGTTAGTAGTGCCGTCGGGCGTTCAGGTGGCAGGAACCAGCGATGAGCCGGTAACTCCGCAATCTTCCCCGAAAGAGGGTGCGGTGCGTTTTCGCTTTGTGCACCGGAAACCCGTGTTGATTGGAAACTTCGCCGCCGGCCAATACATCGGTCGAAACCTGCGCTTTGGCAACTACGACATCCAGTTCTTTGCTAAGCCGGGGAGCGAAGCCCGCATCAGCTCTTATGCGGAAATGATGGGCCGGGTGCTCGAATTTTATACGAAGCAATATGGCGCGCCGCTGTTTGGAACAAAGCTGGTTGTGGCACAAGTTGACGATGACAGTCTGGATGCATATTCAGGAAACGGGATCATCTTTTTAGCGGCCAGGATGTTCGACTCGACGCGTCCAATGCCGGATGAGAAGCTCGCGCGCGAAGTTGCGTATCAATGGTGGGGCCAGACCGTCGGCCTGAAATCCTTTGACGATGCCTGGCTTTCACAGGGTCTGGCCGAATGGAGCGCCTTTGCCTTTCGCGAGTCGAATCTGACAGGCGGCGCTCTCGAAGCGGCCCAACGCGAGCAGCAGGAGCGCGCGCTTACATTTGAACAGACTGCGTCGATCGCGCGCGCGCCGGGCGCGCTGGATGATCAGTCCGCTGCGTATCAATCGATCATTTTTCATAAAGGCGCGATGGTTTTTCGCATGCTTCGCGAAACCATTGGCAAGGCGTCGTTCGATCAACTGTTACGAAACTTGCTGGATCAATACCGCGGCAAGAACGTAGGCATCGATGATTTTGAGCAGCTTGCGTCACAGGTTTCCGCCCAGAACCTGCGTTACTTCTTCGCCCAGTGGATCGAAGGCACGGGCGTACCTGAGTTTACCGTCGACTACCAGATCATACGCACTCGTGCAGGAAAATTTCGTACGCGTGGCACTGTAAAACAGACTTTAGAATCCCTGCGCATGCCGGTGCAGTTAATGTTGCGAGCGGAAGGCGACAACCAGACGATTGTTACGAAGATCGAAGGCAAGAGCGAGGACTTTGATTTTGAATCGACGGGGCAGCCGCTGGAAGTGGTGGTGGATCCCAATTACAAGATTCTGCGAATGTCTGACGACCTGCGCGTTTCAATTATCGCTCGTCGCGGCATCGAACAGACGAAGGAAGGGCTCTACGCCGAGGCTCAACAGCAGTTTGAAGCGGCCTTGAAACTGGATCGCTCCAACTCCTGGGTCTACTACAATCTAGGTTTGCTTTATCTCGAACAGCGGAATTGGCAACTGGCGCTGGATAATTTTGATGCGGCTCTCAACGGCACACTCAAGCCTTCGTGGATTGAAGTTTGGGCTCGGATCAAACGAGGTAACGCTTACGATGCGAAGGGTGAACGCAATCGCGCCGTGGCTGAATACAACAAGGCCGTCCAGTCAGGCATTAACTACGACAACGCGATGAGCGTGGCGCGAAAGTTTTTGGCCACGCCGTACGATCCTAAGGCGGACACGTCAGCGAGCGTCATCCCGCCCGGAAACTAAACCGCTCCACCGTTCAGAGTACAAGCTTTAGCTTGAGTAACTCCGGACCAGCAACCTAAAGGTTGTACTCTGAACTATTACTCCGAACTATTACAGACCAGGCACGTAGGTTAACCAAAAGTAAATTGCCTGGGCCACGCCGATAAAAAGTCCAATAACCGCGCCGAAGAGTTCGATAGTCTTGAGATGTTGCTGTGCGACCGACAACACGAGTGCCTCCAGTTTCTCTATCGGGTAGTCCGAAACCTTTTTCCGCACTAATCCCCCGACGTCAAATTCCGCAATTGCGGTTGGTAGACGCTCCCGCGCCGTAGTAATGATGCGTTCAACCAGAGCCTCACTCGCGCGCTTCGCCGAACTTTCGGAAACGTGATCCCCGAGCCGTCCGATGGGCGCGATCAGCAACCGTTCTATTTGGATGCTTAGGATTCCATTGATCGAGTGGACCGTATCTTCCCTGGTTAGAAATCCAAGCAAGCTCTTGATTAGGAACTCTTTGCCACGCTCAACTGCCTCCGGATCCACGCGTTCCAATGCCGTCCGCACGGTTTGTGGGCGAATCTTATCGAATGCGTCATGAACGTAAGCAGAAAGAGAGGCTGAGAGCTCCTCGCTTTTTGCCAGTTCAAGAATGCGATTCGTTATTTCTGTTTTTATCGCTTCAAATTTTTCCGACTCGATTTGTCCCACCAATTCATTCAAGGGCCGGGTGAGCACATTATCGATGGTGGAATTCAGGAAGGCTTCGGCTTCCTGCTCAAATGCAGGTCCTCTCAAATATTCTTCCACTCGACGCGGCAGGGTGTTGTTTACGAGCTCATCCACTTCTCGGTGAATACGTTCGCGCGAGATAAAGATTTTCTTAATCAGCGACAGTTGTTCGTAGTAGTCGTCTACTTCCCGCTTGATCAAAGCGCCAATTTGTTTGCGCGTGTTCTGACTGGTGGCGATGTCCGCCAGATGATGGACGATGGGCGGGACCTGGCTGTCAATTCGTTCCTTGATAAAGGCGACCGTCTCGGGAGTGAACGTTTCTGCGAGCGTGGCATTGCTGCGCGCCAGGTCATCCAGTCGAAGAGAGACAAAATCCCGCACCTTGTGTTCGAGGGTTTCGTCCGTCACCAACTTGCCGAAGCGCTGCTGTAGGAAAAGTTGAATATGATCGAAGGCCTCCTCGGGAAGCGTCTCGCCGATGGTGCGGCTTGTTAGTGCGTCTACTTGTCGTTCGACAAACCTGGAAATAGTTTCCCTGGTCTCTTCGCTCTTCAAAAGATCGGCAATGTATTCGGCGAGCCGAAACTGTAGCGCCGAGATGGTATCCAGGATGGGTGCGCGCGAGTGTGAGGGCAACGCCTCAATGAAAGAAGGGTAGACCCTTGAAAGAATGTCCTGAGTGTAGCTGTCTACAAAATCCTCGATCTTGCGTTGGAAGAAACTGGTTTCGAAAAGCGCATTGAAAACCGTTTCCTGCGAAACCAGTTCATTTCCAACCGCATTGCCTATGGAATGTGCCAGCTTTTCTCGATGACGAGGGATCATCCCCTGGGGCCAGACCGTGACGCTCAGGAATTTCACTGGTTTGTAGGGATGGAAGAGCATCCAGATCGCAAGCCACGCAGCGCCATAACCGTGAATGGTTGCGATGACAATGATCGCGACTGCAATCAGGAGTTTGAACGTAAAGGGGTCCACGGTGGTAATAGTAAATCGTAACTCGGGAATAGTAGAACGCTCCCTGCCTCTGAGGGCGGTCGCCCCATAGATGCGTACTACTATTCGGGATTTACGTTTACGAGTTCGGCTCGGCGTTTTCCACCGGATAGCCCGCCTTGATCCACGCGCCGGTGCCCCCCGTGATGTTCATTAGGTCGGTGAAGCCTTGTTGTTGCAGGATGCTGGTGGCTGCGCTGGAACGGTAGCCACCGGCGCAAATTACGGCCGTCGGTTTGGAGGGATCGACAGGCAAACTGGGGGCGGTTTGTTGCAGGTTCGAGAGAGGGAAATGCAGGGCATGTGGCACATGCCCGTTTTGATATTCAGGCCCACGGCGCACGTCGATGATCTGCAAGGAGGACTGTTTCTCAATTAGCTTGTTTAATTCATCAACAGTAAGCTGCGGCACTTCTTCAACTTCAAAGCCAGCATCGCGCCATGCCGTAATGCCACCGGCTAAATACCCCTTGACACTTTCCAGGCCTACGCGCGCGAGACGCATCACTGCTTCGCTGACTTTCTCATTAGATTCAGCCAGCACGACGATTGGCGTTCCCATCGGAATCAAGCTTCCCGCCCAGATTGCAAACTGGCCGCCGAGACCAATATTGATCGAAGCGGGTACGTGCCCCGCGCCAAACTCCGCGGCCGAACGCACATCGAGCACGATATAAGGCGAACCGTTTTTATCCGTCGATATCAGATGGTGGACGTCCTGAGGTGTTAACGCGGCCGGCTGAGGCAATTGAGTTAAAGCCCCCGCGCCGGTGCGATTGATCTCCGCATCTTTCGGAAAGTAGGCAGGGGCTTCCGGCAACTCGGCCGTCATCATTTTCACAAACTCCTCCTTCGCCATCGGTTGCAGCGCGTAGTTGAACTTCCGCTGGTCTCCAATGGTGGAAGAAGTTTCTTGCGACATGTTCTTACCACACATCGAACCGGCCCCATGAGCTGGATAAACCTCAATATCATCCGCGAGGCGCAAAAGCTTTTGGTGCAACGTGTCGTACATCATCCCCGCCATCATTTGCGGGGTGTAGCCTTTACCACCGGCCAGGTCAGGGCGTCCGACGTCGCCGATGAATAGCGTGTCTCCGGTAAGGACCTTCTGTGGTTGGTCGGACACTTCGGTGTCGATGACGAGGATGCAAACGCTCTCGGGCGTGTGTCCGGGTGTTTCCATGATTCTAAGTTTGACGGCCCCGATGGTGAGTTCATCGCCGTCCTTTACTGCACGATGCGTGAACCGGGCACCCGCCTTTTCGCTGAACACAATCTCGGCGCCGGTGCGGTCGGCCAGTTCGCGGTGTCCACTGACGAAATCGGCGTGCAGGTGCGTTTCGATGATGTATTTGATCTTGAGTTGCTGCGCCACTGCTTCCTGGATGTATTGGTCGACGTCGCGTTGCGGATCCACCACAGCGGCCTCGCCGTGTGAACCGAGCAAGTACGACGCGTGAGCCAGACAACCAAGATAGAATTGTTTGAAATACATCGGCTTAATTAGGCTCTATTGTAACTGTAACCTCGCGCACAACGGGAGGCGGCAAGCGCGTCCATTGTGAACGGCCGACCGCTGTGGCGCGCAACTGCGCGCTTTCGGCGGTAAATTGCTGCAAAACGGCTTCAGTTAGCACTGCCGTCTGCGACGCGGTGCGGCTACTTGGATCCCAAAAGCCCCAGTCGTTGCCCGGAACGCGCTGCGTCGCGAGAATTTCATTGCGAGTTCCCTGAATTAGTTCTACGCGCACATCGACCGGCGTTCGCCCGTAACTTACCACGGTAGTCTGGATCGCGGAACCGCGTTGCAGGGTTGTGTTCTGAGGTTCTATGGCGAGAATGTGTACTTGATAGTACGCGCGGTAAGCGGAGATTAGCCCAATAAATAAATATGCCCCCAACAAAACCTGGGCGGCTCTCTTGAGTAATAGCAGTGTGGGGGCGACACGGACTGCCGGAGTCTCGAACATTCGAGCTACTTCGTCGGGTTTGCCACCGTAGCGCGCACGTAACCGTCACGTGCTCGCACCGCAACATTGGGTCGATTTACCCGTACTTTGATCTGACGGCGATCAACGTTTTCAAGCGCACCGGTCTGCGGATAATACCCCAAGCTGTACTGCCGGCGCAGCTCTTCGGCAATTTGCGAAAACGCTTGAGCCAGTTGGGCACTGTCGTTGGCTTTGTACAAACGGCCGGCAGTTTTTTCAGCCAACTCACGCAGGTATTGGTCGGCGCGATCGTAATCGGCCTTCGTAGATCCGGGCAACGGCGCTCCCGTGCTGGTTGTTGGCGTGGTGCCGCCGTAGGTTACCCGGGACGTAGTCGTTCCAAACGGTCCGTTGTTGGTTGTAGTTACGACGGTGATGCCACCAGCGCCTTGTATGGCGCGCAAGTAGTCTGTGGTGTCGTATTGAATTGGGTAGATCAGCGCGTCGAGTTCTTCCACTTCGCGAATCGTACTTTCATACGTTGACATATAGCTGGCGGTATCAACGCCGTCACTGAAAAGCACAATCGCTTTGCGACCCTTGATCTTATTCAAACGCTCCTTAATAACGAGCGAAACGGCATCGTAAACACGCGTAGCAGTTCCAGTATTAGCGTTCTGTTGAATTACGGTATTTATGATGTTCAGGTCGTTTGTGACTTCAGTGAGCAGTAAGACCTGCTCGTTGAAACTCACTATCAGCACGCGATCCTGCGGTCGCAGCTGCCGCGCAAAAGCTATCGCCGCTTCCTTGATCTCCCAGAGGTGAAAGTGTGTTGAAGGAGAAGTGTCGAGGAGCAGTGCGACAGTGAAGGGCTTGTCCGCCGGCTCAAAATAGGCGACTGATTGCTCCACTCCGTTTTCAAAAACCTTAAAATCTTCCCGCTGCAGATTCGGAATGAAACGGCCTTGTCGGTCCAACACACTCACCGGCACAGTGACGAGCGCGGTATCTATCCGCACGACGTCTCCCTCGCTTATTTCTTCCGGACCAGGCGCTAAGACGGGGTTGGCTGAGGTGACTACTGGCGTACCCGAGGGCGGCGTTCCAGCCCATCTTGGCGCACGGGCAGGTAATTCGGGTTGGTCGTTGGGAGGAACAACCGCAGCTTCATTTTGTGATGCCGCGGTGGTAACGCGACGCGGTCGCATTCCCGCTGAGAAGGTCACCCCCGCCGTTGAATTCGCTGAACCTCCACTGGTTGCCCCAGCGGCGTGCTGATCCGACGAAGTGGTTGACGTTGCTTGCGGCGGATTCGCAAATGGATCCACGCCGCCATCGTTATCTTGCTTGACTGGGGCGACGTTGGCAGCGGTTCCTGATGACTCCTGCGCGTTTCCAGCACGCGGATTGTTTTGGCTATCCGATGCGGCAGCGCCAGTTGCGTTTCGCTCGATCCGTTTCACAGTTGGCGAACTGTCGGAATAGGCATCCTGTTTTTTGAGGATATACATTCCATGAGGACATGACGCTGACGTCAGATAGGCAACGATAACGTAGCCCGGCGGAACGGGAACGCCCTGACAAATTTTCAGTGTTTTGTCCGGTGCGTTGCGCGGTTGAGTGGCTCCAGCCCTGGTGCGACCTTGTTTTGTGGATTGGGCGGGAACAACAGCGGCCGGCAGGGTCATCAAGATCATACCCAGCACAGCAACGAGCCGCAGAAGGCTCGATTTTTCACAGTAGTTAACCAGGCGGTTAAAGAAAAAGACCTTACGAGCACGCAAAACTACACGTGAAAAGACGACACCTAGACCGTAGGCGAGACGCAAATTCATAGTCGCTACCTCGTCGGCACTTTATTAGGTTATGTTAATTTGGGGCGTTGGCGGTCGCATTATAGACCCGAAACAGCCCCCAGGATCAAGGTGAATCAGAGGGGTCGAGATGCGGCGCCGGCAATTTGTAATAATCTCGCTGCGGTTTCAGCGGACGAAGCATCCAGTAGGGCCGGCGCGTACCGTCGGGTGAGTACCGGTCAGCCGGCCGAGTCATCGCCATCCACTTCTTATAAACCTCGCGCGATTTCGCGGTGTCTACGTGAATATCGCCATACTTGTCACGGCTTTCGGCTTTTCGTACGCGCACTGCCTGGTGCCAACAATGCATGCCGGAAATGGGGTCTGGGTGAACAGGAAACGTCAGGTTCTGATGCACGCCGACGTCATTCCACCAGATACGCAAAGTGTCGGCATCGCTGGATTCGTAAGGAGCGGCGCCGTGCTTTCGCTCAAGTCCCCACCTAGTTCCCTTGTGATTGAGGTTGACAGTAGCCATGAGTTGCCGTTGTCCATTTTCATGTGTTTTCCAACGCCCCATGTGATGGCTACAGGCAACAATGCCCGGGCGAATCCCTTCCGTGACCCAGGCCCGTACCACGAAGTATCCAATCTCAGTTTCCACGCGAACCAGATCACCGGTTTCCACAGCGAGTTTGTTGGCATGACTGGGATGAAGCCAGAGCGGATTGGTGTGCGCAATTTCGTTTAGCCATTTTGCGTTCGCGCTGCGCGTGTGAATCTGGATTGGCAGACGAAAGGTCGAAATCAAGATGGTTTGATCCGGCTCGAGATTGTCCGGATGGACATGGCTGCGCGTATAGGTTGGAATCGCAAGTTCCGGCCAGCCCCACTCGGCAAGCGTCTTTGAATAGAATTCAAGCCGCCCGCTTGGGGTGGGAAAACCACGTAGAATCTCGCCATCAATCCGAACGCCGGCAAAACGTCGACCGTCTGCGTCGCCATCAGGACTTGGGACCGGGACGATGTTCGGGGACGCCGGTTTAGGCGCGCGGCTGAATACGCGAGCGTAGCGATCCTCACGAACATCATCGAGTTCGTCCGCGCCAACGGTCTCTTCATAGATCGCGCCAACCTTTTTGGTTACTTCGAACGCGCCGTAGCGACGCATAAACTCTAGCGGAGTCAGGTTTTCTTCAGCCGCTTTTTCTGGCAACCCCGGCACGGAGTTTTCGAAAAGCCATGCGTAGTATTCGTCGACACCCAGGCGTGTCCCGGGCTGCTGCTTCGATTCTACAAACTGACGAATGCCGAGCGAGCCGTCGGGATCGATTCTCCACGTCAGCTCCATCCAAAATTCGTTTTCTTCCCAGACCTCACCGGGATTTACCTCGCGAGTATCATCAATCTGTTCACCGGATCGTTGGCGAGCGGCCTTCATGACCGGCTGCCGAAAGCCCAGCCACTGTGAATCGTGCGTCTCGTACGAATGTAGATCGTGACGCTCCGGTCCCAGTCCCATCGGCAGGATGTAATCAGCAAAATATGAGGTCTCACTCCAAACCGGAGTCAGGGCGATATGACAGCCAATCAAGCTCTCATCGGTTAGAGCTTCGATCCATGAGAACCCATCGGGATTAGTCCACACGGGGTTGTAAACACGTGTGAAGTAAACATCCAAACGCCCGCGGCCGTCTTGCAGCAAGTGCGGAAGCAGAAACGACATCTCATGCATCGAGAAAGGAAACTCGCGCGGCCACGTTTTCTCGTTCCACATCTTCGGATGCGGTGGGGTGTAGATCGGACGCGGAACAAACTTGTTCCAGGCATTTGGAAAAACACCACCCTCGGTTGCGATCGCGCCCAGTAGCGCATTCAACATGAAGAGCGCCCGCGCAACCGTCCAGCCTCCGCTGATGCCGGAGGCAGCGCTGCGCCAATTGTGACTGGAGAAGCGCGTGCCCGCAGTTGAGACGAGGGCGGCAATTTCTTTTAGCACGGCGGCGTCGACTCCAGATTCCTGTTCAGCGAATTCAAAGGTGTATTCACTATAGAGCCGCTTCAGTTCCGCCTCGAAAAGCTCAAAATCGTTCTGTTCTGACCTCTGATCACTGACCCCTGACCTCTGTTCCAGATACTCCTGCCAGTTCCACCAGCGCCTGACAAACTCGCGGTTGTAAAGATTGTTTTGGATCAGGTAGTTTGCAATCGCGAGCAGGATGGCGGCTTCAGAACCGGGGTAAGGTGCAATCCAGTGGTCAGCATGCGTCGCGGTATGCGAGAGGCGGGTGTCGAAGACGATCAGTTTGGCGCCTTTGGCTTTGCCGTCAATCACACGTTGCGCGTGCGGGTTGAAATAATGACCTGACTCCAGATGTGCGCTGATGAGGAGTATGACTTTGGCGTTTGCGTGATCGGGACTGGGCCGGTCGAGACCCATCCAAAGTTGATAGCCCTCGCGGCTGCCTGAAGAACAGATGTTCGTATGCGAGTTGTGACCGTCGATACCCCAGGCGGCGAGAATGCGTTCAGTGAATCCATCTTCGCCGGGTCGGCCGACGTGATACATAACTTCATCGCGTCGATCCTCGACAATCGCTTTGCGAATTCTGCCGGCGATATCGTCCAGCGCCTCGTCCCAGGTTGTTTGCTGCCATCTTCCGGCGCCCCGCTTACCGGCGCGCTTCAGCGGATAAAGAATGCGATCCGGATCGGTAATTTGGTTGATTGTCGCCGGGCCTTTGGCGCAGTTGCGTCCGCGCGAACCCGGGTTCTCCGGATTTCCTTCAAACTTTTGGACCTCGCCGGTGACTTTGTCGATGTACGCGAGCAGACCACAGGCAGACTCGCAGTTGAAGCAGGTGGTGGGAACAAGTTGGTAGTGACGCTCTTTACGAGCAGGCCACGCGCGCGAGTCGAGCTCTGTCCAATCATCCCAACGTTCTTTTGGCGGAAAAGCGGCGAGGTGGCCTCGAGAAGCGCCGGGATAAAAGGTTTCCCTAAGAGACTGTTCTTCGCTCATAGTCCGAGCCATCCTCTCAGAGAATGATCGAGTTCCCCGGCGTCGTGCGAGGAAACTCTGCCCACGCTTTTGATAATTAGATCATGATGAATTGTAAATAGCCCACGCTTTATCGCTGAGGCAACATTCAACCCTGCGGCTTTCCACTCGCGCAGGATGAATTCACCCGTAGCCAGCGAATTAGTCCTACTGGTTAGAGGTACGATCAGCACATCTTGTGATTGGTGAGCCACGCTTACAGTAACGGCTGGTCTTACCTTCGCGTCTGATCGATCGGTGAAGGGATAACGAACCAGAACAACATCACCTTTCGAGTAATTCGCCATAAATGTCGTCTTCTGGATTGTCCCAAATCGAGGTAAGCGTTGACTCGCTTGAGCTCACCCAAAAATCGTCGCCGTTTGATACCACTGTAATCAGAACTTCTGTGCCGTCTGGCACATCAAACTTCTCGAGTGGTTCGATCCTGCCGTGACTAACAATCGCGCGAATTCTTTCTTGCATGAAATCACCTTAGCCTAACGTCAACCCCAACGTCCAATTCATCCCCTTGTGCTTAGAACGACAGCTTGCCAGATTCTTGGTAGTAGACTCCTCCCCGCAGAAGCTTTACGCCAGCGGCACTGACTGCCCCGCCTGCACATAAGCATTCTCAAAAAGCATCATGCCAACCAGTGCCAGTGGCGCACCTGCCACACCGATGTTGACACTAACGAGACCCAGAACAGCAAGCCATGGCAACGCGCCTCCGAGAATCGACAAGACTGTGCCGATCCAAAAGTCGCTCCGGTAACGACCGCGTACCATTTCCCAGATTGCGAGACGCGCGTGGGCGGTCGGATGAGTTAAAGAAACTTCGCCCCAAATCATTAACAGGTGCAACAAGCTGGTGCCCGCCAGGAGCCAAAGTAATAACGGCAGCAATAGGTTCAATCCTCTAACCGTTGGTTCAAACCATGCTGTAACCGGCAATAGAACTGCGGCGCCAAGCAGTAACGCCTGCACCAGCAGATGAGGCGGCAGCAGCGGGTTTTGCCACATATCGCGCGCCTTTGCCTGTGCGAAAAGATAGGCCGTGTAAACTGCCGTCATCACCGCGAGCGGAATTCCCGGCGCCATCAGCCACCACTGCACTCTGGTCGAGCCAAGCCAACTGGCGACGAAGTGAAGCAAGAGGACGAGCGAATATCCGGCAATGACGAACGCCCCTTTTACCAGCCAACTGCGCCACTGCGGTCGAGTAAAAATCAGATAAAAACGCTCCGGGTGTTCCAAATCCCAGATTAACAAGCCGCCCGTGATCCCCAGGAACGCACCTGATAAAAATGGCGCCGCCCAGAGCCACAAGGGACTGTCCGCGCCCAGAAAACCAAACAGGACCAGCAACGCCGCGACCAGATAGACACCGCTGGCGATGCCCTTGGTCCAGGTGTAAAGACTAACGCGCCAGTCCCAGGGAATTGAGTGTGCAACATCGTAGGAAAGCAACGCCGCGGCTGAGCTGTTGTTGTAGTTTGGATTGCCGGAGACAACCGTACCGGAGTCTTGTTGTTGTTCACTCCACATAAAAAGGCCGCCACCGGGACGGCGCGCCGCAAGCGGATCCAGCGTGGCCTGGTGCGCGCCTTTGTAAAAAAGTTTTGGCAGCGTCTCCTTTTCAGGACGCCGAACAGCCACCGGCTCGCGATTGATGATCTGCGCTACATAAGAGTCCGTATCATTCATGTCGCCGACCAGCAGCGCCTGGGTGGGACAAACTACAACGCACGCGGGCTCCAGGCCAACATCGATGCGGTGCGCGCAGAAGTTGCATTTCTCGGCTGAATGGTCTTCGGGGTTGATGAAGATCGCATCGTAGGGGCATGCCGCCATACAAGCTTTGCAACCAATGCAGATCGATTTATCAAAGTCGACGATGCCATCGGCGCGTTTGAACATTGCCGTCGTTGGGCACGCGGTCACGCAGGGCGCATGCGCGCATTGATTGCAACGAGTGACCTGATGTGCGCGACGCACTTGAGGGAAAATACCCACATCGACGTGCTTAACATATGTGCGGGTAACGGAAAGCGGGACGAGATTTTCCGACTTACAGGCGGTCGTGCACGCATGGCAACCAATGCACCTGGTATGATCGATCACCTTGGCCCACTTCACGGGGCGGGTTTGTGACTCCTCGAGCATTGAGGCTCCTTAAACTGGTTGGAAGAGAGCAAACTATACCACGCAGATGAACTAAACGTGGTTTTACCTTCGGGAAGCGTTTGACAAAACCCGGTGAGCATTGGAAATTAGCTTGCTGGTGTATTATTCAGCGGGAATCGGGTAAACATTTAGCTGGGAGGTTGCTTGATGCGTCATATTCTTTCTTCGATGGCGATGGTTGTGATCGCAACAGCCGTCTTAACTGCTTGCAACTCGGCTGATAGACGTGGAGCAAACAGCTCCGCCGTTCCATCTGCCAGCGTGCCGGCGGACGGAATTCGTCGCATCACAGTCGCCGAACTAAAAGAGTTGTTGGATAAGAACGAAGCATTTGTGGTTGATGTGCGCAACGACCAGTCGTTCAAAGCAGGTCGTATCAGGGGAGCAAAACTAATTCCCGTTAACGACACTCTTAATCACGTCAATGAGCTGCCCAAAGACAAGTTGATCGTTACTTACTGTTCTTGACCAAACGAACAGACATCCGCCAGTTCGGCGGTGCAGATGAAAACAAAAGGAATTACAAACACTGCGGCACTACTGGGCGGATTTGTCGCCTGGCAAAATGCCGGACTACCGGTAGACAAAGGATAGTTGACTAACTCCCGGAATCGATCTGGGCTGAGTTTGTTATCCGCCTGACATTAGCCAACCAGAACAATGCACTGTTCTAACTGCGGAACCTACATCCCACCCGGCGTCCGTTATTGTTCCGGTTGCGGCTCGCCAGCCAATGACCCCGAAGCCACCCGTATCGCCCGCATGCAAGCGGGACCACCGATGCGCGGTCAGCAAACTCCAGACGAACTTGAACACGTGATTTTCACGGTCCGGCCCACGATGATTTTCATCAAACTCGGATATGCCCTGGCAGTGATTGCGGCTGTGGGAATTGTGTTCCTGCTGGCGATGGTTCCAATACCGCCCTACATTTCCATCCCGATCGCTCTATCGCTATTGCTTATTCCGGCCTACTACCACCTGCGGCGCAATATGGTGCGCTACACATTGACCGACGCCAAGATTGAAATCGACACCGGCCTGATTGCGCGCACCACTCGTAATATCCCTTTGAGCAAGATCCAGGATGTGACCGTGGTCGCCAGCATCCCTCAACGAATACTCGGGTTTGGCGACCTCATCGTTGACAACGCCAGCGACACTGGTGGCACCACTGTCTTGCACAATATCAGCGACCCCCGCGACCACGCCGACCTGCTTTTGCGAGAACTCAGACGCTGGCATTAAACTACGAGCAGAAAGTTCCCAATTCACTTTCAGGGAACGATTGTTACGCTTCGGGTTCTAAGTAACCCGAATTCTTAAGGAGTTGTGGTGCGCCCTATTCTCGCAAAGCCGTTGTTGTTTATCGTTGTCCTGGTGCTGTTTTCTACCTCAATGGCTGGGCAAACGCCTGATTCCGGGTTGGCCAACCAGTTGCTGGTCGAACGGTTTGGCGATCTGAAAGCTACGAGTCCCGCTGTTTCGGTAGTTCCCGAAGCAATCCCGGCTTTTAATAACTACTTTGGAATTATCTCAATAGCCGAGCGACGTTACGTCTCTCGCAATGGTCAGCGATTTCTGGTGCGGGTGATGACTTCAGATTCAGAAGCTGGGGCCTATGCCTGCTTTACCGGTGCCAGGCGGGTACGGGAGCAAGAGGCGGCTGAAGGCGGGGCGCCTCAGTTGACTATGAACGAGCTTGGGGTTGAAAGCTTTGGCTCCCACGCTGAACTCACTTTTGTTAAGGGCACGGCTTTCGTGACCGTCACTCGCGACGATGCAAAAACAGGTGAAGTCAAAGGCTTGGAAGAACCGGCGAGATCCTTCGCGGCTACTCTCCCCAGCGGTCAGAGCGATATTCCGGTTTTAGTACAGCACCTTCCCGAATGGCAAAATGTTCGGCAACGAATTGAGTATGTAGTCGACCAGCGGTCGCTAAGAAGCGCTTTCAGCAATCAGTCCGTCTTTGATGCAGTTAGTTTTCATGGCGGAGCGGAAGCGGTAATCGCGGATTATCACGGTCCCAAACTCGTCATAGTCGAGTTTCACACACCGCAGATCGCGACAGATAACAACGGACGCATCAATGCCAAAATTCAAGAACTGCGCAGTCAAGGACAACCGCTGCCGACTGCCTACCGCCGGGTGGGTAATTATTCGGTGTTCGTTTTTGACGCTGCAGATGAAGCGGCCGCAAATCAACTAATCGAGGGCGTGAAGTACCAGCAGATTGTTCAGTGGCTCGGCGAGAACCCGTACCGATACGATGAAGCCGTAAGAGAATTCACTCAAACGACGCTGGGAGTATTCGTAAGCGTCGTCAAAGCGTCCGGGCTGGTGATCATTGGAAGCCTCGCGTTGGGCGGTTTGCTTGGAGCACTGTTATTTAGCCGGCGACGCGCCCAGCAGCGGGCGGTAGCCGCTTATTCGGATGCGGGCGGTATAGTGCGGTTGAATCTGGACGAGATGACACCCCGAGTGGATCCCGCGAGATTATTAGGGCCGCGAATCTAAGAAGGACAGGCTGATGCCTGTCCTCAAAAACTAATGCGGGCTGCTGATCTTCCTGGGAGGCTCCCCCAAGCCCCTTCAGGACGGAAATCAGCAGCCTCGCAATGATTGCTCGTCGATTACTTGCACGCGTTAACCCCGTTCCCCCGAAAGAGCCACCGCCTGCTTTTCAAATCGTGAGAGGATGCCTCCCCCAAAGCCTCCACTCACCGTAATCTAAGAGCCTGACCCGATTTACCCTTTATCTACCCTATTGTTCGTGTCTCTCCTTGGCAACGACCGTGCCAGCAGCGTCTTAATTCAACAGCCGTTCGCGACCTCTTAATTTTGTTAGGAAATTCAGATTCGACATTGATCGTCAGGTCTCCCCTTATCTCGAAGGTCGCTCAATCACGTACATCTTCGGTACATGGGCGCGCGAACGACGAACGATAATCGCTCGCTCCAGTTGAATAACGTACCTAAACCGACGAAAGCGCGGCTACGAGCTCGTCAATTTCCTGGGGCGTATTGAAAAAGTGGGGCGATATTCGCAACCGGTCGCCGCGAGGAGCGGTGACGATGTTTCTGTCCTTTAAGTGATGATATAGCCCCATCGGACTTTTCCCGCCCGCGTGTTGAATGCAAACGATTTGCGACTTCTCGCTGGGATGACGCGAACTAACCACTCGATAGCTGCTCTGCCTGAGTTGCTCACACAGGTGGTCCGTAAGCAATGTCAGGTAGTTGCGGATGTTTGGGATTCCTACTGACGATAAAAGTTCGAGACTGGCTTGCAAGCCGTGGATGAGCGCGGTGGGTCCGGTCCCGGTTTCCCAGGCAAGCGTGCCGCGATTCCATCCCTGTTCAAAGTTCCCGTAGTCATCAGGGTTTGGAACGCTGACCCATCCAACTAAAGTGGGTGTAATTCGCTCTCGGGCGCGGTCTGAAAGGTACAAAAAGCCGACGCCCTCAGGCGTCAATAACCACTTGTGGCAGGCACCGGCGGCCACGTCGACGAATTCTAATCCCACGTCAAGTGGGACTACTCCCAGTCCCTGGATGACGTCTACTACCAAAAGCGCATCGTGAACACGTGCTGCTCGACCAAGTCTCTCGAGATCAGCGCGAAAGCCGGAGGCGTACTGAACAAAACTAATCGCCACAATTTTTGTGTGTTCATCAATCAGGCCAATTAGTTCATCAAGGTCAATCCGGCCATCGCGCTCCTCGCAGAAACGCACTTCGATCCCAAAAGCATCGCGCGCACGCAGCCAGGGATAAATATTGGAGGGAAACTCGTTGCGGAAAGTTACCAGGTTGTCGCCTGGGCTCCATGTGATCCCGTTTGCAACAGTCGACAGGCCGTCGGAGGTATTCCGCACAAAAGCGACTTGATCGGGGCGCGCGCCGAGCATACCCGCCAACAGTTTACGTGTCTGTTCCTTCACTGCGAGCCAACTACTGAAGTTGACTGAGCCATTCTCGGAGACGTCCGACAGGTAGGATTGGATTGCCGCGATTGTCGGTCGCGGAGGGGCCGAAACAGCGGCGTGATTCAAATAGTTAGCGCGCTCTGTGACGGAAAAGAGCGCGCGGTAATCAGCATTCATATAGGCTTGAATATCAGGGAGTAAAAGGACGGCCGTAGAACTCTTTGTAAAGCCAACCGAGCACCCTTGCTTCGGCAGTGCAAAGTGTTTCCAACCAGCAGTTAATCAAAAATTCCTGACGCCCGCGGGCAGTAGGAATTTTTTCCGATTCTCTAAGTATTGAACCGCCACTTTGTAGTTCCAGCTTGTAAGTCTCGGCGGCGGCTTCATTGGCTTTCGCGGCGCCATCCAACGCATTGAGTAACTGGCTTATCCAGGAATGAAGCTCGCGATCCCCTGCGTTGTCGGCCAGCGCCTGGATTATTCCGATTGCCAGTCGATCCTCGGCACGATTGAAAGCGAAAACCTCTTCCGCGTTGGCCCGGCTGCGCTCCTGCTTCCATTGGAAGACTTCTTCAACATTGGGATGTTTGATAATGGCGACGCGCTGATCGAAGTCCAGAAACCACTGAATGACATCGGGAATGGAGTCCAAATCGACATTCCCGCTCGCGTCACGCTGCAGAGGCGGTAGGTTGGGCGCAGCGTCGTCGTTATGGTCGCTGGGCTTCGGTGACGTTCCGGCGGTTTTCATTTCTCGGCCCCAGCGGCGGTTGTCCGATTTAGTTTAAAGGACGCGACCACCTCACCAACGACTTCCCCGGGACGATTGCGCACCGGGAAGAAGGCATAACGAGCCACTGCCTCCAAAGACTCGTCTGACAGGATGCCTAGTTGTCTCAGCGACTCGATTACTACGGTGGGCCGGGCGCGATGATCGTCTCCGTCTTCGATCTTGAGGGCCAGCCCAAAACCTTTGGGCCACTCGGACGAAGGTAGCACGCCAACGGTGTAAACCCCTTCAGCGCCCACCTTCGAGATTAGCCGGCCCTTCGCGGCCCGCATCATCTCTGTGTCCAGACGGTCTGCAGTTCCTCCGACTAGCTCGGGATGGGAGATCATTGCTGACACGATGCGCCGGCAAGCATCTTTGGTCTTTTCGTCAAACTCTGCGGGCGGTGAAACGAGCCGGGCGTACATTAAGCCCATCGATTTGACGGTAATGCCAAAAACCGGAACCCCACAACCGTCCGTCCCAACCGCAATATCTTCAATTGGTATCCCTGAGAAAAGCGCAACCGTGTCGGCAATGGCAAGCTGGACTGGATTGTCGGGCCGATCGTAGGTTTCGGTTGGCGCACCCAAATGCTTTGCCAGGGCAAGCATTCCGGCGTGCTTACCCGAACAGTTATTTTGCAATACGTTTGGTGGTTCGCCCTTTTCGCGGAGTTCGCGCACAGCTTCCGGACTAAACGGCTCATGAATGCCACACTTGAGATCCTTGGGCGTTAGCCCAATCTTGTTGAGCATCGAGGAGGCAAGTTCAGTGTGAATTGGCTCGCCGCTGTGAGATGCGCAGGCCAGCGCAATCTCCTTTTCGCTAAAACCAAATCGGTCCGCAGCGCCCGAAACAATCAACGGAACAGCCTGGTGCGGTTTGGCGGAGGAACGCAGGAACGTAACCGTTTCCGGCGCACCAAGAAAAGCGACGATGTTACCGTTAGGTTCGACCGCTACAACGTGTCCCCGATGGCGCGACTCGGTGATGGCGCCTCGCTTGACCTCAACTAAAGGCTCTGGGGCAGGGACTTCTAGATTGTTCTCAGACGGCTGCCTGGAAACCTGCATGCTCGGCCAACCTCGCAAGTTGATTAATTTGGATCGGCTTATGGTAGCACGAGGAGACTACTGGTAAGCCAATACCATGCTGCAAAGAAAAAGGCAGGAGTTGTTCCTGCCTCACGTTTCAAAATGTAATTGTTATTTTAGGCCTTCGCTTGGCGCTTCGAACGTTTTGCTGGATAGCTAAGTACGGTCAGTTTTACCGTGCGACGGCCGAATCGCATGGCCTCGCGAGTGCTGGGAATCCAGATGTCGATTCGCCGACCTTTAATCAATCCACCAGTGTCTGCAACCAGATACTCACCGCTATATCCCGGATGTTCCAGGCGAACGCGCGACCCAAGCGGCAAGTACCTTGGATCGGCTGCTATCAAACCTCGGCTTACCATGCGGCCACTGGCGGTCCTCCCGCGCAGGCTATAGGCCGTGGCTACGTAGTTTGTGGCCGGCACTAAGGGACGCAGCGTATCGCTGGAGGACGAATCTGCAGCCGGCGCCGTTGAACTCGCGTCGGGGTCAAACTTGCCCAGGGTCTCAGGCTGCCGAACCTGCTTATCCTGCCTGGATTCTGGTTTTAGGTCTTGAAATTGTGAAAGGACGGTTTCTGCTACTGAGGGTGTTGCTGAAAATCCTACTAAACCTATCAAGAGCACGAACGCAACTATCGCGCTCCTACAAACAATTGCTTTCATTCTTCGGGTCTCCTGTCCGAGTAGTATTTCCCAGCGCTCTGCGCGAGTCCGTTCTGTCCTATGACTCGACCTCCGGCTCAAGGAGTTGATGACAACGTCAGCCGGAGTTGGGGGCTTGCATCCTTGATGCATGCGCTGAAAACCCAATTGCGCGACTTAGAAAGAGAGAAAGCGGGGCATGAAACCCCGCTTGTCGGGAGGGAGGCTAGCACAGGGGTTTTGGGTAGTCCAGCCGGGGTACCTGCAACACATCTCTCTTTAGCCAGGGTGCCCAACATTAAATGTTGAAATATTGTGACTTATGTGGTGAGAAAAAATCTGTCCGAGACCCGAAAATAGGCCCTATAGGTCAAGGAAATTCTCGATTACCTGACGGCCGTCGGGGTGTTCTTCGTCGAAGAGCTCGGGGTGAAATTGCACCCCGAAAACCGGTCGCTCTTTGTGCTGCATCGCCTGGATGGCGCAGTTTTCGTTCGAGGCTGTAGTGCGAAAGTCCTTTGGAAGAGTCTTGACCTCGTCGAAGTGGGAATGCCAAACACTAATTCGGGGGCTGAGACCCTTGAAGATGCCATTGCCCTTTACGTCCACTGTAGCATAGCCACGCTCGCGCTTGGCGCCTTCGTAACCCTCGCCGGGTTCGAGCCGAGCCATCAAATCGACTGGGGCGCCATAAGCAAGCGCGATCTGTTGATGACCGCCGCAAACGCCGAGTATGGGTTGCGCGGCACGCTTAATTACCTGAAAGACGCCGGCAAGTGACTTGGACGAGTATTGTTCCCAGGGGTGGCTTTGGCCGCTCAAAATGATGTGGGAGGGGCCAAGTTTTTTTACCCGTTGCAGCGTGACGGTGTGGAAAGGTTCAGTGAGTATTTCCAAGCCTTCACGCATGCGTCCCAGCACCGCGCGCAACTCGCGAGGACTGGCTCCCTGACCATCGATGGTATTGTCGATGAGATAGATAAGCGACGCCGACATATGGTCTAGGGTAAAGGGGAATGGGGAAAGGGTAAAGAGCGGCGTGAATGTAGCGGGTCAGTTTCGCTGCAAATGTCCGATAAATTTTACTTTGTCGTGGCGTTACGACAAGCTAAAGCGTGCCGAACATCAAACTGACCAGCTATGGGCGTGAACGAACTAAGGAGCGATTTCCGGCTCTCTGTCAGTCGGAATTGATGGTTCCATTTCTTTCGGGCCGAGCGCGAAAAGCTTTCCATTGAAGGCGCCAATGTAAATTCGTCCATTCAGGATAGCGGGAGTAGCGTTTATGTTTTCACCGATTTGCAGCTCCCAAAGCCGCTTGCCGTCGTTCGCCGACAGCATGTACATCCAACCCGCCTTGTCCCCGAAGACAACTCGGCCGTCAACCACGGGCGACGTGCCCCAGATCGGTGCGCGCACTAGATGTTGCCAAACCAGCTCGCCCTTCTCCGCAGTAAGGCAATACATAAAGCCGTTATTGGAGCCAATGTAGACTCGCCTGTCATGCACAATCGGACTGGCCCAGAAGCCGCTCCGCTCTATGTAGTTGCGGCTGAGTCCACCATCAGCTTTGAACCTCCAAACGAGCTGACCGTCGGTTTGATTAAAAGCATAGACGTAACCGTCTTCGGCCGCTGTGTAGACGCGACCGCCGGAGACCGCTGGCGTCGAATCCGAATCAGCGCCAATGCGCGCCTTCCACACCACTGCGCCGTCTGCCAGTTTTAAACAATAAAGATCGCCCTGCTCAGTGCCCAAGTAGGCGCGCCCGTCAATCACAGTAAAACTGCCTTCAATTGATCCTAGCCGTTCGGTTTTGTAAACCAGCGATCCGTCCTCAAAATTGAGACTGTAGAAGAACCCGTCTTCGCTGCCGAAGTAAACGCGCCCATCGATAACGGCTGCCGAACAGTCGATCTCAAAATCCGTTTTGTACTTCCAGATAAGAGAGCCGTCGTTCGCGTTCAAACAGTAGACGTGATGATCCAAGCCGCTGGCGATCACGCGATCTCCGGCAAGCGTCGGCGCCGACTTTAAACTGTCCTCAGCCTTGTAGCTCCAAATCAAACTTCCGGTGGTGGCATCGATACAGTAGAGATAGCTGTCGGCCGAGCCGAAATAGACTCGATTGCCAACGATCGTTGGTTGACCCGGCCAACTTGATCCGCCCCAGCCGAGATCATGGAGACGGCCCTTCGTTAGTTTCGTTTCAAAGGCCCAAAGAACCTCGCTCGGCCGATCTGACCAGGGCCCGGTGCCATAGAAATTTCGCGAAGGATTGCCTAGCCAGGTGGGAACACTTGGGGGTGGAATTGGCTTCGAAACCGTTACCGGTTCAGCGATAGTTTCCTGAACGAGGTTGCCGCCACAGCCCGCGAGGATAATCGGCACGGAGCAGAGATAGACGATGGCAAACCAGCGGACGGGCGAAAGGAAGGCCTTCATTTGAGGAGAGTACATTGGGGGAATTTCTCCTCTCCAACACGGAGAGGGTCGGGGCAAAATTGCCGTTAACCTGACTGCTCTAACCAGTCACCTCGATAAATTACTTCAGCCGCACCTGTAATGACAACCTCACCGTCGGTTTCCGCGCGCCATTCAATCCGCGCCTGGCCACCGGGCATCAAGACTTCGATGACTTTTTCCGTTTGCCCTTTGATCATCGCCGCCACGGCTGCCGCGCACGAACAGGTCCCTGAAGCCATGGTCTCGCCCACGCCACGTTCCCAGATTCGCAGGCTAATAGTATGGCGATTATCGACGTGAACAAAAACTACATTCGTGCGTTCAGGAAACTGTGGATGGTTCTCCAGGACTTTTCCGATTCGTCGCCAGTCCAGGGCTTCAAAGTCAGATACAAAGATGCAGCAGTTAGGATTTCCCATTTGCAACGCCGTAACCTTGAGCGAGTCGCCATCGACGTTGATTGGATAGTCGACCACTCTATCCATTGCTCGATCAGTCAGCATTGGAATCGAGGCCGAATCAAAACGTGGCTGGCCCAATTCTGACTCGAACAGGTATTTTCCCGGCGCAACCTGTTGCTGAAGCTGGTAACGCTTTACGCCTGCCCGCGTAGTTAGTCGCAGCGCGGACGCACTCCACAAATTTTGGTAGTAAAGATACGCTGCGGCGCAACGCGTCCCATTTCCTGAAAGCGAGGCTTCGCTGCCATCAGGATTAAAGATGCGCACCTGGAAATCCGCATTAGCTTCAGGCGCGGGACTCACCACAGCGATTCCGTCCGCGCCGGCGCCGTAGTGGCGGTCACAAATTCGTTTTGCAAAATTACCCAACTGGCCAACGTCGCCTAGGTCTTTCGCTTCCAGCACGATGTAGTCGTTGCCGAAGCCGTGAAATTTGATGAAGTTTACTGACATTAGTGGAGGTCAAACTACGACCGGCCGGCGAATGACGCCAGCAACAGAGCAATTGGATCGATGCAAGTAGAGACCGGATTAGAGCCTTGCGGATAATTGTTGACCATGATCGAAAACACCAGCTGTTCACCGGCTGCAGTAGTTACAAAACCAGAAAGGCTTGAGGCAGAGCTCAGCGTCCCGGTCTTAGCACGAACATTATTTTCCGCCACCGTCCCTTTCATGCGATTCCTAAGTGTTCCCTCGAGACCGGCTATGGGCAGAGACTCGTAGAAAGCCTTCGCATAGCGGTGACGACGCATGTAAGTGAGCAACTGCAAAGTCGCTTCGGGCGTAATCATGTCATTACGCGATAGACCGGAACCGTCGCTCAATACCAGCGACGCAGGGTCTACGCCCGCTTCCCGTAGAAATGTTTTGATAACCTCGAGACCGGCGGCTTCACTCGTGCGCGGCGGATTAAGCGGCGTGGTGGCAGGAGGAACAACCTTTCCCAGCGTGCGCAATAGCAGCTCGGTGTAGAGGTTCTGGCTCGGTTTCATTGTTTGCGCAGCAATCAGCGCGAAAGGCGGCGACTGAAAAGACGCCACTTCTACCAGCGAAGTGGGATCAGTGATCGGCGCTGACAAAGATATGCGAGGTCCGGTGGCACGAGTCTTACCCTTGATGACGACTCCTTGCTGGGTCAGCGACGCTCGGAGTAGATAACCAAACAGGAGCGCCGGCTTGGAAATTCCAATTGAACCTGAGTAACCCGCATCGTCTAAAGCAATCGACCCGCTGATGTCGACTTCATCGGACGTCAGACCGCGATAAACCGCCAGCTCTCGTTTAGTTCCTCGCGCCGAAGTTTTTACTCGATTGGTAATCGTCAAAAAAGGAGCGGGTGGGCCGGTGGTGATTACTGCCGGAGCGCCAACTAGCGGGCCGGGCTTGACCGACAGGTCTACTGCATTATCGTTCGCGGTAAGCGCGCTGACTTCCGCGCCGTACCACCATTGCAAGTCTTCCCACTCCCAACCGGCGCCATACTGAGGACCTACAAAATAGGTCTCGTCCGCAACCAGGTCACCTTCTACACGCTTCACTCCGGCCGCCACAATGCGTGCTGCCAAATCGTTAATCGCTTTGAAATAGTCGCCATTGTTGAAGCGAGCCGCAATCGACGGATCGCCACGGCCATAGATGGTGAGGTCGCCCCGGATGGTGCCGGCGGCGTCAGGTTTAGCCTGCGCGTAAACGGAAGTGACAAAACGATAGTCCGGCGAGAGCCGATCAAGCGCAGCGGCGATCGTGTAGAGCTTCATATTAGACGCCGGGCGCAAAAGCTTATTGGCGTTTTCTTCGAAGAGAACTTTTCCAGTCTCCGCCGAGGCCACCTTGATACCGATAGTAGCGGGCGCCAGATGGGGCTGCCGGAGAAGCGCAGATATCTGGCTCTGTAATTCCGCAACAGTTTTCGTAGTGGTTGCTCTTGGGCCACTCACGACCGGTGTCGCGGAAGGCTGCGGACTTGGTGACGGACTAGGACTCGCGAGCGGCGTTGGACTGGGTGTTGCGCCGGGATCTACTGCGGTCCCCACTCGTCGCTCACGCTGCGCCTCCTGGGAAGCCGTGAAAACAGTCGCGGGTTGAGCGAGAGAGAGTAAGAGTAAAGCTATTGTGAATGCTCGAAGACTAATTGACATGTTTGATTGGTTTCGAATGCGAGATTAACTGGATGGCGCCGCCTTGATTCCCTGCACTGCGTGTTCCGCTCGAACCTTTCCCATCAGACTGATGAACTGTGGGTCGTTTCTCAGCGAAGACCAGTTGGGATCGTTTTCGAAGCAAGGTTGATTGGCATTACCCAACGCGATCGCGCGTTCCAGCCATTGGAACGCTTCACTTCGCATCCCTTCGAGCGCAAAAACAGACGCGACTGAATAGGCGATATCAGGATCGACTTCGGCATTCCTGATAACGTCGTCGTTCAGCTGCGCACGCGCTTCTTGATGCTTGCCCTGTGCGCTAAGGAACATTGCCAGAAATGGCCGAATGCCGTGGATGTTTTGGTGCGAAGCGACTACCTCTTGCATCATCTCGGCCGCTGCATCAGTGTGGCCGGTGTAGTACAAAGAGAGCGCGCGGAAGGTTTGCACTAAAGGATTATCCGGGTCGCCGGCGTGATCCAGCTCCCGCGACATGTCCTCGAATTTTCCCATGTACATATAGACGAGGGCGCGATTGAAACTTGCCACCACATGGGCCGCCGGATCCAATCGCATCAGCTTCTCGTAACTGCGCAACGCGCGCCCATACTCGCCATCGAGACGGTGCAGCGTAGCTTTGACGAAGTGAACCACCGGTTCGTCCGGCGCTTCCCGGCGCGCCTGGGCCACCTCTTCGCGGGCTTTCTGTTTCTGGCCGCGCCATAGATAAACGAAGACCATCAGCATGCGCGCTTCAATTAGCTTTGGATCGATAGCCAGCGCTTTGTGAAAAGCAGCCTCGGCACGTTCGTAGTCTTCGGCGCCACCAAATCCCTTGAAAACGCGGTTGACGTAGGAAGCGCCTAAGCCGTCAAGTGCCAAGGCAAAGTTAGGATCGAGCTCAATGGCGCGTTGGAAGTGTTCGATGGCAGCGTCGCAGTCTTCCGGATCCACGGTGCGGAAAATGAATCTCGCGAAGAGATCACGTCCGCGTAGGTATTGTTCATAGGCGGCGGCGTTTTGTGTGCTCGGTTTGGCGATGCCGACCTGTTCGGTGGGACTAAGCTCAAGACGCAAGCCTTCGACGATCCGTTGTGCAATCGTATCCTGGACCACGATGATGTCCGACGCGGAGGTATCGATCCGATCGCTCCAAAGTATGTTGCCCGACGCGACGTCGAGCAGTTGGGCAGTCACGCGGAAACGTTCGCCGGCATGGATGAAACCCGCGGACAACACGGCGTTGACGTTGAGTTCATGACCGACTTCCCGCGCATCGACCTGTTGGCCCTGGTATTTCGCAATCACTGACGACGGTCGCACCACCAGCGAGCGCACCCGCGCGAGCTCAGTGATTACCGCGTCAGCGAGGGAAAATTCGTAAAACGTTGAAGCGGGGTCGTTGCTAAGGTTGCGAAAAGGAAGAATCGCGAGACTCTTCTTTTCCTGATCGGTAATCGTTGTAAACGGCGTCTCGTGAATCGTGGGCCGGGTTGGCGTGGCCTGACTGGGAGCGGAAGTTGATTCAGTTCTGCTTCGGCCTTTCAACCATCTCATGGCCCGAGAAACTGTGCCGGAACCGGACAGATGTCGAGCCGGCTCTGGTGTAACGGCCTCGTAGGGTTGGCCGGTTGCATCAGCGATGGAGACCTCCTGCAAAACGCGTCGCAAGTCGTCGCGCAACTCCTCCATCTTTTGATAACGTTCGCGAGGTTCTTTTGCCAGACAACGATCTAAGATTTGTTGCAGCTTGACCGGCAGCGGTTCTTTACGAAGCTCGGAGACGGGGCGTGGCGCATCATGAAGCACTGCGTGACGCACGTCGATCGTAGTCTTGCCGCGGAAAGGCCAGGTGCCAGTCAACATCTCGTAAAGCAGCACACCGGTGGAAAATATGTCGGCGCGCTTATCGACACGATCACCACGCGCTTGTTCCGGAGCTGCATACGTAGCCGTTCCGTACGGGACACCGATTTCGGTTAGATCGGTGTGATGGATTGCAGCTTTCCTGGTCGCTTCTTCGTCCTCGAGCAGTTTGGCGAGGCCAAAATCCAGAATCTTTACCTGGCCTGACGGCGTCACCATCACATTACCGGATTTGATGTCGCGATGGATGATGCCTCGTGCATGCGCTGCGGCCAGCGCATCGGTAACTTGCAGACCGATCAACAGAGCACTCTTAAGCTCGAGCGGATGGCCCGCCACCAGTTGTCTAACGTTGCGGCCTTCAACATGCTGCATCGCGATGAAGTGAAGACCCTCAGCTTCGTCAAGATCGAAGATGGTGCAGATGTTGGGATGATCGAGAGAGGAAGCCAGACGCGCTTCGCGTTCAAAACGTTTCAGATTCGCTTCCCTGGCCGTTAATTCCGGAGGCAGAACTTTAACTACGACGGTGCGGCCGAGTTTCGCGTCCGTAGCTTTGTAAACAGTACCTTGCCCGCCCACGCCGAGCTTTTCGAGAATCTTGTAACTGCCGAGGGACTTACCGATCATCGTTTTGGGTAAAGTTTAGTTTGCGATCAGGGCCGCTGCGTTGCACGCGAGGGTAAACGAGTTGCGCCCCAAAATAAGGATATTAAAACGTACTTAGTAATTCCTCGGCGGTGGCCGTTGCCGTTCCTACTTTGCCGACCACAATGCCCGCCGCATGGTTGGCCAGATTGGCGGCTTCCCACATCGTAGCTCCCGCGGCCAGGGCTGCGGCCAGCGTAGCAATCACTGTATCGCCGGCGCCGGTGACATCGTAGACTTCGCGGGCCGTAGTTTCCACATAAACCGGTTGCTGGTCACGTTCCAGCAGCATTATTCCGCGATCGCCTCGGGTTATTAAGACCGCATCGCAGCTCAACTTGTTTTGAATTTCCCGCGCGGCTTGATGCAGTCCTGCGTCCGTATCTTCTTCGATGCCGGTCATGCGCAACGCCTCATGATGGTTCGGCGTGATCAATGAGGCCGGACGATAGTGTTGAAAGTTGCGAATCTTAGGATCGATCAACACCGGCATTTTTTTATACGCGAGTGAAAGAATCTCGTTGAGGATGCGAGGAGTCACTACGCCTTTGTCGTAATCAGAAACAACGAAGGCGTCAGCTTGTTGGATGGCCTGCTTCAGTGAATTTAGAACGCGCTCCTCGACGTTCCCATTCACCGGACTGCGCTGCTCCCGGTCGGCGCGCACTACTAATTGGTTATGCGCAATTATGCGAGTCTTGGTGGTAGAAGGGCGACCATTCGCCACCACGAGATAATCCTCAGATTGTAATGGACTAGTCTCTTGCAATCTGGTCCGTAGTCGATCACCCGCGGGATCATCTCCGACAACGCCAACGACGCAACCGCATGAACCAAGCGCAATCACATTTGCCAGAACATTCGCGGCCCCACCCAAGTGCACCGATTCTCGTCGCACATCAACCACCGGCACTGGCGCTTCAGGGGAGATGCGCGTGACGTCGCCCCAGACAAACTCATCCAGCATCACGTCGCCCAGCACTGCGATCTTTTGATCACGCATGCTGGTGAGGATCTCTGCTGCGCGTTGTTTTAAGAGTTGGGACATGATGGAAACTTAAGAGCTACACCGCGCTCTCCCGCAGCACTCTTGCGACTGCGGCGGTCACACGCTCAACTTTCACTCGTTCAATGCACTCCGGCTGCGCAAACTTTTCACAGTAGTAGCCATGGCAGGGTTGGCAGTCCATCTCTTCAAACACCATCTCTGCTGCGTTACGCGCCCATGGTCCCCAGTGGGCCCGGTTTGAAGAGCCGAAAATTACAACTGAGGGAGTGCCCACGGCCGCGGCAATGTGCGCGATACCGCTGTCGTTGCCGACAAACAAACGCGCGCTGGAGAGCAACGCCGTAATCTCGGGCAAACTGAGGTCAGTGAAGGCGTGAACCTTCGATCGGGTAGCGCGCCTCAGTTCGTCGATCAAGCCGGCTTCTTTCGGCGTGGTGAGAACTATCACCGGTAGTTCGCGCGCCGCAAGCTCGCCGGCCACCAGACCAAATTTCTCGGCGTCCCATCGTTTGGTATCAAAAGCGGCGGCCGGATGTATCACCGCAAAGGGTGTCGTTTCCAGATCTACGCCGCGCAGCCGGGCAGAGATGCGATTAGCGGCATCACCAGTTACGGCTAATTGTGTTGGTGGGCGATCACTCACGGGAACACCGGTCCAACCCAACAAGGCTAGTTGTTGCTCAACTGAGTGTGTCTTCTCACGCTCCCATAGCAAAGACGACGAAGGCGCAATGTGGTTGTGCAAACGCGCATACTGATAGCGTTCCTGACCAACCCGATGGGCCGCGCCGGTCGCGCGAGACATCAGCGCCGCAGTTGATCCACCGTGAAGGTTGTAGACGACATCGTAATGGCGAGCACGCAACTGGCGAGCGACGCGCGCACGCGAGGTGCTGCTTTTTTGAACGGTGATGATGTTATCGACATGGGGGAAACCGTCCAGCACGGGTGCGACCCAATCCTCCAACAAGATATCAATCGAAGCCTCGGGCAGAAATCGCTTTAGTGCGAACAGCGACGGAGTCGCCAAGACGGTATCTCCGATTGAACGCAGGCGGACCACTAACACTCGTCCAACTTTTTTCCAATCCCAACGGGCGGGCCCGAGCGGCTGCGGCGACTCTTCTCCACGCAGACTGTGCATTGTCAGACTACGCATGTGAGGAGACGATTCAACTATTTCGCGCAGGCTTTTCAACTTTGTTGTGACTCGCCGGCTTCAGGGTCGTCCTCTACCGTTGCCTCGTCGATTAACATCACCGGAATGTCGTCGCGTATCGGGTATAAACGGCGGCAGGCGACGCATTTTAAGCCCATACCATCAGGTGTTAATTCCACCTTCTCCTTGCAGGCAGGGCAAGCAAGTATCTCCAGTAAATCCTGACTAATTGCCATAGGTAGGACCTTTCAAATTTCGTTTTCGACGATCGGCAAGAGGAAGGCAAAGCTTATCATAGCCAGGCAACTAGAGGCAGAAGACGCGCCTGAGCGGTTGTGTCCTAATCTGAATTACTTAGCAGCCCCAGCCTAAGAGCGTGCTTAAAAGCGTTACTACGGCGAGCGTCCAGATGTAGGCACTAATAACCATCGCCAACTTCTGGTGACCCTTCTTAGACTTGGGACCGCCTGCGAGCCAATGTTCAAAATGAATCTTGCCTGCTCGCCCGCGAAGGAAGAAAAAAGCACCAACCGCGAAAAACAGCGCGGCAAGCCCAAGCTGCAGGATGAACTGGTGCCAGCTCTCACAGGCTGAAGGCAGGTCATTTTTGACAAGGAAGAAAGCCAACATTTGCTACTTTCCATAGCTGGCGTTGATCTTTAATAACGGAAATTGCGTCTTGTTTCGTGGATCGCTCGCTATAGAGGCTACTTGCATTAGCCTCACGCAGCCCTCAACATATAGTCAATGTTTGAAACCGTAAACCTCGTCATTGTCTTGCTGCTGGTTCTCGCTAACGGCTTCTTTGTGGCCTCGGAATTCTCCCTCGTGGGTGTACGCCGTTCTCGTATTGCGACTCTCGCAAAGACCGGCGATCGTCGCGCAAAAAGGCTGTTGGGGCTGGTCGACAATCTAAACGCTTACATTTCCGCCACCCAACTCGGTATCACGCTCGCCTCGCTCGCCCTCGGCTGGATTGGGGAACCGGCGGTGGCTCACCTGCTTGAGATCCCGCTTAGAGGCCGCGTCTCGGAAACCGTCTTGCACACAATCGCGTTCACGATTGCTTTCAGCATCATCACCTTCCTTCACATTGTCCTCGGCGAATTGGCGCCCAAAACGCTGGCGCTCGAGCGTGCTGAGAGAACTGCTCTGGCGATCGCACTGCCGATGGAGATTTTTTACAAGACGTTTCGCTGGCCCATTCGGTTACTTGACTGGGCCGGTACCCGCACCGTACGGCTGTTTGGACTGCATCCTTCGGGTGAACATGCCTCTATTTATACCGAGGAGGAATTGCGACACCTGGTAGACATCTCGCGTAAGAGCGGCCACCTGAAGGAAGAGGAACAGAGCCTCATCAACAGCGTGCTTAACTTTTCCGAGGCGGAAGTTCGTGAGGCGATGATACCCCGAACGGCGGTCGATGCGATCCCGGTCACAGCAACGCTCGAGGAAGCCTGGGCGGCATTTCGCAATTTGGGTTACTCACGTTTGCCTGTGTATCGAGAAAATCGCGACGACGTTATCGGTGTGTTGTTTCGAAGACGCCTCGAACCTTATCTGGAGCAGCCAAACAATGACAGCTTCAATCTGGAAGCCTTGTTACATCCGGCGCACTTTATCCCGGCGACAGCCGGTCTCGGTGCGGCACTCAAGCAGATGCAGGCATCGCGTGCGCATTTGGCGGTTGTGGTTGATGAGCATGGTGGTATGGAAGGCATAGTCACGCTGGAGGATTTGCTGGAAGAGATCGTTGGCGAGATTAATGACGAATTTGATGAGGAAGTGCGTGCCCAGATATTGCAGGAAGCGGATGGCACCTACCTGCTGAGTGGAATGCTCACGGTGCGTGACGCGAATCGACGTCTCAAGCTCGAGCTCCCGGAAGATGCGGGCTATACAACTCTCGCCGGCTTCCTCCTGGACCAGTCAGGACGGTTGTTGCAGGTTGGCGAAACAGTCGAATACGAGGGCATGCGTTTTGAGGTCGAACGACTGGATCGGCGGCGCATACGCCGCATTCGTTTCACACCGGTTGCAGAAGAAACTCAGTTGTCCGTGAGCGCGATGATTCCACTAATCAGCACATCATTTATGGTTTTGTGAAAACTAATCTCTGCCATGGTCGTACAAGGTTGGGTAGGAGGTATGCCTGATGTACTGTCCCAGATGTGCGGCACAGAATCTGGATGACGCGAAATTCTGTCGCGGTTGTGGCAACAGCCTGGAAACGGTGGCGCTAGCTTTGTCGGGCCACTACGACAAGATTAAACACAGCTCGAACCCCTCGGAGACCTGGTTATATAAACGAAGCCAAGCTATGCGAAGCCTGGTTAAGGCCGGTGGGTGGTTAGGATCGTCACTAATAATAGGTACCGCGTTGGGATTATTCGGCCCAAACGATTGGGTTGTTATCTGGTTGGTGTTCGCCGGTTGGATGGCAGTGTTGGGCATGTTTTCCCTGGTGGCAGGAATTAACGGATTGATCGATTCCAGATTTATGCAACGCCAACTAGACCAGGCGGGTGAAGGTCGAACGCTTGCGGCGCATGAGCGCGCAGCGATTACCGACGGATTAGCAACACCGCCACTTTTGCCTCATGGTAGCGTCACCGAACACACGACGAAACATTTAACAAAACCGCCGGTAACATAACGAAGCTTCTCGGTTTACTCTGATGTCACTCGAATTTGCCGTTCATTACCCTTGTATGTTGCGGGCACGTTACTCGGAGAAACACCTGCGGGACTGGGGACGTCTAAGTAATCTTCACGCACGCCTGACCACAGGTGACACCAGCTCGCCGTCCCCCGAAAAGTTGGCATGGGTGGAGAATGCTCGTGACAAAATCGAACTCATGCAGACAGAAACGGCTGTCTGCCCGAGTTGTCCGGCTTGCCTGCCTGAAGAAATTGCGGGGGAAGGAGAGGCGGTTGGCTGTCTGGGACGAATCAGTTATCCAATCGAAGCGCAATTCGAAAAGTTTCTGGCGGACCGCGTGCAACTGGCGCTTGATACGGTTGACGTTAACGATCAACCGCGCCTGCTGCGGATCCTCGTCGATGCCGAGTCACCGTTTGATGGCGAGGCAACCAAGGAGTTGCGCCGGGTGACCACACCAGAGGGGCTGAGATTTTTTGAACTGCGGGTTCCAATTAGCTTGTCGCGCGAGGCCGCACGCCTCACAACTGATCACGTTTTTGACGTGCTGGCCGGCTTTCGTTCGAATGACAGTGAACAAACCAGTTACGTCCGCGAGCTTCCCTACGAGGCGACCGGCGACTACTACGATTTCCTCGACCTGATACTGCGCAACGATCTCAGCCAAACCGAAATTACGCGGCTGGCTGGGAGGGGTAGGAACTATCCACAGTTTGTTCGTTTGCTCACGGCCATCGAGCGCGCCGAGGCATTAAACACCAGGCTGTTGCTCGACTAAACAGTCGCCGCCAGTTAACGTCGATTTAAGGTAAAGTTCATTCGACCTTAAGACCATCACATCATTCTTTTAGCGTTTGATAACTTTCCCAATCGCCTTCTCCACACAAAGGAATAGAGCCATGTTCACAAAACTCGGTTCGATGCGTTCACCTGTATCGAGAATGTTTGTGCTGATGTTGCTCACTCTGGCAGCAACCGCTACCGGCGCTCACGCGCAGGATATGCCGCCGCCGCAGTTAACAGTGGACTCCACCTCCTCTGCCAGCGAGCCCAACCGTAAAATGCCGGCGACCTCGGAAGGCGAGAAAAAACCGCTGACTACCGAAGAGAAGCTAAATGCGCTCGAGCAACTACTGCAGCAGCAGAGTCAGCGACTCGATCAGTTACAACAAACAATCTCCGAACAGCAGGAAACCATCCGCCTGCTAGCCGGCAAGCTGACCGGACCGGGGGCCTCTCCGGTGACTACCGAGATTAGTGTTGCCCAGACAAAGCCCGCACAGACGCCCACAGTTGACGATCGACTGAAGAAGGTTGAGTCGCGAGTGTCGGAACTGGGTTCGATTAGGTTTAGTGGTGATATCCGGCTGCGTTCCGAATCAATTTTTGGCCAATCAAATAATCTGGCGACTGCGGGTAATCCGACTGCGTTTGGCAATGAACTAACTCCGCGGCATCGGATGCGCATCCGCGCCCGACTCGCGATGCGCGGCACGATTAGCGAAGAGTTTGAATGGGGACTGCGGCTCGCAACTGGGAGTTTTGCCGATAACATTTCAACTAACCAGACACTCACGGATTTTTTCAATCGCAAGCCTTTCGGATTGGATCAGGCTTTTATTACGTATAAGCCTCGCAGCCTGCCCGGCTTGAGATTACAGGGTGGCAGGTTTGAACCGCCCTGGACGGCGACCGAGATGACCATCGACAACGACCTGATGGTGGAAGGATTTAATGAGTCCTATTCTCGCGACTTCAAGAAAACTGCATTGAAGAACATTACCCTGGTCGCCTGGCAACTTCCTTTCCTCGAAAGAAATTCGGCTTTCGTTCGCAACGCAGACGGCACCGTGAACGTTGATCAAACACGCCGCGGCGGCCGCGATCTCGCGTTATACGGCGGACAGTTACGCGCACGCTTCGAGCCGAGTGCCAGGTTCGCTGTGAATCTATCTATTGCCGATCTCTACTTTTCCGGCACGCAATTCATTTCACCCGTGCAAGTTTGGGGAAGCCAGTTGCAGCTTCCCATCACGATCACACTTCCCGGTGGCGGCACCGTTACCAGTCTGGTATCGATACCGCGCGATTTCCTGGTTGCCGGCAATGCCAATCTGGGACTGACAAATGCCAGCAATAATGCCATCAACCGCGATGGCCGCCTGGCCTCGGGCTTTAACCTCGTCGATTTGATCGGGCGTCTTGAATTCAAATACAGCAAGCGTTTCCCGGTTACGGTATTGCTGAACCTGGTCACCAACACCCAGACTCGGGATGTAGTCACAGCCGGTCCCGGCGGAGCAGACTTAATTCTGCCGAATAATGAAAACAACGGTTTCTGGGGCGAGGTGCAAGTGGGACAAACGCGAGCTCGCGGCGATATGCAGTTTGGCTATACCTTCATCCGCATCGAGAAAGATGCCGTGCTCACACCTTTCAACTTTTCAGACGTCACGCAACAGTCTGATATGCGGGCACACCGGCTCGGGTTTTCGTATACAGCCGATCCGCGCGTAATCCTAAGCGTAACGGGCATCGTAACCGAGCGGCCCACTGGACTGTTTGGAGCGTTTGGCAACACACCGCCGGGTTCATTGAATCGACCAACGACACGCTTGCAACTCGACACCGTTTTTAGGTTTTAGAATTGGAGTTTGAGCACGCATCCAATCGGCGTGGCCTAAAAGTCGACGATGCGGCAAACCTCGCAGCATTCTTGTCAGAGTCTCACGCGGAGCGTTCTCATTAACACCGGGCTTCAGCCCGGTGACGCAGAGCCGATTATGGGGCACGCAAACCGTTTCAATGGGTTTCCCCTTGCAGTAAACCGTTAAAACGGTTAACACCAAATCAGCGCGCTCTAACACCGCGCTGAAGCTCCCGGTGTTACTGAGAACCCTCCGCAGAACTGCCTCGCAACCACTATCAAAGTTTTTACTTGACTTAGACCACCGGTGGTAATAGATTGCGCACATCTTGCAATACTCCCAACTTAGGCGCAGCTTTTTTAATAGCGCCCACCCAGAAAATTGAGATAGACAGTTACTCACTAGTCTGTCCTTGTTATCCCTGGTCCAATAGAGGGCATAGTTTACTGCCCGCAAACGACCAACGGTCCTGTGCCTCGCTTGTCACGGACCTCGCACTTCGCAATACATAAAGCAAGGTCAAAAGCGGGAGTCAACTTAAGAGCGGAGATCTGTCTCACGCACCTACAAGGAGATCATTTGCAATGGCCTACATCTCAAAGCGAAACAGACGGCGAGAGAAAGAGAAACAAATCGCCGCGAATAATCGGCGCGAGCTAATTGCAGCGGGCTTCAAACGGCGCGACCTTTTGAAGATGGGACTACTGACGAGTGCCGGAATGCTCATCCCGAAAAAAGGACTGAGTGCACACCCAGTAACCCGTTCAGGTTTTGTTCTGGACGACGACGAGCCGAACAGCCCACCCACGACGCCGTTCTCTCAGGACATGCCTCGATTGCAGGTGCTTCAGCCGGTCCCGGTCGCAGCCCTCGGAGCGCCAGCGCCGCAGAAAAACCCCCAACCAGGCGAGGCACGCACGGTTCCGCACCAGGCTTGGGACGACTTTCCGCCGCTCAGGTATTACTTGCTCAGGGAACAGGCTGCAAACGTTATGGTGACCCCGGTCGGGCAACTCCCGCCGCAACCTATCTGGGGCTTCAATGGCATTACGCCCGGGCCTATGATCGTGGAAAGGTACGGCCTACAAGGCAATCCGCAGGGCGGCTCGGTCCTCGTTCGGATCAAGAACGAACTCCCACTCGCTAACGGCGGATTTGGCCTGCCTTCAACCACGACCCACTTGCACAATGGCCACACTCCGCTGGAGAGCGACGGCTTCCCCTGTTTCTTCAAGGAGAGCGGCCAGTTCTACGATCACCACTACCCGAACGTCCTCGCCGGAGTGAAATCAACACATATTCCGCAGGGAGGCGATATCCAGGAGGCGATGCATACGCTTTGGTATCACGACCATCGCATCGATCATACCGCTGAAAACACCTACAAGGGTCTCGCCGGAACATACATTCTCTTTAATGAGCATGACACCGGCGACGAAAACACAGGGTTCCGCCTGCCCAGTTTCGGTGACGGTCAAAACCCGCTCACTAGTTTCGACATCTACATGGTGTTCAACGACAAAGTTTTCGATAACACGACTGGTCTGCTGAAGTTTGATCTGTTCAATACGGACGGCATCCTGGGAGATAAATTCCTGGTCAACGGCAAGATACAGCCTGTGTTGCACGTTAGCCCGCGACGGTATCGCTTCCGCTGGTTGAATACCGGACCTTCGCGTTTCTACCAGATGTTTGTGCTTGGGCCGAACAACTCGACCAAATCCTTCTGGCAGATTTCGACCGATGGCAACTTTATTGAGAAGCCGGTTCTGGTCAACAGCTCTCGCTTCTCAGTGGCTGAACGAGTTGACGTAATCGTCGACTTCACTGCGGAGGCCAACAAGACCTTCTATCTTGAGAACCGTCTGATACAAGACGACGGTCGCGGCCCGAATGGTGAGGTTGCGTCGGCGGGCCAGGGCCAGAAGATCCTCAAGATTATCGTCGATGGCCCACCGGTGACCGACAATAGCATCAACCCCGCCAATATCCCGGCGAACCAGCTCGTCTACTTCTACGGCTTTCCCAACACCACCGATACGGAGCGCATTACGCGCACCTTTCGCTTTGAAAGGGGCAACGGCCAGTGGCAGATCAATGGTCAACTGGTCGGAGACTGCGAAGACCCCAACGATATCCGCTTTGCGATTAAGAAAAACAGCATCGAGAAGTGGGTTTTCCAAAACAACTCGGGCGGTTGGCAACACCCAATCCACATGCACTTCGAGGAATTCCAGACCCTAACGATCAATGGTCAGGCGCCGTCAGGCTCCGGACTGATTACAAAGGGTCGGAAAGATGTCTTCAGGCTGGAACATAATATGGAAGCCAAGGTCTATTTCCGCTTCCGCGACTTCATCGGCAAGTTTCCCTTGCACTGTCACAACGTGGTCCACGAAGACCACGCCATGATGGTGCTGGGCCAAATTAATGCCGACGGTGACAACAAGACCCAGCCATAGTTGAGTTTCTTGTCTCGGCCAGCAACGCGGCAACTACTCGAAGAAGAGACTTGAGAAAGGATTTGTATGGTGAATATAAATAGACGAACTATGGTGGGGTTGTTAGGAACTGCCCCTTTCGTTGGCGGGCTCCTTGTGAGTGGGCAGTCGCCCGACTCAATGACTGATCCGGCCCCGAGGTTTAAAAACATCCCGTCGCGTGAAAGGATTCGCGAACGATACTTTCCCAACCTCGTCCTGACTACTCACGCGGGGAAGAAGGTGCGTTTCTACGATGACCTCGTCAAAGACAAGATCGTCGTCTTCAATTTCATGTATGCAAAGTGTGAGGGGATTTGCATGCCTATCACCATGAACTTGAGAAAGGTGCAGGACTTGCTGGGCGCCCGCATGGGTCGAGACATCTTCATGTACTCGTTTACGCTCAAGCCGGAGGAAGATACGCCGAGCAAGCTGGCCCACTATGCTCATATGCATAAAGTGAAACCAGGCTGGACGTTTCTGACTGGCGCACCCGCCGACATGGAAACGCTGCGGCGTAAACTTGGCTATGTCGATCCCGATCCTGAAGTGGACAAGGTCAAGTCAAACCACATCGGAGTGATCAAGTACGGCAACGAACCGCTGGAACGGTGGGGAGGGTGTCCCGCCATGTCGAAGGCGCCCTGGATTGTAAAGGCATTAAGCTGGGTGGATTGGCCAAAGGACGCAAGAAAAGAGAATGGAGGCGCCAGATGAGTCTGCTTAAAACGATCTCGACCGTTGCGGTTTTTCTATCTTTGGGGGCTGTGACACCTGCCGTAGTGATGGGCCAGGGAGCGCAGTCGATGAACGAGATCCCACTGGAGAGCAGCAAACTGTCGACGCTTAGTTCTGCCTCTTCGTTGTCAGGTGCTGAAACTTCATCCGAGACCACAAAAACGGCAGGACCTGAAGCAATTGCTTTTGACGGGACTTACATCTGGGTCGCCACTCAATTCAACGATTCGCTCATCAGAATGCGCGCCAGTGATGGCACTGCCGCGGGCACCTTTACCGTCGGCAAGAGACCGGTGGCTTTGCTTTACGCGGGTTCCTATTTGTGGGTAGCCAATTTACTTAGTAACAATGTGATGAAGCTCAACCCATCCACCGGAGCCATTGTCGGCACTTACGCAGTTGGGAACGCTCCCGGCGGTTTAGCCTATGATGGCGACAGTATTTGGGTCGCAAACCGCAACAGCAACAGTGTTACCAAACTGGCGGCGAGCAATGGCGCCAGGTTGGGCACCTTTGCAGTCGGAAAACGTCCGATGGGTTTGACTTACGACGGCAGCAGCGTCTGGGTGGCAAACAACTTCAGCAATTCTGTGACCCGTTTGAATTCCGCCGGCACTGTGATTGGAAGCTTCGCTGTTGGTAAAGGCCCCTTTGGGTTGGCTTTTGATGGCGCCAATATCTGGGTCACAAATTATTTTGGAAAGACGCTGACGAAGCTAAGCGTCAAGGATGGATCGGACCTGGGTACTTTCAAGAGCGGCGATGGAGCCGCCGGCATCATGTTTGACGGCTCGTCTCTCTGGGTCGTGAACAATGGCGACAACACCTTGATAAGAGTGAACCCCTCTAACGGTGAGGTCCTTGCGACTTACAGTACTGGCAAGAGCCCTTTCGGCGTGGTTTTCGACGGAGCGAGGATTTGGGTATCAAACTTTGCTGGTAATTCGTTGTCAGCAATGGCGGTAAATTGAAAGTATGAGCCCAATCCAGCCTGCAGTCGAGAGGTACTGACTTCCAGGTAACACGTTCGAGGAATAACAAACGGTCCAACATCAAAGGGGATCACCCTTTTTCGTTGGACCGTCGTTTTTGACCCGATGTCTCACGTTGGTACCAACGCGCTTCAGTCGAGTCTATGCCAGCATCTTAGGTGTGCGCTGAATGCAAGTCAACGATTCGATCAGAAAAAAAACAGAACTGAGGATTGCTCAAAAAAATCCGCGTTTTTTTCAAGTCCGCGTTTTTAGCGACGCATTTTATTGCGTTAGGGGTCATCCGCATTCGAATTCTTTGCTAACTGCCAACTGCCCACTGATTCTTAACCGAGATTTAATCATCTATTAATAAATATTTAGCATGCCGCATTCATCATCCAGGCAGATACTTGAGCTGGTGGCAGGAAACATCGCGTTGGACCCGTCGGTGTTTCAAGATTCCTTGGCAGGCGCTGATTCAAATGGGGGAGTCAGCGTGAACGCAATGATAAGGATGAGCACCAGCAGGGTATTCCCACCAACGACGCCCAACAGGTTCAGCCTCCTAACTGGACTTGTGTAGGTTCCGCTTCCGAAACGCAAGGAAAACCCGGCAGCTCGCTGCTGGGTTTTCTTGTAAATAAGAGCGCTCTGCGTGAGTGCCGAATCGCGTACAATGTCCTCATGGCAGGCTATCTCGACGTCGGAACCTGGGCCCGTCGTGAAGTCTTTGAGTTCTTCCTACGTTTCGACAAACCCTACTTCAATATTTGCACGCGGTTGGATATCACCAATCTGCTTGCTGTACTTCAGCAACGTCCTGGCATCAGCCTGATGCTGTCTTACCACTATTTTGCCCTGCGAGTGGCCAACGAGATCGAGCCGTTTCGCTACCGACTCCGTGAAGGCCGCGTTTTTGTGCACGATGTGATTCACGGCGGCACCACCGTTATGCTGCCAAACGAGACCTTTACCCTCGCCTACTTTGATTATCAAGAAGACTTCGAGACGTTCCTCGCCGACGCCGATCGCGCTGTTGAAGCGGTAAAATTTGGCGAAGGCGCCTTCCGGCCGGACAAAAGCGACGACCGAATACATTTCACCACCCTGCCCTGGGTTTCTTTTACCAGTTTTTCGCATGCGCGTAATTGGCGCAGCGAGGATTCTATCCCCAAGATTGCCTTCGGAAAATTCACTAGAGAAAACGAACGAACCTACTTGCCTTTCTCCGTGGAAGTGCATCACGCGCTAATGGATGGTTTGCACGTGGGACGTTACCTAAGCCGGTTGGAGCAGGTGCTGGCTGACCCCGAAGTGTATCTCGCGCCAGCTACGATAAATCGCAGAAACCGGCCATCTAATGTTTGATGAGAGGTGAATCACTCGATGTTCTTCGTCGTGGGTCGGCTAATTCAGAGCCGGGAGCGATAGCGACCGGACTCAGCCGGGGGCTCAGTCACAAGCATTGCCCACTCGATGTAATCCAAAATCCACCAAGGCGTCTCATTAGGATCTAGTGTTAATCCGGCTCATCCGGTCGCTATCGCTCCCGGCTCTGAATTCGTCGTCCCACGACTGTACACCTTGCGCAGACTCCCAGAGGTTGGTCTATTCGCGTCAATTGGTCTTTGAGTCGGCGACGCTCTCTTCCAATAGATCCTCCCTTATGGCTTTCACCCCTTAGCCAATGATTCCGATTGACAGCTTATTTAGGGTTAACTAATATGAGCGCACCTCGCTCTGGATCTGCCCGACAAGTTTCTTAGACGAAGATTCGAAGCCGCAAATAGCATTTCAAAACCACAGGAGAAGCTCATGCGTAACCCCCTGCTTTCCTCCTTTATCCCGAAGGTTAAAGGATTGAGTATCAGTCTGCTCATTTCCCTCGTTTGTTCGAGTTTTGTCCTAGCCCAAACCCAGAGCACTACTGGAAACATTCAAGGCACCGTAGTCGACGAGAACGGGGCAGCCATCCCAGGCGCCATCGTGGAAGTCAAGCATATCGAAACGAACTTCAGCCGGACCATCACCACGGATGAGGAGGGCCGTTTCGTCGCGTTGACCCTCCCTCCCGGACGTTACACAGTCACAGTCAGCAAGCAAGGCTTCGGTCCTCTGTCCGTCGAGGAAACTCATCTCACTGTGGGCCAAGCGCTCAACTTACGGCTGCCGATGAAGATTTCTGGAGTAGAAGAACGTGTGTTGGTAACCGCGCCTACCGTCGATACACTCAAGACAGAGTCAAGCACCACGATTAATGAAAAGACGGTTAACAACACCCCGATTTTGGGGCGTAAGTTTGAAGACCTGCTGACTCTCACGCCGGGAGTGAGCATCGTTCAGGGGCCAGACGGCGACGAGATCACCTTTGCGGGCCAGCGCGGCGTCTTCAATAATGTCACCCTCGACGGGGGAGACTACAATAACGGTTTCTTCGGCGAACAGTTGGGTGGTCAACGAGCAGCGATCGATATTCCGCTCGACGCAGTTAAAGAGTTTCAGGTCGTCGCGACAGGAGCCAGCGCGGAGTTTGGCAGGACTGCTGGCGGTGTCATCAACGTCATTACTAAATCAGGGACGAATGAAGTTCACGGCAGTCTCTTTCATTTTCAACGTCTTGAAGCCTTGACAGCCAATGGCTCAGACGGCCAGCCGCTAACGGATTTTCGTCGCGAACAATTTGGGGGAACGCTTGGCGGGCCAATCAAAAAGAACAAGGCGTTCTTCTTCTTTTCTTTGGAGAGCATCCGGGAAACTCTGACCAGGTCCAACCTTAGCGTGCCTATCGGAACTGCATGTCCGGTGGCTACGCCTACCATCCTCGCGAATGAAGCCCTAATCAACGGCAATCCGGACTGTCAGCGACTGGCTCTGATCAATTTCTTTAGGACAACGAGAAATCAGGAGGAGGGCCTGCCAGTGCAGCGACCCATCAGAAACACGGCGCTGCTCGGCAAGCTTGATTTTCTTCTGAATAGTAATCACAAGCTGGGCATCTCGTATAACTTCGATTACTCGAAGAATACAAACCAGACCTTTGACGTCGCGACCTACGGCAACTCTGCTAATGGTATCGAAGGCCCATCCAAAATTAATAATCTAAACATCAACCTGATCAGCACGCTCGCGGCCACTCAGGTGAATGAGTTGCACTTCTCATATTCACGTGAGAACCGGCCTCGTAATGCGGTAGCTTCTAACGTGCCGGCTGATACGGCGATGGGATTCGTTACGACCTTTCGATTCGGCAGCCCCTTCTTCCTGCAGCCAAGTATTGACGAGTTGCTCTGGCGCACTCACTTCAAGAACAACTTCTCAGTTGTTAGCGGAAATCATACAGTTAAGTTTGGCAGTGAGTGGATCCACACCTTGAATGATCAGGTCTTCCGCGGATTTTTCACGGGAAGATACATCTTTGACAGCGTGACCGGGTTCCTGCGTTATGCATCGCCGGCAGCCCCCGGCGGGTTTGGACCACGTACAATCGCCTGTAACGATGGAACTTTTGTGACTTCGCCCGCCATTTGTGCGTCCGGAGCCAGCGGTGGCCCATTGCTTCTTTTCCTTCAAAATGGCACACCTACCGGAATTGCCGGCCTGCCGCCACCGGGAGCGTCAACCATCGACAACGAAGACCTGGCGATGTTTTTGCAGGACAAGTGGCAGATAAAATCAAACTTTACGCTAAGTCTGGGGCTGCGTTGGGAAGCGCAGATCTTTCCCGATCCAATTATCCCTCCATCGCAGACGGCTTACGGTCCGCTTCTCAATGATCCGCGATTCCCTTCGGATGGCACGCTGCATAGTCCCAAGAAGGAGTTTCAACCGCGCGTGGGTTTTGCCTGGGACATCAATGGTAAAGGCCGATCGGTATTACGAGGAAGCTACGGCATTTTTTACGGACGGCAGAACATGTTGTCGCAGGTGGGATCGATTACAGACAACGGCGCTCAACAGTTTGGGCTCTTCTGTAACTCGAGCTTTGCTTTCACGTGCTTCGGCGCATCAACCGGGCCGCCAACCTGGCCGGGAATTTTACCGACGGCGCCGACGGGAACGATCCCATTTGGCGCATCAGTTCGTGTGTTCAGTAAGGACTACGCAAATCCGCGAATCTATACAACGAATGTAGCTTTTGAACAGGAGTTAGTTCCCGACGTTTCGTTGTATTTTGACTTCACCCACGCGAAGGGTGTTCACCTGACGCGTTTCTTGAACTACGCGCGAACGGGCTTCTTCCCGACGCTGGGAGATGTTTTCGTCACCAGCGCAGTCGGAAAATCGTTGTACCGCGGCTTCACGGCAGGTGTGAGGAAACGCTTCACTCGAGGCTACCAGCTTGAAGCAAACTACGTGTTTTCCAAAGACCTGGACGACGACTCAAACGAACGCGATCCTTTCACTGACCGTTCTTTCAATATTTTTAACCTGCAATTGGATTACGCTCTCTCGGACCGGGATATCCGCCATAAGTTCAACTTCTTCAGTTCGGCCGAATTGCCCTGGGGCTTCAACGCGAATTTCCGCGTCCAGGCACGCTCGGCGCAGCCAATCACGCCGGCAGTCCGGACGGCCACCAACCGGAATAGTCTGCGAAAGGACAACAAATACTTTTCATTCGACTGGCGGCTGGAGCGACCGTTCAAGTTTGGAGAGAACATGGCTTTGATTCCCGTGTTCGAGTTGTTCAACACCTTCAATAATGCAAACAACATCAACCCTCTAAGCACGCCGGGACTTTTCAACTTTGATGGATTTCTGCGGCAGGGAGTGGGAGATCCAAGACAAGCGCAGCTGGCGTTGAAGTTTATTTTCTGAGCTTTGAGCGAATTTTTGAAATGGGCACCTCGGTGGTTTCCTGAGTTACCGGAGATCACCGAGGGTTTTGATTTTGTGTGACTAGCGTCAACTCTTTGCAGTAAGTGACAACTCTTTGAAGTAACTGCAACTCTTTGGAGTGCGGCGGCTTGACGCCGCTTTGGCCTTAGGCCGCTGCCGAAGAAGTGAGTTTTACTTAAACGCGGCCTCAGTCGCCACAAGAGAAAGCGGCGTCAAGCCGCCGCACTCCAAACAGTTGCGACTCACTCAACAGGAACGATCATGACCTCAAGTAATCCCTTATTGCTTCCGCGACCTCGGTAGGTGTTTGGTTAGTCGTATCCACCGTCAATCCCGCAGGCAATTCGCGAAAGTTAAAGGCTCCCTCGTCTTTCAGCGTACGGAATAAATCAACCGACACCAGCTTGCCAAACTCCTTACGGGAAGCATCCTCCATACGTCGCTCGAGTTCATCTTCGGCGCAAGTCAACTCGACGAAAATAACGTTCCCGCCCGCCCGTGTAATCAATTCAACCGTGTCCTGAATAAAACGATCGCGGACGGTGCGTTCCGGAGCAAACGTAAAGATTAGCGAGGTATCGCTGCGCGCGGCGGCAGCAAAAGAGTCGTGCCAAATTTGTTCCCGTAACGCAATGAATGGTTCGCTGCCGAAATCAAACAGCGCACTCACCAGGTCGACGGTCAGGTGGTTATGAAACAGGCGGTAGCCTGTCAGGCGCGCAAGTTCGCGCGCGATCGTCAGTTTTCCGACGGCCGGTGGACCGTGAAGAAAAACTAGTTTCATCCCCTCTTCCTCACCTCGCAGATAGCATATGAAGAAAGAAACGTAAAGAGACTAATTTCGAAGGCGATGCTTCAAGAGTTCAGGATCGATTCCATGATCAGCGCTGAAGGCGCGCAATGTAACAGCCTGGGGCAGCGCCCCAGGACACAGAACATTCCAAAACGTTTTGAGCGCTGAAGGCGCGAGATGAAATTCGTCAGCCCTCCTGTCGGGACATTACGCGCTTTCAGCGCTTCCCAGATTTGAAGCCTTCGCATTTCCTGGGGCGCTGCCCCAGGCTGTTATATTGCGCGCCTTTGGCGCTAGCACCGCTGGAATTCGTCACCGCTCGCTGACAAACTCGCCAGCGGTCACTCGCTTTTGCTTACGAAGTCGCGCTGCAATTGATCTATAGAAGCAGTGTAAACAGAGTCCAAAAGAATCTTCACTGGCACGCTCGCGAATCGTCACGCCGCAGTTGATGCAGAGAATCTTAAATTGATCTCTGACTCGTAGCTTCTTCTTAATCATTCCTTCTGCTCCTTACATCTTTCCCTTACCGTACCGTTTGGATGTTAATCAAAAGTGATCTGCCAATTAAATTACGGTTAACACCAACGGGCACGATTCATCCGGGAAAATTCACCTCAGGCGACTCAACCATTAAATTGCTTTCCTCGATCACAACTCGCATTAACAAACATTTAAGGCACAATTCACAGCCACTTAACCTCATCCGGTTACATTGCGACTTTGATAATAAGCAGAAGATTCATTCTGACGGCGTCGAAAACGCTCGTCGAAAATAATTCCTAAACACAGGAGAACTAACCAATGCAGACCATCGTCCCCCAGAGGCCCAGCCGCATCGCCCTATTCATTTTCATGATCGCGGCGACATTCATGATTCATATGCTCACACCGCCGGTGCTGGGCCAGTCTGGGCCGGCAGGAAGCCTCAGCGGTACTGTCCAGGATCCTATTGGTGCGAATCTGCCAGGCGTAAGTATAACCGTGAAAAATGTGGCTACCGGCGCGACGCGCATTGTCATCACTAATGGTGACGGCCGCTGGACCATACCGGGACTTTCAGTGGGAAGCTATCAGCTTACCTATGAGCTTGCCGGCTTTAAGAAACTTGTAAGGGAAGGAATTTCGGTAGAGGCATCGATACCGCGAACACTCGAAGACAAGCTTGAAGTTGGTGAAGTAGACGCAGTCGTCAATGTAACGGAAGGTTCGGCACTTGTTTCATCGGAAACAGCGACGACATTCCGGCAACTTTCTTCCGAAGACCTGGTAACTGTGCCTACCTCAACCCGAAGCTTTACCCAACTTCTATCAACCGAGGCAGGGGTTAATACAGAGTTATCGCCGGTGCTAACTAATGGCAACGGCAATCAATCGCCTTCGGTGAACGGTACGCGCACCACCAGCACAAGCCTGTTCTTCAACGGAGTCGACGCTACCAATATAACTACCAACGAAGGCTCCTTAAACGACAACATCGCTCCAGCGCCAGAGACTTTGCAGGAAGTGAAATTGCAAACAAGCCTGTACGACGCTTCCACTGGAAGATCAGGCGGCGGGAACTTCCAGCTTATTACCAAGCAGGGCGGTAACAGCTTCAACGGCTCAATCTATTACTACCTGCAAAACGAAAAACTTAACGCAAACGATTTTTTCTTCAACAAGGAAGGAATTGACAGACCGAAAGCCCGGCGAAATGAGGCAGGTTTTACTGTCGGTGGCCCGGTAGTCAAAGACAAACTCTTTTTCTTTGGTAGCTATCAATATACCGACGCCATTACTGGTTTTGTCCCCACGGCACGAAGTACTACAGTTTTGCCGCTATCATTACGTCGCATCAGTGGCGCGCGGACAGCAGACGCTCTAGCCGCTGCTTTCAATGCAGAGAACGGCTGCACGCCTGGAAACTGCCTGACGGCCGCCGATATTTCACCGGTGGCTCTGCGACTATTCAACTTAATAAATCCCGTCACGGGCGATTACATGATCCCCGCCCCACGCGCAGGCGGACGGCTAATCGGCGTTGATCGCGCCGGTGCACGCGCATTTCAGTTTGGTCTGTTCCCGGGAGTAATCAGTCGTACGCTGCGCGAAAACAACCCGCTGGTACAACAGCTGAACGTCCAGCCTTCGGCCTTCAAGCAACATCAGATGACCGCCCGCCTGGATGGTCGGTTGAGCAAGCACAATACCCTGAGTGGGACCTTCTTCCTGAGCAATTTTCCGGGCCTCGATTCTTTCCCCGACCCTTCAAGTCTGGCGTCGCCGTTTACTTTGCGGCGCGCGGATCAAAACAGAACCCTGGCCATTTCCGATCAGCACATCTTTGGGCCCACGCTCATCAACGAAGCTCGCTTCGGATATTTTTACCTGAACAATACGCGCACTCTTGACGATCCTTTTCTGACCGATGAGTACACGAGTGCCGCAGCCGGAATTTCCAATCCCGCGCTTTTGTTCGACGACAGTCCCGGCACCAGACGTCTGGGACACTTCATCGGCAGGCCCGGGACAAATATGTCGCAATTTTCCTTTGGTGGACCAAACGATTCATTTAATCAGCGAAAACAGCAAACGTTCAGCTTCTCGAACAATCTCACCTGGATCCGCAACAGCCATACCTTCCGTTTTGGTGGGGATTACAAACGCCACCAGTACGATTCAACACTCCCCGAGGAGCAGGCAACTGAATTTGAAAAGTTTGATAGTTTCACGCAACTGCTAACGGGTAACGCGACGGAAGCTGACACGCAGTTTGGTGTGACCAGCAAAGTTTTCCGCTTTCAGGACTTCAGTGGCTACATTGCCGGTGATTGGAAGCTTTCACGCAAACTAAGCCTTAACCTCGGCATGCGTTACGAATTGTTTATGTGGCCAACTGAAAAGAACGGTCGCATTGGCAATTTCGATTTTTCGACTTTCCAAACTTGCTTCCAACAGTCGGGCGGAAACAATGCGCTGTGTGATAGTCCTGCATCAGGTTTCCTTGTGCCCGGGAATGTACGTCCAACCGGGCTGGCCAACGTCGATGCCGCTATTAACGCTACCGCGAGAGCCGGCAACAACCATACGCTCAATGGTCAGGACACGAATAACTTCGCGCCTCGCATCGGCTTTGCTTATTCACCGTTGGAATCGAGCAAGCTAGTTGTTCGTGGCGGTTTTGGTCTCTTCTACGATCGACCGTCTGCTTCATTCATCAACACGGTTTTCAGCAACTATCCCTTCCTGCGCGAGATCGAAATCACTGTCCCATCCGGAAACGTGCCGGTTGCAAACGCTTTTGCAGCGCAGCCAACCACTCTGCCGCTGAGCAATTGGCTTCCGTTTCGTGTGACAAGAGGCTCAGGCGCGGCAGGCACCTACGTTATTCGAGACAACACCGGTGTTGGGTTTGATCCGCGCGGTACGGCAACAACGCCCTCAGGAAATATCGCAGAGACGTTTGAATTTCGCGCCGTCGATCGCGATTTGAAGACGCCGTTTGTACAGCAATGGAACCTGGGCGTTCAGTATGAGGTCACGAGGAACCTGCTTTTCGAAGCGCGTTATGTGGGAACTCGAGGAAACAACCTGCTTCAGGCCGTCGCCTTTAATCAAGGGTTCGATCTGAACGATGCCAACACTCCCGATCACATCTTCGAACGCTTCAATCAGGCATACGTCGCGGCAGGTTCGCCCAATGGGCCTTTGAATTCGGGATCAAGCGCACGCGCCCGTGGATTGGGCAAGGCCTTCGGTTTTGCTAACCCATATCGCGTCGGTGGATCTGCGAGCTGCGTCGGCGGGGTGCTCGGAATACCTGGAGCCACTCCTTTAGATTTGAACCTCGCGAACCCACTAACGTGTTCCGGAAGCACGCTTGGTGGCGGACAGGTCATCAACTTCGAAGCACGCGTGCCAATCCTGGGTTTCAACGTCCCTGAAGCGTTGTTACTGCAATCGAACGGCGAATCGAGTTATCACGGAGCGCAGTTCAGCATCACGCAGCGTCTGTCGCGCGGACTCCATTTCAACGCCGCGTACACTTGGTCAAAATCTATGGATACCAGTTCGACGGATCCGGGCAGCACGGCCGGCTCGGGTAAGCCGGATGTGCCTAACACCGGCTTTGTCGTACAAGGCGATCAGCGGAACCTCGAGGGCAATCGCGCCGTGTCGGACTTTGATCGCACACATCGCTTCAGTCTTAACTTCGTTTCTGACATTCCGGCCTTCGGTTCCAAGAGCGCACTTTTCAACGGTTGGCAGATCTCAGGTTTCTTCCAGGCCCAGACGGGCACGCCGTACAGTATTTTTGCACCCGAACCCGAAATTCAGACCGCGCAGCAGTACGCTGACCTGACTCGCGGCTCGGGCGGACTCTACCGTTTAGGTTTCGGCAGGCCGGGCCTATGCGGATCTCTGGATGAACTAAATCAATCAGGCGCTGACATAACGGAGGCCGCTTTCAATAGAGGCGTTCTCTGTTCACCTCTGGGACAAAACGGCAGTTTGGGTCGCAACGTTCTGCGCGCACCATTGCAAGCGCGCTTTGACCTGGGGATTGTGAAGACTACGAAGCTCAGCGAGAACACTGCCCTGGAATTTGGTTGGGACATATTCAACATCTTCAACCGCGCAAACTTCGCGGCGCCGGATTACGAATTAGGCAGTCCCGACTTTGGTCGCATCACCAGCACTGTTGGCGGTCCGCGCGTAATGCAGTTTAGAGCGAAGCTGAAATTCTGAACTTCAGGGAAACACCAGCACGATAGAGAAGGTTACCTATGTCCTTGGCAGAAACCTCGCTTGCCGACCGCATGAGTCAACAGTCAGCAGACGATGTGTACGACGACGGCGTTCTCCGAGTAGAACATAACAACTACTATGTTTCGTATTCCGGCCAGTCAATAAGGCTTGCGCGCGCAGAGTTTTTGATTTTCTCGCGTCTAGCTCGTTCACCCGAGAGGACTGTCACAGCCGAAGAGCTTTGGACGTACGCCTGGGGTGAGACCAAGCCCCTTAATACTGAAAGTCTGCACGTCTATATTTACCGGCTGCGAAATAAACTCCTGCCCTATCATCTGCGCATCGACACATTAATTAACGTGGGGTACCGACTGCTGCTTGACCGGCCGGCAAATGATTGACCCAGTCGCAAAAAATAACGCTGCGGAATGTTACCGTGAATTCAGATGAAGTTCAGATGGATGTAACACCCCGCGCCTAGGATTCCGACAACGCCAGATTGCAATAGGAGAAACTTGATGCTTTCGTGGAAAACTCACCGATGGATGGCTCTGTTTCTAACCGCCTCCATACCTTTGATGAATTTTGCTTGTGGCGGTGGCCCCAATCAACCTGCGTCTGGTGATGCGGCGGTCATTAAGATCGACGGTTCCAGCACCGTCTTTCCGATCACCGAAGCTGTCGCTGAAGAGTTTCAAAAAGAGAAGCAGGGCACAGTTAACGTAACCGTCGGCATCTCGGGCACTGGCGGCGGCTTCAAGAAGTTTGTGCGCGGCGAAATTGACGTGGCGGACGCATCCCGGCCAATCCTGACTGAAGAAATGGCCCAGGCAAAAGCCAACGGTATCGAATTCATAGAATTGCCGGTGGCCTTCGATGCTCTTACGGTCGTAGTAAATCCGCAAAACAACTGGGTGACTTCAATGACCGTCGCCGAGCTGAAGAAGATTTGGGAACCAGCGGCGCAGGGAAAAATCACTCACTGGAATCAGGTTCGTCCCGAGTGGCCCAACGAAAAGATAGCCCTGTTCGGCGCCGGTTCGGATTCGGGCACTTTTGACTACTTTACCGAAGCCATCGTCGGCAAAGCCAAATCGAGCCGGGGCGACTACACGGCGAGTGAAGACGACAACGTTCTGGTCCAGGGCGTGGAAGGAAATAAGAATTCACTCGGTTACATTCCTTATGCGTACTACGCGCCGCACAGCAGCAGGATGAAGGCTGTCGGAATCGAATGGGAGAAGAATAAAGTTCAGGGAGCAGTGTTGCCTACTACAGAAAACGTACTCGCCGGAACTTACAACCCACTGTCCCGTCCCCTCTTTATTTACGTCAGTCGCAAGTCAATGGATAAGCCGGCGGTGAGAGAGTTCGTGGAGTTCTACGTGAAAAACGTCAAGAGCCTCGCGGCAGAGGTGAAGTACATGCCATTGCCTGACGGGGCTTATCAGATGGCAACTGAGCGAGTAAGCGCAATGCAGACCGGCTCAGGGTTTGGTGGAGTTCCGGAGGTGGGTTTGCCGGTTGAGGAGATTCTGAGAAGGCCGCCTAAAGCCTGATTTTTAACCAGCATCAATTTCCTTATGTAGGGGCACGGCATGCCGTGCCCCTACGATTCGCATTAGGGGTCCATGCAAGAGATACCAAACCTTCAACACCCGGTGGCCGCAGCGGCAGACCAGGCGAGCGGACCGCCTCCTACCGAAACGCCTTCAGCCAGAAGGCGACTCTCACGTATTAAAGAGCGCGTTATTGAAGCGCTGCTCTTCCTGGCAGCTTTCTCATCCGTGGCCATCACGCTGGGCATTGTCGGCACCCTGATTTTTGAGTCCTCGACATTCTTCTCTCATGTTGCGTTAAAGGAATTTCTGACCGCGCCGCTTTGGACGCCACTGTTTGCGTCCCCTCGATTTGGCATCATGCCTTTGGTATTGGGCACGCTTGTAACTACGGGTGTCGCACTTGCCGTCGCGCTTCCAATCGGAACTATCGTCGCGATTTACCTCAGCGAGTTTGCGCCAGTGACCGTGCGTGAAATTATCAAGCCGGCGTTGGAACTGCTGAGCGCAGTGCCGACCGTGGTGTACGGCTACTTCGCGCTGCAGTTCATGTCGCCGTTGCTGCAGAAGCTTTTCCCAGGCTTGCCAACCTTCAACATGCTAAGCGCCGGAGTGGTGATGGGGATCATGATCATCCCATACGTGAGCTCGCTGAGCGAGGACGCAATGCGCGCGGTGCCGATGTCTTTGCGCGAGGGTGCTTACGCTATGGGCGCGAATCGCATCATCACGGCCATCCGCGTGGTTTATCCAGCAGCGCTTTCCGGCATAGTGGCTTCCTACATCCTGGCGATTTCGCGCGCGATCGGTGAGACCATGATTGTGGCGATAGCCGCCGGCATGCAACCAAATCTCACGCTCGACCCGCGTGAGCCGGCGGCGACCATTACTGCATTTATCGTGCAGGTGAGTCTGGGAGACTTGCCGCACGGCAGCATCGGATACCAATCAATCTTTGCTGCAGGTATCACCCTTTTCATCATGACGCTCATCTTCAATATTCTCGGCTACATCCTGCGCAAGCGCTTCAGAGAGGTTTATTGAGTTGAACGACTTCAAGCAAATCATCGCCAAGCGCAAGCGTCAGGACTTCGTCTTCAACATCATCGGCATACTCTGCACGCTGGTGGGCATTGTGACGTTGGGCGCCCTGCTTGCCGACCTGCTGATTGATGGCGTCGCTCGGATCAATTGGACGTTCTTAACTTCTTTCCCTTCCCGTTTTGCCGAACGCGCTGGAATCCTTTCGTCTTGGGTGGGAACGCTTTTGATCATGATTGTGACCGCGTTCGCCGCCGTGCCCCTGGGAGTAGCTGCAGGAATTTACCTTGAAGAGTATGCGCGCAGGAATTGGCTGACCAACCTGATTGAGATAAATATCGCCAATCTTGCCGGCGTTCCTTCAATCATCTATGGATTGATGGCGCTGGGCTTGTTGGTTTACCAGTTCCGGCTGGGCCAGAGCGTTTTGACAGGCGGCTTAACACTCGCGTTTTTGATTCTCCCGATTGTAATAGTTGCGACTCGTGAGGCTTTACGCACCATTCCACAGGGAATACGCGAAGCTGCTTACGCGCTTGGCTCGACCAAGTGGCAGGTCGTACGACACCATCTGCTGCCTTACTCGCTGGGCGGCACGATGACGGGCATCATCATCGCCCTCTCGCGGGCCATAGGCGAAACGGCGCCCCTGATTACCATCGGCGCCCTAACGTTTATTGCGTTTTTGCCGCCCCCACCAATTAACGGGCAACCACCATTCGTTTCATTCGACTGGTTATGGTCGCCGTTCTCGGTGCTGCCGATTCAGATGTTCAATTGGGTGTCGCGTCCCGACCAGGATTTTGTGGTGAACGCGGCCGGCGCCGGGTTAGTGCTGATCGTTGTTACGCTGCTGCTGAATGCGATCGCAATAATGATCCGGTATAGAGTGCGTAAGCGCATCAAGTGGTGAAGTTCAGAGTACAAGCTTTAGCTTGCTTTGTTTGGGAAGTCGGCAACCTGAAGGTTGTACTCTGAACAGGATGTGAAGTGGTGAAAGTTAGAGTACAAGCTTTAGCTTGCTTTGTTTGGGAAGTCGGCAACCTGAAGGTTGTACTCTGAACAGGATGTAATAGTTAATGTCGATGAGTGAACAATTGGCACCGCCTAAGCTTAGACCGGATGCACCCGCAACGGGCAAGCCGACGCGCGATGCGACGACTATCAAAGCCGAAGTTGCTGGGCTGAACTTTTTCTACGGCAAGCATCAGGCGCTGAAAAACATCAACATGGTCTTTGGCCTTAACCAGGTCACGGCCATCATCGGTCCGTCCGGCTGCGGTAAATCTACTCTGCTGCGCTGCTTCAACCGGATTCACGACCTTTATCCGGAGACTCGTTATGAGGGGAAGATTACGCTCCAGCCCAGCGGCATAAATCTTATTGGCCCGGAAACGGACCCGTTGGAGATGCGCATGCGCATGAGCATGGTGTTTCAAAAGCCCAACGCGTTTCCCAAGTCGGTTTTTGAAAATGTGGCCTTCGGACTGCGGCTGCGAGGCGTTAACGGGAAAGAATTGTCCGACCAGGTTGAACGCTCCTTGCGCTCGGCGGCACTTTGGGAAGAGGTAAAAGATCGTTTGCGCGAATCAGCTTACACACTTTCCGGAGGACAACAGCAGCGGCTCTGTATCGCCCGGGCGCTGGCGACCGAACCCGAAATGCTTTTGTTTGACGAGCCAACTTCGGCGCTGGATCCGATAGCGACTGCGAAAATCGAGAGTCTGATCGCAGACCTGAAGCGCGATGTTACCGTCGTAATAGTGACTCACAACATGCAACAAGCCGCGCGCGTCTCGGATTTCACCGCCTTCATGTATTTGGGTGAGTTGATCGAAGTGGCGGAGACGAAGAAAATGTTTGAAAACCCTGACGTGAAATTGACTGAGGAGTACATCACCGGCCATTTCGGGTAGAGTCAAGACAATGTCTACGCAAATATCAAAGCCTCTTACCGCGAAACCTGCGACCGCCGCGCGCTGGCCCGCCGGTGTCGAGCATGAAGCACGACCGGTTAAGATAAGCGTGCAGCATCTCAACTTCTACTATGGAAAGTCGCAGGCGCTGTTCGATGTCTCGATGCAGATCCCCGAACGAGTGGTGACGGCGTTTATCGGCCCTTCCGGCTGCGGCAAATCAACCTTTCTGCGTACCCTGAACCGGATGAACGACATCATCGCGGGAACCAGAGTCGAAGGGGAGGTATTGATTGACGGCATCGATATATATGCTCCGGCAACGGATGTGGTGGAGCTGCGCCGGAACGTGGGAATGGTGTTTCAGAAGTCCAATCCGTTTCCCAAGTCGATCTTCGACAATGTCGCTTACGGGCTTAGAATTAACCGTATGACGTCGAGTAAAAGCGAACTGGAAGGCCGAGTCGAGCAAGCGCTCAAAGACGCGGCGATTTGGAAAGAGGTGAAGGACCGGCTTTCGCAATCGGCAATCGGTTTGTCCGGTGGCCAGCAGCAGCGGCTTTGTATCGCGCGCGCGCTCGCGATTCAACCCAGCGTGGTGCTGATGGATGAACCCGCGTCCGCGCTTGATCCGATGGCTACTGCTAAGATTGAGGAATTGATAGTTGAGCTGAAGAAGCAGTACACGATCGTAATTGTAACTCATAACATGCAACAGGCGGCGCGCGTTTCTGATACGACTGCATTTTTTCTGATGGGTAAGCTTATCGAAATGAATCCGACTGAAAAAATGTTTACCAATCCCAGCGAGAAAGTGACAGAAGATTACATTACCGGAAGATTTGGATGAGGTAGAAGATGGATTACCACAGGCTACTGGATGATGAGCTTGATTCCCTTCGCGACAAAGTGTTGTTGCTTGGCGGAGAGACGGAAAGGGCACTTGAGCGAGCGATGCAGGCTTTGATTGGGCGCGACAGCAAGCTGGCGCGCCAGGTCTTGGATAACGATGACACGGTTGACCAGCTGGAAGTCGAGGTGGATCGGCAGTGCATCGATATCATCGCCTTGCGGCAACCAGCCGCACGCGATCTGCGTTTTGTCATTTCGGTCGCCAAGATGGCGCCGGTGCTTGAGCGGATTGCTGACCATGCTTGCAACATTGCTCGCGCCGCCATTGATTTGAACAACGAGCCGGAGATGAATTCGGTTGCCGATCTGCAGCGCATGGCGGACCACGCGCTAGGAATGCTGCGCGCCGCGCTGGACGCGTTCACTTCGAGCGATGCCAGAGCTGCTCGTGAAGTTATCAAGAGCGATAGCGAGATTAACGACCTGTACAACCACATTTTTCACCGCTTGATTGAAATGATGGTTACTGAGCCCGGCACGGCCACGCGAAATGCGCGGCTCATCTTTGTTGCCAAGCATCTGGAAAGAATCGGCGACTATGTTACTGACATCTGCGAGTTGACTGTCTACATGGCAGAAGCTGAATTCATTAAGCATTACAAGTGACAGCCCGCACCTCGTAGTAACGCAAACTGTTAGTTCGCGTAGTTCACACCTGAACCAATGCAGCATCCCATTCTCATTGTCGAAGACGACGCCGACATCTCCGAGAGTTTGAAATACAACTTCGAACGCGAGGGGTGGCCGGCGATCACTGCATCGACCGGAGAATCGGGTTTGGCAGCCGCTCTCAACGACAAGGAGCCGCCCCTATTAATAATTCTTGACGTCATGTTGCCGGGAATGAGCGGTATCGAATTATGCCGGCGCCTTCGCAGAGAGCCGGCCACTCGTCGTACCCCGATCATCATGCTAACCGCGAAAGCGTCCGAATCGGATCGGGTTGCTGGATTAGACCTCGGCGCTGACGACTACATCACCAAGCCTTTTTCCGTTCGCGAACTACTCGCGCGCGTGCGTGCCGTCATGCGCCGCACGGATGAATCGAAGGGTAAAACTTACGAGGACGATCATCTGATGATCGACTTCGACGACATTCGCGTGGTTTGCCATGGTAGTAAAGTGCGGCTGACCAACAAAGAGTTTAGTTTGCTTTCGGTGCTCGCGCGGAGCGCGGATCGAGTAATCACGCGCCAACAACTGCTGGACAGTGTTTGGGGCTACAGTTACTACGGCGATGCTCGCACACTCGATGTTCACATTCGGCGGCTGCGGCAAAAGCTCGGCGATTGCGGCGATTGCATTGAAACGGTTGTGGGCGTTGGTTATCGCTTTGTGGGGTGTGCACCTGCGTCGTAGCCGTTGCGCGGATAAGGTTGCGCCCGATGGTTTGGCTCGTCCTGCCGCTGGAAAGCTTTTCTGATGTCCAAGCGCAATATCTTTTTGATACTCAGCTGCGCTGTGGCCCTGGTCATTGCGTTACTCCTGCCGTCTTTCACCGCGCGAGCCGTCTTCGCAGTTTTTGTAATCGGCTTAGCTCTCGTGCTGATCTACACCAGCATAAGAAGAAACGACTCGATTCAGTCGTCCAGCTCAGACTCTGACACTACTTCCGCGCCAGATAGTTTTGCATCCAGCAAGTTATTTGAAGCAACCATGGGCGGCATGCGCGAAGGCCTCGTGGTAGTCGACAACGATATGCGCGTTGTCGCTTCAAACGCCGCCGCGCACCGGCTGTTTAATCTCTCGCGCGGGGAACTTAGCGGACAGCGATTGACGGACCTGAGCCGTAACCCGGCGATCTACGGCGCCTTTTTGGACGGATTAAAAGGCAGCGAAAGCAGCGGCATCAAAGTAAATACGCATGGAGCCGAGCGGCTGGTGTTTGATTTACGCGTGGTGCCTCTGACTAGCGCGAACGGCAAAGCTAAGGATGGAGCCACGGTTGTCGAGGGAGCATTGGGCGTCTTTATCGATGTCACGCGTCTTGAACAGCTTGAACAGGTTCGCCAGGAATTCCTCTCCAACGTTTCCCACGAACTGCGCACACCTCTCACAGCTATTCTCGCGTTTGTTGAGACGCTCGAGTCGGGGGCGATCGAAGACAAGGAAGCCACCCATCGGTTCCTGCCCATCATTCGCAAGAATGCCTCTCGCATGCAGGACCTGATCGATGACATATTGGAGTTAAGCGCCATCGAGGCGGGAAACGTGCTGGTCAAAGCTGAAGAACTTGATCTTCACCCGCTCGTAGATGACGTTATTTCGTCTCTGGCTGCCAAAGCAGATGCGCGCGGCATTACGGTAACAAACTCGATACCGGAAGCTGCGCAAGTCTTTGCGGATCGGCGCAAACTGGAACAAATGCTGACGAACCTGGTAGAGAATGCGATTAAATTTAATCGCCAGAAGGGCGCTGTTAGCGTGAGACACGAGACGCATTTGAATGACGGCGACGATGAAGCTGGTCACGCTCGCGTGTCCTCAGTCGCCGTCCGCTTCGATCGGATTATCGTTGCGGACACCGGCGAAGGGATTCCCGCCCAGCATCTGCCACGATTATTTGAGAGATTTTATCGCGTCGATCGCGCGCGTTCGCGTCAACTAGGCGGCACCGGTCTGGGGCTGGCCATTGTGAAGCACCTGGCGATCGCGCATGGCGGCGAGGTCACGGTTGAATCTGAGTTAGGTAAAGGCAGCACTTTCAGGATCGATCTACCGCGCGCAAATGACTAAGTAATAGCGCGTTACTTCAAAGACGGTCAGACAAGGAGGCGGTCTGTCTATTTTAGCGCTCGCTTCCGCGCGCTAACTCTTGGGCGTATCGCTGGTATGGGGTTGTTAGCAATCCAATCCGCAATAGCCCAGGAAAAGTCGGAGAAAGGAAGGTTAGCTATGTCCCAATTAAGCTTGGCGCAGATAGTTGGCAGAGTAGCCTGAAAGGTGCCGTATCTTTCAAAAATCCTAGCTCCGCTCGGTGTTATGACTACCTTGGGATCAAGTTCCAGTCTGAGCCAGTTTCGTACAGCATTTATAACTTCTTCTTCATTAGAATTATGAGCTTCGATGTCTTGTCCAGCGATGTCAGAAATGAATTCCTGGTAACGGTATTGCGCTACATCTAGTATTAATACTACTTTCTCCTGATGATGTGGTTTGCCGTACCGCTTGCATCCCAAGTCGAGTCCGAGTTCCAGCGGCATATTGAAGCGCGGCAAGCCATTTGCGGCATCTACTTCTGTGCGAGAAATGTCGTGGATGCTGTATTTGCACTCTTCAATTAGATTCTGGATTTTATTAACTCGAGGTTCACCGGAATTGCTAGCGTCCTTCGCACATTTCGGTCTAAACCCCATATCATTAACAGCGAAGACAATTGCATGGAATAGGGGTTGATATTGATCATCGAATGGACAGTTGATGAATACGTTTTTAGCGTAGTTGGCGGGAAGGCGTCCAACCTGAGGCATAGGTGTAACCGTTCTTTTGTCGGGCGTAACGTTTTCACGTCACGCTTTACGCAACCCCGCGCCCTTCGCTGGTCTCCCGAATCGCTTCATTAACAGCTCTCCGAATGGCCTCACGATTTGTGGTGGGCGTCGAGCTCGGGTAAAGAACCCGTCGTGGACCTTTTGGGGGGAGAGGATCTGAGCCGTAACTATCTCGTTCCCTAATACGCCCATCTCGACCGTGTATCACCACCTGGGCAGCCGTTTGCCTGGCAATCGTTCGAGCCGCATTAATCGCCTCACGTTGGCTGTTATGGATCGAAACAGCGCGACTGTGTCCCTCGCTCCTTACTGCCCATCCATCAATGCGTGGGACCACATGTAAGTTCTCGCCATTAGCCTTACGCTTGCGACTAAGTGTTCTAGCATCGCTCTTGCCTAGCTTACTTTTCACAGCTTTTTTACTCATAAGTAGTTGCCAAAACTACATCAATTTTGTTATCTGAAAATAGAACAATGATACCTCATCAACCGCTAAATTACTTCCTTTCTTCGTCCAACTGGCGCAGTGTGTCGAGAATAAGGTTGGTGTTGCTAAGTGCGGCGATGCGTTCGGGAAAGCTGTTAGCAGACTTTTGAAACTCGAAAGTCCCGGTCGTGATCTCGACGATTTGTCGGAAGCCAGCCTCTCCCGAAGCCCCTCCGCTTTCGGCATCCACTATCCTTCCATCGTTGAATGATACTAGTCCATTTTGAGCCGCATTCGTCAGGGTAAGCGAGCCAGTCAACTTTGCATTCTCGAGCACCTGGATCGCATCGAAGATGCTGATCACGGAAAGGTCTCCGGCGAGGGTGAAATATCCGCGTTCGCTGGACGGCTGCGCCGTTGCCGGCTCGGGCTTTAGATCGGGACGACGCGCGCGACGAATTGCTTCCAACCCACCCGCGATGTTGATCCGACTATCCAGTTGTTTGGCCTCGAGCAGGCGATCGTAAGCACTATCGAAATCGTCTCGTTCAATATAAAGCCGAGCGAGGGCCAGACACTGTCGCGCCGCCTCATCGGGTTGCTTCTGAACGATGCAAATTTCCCGCAAACGCTCGCGCAGGGAAATTGATCGAGGGTTGCTTTCGAGTGCTGCGCGCAGACGCTTAAGAGCACGATCAGGCGACTTGTATTTTATGAACAGCTCCGCATCGAGCAGCGCGGTATCAACCTCGCTGACGTGCTCTTCCGGTGATGAAAGATTGGGCATCTGAGTCAGGATTGATTTACCTCGTTAGACGGGCTCAAGTTTATCACGTTGAATTAGCCCTGGTAGGCAATACACTTGAAAAGTGTGATAGATTCTGCCGCTGAGTTCAGACGAGCAACCGTCCCCCCGACGGAAGGGAGTCCCCTCGATAATGTCGAGCGAATCTAGTCGCCGCGCCTACCGCAGGCGTGCTGTTCAGTTGGAAGTAAAAATCATATTCAGGCCACCCGCCTCATTCACCAGCACCGGAGACACAGGCCGGCTCGCGCTTGTAGGACGCACCCGCAATATTAGTGAGACCGGAATGGCGTTAATGGTTTCTGCGAGAAACATCGATCGTTATTTAAATGCGAAGGAAAACTCTTTCGATGTTGAAATGAGTTTACCTGAAGGCGGCATTGCGCTCGAAGCGACTCCGGTTTATTACAAGAAGACCTTGACCGGAGCAGTGGCGACTTACCTGATTGGCTCCCGCTTTACCAAGGCGCCGCCGGCTGATCACGCTCGGCTAACAGACTTCCTGCGATCGCTGCCTGGTTCACAATCTAGCAGGACCTGACATTTTTTTTGGGGCGACATTTTTGGAAAGTGGCGCCGCTTTGAAGAGCGACAACTCTTTGGAGTGCGCGACCTGTCGCCGCTTTGGCCGGCCTCAAATCTTCTGTCGCCCGCCGACAGACTCCTTCGCGGGCTCGGTCCTGATTCTTACTTTCTTCCCCAGGCTCCGCTTCGCGTCGCCTGGGGCTACTACTCTCTCCGCCTGCTCACGCAGGCTCGTCGAGCGATAACTCTCTCGTTGTGCGACAACTTTCAGGAGTGCGGCGACCTGTCGCCGCTTTGGCCGAACGCAGGCTCGCTGAGCGTCAACCCTCGAATCTATTAGAAGTCTAGACGAATGCCGATGCGCACATGGCGCGGGCGCAGGGTCCGGGTGGTTACCAGGAAAGAGTCGAGAAACGCCTGGCGTTGCGCTGGAGTAGCGGTTGAGGCTAATGCATTAAAGTTGATGAACTCACTGCCGAAGCTGAAAACAGTCTTGTTTAGCACATTGTCAAATTCCACCACCGGGCGAACTCGAATGCGTTCAGTCAAACCAAATTCACGCGTGACACTCAAATCCAAAAAGAACTGACCCGGACCATGGCCGGCATTGCGCGGCAGATTTCCCGTCTGTCCAATCGCTGGCAAAGCAAACTGTTGCAGACTCGCCGGATCGATTGGTTGACCCGGCCTGCGCCAACGAAGCCGCGACGTATCCCCAGTGAAGATCGGGCGGTCATTCCCTACGTCGTCGAGATTTCGATCGGCGCCTCCGATCGAGATGTTGAATGGCGCTCCGGAAGTAATACGCCAAATCGGAGAGAGGCGGAGCTTGCCGAGAAAACGAGGCAGATCAAACGTTCCGGAGAATACAAAGCGGTGCCGCCGGTCGAGCAAGCTGCGCGCTCGTTCAGCCGCGAAGTCGCCCACGATCAAAGCGTCGGAAGTATTCACCACGCCATCGTCCCTTAAAGTTGAAAGCGTGTAGGCAGCGCGAAAAGAAGAGCCGAGTATTTTGCTCTGTTTGAATCGTTTGCGTAGTTCAAATGTCACGCCGTGGTAGAAACTGTTGCCGGCCGAGACCAGTTGTTCAACCTCGCCTCGCGTAGGGTCGGGACGCAAACGGTTTAAGGTCGCCAAGGCTATCTCCACTGCAGTGGTTGAAGAAAAACTATTAAGGTTGACGAGCGAAACCGGCACACCAAATTCAATGGTGCGTCCAATCGCACTGGGGTTGGAGGGATCAGGTGCGCTGAAAAGAAATCGTACCAGCTCACCCGCGGTCGATGCGTTATAGAGCGGTCGTGGACTAAAGGGACCGGGACGAAAGTTAACGAAATCGCGAGACGCCAGATACTCGGTGAAGTTGTTATAGCCCGCAGGTAGACGCGGGGCGTTTGCGTTGAACTCTCGCCAGAGGTGCAGGCCGCGGTTGAAGGTATAGTTTGCCTCGAAGACAAATGCACCTGAGAGCTCTCGTTCAAAGCCAATGTTTGACTGGTAACTCTCGGGAATGCGGAGGGCAGCATCGAGACGGCGAGAGAAGCCGGTGTTAAGCACGCCGTGTTGCTGCACGAGCGGCGAGTCAGCCTTGAGCGTCTCGGGAAAGCGCAGGTTTTGTGCAATGAAGGCCCGGCGGTAATCGGCACTGGCCCGTTGGCCGGTGGCGGGATCGAGCAGATCGTTTGTATCGAAGAACAGTTGGCGCGCACCAAGCGTAAAGTCGTCAATGGTTCGCAGTAGCACGCGGTTATAGAAAATTCCTGCTCCCAGCCTGAACACGCTCTTGCCGGATTTCCAGGGGTCATAGGCAAGCGAAATGCGTGGCCCCCAATTATTGCGATCCGCAAGGATGCTCTCCGTTTCCCAACGTAATCCATAGCTCAACACGAAATTTGAGCGGGCCCGCCATTCATCCTGCACAAAGAAGCCCAGGTAAGTATTCTTTTGAGTTGATTCAGATTGAAAATTTTGACGGAAACGGCTGGGTTGGTTCGCAATGAACTCCGCGGCGCTGTCGAAGCTGAATGTGCCCGAGATATCGCTGAGATCGATGAAGGTCGAGCTGACACGCTGGTAGTCGCCGCCAAATTTGAGCGAGTGAGAGCCGGCAAGCCAGGAGAAGATATTCTGAAATTGAAGACGCGTCTCGCGTCGATCCGAGGCGCCTGAGGTGGATGAGCCGGCGACGAGTGTGCCCGAACGATGATCCGGACTCGACGATGGTAGGGGATCATTCAAAGTAATAAGGACCACGGGAGTGCGGCCACCGCCTGCGTTCACCGCTGGTGAGAGCCGGGAAAACTGTATCCGAGCCTGATTGACCTGCGAGGGTGATAAGACGAAGTTGTCGGTGTAGGAAATAGCATCGGTACCACGAGTTCGGGCGAGCAGCGTTTCCGCCAGGCGATTACCCCCACCAAACTGCCTAAGGTTGTTCTGCCTTCCTAATTGGTAAAGGGCGGAGCCATGATGAGTCTCAGAGAATTGGTGGTCTATGCGCGCAGTAAGAATATGATTCCTGACGGGTGTTGAAACAGTGGAAATAAAAGGCGCGATGCCTTCATTGAAGCGCAATTCGCCAATTGCATTTCGATCCGAGACTGTCGGAGCAGCAATCGGGAACAAAGGATTCTGTTGAATCGGCACAAGGGTATCGATGGTTGCTGTGTCTAGTGTGGTGTCGTATTCGTAAGCACCGAAGAAAAAGCTGCGCTTGCGGCCGTCATAACGCGGGAAGCGTATAGGGCCGCTCAATGTGAATCCCGGGTTGTGCTGTTCAAGTGGCAAACGAGGCAGGCCACGGGCCTGATTATTAGACGTGTTGGCGTTGAAAATATTATTGCGGAAAAAATAGAACGCGCGACCGCGATAGGTGTTGGACCCGCCACGCGTCTTGATGTTGATTCTTCCTCCCGAGGCCCTGCCATATTCCGCTGAAAACTGGTTGGTAATAACCTGCACCTCTTCGATTGCCTCGAGCGAAGGTTGAAAACGCTCGCGCGCTGCGCGGTCGTCGTTGTTATCCAGACCGTCAATGGTGATGTTGTTTGAATAGGCTGGGCCACCAGCCAGTGAAAAGCTGCCGGATTCTTCAGGCGTGTTGGCTGGTGAGGTGTCGCGATCTTCGGCGAGGTCTCGAGTTGAGAGTGCCTCTTCAGAAACACCCGGCAAGGTGAAGATAAGATCGAGCGGCGAACGCGAGGCTACCGGCAACGACTCGATCTCCTTTACGGTGACGGTCCCGCCAACAACAGTCCGCGTCGTATCGATAGCTGCAGAATCGGCTGAAGTGATCGACACCGGATCGACAACTATTCCGCTTGGCAGAAGGGTGACGTCGAGTTGGAGATTTTGTCCGGCAATTAGAACTAAGCCCGTTCGCTCGTGTGCCTCAAAGCCGGGAGAAGCGACGCGCAAAGTGTAATGGCCTGGCTCAAGTTGAATTATCAGGTAACGGCCGGCCGCATCGGTCTTGACCTCGCGCGCCGTGCCGGTCCTCAGGAAGATCGCTGCGACGGTTGCGCCCGGAATTATTGCCGCATTTTGATCGGTCACTTGCCCGCCGATGGTCACGTTGTCGAGATCTTGCGCGGCAGTTTCCACGCGCAGACCCGAAGTCAAACAAATGAGAAAAATTAGAGTGAGACGAGATGGGAAGAAGAGTTTGCACATTTGTAGCCTCTCTCGAATCGGCGAGCCGCCAATTTGAGGATTAGGAAATGCTAATAGCGGTGATTAACGAGAGGGTGATGCGAGGTTAGGCTAACGCTGGAAGAGCGGTTGCGTCACGCACGCTGGTGCAAAGGTATTGAAGGGAAGTATGCAAGAACTCTGGCAGGGTAGGAGTCTAAAGTAGCGGACGAGTATTAGCCGAAGAATGAAACGGTGTTTAGCCCCGAAGGGAGTGGAGAAAGTAGCCGGTGGTCGCTGACCACCGGAAGGAGAAGACAAAAAATCCGATTATCCTGAAGGGATGCAAGAACCATTTCTGGCACCCCTGCGGGGTGTAATCGAGGGACGTTCGTGATCCGGAGGTCTGCGCTTCGCTCCGACCTCCGGCTACTTTCTGCCAACCCTTCGGGTTGGTCATATCTAGCTGCGGGATGCGCTGCGTCGGCGGAGGGCGGCGGTGCGTGTGAAGGGAACGAGTGCGTCGCTCTTTCCTTCGGCCGGAGGTTCGGCGAAGTTTGTGAGTTCGTCGGCGTGTGACTGCAGATACTGGAAGAAGCGTTCAAACTCGTGCTGCATCGCATCCATCTTCTCGCGCATGTTGAGGATGATCTCCACTCCTGCAAGGTTTACACCCAAGTCCCGCGTGAGTGAAAGGATCAGCTCGAGCCGTTCAAGATCCGGATCGGTGTAGAGGCGCGTGTTCCCTTCCGAGCGCGATGGCTTGAGCAGCCCTTCGCGTTCGTAAAGGCGCAGCGTCTGCGGATGAAGACTGTATTGTTCCGCCACCGCGCTAATCGTGTATGTCTTGGGCTTGCGTTTCATGGCATTTCCAATTTCCAATTGCCGATTGCCGATTGGTCGTTCCAGTTACAACTGAATTGGCAATTGGAAATTGGCAATCGGCATTGTTAATCCAGTCCCATCTCCACTCGCGGGTTCTCCGAATTCAGTTTCGAATACTGCCGCAACAATTCTTTCGTCTCTTCCGAAATAACTTTCGGCAACATCACCTGGGCTTCGACAAATTGATCGCCACGCGCACCGGGATTTCGCAGTGATGGCGCGCCGCGTTGTCGCAAGCGAAACTTTTGCCCTGACTGTGTGCCCGGCGGAATCCGCAGTTGTGCTTTACCTTCCACCGTCGGCACTTCAATCTTTGCGCCCAATGCTGCTTCCGGAACGGTAATCGGGACGATTACATAGATGTTGTCGCCTTTGCGGGTGAAATATTTATGCGTGCCCACATTCGTGATGATGTGCAGATCGCCTGGCGGGGCGCCGAGCCGTCCACCCTGACCTTTGCCCGGTATGCGCACGCGCGATCCCGTTTCCACTCCCGCCGGAATGCGCACCTTAACGGTCTCCGTTTTAGGCACCGTGCCTTTGCCTTTGCAAAGCGAACAAGGCGAGCGCCTCCGCCCAGTGCCGGCGCAGTCCTGACACTCCTGCGCAAAACGCAAACGGCCACCGGCTTTCTGTACCTGACCCGATCCTTTACAGGTGGCACATACCATCACCGGACCACCGATGTCACCGGCGCCATTGCAACGCGAACATTGTTCAGAACGATTAACTGTCAGATTTGTTGTTAGTCCCTGGATTGCGTCTTCAAAGGAAACCGCAAGCGGCATCTCGATGTCATTACCCTTCTTTGGTTGCGCCCGCGGTGGTTCCTGTTCCTTAGCGCCTCCGCTGAAGAGATCCGCGAAAATGTCGCGGAAACTAGTGCCACTTCCTGCGCCACCGGTAGTTGATGTTGAGCCCCAGTCGAAGCCACTGAAATCAAAGCCGGGAGTCGCGCGGCCGGTCGTCGGACCAGCGCCGCGAGCGGCGGCATCAGCAAGGTTGTCGGAGTATTGGCCGAAGCGATCGTAGACCTTGCGCTTCTTTGGATCTGAAAGCACGTCATGCGCTTCGGTGGTGAGCTTGAAACGTTCTTCGGAAGCTTTATCGCCGGGATTTACATCCGGGTGATATTTACGCGCGAGCCGGCGATAAGCCTTCTTAATGTCTTCGGGCTTCGCGTCGCGCTTGATGCCTAGTACTTCGTAATAGTCTTGCTTGGCCACGGTTACATTTCCGATTGCCGATTGCCGATTGCCGATTTAAAAAAGGCGGATAGAAATGTTTCATCCTCCGCCCCTTTTTCAATTAGTAATTGAAAATCGCAAATTGGCAATCACCTTACTTGTTTTCGTCCACGTCGACGTATTCGGCGTCGATCACATTATCTTCGCCTGACGATGCAGATGAAGCGCCAGCAGCTGAAGCCTGATCCTCAGGCGTAGTCTCAGCTCCCGGTGTCCCAGCCTGTTGATAAAGCGCTTCCGCGAGTTTGTGCGAAGCCGCCTGCAGCGCGTTGAAAGCTTCGTTGAGTCGCTCCACGCCACCCTCGGCCAATGCCTTCTTGGCTTCGGCAATTGCGGTTTCCACTTCACCCGCAACCGCGCCGACTTTCTCGCGATTGTCGTTCAGCGTCTTCTCCATCTGGTAGGTAAGTCCATCCAAACGGTTGCGCGCTTCAATCTCTTCCTTCTTCTTGACGTCGTCGGCGGCATGAGATTCAGCGTCACGCATCATCTTGTCAATCTCTTCTTTGGAGAGACCTGACGATGACGTGATCGTAATCTTCTGTTCGCGGCCAGTACCCATGTCCTTTGCGGACACGTTCACGATGCCGTTGGCATCGATGTCAAACGCCACTTCCACCTGCGGCATACCACGAGGCGCCGGCGGAATGCCCACAAGGTGAAACTTGCCGAGGGTCCGGTTGTCGCCGGCCATTGGGCGCTCGCCTTGGAGGACGTGCACCTCCACCGATGTTTGATTATCGGAAGCCGTCGAAAAGATTTCCGACTTACGCGTGGGAATAGTGGTGTTACGTTCAATCAGCTTGGTAAAAACGCCGCCAAGCGTTTCTATGCCGAGGCTCAGCGGAGTTACGTCCAGCAACAGGATGTCTGTCTTCTCACCGGAGAGAACACCAGCCTGGACAGCAGCGCCAATGGCAACCACTTCATCAGGGTTCACACTCTTGTTTGGCTCCTTGCCAAACAGGTCGCGCACCATCTGCTGCACTTTCGGTATGCGCGTTGAGCCGCCCACCAAAACCACTTCATCAATTTTCTTCGCGTCGACTCCGGCATCCTTGATGGCCTGCTCGACCGGCGACTTCAGCCGGCCCAGAATAGGTTCGGCCAACTGCTCGAATTTTGCGCGCGTCAACTTCATAGCCAGGTGTTTCGGTCCCGACTGATCGGCGGTAACGAACGGAAGGTTGATCTCCGTTTCCATCGTGCTCGACAGTTCAATCTTGGCCTTCTCCGCAGCTTCCTTCAGACGCTGTAGCGCCATCTTGTCGTTGGAAAGATCAATGCCCTGGTCTTTCTTAAACTCTTCAATAATCCATTCGATCAGCCGCTCGTCGATATCGTCACCACCGAGGTGCGTATCGCCGTTGGTCGACTTAACTTCAACTACGCCTTCGCCGACCTCAAGAATCGAGATGTCAAAGGTGCCGCCACCGAAGTCGAAAACCGCGATCGTTTCATCCTTCTTCTTGTCCAGGCCGTAAGCGAGCGCTGCGGCGGTCGGCTCGTTCACGATGCGCATTACTTCCAGGCCAGCAATCTTGCCCGCATCCTTGGTCGCCTGTCGCTGCGAATCGTTGAAGTAGGCGGGAACGGTGATGACCGCTTTCTCTACCTTTTGACCCAGATAGTCCTCAGCCGACTGCTTCATCTTCTGCAGGATAATTGCCGAAATCTCCGGCGGACTCCATTCCTTGCCGCCCGCATTGATGCGCACGTCGCCACCGCCGTCCGAGGCCTTCACCTGATAGGGCACCTGCTTAATTTCTTCGGTGACTTCGTTGAAGCGCCGGCCCATGAATCTCTTAATTGAATAAACGGTGTTCTCCGGGTTGGTAACAGCCTGACGCTTAGCTACCTGGCCGACCAGACGGCTGCCGTCTTTGGTAAATGCCACAACTGAGGGAGTCGTGCGACCGCCTTCGGAGTTGGTAATAACGGTGGGGTCCCCACCTTCCATCACGGCAACGACAGAGTTAGTCGTTCCGAGGTCAATTCCTATGATCTTGCTCATCTCTTTTTGTTCTCCAAACGATATTTACTCGCCCAAAACGCAACTTGGCGAGACTTCTTACCAGAATTCTGCCACACCCAATAATCGGTTGAATGGGCAGGTAATATAATACCTGAGTCCCTTGTTGTCAACTTTGATGCAAGGCTTTTGCGAAGGGTTTGCGAGCTGATTTGCTGGGGTTAAGGCTTACTTTCAGGCGCTACCGCAGCTTTCCGGTCTTCGTTCATTAGTTTCGAGGCGAAGAAGATGTAGTGAAGTCCGGAAAGGATGGCAAAGGTGAAGACAACCACATAGACGGTGGGCAGGTAATAACCGGTGTAGTAAGGCACGCTGGCAGCGAACATGATCACGGCAATGGCGACAATCTGGACGGTTGTATTCAGTTTGCCCAGCCATGAAGGTCGAAAGCCGCGAAAGCCGGTCATGATATTTATGGCGGCGGCTCCAACGACGATAAAGACGTCGCGGCTAATGACGGCGATGGTCACCCAGAAGGGTATCGGCAAGTGCCCGGGCAAAGGTTGCGGAAAAACGCTGCGCATGGAGAGGACAATGAACGCCGTGACCATCATGAGCTTGTCCGCAATAGGATCCAGAATTGTCCCCAGTTGCGACTGCTGGTCGAAGCGCCGTGCCAGCAGGCCGTCAAGCCCATCGGTGAATCCGGCTATAACAAAGACCGCGAGCGCGAGGACGAACCGCTGATAGAAGAGTAGCGTGACGAAAACAGGAATCAGCACCATCCGGAAGACGGTGAGTGTGTTGGGAACGGTAAGAATCCGGGAGGACATTGATCAGCAAATCATGAATCGTAAATAGTGAATCGATGAAGGCTCGGGAAGCGGCACTATTTACAAGGCTGATTCACCATTCACTTCAAGCGGAACGTAACTCGAGTAATGAAACTTCCGGGGGGCACCCAAAGCGAACTGGTAAGACCACGGTGCCGAGTCCGCGGGTAACGTAGATCTGGGTTTCGCCCTGGCGCGCCAAACCCTTAAGCAGTCGCCGTCTGGGCCTGACTGCTGTGCTGCGTTCTGAACGTAAACTGACCTGACCGCCATGCGTGTGGCCACTTAAAACGAGATCGACACCAGCCCGCGCGGCGCGGCGCAAGATAATCGGGTTATGTGCAAGCAGAAGTTTCATCTCATCTTCGCTTGAACCGGCCAGCGCCAAAGACAAGTCTTCCAATCCCACCATGGTGTCGTCCACACCCGCCAACCAAAACGCCGCTCCATTCTTTTCGAAGCGCATGCCCTGATTGACGAGAACCGTAATGCCCTCGGCGCGGAACAGATCCGTTATCAATGCCGCATCGGTCCAGTGGTCGTGATTGCCGAGAACTGCATAAACACCGTGGCGCGCGCGAAGTTTGCCCAGCATTTCCGCACATGGCGCGGCGTATCGCCGTTCTTTGGAGATGTAATCACCAGTTAGGGCAATGATGTCGGGCTGGAGACGATTGGCCGTTTCCACCGCATTCAGGATTATTTCCTTGCTGGTAAAAGCGCTGTGATGGATGTCGGAAAGCTGGACAATACGGAGGCCGTCATGGGCCTTCGGCAAACGCCGCAGATGAATCTGGTGATGTTCGATCGTAAGCCGGAAGGGCTCGCTAAGCGCCGAGCGCGCGGCTTCTGTCAAATTCAAAGCAAGGGCACGCAGCGGCGTGGCCGGCCGATCGCCTACTGTGCTCACGGCGCGCTCTTTCCACCTAATCGGAGTTGACATTGATAATTTGGACCGCTGCGAGGCTTCCTTACATTCTCCCACAAATAAAAGGCTGCCAGGATTTGGCGCATTATAGTGATCGACCTTTCCCGTGGCAAATGCGGCTCGCCGTAAAACAGCCGAGAATCCCCCTGCAGATGACGCCAAACCTTGGGTTCTGCGGTTTTCCCGGTTGTTTTTCGATGTTCTACTCAAGTCCACTCGTCCGTGTGTAATAATCCCCCCTCGCCGACAATGAAAAATAACCTGTTTGCAATTCTTGCGGTCCCGACCGTGGTTGGAATTTGGCTACTGCTGTCCGTAAGCGTTCAGGCATCTCCACCTTCGCCAGGAGAAAGCCAAGCACTCGACCCGATGATCCTCGTCGGACTGGCGGCAATGCTTGTAATCGCAAAGGTCGGTGGGGAGGTTTTCGAACGGCTTGGTCAGTCTGCTGTGCTGGGTGAGCTAATCGGAGGAATCGTACTAGGAAATTTGATCCTGGTCGGGTTTAGCGGGCTTGAACCACTGAAGACTAACACGATCATCGCGGCAATCGCCGAAATCGGTGTGATCATCTTGCTGTTTGAAGTAGGACTTGAGTCAGACTTGCAAGAAATGATGGAGGTTGGCTGGTCCTCCTTGCTGGTGGCTGTGCTTGGGGTGGTGGCGCCATTTTTCCTGGGATGGGCGGTGGCCGCAGTTTTCATACCCAACGAGTCTCGTCTAGTCCACATTTTCATCGGCGCGACCCTCTGCGCCACGAGCGTCGGCATTACAGCCCGAGTCTTCAAAGATCTCGGCAAGCTCGCGACGCGAGAGGCGCGCATCGTCCTTGGCGCCGCCGTAATTGACGACGTGCTCGGGCTAATAATTCTGGCCGTAGTCGCGGGGGCGATTAGAGCTACGTCAGCGGGCGACGCAATCTCGATGTTTGAAATTGCAATGATCGCCGGCAAAGCGGTTGCTTTCCTCATCGGAGCAATCGCGTTGGGCCATTTCGCTATGCCTCGGTTGCTGCGCGGCGCCGGACGTTTCGAATCGCGCGGCGTATTGCTAACCCTGGCGCTTTCTTTTTGCCTGTTTCTCTCCTGGCTGGCCGCCAAAGTTGGTTTGGCACCAATCGTCGGCGCGTTTGCTGCCGGCCTTGTATTGGATGAAGTTCACTACAAGCCAAAGGGATCTCGCCAGGAGCGAGACCTTCATGACCTCTTGTTGCCGGTCAGCATGGTTCTCGTTCCAGTGTTCTTTGTTCTAATGGGTCTGAAGATTGACCTACGCATTTTTTCGCACGGTGACATTCTCAGCTTCGCGCTCGTGCTCACGCTTGCAGCTATACTCGGCAAGCAATTGTGTTCAGTCGGAGTTCTGGAGCGCGGAGTCAGCCGTTTAGCGATTGGCTTGGGCATGATTCCGCGCGGAGAAGTGGGCCTGATATTCGCTGGTATAGGCGCCTCCTTGATGCTCCGCAATTCCGATGGAAGCAGTCAGCCTGTGATTAGCTCCGCGATTTTTGCGGCGATCGTCATAATGGTGATTGTGACAACGTTGGTGACGCCGCCGGGTTTGAAGTGGGCATTGAAAGACAATGAGAAAAACGATTGAAGAGAGGTTGTAATGAAGAAGGATCAGCACACCGTAGGAATCCGAGCGAAGCGTCGCGGCCAGCAAATGGGAGACGCCGGTAAGGCGGATCAGAATCGCGCAGAAAAAAGGGAAACGCCCGCAGTGCGCGGCCTTCGCAAGCAAGCCAACAAGATGGCGGCTGATAAATCACAACAGCACATAGGCGGTGACGCAGTCACGCCGCGAACCACTTCGCCTTCTACACCGGCAATGACTACCGGCGGTGGAAAAGGTGAGAGCGGTGGCGAAACCTCATTTAAAGCGCGACTCAAACGAAGCCGTCCAAAAACTCGTCGGGGATGAGCGGGAATGCAGTAACTGTATGCGACCAGAAGTTTTCTAGAAAAATGATGAAAGGGTTGCACCTCCTTCGCTTCCTTCTGTTCGCCGGCACCGCGACCGTCGCGACTTTAGCGGCGCCCTCCTTTCAAATTGAAAGCAGCGGACGTGCGACGGTTGGGATGCCGCAAACAGCCCAAAGCCCGGTCGTTGTATTTGTGATCTCCGGTATCCTTAACGAGCCAACGAGCAATATGGACGCTGTGGCGACGATAGAAAATGGCAAAATTAAATTGCCCTTTGCAGAAGAGAACGAAGCAGCGCAAGCCCGGTTTGCGAAAGAATATTTCGCACCGGGAAAAAAATACCGCGTCACTTTTGGCGGCGGTGAGGTGGGCACAGCCACAGTAACGGAGTCAGGAACCGGTTGTAATAACATTCATGCGAGAGCAACGGTCGAAGACAAGGGAAGAATTCCGCCCGGCCTTTCCGGTCTCGCAACAAATTTAGCCTCGCTTGCGAGGAAGCCAAGCGCTCGGCGGGCCCCTTCCGCCGACGAGCGTGCCGCCGTCATAAAACTCGTGAACAAGATCTATCGCACTCGCCGCACAACCCCCGCGCAACTGCGAACCCTGCGTACTACTAACCTGACAGCCACCGACCTCAATGGCGACGGAGCCTTTGAACTTATTGGAAGCTTCGTGATTGAAACTAAAAACAAAGTGCGCAAAGACCTGTTACTAATAGCCGAACCTGGCGATTCAGGTTTCAATGCCGGCTTAGTGCATTTTCAGTCGTACCAACTTCCCCCTGAAGGCTTCGACTCCTCGGTTGATTTCGTGGACCAACTAGATGTTGATGGTGATGGGACTGCCGAAGTGTTCACTATACAACGTGGCTTCGACGCTTATGGCTATAACATCTACAAGAAGATCAATCGCCGTTGGCGCGTCGTGCTGAGAACGATCGGAGACGCTTGCTGATGCTGCTTCTACCTGGTTAAAGGACCCGAGAGTCTAGCAACGAAGGGTCATCGCAAGCTCAGCCGCGAGGGAATAGCTTCGCGGCAAAGGGAAATCGTGGGCAAAGCGACGCGTAGCGTCGCCTTGATTTTAGCCCGGCCTTTCAAGGAGGGGATGAGAAAAACATTTTCAGTTGTCATGTCGCGTCAGCGACGCGATGAGGTTTACTGGCGATCCTGGTTCATGGCGTCGCTATACGACCGGACAATCTTTAGCGGGCTGATTTAACCCGGCCTTGAAAAAGGCCGGGCTAAAATCACCGCGGCGCAACGCGCCGCAAATCAGGCCCGTCACTAATCACCACGACAGTTCAAATTCGTAGTCCGAGGCTCCACCTCGAGGATCGCGGATGCGCACGACCGCGGCGAAGCCGTTTTCGCGCGAAGGTTGTTGTTCGAGAAACACCTCTCCTCGTCCTCTTCGCTTGACCAGATTAACGGTGACGCGACGTGGCGGAAGCGATGCACTGAATGTGGTGGTGGCATCGTAGTAGGGAGAGCCGCCGATTGTTTCAACGTCGGCGGCGCCACCCCGTATCACGATCCGCACGTCATCATCCACACTTCCCCTCCAGGTCATGCGGCCGCTGCCGCGATAAGGACCACCCTGGTCCGGAAAAGGAAATGAATCACCGCCCGTACCGCTAAAGTTAAGTTCGCTGGCAATGTCAGTCATCAACTGCTGCACATTGAACCACTGATTTCGTCGCAGATTGCCGCGGTCCGCGGAACGCGACAAGTCCTGGAGCAACTGGAAGGCATCACGCAACTCCTGATTGCGACGGCGATCGCCGACCATGCGATTGAAGAGTTGAGCGCCTGCGCTAAACTGCTGGGCCAGCATGACAACTTCGATGTCGGTTCTGTTTGACCGAAATCCGCGCGAATAATCCGAGTAACTTGAGTCTGCAGTGTTCCGTGCTTCGGTTGCCAGTTGACTCGCGAGATTGCTTAGGCGTCCGGACTGTGCATAGCCAGTGTTTGCGAACAACAGCACAACAGCCACCATTAGGATTCGTCTGGTAATCATGGTTCCTCCTAAACTGGTTTATTTCATACGTAAATTTCGAGAGGGCTGCCTCCAAATATTGGGTCACCAATCTTCCCGCGCGATGTACTTGAGCACACTCTGGATTGAAGCGACGGTGTAGCTGCCGTCGTGTCTCTGAATCGGGAGATGGCGATATCGACCTAGTGACATCTTGTTGAGCGCCTCAGCGACCGAGTCCTGCTCATTAAGCGTCTCGGGATTACGGCTCATTAGGTCCCTGACTGAAACTTCCAATCCGTAATGATGCGGTTGCTGCTGAGCGGCACGTTCATTCGCTGTTGCCTGGTTCTGAGGCTCGCTCTCTAACTCTTCGGCTCGAATCTCTTCCAGCGGAACATCACTAAATGCTACTTCACCGCCGGCGATGGGGATGGCTTGCGTCGGTGCGTCGGTTTCAAGCGTGGCGGGCTCAACATAATCACGAACGCCAGCCAAGCTTTGGCCCATACGTCGCAGCACGTCATGCTCGGTAAAAATGCCGACCAGTCTATTGCCGTCGATTACGAGAGCACAGCCCGAATGAGCTTCCTTCATCATTCGCACTACTTCGATAGCCGTAGTGTCGGATGTCACCGATACCGTTTGATCGTGCTCTAGCTTACTCAGATTGTCAGCCATCACTGAACGCGCCAAACCTTCGGCGGAGTCCGCGCGCGGTACATCCAGATCGCGAAAAGGCGCAAGACAGTTCTCGCAACGATCGCTGCCGTCAATATTTTCAGAACCGCAGGCGGGACAGAGCATTGTGCTTCGCTCCACTATTCGATTTAGTTTAATCCGGTATTGGCATTCTATTACTTGGCTCCTGCCCTGCCAAGATAAGGCTACAAAAGGCAAACGGCCCGCCCCTCCAAACGTCGGCTCAAGGCCCTCCCGAAAACTGGGGTGCGAACAGCACATTGACCCCAAATGAGACGTCCAGCGCTCGCAATCAGTTCCGGTGGAGCTTCCTCAAGCTCAACTGGACCCACTAACGCAAACGCGGTTACGAGCAGTGTGTTTCAGTTGCTCTGTAGTCCGCTCCTCAACACCGTCACCGTCCAAGTCTCGAAACCGTAAAGCAAACTGTTAGTTTGCATTTAGGAAAACCGGAGAAAAAGGTAGGGGCACGGCATGCCGTGCCCCTAACTGATCTTGAAACTCTCCCGCGATTTCGTGTTGGCGGTTCTGAAGGAACGTGGTTACCGACTGCCCGCCGCCTGTTGCTTCGCGCGCGCATCAATTTCCCGTAGCAGCCAGTCGCGTGCGGTTTTGCCCTCCGCTACCAAGCTCCCGTTCTTGTCGAAAATTTTCAAATGTGGCACGGAGGTAATGCCGTACAGGCGTGTAATTGGTGTGCCCCAATCCCCAATGTTCATAAATAGAACCTGCATGTCGGGAACCTTCGCATTGATTACATCCATCGCCGGGTTCAGCCCGCGACAAGCCGGACACCAGTCAGCATAGAAGTAAACGATGCTGATCCGGCCCTGCGTTAAGTAAGACCTGAAATCCAGGTCCTGACCAGGCGTGTTCAAAGGCTTCGCAGTTGGTTTGGGTATTGTGACGCGGGCACTTGTGCCGCCAGTCGAACTGCCTACCGGGCTGCGTCGTGCAAACAGAAGATCCTCAGTTCCTAACGTTCGTGCGCTGCCGCTTTTGTAAGTGGCTACGAACTGCGGTGAATTTTTCTCTGCTTCCGCGCGCCGCCACTCCCAGGGAGGCATTGGCGAACCATCTTGCCAGAGCCCTCGAGATTCGCTACGAGCAGCCTTTTCAGCTCCGTCGTAGACCACGCGCTCGTCTTCGTTCAAAGTAAGCGCCGCGGAGCGGTCGTACCAGGCAGCGCCGTCTCGAATTACCTGCAGACCGATGTCGAGCTTTTCGCATGTTACTTTAGCGACCACATGCGTCGACTGAAGCTGGCTGAATTCGACGTCAACAGACTTTTCGAGAATTAGACTCGCGAGATGTTTCTGGGAAACGTCGCCAAACTCTTGTTTCAGCTCCGGAGCATCCACCGCCTTCAACAGCACGGCAAGCTTTCTCCCGCCGCTGTTGACGATGATAGTTTGCCCGTCGCGAACTTCGACCACGACACCCCGCAAGACGAGTGCGTTGGCGGGGATTACTGCGAGGAACAAAAAGAATGGTAATGCGGCAAACTTCAGCCGATTTCTATTATTGACGACCTTTGGTAGGTGATTCATAAAACTTGCCTTTGGTTTGGAGAAGCTTCGCAGATGCGTGGAGAGTGGAATATCAGCGATTCCGGACGAAGCGTTAAGTTGTCTTTATGTTGTGAGGTCGAAGGGGTCGCCGGTGTGAAAGGCGGCCAAATCATTAAAGTCCGGCGGCGGGGGCAAAGTCAATAAAAATGTCCATCCCGGCGGAGGTCCCCATTAGCACCGGGCTTCAGCTCGGTGACTGATAGGCGACTACGGGAAATTAGAGAAATCTAACACTGGCCTGAGGGCCGGGTGCTAATGAGAACGCGTGTGGCACATGCGTCTGACGCACTTATTCGACTACCCAAGTGTCACCCGAGTTGATGAGTTTCTCCAGACTGCCTGGACCGGCTTTCGCGATTGCGGCATCGATTTGATCGGTCATTAATTCCTCATAAGTCCGTCGCTCGATGGCGCGGAAAATTCCTACCGGTTGCGGGAAGTCGGGCTGCTCCATGCGTGCGAGCATGAAAGCTACCGAGGGATCCTGCAAATAAATATCGTGCACCAGCAGGTCGTTTTCAGTGATGCCATTCTCGCCGATGGTCACCACTTCAGGATGCGCGCCGTTCATGCGAATGCCCTTGTTTCGATCTTTGCCGAAAATCATAGGCTTGCCGTGTTCGAGATAAAGCACCCGGTCCGTCCGCACACTCCTCTCGGCAAACGAATCAAAGGCGTGATCGTTGAAGATGTTGCAGTTCTGATAGACCTCAATAAAGGACATGCCCTTATGACGGGCGGCCGCTTCAACCACTGAGCCAAGATGTTTGACGTCAATATCGATCGAGCGGGCGACGAAGGTCGACTCACTCGCAATCGCAAGTGAAAGGGGATTGATCGGATAGTCGATGGTTCCGAGCGGCGTCGATTTCGTCTTCTTGCCAAACTCCGAAGTCGGGCTGTATTGCCCTTTCGTCAGACCGTAAATACGGTTATTGAATAAAATGTACTTGAGATCAAGATTTCGCCGGATGGCGTGCATGAAGTGGTTGCCGCCAATCGAAAGGGCATCTCCGTCACCCGTGATGACCCAGACACTGAGTTCCGGGTTGGCGCATTTGATTCCTGTTGCCACTGCGGGAGCGCGTCCATGAATACTATGAAAGCCATAGGTGTTCATGTAGTAAGGGAAGCGCGACGAGCAGCCGATGCCGGAGACGAAAACGATCTTCTCACGGGGAATGCCGAGCTCCGGCATCACCTTTTGCACGTTATTAAGAATCGCGTAATCGCCGCACCCGGGACACCAACGCACTTCCTGATCGGAAACGAAGTCGGCCTTTTTCATCTGCCCCGGCGGCGGAGCTATCTTGCCGGAGACCGCTGAACCTGCTTCGCTTTCAGCCGACACACTCTCAGCTATCGGTTTGTTTCCATTACCACTATGTCCATTACTGCCTGTGCTCATGAATGCTCCTTAGGAGGTACTACTCCTGAAAAATCTCACTTATTGGAATGTGAAAACCTGGGATAACCTCACCACCCTCGAGCGTATCTTTCTCAGTCAACGTAAAAATATCACTTGTCGATGAATATACTGTGACGGTGTGCAACTTGGGACTTACTACCCAAACCTGACGAGATCCCGAAGATAACCATTCCGAAACTCTATCTTCAACTTCAGAAACTCGATCGTCTGGACTTAAAACTTCGACTGCGAGATCCGGCGCGCCCGGCCAATAGCCTCGAGTCTTGCCAACGGCTTCGACCCGATCATGCCCGATAAAAGATATGTCGGGCGCCCGAACTGTGTCGGGATTTGATTTGAGCTTGAACCCCGTCTCTGCGGCGTAAACCTCGCCAAGTTGACTCTTTCGGACGTAGTTCCATAACGGAGCAGCGAGGCTCATTATGATTCGTCCGTGTTCATGGCCGGCTGGTGACATCTTCTTCAGCTCTCCCTTTACGAGCTCATAGCGAAACTCGCCCCGAGGGAGGGCCAGCAGGTCATCAGCGGTCATCAATTGCACTTGTGCTGTCATCGTCTTTTCCGAAACCGTTGAAACGGTTTCGATATTAACTTCGAGACTCCAGACTCCGTACTCCAGACTCCCGACTCTAGAGGTACTCTTCAACCTTTCTCACAATCTCGCGAATCTGGAACGGCCGTCCTTTGACTTTGGAGAAAGGAACAGCGTCAACCAGATACTTCGCACGCACCATTGTTGCCAGTTGGCCCAGGTTCATCTCCGGTACAATCACTGTTTCGAATCCCGCCAATACCTCCCCAAGGTTCTTCGGGAAAGGATTTAGATACCGCAGATGTGCCGCCGAAACACTCTTGCCTTCGCTCTGTAGTTTTTCAACTGCAGAACTGATCGAGCCGTACGTGGAACCCCACCCGAGCACGAGAATCTTGCCGGTCGGCTCGCCAAAAACTTCTACGAGCGGGATGTCATTCACCGCGCGATCAATCTTTTCCTGGCGCAGCTTCACCATCAGATGGTGGTTCTCCGGATCGTAATTCACGTTGCCCGTGATGTGCTGCTTTTCAATACCGCCAATGCGGTGCTCGAGTCCCGGTGTACCCGGAATAGCGTAGGGTCGCGCGAGAGTTTCAGGATCACGTGAATAAGGCATGAAGTTCGCGGGATCGCTCGCGAAAGTCACATCGATCTTCGGCAAATCATCGATCTCGGGAATCGCCCAGGGCTCCGCGCCATTGGCGAGATAGCCGTCAGACAGATAGAAAACCGGGCTCATGTATTTGAACGCGAGCCGCACGGATTCAATCGCCATATGAAAACAGTCGGCTGGTGTAGCCGGCGCTACCACGATCGCGGGGCACTCACCATTCCTGCCCCAGACGGCCTGAAACAAGTCAGCCTGTTCTGTCTTGGTAGGCAAGCCCGTTGATGGGCCACCGCGTTGAACGTTTATGATAACCAAAGGAAGTTCGGTCATGACTGCCAGGCCGATTGCCTCCTGCTTGAGCGCTACGCCTGGTCCAGAAGTGCCGGTTAAGCCAATGTGCCCGCTGAAGCTGGCGCCAATGGCTGCGCACACGGCTGCAATTTCATCCTCAGCTTGAAATGTCTTCACCCCAAAGCTCTTGTGACGCGCGAGCTCGTGCAGAATGTCCGATGCGGGCGTGATGGGATACGAACCATAAAAAAGCGGCCGCGCGGCTAACTGCGATGCGGCAACGAAACCGATCGCGGTAGCTTCGTTACCCGTGATCTTCCGATATTTCCCGGGCGCGATCCGCGCTTTCTTGATTGTGTAATGGGTTGTGAAGACTTCCGTGGTGTCCGCGAAGTTATAACCGGTCTTTAGCGCGATTTCGTTTGCCTTGGCGAGCTCGGGATTTTTGCCAAACTTGCTCGAAATCCAATGGAGCGTGTTTTCCATCGGCCGGTCATAAAGCCAGTACAATACGCCGAGTGCGAAAAAGTTTTTGCAGCGGTCAATCTCTTTGCGAGACAACGCCACATTACCCTTCAGGGCATTCATGTTCAGCGTCGTCACCGGCAGCTTATGTACGCGATAACCGGCGAGCGAACCGTCATCGAGCGGATTTGAAGCATAGTTTGCATACTTCAAGTTTTCCGGAGTGAAACCGTCGGTATTGATTATGAGTGTGCCGCCCTCTTCCAGGTCAGCAAGGTTCACTTTCAACGCTGCCGGATTCATCGCCACTAAAACGTTTGGCTGATCACCCGGAGTCTTGATGTCCTGGCTGGAGAAGTTCAACTGAAAACCGCTGACACCGGGCAAGCTTCCCGCAGGGGCGCGAATCTCAGCCGGGAAGTCCGGTAGTGTTGAAATATCGTTGCCGACTACAGCCGACGTGTTGGTGAATTGAGTTCCCGTGAGCTGCATCCCGTCGCCGGAGTCGCCGGCGAAACGGATGGTGACGGTTTCAACTTCTTCAAGATGCTTGTCCGCTTGCTCAACAGGGGGTTCGATGACTGTGCTCATGATTGCCTAGAGGATTCCTTTCGTATCACGGGTAAATAGTGAATGGTAAATAGTGAATAGTAAGTTCCGTCCATTTACAATTTACGATTCATCCGCCTTCCGGGCGGTCCATCACCTGGTTCGCGTTTGGTGGAAGATTCATCGTTGTCTGGGGATAGCTCTCTGCCAGATACCGGATTACGTCAAAGACCGAAACGGAACCAACCAGCTTGCCGTCTTTGACCAGCGGAATGTTGCGGTAGCCTTTGTCGTTCATGACCGCAACCACGTCGCCCAATGTAGCGTCAGGCGCAAGAGTGGCGACTACAGGCGACATCCAGTTACTAACCGGTGCGTTGGCGTCTGTTTCATTGCCCGCGATTTTAGTTAACAGATCTCGCTCGGTAAAAATGCCTACTACGCGACCGTCCTTTTCACAGACGATGGCGCAGCCACCCTCATCCTGTTTCATTACTTCAATTGCTTTTGAAAGAGGCGTCGATGGTTCGATACAGACATAATCATCTGTTTCCATCATGCTCACTTTGTCCTGGCGCGCCTTGCGAGACGAGGCGGTTTTGGAAATGGCGACAGTTTGAGGGTGATTTGCTGCTGACTGCTCGCTGGGCATCAATTCTGTGCTCCGGAGTATCCGCGGAAGTAAACGTCGGGCGGAGATTTTCTACTCAATCCTGATTGAATTCTACCAGTAAAGGGAAGGCTACTAAAGCGAGAAGGCGGGATGTAAGGGATCAGAGGTCAGAGACTGCGGAAGTCCTCTTGAATGTTGATCTCTGACCGCGGATCTCTGACCTCTGGTCGTAGAGGGCTCTAAGTTCTTTTTCGTAAGGTGACATCTCGACCAGCTTAGCGATGATCGTAGGTAGCACTTCCAGAGTGTGGTCGATTTCCTCCTCAGTGTTGTAGCGCCCGAGGGAAAAGCGAATCGAACCTTGCGCCACTGCGTAAGGGACATTCATCGCGCGAAGCGTTGGCGATGCTTGCCGAGTAGTGGAGTGACAGGCAGAACCAGTGGAAACGCAAATGCCGGCCTTGTCGAGATGCACCAAAATGTTCTCACCTTCAACGTAGGCAAAAGAAATACTCGAGGTGTTGGGAAGCCGCTGCGACCGTTCCGCCATTCCATTTAGTTGGGCATTCGGAACTTGAGACAGTAAGCCATCCTCAAGCTTGTTGCGCAGGGTTTCAATCCGTTCGTGGTCATTAGACTTCCTCGCCAGCTCACACGCAGCACCTAAACCCACAATGTTGGGGACCGCAGACGTGCCGGCGCGGCGGCCGTGTTCCTGACTGCCGCCAATGATGAATGGCGGTAGTTTCATGCCCTCGCGAATGTACAGCGCGCCGATGCCTTGAGGTGCATGTAGCTTGTGTCCGGACAGCGCGAAGAGATCGATGGAAGAATTCTTCAGGTCGATGGGTATCTTGCCCACTGCCTGGACACCATCGACGTGAAAAACAGCGTCCGAATTCTCCTTAACAATTCTTCCAATCTCCTCGACTGGAAACAACACGCCGGTTTCATTATTGGCAAGCATGACAGAAACCACGGCAGTGTCCGGTCTCACCGCCTGTTTGAGATCACGCAAGTCAAGCTCGCCGTGTTTGTTGACGTCGAGCCAGGTAACTTCACAACCAATTTGTTCCAGATGTTCACACAGGTTTCGCACCGCCTCGTGCTCAACGCGCGTGGTGATGAGGTGACGCCGGTCAGGGTGCTGTTCGAGGACACCGCGTATGGCCCAGTTATCGGCTTCCGAGCCGCAGGATGTGAATACAATCTCACTTGGGTCCTGAGCGCCGATTAACTCGGCCACCTGCTCACGCGCGTGCTGCACCGCTGCTTTCATGCGCTGCCCGAGCGAATGTGCCGAAGAAGGATTGCCGTAAACGTCGGTTAGATAGGGCCGCATCGCCTCGAAAACTTCAGGGGCGACGCGCGTGGTGGCATTGTTATCGAGATAGATCATTGGGTGGCGAATCGTGAATGGTATATGGTCAATGGTAAATGGTGAATGGTAAATGCGTAAATGCTGAATGCTGAATGGTGAATGGTGAATGGGGTGTGAACTGCCTACAGGCTAGAACATAGCTTGTTAAAGGGTTGATCGTAAATATAACCAGCTTTGCCAGCGCCACATCAGTCCATTTACGATTTACGATTTACTATTCACCATTCACCATTCACCTCTTCAAGGATGTCCTCAATCAACGGGTAACACGAGCGACAGCCGGCGCCGGCATTACAGGCAGCGGTTACTTCAGCAACAGTCCTCAGCCGTTGGCTGCGAATCTCTTTTTCAAGTCTTCGTTCCGCCACGCTGAAGCAGGTACAGATCAATGCTTCGTCTCCTTCCCACTCGTCACGCACTGAATCGCTGAACTGCGCTATCGCCGAAATCAAGGCTTGAGTTGCGAGTGCATAACATTCGCTGCGTCCCGCGTCGAATGGCGCGAGTCGAGATTTTATTGAGTCAGAGTCTCTAGCTAAAGCCGCGGCCTCACCAGTCGTTTTGCCGGTGACCCCTTCAGTTAAAAAGGACGCTGCTGCTACGAGCACACTACAGCCGGCGACCTTGAATTTAGCCTCTTTGATCTTCTGTGATTCATCGACGTGAAGCGAAATCTGCAGCAGGGCGCCACAAGACAGCGAGGCGGAGCGGCCAATCACGTGGGGCTCCGTTGCCTGCCCCACATTTCCGGGATTGAAGAACAAATCGCTCGTCGCTTCGTTAACACGCAGCATGCATTGATTCTAAAGCCACCACGCTGGATAACGGTAGCGAGCCTCACCTCGAGCGGGTGCCGCCGATGGCTATTTCTCAATCAACTTGCTGTAGAATTCGGATTTCCATGTTCAATAAGTTTCGCGAGCGAAGCGCAAAGCTTGAGCGCCTCGACACGGGCGATTACACCGCCGCGGAATACGAGGACTGCATAGTCGAGCTCCAGCTAGTCAACAAATGGCTGGGTGACTCAAAGGCGCTGCGCGGCTCGCTTCTGCGCGACATTCAGCAATCCGGTCTGCAAAGTTTTTCCGTACTCGATGTTGGCGCCGGCTCAGGTGAGCTGTTGCGCGTTATCGGCAGATGGTCCCAAGAGACTAACCGCAGGTCTTGGTTACTCGGAGTGGAACTAAATGCGCGGTCAGCTAGGGCTATCGTTGAAGAGTCGAAAGGCTTAGCCGGAATCAGCGCAGTGCAGGGCGATGCACTTCAACTGCCTTTCTCCAACGATCAATTTGATTATGCAATCTGTTCGCTGTTCACCCATCATTTCAAAAATGAACAGGTGATCGATGTCTTGCGCGAGCTTAGTCGCGTAGCTAAGAAAGGCATATATGTAATCGATCTGCATCGTCACCCCATTCCTTACTATTTTTTTACCACCGTTCTACCACTATTCCTTCACAACTCCCTTATTCGCGAAGATGGCGCGCTCTCAATTCTGCGAAGCTTCAAGCCTGATGAACTGCGAAACCTTGCCAGGCAAGCGGGACTGGAAGGAGTTGAGGTCTCGCGCAAATTTCCTTACCGCCTCGCATTACGCGCGCGAAAGAAGAAAATAAGCGCAGCGATCCTGGAGTTTGAGCCGGATCAGCACACCAAAGACAACGTCAGGCTAGCTTCATGACCAAACTTTCCGAAACGTTTGATGTGGCGATTGCCGGGGCTGGTCCTGCCGGTACCAGCGCGGCGATCCATCTGGCGTTGGCGGGCAAACGAGTTTTGTTAATCGAGTCCAGGAAGTTTCCCCGCTCGAAACTCTGCGGCGAATTCATTTCGCCTGAATGTTTCAGCCACTTCCAGCGGCTCGGCGTGATGGAGGCGATGGGTTCCGCTGGTGGCTCTCAAATCACGCAAACGGTTTTCTATACACGCAGAGGACGCAGCGTGGCTGTGGCCAGCGAATGGTTTCAGTCGGAAACTAGTGCTCTCGGACTAAGTCGCAGCGAAATGGATTACATGCTCCTGCTGCGCGCGCGTAGCGCTGGCGTTACCGTCCTGGAAAACACGCACGCAGTAGGACTAATAAAACAAGATGGTCGGGTGATTGGAATAAAAGCTAAATCGGGTGACCAAATCGCTGAGTATCCGGCACTCGTGAGTATTGATGCGACCGGCAGAACGCGAGCTCTCGCCCGTTACGCTGATAATTCTGTCATGACTAAGAAGCAGCGTCCCATGGTTGCCTTCAAAGCACATCTGGAAGGCGCTCGGTTGGCTGACAGCGCCTGCGAAATCTATTTTTACACGAATGGTTATGGTGGCTTGAGCCGCGTGGAGGGTGGACGCAGCAATCTCTGCTTCATCGTGGCCGCAGGTGAAGTCCGGCGCCACGGCTCCGATCCTGGTCTCGTAATGCGCGAAGTGGTGATGAGAAATTCACGCGCAGCCCACACGCTCGCTCAGGCACGTGTGGCTACGCCATGGCTCAGTGTATCGCTCGAGGGATTTGGTCGACGAAGTCTGTCGCCTGCCAAAGGTTTGATCACAATCGGCGACGCCGCTTCGTTTATCGATCCCTTTACTGGTAGCGGGATGTTGATGGCTCTTGAGAGCGGCCAGGTTGCGGCAGCGATTGTGGCTCGTCACCTTGTCGTCCCGGACGATTACTCATTCGAGTCTCTCGCAAGCGATTACGCTACAGAGTATGCGCGGACGTTCCATTCCCGTTTGCGCATCTCAGGCCTGCTTCGTCGCGCTGCCTCTGTTTCTGGTCGGGCGGAGGCAGCCATAGTTCTTTGCGGCTTCAGTTCTCGGCTCAGCCGCAAACTTGCTTTGGCCACTCGGCATCTCCCTGAAAAGGCGTTGTCGCCTTCAACTGGCTCATAAATAGCAGTAAATTTTCAGCTCCAGACGCTCCTGCGTCGCCGACATAAATGCTTGCCAGATAGGAGCTTTTGGAGTAAAAATGCGGAGCGTTCTTATCAGAGTGCTCCCCGGCGCCTTTCTCAAACGTCGTTGTTGCCGTCGGCCGATTCGCTCCCGGGTAGGCTGGGGAACTACCGGAAGTCTGGTTGTTTCACAAAACTGAGAAGCGGCGCCAAATGACTTTCAATTAACGGGTTCTTTCCTGGTCGAATCGAGTCCCTACTTAAGGAGAATAAGATGATGTTTGCGTCCCCAACGCGATGGCTTAATCTTTCGATCCGAATAGCTGCACTTTTAATCATGACGGTTGTTTTTGGACTTGCCGGCGCGAATGTCGCGTTTGGGCAGGCACAGTCCACCGCTGCCGATTTGCAAGGGTATGTGCGCGATGCGTCTGGCGCAGTAGTTGTCGGCGCAACGGTTACGGCCAGGAATCCCGCCACCAACTTCTCTCGTGCAGCGATCACGAATGAAGAAGGCTATTACAAGATGACCAACCTTCCTCCGGGCGAATATGAAGTCGTAGCGGAAGCCACTGGTTTTTCGAAAGGACGAGTAGCGAGCGTTCCGCTCACCGTTGGGCAGGTTGGAGATCTTGACATTCCACTAACTGTTGGCGAATTGGGAGTCACTGTAGATGTTTCCACTGCGGAGGTTGCCCTGGTGGAAACTACCAGCAGTACAGTTTCGAACACGATTGAACAGAAAAGAATAAACGACCTCCCGATCAATGAACGCAGCGCGACCGGCTTTGCCTTGACCATCTCCACTGTTGGTCGTGATAACGGCCGGCCAATTGGACCGGCGCCGACCTCGGGACTGAATATCGGCGGCCAGCGCGGACGTTCAACACTCGTGCAGGTTGACGGTGCTGACTATACGGACAACTCAATCAACGCTGCGCGATCGACTGTCAGCCAGGAAGCGGTGCAGGAATACCAGGTAGCGACAAACTCATACGCGCCCGAGTTTGGCCGCGCCACCGGCGGAATCGTAAACGTGGTCACCAAGAGTGGTACGAACGATTTTCACGGCAACATTTTCGGTTTCATCCGACACAAGTCAATTCAAGCTCGCAATGCTTTGGCGCCGCTCATTGACAATGATCCCAGCAAGAAACCGCCGTTTACGCGCGCCCAATATGGCGCCACGTTTGGCGGCCCCATCAAACGTGATCGCACTTTTTTCTTCGCGAGTTTTGAGCAACGGCGCCGGCAGGAATCAGGATTCTTCACCAGCGACGTGGTGCAGGGTCTAACGTCAAACGTGACCATACCCGGTGTGGGAACGTTTCCAAACATTTCGCTAGCGCAAAGGAACTTTGTCCTCACGCAACTGGGCGCGGGCAACGTACCGGGCGCCGTGGCTTACGCTTATCTTGCTTCAAGCGGCGGCTCTACCGGACTGAACGGGACGAATCCTCTTCTCGTTATACCGGGCCTTGCGGCTCTGACGCCCATTCCAGCAGGTCAAACTGTGGGTGGCCGTTTTCTCTTATCCGGCACGCCGGTGCCGACGCTGGCAAATAACAACATCGTCCCGAATTTCATCACAGTGGATGCAGAGGGGCGGCCGATCGCGTTCCGCCCGTTGAATCAGTTGCAGCGCGTTTTCCCGATCTCAGAATCGTCCAGCTACTTTTCGGTGCGTGGCGATCACCAGTTTAGTCCACGCTATAACATGACCCTTCGCTTTGGTTACAACCCCAGCGATTTGACGGGTATCCAGGATGAATCGCAAAACCAGACGCTCGGACAGAATGACTTCTCCCGGACAGGCATCCAGTCGCTGCGTGACCTTTCCTTCGTCGCTTCGCTGGCTTCAACGGTTTCCAATAGCACGGTTACTGAAACGCGCTTCAGTTTTGGGCGGCGAAAAGCGACCTTTGATTCGCAGATTCCCGGCACTGCCATTCAAATTATTGGCGCCGCATTCCTGGGCTCGAATCCATTCTCACCAGTCAACCGAACCGAAAAACGCTACCAGTTTACGCACAATATCAACTGGCTTAAGGGCAACCACAGTTTCAAATTTGGAGGGGATACCAACTACATCGACATCGGCGCGGTGTTTGAATTGAACTTCCCGGGTCTCTTTAACTTTGGTGAAGTCGCGGGTTCAACCCTCAACCGTTTTGTTCCGACGATACCTGCGACGGCGCCCGCACTTTCGCCGACGCAAGCTTATGGTCTGGGATTTCCCGGCGCTTTCGTGCAGGGCTTTGGTAACCCAAACAGTTCGATCAAAAACCGTCCGATCGCTTTCTTTGCGCAGGACAGTTGGAAGATTCGCTCGAACCTGACGTTGAATTATGGCCTCCGCTATGACGTGGAGCTGACAGACACGATTCCGCCGGTACCGTTCACAGATCCCCTGACCGGCATTGCCCTCTCAGCCGCCGATTTGCGTGCGGCCCAGGATCTGAATGGTGTGCAGCAGGGATTCCCACGCGATAAAAATAATTTCGCTCCCCGGTTTGGACTTGCCTGGGATATTCACGGTAACGGGAAGACAGTTATTCGTGGGGCCTTTGGTCTCTTCTATGACCATCCACTTCTGGCCGTCGGCTTCAACTCAGACATTGCTGACGCGTCGCAACAGCAGCAGTACTTCAGCGTCATTCCTGGACTGCCGACGCCGACAGAACTGCTGAATATCGTGCAGATCTTCCACAGCACGGTTTGTTCGCCCGCGACCACTAATCCTTTCTGTGCTCCTTTAGGGCCTGGTTTCAGGACGCCAGGCGTCGCGCCAAGCGCGGTTTACCAGCCCGGACGCGTGCGCTTCAACGATCAGACCTTCGTTGGCTTCGGTCCAATTCTGCCGTTTACTCTCTCTGTTGATAAGAATTTTCAGTACGCCTCCGCCAACCAGGGCAACCTGACAATTGAGCGAGAGATAACAAATAAGATGTCTTTTTCGGCGAGCTACATCCACGTGGGGGCTCATCACCTGCCGCACCCACAGGACATCAATGCGCCGCGAACTGATCTTCTGACCGAGAATTTCCGTCGCTTCGCATTCAGCAATCCGGTTAGCAATGCCCAGGCGCTACTACTGCCGCTTCCGGTTAATTGCGCTGCGCCGCCGCCGGGCACCACACCGTGTCCACCGGGATATACGGTCATTATTCCCGGTATGATCGGTCGAAACGCTTTGGGCCAGGGCGTGGTCAGTCCCATTGCTGCCAACTTCTTCCGCCCCAGCGGGCCTAACTATTTCTTCGTCGCTTCGGTCACTGGAGTAAGCAAGGCTGCCTTTGATGCGGCACTAGCTGGTGCCAATACACTTCGCTCACCCGGTCCACTATCACCATTCGGCGAAGTTGACGCCCAACTATCCGACGGCAATTCAAGCTACAACGCTATGAACCTGGAGCTAAAGAGAAGATTCTCCAACAACTTCCAGTTTCTGGCTTCTTACACCTGGTCGCATTCTATCGATGATTCTTCCGATCTTCAGACTTTGTTGAAGCCGCAGGACAATCGTAACTTCCGTGCTGATCGTGCTGATTCCCTGTTTGACCAGCGTCATCGGTTCGTCTTCAGCGGCGCATTAAGCTCGCCCACTGCCTGGCGTAGCTCGTCAAGCACGATGCACCGTTTCTTATCAAACTTCACGATCGCGCCGATCATCGAGATCTCATCAGGCCGACCCTTCAACATCCTGACTGGCACTGACTCCAACGGTGATCTACAGGGTTCGACGGATCGTCCGGCCGTGACGGAGAGCGGCTTCCTGTTTATCCCAACCACGCCGTTTACCACTGGCAGCCTGGGACGCAACCGCGGCATCACCCATGGTTACGCCTCCGTCGACTTGCGAGTGATGAAGGCAATTCACTTCGGTGAACGCCTGAGGCTGGATCTGATTGCTGAAGGCTTCAACCTGTTCAATCGCTTCAACGAAGCAAGCGCGTCTCCGTTCTTCCAGGACGTCAACGCGTTTGCGCAGCGAAACGGCAAAGGCAGCTTCTACAGCCGGCCGACTGCAGCGTACGACCCCCGGCAATTCCAGTTTGGCATCAAGCTCAACTTTTAACCCGTAAGGACAGGCATGCTGCCTGTTCCCGGCTGGATCTTAAGGACAGGCGCTCTCGCCTGTCCTTTTTGTTTGTTTGCGAGCGTTCATAAGTGCCCCAGCCTTCCGCTATTTGTCCGGGTTGCGCTACATTGAGTCAGGCAAACTAAAACCGTCCCTGAGGCATCCGAAAACATGCCCTTGCACGACTTGTTTCAACGAACCGCAAAACCACCCTCTCCCAGGGAAATTCCTATGAGTCGACATGTCAAAGTATTTAGTCTCATTGCCGCGATTGTTCTCAGTTTGGCTGGCCTTTCATCGGCACAATCAACGCGGCCGCGTCGTGTAAAGCAGCCTGAAAAACCCGCGGAAGAGCCATTGCTGCGACCAGAACCACAGTCGAGTCCAACCGCGCGTAACACCTCCAATCGGCCCCTAATCGACGTGCAGCCGGTTAAGCCCGTGGTCAATGCAAATGCCACCGGCGACACCTCCCACGCTTATCAGCTTTTGCAGCAAAAGCAGTTTGCCGCGGCGGCCAAGGAGGCGAAGTCTATTGCCGCCCAATTCCCGAACGACCCGGAAGCCTGGAAAATAGCCGGCTTTGCCGAGTTGAATCTTAAACAGTATGCGGCGGCGGTTGAGGACCTGCAGAAGGCGGTCGAGTTACAGAAAATTGCCAAGCGCGAAGATCCAAACACTGCTGACGCGCTGGCGCAGGCGCTCGTGCTTTCGGAACATTTTGACCGAGCATTACCGCTGCTGGTCACAGCTACAACCCGCCCCGGCGCCCAGCCTGACGCCACCATGCTTTATTACCGCGGTCTGGCTGAATACAAGACAGGCAAGCTGGTCGATGCTGAGAAAACTCTGAACGCCGTAGTGAAGGCGAACCCGAAGGACTCGTTATCGCTTTTCTACCTTGGGCAAATCGCCGTGGGTAAGAACGATCTCGATACGGCGGTCGCGGTCCTGAACCGAGCGACAGTGAACGATCCGCGTTTCGCAGCCGCCTGGACCCTGCTCACTTCCGCCTATCTGCGTCGTGCCGCCATGAATAATGACGCCGCCAAGGCGAGTGCAGATTATCTAAGTGCGGTGCGGGCCGGCGAAGGCTTAATCAAAGTTAGAACTGACGCTGACGCAGTCACGCTTTTTGGACAAGCCTTGATCGGTTCCGAGCAATACGTCCGCGCCGCGGCTGCGCTGGAGCGAGCGACGCTCGGCTCTGATGCCAAGGGAGTGACGTTCTATCTGTTAGGCATTGCCCAATCGCGCGCCAAGAATTTCCCCAAAGCTATCGCGGCCTTGCAAACGGCCGCGCAGAAATCGCCAAACGACATCAACGTGTATCGCGAGCTGGGATACGCATATGAAATCACCAAGCAATACGCGAAAGCCCTCGCGGTTTACGAGAAGGGCTCGAGTTTGGCGCCGGCTGATAGCGACTTTAAAGAAGCAGCGGAGCGCGTGCGGCCGTTTGCCAAATAAGATCTGAAGTTTCCGGAGGGTACAAATGAAATCGGTTGTTTTGTTTTTGTTATTAATCACGATGGGCAGTGCTGTTTTTGCCCAACGACCACGGCCGGTCGATACAGGCACGGCCACAGATGCTTCCAAAGCGACACCGACGCCGCCACCGTCAACTATGAAGGCGAAGTATGAAGGCGGTATTTTTGGTTACACCCGCACTATGGAAGGTTTTCTAAGCTTTGACGATACGAACCAGCGGTTGCTGTTTCGCGACAAGAAGCAGAAGGAAGTTCTGTTCATTCCATACAGCGCGGTCAACGCTGCGTTTTCGGATACGCAGAAGAGACGGCCGGCTGCAGCCACAGTGGCCCAGCACATCCCTTACATCGGTTTTCCGCTTGGATTTATTAAGACCAAGGTTCGCTATCTTACGCTTCAGTACAGCGATAAAGATACCAACATGGCCGGCACAACAAGTTTTCGACTCGAGAATCAGGCGACTGTGGAATCCGTGGTCTATGCCCTCGCCAACAAAGCAGGCTTATCACCGCGTGGCCAAATCTATGTGAGGAAGAACGAGAGCGCCGAGGTTAAGAAGATCGGCCCCTGAACTCCTTCCAAGCATCCAGACAGGATTAACAAGATTCACAAGAGATGCTGAGAAGATTGAACAAGTTCGGCTTCGAATCGAAAGGCTTCCTATCCTGTGAATTGTGTAAAAGGCTTCCTACAAGAAATGTTGCAACAACCTTAATTAGGTTTCCGTCGTGCCGGGCTGAACAAGTGCCTCTTAATCCTGTATATTCTGTAAATCCTGTCAAAGACTTTTCGATTGGCCCGCCTTTCCATTACTGAAAGACCAAGACAGGATTAACAAGATTCACAAGAGATACCTGAGAAGGATTGAACAAGTTCGGCTTCGAATCGAAAGGCTTCCTATCCTGTGAATTGTGTAAAAGGCTTCCTACAAGAAATGTTGCAACACCCTTAATTAGGTTTCCGTCGTGCCGGGCTGAACAAGTGCCTCTTAATCCTGTAAATTCTGTAAATCCTGTCAAACATTTCGAGGCAATCTTATGCAAGATGATGACCTCACAAGGACGATCATAGGTTGTGCTTATAAAGTTCATAACACACTAGGCCCTGGTTTTCTTGAGAGGGTATATGAGAACGCCCTGCGCATCGAACTTGAAAGGCTCGGCCTAAGAATAAAGCAACAGGAACCTCTAAACGTCTTTTATGACGGTCTAATAGTTGGACTGTACTATGCAGACCTTTGGGTCGATGACAGAGTGATAATTGAGTTGAAAGCAGTGCAATCGCTGGTCAAGCGACATGAAGTTCAGTTGGTGAATTGTTTAACAGCGACGAGAGTAGATACTGGTCTGCTGCTTAACTTTGGCAATTCGGTCGAGATCAAGCGCAAGTTTCGAGAATACAAACCAAAGGAATCGCCGATAAGCGCGTTAACAGCTTCAACTTAGTCCTTTACAGGATTAATAAAGTAGAAAGTGACTTTTATTTTTGTAAATCCTGTTAATCCTGTCAAAACGCTTACACCAATTTGCGTGGCGTCAGCTTCAACTTCAGTATCTGCTCGCCGCGTTTTACCGTTAATGCATAGGACGCGGTACGTTCAAACATCGCATTCAGCTTTGAGAGCGTTAACTCCGTTGCCGGTCGCCCATCGATCGCCGTGATGACGTCGTCTCGCTGCAAACCAATTTCCGATGCTGGTGAGTCTTCCAGGATCGCAGTGATACGAAATGTGCGATAGTCTGCGCCCTCGGCCTGCAAACTAATACCGCTGAACGCGCGATCGATGCCGTCATCAAACGAGGAGTTTGGCTCGAGAATGATTCGCTTCCGGCTGTAATCAAGAAAAACTTTAAACTTGCCTGTGATCCGCGCGCCGATGTTTCCAGCGAGCGCCGAACTCGCAAATGCGCCGGCTTTGTCTTCCGAAAACATGGTGATGATATTCGGGAGTCGGTACTTCCCAAGCTTTAGTTCCGCCACACGCCCAATCCGTCCGTAAACCGCGCCCCCTGCGCCCGCGCCACCTAATGCCCTGATCGTCTTTCGCGTTGGTCCGAGCAGTTTGTGCTCAGCGACAAAGGGACTATAAAGCGCCAGAGCCAGACCGGATCCGATGTCTATCACAAACCTTCCTTTGATTGGCTGGCCGTTAGTGGGCGTCACTTCAGCCTCAACGAGCGGATGGCCGTGTGGATCCAGTTGAATCGGAACGCTCTCGCCGGATCCGTGGTAGACGAATTTGTCTCTATCGTGGAGCTTGAGCGTCTGCGACAGGTAATCGATCTCGACAACAAATTCTTTGATGAACTCCGACCCTATGATTCCGTCAAAGTCCTGACCCAGACGTTGAGCGAAATTGCCAATTGGCAACGCCATTGCTAACGGTTGTGAAAATCCGGCAAACCCGGGGATAGTGAAAGTCGCTTCCTTTACAAATGATCCAATCGAGAGACCGGCGCCTGCACCACCCATCCTTACCTGGCCCTGAAGTTTCAAGCCCAGCTCTTTGGCCCGGTCGAGATTGATGATTGCGTATTGATCGCCAGTGTCCAGTACGAAGGACAGCGGCCGCGAATCATTGACTTTAACTTTCAGCATGATGTGCCTGTTCGCCAGCTCAAATGGAATGGTAACTGGAGCGACTTGGCTGGTTTGCTTCGCGGTCGATTGAATCGTCCTGGACGCAGCGGTATTGAGCAGCAGGCCGCCGATTGCCACAGCAAGCAGCATCGACATTGCTTTTCGTTTCATCTTGTCCTTTTTATAAGTCTCGTGTTTTATGAGTCTCGTGCAGACCTCGGTATGGCTCTAATAACGCGCGAGCACAGAGCGCGTTCCAAAGAAGCAATAGCTACCCTGGGCAACTCCTTTGGAGTGCGGCGGGCCTTCTGGGTCAACTCCTTGGAGTGCGGCGGGCCTTCTGCGTCAACTCCTTGGAGTGCGGCGGCTTGACGCCGCTTTCTCTAGTGGCGACCCGAGGCGGCGTCATAAATAACACTCAACAGCGGCGGCAAAGACCAAAGCGCCGCCAAGTCGGCGCTCTCCAAGGGTTGCCGCTTACTACAAAGAGTTGCCGCTAGTCCAGCGACCGCATTTCATCTTTCCAATTCGATCTGCTGTTAACGAGGGCTCCACGCGTCAGCCTGCCAATTCTTGGGTCGGCGTTGAGGATTAGCTCACAGGCCCTGAACGCATATTCTTCGAAATTTTCCAGACGTGCCGCGAGCACTACCCAGCAGTTTTTCCCGGAGCGCCAAATTTGCCGCTTCGGCAAGTCCGGAAACTCCTTCGCGAGACTTGCAGCATGCTCTGTCTCGGTAAACAGCCACATTCCGTTTGTGCCGCGCTGCTTGGGGTCATCGCGCAACGAGAAGAGTAGCTTCTCATCGAGGTAAACGTAGGTGAAACCGAATACGGTCTTGATCGTAGGATGCAGCGAGGCAATTTCTTCGATGATGAATGGGAAGGGAATTTGCTTTCTTGGGAAGCTTGCGTTCCTCATGCCGACGCCTTTTAACAAAACAACCCGGAGTTATCAATTGCTCTCAATACCTGGCCGCAATCCTTTGCACCGTATTCGTGTTGCGGAGGGTCATGGGAAGACCAAGCGTTTTTTCGAGAACCGCTCCGGAGAATTTTGAATCGGCAAAACCTCCAAATCGTAGCCAGTAGACTTCGCGCTCCTTGACCTCAAAGATGTCCTGCTTCGAGTTGAATGATAACAATTGTTTGCTTTTGGCAGGCTCGGGCTCTCGCGCCATGAAGCCGACGAAAACGGTGCCGCTCTCTGCATTCTTGATTTGCTCAAATGGTTGATACGCAGCCACCGCCTTAACTTCGGAAGTAGAGCGCACAAACGTCGCAACTTCGTAACCCAACAACGCTTGTAAATGTTTTTCGATTTTCAGTGCTAATGAACGAGTGGTCTGTTTCGAATCGAAGATCACGTTGCCGCTGGCAATGAACGTTTCTACATTAGCGAAGCCCAAATCCGTGAATGCGCGGCGCAACTGATCCATTTTGACCGTATGGCCGCCAACGTTTATCGCGCGCAGAAAGGCTACGTATTTCGGCATTCGTTCGATACGAAGCGGGTGACCAGCTTCAATTAAACCGGCGAGGATTAATAATTTGACGATCCACCAAATATCACGAACTACACGGAACTGTTTCGCGTCTTTTAGTGTGATTAGTGGATCAGCTTTTTGCCGGCCGTCCCACTTTTAGACTTCGTCCGCCTTCAGGTTCCTGTAATTTGGCCGGCGCGATTAACTTCCATGCCTCATGGATGTGGAAGGCGAGTTCTTTATCGCTTACTCGGCCCAGCTCAATACCAATCCAACCCGCCACGCCAACGTACGGCGGACGATAAAACTTCTTCGGCGACTTCTTGATCAGCATCTCCTGAATACCAATCGCCGCCGGCAACGTCACCGCCACGTGCCCGTCGTTGTGGTGATTGTTGGAGAACATCGCGAACACTTTCTTGCCGACAAACCAGGTAGGCTCGCCGTGTGAAATCTTTTCCCACGTTTCCGGCAGAGCGAGACAGATCTTCCGCACACGCTCAATCTGCTTCTCACCGGTATCTTGTTGCTTCTTCACCGCCTGGGTCATGGTTCAGTTGTTCGCCAATAAGTTTGGATCGCGGCCAAAACGGCAAACGAATTTATCGACGATGAATTCCTAGGGATGGTCTTCGCTTGTGATGGGGAATTACGAGAATCCTAACAGCGTCTTCGCTAACCCGGAAAAGAAAGTGGTAAGGAAATCGGTGGAGATTTACGCGCCTAAGGTCTTGCTTCCAAATTGCAAAGGACTCAGGAGATTCAATAGCTCTTAGGAAGAAAGCACGCAGTTCTTCGTAGAAATCATTCGCCAGTTCCGATCCCGCAGCAGTTTCGTAGTAATCCATGACGCGCGCGATATCGGAGGCAACTTGTTTGTGAAACTCCAGGCGCATTAGCTGCGCCGGTTCTCAATTTGCGCTTCCAATTGGGTAAGAGTGATAGCTTCGTTTGGATCGGAATCAATCTCCGCATTTCGTCTTAGCGCTTCCGCTACTCCTGCATCTTCATCTGACAGAACGCCGGGCAATGAATCAAGCAGATTTGCTGCAAGCTTCGCGCGTTCCTCCTCTGAGAGCTCAAGCGCGAGTTTTTCAATTTCGAAGATGGTCGCCATAGCGGTGAGAATAACTCTCTGAGCGCCTTTGATCAATGATGTTCATTATCAGTACCCAGTTGGTGGAGAACCGAACTAGCGCAATAACCCGGAACTCCCCCCGGCATCGTGTTCGAGTCTGGAGCATAGTTACAATATTGCTATGACAATCGAACTTAAGGGTCTGTCGCGCGAGCAGGTAGCAAACCGCTGCCGGAAGGGTTGATATCCCTCTGTTGGCGCGGCAGTGCAAACTATTCAGAGAGTTTGGGAGACCTTGCCCTGGACGCTGAAGAACTGGATTTCGAGTTAGCATTCGAGAGGTACAGGCAGGCGGTTTTGATCGGAAACAAGAGAACAGCGCGGACCAAAATTGAGAATATTCTGAAAAACTTAGCTGACGAACGCCAGCTTCCAAGTTTTCTCCGGGCAAGCAGAACACGTCTTCGTAAGTCTATACAAGAATTCGACAGGTTACTCCCAGATAGTTGATTGCCGGTGAAGCATCAAAACCGTGGAGCTACCCATATATCTCCCCGCCCGCTGCCACAAACTCTTCAGCTTTTTCTTTCAGTCCGACTCCTAACGCAGCCTGCTCGTCAATTTCTTTCTGCGCCGCGTATTCGCGAACGTCCTGGGTTATCTTCATGGAACAGAAGTGTGGGCCGCACATGGAGCAGAAGTGGGCGAGCTTGGCGCCTTCCTGCGGGAGCGTCTCGTCGTGATACTCGCGCGCGACTTCGGGGTCGAGCGAGAGGTTGAATTGATCTTCCCAGCGAAACTCGAAGCGGGCTTTCGACAAGGCATTGTCGCGATACTGCGCGCCGGGGTGCCCCTTGCCGAGATCCGCAGCGTGGGCGGCGATCTTGTAAGCGATGACGCCATCCTTGACGTCCTTCTTGTTTGGTAAGCCGAGGTGCTCCTTGGGCGTGACGTAGCAAAGCATTGCGGTGCCATACCAGCCAATCATCGCCGCGCCGATTGCTGACGTGATGTGGTCGTATCCGGGAGCGATGTCAGTCGTAAGTGGCCCAAGCGTATAAAACGGCGCCTCACCGCAGCTCTCGAGTTGCTTGTCCATGTTTTCTTTGATGAGGTGCATCGGCACGTGCCCCGGACCTTCGATCATCACCTGGCAGTCGTATTCCCAGGCAATGTTCGTCAACTCGCCAAGCGTTTCCAATTCAGCAAACTGCGCTTCGTCATTCGCATCCGCAATTGAGCCGGGGCGCAGACCGTCGCCAAGCGAAAACGAAACGTCATAAGCAGCCATGATTTCGCAAATCTCGCGAAAGCGTGTGTAGAGAAAACTCTCTTCGTGATGCGCGAGGCACCACTTGGCCATAATCGAACCGCCGCGACTGACGATACCGGTCGTGCGTTTGGCGGTTAACGGGATGTAAGGAAGCCGCACTCCCGCATGGATCGTGAAATAGTCGACGCCCTGTTCCGCTTGTTCGATTAGCGTGTCGCGAAAGATCTCCCACGTCAGCTCTTCGGCTTTGCCGCCAACCTTTTCCAGCGCCTGATAAATCGGCACGGTGCCGATGGGCACTGGCGAATTGCGAATAATCCACTCGCGCGTCGCGTGTATGTTTTTGCCGGTCGAAAGATCCATCACCGTGTCTGAACCGCAGCGAATCGCCCAACGCATCTTTTCAACTTCATCGTCGATTGAAGACAACACGGCTGAGTTGCCGATGTTGGCGTTGATCTTTACCAGGAAGTTGCGGCCAATAATCATTGGCTCGGATTCAGGGTGGTTAATGTTTGCAGGAATGATGGCTCGGCCACGGGCAACCTCATCGCGGACGAACTCCGGCGTGACGCATTCGGGAATTGATGCGCCGAATGATTGGCCAGGATGCTGGTGGAATAAAGAATCGCGGGAGGCCTCGCGATTTTGTAGGGGCACGGCATGCCGTGCGCCTGCGGCTGAGCGGCCAAGGTTTTCGCGAATGGCGATGAATTCCATCTCCGGCGTGATGATTCCTTGTCGCGCGTAGTGCATTTGAGTTACGCAGCGACCCGCCTTCGCGCGCAGGGGCGTGCGTTTTAGAGCGGGGAAATCCTCTAGCCGGCCCTTCTCTTTTTGACGAGCCTGGTTCGCAGCGTCAAAAGTCAGATAGCCATCGTCAATTGGTTGTAGCTCGCGACCTACATATTCTTCGACGTCGTCGCGACCAACAATCCAATCGCGGCGCAATCCAGGCAAACCGTCGCGCACATCCCGATTTTCCGCCGGGTCGCCCCATGGCCCACTGGTGTCGTATATACGTACGGGAGGGTTCGCATCAAGCGTGTTGTCGAAGTTACGCGTGGGGCTTTGATCGATCTCGCGAAAAGGCACGCGCACGCCAGGTTGCTTGCCGGCGACGTAGACGCGGCGCGAGTTAGGTAGTTGAGTTTCTGGCGTGTTCTTTTCGATTTCAATTGCGGCGCTCATTGTTTACTCCAATTCTTCTCTACGCATCCTCGGTGTTCTCTGTGACTCTGTGGTGATAAATTCAAGTATCAACACGGAGCGCACGAAGGAGCACAGAGTTACGCAGAGCTTAAATCAAAAAACCGCTCCACCCGGATCAAGGGATGGAACGGTCACATAATGGCTGTTTCTCCCTTCGACGGTGCTAACCGTATCAGGTTCAAGGGGTCTCCGAACATTGCCGATTTTCAATTGCCGATTGCCGATTGATAATTGGGCTCAATTGATGCCCCCTCAACCTAAATCGGAAACTGGCAATCGGAAATTGCCAATGCCAGGACTCTCAGCCTTGCGGCTCCCCCGAAAACTTTGTGCCCACAGTTTACTACATGGATGCGCAAACCAATAGTTAAGCACAGCTCAGCATTTTGCACCGTGCTGAACCGTGTTAATGAAATGGACGACTTATTACTGGGAGCGCGGGCGTCTCGCCCGCAATGAGCGCGAAGCGCGAAAATGGTTGCTAAGTAACCTATTACCCAACAGAAGGTCGCGCCTGCGGCCCGATTGCGGGCGGGACGCCCGCGCTCCCAGTTACTAAGTTGCTCGCTACGATGAAATTGATAAATAGGCTCAGAAAACGCCACGAACTCTCACGTTCGCATGTTTCATCACGCCGCAGTTATAATCCGCGCTGCTCGACAAACTCCACCTCAATCCGGAGATACGATGATAAGGAAACGCCTGGTCGCGTTAGTTCTTGTCCTGTCCGTTATTCCGTTTGCCTTGCTCGGCAGAGCACAAAACGAGGACGAGATCCGCGCGCGTATCCGCGAAGAAGGGATGGAGCATTCGCAGATCCTGAAGACGATGCACATGTTCAGCGACCTTTACGGGCCTCGCCTGACCGGCTCTCCGAATCACAAACGCGCTGCAGAGTGGGCCATCAAGCAGATGGAGCAGTGGGGCTTGGAGAATGGCCGTTTAGAGCCCTGGGATTTCAAACACCCGGGTTGGCTCAACGAACGCCTGAGCGCGCATATCATCTCCCCCGTGAAGGATTCGCTTGTGTGTGAAGTGCTGGCCTGGACTCCCAGCACGCGCGGCGCCGTGCGCGGTCGGGCCTATCAAGTGGTGCTGCCCGAAAGGGTCACTCAGGAACAGTTGAATGCCTTTTTTGTCAAAGAGCGAAGAAGCGTGCGTGGCCGAATCATACTGGTGGGCAAACACCAGCTCATACCAGTCAACTTGAACCCTTCAGCGAAACGCACTGATGACAAAATAATTGAACAGCGTTTTGATCCCGACGCCCGGCCCAGTCCAACGCCAGCTCCGTCTCCGACTCCTTCGCCCGATCCAAAAATTCTTACCTCGCGTCAGGTTGAGGAGCAGTTCAACAACTTCCTAAAACTGAGCAAAGCTTTAGTCCGTGTGAATGATGCGGCGAGGGAACACGGTCAAATCCGAGCCTTCCAAAATCGCACTTACAACGTCAACAAAACCGTGGCCACCGTCGTGATGCGTAACGAAGATTACGGACGCATCAGTCGCATTCTCGCGGACGGGACGAGTGTCGTGTTGGAGTTTCAGATCGTCAATCGCGTCTATCCGGAGGGCAAAACTTCTTACAATGCAGTTGCGGAGATCCGTGGCACCGATAAAGCTGATGAGGTAATCATGCTGGGAGGCCATCTTGACTCCTGGCACGCCGCCACGGGCGCTACGGATAATGCCATCGGCTGCGCCATCATGATGGAAGCGGCGCGAATCATTAAGACGCTGGGACTGAAGCCGCGGCGCACAGTGCGCGTCGCTTTATGGAGCGGTGAGGAACAGGGCCTACTAGGCTCGCAAGCCTACGTGAAAGAACATTTCGGATCGTTTGAATCGCCGAAGCCCGCTTACGAGAAGTTTGGCGGTTATTTCAACATCGATTCCGGAACGGGAAGGATTCGCGGCGCCACCGTTTTTGGCCCGTCAGAGACCGCGAAAATACTCCGCGGAATTCTCGAGCCTTTCAAGAACGACGGCGTTGTCGGTGCGATCGCCACGAGAAGTCGCCGCACTTCGGGGACTGACAGCACTTCTTTTAATCAAGCCGGTTTGCCCGGCATCGGACTGACACAGGATCCAATTGAATATGGGTCGCACACCTGGCACACAAATCTCGATACTTATGAACGCATACTGGAGGATGATGTGAAGAAAGCTGCCGTAGTTGTGGCGGCAGCCGTTTACGAGCTCGCGATGCGAGATGAATTGTTGCCGCGCTTTAAGAAGGAAGAGATGCCGCCGGCGCCGCCGCGTCCTTCACCAACGCCGTCACAGTAACGACTTTAGCCACCAATAAAACTCATCGAACGCGAGGGCGCGACGAAAGCCGGATCGTTGATGTAGTGGCGTGGCTCCTTTTTCAATACGACTGACTCGATGAACTCAACGATTTCGGCGCGCGTGGCGCCTGTGCGCACGACGTCACGCAAGGAATATTCAACTGTCGAGAACAGGCAGGTGCGTATCTGACCGTCAGCCGTAAGCCGAATACGTGAACAGGCGCCGCAGAATGGTTCTGTGACCGGGGCAATGATGCCGATCTCTCCAGGCGCACCATCCGCAAAACGAAAACGCGAAGACGTCTCAGAGCCTCGATCTATATCGATCGCAACGAGGGGAAACTGCGCGGTTATTCGCTCTCGAATTTCGCGACTCGAAACAACATCCTCGCGCGCCCAATCGTGCCCCGAGTCAAGCGGCATGAACTCAATGAAGCGCATCTTTACATCGTGTTCACGGGCAAAAGCGGCGAAGTCGGCAACCTCGTCCTCGTTGTGACCGCGCACAATCACCGCGTTGATCTTGATCGGTTGCAGTCCACTTTTCTTCGCGGCGGCGATTCCCGCGAGCACACGATCCAACACATCGACTCCGGTCATCTGCTTGAACACATCGCGTTTGAGACTGTCAACACTAATGGTGACGCGGTCCAGGCCGGCCGCTTTTAAACTTTGGGCCCGGTCGGGAAGGAAGTAGCCGTTGGTGGTCAAGGCCAGGTCGCGAAGCCCGCTTGTCTTGAGCCGCGCAAGTTTCTCAATGATTGTTTCGATGTCGCGGCGCATCATCGGTTCGCCGCCGGTCAGCCGTATCTTCTCGATGCCAAGAGCGACGAAAATGTCGCAAACGTATTCAATCTCCTCATAAGAGAGCATCTCTTCTTTAGGCGCAATGGGCGGTTCGCCGTGTGGGAGACAATAGAAGCAGCGAAAGTTGCAGCGGTCAGTCAGCGACACGCGCAAGTCGCGTATCGGTCGATTGAAGGAGTCTTTGAGAGTTACAGACATCTTGATTTGGGTGCTCCGAGTCAATGATACGCGCAAAGGAGTTGACGCTCAACGAGCCTGCGTGAGCAGGCGGACAGAGTGTTAGCCCCAGGCGACGCGATGCGGAGCCTGGGGAAGACAGAAGGAATTAGGATCGAGCCCGCGAAGCGGGCGACAGGGGATCGCGCATATTCAACATGAAAGCCAATGCAGAACCGCGAGCGATAGCGAGCGGCTACTGGCGTCAATCAACTATGGCTCAGCGAGTCCGCACATCGGCAAAGCGCTTACCAACCAGGTTGGAAAACTTGAGTCTAGCATCCGCTCGCTATCGCTCGCGGTTCTGCACTGAACATGAAAAAGCCCACCGAAATTGGTGGGCCTCTTCAAATGCGCCTTATGCAGCGACAACTAGTTTACTCTTGAATCGCGCGTGTCGACGAACGCGAAACGCCCAGGCGACGCTCCACCAGGCGTTCAACCGTTAGCGGCACGCCTTCCGCTTTCGCCTTGCGAATAAACTCTGCGTCGATATTGAATATTCGCAGCTTTACCAATTCTTCGATTGACAGGTTAGTCAGACCTTCATTGCGCACTTCAGTCAAAAACTCCGGGGTGACTTTGAAGATCTGCATCTTGATGAGACTTTCAAAGCCTTCCTTCTCAAAACCCATTTGCGCCGCCTGGCTCACCAGCTTCGCATCAATCTTGAAGATGCGCGCTTTGACCAGATCTTCCATGCTGAGATTAGGAAAGCCGGTGGCTTTCATCTCGCGCATAAAGGCTGAGTCGATTTTGAATATCGCTGCTTTGAAGAGATCTGATACGTCGAGCTTACCAAACCCCGCTGAATTCAAATCATCCGCGAGCGCGGTGCTGATATTCAAAGCGGCCGCGGTAAAGAGTCGATCTTCGAAACCGCTATCCCCGGCTGAAGGTGCATCCTTCTCGAAGTCAAAGCCACGGCTCTTCATCGCCGAAACAAAGGCCTGGCTACCCGTGAAGCGAAAAGTCCCTGAGCCTTTTTCATTTTGAAAACTGCCTTCGCAGTCGATGGTACCCGCTTCGCGCACAAAGCTGAATCTGACCTGGCCTCCGCTCAGCACCTGTTCGCGTGTTAATCCTTGCAGTTCAGAAAAATCATAGGTTTGACCAATCTGATTTTTGCCTCGTTTTTCTGAGCGCCGCTCAAAGCTGAGGTTGATTTTGGACTTGTTCTCAGCGAGGGAACCTTTCCAATCGCCACTCATGACGTTCTGGGCAGACACATCAGTCCCAGAAGAAACGCCGACGATCGACACTATGGGTGCGAAAGTAAAGACAAAGGGCATCCAGATTTTCTTTGACATAGGGAATCTCCTCTAGCTATTTGCCGTTGGTTGCGGTCGCAGACCGCCTGTTATGACTGCGGAGCAAACGGAATCGTGAGCTTTAACGCTCGGTTCAAGGGATTGTTCCGGAAAGATTTAGAACGTTTGGCTAGGCCGAAGGAAAGTCCAAAGTCCAATGTCCAAAGTCCAATGTCCAAAGTCCGCGAACGTCGCGGAGTGAGGTCAGTACCGGGTGATGGTATGAAGCAGGCGTCTCCAGCCGTTAGTGGTTTAGACTGACGGTGACAAAAGTCTGCGTTAGCAGAAGGAGACGCCCATGGCAGTATATATCGGAGTCGACTTTCATGCGCGCCAACAGACGATAAGTTATTTGACAACTGAAGCGGGAGAGATAAAGCAGCAGCAGATAGAGCACGGGTCGCTGCCGGCAGTGAGGGAGTTCTACGAACAGTTTGCCGGGCAGCAGGTGGTCGTGGGATTTGAGGCGAGCGGGTATGCGGCGTGGTTCGAAGAGTTGTTGGAAGAGCTTGGATATGAGATCTGGGTGGGGCACGCGACCGCCATCAGGACGTATGCGCGGCGGCGCCAGAAGAACGATCGGCGAGACGCTGACTTGATCCTGGACTTGCTGGTGCGGGGTGACTTTCCGCGGATTCACCGCTACTCAGCTGAGAGTCGAGAAGTGTTGCAGCAACTGCGCTATCGGCAGCGGCTGGTGAAGATGCGGACGATGGTGGTCAACAGCCTGGTATTCATGGCGGCCAGTCGGGGAGTCAGCCTACGCACGCAGCTGAAGAGCCGACGCGGAGTTGAGCGGCTGAAAAACATGATGCTGCCGGCACCGCTGAGCCAGCAACGAGACGAGCTCTGCCAACTCTTGCTGGAGTTAAAAACGAAGATCGCCACCGTGGAGCAGTGGCTGGAGGCTAAAGCTGAGGGAGACCAGCGGGTGCAACGGTTGCGGACGCATCACGGCATTGGGGCTTTAACCGGTCTTTGTTTGGTAAGTACGCTGGAGACCGTCGAGCGCTTCGCCAATCCGCGGAAGCTCACTGCCTACGCCGGGTTCGATCCAGTGGAGGACAGTTCTGGTGCACGACAACGGATTGGATCGATCAGCAAACAAGGGTCACGATTGCTGCGCTTTTTTCTGATAGAAGCGGGTCAGGTAGCGGTGCGCAAAGACGCAGACCTGGCTCGCGTTTACAAACGAATTTGGCTGCGGCGAGGTCATGCCAAAGCCAAAGTAGCCATCGGCCGCCGGCTGCTCATTCGTGCTTTCATCATGCTGCGAGATGAAATTGATTATGCCGAGTTTCAACGACGTGGCGTCGCAGCTCGGTCTTCCCGGGCTATCGCTTAAGCTTAAATGCTTGTCCGTGTGATTGGGAGACCAGTCTTTCTCAGCCAGTCTGAGAAAGTGCCAATCGATCCTCATGTGGCCCCAGTGCCCGAAGAGATGATTGAACGCGTCATCGCTACTCGTAACCTTGAGGGACTGCAACGCTTGAAAAAGCGGAAAACACAAATTCGAAAGCTCTACCAACTTGAAACGCTAACTCAGACTTTTGAGCCAACCAAACTTAAGTTCGACAACCTCGTCGTCTACGACCATTCGGTATGACGACTACGGCATAGTCTTTTCTTTTTTGCTTGACTCACACGCCTGCTTCATAGAAGCGATAGCGACCGGGTGCGCTCGTGGGACTTTGGACATTGGACTTGGTATCTCAGCTCCACTGCGTAATCCAGGTTGCGAATGCCATCCAGGCGTCCGTGTTCCCGATTATCAAACGTAGCGGATGTGAGATGACAATTAAAGCGCCGCCGAGGATAGTGGCGCGGTGCGGCCGGCCGCGCGATATGAGGTCATAAATCAGAATTGGCAATATGAACAGATCGCTCAGACCAAAAAAGGCAAGCGGGCCACCCTGCTGAATAAACGCGAACGGTAAACGCGCGACGGCAGCAGGCAGGATGGCGATCGTCGACAGCAGCATCAGCCTCTTGTGCGCATCAGCTTTTCGCCGGAAATAGAAAGCCGAGGCTACCAGGATCGCAAATATCAACATATCGCCGAGCGGTATCGTCAAGAACACGAGTGGAGGAGGCGCACCTGGCGGAACTTGTACCACCTTGGCCCTGATGATTGCGGTCACACAGCCGATAATGACCATCAGTGTGGCAATCACAACGCCGGCAATTCCCAGCCGGCGGTGAATCCGCGTGCGGTTGGTGGCGACAAGCGTGGTCTGGACGAGAAAGAGCGCCAGCCATGAACTGAACACGAGCCCGTGTAGATGAAGCAGCGGTTGTAGTGGCTGGCTTTCGAAATAGGGTCTCAGGAAATAGGAACGCGAGAAGCCCGCGAAGACTGTAATCACAAAAGCGACGGACATGCCGGTGAAGAACAAACGCTCGCGCCGCCTGCTCTTCTCACGCGGGAGGCTCTGGTTACGGTTATCTATGACTTCTGCATGTGCAGCCATGTTTGTTCCCTCAGGGTTCTTATTCTCAATAAAGAGTAAAAATTATCGCGCTTATAGGAAGGGTGCGAATTCAAATAGAACTCAACTTAGCGACTGGTAATACCAAATTTCACGCCACGCGTCCACATTTAAGCAACGTGCTTGATGCGCTTCTTTAAAGTAAGTCTTAACGAGCGCATAACGGCGGAAGGACTTAGCCCAGGGTGAAGCGGGGACACCCTTGGATCGTTAATTCGTGCAGGTTTGTGTATTCGTGGATCGACTCCAGACTCTCGACTCCCAACTTCAGGCTCAACTGTGGCTTACATCGCACAACCAGGCGTAGAATATCCGTCACCCGAAATGGACATAGAAGATCTCGAGAAAACACTGACTCCAAACAAGTCCTCAGAAGCGATGGGAGCGCAGACTGCGCGTCTGCCACGCCCGGCCCAGGATAATACTGAGGAGTCCTTTCGCGTTGGCCAAAGCCGCATCCTGGAGATGATTGCGGCCAACGAGCCGCTCGGCGAAATCCTGAAGCGTCTGGTGCTGCTGATCGAGGCCCAGTCGCCCGACATGCTCTGCTCCGTGTTACTGCTCAGCGATGATGGCGACCACGTCAGGCATGGAGCCGCGCCGAGCCTTTCAGACGATTACGTCAAGGCAATTGATGGAGGTCCCATTGGACCGAAAAATGGTTCATGTGGAACGGCTATGTACAGGGGCGAGCGCGTGATTGTCACGGATGTTTTGGAAGATCCACTGTGGGAGGACTACCGCGAGCTGGCGTCTGCTGCTTCTCTGCGCGCTTGCTGGTCTACTCCAATACTTTCCGGGCGGGGCAAAGTCCTCGGCTCTTTCGCTATGTATTATCGCGAGCCGCGTACACCGACCGGCGAGGAAGCTGGTTTGACTGACGTCGCCACGCGCATTGCCGGCCTTGCGATTGAACACGAGTTGGCGCGGGAAGTCTTAGCGCGAACACAGGCCCAACTGGCCCAGGCTACTCATGCTGCGGCTAATAATGAAGCAGTAGCTTCCATCGCGCCACAGATCAGTCACCAGCTCGAGGCCGTTGTTGATAATGCCAATAAGTGCCTCGACTTGCTCAATGAAGACAAGCCTGACCTTGTGCTGCTGCGCGAACCCCTCAAGAACATCGCGGCCGACGCACGGCAAGCCCTCGCTGCCCTCACGCGCATTCGGCCCGGGAAAAAATAGAAAACAGAAGTACGAAAACAGGCGGGGCGGGCGGTAGCGACTGAGTCAGCCGTCATGCTACAGTCACACAAATTTCCCCCAACAACTTAGAGTTCTAACTTCAGGAGACAACTGCATGAATCGCCTGGTACAGTCGTTCACCATCCTACTGCCGCTGCTTTTTGTGGCTGCGTGCGCCAATCCTGCTTCCGATAAACCCCAGGCTGTAACCAGCGATGCTGCGCCAGCCAGTTCGGCGCCAGTCGCCGGGGAGAAATATTCGATAACCCCGGAAAATTCGAAGATTGAATTCATCGGCGCGAAAGTGACGGGCCACCACAACGGCTCGTTCGGAAAATTCTCCGGGTCGATTGACTACTCGGGCCAGCCAGAGACAAGTCGCGTCAGCATCACCATCGAACTTGACTCGTTGACTACCGATGATCCCAAGCTAACCGCTCACCTAAAGACGCCCGATTTTTTTGACGTGGCTAAGTATCCGCAAGCAACATTCGAATCCACCTCAATAAAAGCCGGCGGCGCCGGTGGTGCAACGCACACGATTACCGGGAACCTGCAAATGCATGGAGTCACGAAATCGATAACTTTTCCGGCGACGATTGCGGTGACACCGGGCGCGATAACAGTTGACAGCAGTTTCGCAGTCAACCGTAAGGACTTCGGCATCAACTATGCGGGCGCTTCCGATAACTTGATTCGTGATGACGTCGCGCTCACGCTCCGTGTGCGAGCTGTTAAAGCGTAGTCGGCGTGTCGTCACCAACTGCCGGAGGTGGCCACCGTGGTGATAGTAAACGGGCGGCGGCGTGTCATAACGTTAGTACCGGGAGCGAACCGGATCCGCACGCGGGCAACCCGTGTGGGTGGTGGTAGCGACCGGGTGGCCCGGGGCTTTAGTGTTACTTCGTGTAAGTTTCGTGGATCGTTTTGTGTGTTCCAGATAACTCGAGACTCTCGATTGAACCCTTCAACGAGTCGGCGTAGCCGACGGCAGAATTTAGCCCAGGGTGAAGCGAGCGCAGCGAGCGAAACCCTGGGATCACGCGCCTTGCATTCAAGCCCGCGAAGCGGGCGACAGAGAGAAATACTATCCACTAACCCACACGAAACGACACAAATATAAACGTTCAGTGTTACTTCGTGTTGGCTCACCTTCCCTTCCTGACTGGCTCTGACGTGAGAAGTTCCGCCACCATTTCTTGATATCCTCGCATTACACTTGTCTCTCCATGACTCCGCAGATTGCTATTCTCCTCGCCTTGTTGTTGGTCGCTCTGGTTCTTTTTGCCATTGAGCGCATTCCCATAGAGATAATCGCCATTGTCCTGGTCATGGCTCTGATAGTCTCCAACACCCTCACGGTAACCGAAGCGTTTGCGGGTTTTGGCAACGACATCGTAATCACGATTGCGGGGCTGTTTATTCTGACCGGCGGGTTAGCCAGGACGGGTGTCGTCGATGCAGTAGGCAGGCGACTGCAACGATTCGCCGGCAACGGGGAGTTTCGGATCACTGCGTTCATCATGGTGGCGGCCGCGCTCTCTGCCGCGGTCATGAAAAACACAACCACCACCGCCATGTTTCTCCCGGTGGTATTGGGAATAGCTTCGCGGCGAAATATAAGCCCGTCAAAATTACTGATCCCACTCGCCTTCGGCGCCATCCTGGGCGGCACTTGCACTCTCATCGGAACCTCCACCAACCTCGCGGTCAGTGGCGCGCTGCCCCGCTATGGCATGGAGCCTTTTTCGATGTTTGAGTTGACGAAAGTTGGCGTGCCAATAGTGGGTGTCGGCATGCTCTACATGTTGCTGGTTGGTCTTCGACTTTTGCCCCGACGTGAATCTGCCAAGTCTCTAACCGAGCAATATCACGTGCGGCAGTACATGACTGAGGTAATCGTGCTGGATGACTCGCCGCTGATTGGCAAGACGCTCGCCGAAGCCCGCATCAGCGACGACCTGGATCTTACCGTCCTCGGAATTCTCCGCGGCACCCAAAAATTCAGAATTGCGCCTAACGCTGACGAGCGGATAAAGGCTGACGATCTCCTGTTGGTCCAGGGTCGCGTGGAGGATATTCTCCGCGTCAAGAGCGAAGCCGGCATTGAGATCAAGGCTGACTTCACGCTGAGCGATGACCTTCTTGAAGGGGGCGACGTCGAACTCTTCGAAGCCATGGTGCCAAAAGGATCTGACTTCATTGGCCGTAGTTTGAAGCGACTCCAGTTTCGCAAGCGTTATCAATTGGTGGTACTGGCGATCAATCGACATGGAGTCAATCTGTTGTCGAAACTGAGCTCGGTGAAGATTAGGTTTGGTGACGTGCTTTTGCTACAGGGAAACCGCGAGCGCGTTGAAAATCTCGCTGCGGATGACCACATCCTGCTGCTGGAGCAGATTTCAGATCGTCAGGCGCGTCCGGAAAAAAGGCGCTGGGCCCTGTTGGCTTTCGGTGTGTTTCTCTTCTTCTCGGTGACGCACCTGGTTCCGTTGTCCGTCGCCGTGCTGCTCGGTGTCTTAATTCTCCTCGGCAGCCGATCGCTACGAACGTCGGAGATATACGAGATGATCGAATGGCGGCTAATTATTCTGATCGCCTGCATGATCAGCTTTGGCGTCGCCATGGAAAAGACTGGGGCCGATAGATACCTGGCAGATTTCATCATCAGGGGCACGGGCCATTACGGTCCGACTGCGGTGCTGGCTGGATTCTTCGTTATGACCGTTGCTCTCACGCAACCGATGTCAAACCAGGCTGCCGCTCTCGTCATGCTGCCGATCGCGGCGAAGTCAGCGATGGCCCTCGGCTTAAACCCAAGGACATTCGCGGTGGCTGTTACCTACGCCGCTTCCTGTTCGTTCCTGACTCCGCTTGAACCTGCCTGCGTGCTGGTCTACACCCCTGGGCGTTATCGCTTCTTCGACTTTGTGCGAGTCGGATCAATCTTAACCATAGTTGTGTTCGCTATCGTCATTTGGCTGGTTCCCATTTTCTGGCCACTGCATTCGTAACCAGCGGGCTGCAACAATGTCCAATGTCCAAGGTCCAAAGTCCAAGGTCCAAAGTCCAAAGTCCAAGGTCCAAAGCTCAATGTCCAAAGTCCAATGTCGGATGTTTGCAACTCAAGTCTGAATGCCTCTGGGTAAGGAAGGGGGCTTGCCCCCGCGGTCTGTGCCAATGTCGAATGTCCAAACCTCGGGTAAGTCAGAGCCCTGGTTGCTCGGTTCTAGCAAGTAGATGAGGTCAGTACCGGCGGTAGTGGGTTTCTTTATCACACTCACGAGATGTATCACACTCAAGTTTGAATGTCTCTAGGTCAGGAAGAGGGTGCCTGCCCCCGCTGCCAGAGTCACTTGATCACTCTAGCAAGTAGATGAAGTCAGTACCGGGAGCGGTAGCGACCGGGATTCAATGTGCCAATGTTTCAAGGCGGGGAGGCGGATTCAACCAGCCGCGAAGCGGCGACATTTAATAGCCACTGGCGTAAGCCAGAGGTCAATGCATCCAAAAAGAATTTTTAAGGCGGACTAGCTGCAACTTTAGCAAACATGCACTTAGTGACAAGGGGACAATCCGGGCAACGTGGCATGCGTGGTTTGCAGATCAATGCTGCATGATCCAGTATCGCCCAGTTCATAACAATTGGGTCTTTGAGAGTCACCACTGCCTTGGCGAGACTTTGAAGATAAGGATCGTAGCGAATATCAGCGAGTTTCCGTGGTCCAAAAAATCTTTCTAGGACTCGCGCCATATTCACATCGAGAAGTGGCTCATGCTCTTGATGGCAGAAGAGCAAGATCGAGTTTGCTATGTATTGCCCGACATTTGGAAGATCTTCGATTTCGTCTCGTGTACGCGGAAACCTTCCTCTTCGCCTGGCCATTTCCTTTGCTAATTTTTTAAGCGATACCGATCTCCGCCGCCACAAGCCGATCGGTTGCAGATACTTAGCAAAATCCTTCTTTGATGCTTTCGCGAGTTGCTTCCAGGAAGGATATCGTCTAATGAAACTCGGCAAGAAGTTGGCGACAACCTCTGCACGCGTTCTTTGCAGTAAGACTTCAGACAATATCTTAGTGTAATTATTGGCCGAGCGTTTTCGCCATGGAAATTTTCGACCACTAGTTAAGAACCATCTGAGTAGTTTCCGTTGGAACCAAAGGATGTCAGCTGTGTGAGGGAGGCTGGGAGGATGATTCAGGATCAGGGGTCGATAGCGATGAGTGGGCATAGAAACTGGGAGGATGGTACTTCTCTTAAAACCGGATAGATTGGGTAAGAAGAATCGATACGTTCCGTCCGAAAGACCATAAGTTTAAGCCTTTCGTAGGGTTTTTTTGGATGCACTCCTTCTGCGGCCAGGTGAATATCTTGCTCTTTTCGAAATGATTTCCAGCATGATCCGCGACAAGACAAGCCCCATTATTTCAGCAACGAGCGGCGGAACCGCATTGCCTACCTGGGTATATCGAGGGCATTCCTTAACACGCTGTTTTCCGCCCGTTGTATAGTTTCCCCTAAATTGAAAATTGTCAGGAAATGATTGCAAGCGGGCGCTCTCGCGCACCGTCAGAACTCTAGGCTCAGAATAATGCAATATGTCGTCCGGTAAAGTCGTTAGCGTATGAGACGGCTTTTTCCCGTCAAGAGGCAGAGTTGCATGTTTCTTCATTCCTAAGCGCTTGCGATCAGCTTGGGAAAGAATTACCCCCCGTCTACAAGTTCTCAAGATGAGCTCAAAACGTGTTCGAGTCCCTTTGAGGTGATTCACCAGCCGCATGCTATTCGGGGATGTGCCGTTCATATTTCCGTGGAGGAGCTTTTGATATGATGTCAGCGGCCCTCTGTAGGCAATTTGGTTGAATCCAGGTGAATCCACACACTCGACTATTCTGTTGTTGCGAGTACGTAAATCCGATATGGCATCACGCACAGCTATGGGCCGGGCTAAGGGGAGGCCTTTTGTTAACAGGAAACTCTTTCTCATGGTTCCTAGAAGGGTGAACGGGTTGAGTTTGCCAGTTTCGGCAATGAGCGTAGGGTTGATGTCATCTAGGTAACGGTTGTCAACAGCGAATAGGAAATAACGCAACCGCGATTGAGGAACCCCAAACTCCTTCGCGTTAATAATACCCCCGAAGACTTTGTAGTCAATTCTTTCAAGAGCTGCCTTAATTCGTTGTGAGAACGCCTTCGACGGTCTCCCTTTTTTTTCTCTCTTCCCTCTCTCTTTGTCGAAGTGGATATCAATTCCTCTAACGTTCTCCAGAAGCAATAGAGGTGGGCGCATTAAACTCACTATCTCAACGTAGTGTCGGAACATTGAGTTGCGGGGATCACTCTTCTTCCTCTTTCCAGCCATTGAGAAACCTTGGCAAGGCGGCCCCCCCACAATTAGGTCCACCTGCCCCTGCAAGGCGGTGATTTGTTTTCGATGCCTCTTGATGAACGAAGCTATTGTAGAACGATTTTTTGGTAACCAAATGGGCCAGTTGTATTTATGGCCTGCGGCTCCCTCGATGAGGTTATGTTGCAAAGTCTCGAATGCGTGTTTGTCCTTTTCGACCGCGAAGACTCCCTCCCAACCAGACATCATCAGGCCAAGTGAGAGACCCCCGCAGCCTGCATATAAATCTACAAATGTACGAGACCTCTTCCCTCGCGAAGCTGGCATGGTTATTTTGCCCCTACTTTTGATGTGCACTTCTTCTTGCGAGATTAACTAAGCAATTGTGCGTTCCCATCCCCGAATAACCGCATATTCTCTTTGAAGTTAAAAAGATAATCCGCCAGAAGCCTTCGCTGCCTTAGGCCTTGATTACCTAGTATGATCTCATTGATTCTGAAGTTGGCCAGTAATCGAACCGTATCGACGAGTTGAAAGAAGGTCGAGTTATTCCTAATTGAGAAAACCAAGCTCGTTTTTACAATCCAATTCACCTCTCCTTTAAATCGTGCAATCAAGAGATTGAGCTTCGTTCCAAGTTCTGGAAGGATCTCGTTATCGGTTGGAATATCTCCAAAGCCAATAAATGCCTTTGCACCTTTCTGGACCGCGACCTTTCCAAGGCCGTCTGCGGAGTTACAAGATAGGCAAAAAACTTTCTTCCCAACGAAAACATCAATATTGTCTTTGTTTATGAAGTTATCATTCTCGTAGTCGAAGTACGGGCTGGCGAAAAAGTCAGTATGAGAGTTGGCGCCGTACAGGCGATCACTCCTGCCGTGCCCTAGGAAAAGGATCAGCTCCTCGTCGCTTAGCGTTCGTAAACGTTCTAGGCAAGCATCATGAGACTCTTGATTTGGTTTGACCTTGTAGCAATGGAAGACTTCGACCAGAGCCCGTTTCAAGTGGTTCTGTATCCGATTAAGGAACATAGTCGAAGCATCCTGAGGATATATACAAAGAATCCTACTCATTGATCTCTTTATTCAGCTCAATCATGTGGGCTATTGCATTTTCAAGTAAGGCTTTCTGGAAAAGCTTCCCCTTTGCTGAACCGGACTCGATCTCAACTAGAACGTCATGAAGATTCATGTCCTTAAAAGGAGGGAAAACGCTTCTAAATGTCCAACCACTGTATTTATCAAGTAACGATTCTAGTTCAGATTCTAAGGAAAACCTATCCTCACTAATCGCGGTTATGATTGATTGGCGGTAGTCATTCTTGTCATTAAACTCTCGGATGTTTGCCCGTGCTAAACTTCTAATTTGAGCGAATCGTTCTTTGGGATCTTCTTCACGCAAGATGCCTTTAATAACTCGATTCAAATTTCCTGAATAAAGAATTATTTCTTTTCTATAATTTAAGCCACCTCTCAGTCTCCGGATGAGTTCATAACCGTTAACCTCATCGTCTCCTAAGTCGTAATCACACGCAATCACGTCCACTCGCAATCTGCGGTAAGCTGGTGTCATGAGCGCCGCAGCGACTTTGTCGGCGTCAATCACATAATCAGGTACGTTTTCGTCACCGATGTTCTTGTAGTAGGCATCCTTCTGTGGATTCAACTGAAAACAACTCAGCCGGATACCGAGGCGGTTCGCATCGGTCTGCAGGTTTTCAACTATCTCATCCTGATCCTCATCATCAATGATGATGCAAGATTTATCGTTCATTTATTGAAGATAATCTGAAAGGCCGCACCCTTTAACTTCTTCCCATTCCCTATAAACAGAATCTCTGCGTTCATGGTTTTCAATCGCTCACGTACGGTATGGAGACCAATCCCCGAACCATCGGTTTCTGTTACACCCAATTCGAAGATTTGTTCAGGATCATCCAAGTATTTTTCCATGAGCCCCTTGCCGTCATCAGAAAATATTATACGTAGCGCTCCATTCTTTGAATTTGACATCTCGACCAACACGTTCTTGGCTTTCCATTTTTCTGAGTTAGAGATCAAGTTATCGAAGATGATTGATAAATCAAGCACGCTAACCTTTTTATAAAAGGAAGACTTCTTATCATTGATCTCAAAGCGCATTCTAGATTTCTCAAACAAATCAGAGTAGAAGGATAGGTATTGAGATATGTACTTAGAGATGTCAATCGTTTGTTTTTCTCTGTCGCTTTTGAAATTAGCTCTCGTAATTAGCTTGGAAATCTTGAATGCCCTGTCAGAATAAAACCTAATATTCGTCAGGCCTTTCAGAATCTCTTTTTGCGAGGGGTTGTGATGGGTTATTTTGCGAATTAGATTCTCAATGCTCTCATTGATCTTGACGGTGTTGATTTTTATTGAATGTATCAAACCCTCGGCATCCTCACTTAAGGTCTTGCGGGTGGCAGTAAGGTAAGTAATCTTATTGCGTTCAATTTCAAGCTGTTCTTCAAGTTTTCTTTTTTCTTCTTCAGCCTCGGCCCTCGCCTTTTCTTCCTCCTTAACCTGTTTTTCGAGTTCCCTGATTTTTAGGTACTCTTGGCTAGTCGCTCTAGCGGCCGCTAAGTATTCTGAGTTGTCCAGCTTAGTGGCAATCAGCTTTAGATTCTCAATGTCCTCCTCATTTGCCTGTTCGATTAACTCATTGGTTCTAAGGCCAACGAAATCTCTGTCGAGATCCTCCAACCGGGCACTCTTATCACGAGTTTCCTTGGCCAGAATCTCAAGTAAGGCTGACTTGGCGACGATGTTATTCAAAGCGGAAACGTCACTCTTAAAGCTATCTTCTTTGGTTTTCCAGGTAACCTTTTTTACGTAACTCTCGAGTTTCGCTAAACAATTTTCCTGGAAACACTTCACCATCGCCGCGTAGTACTCGTTCTTCACTAGACCACTATTCCTGTTGGAAGCCTCACTGAAGTGCGGATTGTCGCCTGAAATTTCAATTCTGCCGATGAGATCTCGAGTGCCGAGTCTTTCAAAGAATTTTTGTCCCTGCCTGGTGTCTATGCCAAATGAGTCATCACCGGAGTCGCCATAAGGAGCAAGTCGAAAACCATTTTTGTAAAGAAATATTGAACCGAAGAGTCCGGGCCTAACACCCATCAGTCTCGTAAAATTCGCCTTAGCCATTCGATTGAGGAAAAAGAGATGGAACTTGATGTTTTTAAGCTTCGGTTTTGTATCGTTTTCCTTTCGTATCTTATAAACAAGCGTGCCACGATCTTTTACGGTTATTAGTATGTCATTACCTTCATCATCGATTTCGGTAACAATCTGCGTTGTTTTCAAATCGAGGGTCTCAAAAATGAAGTTTCTTACTTCTCCATTGACTTTCTGTCTTGGGTTTTTTTCGAGTTTGTCTGCGCCTTTTTCGCTATCATCTTCAATCAAAATAGTGAAGTTATCGCTGCTCGTTCCGTCAAAAGGGTTAATTAACTTTTCGAGGGATGTTTTTAACCCTATTTTCTTCTCCCTCGTCCAATTTGAACCCAATTCCGAGATCTCAAGTATGGTTCCGTGCTCGAGTTGTTTTTGTTTCTTGGTAAGAGGTTGTATAGTGCTGTGACTAACATTAATATTAAGGAATTCATCCGCCGGATCGACATCAAATTGATTCCAGTCCACCACTATCTGCTCGATTTCCGAGTTAATTGTCGCCTTTTTTGTGGTTAGGGTTAGTTTGCTTCCTAGCCTGTCACAAGAGAACCTGCCGATACCTTTCGCCCCGGCGAAATATCGAATGACTCGTATCTTATTCCGGTAAGACTCAAACTCTTCGTTCTGTAATTCAACATCCTCCACCCCTTCCTTTTTGGCGGAATAGGCGACGAAGAGCCATTTATCTTTGATGTCGTCTAAATCCATTCCTTTTCCATCATCTTCGATAGTTATCTTGTCGCCTTTAAACGTTATGGTCACTTTTTTAGCGTGGGCATCGAAGGCATTTTTAACCAACTCAAATACTGCTACATAGTCATCGGTAATTAAATCACGTCCGATTATGCTTTTTAGCCCAGTGCTAATCTTGAAAGGTAAAGGGTTGCCTGCCATTGGTCTTTGTTAGGTCTGCACGAGAAGTTCATTGCGTCGCCGGTATTTCCGTCCGGATAGCCGCAAAGAGTGTCGCAATATCTGAGAATGATAACCTAAAACTCGGTCATTCCCGACCATCCTAGTCGGTCAACAGTATTCCATCTAGAGGAGTTAAGGATTTTGCTGGAGTCTGTCTTGAGTGCCCCGAATGGGAAGGCAATCACAAGTGGAAATTCGATCGTTGCGTGATCCGGGGGTGGCGCGCTGCGCGCTTACCCCCGGCTAATATCTCTCACGGCTACGCCGTGAAGCCGCTCGCCAAGAGGCGCACAAGGAGTTGACCGCTCTCCAAAGGAGAGAACTTTTGCAATCGGTGTTTTACACTGTCGCCCGCTTTGCGGGCTCAAATCATTTGAGCACATCTGTGATCCCCGGGCTTACGCCCGGGGCTATTACATGTCGCCGCTGCGCGGCTCTTATGCCACCTGCCCAATGCCTCACCTAATTCCCACCAGGCCCTGGACCGATTGGATCAAA
>CAVSKU010000006.1:0-258575 GCA_963728625.1 Pyrinomonadaceae bacterium
TGGATGGCAAACCACTCAAGTCATTTTCGCGGCGAGCCGTGGGTAAACGCATTGCGGTGGTTACTCAGGAGGCGTTGTTGGCTTTTCCAGTTTCGGTGCTGGAGTACGTGCTGGGAGGCCGTTACGCATGGTCAGAGTCGCGCGCCTGGGGTTGGGAATCTGAACGCGGTCTTCAGATTGCTTTCGAAGTATTGCGTCAGACTGAACTGGAAAGCTTCAGGTTGGCCTGGGTTAATGAACGAACTATCAGGCGGCGAGCAACCGCAGAACGAGCGGTGCTCGCGCGTGCGCTTGCAACTGAGGCGGGTGTGCTTTTGCTTGACGAGCCGACAGCCAAGACCTCGATCTCGCTCATCAGGCTTCAATGCTGCAACTCGTGCGCGCCCATTGCAATAGTGCGCAGCGCGGGCTGCGGTGATCGTTACTCATGACATTGATCTGGCGGCCAATTTTGCGATCAGGTTGTCTTTGCTGGAAAATCCGGAAGCATGGTCGCGAGCGGGAAGCCAGCCGAGGTCTTGACAGAGGAACTCTTAAGGAGAGGTTTTGGGGATCAAGGGTTTGCATTGGACGCGCACCCGCTTTCCGGCGCGCCACGTATCCACCGGCGCACGAAGTGCGGCGGTGATGTCGAGGCGGCAGACCTCGTCTCGCTGAGCATTGTCCAGGGTAACAGCTTAGGGAAGGCGGTCAAAATCCGCCACTGCCCGCGCAACTGTTGGCGACGAGAGATCCTCAGTGGTGCAAGAGCCACTGTTCCGCAAGGAATGGGAAGGCTAATATCCAGTTCGTGGCAAACAGGAGACCTCGCCGTTGCTCTTTCGTATAGCTCGCACTGCGACGGGCAGGAGACTCTACAAATGAAATCTCGACTTCAAAATAAACACCACCCATGCTTTAGAAACAAGAACATTCTGGTCTTGCTGTTACTTCTAACTCCATTCTCAAATACGGTTTTTTCGCAGGGCATTACTGGTGCAGCCCATGTCAACATACGTGTTACGGATCCGCAAGGGGCAAGCGTCCCAAACGCACAGGTGACTTTACATACCCGCGATGGACGCATCCGCATCACTAGCATCACTGATAGCGACGGCGCCTGTCGCTTCGAACAACTTTCGCCGGGCGAGTACTTAATTGGGCCGAAGCGAGCGGCTTCGCGCGCGCCGCCACTCACGTTTTGCGAATCGAGCGCAATGCCAACGCCTCACTGGTGATTGCTTTGCCGCTTGCCGGGATTACCGGGCAAGTGGTTGTCACTGCTCAAGCAACAGCGCAAGCTGTCGATGAGGTCTCCAAAGCGGTTTCGGTCGTGGGCTCCCGTGAGATTGAAGAACGCGATGAAGCAACTCTTACCGACGCGTTGCGCAGCGTGCCGGGACTGAGAATCCAGCAACTTGGCGGGCCGGGCAGGCTTGTTTCCATCAAGTCACGCGGCCTCCGCAATCAGGACACAGCGGTATTGGTTGACGGGCTCCGTTTTCGCGACGCCACTACGGGCGATGCTACTAGCTTTCTAGCGACTTCCAGATCACTAATCTGGACCGCGTTGAGGTTCTTCGCGGCTCTGGTTCTTCGCTTTATGGAACGAACGCGATTGGTGGGGTCGTCAACATCGTAACCGACGCCGGCGGTGGCCCAACTCATGGCAACGTCCTGCTTGAAGGCGGAGGGCTTGGCCTGTTTCGTGGACGCGCGCAGGTTGGCGGTGGCAAAGGCCGCCTTAGCTACAGTGTTGGAGCAGCGCACTTAAACGTGGCTCGCGGGATCGATAGCGACGATGCGACGCGAAACACCAGCGGCCAGGGGCGGGTCATGTTGCGGTTGTCCCCCACGGCTACTCTTTCGGGAAGAATCTTCGGAGGAAACTCTTTTGTTCAACTCAACAACAGCCCTGAGGTTATTGGAGCTTTACCGGCGACCGGCATTGTAGACGCGCGGCCGATTTCGCGCGCCGAACTGCGGCGCTACGAAAGCGGCGTTCCCTTGACGCAACTACAACTAGACGGCGCGACGTTCATTCCCGATGCAAACGACCCTGACGCTTCTGGGGCCAACAGATTCTTTAACGGCGCGATTACTCTCGCGCATCGCCCTCGAGAAGCGTTTGGCTACAGTATTTCCTATCAGGGTCTTGCGACTCGTCGTACTAACAGCAACGGCCCTGGCGGGGTAGGTTTTTTTCAGCCATTCGGCGGTTCGACGCGAACGGAGGACGATGGCCGCATACACACGCTAAACGCTCGAACAGACTTTCGTCTTGGCGAACACAACTTCATCAGTGCCGGCTACGAATTTGAGAACGTTAGTTTTCTCAACCGCTCGTTTTCACCAAATGCCACCGACGACTTCTCAACGAGTGTTAGCGAAAGCAGCAACACGTTGTTCGTACAGGATCAGTTGCGCTTTCTGGAGGATCGTCTGCAGCTCTCGGTTGCGTTTCGGGCGCAGTTTTTTTCGCTTAGCAACCCCTCGTTTACGCCCAGCGCCGGAGCTCCATATGGCGGTGTGACAGTAGGCTCGCCGCCGAATGCCTACACAGGCGATGGCTCCATCGCTTATTTGTTCCGGTCGACCGACACTAAGCTGCGCGCCCACATCGGCAACGGTTACCGGGCGGCGTCATTGTTTGAGCGCTTTGGCACGTCGTTCTTTGGAGGGTTCTTCGCGCCGCTGGGAGATCCGCGCCTTCGCCCTGAGCGGTCCATCGCGTTCGACGCGGGAATCGACCAGGCCCTCAGCGACAACCGGCTGCGTTTGTCTGCAACGTATTTCTATACGCGCTTGCAGGAGGTCATAGGCTTTGATTTCTCCGGCAGGATTAATCCGGTGACCGATCCCTTTGGCCGGTTCTTCGGTTTTCTTAATACCGGAGGTGGCCTCGCGCGCGGTACGGAGCTATCTGCCACTGCCTCACCAACACGCATGCTCGATCTTTTCGTCAGCTATACCTTTACGAACAGTGACCAACGTACGCCACAGGTTGGCGGCAGCGACGTGATTAGCTCGCTCGTTATTCCGAATCACCAATTCACTGCCGTCCTTACTCAGCGAATAGGACGCCGGGCGTTCGTCAATTTCGACCTCACTGCCACGAGCGAGTATCTTGCCCCGGTTTTCCCGCGGGTCTACCGGTTCAATAGTCTTATCAAGGCGGATTTGGGGGCGAGCTATGAGTTCCCGCTGACGGAGCGGAGACGGCTGCGCGTCTTTGGCTTCGTGGATAATTTGTTTAACCGCGACAATTTTGAAAGTGGCTTTCGCACGCCGGGACGCACGGGCCGCGGCGGCGCTTCGTTTAGCTTTTAAGCTTATATGCAGAACCGCTCGCGGTAGCGAGCGGATGCTGTGCTCAACCCAAGTGAGGATTTTAAAGAGTCATAATCGCTGGTTGTCACTGGGCATCCGCTCGCTATCGCGAGCGGTTCTGCAATAATTTTTCCCGATCTTTTTTCGCGCTCCGCGCTCATTGCGGGCGAGACGCCCGCGCTCCCAGTAAATCACTTGAGTTATGGGTACATCGAAACAAAAAGGCTGCGCGGGGTGTGGCCAAACTTTTAATTGTGGCATCAACAGCCCTAACAAGGATTGCTGGTGTACATCCTTACCCGGCACTCTGACTCAGCCAGAAAGCGGCGTCGATTGTTTCTGTCCTCAGTGTCTCTCGCAAAAGATCCAGCAGCAACAATCGGGGGACGGCGCCTGTAGTAAAGCCGCGACAGATGAGAGTTTAACTTCAAAACTGGTCGGAGGTAGGGACTACTATTGGGAAGGTCAGTTTATGGTGTTCACTGCCTCATATCATTTGCGACGCGGCTACTGTTGCGATAGCTGCTGCCGTCACTGTCCTTTTGACCGCAATTAATTGGAGGTCATTGGCCCGAAGTCGGTGAGCAAATGCAGGACCGCGAGCGATAGCTAGCGGATGCTAGCGTAAAGGCCCAACCTCAGCGTTATACTGTAGTCGTTCGAACCAAATTCGCCTTTCTCAAGCCATGCACCTGGACCGTAGCATCCGCTCGCTACCGCTCGCGGTTCTGCATTAGCCGACCCACCTCGCGGTTACGTTCACCTCTACCAAAAATGAATCAGGTTGCAAGGTTTTCCGGCTCGAGGGCGCTATTGCGTCTCTTACGGAACCAGACCTTGCAACCTGAAGCTTGGTGGGACCCAGTATTTCTGAGCCTTCGGTCTAACAATCTATGGGCTGCTGGTAAAAAAGCCGCCACCCAGAAAAATCGCGCCAAGAATAATGTGAATGCTGTGGTCAACCTTGCCCAGCATCAGCGGGCCGATGTTCAAATCGCCCATCGCCATGCCCACCACTCCGAGCAGCAAATAGACGAGTCCGAAGATGATGCAAAATCCCTTCGCGCCGCTGAGGGATCCGGCAAAGCCGAAATACATGGCGATAACTCCGGAGAGAATGTGGACAAGATTGTGCGCCGGGTTTAGATGAGCGCCCAACGGATCCAACAAACGAGTGAATCCGAGCACACCAACCAGCAGCAGCACTACACCCATTACCTTAGCGACTGTCTTTGCCATAATTGTCTTCCATCTCCTTCGCGAAGGTTGAGTCGCAAATGCAGCAGGCTCAGGAAACCATGCGCCTGCTCCAATCCGCGAGATTGCTGCGAGGGGAAGGGCATGTATATCAAACTGGTGCCTTGCTTGCAAAGGTTTTTTGAGAAAACGACCTGCTCGTTTCCGGCCCTTGGACAACATGCCCGGGAGGCTCCAGGCCAGGTTAGCAATGGGTGACGGGAAACTGCCCTATAACCGTCATTTCACTCTTGGTTCTGGCGGGTCCGATGCTATACTGACACCCTTCCCTTTGGCGTGCGCAGACTAATACTCAGGTAAGTGCGGTACCTGGGCACTACTGACTTTTCAGGAGGTGTACCCATGACCACCCTTCACAGCTTTAGGCTTGTCGCTGCCCGTCTGGTTTGGCTCGCAGTACTCGTAATGGTGTTAGCGACCACGGCCAGTGCCTACACACTAATCATGCGCAGCGGCCGGCGAATTGAAATTCCAGATAAGTTTGTCGTGACTTCTTCCACGCTTACTTATGAAACAGCTCCGGGAATTCAAGTCACTTTGCAGATGGCTGGGATTGATATTGCGGCCACCGAGCGCGCTAATAATGAGCCGAGTGGAAGTCTTCTGGGACGTATCCAAGTGAGTCGTTTACCAGCTAAGGACGACTACAATTTCGTAGCCCCAACTGCAACACGCACGATTACCAACCGCGATCTGGAGGCAACCGCAAATCGTCGCCGGCAAAGCGAACTCGCTTACGATGTCAGGCGAAAGCAACTTGGGCTTCCTTCAGTAGCGGAGTCGCAGCAGCGCAGGGCTGCTGAAGTCGCCGCAATCGATGAGGAGTTGACCGAGAAGCGAGTGGCGCAGCGTGATTCGGAAGAGTATTGGCGATCACGCGCTAGTGATCTCAGAACTGAGATGGTGGCTTTGGATGCAGAGCTCAATTACATCAAGAATCGGTTGGATCAAATTCCACAGGGTTGGGGAGCTTCAACCAACTCCTTCACCAGCGTGATTCCACTAATATCTTTTGGAGGCTTCGGCGGGCGGTCGTTCCGGGGCTTTGGCGGCAACCGGGGTTTCGATCGCGGATATTCCAATCGCAGTAACGTGTATGTCGCTCCAGGAACCGTAAACACTCAATCTCGTCGCTCGTTCGGTTTTGGCGGCCGGAATACGCGCAGGCAGGATAATTGGAATCGAGGACAGTATGGTTACGGACCGTATGGTCAACCGAATGGAATCGGGATCGGTTACCCTATCGGCGGTTTTCCCGGCGCGAACGTTTTCGGTTCTTCGATGCCGGATGATCATTCGTATGAACGCAACGAGTTGATTACGCGCTTTAACGATCTGGCGGCAACCCGCGCCGGTATGAATGCGAGGTGGAGAGAACTGGAAGAAGAAGCGCGGCGCGCCGGAGCATCGCCCGGTTGGCTCAGACCCTAAGAGTCGTGTAGTTCGGAGTCTGGAGTCCAGAGTCAGCGCTTGACGCCGGCGCAACACCCGCTTAAGACTTTAGACACCAGGCTCCACACATGACTTCAGACTCCAGACTCTCGACACCAGACTCAAATGGCTGGGAGACCATAATCGGTCTTGAGATTCATGCTCAGTTGAGCACTGAATCAAAGATCTTCTGTACCTGTTCTACGCGATTTGGCGACCAGCCGAATGAAAATACATGTCCGGTTTGCCTTGGATTGCCGGGCGCCCTTCCGGTTCTCAACCGGCGCGTGATTGAACTCGGCGCACGCGCAGCTCTCGCCCTCGGCTTACAAATCAACAACCAATCAGTCTTCGCCCGCAAGAATTATTTCTACCCAGACTTGCCCAAGGGCTATCAAATTTCCCAATACGATCAGCCGTTCTCAGTAAACGGCAAACTCGAGATCATGACTGCTGAGCGTGATGACGCGGGCCATCCGGTGGAGTGGCGTGCGAAGGAGATCACGCTAACCCGCTTGCATCTTGAGGAAGACGCCGGCAAGAACGTTCACGAAGGGCTTCCGGACATTGATCGATATTCATATATCGATCTTAATCGGGCCGGCACTCCGCTCGCCGAAATTGTGACGGAACCGGATTTTCGCTCCTCCTGGGAAGCGTACGATTACGTCAATCATGTGCGCCGTGCTTTGCAATGGGTAGGGGCGTCCGAAGCCGACATGGAGAAGGGAAATCTTCGTTGTGAAGCGAATGTTTCGGTTCGCCGCAAGGGCGACAGCCGATTTGGAACGAAGGTCGAATTGAAGAATCTCAACTCAGTCCGTTTCATGCACCGTGCCATTGAGTTTGAGATCAATCGCCAGATCGGCGTGCTCGAAGCCGGCGGAAAGCTAACTCAGGAAACAAGGCTCTGGGACGAACGGGCGGCAGAAACTCGCGTAATGCGTTCCAAGGAAGAGGCTCATGATTACCGATACTTTCCCGAACCCGATCTGCCGCCGCTAATCGTATCGGCTGAGTTTATCGAACAGGTGCGGGAGTCGATGCCGGAATTGCCGGAGGCGCGCCGGCGCCGGTTCATGGAGCACTACGGTTTGTCGTTCAGTGACGCATCGCAACTTACGTCGGAGCGGTCCCTCGCCGACTACTACGAACGTGCTGCCGAACTGTCGGGAAATCCGCGCACTTCAGCCAACTGGATCCGCTCCGAATTGCTTCGCGAGCTGGAGAACGCGGGATTGTTGGCAGCGGCCTCGCCAGTTTCGGCGGAGAGTCTTGCCGAACTGGTGCGATTGATTGATGACGGAAAAATCAGTGGCAAGCAAGGTAAAGACGTCCTGGTGCAAATGTTTCAAACTGGAAAGAGCGCCACAGCGCTAGTTGAAGAGCAGGGATTGGTGCAACTGAGCGATACCGGCGAAATCGACGCGTTGATCGATCAGGTGCTGCTGGCGAATCCACAGCAACTGGAAAGCTATCGTTCGGGCAAAGAAACACTTTTCGGATTTTTTGTTGGACAGGTCCTCAAAGCTTCAAAAGGCAAGGCAAATCCGAAGGTTGTTAATGAGCTTTTGAAGAAGAAACTGAGTGGTGGCGGCTTTGCCGCTTGATGTGCGGTAAGGCTTTGCCTTACCGGCTGGGAGCGCCGCAATCATAGGGTTCGTTCGAGGCTTAGCCTCGAACGAACCAAACAACTGGAGCTGTCGCGAAAAGGCAAAGCCTTTCCGCACAGCGCGCGGCAAAGCCGAGTGCGTATGGATCTCAACGACAAAGTTGCGATTGTGACCGGCGGTACGAAGGGAATTGGCCGCGCCATTGCTGATGCATTGGTCCGCGAAGGGATGAACGTGTGTGTTACCGCTCGCAGCCGCCATGAGATCGATGAAGCCGTTGTAGAGCTGCGGTCGCTCAGCGCCGGCAAAGCGACGGGAATCGTGGCGGACATCTGCAACTATTCCCAGGTGAAGGCGGTATTCGAGTTGACGGCAGCCGAATTTGGCGGTCTCGATGTGCTGGTCAATAACGCCGGCATCGGTCTGTTTCAGACTGTCGAAGAAATGTCTTGTGAAGACTTCCACTCGGTGCTCGAGACAAATCTATTCGGTGTATTCTACTGTTGCCACGAAGCGATACCTCTGATGAAGTCCCGCGGAGGTGGCTACATCATCAACATGTCTTCCCTTGCCGGCACCAATGCGCATCCGCAGATGGCTGCGTACAACGCTTCCAAGTTTGGCCTCAACGGGTTTAGCGAAGCGTTAATGCAGGAGGTCAGACACGACGGTATCAAAGTCAGCTATATCATGCCGGGATCGGTTAACACTGAATTCGGTGGCGATGAGCCGGGGGATTCCAAGTCGTGGCAACTTCAACCTGCCGATATCGCGAGGGTCGTGATCGATCTGTTGCATCATGACGACCGGGCGCTTGTCAGCCGCGTTGAAATCAGACCCAGCAAACCACCAAAGAAGTAGATGCGTGCCGTAGTCCAGCGCGTTACGCGCGCGAAGGTTACAGTTGCAGGCAAGACTGTCGGCGAGATCGGAAACGGTCTCGTCGTTTTGTTAGGAATGGCACGCGATGACACGGAAACCGACGCGCGCTACCTGGTGACGAAATTGGCAGCGTTGCGCATTTTCGACGATGACCACGGACGCATGAATCTTGCGCTGAAGGATGTTGGTGGCGGTGTGCTGGTAATTTCGCAGTTCACTTTGTACGGCGATATCAGGCGAGGGAATCGCCCTTCGTGGTTCGATGCAGCAGCGCCCGAAGTGGCGGAACCGCTTTACGAGTTTTTCATCGCCCGGATGCGGGAAGTATCAGCGAATGTGGCTGGCGGAGAGTTTGGCGCAATGATGCAGGTTGAATTGGTCAACGATGGGCCGGTTACCATTCTGCTCGACAGTCGAAAAGAATTTTTAGACGTGGGTCGATAAATTCAGAGCCGGGAGCGGTAGCGATCGGTTTTTAACCGGCACAGGGGCAACGAAGGGGGTCGGCAAACGCAGAACCGCGAGCGATAGCGAGCGGATGCTAAGAGTCGCCGCATTGGGAATGGCTTTGTTGACCTCGGTCGTTGCTGACGCGTGCAGGACCTTGAAACCGGCATCCGCTCGCTATCACTCGCGGTTCTGCATTTGCCGACCCACGCGCGTCTTTGTCACTGCTAATTTGAAATCCGGTCGCTATGCTCCCGGTTCTGAATTAGTGGACCCACGCTGGTGAGAGTAAGCGGTCAAATCGTGTCTTCGTCGGCCTTTGAGCTTTCGTTTAACTCGTAACGCTCGCGGTCGCGCCGCTCGATCTTCTCAAGAAAATTGAGTTCTTCATTGTCCTCAAAACTTACCCCGACCGCGTTTGCGTTTTCCTCCACCATCGACTGATCAGGAGTTGGGTTGTCACCACCCACCGATTCTGACCCGCTATCGTTCACATCTTCCCATGCAGCATCCAGGTCGCCCCCGGCATCTTTTGGCGAGGCCGCCGTGTTATTACGCAAACGCTGCGCAAGCAATTCCGGATCTTTAGGCGCGCGAGCGATCTCTTCTTCCATGAACTCCTCAATCTCGGGATTGGGAACAAACTCGGGATTATTGCTTAAGTATTCAAATTCATCGGCTGTTTTTTTGGTCATGGATACTCTCCCTAAAACCCGGATAGTTCGTTCGGGCGAACGGTTAATTGCAACGCGCGCAATAGATGGATGCTAGTAGCGGGGGGATGGAGAAACTATAACAAAATACGAGCAGGAACTCACCACCGGATGGATCCACGAAATAGTCACGGGCCTGAAGGCCGGTTTTATGCTTCAGCTGCAGCTCGACCCAGCCAGACAGTAGTGTCGTAAGCTGGATTCTCTGTGCAACCTTCGTGCTCTCTGTGACTCTGTGGTGAGTATTCCTTCAGATTCGTTCGCCACAGAGAGACAGAGGACACAAAGATTGCTCAGAGTAAGCTGAATTTAGGACACGACCCAGCCAGACACCTTCCTTGACGATCAAGCGCGTGGACTTTACACTGAATGTATCAACTTCATTTAGCGAACCAGCGTGAATCTACTGCAACCGAACCGCGGCCAGCAGATTCACATAAAACGTTCCCTGTCAGCTATGCCAAAAGGTCTCTTTAATTCTCTTCAAACATTTAGTCCCAACCCCGGCAAGTCAGCCAGTTTCTATTCGCTTCCGCAGCTTGAAAAAGAAGGCATCGGGCCTGTTTCAAAACTCCCAGTAAGTATCCGCATTGTTCTGGAATCCGTGTTGCGCAAGTGTGATGGGACCAAGATTACTGAAGAAGACGTGCGCGCGCTCGCGAACTGGAAACCCAACGAAGAACGAACTGAAGAGGTCCCCTTCGTAGTTGCGCGCGTGTTGCTCCAGGACTTCACAGGCGTACCGTTGCTCGTGGATCTGGCAGCGATGCGCTCCGCTGTCGCGCGCTTACGCAAGAATACCGGCGTCATCGAGCCGCTGGTGCCGGTTGATTTAGTGATTGACCACTCCGTGCAGGTCGATTTCTCTAGCACGAAAGACGCGTTTGAGAAAAACATGGCGATGGAGTTCAAGCGGAATAATTCACGCTATCAATTCTTGAAGTGGGGTACACAGGCTTTTGATGGTTTCGAAGTGATTCCTCCCGGCATCGGCATCTGCCATCAGGTCAATCTCGAGTTTTTGGCAAAGAGTGTTTGGGAACGTCACGACGTTTACTATCCCGACACGGTGGTTGGGACCGATTCGCACACCACTATGATCAATGGTCTGGGAATTGTGGGTTGGGGCGTGGGTGGTATTGAAGCGGAGGCTGCAATGTTAGGCCAGCCAGTCTACTTCCTTACTCCTGACGTTGTTGGTGTGCACCTGTCAGGCAGTTTACGTGAAGGAGTAACTGCTACGGATCTGGTGCTGCGAGTGACGGAGATGTTGCGCAAGGCGAAGGTGGTCGGGAAGTTTGTCGAGTTTCACGGCGAGGGTGCGACGAGTCTGTTAGTTACCGATCGGGCCACCATCGCCAACATGGCTCCCGAATACGGCGCGACCATGGGCTTCTTTCCCATCGATGAAGAAACTTGTCTCTACCTAAAAGCCACCGGTCGCAGCGATGAACACGTTGACGCCGTGCGCAACTATTACAAGGCGCAGGGCATGTTCGGCATCCCGAAGAAGGATGAATGCGACTACAGCGTGGTGCTCGATTTGGATCTGGGGTCGATCGTGCCGAGTGTGTCTGGACCCAAGCGCCCACAGGATCGCATTGAACTATCTAACCTAAAGCACCAGTTTATCGATCTGCTGCAGAAGCCGGTCAGCGATGGCGGCTACGGCAAAACCAGCGACGATATTACTTCAAGATATTTCACGCGGATTGGAACGATTGACGTGTCTAAGGCCGCTATTGCAGGCGGCGGCGAACAGCGGCCGGACAACGTGCCGGTGGCGGCGGGCGGCGTTGTGACGCCACATAATACGAGTGTCTGGACCGAGACGGAGATGGTCAATAACCGTCCCACTCCTGACCGGCTCGAAGAACTTCACCCGGAAGAATTTCCGCACGCTGAGGTGGATCTGGGCCATGGCGACGTGCTGATTGCAGCGATTACGTCATGCACCAATACGTCAAACCCAAGCGTGATGCTCGCTGCCGGTCTGCTGGCTCAGAAGGCAGTTGAACGTGGCTTGACGGTGCGGTCGGCAGTGAAGAATTCGCTCGCCCCAGGCTCGCGGGTTGTTACTGAATATCTTCAGAAGACGGGCCTGCAAGAGTCGCTGGATCGGCTGGGGTTTAATCTAGTGGGTTATGGTTGCACGACCTGTATCGGCAATTCCGGACCGCTTGATCCCACTATCGAACAAGTGCTGAATGATCACGACCTAATCGCCGCAAGCGTCTTGTCGGGTAACCGAAACTTCGAAGCCCGCGTTCATCAGAGCATCAAGGCAAACTTTCTGATGAGTCCGCCGCTGGTGGTGGCTTTCGCGATTGCAGGCCGCGTCGATATTGATCTTTCGCTAGAGCCGCTCGGCAAGGGTAGTGACGGCAAGGATGTTTATCTCCGGGACATCTGGCCGACCCTGGAGGAGATAAACGGGAAGATGCAGGCGGCGTTTGATCCCGAGACGTATCGAAGACTGTACAGCGACTTTGCCGGGCAGAACCCACTGTGGAACGAGATCCCGACATCTACTGGCAATGTCTACGACTGGGATCCAACCTCCACCTACATCCGAGAGCCACCTTACTTTGAAAACTTTAGTAATGCGGTCGATGACTGGTGTGATGTTCACGGGGCACGGCCGCTGGCAATCTTCGGTGATTCAGTTACCACGGACCACATCAGTCCGGCAGGCGCGATCAAAGCGAGCTCTCCAGCTGGTCAATACCTACAAGCAAAGGGAGTGACCGTCGCGGACTTTAACAGTTACGGTTCGCGCCGCGGCAATCATGAAGTGATGGTCCGAGGCACCTTCGCAAACGTCAGGATCAAAAACCTGATGGTGCCCGGTGTCGAAGGCGGGGTCACGATTCACTGTCCCGAGGGTGATCGACTCAGCATTTACGATGCGTCCATGCGCTACCAGGAAGAGGGCGTGCCCCTCGTTGTTATTGCCGGCCAGGAATACGGCACCGGAAGCTCGCGCGATTGGGCCGCGAAGGGCACGCGTTTGCTCGGTGTAAAAGCGGTAATAGCGCAATCATTCGAAAGAATCCATCGCAGCAACCTGGTGGGCATGGGTGTCTTGCCGTGTCAGTTCAGGGAAGGCGAAAACGCCGCGTCGTTAGGTATCGATGGAACTGAGAAGTTTGATCTAATTGGCCTGGAGACCGGGGTAAGACCGTTGATGCATCTGAAACTCTTGATTCATCGGGCTTCCGGCGAAACTCATGAAACTGCAGTTATTCTTCGCATTGACACACCAATTGAAATCGATTACTACCAGCACGGTGGAATCCTGCCCTATGTTCTCAGGCAACTACTTGCTGGCACCACTGACTTCTAAAGCAATAGGAGATAAATGAAATGTCATCCGTACAACCAGTTGAAGCAAGCACCCCGCGCAAATACCAGCTTTTGATTGATGGTAAGTGGGTAGACGCTGAATCCGGAAAAACTTTCTCAACCCCCAACCCATCCACCGGTCAACCTCTCGCCGAAGTGGCAGAAGCTGACAAGGCCGACATCGACAAGGCTGTGGCAGCTGCTCGTAAAGCTTACGAGGGCAAATGGTCGAAAATTAGTGCCCGCGATCGCGGCCGCATGCTTTACAAGCTCTCGCAGTTGATCGAGAAGCGCAGCGGTGAATTGGCCGCCCTCGAAACCGCCGACAACGGCAAACCAATTAAGGAGTCTTCATTCGTCGACTTGCCGCAGGTAGCAGAAAACTTTGAATACTTTGCCGGATGGGCGACCAAGATCGAAGGCGAGACGATTCCGGTTCCGGGTCAGATGTTTAATTACACCCTGCGCGAGCCGGTCGGCGTCTGCGGGCAAATCATTCCCTGGAACTTCCCGCTTTTAATGGCCGCGTGGAAACTAGCCCCGGCGCTTGCGGCGGGTAACACTGTCGTACTTAAGCCGGCTGAACAAACCCCTGTCACTGCAATGGAACTTGGAAAGTTGATTCAGGAAGCAGGCTTTCCTGAAGGCGTGGTGAACATCGTCCCTGGCTTTGGCGAAACCGCCGGCGCCGCGCTCGCTGCACATCCCGGCATCGACAAGGTTGCATTTACGGGCTCGACAGAAGTCGGAAAGATTGTCGCGAAGGCTGCGGCTGATAATCTAACTAAAGTCTCACTTGAGCTTGGCGGTAAAGCTCCCAACATTGTGTTTGCCGATGCAGACATTGAGCAGGCGGTTAGCGGCGCCATGATGGGAATCTTCTTCAATCAAGGTCAGGTGTGTTGTGCCGGATCACGGCTGTTCGTGGCTGAAGATGTCAAAGACGACTTTGTCAGCCGCCTGAAAGAGAAGTCGGCAAACATCGTCGTGGGTGATCCGATGGACAAGAATACTCACATGGGGCCGCAGGTTTCCGAAGAGCAACTCAATCGCATAAAGGGATACGTGGATATCGCGCAGAAGGAAGGCGCCTCGGTCGTGTGCGGCGGTGAAGCGCCTCAGCTCGATGAAGCTTTCAAGAAAGGCTACTTCTTCCAGCCCACCATTTTCGGTGATGTGAAAAACCAGATGCGCGTGGCCCAGGAAGAGATCTTCGGCCCGGTTGTTTCCATTCTCACATTCAAGGACGAAGACGATCTGCTCAAGCAAGCCAACGAAACCATCTATGGTCTTTCGGCTGGACTCTGGACGCGAGACATCACTCGCGCCCATCGCTTCGCAAAAGCCATCAAGGCGGGGGTCATTTGGATCAACACATACAACATGTTCAATGCCGCTTCGCCGTTTGGTGGATACAAGCAGTCGGGCTACGGCAGGGAAATGGGCAAGCATGCGCTTGAGCTTTACACGAACGTGAAGAGTGTTTGGGTTGATTTGTCGGGCAAGCCAATTGGCTGGTTTAGTAACTAAAATTACCAGCTTGTGGAAACGCTTCCGGTACCTGCGGCATCTTTACACTGCCGCAGGTACCAAATGAGATTTGTGGCGGCGCTCTCCCTTAACTAACTTGAAACAAAAAAGGAGACGCGTATGCACTTGGTAAAAAGGTTTGGCGCGGCGTCGCTGATACTTGCGGCCGTATTCCTGCTGACGGCCTGTCCCAGTCAGACAACCATTTCCAAAATAAATGCTGATCCGGCCCGCTATCGAAACAAAGAGGTGGGCATCGTAGGCACAGTCCGAGACAGTTACGGTATGTTAGGAAACGGGGCTTACGAGATAGATGACGGGACGGGACGCCTTTGGGTTGTCACCCGGCGGGGGGTTCCTTCAAAGGGTTCGCGGGTGGGAGCCAAGGGCCGCGTCTACACAGGTTTTAATTTCGGTGGGCGAAACTTTGGCACCGTCCTGGAAGAGACTGACCGGCGCGTAAAAGACAGATAGCACGCGTCTGGTCAACTCCGATGTGATGGCTAAACAGGAAAACGCGCAGACTCCGGCCAAGCGACAGATAGTAGAACTTTTGGACCGAGAGTTTGCGCGTTTGCACGCGCGCTTGTGCGCATTGGTTGGCGCCACACCTCACGAACGTCTTTACCGCACTGTCGCGGCAAAATCGAATCAGTCAGTTGGGTCAATTGGGGAAAGTGTGCTGAGGTCAGCGGCTGCGATTGAACAAACGTTCGGCGGCATCACCGCGAATCTTTGGGACGATCCGTTTGAGTGGACGCTCCCTGAGCAGTTATCAAGCCCCGTGAAAGTCATTGAGCACCTCGCTGACGTTGAGGCCACTCGCACCAGAGCGTTCAGCAGCTTTACTGCCGATGAGTGCCTACTCAAGCAAGTTGCTACCCCTTCCGGTGCCGCGAAGCCACTCATTGAGTTGCTTCTGGAAACATTAGTGCGCGCCAATAATCACGAGAGCAGGGCTCACACGCTAAAGATTCTTTCCGATCTTTAGCTGCCAGGGTTTATCATCTAACCCAGTCTGTTACGAGAGGTTTCGGAATGTATTGTCCACAGTGCGGACAGCAGCAACTTTCGGAGACTACCCGTTTCTGTTCGAGATGTGGGTTCCCGCTCGAAGGTGTGACGGCGGTGATAGCCTCCGGTGGCCAGGTGCCGACCCGATACGTTCAACCCGGCAATCAACCGCTATCGCCGCGAAGTAAAGGCGTGCGTCAGGGCGCCATGTTAATGCTCAGTACCCTGTTAGTTGTTCCGCTGGTCTCAATAGTTAGTGTCAACTTTCTTGGTAATGGTGAAGTAGTCATCCCGCTGGCGGCGCTGATCTGCTTTGTAGGCGGACTGCTGCGAATACTTTATGCGCTGCTGATGGAAGATTCCGCACCGCAGGTTGAGATACCGAAAGTCCAGGCATACACGCCGGCGATGATGTCCCAGCCGAACAATGTGATGTTGCCTCCCGCGTCGAATGCCACTCCCGTTTGGGGCTCACGTCCAAAAACCGCTGAGGTTTACCAACCACCGAGCATCACCGAGAACACTACGCGCCTGCTCAACAAAGACGATCCCGATCAGCGATAGAACATTTCATCGTGGGTCGGAATTCCGAACCGAGCGATAGCGCCAGCAGACGCAATGTCGTGGTCGACAAATTCAGAGGAAGCGATAGCGACCGGGTTTAACCGGCACACAGGCTCAACGAGGTAGGTCGGCAAATGCAGAACCGCGAGCGATAGCGAGCGGATGCCAGTTTCAATATGCCCTGCATGCGTCACGACTGATGTCAACAAAGCTATTCCAAATATGGCCCACTCTAGCATCCGCTCGCTATCGCTCGCGGTTCTGCATTTTGCCGAGCCACGCGAGTTATTGTCACTGCTACTGGAATCCGGTCGCTTCGCTCTCGGTTTTGAATTTCCCGAGAGGGTGAAGCCTCGGAACATTTGAATGATTGAGACGCTTCCATCTACTGCTTTGGCGGGCCGACTGCGACAACGCATCGAACGCGATGGGCCCATTACCTTCCACGATTGGATGCACGCGGCGCTTTATGATCCGGACGGTGGTTACTATTGCCGAAGTGATAAGGCCCGGTGGGGCCGTGAAGGCGACTATCGCACCAGTCCTGAATGCAGCTCTCTTTTTGTCTCTTCTTTCGCACGCTACTTTGCCGGCCTTCACAAGGACCTTAACCAACCGCACCAGTGGACTATCCTCGAAGTCGGATCAGGTGACGGCCACTTCGCGGAGGGCGTGCTGAATACCCTCAAAGATTTCTTCCCCGACACCTTCAGCGCAACTCGTTACGTAATCGATGAAGTTAGTCTCGATTCCAGATTACGGGCCCAAGCGCGATTAAAGCCGTTCACAGACCAGGTTGAATTCAGATCGCTCGCGGATACTGAGGTTGAAACAGGCATCATATTCTCCAACGAACTGCTTGATGCGTTCCCGGTGCACCGCGTAATGATGAAGCAGGGGCAGCTACGTGAGATGTATGTGGGTGTTAGCAGCGAAGGAAACTTTGAATGGGTTACCGGCCGGCCATCCTCCGCCAGCCTGGTCTCCTATTCAAAGAGCCTTGAGTTGAAGGAGCAGCAGATGGCGGAGGTTAATTTTGCGGCTGAGGATTGGATCAAAACAGCAGCAAGGCAGTTGCAATCGGGCTATCTCATCACCGTTGACTATGGCCGCCCGTCGGATTCTCTAAGTTCTGCAGATACTCGCGAAACCTTGAGAGGCTTTCAGAGACACCAGTTAGTTGCCGATGTGCTCGAGGCTCCGGGTGAAATAGATCTGACGACGACGATAAACTGGACGCAGATACGCTCGACAGGTAGGACAATGGGACTCGAAGAAGTTGCTTTCCAGCGACTCGACAAGTTTCTACTGGACGCCGGCATATTGGCCCAACTCGAGGCTGAATCCGACGCGATTCATGACGAGGTTGAACGCGCTCGCTTGAGCGCATCCGCACGGGAAATGATATTACCCGAAGGAATGGCATCGTATTTTCAGGTGCTGGTGCAAAAGAAAAATTAGGGACGGAAAATTGACCCAGCGAGATTACCAACTGGTCGATGTAAGCCATAGCATCGAGGCGGGAATGATCACCTACAAAGGTCTGCCCGCCCCCGTTATTACGGACCATCTTTCGCGAGAGGCATCGAGAACTCTTTATGCTCCGGGAACGGAGTTTCAGATCGGTAAGATCGAAATGGTTGCGAACACAGGGACCTATATCGATAGTCCGTTTCATCGCTATGTAGACGGCGCCGACCTGTCCGCGCTTGATCTCTACTCACTTGCCAACCTCGAAGGCCTGGTGGTCCGGAATGTGGAGTCGGTGGAGAGGGGAATCTCGCGCGGGATGCTGGACAGATTAGACGTGAGAAATAAGGCCGTTTTGTTTCACACCGGCTGGGACAAACACTGGCGGACAGACGCATATTCTGATGGCACGCATCCATTTCTGACGGCGGAGGCAGCTGAATTCCTGGCTGATGCAGGCGCCGTACTCGTGGGAATTGATTCGTTCAACATAGACGACACGAGCGATGGCGCTCGTCCAGCTCATTCGATCTTGCTCCAGCGGAAGATTCCAGTGGTCGAGCATCTTTGCAGGCTACGAAACCTACCTGATCAAAACTTCAAATTCTTCGCAGTACCGGTTAAGGTCAAAAAGTTTGGCACTTTTCCGGTACGTGCATTCGGCATGGTGCCGAACAGCGAATAGCTGAATGGAGGAGAGTAATGATAAGCAAATCACTGCTACCTGAGTTTGATCTTGAAATGGCAACCACTCGAAAGACGCTCGAGCGTGTGCCGGACGAGAAGTTTGATTGGAAACCCCACCCGAAAATCCTGGGCCATGGGCGGATTGGCCACGCACATCGCAAACATTCCAACCTGGGCCGTCAGTGCTCTCAAACAGGAATCATTGGATTTGGCGCCGGAGGGTAATTCGGTCCCGCCAATAGAACCGGCTAAGTCGCGCGAAGAGTTATTGAAGACCTTTGAAGAGAATATTGCGCGGGCAAGGGAAGCGATCGCCGAAGCGAGTGACGAGTCGATGTTTGTGCCATGGTCGCTGCTGCATAATGGGAAAACGATTATGACGCTTCCGCGAGTGGCCGTGCTGCGCGGTTTTGTGATGAGTCATCTGATCCATCATCGCGGACAGTTGAGTGTTTATTTGAGACTCAACGATATCCCGGTGCCGTCGATCTACGGGCCATCGGCCGACGAGGGCGGTTTCATGGAGCAGACTAAAACAGCTGGAACTTAATCGTCAGGTACTTCTTCGGATTTTGACGAAAGTCGTACATCAGCTTCACGCTTTCTGACGAAAGCTGATTGACGTTCGAGTAGAGCGCCTCATCCGTCAACAACTTGCCGACTGTACCTTCACCACGTTGGGCGGCAGCAACCATGTTATCAACACGCTCGGCAGTGGTGTTGAAGCGAGCGATTGCGGCGCGAGCGTCGTTATACATTTGCTCATCTTTTATGAGCTTCCCAAGCGTCCCGCGTCCGGCGTTGATATCGACGATCATCGCGTTGATTTGATCGACCGACTGATCTAAACGATCGGCAGTGCGATTGATTCGGTTATATAGCTGGTCGTCGGTGAGAAGTTTTCCGGCAGTGCCTCGGCCGGCGCGCAAATCCTGCGCAATCGTTCGCAACTGCACGGCAATCTCATTCGCGTTGTTGTAGAGAGCAGGATCGTTGACGAACCGCCCAGCAGAACCCTGTCCGGATTTTATCTGCCTCATCAGGTCCTCGGTTTCGCGGACGGTGGCGTTGAGATTGTTATAGAGTGCTTCGTCGCTGAATAAGCGCCCTACGGTTCCTTTACCTTCCTGGACGTCTCTTACGATTACACTGATTTGTTCTGACAACTTGCTCAGTCGTTGCGCGAGGTCGGTGCCTGACGTAGCAAAGTCGTTGACCGTGTTTGAGGTTGACGAGCGCAGGATCGCGTAGTCCTTCACGGGTGGCGCCAGGGCGGTCCCGGGACTGATGTTAATCAGCATCTCATTTCCCAACAGACTCGGTGATCCCTGCTGGGCTGTTGAGTCTTCCCGAATGCGTTCGCTCGCCGGCCGCCCGTCAATGGTTGCATCGATGACCATCAGCGCTTCCACACGCTGAGCCGTTGGTTCCGTGGAAGGCGGTAGAAGTGTGATTTTGTCTACCTCGCCCACGCGCACGCCGGATAGCCGCACCTCTGATCCTTCACGAAGGCCATTTGCGTCCGCGAAGCGCGCCTTCAGATGGAGTTTTTTCGAGAAGGGGTTGAGGTCGCCGGAAGCGTTTAAGATGAGAAAAATCAGGATGACTATCGAGACCAGCACAAAGATGCCAACTCGCAACTGATTTAAGCCTACCTGCTTTGTAGATCTTGGCATGACGTTCTTGGAAGGATGAAGAGGCGAAGGATGAAGGATGAAGGATGAAGGATGAAACCGAAGAGAGCATTTCTACGAATGTCCTCAGCCTCAGTTTTCCTTTTCATCCTTCATCCCTCATCCTTTCTGCTTCATCCTTCATCCTTTCTCCTTAATGTCCACGAAGAAACTTTTGAATGTATGCATCCGGCGACTTGCGTAACGCTTCGTCGGTGCCGCTGAAGATTATCTTGCCGCTACGCATCATCATCACTTTACTGTTAATCAAACAAAGGCGCTCGCCTTCACGCTCAAACACCACCTGACCTTCATCATTTACGACCGCATACTCGGAACATAGGTAATCGAGATTGTTCATCTCATGGGTCACGAAAATGGAGGAAACGTCTTCGAGATCGCGCAGCTTCATTGCCAGTTCGCAGATGGCACGTGCCGTCGGTGGATCCAGACCGGCAGTGGGTTCGTCGAAAAGCACAATCTTCGGATCGCCAACCAGTGCGCGCGCGATGCCGACGCGTCGTCGCATACCGCCTGATAGTTCAGCCGGCATCTTATCAATGGCGTCCTCCAGGTTTACGAAGCGAAGCATTCGTCTTACTTCCGGCTCAACCTGATCCTCAGTCAAGCCCTGTTCGTGCAGGCGGTAGGCAACGTTGTCGTAAACAGACAGCGAATCGAATAGCGCGCCCTCCTGGAAAACCATGCCGATCTTCTTGCGAACGTGCATCATCTTGACTTCGTCGTATTCGGTAATGTCTTCGCCGTCGACTAACACGCGGCCTTCATCGGGTTTCAAAAGACCCAATACCAGTTTGATGATGGTGGACTTACCGCCGCCGGAGCCTCCCAGAATAATCTTGGTCTCGCCCCTGGACACCTTGAAGCTTAGCTTGTCCAGTACGACGCGATCGTCGAATGCCAAAACCACGTCGCGAAACTCAATCACGGGTACCACGCGCAGTTGATTATCGGTTTCCGCGAAGGTCGAGCTGGCCGCGTGATCGCTCACCTGGCCGGCCAGGCTGATTGGATGTGTTCCCGAGGTGGTTGATACAGACATAGGTTTTGACTGGGGTTAACTCATGGGCATTCCGAGTATGTATTGCAATGCTCTGGCGAGAAAGAAGTCGGCAATGATTACCACAATTGAAGCTGTGACCACGGCCCGCGTAGTCGCCCTACCGACACCGACAGTACCGCCGTCTGTATTGAGACCTTTGTAACATGCTATCGATCCAATAATCAGAGCGAAGCACGTTGGTTTGATTACGCCACCAATAATATCATCCGACGTTATTCCCTCACGAACCGAAGTCAGGAACTCGTTAATAGACAGGCCGTAGAGGCTGGTGGCAGCGAAAGCACCGCCACCAATCCCGACAACGTCGGCAAGGACGGTGAGCAGCGGAAGCGTGACAAGCAAGGCGATGATACGCGGCGCCACCAGCTTACGAATAGGATCCGTGCCCAACGCGCGCATCGCATCAATCTGCTGCGAAACGGTCATCGAACCCAATTCGGCGGCGATTGCGGACCCGACGCGCCCAGTGACCATCAGCGCGGTCAAGACTGGCCCTAATTCGCGCACCAGCGCGACGGCGACGAGGCGGCCCGTTTGTCCTTGCTGGCCCCAAAAAGCCAGCGTCGGAAATGTCTGCACGGTAAGCACGCCTCCGGTAAAAAACCCGGTGAGCAAAATAATGCTCAGCGAGCCCACACCAATGGTGTCCATCTGTGCGATTGTTTCCGAGATGTAACGAGGACCTTTGACGAGGCCGCGCGCGGCACGCGCTACTATCAACGTGGTTTCTTGCAACTCGAAGATAGAGCGCGTGATTAAGTTCATTTAGGGGATGTTTTAGGGACCGGCCGCTATAGCGCCGCTGTTTGCGGCCTTACGGCTGCCGTTGCGAAACGACTGACGAATTGCGATCCGCGCCTATGAGTGAAAGCTTCAAAGACGCATCCATGATGGCCGCATTTGAAAGAGCGGCTTATCATGCGCAAATTTCGCTCTTTGCGTCAAGCTTGGGGATTTTCAAGTAGTGTCCTAACTCATTCCTTCGCTGTGCAACCTCTAGGGCTCTGTGCCTCTGTAGTGACCGAATGTTGAGTAATACTCACCCCAGAGGTCACAGGGCACACGGAGTTTGCACAGAGAACTTCAACTGAGGGTACTACTCGATTTAGCTCGTGTCAGTTTGACGTTCGGTAAGCTTTATCTTGTCGTGACGCCCCGACAACCTAGAGGTTATCCAACATTCAAAGGAGCGATGTTCGATGTAGGTTATGGGGTGGGTTTCGCTTGAGCGTCCCCGCGCGGCGCCATGGAATTTCGTCGTTCCTGCACCCGCTGGTTTCGCTCTTCGCGCCGACGGAGCCTTTCGGCTGGAGCATCCAGGCGCCGTTCACGTCGATCCCGATGCGCCTGATGGCGCATTGTCCGCAGGAGCGTGCGTTGTTCGGACGTTAAAACGCGCCGGATCTTTACCTCGGTGAGGATTCTCAATCGCATCGCGGCCGCCTGAGCTGCGGCTACTTCACGCATCCGCTGCTCGACCACCGTCTCATCAGGGCTATCGGAGTCGAGCACTTCCTCGAGGGCGCGGCTGGCTTCGCCGAGTCTTTGATTAACCACCGTTCGTTCCGCTCGCCCTTGTTCCCTGATGGAGCGTATCTGTTCCCGTTGCTCGGGCGTGAGATTCAGCTGCCGGATCGGATCGCCGCCAAAATTACGTTGGGCCATCGGCGCCTCAGACGGTTGCTGGTGCGGTTGGCCGAGGGCCTGCGTGACATTAATGAAGCCGACTAATAACGACGACAAGAAAACGATCTTTAAATTACGTTTCATATCAACCTCGGGTAGGAAAGACAAGCTCATCATAACTCTCATTGATTAACCCTGTCAGACAGCAGTTCCAATTCGCCGTCGGCCGGACTTTCTATTAGACGAAGATCGGCAGCCAATTCCTGGCGCTCCGTTTTCGAGAGCGGGCGACGTGACTTTGATCCTGTGTTAGCCCGCGCCATCTGACGTGGTTGATTCATCACTGCTGGATTTTCTGCGGTGGGGACGGGCGCGGGGGGTTGTTCCTCTTTCAACCGCCTAAGCTCGTCCTGAACCCTGCGCTCTACCTGCGCATTAAACTCCTGCTCGGCCCGGGCATTATTGCTGGACTCCACAATAACAGCCGGCGTGGGTTTATCGCTGAGCCGGGTCAGCGCCAGACCGGCCAATAAGCAGAAGAGAAGTGTTGCGAAACCAACAGCACCCTTTAGCCACAACGGTGAAAGATTAAAAAACTCTCGGATAGCGGCGAAAGCCGAAGGTCGGTGAATGTCGCTCACGGCGGCCGGGTTTGCAACGCTCGTTGTGAATCCGAGAGATTCATTGCGCCAGTCGACCAGCGACTCGCGAATACTCCGGAATTCCGAGAGCTGCAAGCTGCATTCGCTGCAGTCTTTAGCATGGAGCATAAAAGTGCGCGTCGCGCTCTCGTTTAACTCACCATAGATGCAGGCAATCAAGTCCTGCTCGCGGCCACACTTGAGAATCTCTGTTTCTTCCTTCATCGTCTTACTCCCACGTCTCGATCTAATTCGCTTCGAACTTTTGTAGTCGCAGTTGCAATTGCTTCAATGCGGTATAGAGCCGGCTCTTTACCGTGCTTAAAGGCAATTCAAGCGCGTCGGCAATTTCCTTGAAAGTGAGTTCCTCAAACTCTTTCATTACAACCACCTGGCGTAAATCCATTGGCAGACTATTTACCGCGCGTCTTACCGCTGCAGTTGCTTCTCGTTTTTCAACCACGCGCGCCGGCGAGTAATGCATCGGCGCCGAAAAAACCGCAGCATGTTTCTCTTCTTCCTCATCAAGAGCACTCTCACTTCTGACTTTTGCGCGCCGCTGCCGTGTGATGCATTGATTGACGGCAATGCGATGTAACCAGGAGGAGACTTTAGCCTCGCCTCTAAAACCACGCAGGTTGCGAAACGCAGCCAGAAAAGTTTCCTGCGTAGCATCGCGCGCGTCTTCCTCGCGCCCGAGCATGCCGAAAGACAGCGCGAAGATCCGCCGCTCCCAGCGTTTCACAATTTCGCCGAAAGCCTCCGCGTCGCCCGTTAAAGCACGTTCTACGATCTGCTCGTCCCTCGTAGCCGTTACCATCCTGTCTGCCTGCGCGGGTTCGGCCCGCGTCCGGATTGTTACGCGCGCCGCGTCTGAGCCGCGCTTCAGAGTTTAGACGTGGTCCCCCGCGTTTAAGTCTATTAAAGTGAGTCCTGGGCGAGGGAATCGGGGCCATCGCCGCCCGCGAGACCTGCCGCATAAGGGTCGAGCCGGGCCGAAACACGGCCAAACTGGTTTAACAATCGCGTTGACACTTACTAAGTTTACTAGACATAATGACCTAGCGGCCATTTGGCGGCCATTAACTGCAAACTTCCCTTCCTGAGGAAGTCCTAATTTCCCCAAACAATCGAATCAAAATCCTGTGAAAACGACCGGGCGAATTCGCCTCATCTACATTGTTCTCGGAGTCCTGCTGTTGGTGGGTCTGCTGCCGCTTGCCTTTGCCGGCACCCTCCTTTCCGGAAGAAGCGCGGATGAGCTCCGGTCAGTCGAAGGCCGGTATCAGGCGCAATTAGTGCAGGACAAAGCCCGCCAAATCGAGCTCTACGGCCAGCGTTATCGTGATGTCGTGACCGGCCTGGCGCGGGCGTTTGAAATCTCCGGCGGTATCCACGCTCTTAATGACGCAGGTTATGATTCCCGCCTGCAGAAGACGCTGGAGGAGGATCCTAACCTGATCGGTCTGGCGATCTGGCCCGTCAGCGGCGAATTACGCAGAGCGTTTCAACCGGATGTGATTCAACGTGAAGAAGTGGATCAGCGCGTTAGCGAAGTTCTCGCACGCATGGGTGGCCGTGGCATCGTGGTTGGCCGCCCTCAAATAATCCGCTCGGGGCAGGAAATGGCGCTGACAGTTGCCGCACCGGTAATGGGTGGCGAGTCCGGCAACGATGTCGTAGCCGCAGTGGTAGCCATCATCTCGTTTCAGGAAGTCTTCAAGGCTGTTCATCAAGCTACTTCAAAGAGCGAGCGCGAATTGCTTGATGCAGGACTGCCGGTGGTTTTTGTGGTCGATCAAAACGGACGAGCCGTCGCACATCCGGAAGCTAACGTGGCCTTCTCGGAAAAACCGATGACAGACTTGAAAGTAGTGCGCGATTGGCAGGAGTCGGGAGCACAGGTGCAATCCGCACTAGAGCCTTTCCCTTTGATCCGTGACGGACGTCAGGTTGAAATGCTTGGTTCGTACGCCACAGCGGAGTTGGACAAGAACTCCAGACTAGGCGTCATAGCCATTCAAGATGCGTCCGCCGCTTTGGCTTCGGTTGCTGACATGCGGCAGCAAACGCTTTTAATCAGTCTCGTCGCAGCAATGTTGACCCTTGTGATTGGGTTCTTCTTTGCAAAGAAACTAACTCAACCGGTTCAGGAGCTGGCGTTTGGCGCAGATCGCATTGCCTCGGGCGATTTTTCTCAGCGCATTAAGGTTCGCAGCCGTACCGAACTGGGCCAACTGGGAAATTCCTTCAACCTGATGACCGACCAACTTGAAAATTACATCAAGGACTTGCAGCGGTCGGCTGACGAGAACCGCGAGTTATTTCTCGGCACCGTTAAGAGCCTGGCAGCGGCCATTGATGGTAAGGACCCTTACACGCGGGGCCACTCAGAAAGAGTGTCAAGAATTTCAGTAGCAATTGCGCAACGACTAGATCTTTCGGATGGGGAGTGTGAAAAGATTCGCATCAGCGCTCTGCTGCATGACGTCGGTAAAATTGCCATAGACGATAAGATTCTGAAAAAACCTGCCGCGCTGACTGATGATGAGTTTCTGATAATGAAGCAGCATCCGCAAAAGGGATTCAAAATCATGTCTCAAATCGGCGCGATGAAAGAATTCCTGCCGGGTATGTATATGCATCACGAGATGGTAAACGGCGCCGGATATCCACAGGGCCTGAAGGGTGAAGAGATTCCATTAATGGCGAAGATTGTCGCAGTGGCCGACACCTTTGATGCCATGACGACCGACCGGCCTTACCAGCAAGCGATGAAGTTCGAAGAGGCCGTTTCCAGGATTCAGAGCTTTGTGGGTACGCGATACGATCCGGGCGTTGTCGCCGCTTTTGTGCGAGCTTGTGATGAGGGCCAAATACGTCCCGGAAGTGTCAAACTCAAGAGCCGCTCGACCCAGCCGAAAGTGCCTTCAGATTCGTTAAGTACACCGACCGAGCCTCAGGCGATCACAGTTTCCTAAAAGTTAACGCTTAACACTATCGCCATTTGCTCGCAGCCGCGCCTATTTTGTTAGGACGCGGCTGTTGCGCTTATAATCGAGAATTCAGGTCACCAACGCGAGTTTCTGCCGACAACACTATGGGATTATTCTGGAAACGAAAGAGTGGAGATCAGTTTGTCTCGCTTCGGCTGAATGAGCCGTCCCCCGCGACGGACTCGAGCTCTGGGAAACGGACGGACAGCGAAGTTTCCACTCAACCAGCTATTACCACTACGGCGTCAACGGCAACTGCCCTCGAGCCGGTGCCGGCTGGCGGCGGTCCAACGCCGATTCCCGTAGAAGTTGAGGCCAGGCCCTCAGACGCGCATAAAGAGAAGACACCAATTTCAGTTACACCGGCCGGGGTTCGGGCTGACACTGCGGCACAGAAGCCTGTGCCTTCGCGTTCTCCTTTTGCGACTTCAGTTCTCGGTCTAAATCTATCGATAGAGGAACTGCAGGCACAGGAAGCGGCGCTTGAGCAGGAATTCTCGGCGAGATTTAGGCGCGCTGTTTCTGCGACGCGCGAATCGCTTTCCGAAAGACTCGACACCGTTTTCCAGGGGCTCAAACAGATCGATGACAATCTGCTCGATGAGCTCGAGGAGGCTTTGATAGCTGCGGACATTGGCGTGGCAACCACGCAGCACATTCTCGAAACGGTAAGGCGAGGCGTCGCTCGCAAGCAGATAAACGATCTGGATGCGCTCAAACTCGCGATTAAAAATGAGTTGCTGAAAATTCTTCGTCAATCGGAGGCACAAGGCGTTGCTTCTGAAACTGCTGTTCCTGAGAACGTCTTGCCATACGTCATGATGATTGTCGGAGTGAATGGAGTCGGTAAGACAACAACCATTGGCAAACTGGCACAGCGTATCAAAGCGGAGGGTAACGACGTGCTTATTTGTGCCGCCGACACTTTTCGCGCGGCAGCTTCCGAGCAACTGGCGATTTGGGCGGAACGCACGGGGGTGCCATTAATTCAACAAAAACAGGGAACCGATCCTGCGGCGGTACTGTTCGATTCGTTAAAGGCAGCCAAAGCGCGTGACGCTGACGTGTTGATTGTCGACACGGCTGGGCGTTTGCACAATAAGTCGAACCTGATGGCTGAGCTGGAAAAGATGAAGCGGGTGGCAGCTCGCGAGGTTGAAGGCGCGCCTCACGAAACCTTGCTCGTGGTTGATGCGGTGACGGGCCAGAACGGCCTTGAACAAGCCCGTCAGTTTTTGAAAGTCGCCGGCGTTACCGGCATTGTACTCACAAAGCTCGACGGCACGGCGAAAGGCGGAATCGCCGTGGCGATCGCGAATGAACTCAGCCTACCAATCCGCTATGCGGGAATTGGAGAAAAGGTTGACGATCTGGTTGTGTTTGATCCCGAGCAATACGTGAATGGTTTGTTTGAATAATTGTGCAACAACCAACAGCAACAATTGAAAGCAGCATCGACGTCTGGACTGATACAGATCGTCGTTTGATGGCGCGCGCGCTGGAACTGGCGGCGAAGGGAGTAGGACAGGTTAGTCCCGGACCATTAGTGGGTTGCGTCCTCGCCACCGCTGAAGGAAGAGTTCTGGGTGAAGGATTTTATCTATATGAACAACTGAAGCATGCTGAGACCTATGCGCTTGAACAGGCTGGTTCGAGCGCGCGGGGAGCAACAGCCTATGTTTCGCTTGAGCCACATGCCCATCACGGGCGCACCTCGCCTTGCACGGATGCGCTGATCAGCGCAGGCGTAAAACGAGTGCTTTCGCCAACCGAAGATCCAAATCCAAAAGTATCAGGAAGAGGCTTTGCACATCTTCGTTCGTCGGGCATTGAAGTGTCCGTAGGTTTGCTTGCCTCCGAAGCTGAACGGCTTAACGAGAAGTATCATCACTTCATGCGCACTGGCCGCCCTTTCGTGCACCTTAAGCTGGCAGCCTCGCTGGACGGCAAGATTGCAACGCGGACGGGCGCTTCACGTTGGATCACCGGACCGGAATCACGTGAGCGCGTTCATAATCTGCGACACGAATATGACGCGATCCTGGTCGGAAGCGGCACTGCGTCAACAGATGATCCGTTGCTCACCGACAGGTCGGGCCAGCCAAGGCGCACGCCGCTCCTGAGGATCGTGTTGGACGAGAAGCTGGACATTTCAACTGACGGCCAACTAGCCAGGACAGCAAAGGAAGCTCCTCTTCTTGTCTTTGCAGGCGGCACGGTAGAGCCTTCCAAATTGAGTGATTTGGAATCTCTAGGGGTTGAGGTTGTTCAGGACGAATCGGGCGGTCGAGATCTCGAGATGATTCTGGAGACGCTTGCGCGGCGCCCGGTGCAGAGTGTGCTGGTAGAAGGCGGGGCAAGCGTAGCGGGAAAATTATTAGACGCTCGATTGATAGACAAGGTCACGTTTTTCGTCGCGCCAATCATCATCGGCGGACGCGACGCACGGGTGGCGGTCGCAGGCGCAGGTGCTGAAACTCTGGCGGAGGCTCTCGAACTTAAGGACGTTCAAATTACTCAGCGCGGCCGTGACTTTGAAGTAACGGGTTACCCTAAGGTGAGGGGATAATGGATGACCCTGTTTCCCTCGGGGCCGAAGAGCAGCACGCTCCTTCACGCCATCGTCCTTCCAAAAAATTTGGCCAAAACTTCCTTACCGATCAAAGAATCATCCAACGCATCATCGACGCTTTAGATCCAGCGCCAGACGAAACCATTGTTGAGATCGGTCCGGGCGAAGGAGCACTTACCTCCCATCTGATAAACAAAGCGGGACATCTGGTTGCGATAGAGTTTGATCGCAACTTGATACCTGCCTTGGCACAACGTTTCGGAGCGAACCGGAACTTTTCCCTCATCCAGGACGACGCCCTAGTAACCGACATCTGTAAAGTTATTCAGCCGGCGCCGCGAGCTCGTGTAGTCGCAAATCTGCCCTACAACATCGGTACTGCTATTCTCCAACGGCTCATCGAGCAGCGAAGTTGCCTCACGGAAATGGTGGTGATGTTGCAGAAGGAGGTCGTAGACCGCATCGCTGCGGCGGCGGGATCGCATGAACGAGGCTACTTGTCAGTTTTTGTCGAAGCCTATTGCGAAACCGAAAGACTATTCGACATTGCGCCAGGATCGTTTAGGCCCGCGCCTAAAGTCTGGAGCAGTGTTGTCAGGTTAACGTTACGGCAGGCTCTTCACGTTGATATTAAAAATGAAAAGCTGCTCTGGCGGGTTGTGAGTGCGGGTTTTTCCCAACGGCGAAAGACGATTCTGAACAATCTTCGTAGCGCGCCAAGTCCTCTACAGGACGCAATAAAGAATCATGGTGGTGCAAGTATCACGCTCTGCCGCGCCGACGTTGATTTACAGCGCCGCGCAGAAACGCTCACGCTTGATGAATGGGCGCGAATCGCGCGAGCGCTGGGATAGCGGGGAGCGCGAAGGCGCGGGATTCAATAGCCATGGCCGTAAGGCCGTGGCTTGCGAGGCTCCGGATGAACTTGAGGCCCGCAGGGCGGAAATTTATTCTTTGCGAATTAATGCCGCACCTTCGGCGCTTCCCATTCATCTTTCGATTGATCCACGGCCTGACGGCCGTGGCTATTAAATGACGGTCCTTCGGACCTCAGCTGCAGCCTGGCGCCGGTGTATCACGACCTTGATGCCGTCTTTCGGCCTCAATGACATCGCGGGCAACAGGCTAACGGGGTGATCTGTGAGTGCAAACTTGAACCGTTGACCGATCGTCGCCAGTACCAGCACTATTTCCATCATCGCGAAGTAGTTACCAATACAGACACGAGGACCGCCACCAAAAGGGAAGTAGGCATACTTCGGCAGGGAGTTAGCGAATTCCTCAGTCCAGCGCTCCGGTTGGAAACTCTCAGGATCCGGAAAAAATCGCGCGTCTCTCTGAATGGCCCACTGAAACATAAACACCTGAGACTTGCGCGGAATTCTATAGCCGCCAATTTCGCAATCCTCGATCGTTTCGCGCCCCACTCCGTACGCAGGGGGATAGAGCCGCATACACTCCTTCACGATCATTTCGGTGTACTTTAAGTTGGGAAGATCATTTGCTTCGGGTGCTCTGCCGGCAAGCACCAGATCCAATTCCGCGTGAAATTTGGTTTCTACTTCAGGGTGTTGAGCCAGTAGATACCAGGCCCACGAAAGTGTCAGCGCGGTCGTTTCATGACCCGCCAGAAACAAAGTCATCACTTCATCGCGCAACTGCCGGTTAGTCATCTGGCTCCCATCATCATCGTGGGCTGCGAGCAGCATCGACAAAAGATCGCCCTCATCAACGCGGGTCGCGCGACGCTCCGCAATTATGCGATACACAATTTGATCAATTTCCTGGGCCGCGCGATTGAACCGGCGATGAGCCGCGGTCGGAAGGCGATTGTCCAGAATCCATTTCAAGGTTGCTTGTGACGCAAACGGTTTGACCAAATCAGAAAGCACCCGGCCCACCTTGTCGGCGTCGCTCGACACATCTGCATTGAAGAGTGTCTTGACTACGATCTCGAGGGTTAGGCGCATCATCTGACGATGTATGTCGATGTGTTCGCCCTGTTTCCAGGACGCAATCATTCGGTTTGTGTACTCAACCATGACGTCGCCGTAGGAGCTGATGCGTTGCCGGTGAAATGCAGGTTGGGCCAAACGTCGCTGACGTTTCCACTCTTCACCCTCGCTGGTGAGCAAACCGTTGCCCACCAGTCTTTGAAAGAAAGGCGAGCGCAGAGATCGTGACTTTATAAAGTTCTTAGCGTTTGTCGACAGCACCTGTTCAACGTGATCCGGGTGGTAGAGGAAGTGAACAGTTAGATACAGAAAGCGCATACGCACGATGTCGCCGTAGCCCCGGCATTCCTTGATGAAGCCAAGCGAGTCGCGGTTGAACTCCTGCATCACACCCTGAATCAGAGTGCCTTTTGGTCCTGGAGGCGAAGGCAGCTGAGCCACGCCTTGCGATGTGGAAAGAATTTCCTCTGCTCTACTCATGAGTTTCGCGACCGGACTCCAGCCAACTTGCCGCCGCAGTTCATTTCAGCAAGTTCGTATAAATACCAGGTTCGCTGTCGGGAATTACAATCGCGCCCACAGCTTTCTGATAAAAATCCACCGGTCCGGCTCCGCCGACGATTCCGTATACATACCCGAGGTCACGCAGGCCCCATAGGCTTGCGAGCAAGAGTCCCTTTCCCACGCCGCGACCTTGCATAGTTTCGCTGACGCCCGTTGGGCCAAGAAACCGCGTCGCGTGCATTCATAAGCTGAAAAACCTACGACACCTTTTCCGACGATTGCTATAAACACGGAGACTGGTTTATTTGCAAAGCCGACTGAAATCTCGTCAGCCCAAGCGATGGAAAACTCCTGCTCGACAAACTCGAGGACTGTTGTGATTTCAAAGGGATTGGCCCGGCGAATTACCACGCCGGACTCTTCGAGCTCAAGCGTCTTCGGGGCCAGCGCTTCCAGCTTCAGAAGGTTTACCAGCAAATCGGGCATGGTACTAAGATTATCGATGATGATGAATCGTAGCACATTGGCGCAACGGATCGAGGCGGTCAGTAGTATTCATTTTGTAGGGGCACGGCATGCCGTGCCCCTACATTTCGTTAGAGATTTTCGTAAGAGATTTTTAACTGAACCCCCATCAGGGCGTGCGCGGCAGTCGAGTAGAGGCTAAGGAGAAGTCGGCGGAACCGAGTTGCAGTTTACATCCGCTCGCTATCGCGAGCGGTTCTGCAAGAAAAAAGAGGCGCCGCAAGGCGCCTCTTCGGAAGAAGGAATTGCTTCCTGTTGATTTTACTGAACAGCGTTGGCCGCGTTGACGAAGCCTTTGCCATAAAATGGTTTTGGTGTCAGGCCATCAGCCGTGTTACCTAGTTTGCCTTTCAATGCACCCACGGAAAGATTCGGGTGAGCCTGCAAGGCCAGAGCGGCAACGCCCGCGACAGCCGGGGCTGCCATGCTGGTGCCGGCGGCAAAAGAGTAGGAAGTTGTGCTCGCGCCAGCGCCACGAGAGGTGCTGAGAACCATGTCGAACACCCAACAGTTAGTAACCACATTCCCAGAGGGAACCCTGGGTATCGAGCAAACGGCGTTGCCTGGTAGAACAAAATCGCCACCAGGACCTGCTATATTCACCAGCGAATTGCCGAAGTTGGTGTACGAAGCTGGGCGATTGAAGTTTGTTGCGCCATTCGGATAGCCAACTGCGAAACCGACCGGACCGGTTGCCGAGACAGCGATTCCGCTTCCCGACATGGCCGGCACGCTAACAAAGCTACCGCTATGGTCAAAGTCGATGGCATTGTTTCCAGCAGCGGTGACTACTAGAACTCCCTGGCTCCCCGCGAAGTTGACTGCCTTGTTAAGGGCCGAAATCAAGGACCCAGCCCCACCAGCTTTCGCGAATACTGCGCCGAGGCTCATGTTGATGATATCTGCACCTGCGCCACCGTCCGCGATTGGCGTAGCAGCGTAGAGAATGCCCGAGATTACTGCGCCGAAAGAGCCGGAGCCGCTGTGAAGCACTTTAACCCCGATGATTGTTGCACCAGGGGCGACGCCAATTGTTCCGATTGCATTGTCCTCTGCTGCAACGATCCCGGCGACGTGAGTCCCGTGCCAGAATGTTCCGGTGTCCTGATTAAAGTTTTGACCGGCGACAAACGAAGCCGAACGCGCAACGTCGAGGTTGCCATCCAGGTCCACATGCGTGCTATGGATGCCGCCATCAAGGACTGCAACTCGTACGCCAGCGCCAGTGTAGCCTGCTGCCCAGGCGGCGGGAGCACTTATTGACCGAACATTCCATTGGGCGTTGATGAAAGTTTCGTCGCCTGGGGTGACGACACTTTCTTCAAGAGTGACTTCCGTGACGGGCATTTGCCATTGAACCATCTGGTCCGGCGCACCATAACCGATCACGCCACTCGCCATCACCTGATTCAGAAAATCAGGATTGGCGGAACTAACAACCGCGAGTCCCGCCTGGCCGTGACTGTATCGCACTACACCACCTGCGGTATTTACAGCGGTCTCTTGGGCAACGCCCCAGCTTCCGGCGGACAAAACGTAATCTTGATTTCCAGTAGGGGCAGCCGACGCTGTCGGCTGAACTGTCTTCGAACTAAGAATTAGGGATAAGCCAATTGCTAACATAGCTACAGCTAGAACATACAGGGGGGTCCTTCTCATCTTAATTTGATCTCCTTAAGGCTATTGATGGGCATTTGCACATGGGAATGTGCTATGCGGTTAGTCTGAAATGCTGGGGCCAGATGTCAGACGGTAGTGAGTCGCCCAATTCCTTGTAAAAAGCGCGCATACAATACGCCGGTTTGCCTCATTTGGCAATCAAATTTGCGCACGAAGCCACGAAATTTTGACTCGGACGGGAAGAGTCAGGCGGGGCAGTGCCAAAGAATTCCAGCCCAAGGCCGAACTATTCGGACTCGACTACTTACAATGGGCAATGCAACGGCGGTATTGGGCGAGGCATTTCCTCTGCTCACTTTTCGGTGAGTTGAAGTCAAAGCACGCTTGATATGCTGCAAAGCAGGCGTCCTGGCAGGTATCCGGCACGACCGCGGACGAGCCCGGTTTAGTGGCGAAGCTCATGATTAGAAGCAGGCTTACAAAAATGAGGTAACGGAAGGTCTTACGCATAGAAGTCCTCCTGAGGGAATGTCATTACTTAATGACCCTGACTTGAATGCCCGAACCATAACCAAGGGAAAGCTGTAAGTCAACAAAAAGCTGGGTGGGAGTGTCCTAAATTCAGCCTTACTCTGAGCAATCTTTGTGCACTTGCCTCGGTTTTGTAGACAACTAGTTTAGGCTGCTAACCGCAGCCCTTGTTCAAACTGCCAAGGACTTTGATAGCCCAAAGTTGAGTGACGACGTTGCCGGTTATACCAGATTTCGATGTACTCAAAGATAGCAGTTCGTGCGGCCGCTCGAGTGGACCATTGCTGACGTTCCAGCAATTCCCATTTGAGGGTCGCGAAAAAGCTTTCAGCAACCGCATTGTCATAACAGTTGCCACGTCGACTCATACTCGGAACCAGCTGGTGCGTGGTCAACAACTCGCGGTAATCGGTGGCCACGTATTGGCTGCCGCGATCGGTATGGTGCAGCAAACCCGGCAGCGGCTCCCGGCGCTTCAGGGCCATCCGCAAAGCGCTCAAGCACAACTCGGCGTCCATGGTTTCACGCATGGCCCAACCCACCACCATCCGACTGCCCAGGTCAATCAATACCGCCAGGTACAACCATCCCTCGCTCGTGCGAATATAGGTTACATCGCCACACCAGGCGCGATCTGGGCCACCAATTTCTTTAACATTGAAGCGGCGTTGCAATACGTTACCGGCCACTTCCTGACCATGCTTCGAATTAGTAGTCTCGGGTCGCCAACGCAATCGCGTGCGCGCGCGCAGGCCCGTTTCACGCATCAAGCGGGCGATCCGCTGCCGCCCGCAACCCCAGCCACCTTCACGCACTTCGCGATGAATGCGCGGACTACCGTAAGTGGCTCGGCTGTTCTTATGAATGGTCGCAATCAGTGCTCCCAGCACCATATTCTCCCGCGCTCTCGCACTGGGTTGCCGTCGCTCAGCGGCATAGAAACCGGCGCGACTAACCTGCATTACGCGACACATCGTAGACAGCGAAAACTGATGGCGATACAGGCGAATGCAGGCGTACTTCACGATTTTTCTTTCGCAAAGTACGCCGCCGCTTTTTTTAAGAAGTCTCGCTCCTCAGTAACTTGCGCCAGCTCGCGACGTAACCGCCGCAGCTCTTCTTCCTGGCTGGTCACCCGACCGTGGCCGCGAAAGACGTCTTTCTCGGCCCCGCCACCTTCTACTTGTCGCTTCCAGTTGCGCACCATGGCCGGTCGGATCCCAAGTGCCGTAGCCACCTTGGAAACTGATTGCCCTTGCTTGACCAGCCGCACTGCCTCCAACTTGAATTCCCTTGTAAACTGCCTTCGCTTTTCTGACATGAACACCTCCTTGGTCCGAAGTATGATTCGGCCCTTTCTTGGTGTCCACAAAATCAAGGCAAGTCCATTGTGTCCTCTGTGTCTCTGTGGTGAACGAATCTGAAGGAATACTAACCACAGAGTCACAGAGAGCACGAAGGTTGCACAGAGAAATCCAGCTTAGGACACTACTGCTGGGTGGACTTGTGCCCCACCGTTTAGGGGCGGGCATCGCCCGCCTTTCGATCCGGTCTAAACAAAAACGCGACGTCCCCCTAACCTGGGAACGTCGCGCACACAAGACTTGTAGCTTACTTACGCTTTGTCGTCAGCCGGGATAACTAACTCCTGACCAACCTGAATCATGTCCGGATCGCGAAGCTTGTCGCGATTGGCGTAAAAGATCCGCATGTACTCATTCGGATTTCCGTAGAACTGCTTGCTGAGTTTGGAGAGATTATCTCCGGATTTGACAGTGTAGGTCTGTCCGCCCTGGCCTTGTCCGCCGCCGGCCGCTGCCCCTACTGCACGACTGGCATCAACACTGATCTCAGCGGTGACGTCGTCGGAGTTGGGGTTGACCAGCTTGATCTGATCCCAAAATTTGTTCTTGGCGTCCTCGGAGGGCGCTACGCCTTTAATGTAAAGCTTATTATCCTGAACGTGCAGGTTCTGAAATTGAATCTGCTGTTGGTCGGCCATGTTCAATACCGATTGGTATTTCAGTTTTAGCTCGTTGAATCGCTGCTGCGCACCCTGTTGTTGCTCCGACTCGGAAGCACCGCGGCCGAACATTTTGTCAAACAATCCCATAATCATTTACCTTTCGTTATCGATGCATTTCTTGACGTATCGTTTTAGAACTTTAAAGCGATTCATTGACCATAGAGCAATGCCCGTGCCTTATGGTTGTGAATCCGTGACATATCAGGTCTATCCTCGCACCCCACTCATTTCATGCACCATATCGACGAGCGCCACCACATTATCAACCGGGGTATTAGGCAGTATTCCGTGCCCGAGATTGAAAATATGACCGGGGCGATCGCCGGCTTGCTCCAGGATTTTTTTAGTCTGACTCTTCAGTTGATCGCGGCTTGCAAACAAAGCCACCGGATCGAGATTTCCCATGACTGCTGAATTTCTACCAAGGCGCGCCCATGCGTCATCGAGTGAGACGCGCCAATCCAGTCCAATTACGTCGCCGCCGGCCTGCTGCATCAATTCAAGCAGAGCCGCGGTGCCGGTCCCGAAATGTATGAGGGGGGTTCCCGGAATGATCCCCGCTATCAGCTCGGCTGTATGTGGAAGGACGTATTGGCGGTAGTCAGAAGGGCTGAGGCAACCAACCCATGAATCAAATAGTTGGACCGCTTGTGCGCCCGCTTCGATTTGAGCATTCAAGTACTTGATAAGACCGCGAGTGATTACTGACATCATCGCATGCCAGGCGCCACTGTCGTTGTACATCAGGGACTTGGTGAGCACATAGTTTTTCGAAGAACCCCCTTCCACAATATAAGACGCAAGCGTAAACGGCGCGCCGGCAAAACCGATCAGCGGCAGATCGTTGGGCAGTGCGCTTCGAGTTTGCCTGATCGCCTCGAAGACGAAGTCCAGCGGTTCTACGTTTTCAATCTCGCGCAAACGCGCCACGTCACCAGCGGAGCGAACGGGATTGTGGATGACAGGTCCGTCGCCTTTCGTAAATTCAAGACTGAGTCCGAGGGGCTCCAGGATCAGCAGGATATCGGCAAAGATTATCGCCGCATCGACACCGAGGCGTTCGGCGGCGCCGACTGTTACCTGCGCCGCCAGAGACGGAGTCTTGCAAAGCTCCAGGAAACCCACGCGTTCGCGCACTGCCCGATACTCAGGCATGTAACGTCCTGCCTGACGCATCAACCAGATAGGCGTGTAGGGGACTGGTTCGCGGCGACAGGCACGCATAAAAGTGCTTTCACTTAAGCTGTTCTCAGTCGCAGCGATAGTTTTTGTCAAAGCAGCATGCCCTTCCTTCTCGCGGTAAATTTTGCAACTTTCTGATTCATAAAGCGTTAGTCGAATGATTAATAAACGTTAATCGAATTGTATAGCCCCGTGTGTTTGGACAAGTCTGGTCGGTTTAGTAACGGGTCACCTCAAGCTAAGTAATAAGAGCGGCGGTTAACATCAGCGGGGACAGTCAAGCGGTCCGAAAACTCCTTAATCTACTATTTGCCTAAAGTTACCGAACTTTTGAAGCAACCAATTCCAGTTCTGACTATTCTAAAACGGCGCCTCGCGGGTTGCGTCAATCGCGGTTTGCCAGAGCTATTAATCCGATTTTCCCCAGTTAAGTTAACACCCGGTCGAAGCATTCCGTCATTAAGACAGTCGGGTGAAACTGCAAGCAATAGCATTCTTAGCTAGTTAACGTTCTCAATAATGAAAAACTTTCTCTTTGTTATCAGCTTAACATTCGCTGCGTGTGTGGCCGCTAGTGCCCAGGCGACCAGTACGGTTAGCTCAGCGACTTCGACACCTTCTCCTTCGGCGTCACCCGCGGCGGCTTCGACCGAGAGTCCTGCGCCTACTCCGGCTCCAGCATCAAGCACGTCACCGGAAACTTCCGCCGCACCACCGCCTCCGACCCCTTCGGCGCGAGGCGCATTTACTTTGCCACCAGAGAAGGCCAACCCTGTTACGGTTCCTCGCTTTGCAACGGCCCCAACGGTGGATGGCAAACTTGATGAGCCTGTCTGGCAAACGGCCGTGGTGCTCAAGGACTTCTACCAGATTCAACCTGGTGATAACAATGCCCCTTCAAAACCCACCGAAGTATTGCTGGGTTACGACGCCAAGTTTCTCTACATCGCTTTTCGTGCCTTCGACGAACCTGACAAGATTCGCTCCACCGTAGCGAAGCGCGACAACATTTTCCAGGACGATTATGTGGGCTTCTACATGGACACCTTCAACGACCAGCGCAAAGCGTTTGAGGTGTTTTTCAATCCGCTGGGAATTCAGGGAGACGGCGTACTTACCGAAGGACGTGGTGAAGACTTTAGCGTCGACTTGTTGTTGGATTCGAAAGGTTTGATTGGTGAGAACGGCTACGTCGTGGAGGTTGCGATTCCGTTTAAATCGTTACGCTACGAAGCAGGTAAGGGAAAACTGTGGGGCGTCCACTTCTTCCGCAGAATTCAAAGATTTGAGAGAGAGCTTGATTCATGGATGCCTTTCTCTCGCAGCATCTCCAGCAATCTGAGCCAGGCTGGCCACATCACGGGCCTCGAAGGTATATCTGTCGAACGAACCATCGAACTCATTCCCAGCCTAACGGTTTCTGAAAGCGGAAAATTCGTACGCTCGTTTACACCCCCAGTCGGCGTTCCTGACCCGGGGCGCATGGTTAATGAGCCCGTCAAGCTGGATCCAGGCCTGACTGCAAAGTTTACGCCCAGCTCTGCGCTCACCCTTGATCTTGCTCTCAACCCGGATTTTGCCCAGGTCGAAGCCGATCAAATCGTGGTGACCGCCAACCAGCGCTTTCCGATCTTCTTTGCCGAGAAGCGGCCTTTCTTCCTTGAGGGCATCGATATTTTTCAAACCCCGATCACAGTAGTGCACACCCGCGCGATTGTTGATCCGGATGTCGCCGTCAAGTTAACCGGAAAGAAGGGCCGCAATACCTTCGGCATCATGGCCGCCAGTGACAATGGACCGGGAAGTTTCGTTGGCGACGAGCGGCTTAACCCAAACAATTTTCGCTTCCTGGATAAGAACGCTTACATCGGCGTGTTGCGATTGAAACGCGACATAGGCAAGGAAGATTCAATCGGACTGCTGGCGACGAGTTATAACTTTATCGAGAAGCACAACCAATTGCTCTCGTTGGATGGTCGTTTCCGTCTCGACAAGCAAACCACCTTTAGGTTTCAGGCTATTGGTACGACGTCGCGAAACTTCTTCTCCGATCCCGACGATGACATTTTTACGAGATACCGCACCGGCAACGGCTTCTCGTATTCGGCCCTCTATTCAAACTCCGGTCGAAACTGGGGCTGGGAGCTGGGCGGCGACGGCACCACCCGAGATTACCGAGCGGACGTCGGATTTGTGGGACGCACGAACTCAAACTTTAACTACGGCTTTTTGCGTTACAACTCCGAGAGAGACCCCAAGAAGACGATTATCTCGTATCACATCCATAACTTTACCCACATCGATTACAACTGGCAGGGCCAGGTTTACGCCTGGGAAACCGAGAACCTGGTTGAGCTCAGTCTTCCGCGTCAGTCATGGTTGGGCGTTTGGTGGGAGCCGGCTTATGAGCGGCTTTTCGATCATGAGTTTGGCCGTACACGAGAAGCTCGTCCTTGTAATCCGTTTGCCGTTACCAACCGGTGCACGTTTTATGGTGAGGACAATGAACGTTCATCAAATAAACAGCACCTCTCCTTCTATGGTGGCTCCAACTACAGCAAGAAGGTGCAGTTTAACGCGCAGGTAACTTATCGCTTCGGTCATTTCGATCTCGACTTTGGTAACGGGCGCAAATATCCGCGGGTGAGTCCGGCGGCCCTGGCGCTGGGCCAGAACGCACCGCTGGATCCGGGACGCGGCACTCTGTTTCAGTTTTCGGGAGGAGTTACCTACCAACCTACTAACGAGCTGCGCACTTCACTCAGCTTAACCAAGCAGCGTCTTGTTCGAGAAGACACGGGTCTAACCGCTTTTGAGATCAACATTATTACCGGAAGGGCCACCTATCAATTCACTAAGGCAATGTTTGCGCGCCTGATTCTCGATTACAACACGCTTAACTCGAGATTGCGCACACAGGCTTTGGTTGGTTGGACCCCAAGCCCTGGAACATCGTTTTATGTCGGTTACAACGACGACATGAATTACAACAGCCCAAACCCATTCACAGCGGAGCTTGTTCCAGGTTTTCGTCGCAACAGTCGATCGTTCTTCGTTAAGGCTTCCTACTTAATTAGAAAGAGTTTCGGCGGGTAAGCGGCCAGCCGCTGAAAATTAACACGGGGGAATTATGAATAGGGAGTTGCTTGTCAGAATATGCGTCACGCTATGTGCTTTGACGATGTTCTCGTCCATTACGGTCGGGCAGGCGGCCAGTAGTTCGCCGTCAACTAGTGCAACACCGGCGGCAGCCGCGACTCCCACCCCTTCCCCGTCACCCGAAGCAGGTAGTGTTCAGCCTGCAGCTGCAAGTTCCGCTTCCAAATCCAAAGCGATCGTCCTCCCACCGGAGAAAGCGAATCCGATAACGCTCCCGCGTTTCGCGAACGCGCCGGTGATCGATGGCAAACTCGACGACGAGGTTTGGAAAGGCGCAGTCGTCCTCAAAGACTTCTATCAAATTCAACCAGGCGACAATATCGCCCCTTCAAAACCAACCGAGGTGTTGGTTGGTTATGACGCGAAATTCCTTTATGTCGCTTACCGGGCCTTTGACGAACCCGATAAGGTGCGCGCAAACGTCGCCAAACGTGACGCCATCTTTGATGACGATTACGTCGGCCTGTTTTTTGACACCTTCAACGATCAGCGCAAAGCCTATGAGATGAATTTCAATCCACTTGGAATTCAGGCTGACGGCGTTTTGACTGAAGGGCAGGGCGAAGACTTCAGTGTTGACCTCGTGGTCGAATCCAAGGGGATGGTCACGAGCGACGGTTACACAGTCGAAGTAGCGATACCTTTCAAGTCGCTTCGTTACAACTCCGGTAAGGATAAGCTTTGGGGCGTGCACTTCTACCGCCGCATCAAGCGCTTTAACAACGAACTCGACATGTGGATGCCGATCAATCGCGACCAGTCGAGTTGGCTTTCACAAGCAGGCCACTTCGCCGGCTTCGAGGGTATTTCAACTGAGCGCACACTGGAGTTGATTCCCAGCCTTACGTTATCAGAGACGGGTCGACGGAAGGCACCTGTCACAGCAGCGCAAATCGCGGCGGGTGGAAGGTTTGTTAACGAGCCAATTAAGTTTGATCCCGGCTTGACCGGGAAATACAGCCTCACCCCAACGGTCACGCTTGATTTCGCGATCAATCCCGATTTCGCCCAGGTCGAGTCAGACCAACTGGTGGTCACCGCCAATCAACGCTTTCCAATATTCTTCGAAGAGAAGCGGCCGTTCTTTCTGGAAGGCATCGACATATTTCGCACTCAAATTGCCGCCGTTCATACGCGCGCAATCATCGACCCGGATTATGCGGTGAAATTGACCGGCAAGGTTGATCGCAACACCTTTGGTTTGCTGCTGGCTTCGGATAACGGCCCCGGAAATTTCAACGAGGATGAGCGGCTAACAGCAAACCCGAGATTCATCGACAAGAACGCGCAGGTTGGCGTATTGCGTCTGAAACGTGACATTGGCAAGGCAGACTCGTTTATTGGCTTCCTGGCCACGCATCACAGATTTGTCGACCGGTACAACGAACTGGGCGGCTTCGACGGGCGTTTCCGTCTCGACAAGCAAACGACCTTTAGCTGGCAAGCACTGGCGAGCTATTCACGTAACCTTTTCTTTTATCCGGACGAAGGGGCCCGTTTCGATCGCAAGGAAAGCGCGTTCATTTACGCCTTCGACTTGAACAAAGACGGCCGGAATTTCGGCTATCAATTCTCAGGCGTCGGCCGCACTCGTTACTATCGATCGGACGTTGGCTTTAACCGCCGCGTCAATACCAACAACGGGAATCTCTTCGTTCGTTATAACTCCGAGCCCAAGCCAAAAGCCAAGTTAGTTTCATGGAGGGTTTATACAAATTTCTCAACTAACTTCGACTGGCAAGGAAACCTGCAGAACTTCAACAATGAGATGCAGCTGCAGCTGAGCTTTCAACGGCAAAGCTATCTTGGGTTTGGTACCGATAAGGGTTACGAGCGTGTATTTGAGAGTGAGTTTGGCCCGACGCGTACCGCACTGCCAAATTGCGTGCTCACCAACACCTGCACCTTCGCCGGACTCGACGACGAGCGTTCCACCTCGCACGCGGGAATTTACTTTTTTGGCGGCTCAAACGTAAACAAGAAGATCAACTTTAATTTCTTTTTCAATCGCAGATTCAGCGATTTTGATTTTGATTTCGGCGCCGGTCCAAACTTTCCGCGCGTCAGTCCAGTGGCCATCGCGGCTCGTGACGCAGCCGCCGCCGGCCTGTGCGGCGGACCGGTGCGTCCGGCCGTCTGCAATGCTCCGCTAGATCCGGGTCACGGCGCCTTCCTTCACTTCGACGCTGGTGTGAACTACCAGCCGACGAGCGAATTGCGTATCTCGCTTAATTACACCAAAGAACGGCTGAAACGTTACGACAGTGGGTTGTTAGCTTTTGATCAGAACATCACCTCGCTCCGAGGCACGTATCAATTCACGCGCTTTATCTTCGCGCGAGCGAGGGTCGATTTCGATTCGCTCAATTCCAACATTAAAGGCCAGTTCCTCTGGGGCTGGACGCCAAACCCTGGAACTGCGTTGTACATTGGCTACAACGACGATATGAATCGCAATGGGTTCAATCCTTTTAGCGGCGCCCTGGAGCCGGGGTTCAGGCGAAATGGACGCACGTTCTTCATCAAGATGTCGTACCTCTTCCGGAAGAGTTTTGGCGGGTAGCGTCAATCGAGTATTGTTTGTCGGCTCGGGGCACGGTTCGCCGTGCCCCTTCAAATTTTGCAGAGACATCGGTGCTGAAGGCGCGAAAATGTGACAGCCTGGGGCAGCGCCCCAGGAACTGGGCAGTTACCAAGAGTTGAGCGCTGAAGGCGCGGCATAAAATTCGTCAGCCGCCAGTATTTATGTAAGGCATGACGCGCCTTCAGCGCTTTATTGTATTTGAAACCCTTCGCGTCCCTGGGGCGATGCCCCAGGCTATTACATTTTCGCGCCTTCGGCGCTTTGAAAGTTGAAGGGCACCAGATCAATATTGCCCTTGAAAGGCTGGGCAGATTCACCCCTACGCTACGCGTCAGTGTTTCGGACTTTTGAGGCAGAGTCCCGTAGGTTAATATTGAGGCTATTCCCTAACCTAAGGTTAGTTTTACACACTGTGTTTCATCTTTATCACTTTTCCACGACTCTTGGTGTCAGGCGGGTAGCTCTGTGCTCTCTCTTGGCAGTTTTTTCGCTACTCCTTGCCATCGCCTGCAAAAGCGATTATCCGGCCTCGTCCAGACAAACTCAGCCTGGCGATGCCAAGGCAACGCGCCAAGTGAAGACTGCACGCGTTGAAGAAACGCCGTTTGGTGAAGCCGTCACCGTCAATGGAACCCTCGCGGCCTTCGATCAAACAACCGCCAGTGTAAAAGTCCCCGGACGTCTAAGGACCATAACCGTTGATCTCGGAAGCGTGGTGCGCAGAGGGCAAGTGATTGGTCAGGTTGAGCCACAGGATTACAACTTGCGAGTGCAACAGGCAGAAGCCGGGCTGGCGCAGGCACGCGCGCGTGTAGGCCTGTCTCCTGATGGCAGAGACGATCGCGTGAACCCGGAATTGACCGGCACGGTGAGGCAAGCCCGCGCAGTGCTTGATGAGGCTCGGGTCAGTCGCGATCGAGCCGCCAAACTCGTCGAGCAGGGCATAGTGGCGCGCTCCGAATTTGATACTACCGACGCGGCCTACAAAGTAGCTGTTAGCCGCTATCAAGACGCAATTGAGGAGATTCGCAACCGGCAAGCCCTGGTGGCCCAACGGCGTTCCGAGCTGGCATTAGCGCGACAGCAACTCGCGGACACTTCCGTGTACTCGCCGATGGATGGGATCGTCCAGGAGAAGCGCGCCAGCGTTGGTGAATATCTGGCGGCCGGCGCCCCGGTGGTTAATATCGTAAAGATGGACCCGTTGCGCTTGCGTGCTGAAGTGCCTGAACGCGATGCGGCCGGGGTTCGTTCGGGACAAAACGTTCGGGTCACCGTGGACGGCGATTCCAATGTTTATGTGGGACAGATTAAACGGCTGAGTCCGGTTATCGCTCAACAAACGCGGATGCTTGTAGTTGAGGCTGACGTGCGTAACAACGGAAGTTTGCGGCCAGGGGCGTTTGCCCGAGCTGAGATCGCGACTGACGATGCGAAGATGGCCGTCACCGTGCCAACTAATGCGATTGTCAGTTTCGCCGGAATAGAGAAGGTGATTGTGGTCCACAATGGTAAGGCGCTGGAGAAACCTGTTACCACCGGTAGACGTAACGGTGAGTGGACGGAAATAGTTGCTGGCGTAAATGTTGGCGATCAGGTGGTGGTGGATCCGGGCAACCTCCAGTCCGGCCAGACAGTCGAAGTGGTGCAGTGACCCAAGGACTAAGTGCTGAGTACTTAGGACTGAGGTTGGGATGAATGAGCGAATTGAAAGATTCGAGGATTTGATCGCTTGGCAGAAGGCGCGTTTGTTGACTGCTCAAATCTATAGAATTACTTCAGAGGGACAATTCGCACGAGACTATGGATTAACGAATCAAATTCGCCGGGCTGCCGTTTCGATTATGTCGAATCTCGCCGAGGGATTTGAGAGAGGCCGTCCTTCCGAATTTCACCAATTTCTTTCAGTGTCCAAAGCCTCGTGAGCAGAGTTGAGATCCCAGTTATACGTCGCATTCGACGCGGGTTATTTGGATGAGGGCGAGTTTGATAGCCTAATGTCGCAGAGCTTGGAAGTTGCGCGCATTGTTGGGGGCTTACGGGCTGCTGTGGAACGTAAGCGCGACGGAGTCAACTCCTCACTCAGACCTCCGACCTCAGTACGCAGTACTTGAAGAGATGCAAAAGCTAGCAGAAATATGTATTCGCCGGCCGGTCTTCGCCACGATGATCGTGTTGTCGCTGGTTGTAGTTGGCGCTGCGAGCTTTTTCCGTCTTGGGGTCGATCGCTTTCCATCCGTTGATCTTCCTACCGTAAGTATTCGCATAGGACTTCCCGGCGGCGCGCCTGAAGAAGTTGAGTCGTTAATCACGCAACAAGTCGAAGAGGTCGTAAACACAGTCGACGGTATTGATGAGCTTCGCTCAATCTCCGGCCAGGGCACCTCGATCGTAATCGCTACTTTCAAGCTCGATCGAGATCTGGAGACAGCAGCCCAGGATGTGCGCGACCGCGTCAGCACGCTCGGCCGGCGACTGCCTGATGACGCCACACCCCCGGTGGTGCAGAAGTTTGATAACGACAGCACTCCGGTCGTCACCATCTCGCTAACTGCCGACCGGTCGATTCGCGAGCTTACCGAGCTGGCCGATAAAACAGCGCGTGTTCAACTCGAGCGGGTGGGTGGCGTTGGCGAAGTTCGCGTGGTTGGCGGTCTCGAACGCGCCATTAACATTTGGATCGATGCGGAACGTTTGGCGGCCTATCAGATTCCCATCACCGCGGTGCGCCAGGCCCTGGCGCGTCAAAACGCGGACGTGCCGGGCGGCAATGTCGATACCGGCCGGCAGGAATTGGTGTTGCGCACCCTCGGACGGGTTGTAGACCCGAAAAGTTTTGACGAGCTGGTGGTTGCGACGGTTGATGGTTCGCCAATTCGCTTGCGTGACGTGGGCAGAGTAGAGGATGGCACTAAAGAACAACGCTCGCTTTCGCGCCTTAATGGAATTCCCACAGTATCACTGGAAATCAGACGTCAGTCAGGCGCGAATACGATAGAAGTCATTGATGGTATCAAGAGGGAGTTGCCGCGCGTCGCGGCCCAGCTCCCCGGCGACGTTAAGCTGGAGATCATTCGCGATCAGTCACGGTACATCGAATCTGCGCTTCATGAAATTGAAACTCACCTGATTCTGGGAAGCATCCTCGCCAGCCTGGTCGTTTTCTTTTTCATGCGCTCGTGGCGTTCGACGCTGATCGCTGCCGTCGCCATCCCGTGTTCGGTCATTTCTACCTTTGGCATGATGCGGGCGCTGGATTTCACGCTCAACAGCGTAACGATGCTCGCGCTTGTGCTGATGGTTGGCGTCGTCATCGATGACGCGATTGTGGTTTTGGAGAATATTTTCCGTTTCATTGAAGAGAAACGGATGGACGCGAAGGAGGCTGCCAAAGAAGCAACTCGCGATATTGGTCTGGCGGTTTTGGCAACCACTCTATCGCTGGTAGTGATCTTTTTGCCCGTGTCGTTCATGTCTTCGATTTCGGGCCGCTTCCTTTATCAGTTTGGCATTACCGCTGCCGTAGCGATTCTCGTCAGCCTGCTAGTTTCGTTCACGCTTACGCCCATGATGAGCTCGCGATTGATTCGCGTAGACGACGCCAAGGGCGGCCATGGCGCACCTGCCTCGCGCAGGGGGTTTTATCGTTGGATAGATGGCGGTTACTCGCGCCTGCTGGCTTTTGCCATGCGCCACCGGCTTGCAGTTGCGGCTGTCGCCCTGATCGTAATCTTCACAAGTATTCCGCTTTACCGTTCCGTCAAACAGGAATTCATTCCGACGAATGTTGACGAGGCCGAGTTTGAAGTAAACATCAACGGCCCTGAAGGTACCAACCTCGCGGTCATGAATGAAGGCATGCAGGCCATCGAGAAGGATATTTTGGCAACGCCCGGTGTGCGCCTGGTGCTGGCGAACGTCGGCGGTTCATTTCTCGGCGGGGTTAACCAGGGCGGTGCATACGTTCGCATAGCGCCTCACTCAGAACGCACTTTTTCGTTGTCGCGTCTCTGGCGGGAAACAGTGAACGGGAATCCCCTCAAAGCTTTTCGCGGGAACTACTCGCAGCAGGATGTGATGCAGGAAGTCAGGCGCCGCTTGCAAAAATACGCGCCCTTGCGGGCCGGCGTGCGCAACGCGCCATCGTTCAATTTCGGCGCTGGAGGACGTTTTGATATCGACTTCGTTCTACGTGGGCCTGACATTCACGCGCTCTCCGGTTACGCAGACGAACTGGTGAAGCGCTCGGAAAAGGTGGGCGGAATCGTTGACGCCGATACCTCGCTCAAGCTCAACAAGCCCGAGTTACGTGTGGAGATTGATCGCGAACGTGCCGCGGATCTAGGTGTTGACACATCTGACATTGCCACCAGTCTGCGAGTGATGGTTGGCGGCGATGAAGAAGCGTCACGATTCCATGATGAACAGGTCAATGAAGACTACGACGTACAGTTGCGTTTGATTGACCATGACCGTAGTGACGTCGGGGCGATTGGCCGTCTCTCCGTTCCTTCTACTCGAGGCGGGTTGGTCCGCCTTGATAACCTCGTCAAAATCAAACGCGAAACTAGTCCGTCACGCATCGATCGGCTTGATCGTGAACGCCAGGTGTCAATGCGCGCCTCAGTGGCGCCGGGTTACGCACTCGCAGATCGGATTGAGGCCTTACGCGGAGTAGTAACGGAGATGAATCTACCCGCCGCCTATACCACTACGGTATCTGGCAGAGCACGCGAGTTGGAAAGAACCTTTGGCGAGTTCATCTGGGCTTTTGTGCTGTCAATCATTTTCATGTACATGATTCTCGCCTCGCAGTTTGAAAGCACGATTCACCCGATCACGATTCTGCTCAGCTTACCGCTGTCTATTCCCTTTGCGCTGCTGTCGTTGTGGGGTACGGGCGACACACTCAACCTCTATTCAGCGCTAGGCATTCTGGTGTTGTTTGGCGTAGTGAAGAAGAATTCAATTCTACAGATCGATCACATGAATAGCCTGAGGTCGCGAGGCATTGCACGCGCCGAGGCAATCATGCAAGGCAACCGGGACAGGCTTCGCCCGATCTTGATGACAACATTGGCTTTGGTTGCGGGTATGGCGCCACTGGCTCTTGGCACCGGTCCGGGCGCTGAAGAGCGACGCTCGATTGCGGTAGTAGTTATTGGCGGCCAGACGCTGTCCTTGTTGTTGACGCTAATCGCCACGCCGGTCGTCTATTCTTTGCTGGACGACCTGAGGCATACGGCGCGTTGGCGCAGGCTTTCAGAAGTGACCTCGGGGGTCTACCAGGGAATCGCCAAGACCTTCAGACGGCGTCCACGCCCAGCTGCGACTGAAGCATTAGATAGTAAGGCGGCGGCCAGAGCCCGCGCTGATGAAGAGCGTATAAGGGCGAGCGCCAGCGGGGATTAACCAGGTGGCATCGCCTACCAGGCCCTTCGGGTCTTTGTTTCTACTTGTCCCGGCTCCATTCACTAGCCTATACTCCATAAAGCCGAAGTTTCGGCAACCATCGATGGGCAGTTCTAACTGAACTGCCGCCCCATAACTCCTCTCGAAAATTTTCTTTAGATAACCTGCGACGCCTTCACTGTCTCGAGTGCATTTCTGACCACTTTACGCGAAGCGGTCTCCCCCAAACGCAGGTCTACAAGAACACATGACAACAGCAAACGAAATTCGCCCCGAAATAAGCCACCCCCCTCTGGCCGCTGACAGTTTGTTACAAGGACGCTACCAAATTGTGCGGCAGTTAGGCCGTGGCGGGATGGGTGCGGTTTACGAAGCCAATGATCTGCGGCTAGGGATAACCGTAGCGCTGAAGGAAACGTTTTCTACCGAGGCAGCGACGCGAAAACAATTTGAGCACGAGGCCAGGCTGCTAGCCGGCATGCAACATCCTGCTTTACCACGCGTCAGCGATCACTTTGTCGAGGGGTCCCGGGCATTTCTGGTGATGCAGTTTATTGGTGGAGTCGACTTGGCGAGAATCATCTCTCAACAGCCCGGACCGTTTCCCCGCGATCAAGTCATCGCCTGGGCTGACCAGTTGCTCGACGCCTTAATCTATCTTCACTCTCGCGATCGTCAGGTCATTCATCGAGATATCAAGCCTCACAATTTGAAGCTGACCGCGACCGGCCAAATCGCCTTGCTGGATTTTGGCCTCGCCAAAGCACAACCTGCGGACACGTCTGTAACCGCGTCTCGCGCTTTCTTTGGTTACACGCGCCACTATGCGCCGCTCGAGCAGATTCAGGACCAGCGGACGGATCCAAGAAGCGACATCTACGCGCTGGGCGCCACGCTCTATCATTTGTTAACCGGCATCAAGCCCCCCGATGCCCTCGTGCGCGCGACGGCAGTTTTGAATGGCGAGCCGGATCCGCTGCAGCCTGCGCAAGAGATTCACGCTGCGGTAGGACAACAACTCTCCGCCATTCTGAACAAAGCGATGGCGCAGCAGTCGGAAGAGCGCTACGCGAGCGCTGCCGACTTCAGGGAAGCATTGCGCGGGCTGGGACGCACCAGGTTGGCCGCAAGCACACCAGTGGTGGCATCTGCGAATGGCAAGCGCACAGGAAAAACCACTGCGGACAATCCGCGCTCGACTGATATTCAAATGGCATTGGTTGGTTCGGCCCGGCGATTTGGTCCTGGAGTCGTCTCAACCGGGCTTGTTATTCTCATGGGGGTGACGGCGGGAATTTTCTATGCGTCACCGCGTTGGCTGGATTTAATTGAGAGAGCGACAGCCGCGCCCACAAAATCAAACGGGGAGGTGCGAAACACACCGCAGCAATCGCGCAAGGCTGAGCGCGACCGCCCTACCGAAGAAGTTGGTGTTACGCCAAGGACGCGAAGATTGACTGCCGGCGCAGCCAAGCCCATTGACGAGAAAAGGGAAGTCAAAGCACCGAAATCGCAAGCTGATGGAAAACTGCCATCTCAGCGAGCCACTAAATCAGTTCCCACGAACCGGCGCTTGATTAGTGCGCCAAGCATTCGCCTGCCCAATCCTGACATCGATGAGAATCCGCCGGCAGCGACCGTGGATTCCGGGATTCATGGTTATCGTTCGATGAACGATGCGCCGAAATTCTTTCGCGCAGCGGATGGCACGCACATCATCAAGTTCTCGGATGGAACTACGAGGTATGTACGCCCCGGTGAAAGAGCGGGGCAGCAATAAAAAAGGGGCACGGTTTCGTGCCCCTTTTCATTTCTACTTCAACCTGACCTCATTCAAAAACACGCTCAACCGGTACCACCACTACATCCTCCGGCTTCACGTTTATCTTGTAAGTCTCGATGACTTTGTCCTCATCGAGAAGTGCTTTTGGTTTTGGCGAGTTGTAGGTTATTGGCGAAGGCTTGTTGCTGATGATCGCCTCGCGCAGAGCCTCAGCATCTTTGGTGATGATTACCACGCGCATCGCATCTGACTTGAGATACTTGTTAATGGCATTGTTCACGTCCTCAAGCGTGAGTTTAGCCAATTGCTCGCGCATGTAACTGACATAATCGGCCGTGTTGTAGTAGCGGCTGTCCAATGCATAACCCAGCTGGGCGCCCTGAGTTTGCGTCAGGATGTTGTTGTACTTGGTTAGGAATTCTCGAGTGGCTTCGAAAGCTTCTCGTGACATGCCCTCACGAATCAATTTGTCGTACTCATAGAGTGCCGCTCGCAGAACGAAGTGGCCGTTCTCCGGCACTACCGGCCGAATCCAAATCTGGAAAATCTGCGTGGTCCGTCCCAGGTTTGGATCGGGCGTAAACTGGAACATGCCTCGCGGGAAATACTCGATGTACGCATAGTTGCCATAATTGAGCCCGCGTGCTTCACGCAACTTTTGGTAAAGGTAACTATTACTGGAACGATGCTGACCAAAATAAGAAGCGACGACGGCGAGGGCCGGCCAATCTTTATCGGCCCGGGTGATATTGATGGGAAAGCCTAACGACAGCGCCGTGGCGCGCGTTTCGCGCTTTACCAGGTCAATACGCATCCCTGGAGCGAGCTTCGGAGTTTCAAACTTTACCTTAGTCCACTGACCAGCAGGCAGCTTGGCAAAGTCAGCCACCACCTTGTCCGCAAACGTTTTCGGATAACCACCTGCCAACCCGAGAACCAGGTTAGCCTGCGTGTAGTTGGCCTTGTAGAACGCCCGAACGTCGTCGACCGTTAATTTTTCCAGCGAGCCGATGGTTCCCATGTTGTGGTGCTCATATGGATGACCATCGTAGATGATGTTGTAAAGATATTCCTTGCCCAGCTCTTCGTCATTACCTTCGCGCAACGACACCTTCAGAAAATTAATGGCATCAGTTCTGAGCCGGGTAAAGTCGTCGGGGCGAAAGCCAGGATCCAATAACATCTGACTAATCAAACCGTAATACTTGTCCAGGTTATCGATGTGAGTGGTGCCGGAGAAAGTAGTCATCTCCTTGTCGATCTGCCAACCAAACCCGGAGGCCATCGGATACATGGCCTCGACAATCTGCTCGTATGACATGGTGCGCGAGCCGCCCTGGGCGAGCATCGCCGCTGTCAGCGCCGCCAGGCCCTCCTTACCTTTCGGGTCGGAAGCGGCTCCGGTATTAAAGATCAGACGAAATGAAATGAGCGGGGAACGATTGGGGACCGTGACGCTGGCGATTTTTGCGGCCATGGTTTTCTGATTAGCACCGAGCGCGGCGACCGGGGTCAGCAGTGCAAAAGTAATAATGGTACTCAGGAAAATGCGTTGCATTAGTTCTTGCCCTCCTTGACTTCGTTTCTCGCGGTCGCTTTCGGCTTACTCGCCAGGGTCACGATGGTGCGGCTTTCGTCCCGGAAATATCTGGCTGCCGCGTCGCGCACATCCTGTGCACTAATCGTTTCCATGAGCCCGGCCAACTTGTCGATCGTATCTGGCGTGCGACGCAGTGAAATGAAAGGCGCGAGCGTTCCGGCAATGGCGTTTGAGCTATTCATCGCCATGGCAAAACTGTAACGCAATCGTGAACGCGTGGCGTCAAGTTTTGCTGATGGGATTAGTTCAGTAGTGAAACGTTTGAAGGTTGCCAGAATCTCATCGCGAACGTAATTGACGTCTGCCGGGTTCTTGACTCGCGCGAGTACTGTAAACAACTCAGGATCAACCTGGTTTCCGAAGCTTGGGCCAAGCAGGTCAACCTTCTGCTCCTTCAACACAAGTTTCTGATAGAGCTCGGAGTTTTGCCCAAAGGCCACCTGGGCGAGAAGATCCAAAGCTAACTTGTCCTTCTCAACATCCGAATAAGCGGGCCCGCGAAAAGCGACTGCCAGGAAAGGCAGGGTGGGCGACGGCCAGTCAATGTGTGCCGTGCGAGGCTCGGTCTGCTTCGGCTCTTCGGGTATCTTCGCCACGTAATTGCCGCGCGGCCATTCACCGAAGTACTTCTTAGTCAGCTCCAAGGAACGCTGGTGCGTAACGTCGCCCACCAGCACCACCGTGGTGTATTCGGGGCGGTAAAAACGCTTAAAGAATTCCCAACTGTATTCGTATTGATTGGGCATATCTTCGATGTCTTTGATGAAGCCCATCGTGGTGTGGGAATAGGTATGCTTCGTAAATGCAGTCTCACGCAGGCGCTCGAACAACTTGCTAATCGGAGTAGCGCTGTTCTTGTCGTACTCGCCTTTCACTGCGAGCGCCTCGGTGCGGAATTCCGGCAGCGCGTATTTCAATCTGATGAATCGATCGGCCTCCATCTTCATGATCTCGTCCAGATCGTCCTTGGAGAAAGTGGCGTGATAGACCGTGCGATCGTCCGACGTATAAGCATTTGTTTCGGCCCCGGCGCGTTTGAAGATCGCTTCACGCTGATCGCCGGTGTAGTTTTCGCTGCCGCGAAACATCATGTGTTCAAAGAAGTGCGCGAACCCTGATTTGCCTGGTTCGACTTCATTACGTGATCCAGTCTGGACCACGATATATAACGCCACCAGGTTTGGATAATCGGTTGGCACTGTCACCAGTCGTAGTCCGTTAGGAAGATCGTCGATGTGGTAAGCATAAGGAAAAAGCTTACGCGATTGTGGCTGAGCCAGCGCGACTATCGGCAGACAGATTAGAAGCGACACAAGTATAAGAATCTTCATCTTCTTAAATGCTCCAAAATCAAAGTTAAACTGTTATTGGGGAAGTGGCAGCATTATACACAGGAGAACTTTGCAGCCGAAATGCGCGGGTGCGTATTGAGGGAGGTCACGACTGCTGATTCACTCTTCGATCAAGTAGCAAAAGCGCGACCCCGAAAAAGCCACAGCCGAGGGGGTCGACCACGCTCCACCAAAGAGGCATACCTGAGTAGTAGTCGATGAGAAAAAAGATAGGGGCTGCAAGCACGAACGAAACGCCGTTGAATATCACTAGCGGCCGGAAGCGCCTGACGTCTGTAGCCAGCAACCACAATGACACGCCGTGCATGCCGTAGACGTAAGAAGCCTGCCTAATGAGAAATATCAGAACTGCCCCGCCAGGCATCTCGCCCAGTCCCAGCCACTCGTGCGCCACCTCCATCCACGCGCGCGGCATGATCACCGAGGCAAACGCCAGCAACTCTGTTGACCCCGCCAGGCGCAGTAGGTTGGCTTGAAGGGCCTGATGATTCATGAAGCGTTGTTGTTAGCCGGGCGACTGCGTTCACTATCGAGTGTGACTGCTAATGGGCTTTCTTGTGTTTGTCCACACTCTCTACAATGCATTGACTGACAAAGATTATTTCACGCAAATCAGCGCCGGCTTTTTTTGCTTGTTCGACATCATACGCGGCTGCATTGTCGAAGAGGGGGTTGGTTACAAAGTCGTATATGAACTTTTGCAGCTTGAGCAGCGACTCCTCAAGTGGAGTAGCAACGGTGGTCGTCTTTGGATGCGCCACTTCGGGTTCGGGCAGGGCCAGGTTGGTCTTGAGCCGGCTTGCGCTCTTCTTAATATCGGAAACGTCTTGCAAGACTGCGTGGTGGTCGAGTCCTTGTTTGGAAGCCATCCCGAGCACAATCTTATTGTACCTGGCTTGTAGTTTCTCGAAGTCCTGTTTGACCTGAGCGAGAGCCTCACTGTTTTTTCCAGCGTGAGGCCTGCGAGTGCCAGACGCGAGCTCGCGTTCCAGATTGTCTCGCTCGTACTGCTCATTCTGCCGTTGCATCTTTTCCTCACGCCGGATGGCGCCGGCTGCCCTGGGATTGGGACTACTCTGCGCCTGAGCGGAAACATGTATGGCGAAGAAAGAAGAGATCGCAAAGATTGTGACGAGGAGGGTTTGGTACTGCACGCAAAAACTCTTCATTTCCGCCTCCGCTAGGTAAGTCGTTTTCCAGCCCGGGCGATGGTGCGCTATCTAAAAAATAGCAGATTGAAACTCGGAAAGTCGAAAAAATTGCTTCACCACCGAGACGGCCTTCGCTTCATCAAACTCGCCGCAGGTGTAAATGATCGTCGACAGAAACCTTGGATTAACCCAAACGCTGATATAGATGCCTGAGTCAATCAAGGGGACGAAGCCATCGAAACCCTGATTGATGTCTTTGCCGGCGCCGCCGGTAGTATGAATTATGGGATCGCCGTAAGTACGCAGCCCCAGCTCGCTAGTGATGTGTGAAAAATAGGACTCCAGAAGGTTTGCGTCGATGTCGACGCCAAAGTATCCCTCGATTAGCAGCCGCTTGCGAAAGACCTCAGGAGCAATAGTTGTTAACGCGGTCGTGTTCACGGAATCGTTGCTCCAATAGACGCGGGCATCTGGCCGGTTCCTGCTTGCCAAAAGCGCTCCATGCTAGACTGTCGGCGTTCCACAAACAGTTAGCGTTCGTGAATATAGTTGGGGTCAGATTATGAAGGATGCTGGAATTGAAGCCAAGCGAGATTCCGCCGCGTTCACTGCGGTGCTTGGCGACTATGCGACTCGAGTTGATGCTGCCCTGAAGGATTCAGATCAGGCGAATGTTATTAATCGGATCTGGAACAAGGATGCTTCGGTTTGGAAATCTGAAAAGGCACATCACGACGTCATCGCGAATGCGCTGGGTTGGTTAACGGTGCCGGAATACATGCGTGGTCTTGTCGAGGAGATGAAGGAGTTTGCGGAAGAGATCAAGTCCGCAGGATTTCGACACGTGATGGTTTGCGGCATGGGCGGATCTTCACTCTGCCCGGAAGTTTTGCGCCAAACGTTTGGGGAGCAACAGGGTTTTCCTGAACTACTTGTCCTGGATTCGACAGATCCCGATGTTATCGATCAATTCAGACAACAGATTGACGTTTCCAGTTGCCTTTTCATCGTGGCGTCGAAATCGGGCACAACCACCGAGCCAATTGCCTTTCACAGGTTCTGGTATGACCAGGTCCAACAAGCTAACAGTGAACCAGGCCGCTTCTTCGCTGCAATAACTGACCCGGGGACACACATGGAGGGCGTTGCGCGGGCGGAAAAGTTTAGGCGCATCTTCCTCAATCCGTCCGATATTGGCGGACGTTATTCTGCGCTTTCTTACTTTGGCATGGTTCCGGCTGCATTGATGGGGTTGGACACCGCGAACATCCTGGAGCGTGCCGGTCAACTTGCGCAGGCGTGCCGTTCGCGTGCAACTGAGGCTGGGAACTTCGCGGCGAAACTTGGGGCGATCCTGGCGGAGTGCGCCCTGGCAGGACGAGACAAGCTAACGATAGTCACTGACAGCCGGCTCGCCACGTTGGGTTTGTGGATTGAGCAGTTAATCGCTGAGAGCACCGGAAAAGAAGGAAAGGGAATTGTTCCGGTGATAGGCGAACCCTTGAGTGCTCCTGAAACATATGGCGACGATCGTGTGTTCGTTTCAATCAGCGCTGGTGATGAGCGGGGCGACAGCAATGAAAAGTTAAAGGCGCTTGAGAGGATCGGGCACCCGGTCGTTTATCGAAATCTGGCAAGTCTCAATGATCTGGGCGCCGAGTTCTTTCTCTGGGAAATGGCCACGGCCTTCGCGGGCTGGCGACTTGGGATTAATCCTTTCGACCAACCGAATGTCCAGGAATCAAAAGACGCTACCAAGGCGCTGCTCGAGAGATATACAAGCGAAGGAAAACTTCGTGAGCCTGAAGCGGCAGCAAGCGACGGCGCCCTGACAATTTACTCCGCGGAAGACTCAGAGAAGTCCGCTTCTGTACGCGACCTTTTAGTTCAGCACATTCGAAACGTGCAGCCCGGCGATTATGTTGCGTTGCTCGCCTACGTTGAAGAAACGCCCGAGATAGCGGCTGCTTTACAGGGACTAAGATTGAGCATTCAGAAGCTTAGCGGTTGCGCAACGACGGTTGGTTATGGCCCCCGCTTCTTGCACTCCACCGGACAATTGCACAAGGGCGGCCCGGATAACGGTGTGTTCTTCCAGATTACGGCGCCCGATCAGGTTGACTTCGATGTGCCCGGCGCGCCTTATTCGTTCTCGGTTTTGAAACAGGCGCAAGCGCAGGGAGATTTCCAATCGTTGCTGGCCCACGGCCGTCGCGCCATTCGCGTTGATGTTGGCGAAAACGCTGGCGAAGGCCTCGAAAGATTGCGAGCCCTGTTACTGAGCGAACTGTAAGCTTAAGGCTTGAGGAAGACTTGGAACCCAAAGCAAAAATAGGAATGATTGGCCTGGGCGTAATGGGCCAGAACCTCACCCTCAACATTGAACGCAACGGTTACGCCGCCGCTATATGGGACCGTGAGCCGGCCGTGTTGCAAAGCTTCCTTGCCGAAAATCAAGGCAAGCAAATCTTCGGCGCGAGCACTCCCGAAAAGTTTGTCCACTTGCTCGAACGGCCACGGAAGATCATTCTGCTGGTCAAGGCCGGCGATCCAGTAGATTGGACGATTAACCTGGTAAAGCCATTTCTCGAAAACGGCGACATCATCATTGATGGCGGCAACTCTCATTTCAAAGACACCGAACGGCGCCAGCAGGAATTAAACGGGTCGGGTCTATTCATGATTGGCTCGGGCGTGTCCGGGGGTGAACAGGGTGCGTTGCTTGGGCCGAGTCTAATGCCGGGCGGGGAGGCGGCCGCTTACGAGCAGGTAAAGCCAGTGTGGGAAGCGATTGCTGCAAAAGTGGCTGACGGGCCGTGCGTTACCTACATTGGCAGTGGAGGCTCAGGACACTTCGTCAAGATGGTTCACAACGGGATCGAGTATGGCGACATGCAGCTCATCGCCGAGGTTTACGGCATGATGCGCAATGGATTGGGATTACCTGTCGAGCTCATCGCGGACACTTTTGATGAATGGAACCGAGGCGACCTCGAATCTTATTTGATTGAAATAACAGGGAAGATCCTGCGCGTGAAAGACGAAGAAACCGGCAAGCCCCTGGTCGATCTCGTGCTCGATAAAGCCGGCCAAAAGGGAACTGGCAAATGGACGAGCCAGATTGCCCTCGACTTTGGCACCGCGATCCCGACGATCGATGCTGCCATCACGTCGCGAAACATTTCGGCACTGAAGAGCGAACGCGTGGAAGCGAGTAAGCAGTTTGGTAAGAGCCGAAACGCGGCGGTCCAGGGTGACAAGAATGAACTGATAGCCGCTCTTCACGATGCGCTTTACGCGTCGAAGATTTGTTCCTACGCCCAGGGCATGAATTTAATAAAAGCTGGTTCGGAGAAGTTTGGCTGGGGGATCAATCTCAGCGAAGTGGCTCGTATCTGGCAGGGTGGCTGCATTATTCGTGCAAAGTTTCTCGGGCGAATAAAAGAGGCTTATCAGAAGAACCCGCAGCTGACGAATCTCCTGCTCGATTCCGAATTTAAAGCCAGCGTGCTCCAGGCGCAGTCCGCATGGAGACGCGTAGTTAGCACGGCCATACAACAGGGCATACCGGTCCTCGCGATGTCTGCCAGCCTCGGCTACTTCGATATGTATGCTGCGGCTGAGTTGCCGCTAAACTTGACGCAGGCGCAGCGTGATTTATTCGGTTCTCACACCTATGAGCGCGCCGACAAACCGCAGTTGGGCTTTGTCCATACAGAGTGGGAAGAACTGCTGGAGAAACAAACATCGGCTGGGAGGTAAGGAAGGCCCCGCGTAATGGAAACTGTCACACTATCCGGCGAAACTCGGCGCGTAGCGCCGATTTGATTTTAGCCCGGCTTTAAAGGCCGGGTTTAGTAACCCTATCAATGATCTGAGTTGCGTAGCGACGCGATGACTTGAAGGAATCGCCGTGTAGAATTTCATCACGACGCTACGCGTCGCGCTTAACAGTCGCTCTAACTGATGCAAATCTTCCAGAACATATTTGTCTTTGAAACGCAGGAGCAATTAGCGCAGGCGGCAGCTGACCACTTTGCCGTCAAAGCGTCCGAGGCGATAGCTGCATGCGGACGCTTCAGTGTGGCATTGGCCGGTGGCCAGACCCCGGCGCGGACATACGAGCTACTGGCGACCGAAACGTCTCAAAGCCCAGTCGATTGGAATCGCGTTCACATCTTTTTTGGCGACGAGCGTTGCGTCCCACTCGACCATCCAGATAGTAACTACCGGTTAGCGAATGAGACCTTGATTAGGCGTGTGCCGGTGCCGGCGCAGAATGTTCATTCTGTGAAAGACGCGGACGATCCAGTCACAAGCGCGGAGTCTTATGAACAGGAGCTAAGGTCATTTTTCAGTGGGCTCGATTGGCCGAGATTTGATCTCATCCTGCTGGGGTTGGGAAACGATGGACATACGGCATCGTTGTTTCCGGAAAGCAGCGCGCTGAATGAAGACCACGCCTGGGTTGTGGCAAACCGCGTGGAGCAGCTAAGGGCCTACCGAATCACACTCACTCCGCCGGCAATAAACAATGCGGTGAACATCGCATTCCTGGTGGCGGGCAAAGAAAAGGCCGCGGCACTTGCCGCGGTCCTAAACGGTCAATTCGAGCCGAAGCGGTTTCCTGCCCAGTTGATTAGACCGGATAACGGTGCGTTAGTCTGGCTGGTCGATCAGCATGCCGCATCTGAAATGACCAAACACCGTGGCCACTTTGGCGCCGGCGAGCAAACTTCAACTGCCTAACAGTTCACGTAACCGAGTAGCCAGAACACAATGATAAAAATGAGAACGGTCGAAATACACCCGCCTCCAAACTTCCAGGCTGCGGCTCCGGCAAGCAATCCGCGTAAAGGTCCCTGCATGGTAATGCCTCCTTCTTAGTTGGTCGTCCGGGTGCACTTGTCCCGGCTGAAAACATCAGCGAGCAGAAGCAGCTTTTCCTTCGCCCCTTGCCTGCTCCATCCGCGTACCGAGCTCGTCGATTTCTTCCTCGCTCAAGACCTTGCGGGCTTTCTTGAACAACTCGCCCTCTTCTTCCTCGACGTGGTGCTCAATGTTCTCTTTCAGCACGGTAAACTTTGCGGTCCACTCTTCCTGGTTTTTCGGTTCCGCTTCAAGTTCTCCCAACAACTGCTTCACGAGGCGGTGTTCTTCGTAAGCTTCAAGTGTGATGTCGCGGGACTCTTCAGCGTTCTCGAGGGCCGGATAGAAGATCTTCTCTTCAACTTCCGCATGAAGGTCGAGCTCGCTCTTCAATGTGGTGAAGAGCTCTTCGCGCGTTTTCTCGGCGCGTTCGGTCGTTTCCTCTATCTTCTTTAGGATACCGGCGACCTTCTCATGGTCTGACTTTAATAGCGTAAATGCGTTCATTTCTATTCCCTCCTGATCGATTACTTTATCCAGTAACAATTGTTGAGCTGCGAAACAGGTACTACTATCTGGTCGACTTACGCTTGGTCCTGCCTCCAGTGCTCTTCTTTTTCGCGGCTGCTTTTCGCGGTGCGACCTTCTTCGCTACTGATCGTACGCGCGCAACCGATGCCCGTTTAGAAGTCTTTGACTGGCTTTTGGCGCCACTTTTTACAGCGCGAGCAGCCTTGGCCTTACCAGCAGTCTTCCTCGCGGCAGCCGGCTTCTTACTGCTTCGGTTGCTGCCTCTTGTCGAAGACTTCGAAGGGGCTTTTCGTTTTCCGGTACTGGTGTCCTCGCTGTCAGCAAGGCCCACGAAGGCTGCCAGACGTTTTAAAACACCCGGCTTGTCGCCGGCTTGAGCGCGTTTCTCACTTCGCTGTTTAGGCGCGCGACCGGCGCGCGGTGCGCCGGCACCCTGTAAGCTGCTTTTCTCAGCTTCCATTTCCACACCAAGCTGCTCAACGCGTTCATCACCCAACGCATCTTCAGCTTTATCGAACAACTCGCCTTCTTCCTCCTCAACGTGGTGTTCGACATTCTCTTTCAAGACTTTCAGCCTAGCGTCCCACTGTTCGGCCGGCGTGTCTCCGTTGGAGAGCTCCGCCAAGAGGTCTTTGACGACTTTGTGTTCCTCGTAGGCTTCCAGAGTAATTTCACGCGCTTCGTCTGTGTTCTCTAGGGCCGGGTAAAGAAACCGTTCCTCAATGTGCGCGTGCACATCCAATTCATTTTTCAATTGGGTAAATAACTGTTTCTTTACCTGGCCCGAGGCTGATTCGATTTCCTTAAAGAGTTCAGAGACTTTTTTGTGATCATTCTTAAGAAGCTCGAAAGCGTCCATGATTCACCCCCTTGAAAGTTGCGATCATGAATCAGAGGTGAGTTCCATAGAAACCCACCTCCGGGTTGAATGTTCCACATCAAGCAAGTGAGAAAGCTTTCGGTAAAACGACTTGACGAGAACTGGTAATTAAAAGGAAGCGGTTTTGTTAGCGACTTCCGCCGCCACCTTGTCGATCGCCACCGCCCTGACCCTGGCCGCCACCGCCTTGCCGGTCGCCGCCACCACCTTGTTGACCGCCGCCACCTTGCTGGCCGCCACCACCTTGTTGACCGCCGCCACCTTGCTGGCCGCCGCCACCTTGCTGGCCGCCGCCACCTTGCTGGCCGCCGCCACCTTGCTGGCCGCCGCCACCTTGCTGGCCGCCACCACCTTTTTGACCACCACCACCACCTTGACCCTGGCCGCCACCACCTTGTTGGCCGCTACCACCTTGTCCACCACCGCCGCCTTGTTGTCCTTCTCTATCTTCTGGCATGTGAATCCCTCCCATTGATCGAGTAATTTGTCGGGGGCTGTATGGTTTAACTCTGGTTCTTTGGTTTACACAGCGAACAAAATAGTCAGTTCGCATGCTAATCGGACAGCTAATGTGCAGAACGCTTTGTTCTTGGCAAAACGAGTGCCATGGGTTAAGCCGCGCGCTTCATAAATTTCAGCAGCGATTGCTCCGCGGCGTGAAGTTTCTTTCCCCGGTATCTCATCAGCTCATGAAGCGTATTGAAGTATTTGTCGATCATCCTGCCACTCTCGAAACTACTGATAATTTCCGGGCAGATGTATGAACTACGACAGACAGCCGGGGTGTTGCCCAAAGCTTCAGCTGTTTCTTTGATCGCTTGCACAATCTTTCGCTTTCGCGAAGCGCGGTTGTCTTCCGGATTATTTCCTGCCTTAGCCAACGCACAGGCACAAACAAGTGTGCCGGCCCAGGTGCGAAAGTCTTTAGCGCTGAAATTCTCACCCATTACCTCACGAATGTAAGCATTCACGTGTGGACGGGTTACGTTGACGAATTCACCATTGCCATTCTGATACTTGAATAGTTCGCGCGAAGGATATTTGAGTAGACTGCGCACCACATCAGCGACCTGCCGATCCTTAATCTGACGAACCTGCTGCACACCTGACTTCCCAGGAAAATCGAATTCGATGACGTGCTTCTTAACTTTCACATGTTTTGGACGCAGTGTCGCAATCCCATAACTACCATTCTCACTGGCGTACACCTGGCTGCCAGGCCGCAGAAAACAGGTTGAAAGGACGCGCAGCATGCTGGCGAGCACACGTTCTCTTCCCAGTCCCGGTTGCCGCAAATGAGCAGCGGAGGTGGCCCGCATCTTTGGCAGGGCTTCCGCAAACTTGATCAGGCGCTGAAATTTCCTGGCCTCCTGTCGCCGCACATGTTTCTCGTGATAGAGATATTGCAATCGACCGGCAGCGTCCTTACCCACGGCCTGCACCATGCCTCCGGCGAAGGCATTAATCCAAACATCGGTCCACGCGGGCGGGATTTTCAAATTCGCAATCCGTTTGAGATCGGCGGCGTTTACCTTGCGCCCGTCCGCGCGTTTGTACCTAAACCCGCGGGCAGGAGTTCCCAGTCGCGTGATGCCAGTCTTCTGAAGTCTATCGAGCCTTGTCATGGTTAACTCGTCATCACACGGACGCGCAGCTCACTTGAGAAGCTGCGCCCAAGCCGCAGTTCAAACCTCTCGATGCTGCGCGATTGTTGAGGAGAAATTTCCGAAAAATTTGTTGAAGTAATGCCGGCTGCTCGCGCGATCCGGCAATTCATTAAAACAGTTACTTTCGCTTCTGATCGCCGCGGTCGCCCTGACCAGACTTCACCTTTGTCTTGGCCTTTTGCTTCACATCCTGTGCGAGCGACCGGCCCTGATCGTCAGACTCCTTAAACTTTCCGTCCTCATCTCTGCGAACGTAGCGCTTATCAGTCCCGGTATCGATCAACTCGCGTTTGCTGGCTGCGCTGTTTTGTGGCATCCATTCCTCCTGACCTATGTGTAGGCTTCCTGTACAGCCACAGGCGAACCTTGTTTAGTAACAGACCACCATCCCCTTGCTAATGAAGACTGAAAGTGGAATTCCGCAATCGCAATGCCAGCATTTTGCGCCGAATCTTCTGCTGGCTAAACATTGGAGAAACAAGAAATAGTTGGGGTGCTGTCAGAAGGCGCAATATTTGCAGAAGCGACATTAGGAAAGGGGAGAGCAAATGCCGCGAGGAGATAAAGGCGCATACACTGATAAACAAAAACGGCAAGCCGAACATATTGAAGAAGGCTACGAGAAACGCGGAGTATCAAAGAAGGAAGCAGAGGCGCGCGCCTGGGCCACGGTGAACAAGGAATCGGGCGGAGGCAAGAAAAGTGGATCAGGTCGCGGAAAGAAGACGAATCGGAGTGCTTCTAAGAAGGGCGGAAAGAAAGCGCCAAAAAGAGTTCTGCAAAAAAGAATGGACGAAAGGCCAGCAAGAAATAATCACGAAGCATAATGGCCAGCAAACGTAAGCGAGGCGCAAACAGCTCCGCAAAAGGCAAAGCCGCAAAGCGCACACCGCTCAAACGGAACGAGGCAGCCGCGTCGCGAACGAGAGCGGACCAATCCGGCGAGGTAGGTCAGCTAAAAGAGCCGAAGTCGCCAATGCCGGCGCAGCATCAGCGCAAACCCGGGCTTGAATGGAAATTGGATCCGCGGCCTCGTTACGAAGCGCCGCACTACCGCGGATCCGGCAAGCTCAAGAACAAGGTAGCACTGATTACCGGTGGTGATTCCGGTATCGGCAGAGCAGTGGCGGTCTTGTTTGCAAGGGAGGGAGCGGACGTTGCCATTACGTATTTGAAGCAAGAGGCTAACGACGCTCGCGAAACGGTTGCGGCAATCGAGAAGGAGGGTCGCAAGGCGTTTTCAATAGCCGGCGATCTTCAGAAACCCGAATTTTCGCGCCGCGCCGTTAGTCAGACGGTCGCGAAGTTAGGAAAGTTAGACATACTCGTGAATAACGCGGCTTACCAGCAACACCAGGAAACTATTGAAGAGCTAACCGAAGCACAATGGGACCGCACCTTCAAAACGAACATCTACGGTTACTTCTTTATGGCCAAGGCTGCGCTGGCGCACCTGAAAAAGGGCGGGGCAATTATCAACACCGGTTCGATTACCGGGCAGGAAGGGAGCAAGCACCTGTTGGATTACTCGTCTACGAAGGGTGCGATTCATGCTTTCACGAAATCGCTGGCGCAGAACCTGGTGGAAAAAGGAATTCGCGTGAATTGTGTTTCGCCGGGTCCAGTCTGGACACCGCTAAACCCTTCCGATAAAGATGCGAAGGACGTTGCAAAGTTTGGCGCCGACACGCCGATGAAACGTCCGGCGCAACCGGAAGAAATCGCACCGGCGTTCGTATACTTCGCGTCGGAAGTTGACTCGAGTTATGTGACCGGGGAGGTCTTGACGCTGCTGGGTGGTGAAACTACGGCAGCTTAGTTAATTTTCACAGGAGGTGGGTTATGGGAGACAACGGAGGCGGTGGCAGCGCGGGCGTGGTAGCAGTGCTCGTCATCTTTGTAATCATCGTGGTGGCGGCGCTATTTCTTTTTGGCGGCCGCTTGTTCGGTGGGAACAAGAATGTTGACGTCAACATAAGCGCGCCAGCCAAATAGGAACAGACAACAGCATTACCAGAGGTTGCAACGACACTGAGGACCCAAAGGGCCGTCAGTGAATAGCCACGCCCGTGAGTGCGTGAAGAAATAACACCAACAGCATCGAGCGCCGAAGGTGCGACAGGGATCAGGATATGGAATTGGAATAACTGGCGAATTAGAACTTCTTTAAAGTTGTCCCACTCAAATCATGAAGCAGCTCGCTCGCAAAATCCGCTCGCTCTCTATCGTTCGCCCGGCGAAGGAAGAGATTCGTCAAGCACCTGCAGTATTGGAAAGTAGCAATAGTCTTAGGGACGCTTTTGATGGATGGCTCAACTCAGTCGGACCTATCGTTCAAAGAGAGACACGACCTCCCCAGGCTGGTGGCGTAACCAATAGACGACGGCCAATCACTCCTCGAGATATCATCCGCGTGAACCGCGCCACAGTAAGGGAAAGCAACGCCCACCGGCATTGGCCGCCTGACGTGGTGCAGTCATTTCTCGCCGCGAACGTCATTAAACGGAATTCTAACTAAGCAAAATTGAATGAACCCCGCGTAGCGGTCCCACCAGCTCCGCGTAGTATCTGTCGCTGGCCTATTTTCAGTCGTCCGCTTCGCGGACTACAGAGGCTGGGCGACACTCGCACCCAGCACTGAAGTGCTGGGCTATTTCCGTATCGTCGCTACGCGGACGAGATAGCGAGGACTTTTTGTGCAAATCTCTTCCCGCCTGCAGACGCAGGTTCATTGCGCTAAAACTCAAAAAGTTGAGACTACCCACCAGCCTTCTGGTTTTCAGCGTCGAGCCACGTCTTTAACGGCGCAAAGTAATCGATAATTGCAGTCGCATCCATTTTGTCTTCGCCCGTCATCGCCTTGAGCGCTTCCGGCCAGGGCTTGCTAACACCCATCGCCAGCAACTGCTTGAGTTTCTCTCCGGCTTTCTTGTTCCCATAAATCGAGCATTGATAAAGGGGCCCACTAAAGCCCGCTTCACGACACAAGGCCCGGTGGAATTGAAACTGTAAAATCGCCGCGAGGAAGTAGCGCGAGTAGGGAACGTTGGCCGGCACGTGATACTTCGCACCCGCGTCGAAGTCGTTTTCCGTGCGCGGAGCGGGCGCGGATACGCCCTGGTATTTTTCTCGAAGCTCCCACCAGACTCTGTTGTAGTCGTTAGGCCCAACTTCGCCAGAAAAAACTTTCCAGCGCCACTGATCGACCAGATAACCAAACGGCAGGAACGCAACCTTCTCCAGCGCGCGTTGTAATAAGAATCCTGTGTCAGCGCTGGGATCGGGCAACGTGTTAATCAAACCGAGCTGCTTGAGGTATGGCGGCGTCACTGACAAAGCCATGGTATCGCCGATCGCCTCGTGAAAACCGTCGTTGGCGCTGTCGCGATATAGGAATGGCTGATCGGCATAGGCCATCTGGTAATAGTTGTGCCCAAGCTCGTGGTGAACCACGGAAAAGTCTTCTTCGGTAATCTGGACGCACATCTTCAGTCGTACGTCCTTCACAAAATCAAGATCCCAGGCGCTTGCGTGACAAACCACATCGCGGTCGGCAGGTTTGGCAAACAGCGACCGCTCCCAGAAAGACGGCGGCAGCGATTCGAAACCAAGTGAGGTGAAGAAGGATTCCCCGTAGCGGACCATTTGCTTTGGATCCGTATTGCGCTCTTTGAGAATCTTCGTTAAATCAAACCCGCGGTCAGCACCCTGGGGCGCCAGCAGCGGGTAAATGTTTCCCCACTGCTGTGCCCACATGTTGCCGAGCAGGTGTGCGGGAATCGGCTTGTCCAGTGCTACGACATTGTTTCCATATTTTTCGGAAAGTTTGCGGCGTGTGTAGGTGTAAAGAGAATCGTATAGAGGTTTAACTTGTAACCACAGCCGCTCCATTTCCGCAGCGAAGGCATCCGGCTCCATATCGTACTTGGACCGCCACATCGCGCCGGTATCTTTGAAGCCCATCTCGCTTGCGCCTTTGTTACTAAGCTCGACGAAGCGCTGGTAGTCCTTCCGATAAGGGACCGCGATTTGATGCCATCCGAGCCACACGCGCTTCAGCTCCTCCGGATCGCGGCTGTTCCCCATGACCTGTCCAAGCTCATCAATGCCCATACACTTGCCCTTGTCACCTTCGGGGCAGTACTTGCCTTTGCCATAGTCGCCTTCCAGCGAAGCTGCCAGCTTGGTCAACTCGTCGCGTTCGGTTGGGTTCTTTGGGGCGGGCAAAGCCAGGGCGAGTTTCAACAGTTTCATCTTTCGCGCGACGTCCGGTGACAGATCGACGCCGTCAAAGCGGCGTGATTGCTCGGCAAACTCAGTCGCGGCCGTTATCACTTCCTTGTTGGCATCGGCGGAGAGTGCTTCCGTGTCGTCCGTGATGAAAACGCTTTTAACCCAATCTGCGCGACTGTATTTAACGTTTAAGTCGAACAGCTTCTTTTCGGCATCGGCGATAAACTTTTCTGCTTCCGCGGCAGTGCCTTTGCTGGTTGACACTGAATCTGAGTTTGGCATGTTGGCACAAGACGAAGTGGACGCCAGCGCTGCGCTAGCTAGTAGAAGCGCACCACATAACAAGGAGCGACTGCGACAGATGAAATTCATGCTTGCCCTCCAATGGCTGCTGCTCTGATTGCTGGGCTAAGGGGAATGGCTGGGATTGTAACCAGCGTGGAGAGAGTTTCAAAGCCGCGAGTTGGCCCTAACGCGGCACGCGTCAACGACGGTAGTAGTCAAAAAGAATTATTCCGCATTCGCGTTGGTTCATGATAAGTTGCGGCATTCAGGAGGAACGCTGCCCCAATGAATTTTTCGTCCGATTCAATCAAAGCAAAATCCAAATCTCAGAACGAGGACTTCTGCTTCGACATCGAAACCAAGCGCGGAAATTTTTTCGCCGTTCTCGATTTTGATTCGCATGATTACGCGAATCTTAATGCCACCCTGAAAGGGAAGGTGGAAACCATTGTTGGCTCGTTTGTCTCGCTTTCGCGTTTTTCGGCTGAGTTGTTCCTCGGCTTCCTGGCGAAGGAGATTAATAATTTCCTGCACAATCTACGGGAGCAGGCAGGCGGTCCGGAGTTGCTTGGCAGCGCGGCGCTTTGTCTGGTGAGCGGCAATCGACTGTCTTATTTCCTCTGCGGAGATGTGGGGATCAGCATTCACAGCAGCGGTCGCGTGCTGCCGCTGCAACCGGCTGAATCTCCGGCAACCGATAACCAAACGGGAAGGCTTGGCGGACGAAGTCAGGAGGCGCCTTTTTCAGATCAGGTGCAAACGTTCACGCTTCAGGACGATGACGTAGTTCTGATAATGACGAAGGGTGTGGAGCATAATTTTGAGACCCAGACGCTGAGTGCAAACATAGACGCAGTTGGTTCCAGGGACGCAAAGTTGATTTCAGAAAGCTTGTTGAAGGCTAGTGAGTCAAGCACGGAAGATCGAACGATTGTGGTGGTTAGCGGGCCTTACGAACGTTATGTGGATCCGGTGCTGTCTGACTTGAGTAAGGCAGTGGCCACCCTTGAGTCTCGTCTGAGTGGCCTGTCACAGGATCAGACTCAAATCACCGGGCCGGGAAGCGATGTTGTTCAGCAGATTGAGGTATTGAAGGACGACCTGAACGGCAAGGCGTCGCGGATCGATCTGCTGGAGCTGGAAGAGAAGATCAATAACCTAACTTTGCTGCTGGCCAGTAAGGCCGACACCGCCGAGGTCCTCGGTCTTCAGAGTGACGTCTTAAAACTCGGGCTGACCACTAATGCGGTGAGCCTGGCCACGGAGCGTGACGGAACGTTGACCACGGATTTGAAAGAAGCGGCGGTCGATGGGCAAGGAGAGACTACGCTTCCTTCCAGCAGTTTGGACCAACCCCCCAGCTCTTCTCCGGTGGGCACGCCGCCTGGCGCAACTTCTTTCCTGGTGAAGGTGGCCCTGATGGTGTTGGTTATCGGAGCTGCCAGCGCGTTTTTCGGCGCCTGGTTGCAATCCCGCCGGTCGGTTAGGCCACAGGAGAGCTGGACCGTGAAGACCGCGGATAACCAAATCTTGATTAGCCGTACCGACGGTAGCAGCGGCGCTGGTACCGTTACCCTAAACGCTGCACAACCTTTGAGGACATCCGGTCAGCAGACATTCTCCTCATTCGCCGATGTGCAAAGATATATCGACACAATTGCGAACCCCACAACAGGCCAGCAGTCGCAGCCCACTCCGTCGCCCGATCAGGCTCTGGCAAGCGTTACGGAAATCTCAGTGAAACCGGGTGACAGCCTGAAAAAGTTTGCTCAACAGTATAATGTTCCTCAAGAGCGGATTATGGAGTTGAATCCGACTATAACGCGTTGGCCCAATATTCAAGTGGGCCAGAAAATCATCATTCCGACGACAGCCGCCGCGGCGCCTTCACCCGTTCAGACGCCGCAGCCAGGCGCGAGCCCCCCTGCAGCGACGCTTGAAGTTGTTGTGCAGCCTGGAGACTCAATTAATAGATTTGCGCAACGCTATCGAACCACACCCGAACGGATCAGAGAGCTCAACCCTCAAATCACTAATTGGTCGGTAATTCAAACTGGTCAGAAGGTGGTGGTTCCAAACTCGCCGGCGGGATAATCGAAGTTTAAGCACAATCGACGACCGGAGCTGCCGCGGACGGCGTGCGGACAGTCACGGGGGTTGTGTCTCCAGCCCTGGCGGAAAATTTTGTCTTCAGTCTATTGAAAGGTTTTTCGAGCAGGTAGAAAGAAGCTGCGGCTATGCCGACTGCAAGAAGCAACTTGGCCCAGGGTTCCGCCTCTCCCAGGTAGTAGAAACTCGTGTTCCTTACGACGAGCCAGTGCCAGAGATACAAACCATACGAGATATGTCCAAACCAGCGCAGCGGTAGCCAACGAAAGATTGTTGAGAGGACTGGCGGCCGCGAGGTGGAAGCGGCCAGAATCACCACACCGGCAACAAGTGCCACGAGGGTAAATCCGCCGGCATACAGAAATCGATCCGTGAACTCGGAACCTGCAATCAGGTAAGCAAAGCAAGCTGCGGATAAGACACTAGCGGTGTTCAGTATAACTCGCGAGCGTTTCCCTTCGAGCCGCCAGGGAATGAGTGCAAACAAACAGCCGGTCAATAACGCGTCTGCCCGGGTATCGGTGCCGTAGTAGAGTCTGGTTAGTTCGTGGCCTGCAGTCAGAAGTGAGTAACGATGTAAAGCAATTAAGCCGATAACAATTGCCAGCGCGCCCGCCAGGTAGCGACGCCGGATATTTAGCGAGATGAAACCTAACAGCACCAGCGGCCAAAGCAGGTAGAACTGCTCTTCTATCGAGAGCGACCAGATGATGGCAGTTGGGTCGAGTACGTCATCCCAGCGGAAGGCCATGCGCCAGTTCGTAGAGTAAATGAGCGCAATCCCGATCAATTTGAACTGCCGGGTGATGGTAATGAATTGTGTGTAGTAGGTGACCAGCACACAGCCAATAAGATAGAGCGCTAACGCCGGGCCAAGGCGCAATACACGGCGCATATAAAAGTTGCGCAGCGATATGGTTTTGGTCTTCTCAGCTTCACCCAGAAGTAACCCGGTGATCAGGAAACCACTGAGGACGAAAAACAAGTCAACCCCTAAGAAGCCGGCGTTTAGTGAAAGAGGCGTCAGTTGATGATGGATTAGTACCGTGATGATCGCGATTCCACGTAGGCCATCAAGCTCAGGGACGTGGCGGGAGACGAAGGTTTGCATGCCTGACAGCGGAGCGGGTTGTTTGTTAGGGGGCTATCGCATTTGTGAGCGGGCGCTCAAACTTGCCTAGGGTTCCACCAAACCTTTTTTTATGTTCCGTTGCCAGGCTTCGTAATTTCTCACCCGGCGCTTCGCCTGTTTGCGCGTGAGCTTCAGCTCATCCGCTACTGAATCAATTCGCGCGGTGCGATCCTTTTTCTTGTCGTAACGATCTCCGGGCGCACGAAGATAGATTTGATAAGCGCGGGTCCACTCTGACTTAACCTCGGCGGTCGCCTGTTTACCGCGTTGTTCGGGCATAGGTTGTTCCTTCGTGTGTGATTTGGAGCGGAATTTTAGCAGCGATGAGCGCGGAACAACAGCGGAAAAAAAATTGCCGCTGGGTAAGTTGTAAACTCAGACTCACCCAACGAGCATTACGTGAAAGGTTGTGAGAACTCAGTGGTGCGGTTACTTCTTTCGAGCTGCTGTATTTGTGCTTCCGCCAGACGACTCTAATTTTTCGCCAAGCCCACTAGCTTTGCTGCCGGCTTCGGCTGCTCCAGCTACCGCGCCTTTGGCTGCGCCGGCGATGACTGCCTTCAGCGCTTTCTTAGCTGTTTTCAACATCCCTTTTGATGAACGCTTAAGGCTTTTTGACACAGACTTCCTGCCCGACGCTGACTTCCTGGCCGAACGTTTCTTTGCCGTCTTCTTTGATGCGGACTTCCTAGCAGTTTTTCTGGCTGCCATTTGGTTGTTCCCCTTAGTTTATGAAGACCACATGAAGCAACGCTCCCCCAATTATGAAGAAGCGTTGCCTGCTGTGGACGATGCTCTGGCGTTGCCGCCAGGGCTTCTTCGGAATCCAGCGAAAACGCTATTGGATCCCTAACTTTTTCGGTCCACCCGAACTTCAACCCCCCTGGTTACGTTGATCGCGAGGGCGCCTAGACTGCCCTTCTTCCCGAAACGAGATTGATGATGAGCACTATTAGCGCTATCACCAGGAGAAGGTGGATAAGTCCACCGCCAATGTTACCAAGAAATCCAACCAACCAAAGTACGAGCAAAATCACAAGAATCGTCCACAACATAGACTTTGTCTCCTTTTGTAAGTAACCAATCGATGTCTCGAACTACCGCAACGGTAACAAAAGGGAGCAACGACTATGCCAACTCCAATAATTTCAAACACCCGCCGCGCCTAAGTGGCTTTAAGAGTTGAACTTCAGACTTCTCAAGGGTCGTCCGCCCGGATTCTCGACAGCGAAGCAGTATCGCGAGTGCATGAGAACCGGTCGCTTCGTTTTGCAGTGAGTTCTGAGCTGTGCGAATTTGGTTCAAGATCCGTGCTCTCCGCCTTATCGAGGCCTAAACGCCATGTTTACGTACATAGGTGTTGACAAAACACCCAACTGTAACTATATTGGTTACAGACGGTTAGGTAGTTTTCACGAATAGATGTCCACGAGCAGCCGATTTGCAGTCGCAGTTCATGTGCTTACGTTAATGGCGTGGGCTGAAGACGAGTCGCTCAAATCAGAGCAGGTCGCTGAGAGCGTGAACACAAATCCCGTAGTGATCCGCAGGATGCTGTGCGAGTTGGCAGAATCCAAACTGGTAGTGTCGCAGACCGGAGCGATGGGCGGCTCAAAACTGGCCCGGCAGCCGGATGAGATTACGCTGTTGGATATCTATCAGGCAGTCGAAAGCCGCGGCGTATTTTCATTGCACCGTCACCCACCCAACAATCGTTGCCCTGTCGGAGTGAACATCGGCCCCGTGCTAAACGATGTTCTCGATGAGGTGGACTCTGCCGTCGAGGCGGTGCTGGCCAATATTACGATTCAAGACGTGGTGTCACGTCTTAAGCCGTGTGTGTCTGATGTGAACGGCAAACGGAAGCTGGCTACAAAGGGACAAGTAGTGTCCGCAAGAAACTAGTGAATAGGCGTATACGTATTATTCAAAGCAAAGGATCAATGTGTAAGGAGTTGCCCATGCGAGAGGCTCTTTACCTCCCGAACACATCTCGCGTGAAAGGACGGTAATAATTGGCGAGGCTTCAGAAAGATCAGGATGGCGTTGAGCCAATGGACTCGGTTAAGCCCAGTTTTTCCGGTGGTCATGAAGAACTTCTGGAAGATGCAGTCTCCATCGAGGATATTGACGAGGTTTTAGAGAAGCTGGCCACCGCCGGAATCACCGGAACGGAAAGTGATGAGCCAGTAATCGGCGAGGCTTCCTCTTCAGCTGCCAGACCCGAAGACGATGAAGGTGTTCCTGAAGAGATGGAACTCGACCTATCCGCGGGTGAGTTGGATAAGACTTCGGATCCGGTAAGAGTCTACATGCGAGAGATGGGCGTCGTGCCACTGCTGAAGCGGGAGCAGGAAGTGTCGATCGCTAAGAGAATTGAGTGGGGGCAAAAGCGAGCCCAAAAGGGCATTACGCGCTCCCCGGTTGCGGTAGCGGAGTTGATAAAGATCGGCACCGAACTGGAAGCCGGCACTATCGGCATTCGCGACGTAGTTATTTTTTCCGATCAAACTGAGACTGAAGAACACGAGGACAAGACGGAAGAGTATCTCGCCTGGACGATCGAGGGCATTCAGAACATTCGCAAGCTTTACAAGCGAGGGATCAAGGAACTGGCGCAGATGAGGGCTGAGCAAAAGCTGCGCCGTGGTAAGAGCTCGAAGAAGCTTGTCCGCCTGCGGCGTAAGGTTGCGCGGACGCGGCTCGAGATTGTTCAGGAGATCGGAGGGTTGCACCTTAAGGAAGCCGTGCGCCAGCGTCTAATAAATGCAATCGCCAATCTCCATCGAGAGATGAGAACTCTTGAGCGCGAGATCGAGAGTTACAACGCGAAGCTAACAAAGAAACGCATTAAGGCGGACGATGCCAAAGAGTTTAAGCGTCACATCTCCGCTGCTAAACGCCGACTCAAGGAAATCGAAACCGAGCAGCACGTTTCACCGCTCGAGATTAAGCGTTCCCACCAAATGATTGTGACTGGCGAAGCACAAGCTGCCCAGGCTAAGCATGAACTCACTGAAGCGAATCTTCGGCTGGTGGTGTCTATTGCCAAGAAATATCAGAACCGCGGTTTGCAGTTTCTTGATCTCATTCAGGAGGGAAACCTCGGTTTGATGAAAGGTGTAGACAAGTTTGAATGGCGGCGAGGATATAAGTTTTCCACTTATGCGACCTGGTGGATTCGCCAGGCAATCACGCGTGCTATCGCTGATCAGGCGCGGACGATTCGGATTCCAGTGCACATGATCGAGGTGATCAACAAACTACGAAACACGTCTCGCGAACTGGTTAGGGAACTCGGCCGCGAGCCGACCACCGAAGAGATTGCCAAGAAGATGGGAATGTCTGTCGAGAAGGTCAGCAAAGCTCGTAAGCTTGTGCAGCAGCCGGTTTCGCTCGAGACGCCAATTGGTGAAAGCGGCGATTCGCAACTGGGCGACCTTATTGAGGATAAATCAAGCACTAGTCCGGCAGAGCGAGTGATCACCTCAAATCTTCGCGAGATCACTGGCGACGTGCTACAGACGTTGAGCCCGCGCGAAGAGCGAGTGATTCGTATGCGGTTTGGGCTCGACCGGGAAGGACACGAGCGAACGCTCGAAGAGGTGGGCCAGGACTTCAACGTCACGCGCGAGCGTATTCGCCAAATCGAGGCCAAGGCGCTTAGGAAACTGCGTCATCCGTCTCGTGCAAGAGTTTTGAAGAGTTTTATCGAAGGCCAGCGCCAGTAAAGAATTTGACAAACGAAATCAGGTCAAGGAGAAGGAAATGAGTGACAGAGTAACCGAAGTAAGTGACAGCAGTTTTGAGAAGGATGTTTTGCAGTCGGCAACGCCCACCTTAGTTGATTTCTGGGCTGAATGGTGTGCCCCCTGCCGAATGTTGGCGCCGACCATCGACGCAATCGCCGACCAGTTTGCCGGCAATGCCACTGTGGTAAAGTTGAATGTTGATGACAACACAGCAACTGCACAGCGTTATGGAATCAAAGGAATTCCTACGCTAATTCTGTTCAGCAAGGGGAAAGAGGTGGAACGTGTTGTCGGAGCCACCAGTAAAGAGTCAATTGCTCGAATGATTGAAAAACACGTCAAGGTCGCTGCAAACGTCTAGATTCAACGTCTAGATTCAACAGGGAAGTTTAAGCGCTGCAGGAAGGGGACCGCTAAGGTCCCTTTTCGGTTTTCTGGAGCAGTGGCGGAGTTAGTAGAATAGCGGGACGACTGCGGCAAACTATGAATTCGAAGCACGACAAAAGAAAGTTCAGCGAAGAGACCTCGCGTGAGCAAAGGCGAGTGCTGCTCATTTCAGACGAGCCGGGCGGGGTAGCGGCCACGCTTGAGGAATCGGGCTTGACGATAGTTGGCGTCTGCACTGCGGTCTCGGCGCCGGTGGCTCTGCGACGTTATCGGCCGCAACTTGTAATTGCCAGTACCGCGTTGAAGGGGCTGACGACGTTGGAATTGTCACGCATGCTGGGCCAGAGTCATGAAGGCGCAGCTCTGATTTACATTGGTTCTCAGGCGGCGACTTTGGAACGGCGGCGCGACGCCATGGCCGAAGGCGCCGCTGATTACTTTCAACTGCCGGCTGAGATTGAGTTGCTTACGTTGCGCGCCCACCAGCTAATATCGCAGTCCCAAACAATGGATCAGCTTCGTGGTGAAGCGAATCTGGATCATTTGACGGGCCTGGCAAATAGGCGGCGCTTCCGCGTGGCATTGTCTCGCGAGGTAGAGCGATGGCGCAGATACGGGGTTCCATGCGCGTTGTTGTTGGTAGACATCGATCATATGAAGGCAATCAACGACACGTTTGGTCACCCGTCAGGAGACACCGTAATACGCGACATAGCGGAGACGCTTTCGCGAGTCTCTCGCAACAATGACACAGCAGCGCGCCTTGGCGGGGAGGAATTTGCGCTATTGTTCGCCGGGATAGGCGCCGCGAAAGCTGAGCTGGCAGCGAAACGACTGCTGGGAATTCTCGCCGGGCAGGAGATTGAAGGAGTAGGAAATATAACAGTGAGCATCGGAGTCGCCGCCTGTCCCGAGCACGCGAATTCAGAGCGCATGCTTTACGCCGCCAGTGATGAAGCGCTTTATGTTGCGAAGAATGAAGGACGTAATCGCGTGGCTGTCGCGCCCCTACTGCAGGAGAAACTGCCTGGCGTGTAAAGCTCCGTTCTGAGACGGCGATGATTAGCAAAGCCTACGTCCCGGATAACCAATGACCACAAGCCGTTCTTCACTCGTACCGCCGTATGGCGGCCAACTAATCGACTTGATGGTCGACTCCCCTAACGCTCAGGAACTCAGAGCAGACTCCCGCCGTTTACCCTCGATTCAAATTTCTGAACGTTCGGAATGCGATCTTCAGTTGCTTGCTACCGGTGCGTTTTCGCCGCTCGATCGCTTTGTCGGAAAAAAGGATTACGAACGCATTCTCGCCGAAATGCGTCTGTCCAACGGAAATCTCTTTCCCATTCCTGTTACGTTGCCGGTAACGAAAGTCCCGGGTTTACGACTGGATGGCGACATTGCTCTGCGCAATGCCAGGAATGAGATATTGGCGGTCCTGACGGTCGAGGAAATTTACGAATGGGATCGCAATGAGGCGGCGGAAAGGGTTTTTGGGACAGTTGATCCCAAGCATCCATTGGTAGCTGAAATGGAGCAGTGGGGCGAGCTGAATGTGTCTGGTGCTCTACGGGTGTTGCAACTGCCGCGTTATTACGACTTCAAGAGTCTTCGCTTAACTCCTTCAGAAGTTCGCTCAAAGTTAGAAACGCTGGGCTGGCCCAACGTCGTCGCTTTTCAAACACGTAATCCACTTCATCGCGCACACGAGGAGTTAACCAAGCGAGCCATCGCCCAAGTCAACGGAGGATTACTGGTACATCCGGCAGTCGGCATGTCTAAGCCCGGTGACATTGATCACTACACGCGCGTGCGCAGCTACAAAGTGTTGGCCGAGAAATACTACCAACAGGAACGCATTCTTTTGGCCTTGTTGCCCCTGGCTATGCGTTTGGCTGGACCAAGAGAGGCGTTATGGCACGCACTTATCCGCCGCAATTACGGTGCGAACTATTTGATTGTGGGCCGCGATCATTCGAGTCCCGGTTTGGATACCGCCGGTAAACCCTTTTACGGCCCATATGACGCTCAGCAACTAGTGGAACAGTTTAGTGAAGAGCTGGGCGTGGGAGTCATTCCCTTCAAGGAGCTGGCTTACTTCGGAGACGAGGGTTACCAGGAAGCTGAACCCGGCGAGAAAACTAATGGGGTACGGCTGACTGGTACTCAGGTTCGAGAAGAGTATCTCGATAAGGGTAGGGATTTGCCCGAATGGTTTACTCGGCCCGAAGTCGCCGACGTGTTGCACCAGGCCTACCCACCGCGTCATCGCCAGGGGACGTGCGTTTGGTTTACAGGTTTAAGCGCGGCAGGAAAATCGACAACCGCTGAAATTCTGGTGGACTTACTTCTTGAGCACGGACGTCAGGCGACTTTGCTCGATGGAGACGTTGTGCGCACACATCTTTCGAAAGGGCTGGGTTTTAGTAAGGAAGACCGTGACATCAACGTGCGCCGCATTGGCTTCGTGGCCGCCGAGATTGTTCGCCACGGCGGCATCGCAATCTGTGCTGCAATCAGTCCTTACCGGGCGACGCGTAATGATGTGCGAAATATGGTCGGCGCCGGCCACTTCATCGAGGTCTTCGTTGACACACCCCTATCGGTTTGTGAGCAACGCGATACAAAAGGCATTTATTCGCAGGCGCAGCGTGGCGAAATAACAAACGTCACCGGCGTTGACGATCCATACGAAACGCCATTGAACGCGGAAATTACGCTCGAAACGTCTTCTAATTCCGCTGAAGCCAACGCTCGTTTGATACTCCAATACCTCATCGGCGAAGGTTTCGTGCGCGCCGCTGAGTAGTCCTCCCAACAGCTTGGAACGGAAAAAAGTCTCCCCAGATCCGAAACCAAACTTTTTCTTGCCAAACTTTTTGCTATACTGCCCGCACAAATCAAAAGCGTAGCCCAGAGACTGCATGGATTAAATATTCATGGAGCCGGATCTAACAGCCACCTTGTGAAATTTATGGTGCAGATCCGACGCTTACCCTGATTCAATTTCAAGGAGACAACAAAATGAAAGAATTACCCAGAACTGCGCGACGTACCAGCACTTGGCTGGTATTTGCAGTCGTGATGATAGTTGCGGTTTTTGGTGCCGGCTTTTTTAGCACCAACAATGTTTCGGCCAACCACCCAGTGCTGGTAGAGGGGAATTGCGATAGCCCCGTGCCGGGCACAACCATCGTAGAAAAAGGCACCTGCGGAGATTTTGATGGCGACGGACGAATCGGCACGGCCGAGGACACGGACGGCGCAGACAGAATCTTCGGAACTATTAACGCGGCGCTCGGACCCGGCACAGGCGCGGCAGCTGGAACCGGAGCTAATTTCAACGGCACCATTACCATCGTAAAGAGCGGCCGCTTTTCCGAACTCATTATGATGGATCAAATCTTTAACACTATAGGCAACATTACCCTCCAGGCTGCGCCCGGCGTAGAAGCGCAAATTGACGCTGTCTTCCAGGGGGACCCATCCGGGGGAAACAACTTTCGTCAAGGCCAGCCTGGCATCTTAATCAGAACCCCGCCCGATCGCCGAGTTATCCTTCGTAACCTGACCATACGCAACTGGCTCCAGGGGGTCACCATCGCCGGCGACTCACGCGTCACCATAGATAATTGCCGTATCGAGAATAATCTCAATAACGGCGTTTTCGTCGGCGACAATGCCCGACTCTTCATTTCGCATTCGCGCGTAACTGCGACCGGCTACCGGGTAGGCACGGTAAACACTTGCCCGAGCCCGAGCTGTACGCCATCCAATGGGTCCGCCATCGCCTTTGTGGTGTCGGCTTCTGGCGCAGTCTTTCACACACAGATCTCAAACAACTTCGGCAATGCGATCTTTAACATATCTTCACTCGGCGCCGGAGCGGTACGCTACTACGAAGTGTTCCAGGACGGTAACGGCGGGGGCATCCTCAATGCCACGCGCGAGAACGCTCCTTAAGTCGAACTTAGCAACCCGCGCTCCCAATCTGAAGCGGGACTGAACTTGTCCTCATAAACCAGGGGCGTTGCTACCTACCAAGGTCGCAACGCCCCTCACTATGCCAATTCACAATTCGAACGCTTAGTCCTGTAGCGTTATCTCGGAATCAATCCGCATCAAGCGAACTACATTATCCGTTACTTAAGTTTGGGAATGGAGGCGGCGATCGGAATCGAACCGATGAATAAAGGTTTTGCAGACCTCTGCCTTACCACTTGGCTACGCCGCCCTGAAAAGGATGAAGGATGAGGGATGAAGGATGAAAGGAACTCCGAAAGCGCGTGCTTTCATCCTTCATCCTTCCGCCTTCATCCTTCGATTCTTGGAGCGGGAGACGAGACTTGAACTCGCGACCCTCGCCTTGGCAAGGCGATGCTCTACCACTGAGCTACTCCCGCTTCGGAGCGCTTTGATTCTAACGATTCGATATTTGTTGTCAAGCGAGCGACTTTTTGATAGTGGGAAGTCTCCTAGGCGTCATAAAACCTGTCTGACGAGGCTCGTTTGCGCAACTGATTCTCCGTCCAGTAATTGCGCAGCAAAGTAATCTCGGGAGAATGACTGGGCTTCAAGTCGTCGGGCAAGACTACCGTAACGACATCGTACCGATATGGCGCTAAGGTGAGATCAAACATGCGCCTGTAAGCGCGAGCCGCGCGCGCGATTTGCCGTTGTTTGCGGCGATCGACGTTCACTTCGGGCGAAGCGAACCATTCTGAAGCACGCGACTTAACCTCAACAAAACAAAGTGTGTCGGCTTCATAAGCCACCAGGTCGATCTCGACAGTTATAACAGCGCCTACAGTGCTGCGACCTACAGGAATTGCGAAGTTGGCCGCCACGATCCTGTAGCCCTCACGCTGAAGAAAGGCCGCGGCGAATTCTTCACCACGCCGGCCGAGATTTAAGTGATCCAGCTTGATTGAGGCAGGGCTGGAATCAGTTTCCAACGATTTCATGTGCTGGAGGTTAACAAAGTCTTTTAGTAGGTCGACCAAATTCAGAGCCGGGACCATGGCGATCGGATGTTAGCGACAACTCCTTGGAGTGCGGCGACCTGTCGCCGCTTTCTGCTGGCGGCGTTTCGACTTGCTGTTGGGCCAGTTAACTCGCGGCCAATTGGCCAAAGCGCCGACAGGTCGGCGCACTTCAAGGGGTTGTCGCTAATGGGAATTATGAGTCGAGGGAGTCGCGGAGTCGATCCAGGGCTTTAGTCCAGTAAACCTTCATCTTAGCAGCAGTCTTTGCATCAGGTAATTTGCTGTGCTGCACAACCACCTGGCTCTTATCGTCAGCCTTGGGAACGAAATAGATTTCGAGGCTGCTCTTGCCATCGGGCCACGTCACGCGCATTGACTTATCCCTGGTCGTCTTACGAACGACCAAACCGCTCTCAGGTAACCACGTCTTGCGCGTCTTCTCATTAGCAAAAGATCTAAAGACCTTACCGACGGGTAGGCTTAGGGTTCGGCTCGCACTGAACGAGTAGCCGTCAGCCTTCTGATGCTTGTCGCGCAGCCCGCGCTCCTGTTCGTAGGTGACGGTCACCATTTGGCTCCACCAGGGACCCACATCAAGTTTGTTGTACAGGTGGTTTGCTATCTCCTGGTGAGTCATTTTCCTAGCGCCCGCGCGGTCGAGAATGGCAAACCATTGATCCCAGGTTTTCCCGGTCTTGGCTTGCACGGCCGTGTCGCTCATGCGCGGACCTTTTGATTTGGCAGACTTCTTAATCACAGTTTCTCCCGTGGCATGCCTCGAGTTAAGCGTCGCGATCGTAGGCGACCTTGAGCCAACGCTTCACTTCATCGTCGATGTCTTTAAGTGACGTGATTTCGATTCGATGGGTAATGCGATCCTTCTTAGCGAAGCCGCCAGTATCGATGAGACGACCCTTTGCCTTCGTGTCGCCCAGCGCAAACCCTAAGTCGATTCTCGTCCGCGTGGTGGGTTTGATCTGGGCGAAGACGTGGTTACGGTAAAGCGGGACTATTGTTTGACAGGGACACGCCTTCGCTTCTTTGCCCACGCCGAGTCCCACTTTGAGCAAGGCGTCGTAGATAGGCCTCAGGTCCGCTTTTGATCCGGAGAACATTTTCTCCACGTAACCTTCAGCGGTCTTTAAATACTCGTCGGGATCACCGACCTCCGTGCCTTTACCTTCGGCCCGCTCGGCGAGCCACCAGGCAGAATTGGTGCCGAGTCCATGTTCATCTTTTAACCATGCGCGACGCTCTTTCTCATCTTTTGGGCCCGCCTTCTTGATGAATCGCATCCACTCTTCCAGCGAGCGCCCCGTCCTGGGTTTCAACTCAGCAATCCACTTCTGTGTCATTGCTACGCCCGGGTGTACTCCGTAGATCGATTTCGTAGTGGTTGCAGTTCCGCTTCTCGGCATTACTCGGTTCCTTTCGCTCAAATGAAGTTGACGCTCAGAGCAACTTACTTCGGGCTTTAGAGTTTTGCTTCTTCAAAATTGCTTTTGGGATTCTGAAAGGGTTTCGCGAACCTTTTTTAGCACCGCGGCGGAAGTTGGATACCAAAGACGGCTACCATTAAAGACTCGCGAGCCGTCTATACTGACGCTGAGCTCACCTAGTCCGCCCTTCTGCATCTCTACGTTGACGTCCTCTTCCTGTCGCAATTCAGCAGCCACACGGGCGGCGATCCTGTTCTTTACCGGTCAAACCGGACAGTAACGAATGGTGATGTTCTTCATAATTCCTCTATGAACGTTCTATTCAATGCGCAACTTCACTCATCATAGCCAGGTGGTTGCCCTCGGTATCGCGAAAAGCAGCGAGCCACAAATCGTATGAGCCCATGTTGGCAACGAAGGCAGGTTGTTCTATGAACTCGACGCCGCGCTCAGTAAGTATTTTCGCCGCCTGTTGAATGTCGTCGACCTTGAAATAAATGATCGAACTGGGATGATCGAACTCGGGTTTGTCCGGAAGCGACAGCATCAACCTTATTCCGGCGCAGTCAAAGAACGCCAGCTTCGGTGGAAAACTGAAAAGATGCTTCATTCCCAACTTGTCACGATAGAAAGCAGACGCTCGCTCGATGTCGTGCGCATTCACTGCAATCTGCGTGATTGCGGATAAACCGAATTCAGGATTGCTGGACATTCAAGGATCTCCTCGATGATAGGAGTGACAACGAAAGCGAAGATATCGAGAATTTACTCCCTGGTTCGTTGCTCTGTCCAGATTCTCCGGGCGTCGACAAATTCAGAGCCGGGAGCGGTAGCGACCGGATGAGTCGTGCGCTAAAGACAAGCGTCAATGAAGTATTTAGGTTGAGCTGCTGTCTTGGATACGCTATGTAGGTTGGCATCCGGTCGCTACCGCTCCCGGTTCTGAATTTGTCTTTCTACACTCATGTGCGCGCTTCGCGCTCATTGCGGGCGGACGCCCGCGCTCCCAGTGTTTAGGTTGACTCTCCTTCATCAGGCAGCCATAGCATGTTCGCGTGCCTCGGGACAGCCTTTGGTAATTTGCTCGCAATTGACTTAACGTGTCTCTTTCAACCCCCCCCTAAGTGTCTTGGTCTAATAAGATGAGCGCAGAAGAACAGAACAACGTCAGCGAGATTAAAGCTGATACCAAGGCTTCGGTCCTGCCGCTCGTTGCAGTTGTCGGTCAGCCGAATGTTGGCAAGTCGACGCTTTTCAACCGGCTGATTGGGCAGCGACGTTCCATTGTCGGTGATGAACCCGGAATCACGCGCGACCGGATTTATGGCGAGGTCGATTGGTCTGGCCAACGCTTTTCGATCGTCGATACGGGCGGTATTGTGCCTGATGACGATGCGATCATTCCAGCTAACATTTTGAAACAGGCGGGCTTCGCGATAGACGACGCCCAGGCGCTGATTTGGGTGGTTGACGCGCGCCAGGGTCTAACGCCTCTGGATGAAGAACTGGCAAAGCTACTGCGAACCACCGGCAAGCGTGTCCTCGTCGCCGCGAACAAGTCTGAAGGCGCCCGTGTTGAAGCGGAGGCGCGCGAGTTTTATCGATTTGGCTTCGAAGAAGTCTTCGCGGTGTCGGCTGAAGAGGGAATTGGCTTAGGCGATCTGCTTGACGCGCTGGTTAGTGACCTTAAGGAAACGGAAGGCTTAACACAGGTTTCAGCCGAGGCGGAGGTTCGTTTAGCGATTGTCGGCCGGCCGAATGTAGGGAAGTCGTCATTGTTGAATCGTCTGATTGGCGAAGAACGTGCCATCGTATCGCCGGTTGCAGGAACAACACGCGACGCAATCGACTCCTTGTTTACAACGCCCACGGGGGAAAAGTTTCGACTGATAGACACTGCGGGAATTCGTCGCAAAGGTAAGACGGCCGAGATGGCGGAGAAGCTTTCGGTGGTGATGGCGATGAAAAGCCTGCAGCGCGCCGATGTTGCGATTGTGGTGATCGATGCCGAAGAAGGAGCGACCGCGCTCGACGCGCACATCGCCGGCTACGCGTACGATGCCGGCTGCTCGATCATAATTGCGTGCAACAAGTGGGACGCGCTTCCGGACAAGGAAACCGGCACGCCGGCGCAGTTTGAGCGAGCCGTTCGGGAGAAAATGAAGTTCCTCGACTTTGCCCCGATGGTTATGATCTCGGCGTTAAGTGGACAACGGGTCAACAACCTATTGCATTTGGCCCTGCGCGCAAATGAGGCGCGCAATAGGCGCATTCCAACTTCGCAGTTGAACTCGTTTTTCGAGAATGCAGTGTCGCAGCCGCGTGGTGGAAGTGCGCCGGCTCCTGTTAAAGGCGGGGTGTCGCGGCTTCATGTGCAATACATGACGCAAGTTGGCATCCGGCCTCCTACTTTTGTGCTATTCACGTCTGGCGGCAAGGCTGGCCTTCATTTTTCTTACGAGAGGTACTTGCAAAACCGGCTGCGTGAAGAGTTTGATTTCTTTGCCACACCTTTACGCATCGTCGAGAGGCACAAGAAACGAAAGAAGCGCGCATGAGTGTCAGGCCGCCTATCACTTTCAACGTGGCTGCGCGCGATGGAGACGCGCGCGCCGGAGTGTTAACCACACGTCGTGGCACGATCGAGACGCCTGTGTTCATGCCTATCGGCACGGCTGGTACGGTCAAGGGCGTGCGCTTCGAAGCATTGGAAGACGAATTAGATGCGAAGATCATCCTCGGCAACACATATCATCTCTGGTTGCGACCAGGCGTCGATGTCATTCGTGAATGCGGTGGTCTTCACCGCTTCATGGGATGGCCACGTCCGGTGCTTACCGATTCAGGCGGGTTCCAGGTGTGGAGCCTCGGAGCACTACGAAAGATTACTGAACAGGGCACCGAGTTTCGCTCGCACGTGGACGGTAGTGTGCGTTTCCTGTCGCCGGAGATCTCGATGGAAGTACAGGCAATCCTCGGTTCTGACATTGTGATGGCTTTTGATGAATGTGCTGCGAGCGACGCAACAGCCGAAGTAACACGGCAGAGCATGGAACTAACTGCGCGTTGGGCCAAACGGTCGCGAGTGAGCTTTGACCGATTACAGGCCCAGGCCGCGGACTCAGGATTTTTCGAAGAGGTTAGCGACCTCAGCGGCGCTCAGGCGATCTTCGGAATTATTCAAGGTGCGTCTCATTTGGATCTGAGAAGAGAAAGCCTGAATCGAACCACAGAAATCGGGTTCGATGGTTACGCCATCGGGGGTCTAAGCGTCGGAGAAGAGAAGTCAGTGATGTGGGACGTGGTGAATGAAGTCGCGCCGGCGATGCCGGAGGATCAGCCGCGTTATCTCATGGGAGTGGGAACACCCGAGGATCTGGTTGACGCCGTCGCTGCCGGAATCGATATGTTCGATTGCGTGCTGCCCACCAGAAATGGCCGGACTGGGCAGGCATTTAGCTCTGGTGGAAAAATCAATATCAAGAACGCGCGTTGGGCCCTGGACACGAGACCGCTCGACGAGAACTGCTCCTGTTCAGTTTGCAGACGACACTCGCGCGCCTATCTGCGACACCTTTATCTGTCAGGCGAATTGCTGGCTAGTATTCTGCTTACGCACCACAATCTGGCCTTCTTCCTTGACACTATGAGACGCGTAAGGCAATCTATCCGGTCTGGCGATTTCCGGAAATTTCGAAGAGACTTCACCGAGGGGTTGTACGCAACCGAAGCGGAGACAACGCTCAAATGACCCTTAGGTACAGCCTTCTGCCGACATAAGTACGACGTAGTCAGTTAGCATAAATCAGATGACAATTCTCTTAATTTTGTTCCAAGGCGGCCTCGGAGCTCTGGGTGGGTTGGTGCCGATGATTCTCATCATCGGAGTCTTCTATATGTTACTCATCAGGCCCCAGCAAAAACGGCAGCGCGAGTTGCAGCAAACAATATCCGAGCTAAAGGCCGGCGACCGCGTGGTGACAACTGGTGGCATCATCGGCACCATCACCACTGTGCGAGATACCAGCTTTCTTATCCGAAGCGCTGACAAATCGATTCTCGAAATCGCGCGTTCGGCCATCGCCGGTATTGAAGGCGAGGAGAAGAAGTAAGCCTGCTGGCCATATTTTCTACGATTTATTTGCGATGAAAAAGAAGAACCTGCTCCAGAGGACGATCATCATAGTCCTCGTTACCCTCGTTAGTATTTATGTAGTCATTGGCCCACGCCGCCGTCCTACCCTCAGGGATTTCACCTGGTCCGGAATCAAAGCCAACCTGGCAGCCAATATTAAGTTAGGGCTTGACCTTAAGGGTGGCTCACACCTGGTGATGCGAGTGAAGACGGAAGAGTTTCTCAAGACGCTGACGCAGACCAACAGGAGCGCCATCGAGGCAGCGGTGAATGAAGCAGGCGTTCCGATTAAGGAAGTAAGGGCGGAAACCAGCGGCAGCTACCGCATCGCTCTCGAAGCATTGGATTCGGCCCGGCTGGGTGAGATTGAAGAAGCGATCAAGAAAAAGGTTGATCTTACGGATTGGTCAGTCTCGACGAGCGGCAATAACATTAATTGGGAGCTGACGCCCACGGCTCAACGCGCGCTTGCGGAACAGGCGACCGATCAAGCTGATCGCATTATTCGAGGTCGACTCGAAGGCGTCGGTGTTGTAGAGCCTCTGGTGCAGCGTCACGGTTCGCAGAGTTCTCACCAGATACTGGTGCAGATGCCTGGCATTCAGGATCCCGAGCGCGTCAAGCAATTATTGAAGGCAGAGTCTAAGCTCGAGTTGGTCCACGTAATTAGCCCGCCCAGTCCGGCGCCGGCGCAAACGTTCAACACTGAGGAAGAAGCGAAGGCTTCACTAGGCGGCACTGTTCCGGCGAACCGCCGCGTTCTTTCCTATTCCGAACGAACCGAGCCCACCGCTGCGGGACAGGCCCCGGCGGAGCCAACTCAGGCGCCAAAGAAATGGGTGATAGTTGAATCGCCTGCCGTGGTGGACGGCAGTGAGTTGCGCAATGCGTCTGCAACTCAAAGCCAGGGAGGTGGTGAAGACTACCAAATTGCGTTTGCTTTCAAGCCAACCGGAGCAGAAAAGTTCGGAGCCTGGACAGGGGCGCACATCAACGAATACATGGGTGTAGTGCTGAATGACGAAGTGAAGTCCATTGCCTACATTAAGTCGCAGATCTTTGACCAGGGTGAGATTTCTGGCCGCTTTACAAAGCAATCCGCGGACGACCTGGCGCTGACACTTAGATCCGGAGCTTTGCCGGCGCCCATCGAATATCAGGAAGAGCGCACGGTGGGACCGAGTCTGGGCGCCGATTCAATCCGCTCAGGCGTTCGTGCCTCTGTATTCGGGCTGCTTTTCGTCGTCGTATTCATTCTTATCTACTACAAGGGTGCGGGTGTGAATGCCGTGGTCGCCTTGCTGCTAAACATGATCCTTATGCTGGCCGCGCTGATAGTGTTCGAGGCCACGCTAACGCTCCCGGGTATAGCAGGAATAATTCTGACAATCGGTATGGCGGTTGACTCGAATGTGCTGATCTTTGAACGTATCCGGGAGGAATTGCTCAGCGGCAAAACCGTTCCTTCAGCCGTGGAGCAGGGATTTGCGCGCGCGTTTGTCACCATCATTGACACGCACGTAACCACGATCATCTCTTCACTGTTCCTCTTTGTCTTTGGCACCGGCCCACTGCGAGGTTTTGCGGTCACGCTGGTGTTAGGTTTGGTGATCAACCTTTTCTCGGCAGTCTATGTGTCACGCACAATATTCATGTGGCAGTTGAGCAGAAAACGAAAATTGGAGACCTTGAGCATTTAAGCTGCGCAATGTGCGCACACAGTTATTTATGATTCAGATTTTCAAAGACGTTAAGATCGACTGGCTGGCGAATCGACGAATCTTTATCGCTATCTCCATTCTGCTGATGCTGGCCGGCCTTAGTTCGGCTGTTTTCCGCCAGTGGAAACATCCCAACGGCACGGAGGCATTCAACCTCGGCGTCGACTTCAAAGGCGGTACGGTGGTCACTGCGAGATTCAAGCAGCGGCCATCGGCCGAAGCGATTCGCGATGCTTTAGCTGCAACAGGCGCCCGAGAGGCCGTCATCCAGCCCGTAATAGATAAGGCGGACACTGTTCTCATCAAACTGCCGCTCGAGGGACCGGGTGGCGTAGAGTCGCAAGAGCAGGTGGACAAGGGTCGAGCGCGAGTGACGACTGGTCTCAACCAGTTTGGCGCCGAAGGAGACGCTTACGAAATCATCGGCACTGATGCCGTCGGCGCAGTGGCCGGAGCACAGTTGCGCAACAAAGCTATCGCGGTCACGCTTGCCGCATTGGTCGGCATTCTCATCTATGTAGCATTTAGATTTGAGTGGACCTATGGCGCTGCTGCGGTAATAGCCGTCTTTCATGACGTGCTGGTCACGCTCGGGTTCTTTTCAATCTTTCAGTGGGAAGTGAGTCTTACGGTAATCGCAGCTCTGCTGACCTTAGTCGGTTTTTCCGTCAACGACACCATAGTTGTGTTCGATCGCATTAGGGAAAACCGCCGCCTCCACCGGCGTGACTCGCTGTACAAAGTTACCAATCTCTCCATAAATCAAACGCTGTCGAGGACCGCCATAACCAACGGCTTGGTTTTTCTCTCCGTACTGGCGATGGTTTTGTTCGGCGGCGAGGTCCTGCGTGGTTTCTCGCTGGCGTTATTGATCGGCGTTGTTTTCGGTACCTATTCTTCGGTCGCCATTGCCAGTCCCATTATGGTCTGGTGGGAGCAAAGGCTTGAAGCCTCAGCCAAGCGCGCCGCCATCGCCGAAACCAAGCCCAAAGCGACTGGTTCGCGCAGCACTGGTACCACCGGACGTCCGGCTTTGTCGACCGGAGCGACCAAGCGTTCAAGAGGCGCGGGACGCGCTTAAAGAAGCGAATTTAAGGTATTGCTAACGCGCTTTTTTGCATTCAAAAACATCAAATTTGCCCTTGACTTTGCCGCTTGATGCGGCATAGACTGCAGCCGTTGCTGGCCAATTAAATACTCAAGAGTCGACCCGCGTTGTGAAAGCGAAGGTTGGGCGCGCGGCAGTCTGTTGAGAAGGCCGGCGAGTTTTTTCTCGCATAAGCGGCTTTCAATTTGATTCGCGATTCGCGATGTTCAGATCAACGGGCTGCTGTTTCCCCTTCATTTTGTAACGACTCAAGCGCTGAGACCGACTTCTGAGAAGTAGTTAGCAGCAATTATTCGTATCCGAGAGATTTTGCACCCCTGATCCATTTGGCACCGGAATAGGGAGGATAAAATGTTCGATAACCTAGTAGAGTCTGGTTCGCACAAACAAGACTTGTCGCGAAAAGGCTCGTTTCTCTTTGGCACGCTGGCTATCTATCTAGTCCTGGGCATCACGCTTTTTGTGGTGGGAATTGTTTGGTACGACGCCAGCCTGGAGAGTCAGGATCTGGAGCTCACAACCCTGGTCGCACCGGTCCCGGTGCCGCCACAGCAGAACCAACCTGAAAAACAACAGGAAGTTAAGCCGCAAAAGGTCGAGCAGAACGTAGACGTTCGCAAGGAGCTGATTGCAGACGTTTCACGGACCGAGCTCGTGCCTAAAGAGGTGTCTGCCAAGGCGAGCAATATTCCGCCCGTAAGACGCGGTGTGACTACCATTGTGGGCGCCAGCGATTCTAACGCGGCAGCACCAATGCCTGCGGGTCCGGGTACAGGAACGGGTATGGTTGCCGGCCCGACCAGTGTCAGCATTGGCGAAGAGCCACCGCCGCCGCCACCCAAGCCGACGCCACCCAGGGCACCGATCTCAGGCGGCGTGCTCAACGGGCGAGCCATCAGTCTGCCAAAACCGTCCTATCCGGCGATTGCACGCCAGGCCCATGCCTCCGGCACCGTAGTAGTTCAGGTGACAATAGACGAAAACGGGAACGTGATCTCCGCGGCTGCAGTTTCGGGCCACCCCTTGTTGAGGGCTGTGTCTGTTTCTGCTGCGCGTGGGGCGAGGTTTTCACCCACCAAGTTGTCGGGTCAGCCGGTAAAGGTGACCGGCGTAATTACCTACAACTTCGTGGCCCAGTAACTGCGGAGGTTCAACGCCCGGCGAGCCTCCGGCAGGCTCATGGCGAGTTCCCTGCGATCTATTAATGTAAGAAAAACTTTTTTGGAGGGTATATCGTGACTATCTTAACCAGTCTTCTCGGGACGAAAGCGTTGGGCTTTTTCTTGTTCATGTGGCAAGAGGCTGCGCCCGCCGCCTCCCCGGCAGTCGACCACTTCTCCTTAATGACAATGATTAAGAGCATGGGCGCTGTCGCTATTGGCGTAGTCGTCATCCTGCTAATCATGTCGGTGTATTCGATTGCGATCATGGTGGAGCGCTATCTGACCTACACGGCCGCGAAGAAACAGTCGCGTGAGTTTGCCCCGCGCGTGGCCCAGGCACTGAAAAATGATCGCATCGAGGAAGCGATCAATATCAGTGACAAGCACCGCAAATCGCACCTGGCAATGGTAGTCAGCAGCGGCTTGCAGGAGTTTCGCGCCCATGAGCAATCGTCAGACATTTCGGGCGACGAGATCGAAGCTTCGAAGCGTGCGCTGCAACGGGCGATTGCGATCAAGACGGCCGAATTCAAACGTGGCCTGTCAGGTCTGGCAACCATCGGCTCAACCGCTCCGTTCGTAGGACTGTTCGGAACCGTGTTCGGGATCATCAACGCGTTCCGCGCCATGGGTGATGCGGGTCAGGCGGGCATCGGCGCTGTCGCCAGCGGTATTTCGGAAGCGTTATTTACCACCGCTCTTGGTCTCCTGGTAGCGGTGCCTGCGGTGTGGTTGTTTAACTACTTCACCGGCAAGGTCGATGGCTTCGTAGTCGAGATGGACAATTCGGCTTCAGAATTAGTCGACTACTTTATCAAGAACCGCACCAAGCAGTTGAAGGCGTAAAACGCCTGAGGTTGTTTGGCAAAGTAAGTAAGTGCGCCGGCGGATAGTAATTTATCCGCCCTGGGGAAGGAGATTTACTCATGGGAATGGCAGCAGGCGGAAGCACTGGCTTCCAGTCAGAAATTAACGTCACCCCGATGGTCGACATCATGTTGGTTCTCTTGATCATCTTCATGGTGGTCACGCCGATGTTGCAGCACGGCGTTACCGTGAACCTACCGAAGGATCTGAGTAATCCCGAAGAGGATCAAAAGATTATTAAGGATACGTCGGTTGTTATTTCAATCCCCAAGGATGGCGAGTTTTACCTCGGCAAAGACAAAGTGACCATGGAGCAGGTCAAAGACAAAGTGCAGAAGATGTTGGAGAGCGTAAAGAAGGAAGAAGACAAGGTTGTCTACATCAAAAGCGGCGTTGACGTTAGCTATGGAGACGTCGTCAACGTGATCAATGAGGTAAGAGCGCTGGGGATTGACAAGATTGGACTGGTTGCCGACAAGAAGAAGGCAGGTTCAGTTGGAGCTCGACCGACGGCTTAAGCCCGTTGTGTCAATCAGGTAAGGAGATTCGGATGGCAGAAGAAGGCATAAAACATTCAGACAGTGGCGCAAAAGCGGTTCCTTATATCAACGTGACGCCGCTGATCGACGTGTTGTTGGTGGTGCTCATTATCTTCATGGTGATCACCCCGCTTAAACCCAGCAAGTTTCAGGCAGATATACCCACCCAGCGAGATCCCAACGAAGACCTCAGCCAGTTGAAGCCCAATCCCCTGACACTCGTGGTTTCGATTTCTACTGACCTGCAACTCAAGCTTAATCAAGACAGCATGGGGTCCGTTAACGAAACAGGCGCCCTGAGCCAGCGGCTGGCCCAGCTCTTCCAGCTGCGCAAGGAACAGCGTGCTTACAAACCGGGAATGGAAACTCGTACTGACGTGCCTGATGAGGAGCGCATAGAGAGGACGGTCTTCGTCAAGGCGCCCCGGTCGCTGCCTTATGGTGACGTCGTGAAAGTGATCGATGCCATAAAAGGGGCAGGCGCGAGTCCGGTTGGCCTGCAAGTTGACGATCTGCCTCAATAGAAGCATCACTGCTCAAGCAGAAGCGATAAGCTCTAGCCCCGTTCGGTTGGGCCAATCACTTAAGATGGAGCTACCGATAAATGAAACTCTCTCAAACTAGAATCGCCATCGTGTTGGCGATTCTTGTGGTCTCAACCTCCGGTTGTGGGTTGATCAACCGAATCAGATCGAAAAACGAGCTCAACGAAGCCGCTCGCGCTTATCGCGAGGGAAATTTTGCCGAAGCTGAGCAATATTCCAGACGGGCCCTCGAGCTTGATCCTGATAGCAAGACTGCTCCTTCGTTCATCGCCCGCACTATCCACGCCCAGTACCGGCCCGGCGTTCAAGCTCCGGACAACATAGCAAAAGCCAACGAGGCGATCACCGCATACCAGGGCATTCTGCAGAAAGACCCCAAGAACGAAGAAGCCTACAAAGCAATCGCTTATCTGCTGGGAGCGATTAAGGAAGAGGACAAGCTGAAGGCCTGGATATCTGCGCGGGCAAACGACGGCAGTCTTGAGTCAGAAAAACGCGCGGAGGCTTACGTTGTCCTTGCCAGCAAGAATTGGGACTGCTCCTTTAAGATTACTGAACTGCCAAGCAATAAAGTGATCACTGTGGCAGCAGGCAATCGGGCGACACCCTCTTATAAGAAGCCGGCAAATCAGAAAGACTTCGACACCGCTCAAGCCTGTGTACGGCGCGGGTTGGAAGAGGTTGAAAACGCCATCAAGCTCGATTCGAACAGCGAAGCCGCCTGGTCTTACAAGACGAATCTGTTGCTCGAGGCTGCTAAACTGGCTGAGATGGAAGGCAAGAATGACGTCAAAGCTGAACTGGACAAGCAACGCGAAGTGGCACAGAAACGAACCAATCAGCTAGCCGCCGAAAACCAGAAGAAGAAAGAAGAGGAAGCGGCTAAAGCAGCAGCTTCACCCGCTAAGTAAAGATCCTTAGCGCGAGGGACGCTCAGGGTGATGCTCGACCGAGTCGGGCATCACCTTTTTGTTATAATCCGGTCAGTAATCTTGTTTGGAGCGAATGGTTTGCGTGGTTTAGATGATTCGTATTGAAGAAATTGTTGACACAGTAGCCGGTAATCATCCGCAGGCAAACCTTGATCTGTTGCGGCGCGCCTACCTTTTCTCCGCTCGCGAACACAAAGGACAAAAACGAGCTTCGGGCGAGTCGTATTTGATTCATCCGCTCGAGGTCGCCAACATCCTCGCCAACATGCAGCTCGACGAAGTGTCCGTCGCCACGGGTCTTTTGCACGACGTGGTTGAAGACACGCTGGTCGACCTCGACACGATTCGTCAGTACTTCGGCGAAGAAATAGCTCACCTCGTAGACGGTCTCACCAAGATTGCCCAGATCAGCAATATTTCACGAGAAGAGCAGCAGGCAGAGAACGTGCGCAAGATGCTCCTGGCTATGGTCGACGACGTGCGCATAGTGCTCGTCAAGCTTGCCGACCGGCTTCACAACATGCGCACGCTGCAATACCTCAATCCGGAAAAGCGAAAACGGATCGCCGAAGAAACGATGGAAATCTTCGCGCCCATTGCCCACCGCTTAGGCATGGGTAAGTTGCGCGGCGAACTTGAAGATCTCGCGTTCCGGCATCTACACCCGGAAGACTATCGAGAACTGGCGGAGCAACTCGAAAAGAGGCGGGCAGAGAATGAAGCGTTTCTTAGCGGTGTGACGGAGAAAATTGAAGCGAAGATGGGGGAAGCTGAAGTTCCCTTTGTCCGCATCGAGGGACGCGTTAAGCGTCTTTACTCCATCTGGAAAAAACTAAGAAGACAAAAGATCGAGCTGGACCAGGTCTACGATTTGGTCGCCGCGCGTGTAATCACTCCCAATGAAGTCAGGCATTGCTATGCGGCCCTGGGAGTCATTCATAACACCTGGCGGCCTGTGCCCGGACGGATCAAGGATTGGATTGCTACCCCACGCGACAACCTCTACCAGTCGCTACACACCTCGGTGATCGGCTCCGATGGACAATCGTTTGAAGTGCAGATACGCACCCAGGACATGCACCAGATCGCGGAGGAAGGCGTAGCCGCGCACTGGAAATACAAGGAAGGCCGCCGCGGCGCGCGCGATGACGACAACGCCTTCCAGGCCCTGCGTTCCCTGGTGGAATGGACGCAGGAAGTCAAAGACTCGCGCGACTTTCTCGACTCGCTGAAATTAGATCTCTACCCAAAAGACGTTTATGCGTTTACGCCGATGGGCAAGGTTATCCAACTGCCGCGCGGCGCCACCCCGGTTGACTTCGCCTACATGATCCACTCGGAGGTAGGGAACACCTGCACCGGAGCGCGCATCAACGGCCGCATCGTGCCGCTGCGCAGCCAGATTCAGAATGGCGACGTAGTAGAAATTCTGACGTCACCCAATTCTCATCCGTCGCGCGACTGGCTGAATTTCATAGTCACTTCGCGGGCCAGAAACCGCGTGCGCCACTGGGTCGCCGAGCAGCAAAGGGCGGAGTCGATCGATATCGGCAGAAAGCTTTTCGAGAAAGAAGCCGCGCGTTTTCAACTCTCTACCAAGAAAGTGTTTGGCGACGGCGATGCCGAGATGAAGCGCGTAGCAAGTGAATACGGTTATGGGCGCGTTGAAGATTTGCTGGCCGGCATCGGCTACGGAAAATTGATTCCTCGAAATGTGATCGCGAAATACCTGGGACCGGAACAGTTTGAACAACTCGATAAGCAGAAGGAGTCGCGGTTGCGCAGTGGCGTGCGCGCCGTTAAGCGGCTCATCCGCCTGGGCGACGATTCCATCGTGGTGCGTGGCGTGGACGATTTGATGGTGACGCGCGCGCGCTGTTGCAACCCTTTGCACGGTGAAGAAATCGTTGGGTACGTGACGAGAGGAAAGGGCGTCGCAGTCCACACGAAGCGGTGCAAGAACGTTGCTCAACTAATGATCAACCGCGAAAGAATTGTCGAAGTCGAGTGGGCCGGACGCGTAGAAAAGACTGCGTACGCAGTCAAGCTTTTGGCGGTAACGGAGAACCGCACGGGCATGATCGCCGGCATTACCGGCGCAATTTCGGATATGAAAACCGGGATTCGCGACGCACGGGCTTCAGTGGCTTCTGACGAGCGCGGCCATATCGAAGTTACGGTTGAAGTATTTGATGTTAAGCACCTGGATAAAGTCATCACTTCTATCAAGGGCGTGCCCGGGGTGCTGGACGTAGAGCGCATGCAAGGTGCTGTTTAAGCTCGACACCTCCGCATTAGCTCAACTCTTTGGAGGGCGCCGACCTGTCGGCGCTTTGGCCGCAACGGGACTTACAATGAGAGTTGACCCGGTCGCTATCGCTCCCGGTACTGACCTCACACCGTCACTAAGCTGATATCGCGTAACTCCCCGGTGCCGGCGCTTGGCGCCTCATTGCCGCCGTGAGGTCAGTACCGGGAGCGATAGCGAGCTGGTCCGTCACCCTACGGACAAGCTGGACCAATCATGTGCTCCCGGTGGTCTCCTAATCTGAAGTCCTCTGTACCACCTCCGTGTTCTCTGTGTCTCTGTGGTGAGTTTTTCTTTAGATCTTTTCAACCACAGAGTCACAGAGGGGCACGGAGGTTTCACTGAGAAGAATGCGACCAGGACACCACCCGTGCTCCCGCCCAACTTTGTCGCTGCCCACCTTTCTGATAGAATCCCGCCTTTCGTTTGCAGCCCAAAAAAGAGGCATTCGCTACTGTGAAGCAGATCATTCAAACAGCTAACGCTCCCCAAGCTATTGGTCCCTATTCGCAGGCGGTGAAGACTAACGGGTTTGTATTTGCATCCGGGCAGATTCCGCTCGATCCCGCCACCGGTCAATTCGTGCCGGGTGGCATTGAAGAGCAGACGGAGCAGGTAATGAAGAACTTGTCGGCAGTTTTGGAGGCAGCGGGCAGTAGTTTAAGTCAGGTGATTAAGACCACCGTGTTCCTCGCAGACATGCAGGAGTTCGGCGCGATGAACGAGGTGTACGGAAAGTTTTTCGGGGCAGATCCGCCGGCGCGCGCCACTGTGCAGGCAGCTCGCTTACCTCGGGATGCACGCGTCGAGATCGAAGCGATAGCGCTCGCTGAACAATAAAAAACCGGCGCTAACCGAACGGTCCGGCGCCGGGAGTTGATTATTTTTGCTGGAAGCTAAGCGGCCTTGGCAACCTTTCCGGCCTTGATGCAACTCGTACAGACTTTCATGCGCTGCGCGCCGCCCTTGGGCTGCTGAACACGAATCGATTGCAGGTTGGGATTGAATCGCCGCGGAGTGCGATTGTTTGCGTGAGAGACATTGTTTCCGAATTGCGGCCCCTTACCGCAGATTTCGCAACGCTTGGCCATAACTAAAAAAACCTCCAGAACTTTAATGATTGCCGCTTACAGAGTGAATAAATTGGCAATGACGAATCAGACTTTATAACAACCGTTTGCCGGATCGTCAAGTTGGGACGATTACCGCTACTACCGGCAATTTTTCAAAGGAGTACTATTTCAAGTGCAAAGAATCGCAAAACTAACTATAGCCATCGTCACCCTGGCGTTGTGCTGTTTCGTGTTCGCCGGTTGCAACCGGGGCTCGAGCACCGACCCTGGTGACACCACCGTGGCCGCCACCGTGAATGGCAAGAAGATCATGCTGGCGGAGGTGGAGCGGGGCGTCAGTCAACAATCGGGCGGACGACAGGCGCAGCTTTCCCAACTGGAATTGGCGCAGGCCCGTTTGCAGATACTCGGGCGCCTCGTGCAGCGCGAGGTGATGTTTCAAAAGGCCGAAAAGGAAAAGGTGTTACCCACCGAGGATCAAATCACGACCCTCATCAACGAACAAAAACAGCAGAGCGGCATGACCGACGACGACTTTCAGAAGAACCTGGCCGCGCAGAACATGACGATGGAAACTTTGCGCGAAGAAGCTCGCAAGGACATTGCCATCAAGAACCTTCAGGATAAGTACAGTTCGAAGATTACTGTCAGTGACAAAGAGGTGGAAGACTTTTACAACAGCAATCGGGAACGGTTTGTCAGTGCCCGCGGCGTTGCCCTTGCGATGATTGCCGTGGACCCGGCAGACAACTCTGCGCAAGGCGTGCAGAATGACGCCAAGAATGAGTCAGAGGCCAAGCTGAAGATTGACAACATCTCTCAGCAACTAAAAGGCGGCGCTGATTTCGCCACCGTGGCGCGCGCCAAGACTGAGGACGTCAACAGCGTAATGCGTGGCGGCGACATTGGCTTTGCATCTGAGGAAGACCTTAAGCAAAACGGTTTTCCCCCTGAGCTGGTAGCGCGTTTCTTCAGCATGCAGATTGGTGATATCACCGAACCGGTTCGTTTCAATAGCGGCAAGTGGTATGTCTTCAAGCTGGGAGAGAAACGACTCCAGACTGAGAACCTTACGCTTGAGAGCCCGGGCGTTCGTCCGCAAATCACCCAGGCGCTAACTAATCAGAGGAAAGAGATTCTTAACGCCGCCCTACTTGAGGTGGCGATGAACGAATCGAAGATTGTTAACAACCTGGCCGGTACGATGCTCGGCAATCCGAGCAACCTCGGTCTGCGCCCGGCATCGTCGGGATCGGTCGCTTCTCCGTCAACTGCGCCGGCATCACCTCAGGCGGCGGCTCCGGCAACTTCGCCTGCGGCTGCCAGTCCGGCGGCAAGTGCTTCGCCGAATCGATAAGGTGTCACGTTAGCGACTGTTCGCGGGTGTTGGAGGCTTAACTAGCTCCGCACCCGCTTTGATTTGCGAGGGCGATTAATGGTCGCCATTCGCGATGGAAGTTCAACGCAACGCGAATACTGGGAGCGCGGGCGTCCCGCCCGCAATGAGCGCGCAGCGCGAACCATCCGTTCGATTGGCATTCGAGATTGAAGTTACATGTCACGCGAATACTGGGAGCGCGGGCGTCCCGCCCGCAATGAGCGCGCAGCGCGAACCATCCGTTCGATTGGCATTCGAGATTGAAGTTACATGTCACGCGAATACTGGGAGCGCGGGCGTCCCGCCCGCAATGAGCGCGCAGCGCGAACCATCTGTTCGATTGGCATTCGAGATTGAAGTTACATGTCACGCGAATACTGGGAGCGCGGGCTTCCCGCAATGAGCGCGCAGCGCGAACAATTCGGAACCTTTTGGGTCGCGGCTAATTCATAATGCTTTTTCGCCTTTCAGATGTTTACAAGTCATTTGGCACGCAGGACGTTCTGCGTGGCGCAGCGCTGCAGGTGAATCCGGGCGAGCACGTTGGGCTGGTAGGACGAAATGGTTCAGGCAAGACCACCATCTTCCGCCTAATCAATCAGGAAGAAACGCCCGACCGCGGAGATGTGGTTCGTGCCCGCGGAGTGCGCCTTGGGCTGCTATCGCAGCACGTTCATTTCCAACCGGGATCGACGGTGCATGAATCTGCACTCGCCGCATTCGGACAACTGCAACAGATTGAGCATGAGATGCACGAGTTGGAACATCGCATGGCGGAAGCGCCGGCGGATCTCGATAAGATCCTTGAGCGATACAGTGACCTGCAGCATCAGTTTGAACGAGAGGGTGGCTTTGAATACGCCGCCAAGGCTGAAGCAATTCTTCAGGGCCTCGGCTTCGATCGCGAAAGTTGGTCGCTGGAAACTGAGAAGCTGTCCGGCGGCCAACTCAACCGACTGGGGCTAGCTCGTTTGCTGTTGGCCGAGCCTGATGTGCTCTTGCTTGACGAGCCCACCAACCATCTCGATGTTAATGCAGTCGAGTGGTTGGAAGAGTTTCTACAAAGTTACGCTGCGGGGTTCGTCATAATTTCGCACGATCGATATTTCCTCGATCGCTGTTGCCGCCGCATCATCGAACTGGAAAACGGACGCGCCACCAGTTACACCGGCAACTATTCCGATTACCTCGTTGAGCGCGAGGAGCGCCGCCAAGCGCAGCAACGTGCTTACGACAATCAGCAACAACTGATCGCCAAGACGGAAGAATTCATTCGCCGCAACCTCGCCGGCCAGAAAACCAAGCAGGCAAAATCCAGGCGCAAGATGCTGGAGAAGCTCGAGCGCATTGACGCCGTGCGGCATGATCAGTCTTCCGGAGATTTCCGGCTGCAAAAGATCGAACGTACCGGTAATCATGTGTTGATGGTTGAAGACGCGGCGGTTGGTTATAGCGAAAAGGTTCTGGCTCGAGACATCTCATTCATTCTGCGTCGTGGTGAGTGTCTCGGCATCATTGGGCCAAACGGATCGGGCAAGACGACATTTCTGAAGACAGTGTTGAAGCAAATTCCGCCACTAGCTGGCGAGTTGCGTTGGGGCACTAAAGTGCAGATTGGCTATTACGCGCAGCAACTCGAAGATCTGGATGACCGGAACGAAATCATAATGGAGTTGCGGCGTGTTGCGCCTTCAAGTGCCACCGCCGGAGAGCTGCGCTCGTTCCTGGCAAAGTTTTTATTTACGGGCGACGATGTGTACAAGCACGTGCGCGACCTTTCCGGTGGCGAGAAGGGAAGGCTCGCGCTTGCGAAGTTGATTTATTCGCGGGTCAACGTTCTCGCGTTGGACGAGCCCACCAATCATCTCGACATCCCTTCGCGTGAGGCGCTCGAGGAGGCACTTGACGCGTTTGAAGGCACGATCATCACTATCAGTCACGATCGCTTTTTTCTTGACCGCGTGGCTACGCAGATTCTGGCTTTGGATAACGACGCCAACGCCGTCCATTACAACGGCGACTATACGGAATATCACGACTGGCGCGCCGCGCGCTTAGCAGCAGGACTGCCACTCGTTGAAGAGCCGACTTATAGGCCCAGCGGAATTTCGCAACCGGAGTTTGAACCGGAGTCCGCAAAAGCAGCAAAGGCGGCAGGAGAGACAAAACGAAAGGGAAAGGACACATCAACCCCTTCCAAATCACCGGCCGTCAAAATCATCAAGAAAAAGAAACCTGAAAGGGTTAACCCCGAGGAGTTGGAAGCCGAGATTGCTCGAATGGAAAACATGCTCGGCGAGTTGTCGTCGCAAATGAGTGCGCCCCAAGTAGCTCGAGATGCCACCCGTCTGATCAGCTTAAGCGAAAACTATCAGCAGACGGAGGTTCGGCTTCGAGAACTGTACGAGAAGTGGGAAAACATCAGCGCGGACGCAGCGTCCGTCAGCGAATAAAGTGCGGAGAGTAACAGTGTGTTGCTTTAACGTAGAAGTTTTGTTGCGGCCATTCAAACGATCCACGAAATCACACAAAGCGACACTAAAGCTTCTTCGGTCGGTTCGTGTTATTTGGTGTGATTCGTGGATCGGTTTTTTCTTCCGTTTTGGAGTAGGACCGGTCAAATACCCTTGCTTGACACGCCTGCTGGCGCTTTGTTAGTTTCGCTGCTCGCTTCGTTAGACTCGAGAACGAACATTCGAAACAGCGAACGAACGTTTTGAAAAGCATTGTAGGCGCGTAGCTCAGGGGTAGAGCACTACCTTGACACGGTAGGGGTCTGGGGTTCAAATCCCCACGCGCCTACCATTTTATTTTCAAAGCCTCTCAATTTGATCAGAATCTGATCATCTGCAGCACTGCCGTTTCGTCCAAAAGACAGGGTTCCCTCGTTGCTACTCTGTTGGATTAGATCACAACGTATTTTACGACGGATTTTACTTGAAGATTAGCTTGCGTAGGTGTATAGAAGAACCACAAGAAATGCAGAGAACCATGCTAAGGCCTGTAACAAAAGCTTAGAGGAGGTAGGTATGGCCAAAGATACGAAAACCACAGCCACCGGCGGATCGGGTCGCGCACAGCAGCCACGTCCGGGCAGACCGCACCAGCTCAGACGTACTAAAACTCGCAGAACGGCAGTATTAATCGCGTCCGGAGAGGTAAAGGGAGGAAAAGCTGGACAGCAGCCGCGTCAGGCGAACATCCGTCAAACTAAGGCAGTCAAACAGCTGAGGACGATAATCCCCGCTTCTGTGCGGGCGATTAGACCGATTGGCAAGGTCCAACTTGCGCGCGCGCTACAGCCCCGGCAGCTAAGCTCTGTTAAGTCATTAGGGGCAGCCTTCATCGAGGGGCGTACTTCGATCTCAATTGGTAAAGTATCGACTGCGCGGGTCGCACAAGTTCGTCAAAAGTCTGCGCTGAAATTCAAAGGCCAGTTCAAATCCGCCTAATTAGTGAATCTTCACCACCAGGCTTGATGCGACTCGGCCCCACTGCCGGGCTTCGGTGCTAATGGAAAAGTGTACGTGCCCTAGGATGTGCCTCAACGAATGTTGAGCCCGTCTATTTCCCTTATTCTACCAACTTCTCTCGACACCTGACCGGCAGACTTAAACCGACCTAACCTCGTCACACCTTGCAGAGAGACTGGGCGAGGCGCCTCGCACTGCCAGCTTTTACCATTGGTTCGCCAGAGTATAAGGATAAGAAATGCACAACACTGAACTTGCCCTCTCCTTGGCTAAGGGCGAGATGGGAGGCGAGAGGGTTGAATATCTTTCGATCCCGCCGCTAAAACTCTTGCGTGAGCGGGTGCTGTCGGCAACGGAGAATGTTCAATTCTACCATGATCTTTACGCCTCCTTCGGCCCGGTTCCCCCTGAGGATCATTTCTTGGAATGGTTCGCGCGATTGCCGATCATCAACAAGCCGCAACTTCAGGCAGCAGGCCAGGCGGCCCTCCTCAATCCGCAATACAACCAATCGGTTCTGGTTAGGAAACCGACAAGCGGGAGCACCGGAATTCCGTTCACCCTTTTGCTTGACAACACAATATCGAACTTTAGAAAGTGGCGCTTTCAACGGCCACATCAACAAATCGTAAAACAGGCGCCGACAAAACTTGTCTTTCTATTCCCGTGGGACTTCCTTGCCCGAACTCCGCGTGAAGAAATAACTAATGCGGTTCGTAGCTCGTCGAGTCCCGCACGCGAAGAGCCTTCGGCTGTGAAGGAGGACGCAGAGCAGGAGAAGCCGCAACCGACCTCCTCCTTCAGGGTGTTTCCAAAAAAAACCAAGACTTCAAAGAGAACGCAGGACGGAGGCGAATCGTATGTCGAGCCAGTCCTTAACCGCCCTTTCACGGTGAACTCCTGGCTGCCTGTGCAGCAGCTTTATGAGGCGGTCAGCGAGCTGGAACCATCGACCTTAATTGGGTTCGCCAGCACTATCGCTGCCCTGGCCCGCTGGCTGCTGCAAGAAGATCTGCGCATAGAGACAATCAAGCAGGTCTGGACGACTTCAGAAATCCTTTCGCAGGAGGGTGCGGATGCAATTCGGGCGGTCATGGGGTGCGAGCCGTTGACGATTTACGCGAGCAATGAATTCGGGTTTATGGCTTGGGAAGCACAGAAGGGCGAGCCCTTATGCTTCGACTCCGACCGTCTGTATGTAGAGCACATAAAGCGTGATGTGCCCGAGCTCGCTGCGCCGGGCGAGTTGTCGCGCATGGTCGTCACCGACCTGCTCAACGACACGATGCCGCTCATCCGCTACGACATTGAGGATGTAGCTCGGTCGAGAGATCCGGTGCAAGTGACCGAAGATCTGTGGTGCGCCACCATCAGTGATCTTCAGGGCAAGGAGGCTGACATGTTGCAAACTCCTGACGGCCGCACGGTGACTCCCTTCCAGATCCTCGGCGCTATTAGAGATAACCTCCCAAATGCTCAGTACCGCTTCATCGGCCTGGCTCTTGACCGCTACGTTTTACAGTACCGGACCGGTGTCGGCTTTTCTCCCGGCAATGTTGAAGTTGCGGTTAGCGTTCTCAAAGGGATACTGGGCGATGGGTGTGAGATCCATCCGCAGGAAGTCGATTCAATAGCGAGAGAGCCTTCCGGCAAACTCCGTCCGCTGGTCAATCTCTGCAAAACTTCGAAAGCTAAACAGCGGGAGTTGGCCAACACGCTCGGCGTACTGGAACTCTTGCCGCTCTCAAGCAGGGATGCCGCGGCTTCTGTTGTACGGAAAGCTCTTGGGGCCGTGTTGCCTGCCTCTAACGAAGGCGAGTTAGATGAAACGCACGAGCTCTACGCCGATCTATCAATTAACTCACTTCGTTTCGTCCATTTGATTACTCAGTTGGAACAGGAACTCGGTCAAGAGATTGACGACGAAGATCTGTTAGACATCGACCTGATCACGGTTGCAGACCTTGTGAACTTTGTGACTAACAGGATTCCGACCTAAGTCTGTCAGTTGTTGACTGCGGCTGAGGCAATTAGGGTCCAGGCTGAGCCTGAGTTTTGCTGAAATATGTATGAACCAGAGATCATGTCCTCTTCAGTTCCCACTCATTGGTGCAACTTCGTCTTCGACTATCCAGAGTACGCTGTCAGAGAGTCTTTAAGTCTGCCAGCGCTTAAAGAAAACCACTCGCGTCGAGTAAGCATCGTTCCCCAGCAGCCCCTCTCCCTGGCGAAACAATCGAACAATACCGCTGAACCTGATATTCCCATACCCTCGCCGGTGCGCACGTTTTATGAACGATATCGTCCCACTCCTCTGCGGCGTGCCGCCCAACTAGAGGAACGTTTGGGGGTGAATGCCCGGATCTACTTTAAATTTGAAGGCGCCAACATCTCCGGCAGTCATAAGCTCAACACGGCGTTGGCCCAGGCCTACTACTACAGCAAAGCGGGCGTTAAGCATCTGGTAACGGGGACGGGCGCAGGCCAGTGGGGCACGGCCATCGCATACGCTTGCCAGCAATTTGGGTTGCAATGCACTGTCTTCATGGTGGGCGCGAGTCTGCGGCAGAAGCCGCAACGCGTCAAAATGATGGAGATGTTCGGAGCCGCGGTTTATGAAAGTCCGAGCACCATCACCCAGGTTGGACAGGAGGCCATCAAACGCGACATCGAACGTGTAGGAACGCTCGCCTTCGCCACAGGCGAAGCGCTGGAGTTTAGTAGGGCGCGCAAGCGGACGCGGTTTGCTGTTGGGAGCGGCGAAAACTGTGTCCTACTTCATCAAACCGTCATCGGTATCGAGGCGACCGAGCAAATGTTGTCGCTCGGTGAGTTTCCCGATCATGTAGTTGCTTGTATGGGGGCGGGAAGCAATTTTGGTGGCGTGGGTCTCCCACTCATGCGCGCGGCCAGACAGGTTGGTCACGTCGTGCGGCTGCTTGCGGTTGAACCGGTCGTCTGTCCGAAGCTAACTCGCGGGAAATTCGCCTACGACGTTAACGATTTCTCCGGCACTACGCCCATCACCAAAATGTACACATTAGGAAGCAAGTACATCGCGCCTCCTATCCAAGCTGGGGGATTGCGCTACCACGGAACTTCTCCTTTTCTAAGCGCCATGTATGCCGACGAGATGTTTGACGCCATAGCGGTCGACGAATCCGTCGCTCTTGAGGCGGGCCTGTTGTTCGCAGAGACCGAGAACATTCTCCCCGCCCCGGAGTCGGCGCACGCAATCGCAGGAGCAATTGAATTGGCACGCCGGCAGCCCAGCAATGCAACTCCGACCGTGATCCTTATCAACATTAGCGGTCACGGCTTAATGGATATTGATGCCTACAGTAAGCACCGGGCAAATGAACTCTGCCATTTCCAGTTAGATGACAACATCCTCAAAGATAGTCTCCAGGAGGTGGAGAAGTTTAATGAGCTGATTAAAGCGTCGCGATTTGAAATCGGAGCCACGGAGCGATGAGTCATCTCTTGCCGCCGGAGACTCCGAAGTATACCGAAGCGAAAGCCTTTGGCCGTTCACTTTCTCGGACCCCTTCGAGTGAAGGCCAGCGACAGTGGTTTCGAGATATGTGGCGTCAAGCCGCGGCTTTTGGATTGTTTAAGTTGCTAATTCCGAGTGGCGAGCTCGACGTAGAAGCCGCGTTGGCAACTATAGAAGGGCTTGGCGAGGGCTGTGAGAACAGCGGTTTTCTTTTGGCGGTAGGCGCGCATTGCTTTGGTGCGGGTGCCCCTCTGGCTCGCTTCGGTCTAGAGGGCCAGACTGAGTTGCTTAACTCACTAAGAGACGGCAATGCCATCGCCGCTTTTGCTGCCACAGAACCGACCGCGGGCTCCGACGTAATGTCTCTCAAGACCTGCTTCTGGCAAGAAGGCGACCACTACGTCATTCAAGGGACAAAGTGTTTCATTGCCAACATCCAGGATGCGGACGTCTTTCTGCTACTGGCAACGAAAGACCCCCGTCTGCATTTTCGGGGGGTCAGCGCATTCCTGGTGCCCCGCAATGCAGAGGGCGTGAAAATCGGTCTTGACGAGCCGCGCCTGGGTCTTCATGGTTGCTCGATCGGAGCTTTGACTCTTGACCGTGTGGCTGTCCCGAAAAGTGCCCTTGTCGGACGTATCGGAGCGGGTGCAGCCATCTTTAATCACGCCATGATGTGGGAGAGGAGTTTGATTGGGGGGTTCCAGGTCGGCGTTATGCGGCGTCAATTGCTCAGTTGCCTTACGCGGGCCAAGATGCGCCACCAATTCGGGCGTCCCATAGGGTCAAATCAATATGTGGCAGGAAGGATAGTGGACCAACTGCTCCGCTACGTCACCTCTCGGCTGCTGGTAAGGGAAACTGTGACCAAGCTCTCGGCCGAAACGCTCACTAACGCCGAGGCCAGCCTCACTAAGATGTATGTGAGTGAAGCCGAATTGGCATCGAGCTTAGACGCGTTGCGCATCTACGCCGGGGCGGCCTTCATGAACGAGTCCCGAGTCGCAGCCGAGCTTCGAGACTCTTTTGGTGGAATTATCTATTCAGGCACTTCAGACCTGCAGAGAGTAATTATCGCGTCAGAACTTGGGCTGGTAGACTAAATGTTCACCTCAGGGCTCGCAGATTTGCTTTGTGACGCCGGAACGCAACATCCGGATCAATTAGCTCTTGTTACGCCCGTTGGCCAAATTACCTATCGCGAGCTTCATCGTCGCGCCGTGTGCTTAGCCGGCTGCCTGATCGAGTCAGGCGTAAAGTCTGGTGATCGGGTCATCATTTGTTTACGCAAAGGACCTGAACTTTCGATTGCCATTTTCGGCACACTGCTGGCGGGTGGTTGCTATGTGCCGATCGACTACGCAACTCCGCCCGCCCGCATCCGGTTAATAGCTCTTGACGCCGAGCCTGTTGCCGTCATTTCTACCTTCCATACAGGTCAGAGCCTTTTCGACGACATTTCGGTAACACCGGCGATGGATGCCGTGGCGGGCTTAGACAAGCAAACCTTCATCTTCATGTTGTCGCACTCACAAAACAACAAAGCCTTTGTCAAGCTAGTTTCATGGGAGCGGGCTATGAATTCGGCGCCGCCGAGCTCGCTGCCGGCAGCAGACCCAACAGGGAAAGCTTATATTCTTTACACCTCTGGCTCGACGGGACGACCGAAGGGCGTAGTTCACACTCATGAGAGCGCGCTCACCTTCGTTAGTTGGGCAACTGATAATCTCCAACTCCAAGCGAAAGATGTCCTATCCCAGCACGCTTCCCCCTCCTTTGACTTAACCATCTTTGATTTTTTCGCCTCGGTGAGAGCCGCGGCGACATTAGTTTCCATCCCCGAGTGGACATTCGGCCGACTAGATAGGATCTTCCGCTTTATCGTCGAAAAGGGAATTACCGTATGGTACTCCGTGCCCTCAGCTCTCCTCCGGCAGGAAGGAATCGCAAGATTTGGGCAGCTTTCAAAATCAGCATTGCGGCGAGTCGTATTTGCAGGTGAGGTGATACCGGTGCACTTGCTGCGGGAGTTAGTCGCGTGTCTCCCGCTTGGCTGTACGGTAAGTAACTGGTATGGTCCAACTGAAACCAACGTCATCACTCATCACGACATCTCCTCGTTTGATCTGGAGTCTGACAAACCCATTCCTATCGGACGTCCTTGCGACTACGCTCAGATTCGCATAGTCGCTGAAGCCGACGCAGGAGAAACTTCTTTCGAGGGAGAACTTTGGGCTGACTCTCCGACCGTTATGCAAGGATACTGGAAGCTCGACGATGTAAATGCGAAATCCTGCGCGGTACGTTCCGACGGGCATTACAAGACGGGAGATTTAGTGATCGAAGAGGAGGGCCAATTGACATTCCTTGGCCGGAAAGACAGGCTCCTCAAGGTCAGGGGGTATCGTTTGCAGCCGGAGGAAATAGAGCACGTCCTTCAGGGACATGAAGACGTTCTTGAAGCCGCGGTGATCGCAATTCGTGAGGACGGAGTTGAAAATATCGCAGGCTTGGTTGCGACGGCCAAGCTGGACGATCCATTGCTAACGGACCTAAAAAGCCTTTGTGAAGAACTACTGCCATCGTACATGGTTCCCTCTAGAATCGTTCGAGTACCTGCGCTGCCGCGCAATGAGCGGGGCAAGATCGACTTCCGAACAATCCAGCACCTCTTCTCTCCCGACGCTGAGCAGAACAGCCTTTGGCCGGCGCGCGAGGCGTAGTCAGGAGACGAGCATGCAACCTATTCGGGAAAAAGAACTTCCAGGAACGGAGTTTCGTCACTATAGCGCCGCCCTGGGTCGCACGAAAACCGCGCGAGTATTAGTACCGCCCCGCCGCCCTCCTGAGCAGGGGTGGCCCACATGTTATTTACTACACGCTTTCGGCGGCAACCGGTTGTCATGGTTGCGCTGCTTCGATCCTTCGTCAGTAATGGTTGATTTCGGCGCGCTGCTTGTTTTCCCGGAAAGTGGACGCCGCTGGTTCATAAACGACGCATCTGGCAATCGATATGAAGATTACCTGGTTAATGATTGCGTGCCGGCGATTGATGCGGCGTTCCACACCAATCGAAGCGCCGAAAGTCGAAGCATAGGCGGCTTCTCTATGGGTGGAGCGGCGGCCGTCCTCCTTTCCTTGTTATACCCGGATATCTTCGCTTCCTCGTTTGCTTATGCCGGGGCGTTCTATGCCTCACGGCGCGAAGGCGATCCCTACGCTGCCTTCCGCGCAAATGGTTGTTTTATGCCGACCGAAAGTGAGCATGAGCGGGTTTGGGGTGCGGTAGGTAGCCACGTCCGGGAGATGTATGACACGGACCGGCTAATCAAGAGAGCTTCAAGGAGAAGAGCATGGCCTAAGATAATTCTTGAAGTCGGAGTCGACGACTATGAGAGGGTCGTCGCTCAGAACCGCAAGGTGCACCGGGCGCTCGACGATGCAGGTCTGAAACATGTCTATGCGGAGTATCCCGGCGATCACAGTTGGCCGTTCGCCGCCGCGTCGGCAAAACGCGCCATCCCCAAGCTAATATCAAACGGCAGCGGGGATAGGAGTTGTGAAGACTCGGTAGGCGTTTGAGTCTCAGGGAGGTCAGAGCGGTCTCGCAAGCTGACGCTTCATCCGCTTTTGTTTCTTCGCTCGTTGCTTCTCGTAGGTGTCAAGAGCTTGATAAGAGAGAATTTTTCGCCCGCGATATTTTTCATAGTCATCAACCAGCGCTGCCAGAGTTTTATATGAAGGGCTGATGAATCCTGGCCGCTTTGAATCAGCGAACGAATAAAAGTTACCATCCTTCTCATAGAGGACCAGCCAGTGCCGCCGGAGCAAACTCTTACCTTCCCTTATCGGTTCGAACTCAATCATCAAGTACCTGGAGTTCACCTCAGGCATCACCAGGTGCATCACTTCATAAGCAAATCTTGCGAGATCCACACAGATCCCACTTTTGGTAACGTAAAACTCTTCGGGTGAGAGGATGAGAGGCTTTTGCTCGTTGTCCGCTTCCGAGATCTTCAATGCCTTTTGCCTATCGTAAGAAAACGAGTTCTTGATCCACAGGTTGATTTCCTCAACGGACTTCCACGACTTAAGTGCCTCCCGGTACGAGGTCGGCTCAACGTACCACTTATCCTTCTTGATAACGACATCCGGAGCATCAAACAGAGATTGAGCCCCGAGGATTGGCGTCAAGATTATTCCCAATAATTGTGCTTTCATTTATTTTCACCTAGATTACGACTATTTTCTCTCATCAAGGCTACTACATCGATCTGAACGGCGGCAATCAGGTGAGTCCGACTCAAGAGAGCGGTCACTCATTGAAAATAGTTGACAACTTGTCTTCGTGATAATACGCTTCGCACTCCTTAGTGCAAGAGGAACATAGCGGACCTCGCCGCCGATCGTTATCGATACTTTGATCACCTTCATCCGGTAACAATAGCAATCGTTAATCTCTTCGCTTGACCACCAAATCACTATCTGATAGGGGAAAATCATGACCGATAAGATCATCATAACGAACCTCACGGCGGTCAAAGGCAAGTACGGCGCAGCCGGGTTGAAGAAGATTCAGAACGCGGTGAAGGATTTGATTGCCGCAGACAAAAAACGAGGACTAACAACATCGCTCATAGCGCTCGATGATGCCGCCGCGATGAAAAAGCTGAACGCAAAGCCCGTCAAGAACGCTGACAGTCCTAAAGAGAATAAGCAGGCCATTGATGGAGTTTACGCTGCCCTGGCGCCAGACTATCTGATGATTCTTGGAGCCATCGACGTAATTCCGCATCAGGACTTAAAGAACCCACTCTTCTCAACTAAAAAAGACGGCGACAGCGAAAAACTTGCTGACAGCGACTTACCCTACGCTTGCGACGCGGCCTACAGCACGAACATCAAGGATTTCGCTGGTCCAACGCGCGTAGTAAGCCGTCTACCTGATTTGACCGGCGCGCAAGGCAGCCCCAGCTACTTGTTGGGCCTGTTGAAGACAGCTTCTAGATGGAAATCGCTTGCTCGATCCAGCTATAAAGAGTACCTCGGCATTAGTGCGGAATCATGGCAAGAATCCACTGCCGAGAGTTTAAATAATACATTTGGCACGGATAAGGACTTACAAACCTCCCCGACGAAGGGTTTCAAATGGCCATCAAGCCTCATCAACCGGCGTGTCCATTTTATCAATTGCCATGGCGGCGACTTGTTGTCCGAGTTTTTTGGAGAGTCGGCTACCGATGAAGAAGACCAGCCCATTGCGCACCGCGCAGGTTTTCTAGCCAAAAAAGGAAACGTGGTCGAAGGAACGATTGTTTCTGCTGAATGTTGTTTTGGCGCGCAGCTCTACGACCCATCGGCGGAAGACACTGGGCAGATGGGAATGTGCAACACCTACCTGGACAAAAAAGCTTACGGGTTCTTCGGCAGCAGCAATACGGCTTATGGACCAACGGAGGGCAACGACAATGCCGATTTGCCCTGCCAGTATTTCGTTCAACGGGTGCTGGCGGGCGCGTCGCTCGGCCGTGCAGCATTGGAAGCACGTCAACGCTTTATTGAGAGATCTTCGCCGTTGAGCCCGATGAATCGCAAGACGCTGGCCCAATTCAATCTGTTTGGAGATCCATCTATCGTTCCAGTCGACAAGCCCACTGCGAAATTGATTGTGGCGCCAAAGATTACACGCTTGACGACAGGTGCCCGTCCCAGGAGTGGTGCGAAAAGCGCAGTGCCCGCCAGGGCGAAACTGGACGCCGGCGCCGCGGAACGTGCTCAACGTCGTGAGACACTTCGCGCCAAGGGCGCGATGCTGTCGACGTTGCAGCCGGTCATGAGCAAATCCATGGCTGGCCCTCCGGAGCAGGTGCAGGCTTCATTGAGGAAGATCATGAAGCAGCTAAATTGCCAACCCGGTAGCTCGATATCGTTTAAGGTCAAGTCGTCAGCGCCTGCGACAACGAAGAAAGGTGGCGCCAGATCGATGGCGAAAGGAATTAGAAGAGCTGTGGCGGCGAAGAAACAGGGCGCCACTGCTTTCCACATCATGTTTGGCGTGTCCGCGAGCGTCGCCGCTGCGGCAAAAGCGTCGCCGAAGAGCAGCGGCGTGAGGGGTATGTCGAAAGGAAGCTCGGCCAAAGTTGCAGCCAAAGACGCTGAGAAAAAGCGGGTACTCCGACGGATTGTTGTGTTGGAAGCGAAGGAGGTTGACGGTAAGATAGTGGCCGTTTCTGAAGCTCACTCAAAGTGAACCGATGTCAGCTCGCAGCAAAGGAACATCGCGGTGCCGGTAGGTTACTCTCCGATAGAGATCGATGGACGCGTCGTCAAGCATCTGAAGTCCAAAGGTTCCAAGAGCGAACGGTACGCAGTGTTTCTGGAAACAAAAGAAGGCTCGTACGTCCTTCGCCGGCGCGGTGGACATCCGTTTTTCGACAGAGTGCTTGATCGTCTGGTTGGTAAGACGATCCACTGCACCGGTATCCTGACCGAGCACACTCTGATCATGTCGGAATGGGACGAGATCAAAGATGGAATAGTCCGTTCTGACAACGCCAACTAGGATTCCATCATCGGAAACAACCGCCCGCCCCAACCTTCCACTCCGCAACTGCTTACGCAATCCCGACGGTTGTTTTTCGCCCTCCTGCTATTCAGTCTCGATTGTCTTTTGAGAAGTTCCCCTGCTATACGCTGATCGGAAGGAATGAGCCAGATGCGCTGAAGGACATTTGAAAAATACACTGAGGAAAAGTGGAGGGATATTGATGAAGGTGTGCTCCCGTTTTCGTGACCTGGGTCACAAGAACGCCGATGCCGATCAGGTGAAGGCTATTTTAGCCGCTGAGATTATAAGGCGGTTGACCGTGACGGTCTCAGCGTCCGCAGTGCGCAGGGCCAAACGGCATTGCAGCAGCGGACTTCTCTCGAATCAGAAATGCAGACCTCGGTGGCTTCACAGTCGATCGTTTGATGTCGATCATCAATCGGCTTGGTTCAAGAGTGGAAGTGAAAATCAAAGTACGACGCCCGGAGGATCGCACACTGTGTGACCGCATCAAGGGTCTAGAGAGCGCCGCCTGTTCGAGGAAAAAATTGGCCCGCAAATGTCCCGCAATGAGGTGCAAACAGGACGCCAAAAGGCACACTATGCACAGTAGGCACATGCGTTTTTCCTAAGTGTTTTTGTAAATGTTGTGAGCAAAGCAGGCGCGAGTTGGATTGACACGGTAGGGGTCTGGGGTTCAAATCCCCACGCGCCTACCATTTTTATGTTCCGCGATTCAGACATCTGGTCCCGCTTGACGTTCTGACGGTTGGTCTAGTTCCCGGTTGCGGTGCGGCGATATTGTTGATCGCAATTCTTACTTAAGGGAGTAACCCCAAAGTTTGAGGTGGCGCGTGTAAAGGCGCACTGAACGATCGTGTTCACCTGATATCAGGCGTTGGCCGTCAGGTGAGAAGGCGATGGAGTAAATCGGCGAGCTGTGCGTCCCAACAGTGGTAATAAGTCGGCGCCCGCGGACATCCCAAAGCCGGATCGTTCTGTCATCGCCCGCTGAAGCTACCCGGGTTCCATCTGGAGAGAAAGCCACTGACTTAATTCGGGCTTCATGCCAGCCAATCACACCCAACTCGCGCAATGGTTCCAGGCTCCACAGGCGCACGGCTTTTCCGTCCTCGCCTGTCACCAGATAGTGCCCGTCAGTCGAAAGGCTCAGGCTGACGAGTGGCGAATCAGCCAATTTGTGCCGCTTGACCTGCCAGTCACTTGTATCGCCCAACAGGACCGCCCCGTGTACTGTCACTCCAATTAAGCGCTGTCCATCACGAGTGAAAGCTGCACTGTATACCTGTGCCCAGTCTGTGACAGAGGGAAGGAGCTTATGGCCGCTTTCAATGTTGTAAACCGCATTCGTCGTTGCAACGGTGCGACCGTCAGGCGAGATGGCCAGGCAATAACTGGCTCCCCATTCCATAGGTTTTAAGGTGAGCTGTGGGGAACGTTTCGCAACGTCCCACCGGATGATGTTGCTATCCTGATCAGTAGAAGCCAGCCATTTGCCATCTGACGAGAAGGCGACCGCCATAACTCGCGTACGATGTCCCTCCAGCACTGATTGTTTATGACCGCTGTCCGCATCCCAGATGATTACCGAGTGGTCCTCGCTCGCTGTAGCCACTCGTTTTCCGTCGGGCGAAAAGGTTACTGCTCTAACCCCGCCGCTGTGCTCCCTTAGGTTGGCTGCTAACTCGCGCTCCGCCACGTCCCAAACCAGAATGGCGCCATCGCCGTGAGTAGAAACCAGCCAGCGCCCATCCGGTGAGAACGCCACGCTCCATACAATCGACTCATATTCCAGCGGTAGGAGTTTTGTTAAGGTTGCCACATCCCACAAAACAATCCGCTCGGCCGCGGTTGCCAACCACCTGCCATCCGGTGAGAACGCCACTGCGCGTCCATGGTCATGGTGGACGCGTCGGACACCTAGAGATTTCTGATTCGTTAGGTCAACAAACTTCACCTGACCGTTAACATCTACACTCACCCAGCGCTTACCATCGGGCGAAACGGACGCCCAGTTACCTTTCAAGTCCGGATGGGAATCCCTCACCTTCAGTCCGGTACTCAGGTTCCACAACCTACCGGTGGCATCCAGGAGCCAACGATTGTTTGCCAGAAAATGATAGTCCCCAAGAAAGATGCCATCCGGCAGCTCGCGGAGCTTTTTCCAGCCAACCGTCTCCCAGAGAGTGGTGGAAACAGAATTCGGACCACTTGACGATGAAGCCAGGAGAGTCCCATCCGGAGAAAAGGTGACGCTGTGAACTGGCCCGTTGTGTTGCAAGACCAGGGCCTTCGCCAACCGCGAGGCGTCCCATACGATCACAGTTTGATCCTGACTCCCTGTGACGAACCACTTACCGTTCGGCGAGAAAGCAACAGCGTTCACCTCCCTGGTGTGGTCTGTGAGAGTCTTTAACCGCTGGCGCCGCGAGAAATCCCAAACGATTACCTGATGATCTTCGCCTCCAGAAACCAGTAAACGGCCGTCCGGCGAAAAGACTGCTCGCCGCACGGCCGCGGTGTGCCCATCGCGGAGTATCTTCTCTTCCCACACTTCACTCACTGAAAGAAAACCGGCGACGACGACCAGCGCTATTGCTGCGACTCCTATCAGCGCGCTCAATCCGATCACTCTTCGAGCCAGCCGGTTTTCCAGACGCCGCTTAAAACCCTTAAGGTCTTCCAGCATGTCCCCTGCTGAGGCGTAGCGTTCATCGCGATCGCGCCGCAACGCTTTTTGGATTATCCGTCGTAGCTCTTTCGGGATATTGCCACTTAGGTTTGGGGGCAAGGCCTCGTTAAGGTGTTGCACGGCCTGCAACGCCTCGGCCCGCGTCACACCGCCGAAGAGCCGGTCGCCCGTGACCATTTCGTAGAGCAGGAGGCCAACTGAGAAGAGGTCGGTGCGTCCGTCCAGTTGTTCGCCGCGCGCCTGTTCTGGCGACATATAACTGGCCGTACCCATGATCGTCCCCGAAATCGTCAGCCCCTTAGAGACAGGGTCTATCTCTGACTCAGAGACAGTGGCTCCTTCTGAGGCGGGTTGCTTTGAGTCAGTGGCGCGTGGCTCTTCATCAAGCTTGGCAATCCCAAAGTCCAATACCTTTACCAGACCGTCCCTACGCACCATAATATTTTCGGGCTTGATATCGCGATGAATGATCCATGCGGTATGGGCGGCCTTAAGCGCGGCGACGATCTGAATGGCAATGTCCAATGCTCTTTCGATACCGAGTGGCCGCGGTCTTTTCGACTGTGAGCCGGCCATCAACTGGCGCAATGTCTCGCCTTCAACAAGCTCTTGAACGATGAAGTGCGCCCCCTCCGCCTCGGCGATCTCGAAAATTGTGATGATGTTCGGATGGTTGAGTCGCGAAGCTGCGAATGCTTCTTGCTCGAAGCGTTGCACGCGCTCCGGATCGAAGGTGAAGTCGGCGGGCAGTACCTTGAGAGCGACCACGCGACGAAGAGTTTCGTCGTGCGCGCGATAGACTTCGCCCATACCGCCTTCACCGATGCGCGCTTCGATGCGGTAATGACTAATCCGGGCTGGGAGCGCGAATGCGGGACGTAGCTCTTCAGCGACGCAAACGACAGCCGGGGATTCAAGGAAACTGCCGGCGTCAGCTTCCTTATTGAGCAGAGCTTCAACTTCCGATCGCAAGGAGTCATCCGCAACAGACTGTAGAAAAGCCGCACGCTTGTCCGGCTCAACATCCAGCGCGCGCTGCAGCAAATCCTCGAGCTGTTCCCAACGCTTACGGTCCATAGGATTGTTCAGCGGGAAAATGCGAAAAGTTGATACAGTTTATCGCTAAGTAGGTTTGTTGTGATTGCAACTCAGCTCATGTAGCAACCACAGCTTTGCAGTTCGCCATTCACGCTTCACGATATCGGTAGACACGCCGAGCACAGCCCCGGTCTCGTTGATGCTCAAGCCGCCGAAGAATCGCATCTCCACTACCTGGCTCTTGCGGGGCGCGAACTCAGCAAGACGGTTGAGCGCCGCATCGAGGGCAAGTAAATCGAGCTGGCGCTGGTGTGTGGCAACCAGGCCCTCATCCAACGTGATGCGAGTAAATTCGCCACCGCGTTTGTTGTACTGCCGCTTCCGGGCTTCATCCACTAGCACGCGTCGCATTAGTTGGGAAGCAACGGCGAAAAAGTGCGCTCTGTCTTGCCATTGCACCTGGCTGGATTTGACCAGACGTAAATAGGCCTCGTTCACCAGGGCTGTCGTCTGCAATGTGTGACCGACCCGCTCGCGGCGCATGCACCGTCGGGCCAGCCGGCGTAACTCGCCATAGACCAACGGCATTAGTAGTTCCAGCGCCGCCCCATCGCCTTCGCGCCATCGCAATAGCAGTTGTGTAATGTCGCCTGTCATGTGAGTTTCAGTCTGTTATTCGCCGACATCATTTGAACCACCTGGTAGGCAAACAATCCCTCTGGATGGTTGTGGAGCGGATAAAAAAATTCAATACACCCACCTTTACAGCCGGAAATCGCGCCTATGGTAATGAGGGCTGCCAAAAAAGAGAAATGATTTGCATCACGACGGTTTACTTTGAACGAACAGATTGGATCGTTTCTGCTTATACGCTGGACCAGCCGAGACGGGACTTACCTCAATCAGTTACCTGACAGGAGAATACAATGATGAATAGGCACACAGTTTTCAAAATCTGCCTCCCGGGAGTCTTAGTCGCGTTTCTCATTTTCCCCTCAACTGGCGTTACTTTCCCGCAGCACTGTACGCCGCCTCCTTCTGATCTGGTCACTTGGTGGCCAGGCGACGGCAACGCCAACGACATCAGTGGAAATGAACAGAATGGCACGTTGAAAGGTGGCGCGACCTTTGCCCCGGGCATGGTCGATCAAGCTTTCCAATTTGACGGCATCGAGGGCCGGGTCGAAGTACCGGATTCAACACTCTTACATTTTGGCACGGGAGATGTAACGGTGGATGCCTGGTTCAAGTGCGACCCCGGCTCAGGCTTTCGAGCGATTGTTGGTAAGGAACTGCAATCCTTCCCCTACCCTTCTATCTTCCTCCGTGTATCTGACGTGGGGCGACTTGAATTTGCAGTAACGGATTGCGGTACAGGAGCGTGTGGTTACAGCCAACCTGGTTTAGGAGGATCACGGCAACCTGTTGAGTCGCCCTTTCGGGTGGATGACGGCGAATTTCATCATGTAGCGGGCGTGCGCCACTCGGCAGGCTATGAGCTTTATGTGGATGGGGCGCTTGTCGCGACTCGGCTGGAACCCGCGCGCAACGGAGACAATACCGAGTCTTTGTTCATAGGCGTTCAAGGACCTTCCTCGACAGGCTCGTTTCATTTTCCTTTCCCGGGGATAATTGATGAAGTTGAAATCATTGACCGCGCATTGTCAGCCTCCGAAGTGCAGGCGCTATTCGCTGCTGGTAGTGCAGGCAAGTGTAAAGAAGCGACGATTTGCCACAAGCCTGGTACTAAGGCACAGAAATCTTTAGTAATTCCAATTGAGGCGCTGCAAGGTCATTTAGGTCACGGGGATAATTTGGGTCCGTGTAACTAGAGTAGGGCCCACAATTCTGACTACATCAATCCGGCTCGTATAGGTGAGGTCCTAACAGCTGCGAAGCGTGGTTGGCAATCACGCCACGAGAGTGGTCTGGATCAACACGGTAGGGGTCTGGGGTTCAAATCCCCACGCGCCTACCAATTCTTTCAACCCACCTCCGCAAGCGAATTCAGTCGTCCGCTAAAGCGGACTCTAATCAAATCACTTCGCCTTTCCCAGCACTAAAGTGCTGGGCTATTTTCAAGCGTCCGCTAACGCGGACGATGAATAGGCTGCCTTTTGTAACAAAGCGCTGTTCCGGAGAAGGGGTCCTTTGGGTGGGTGACACACAGCGCAAGGGGACCAAATGAATACGAAGAGCCTTAGTGTGACCTGCGTGCTTTTAATACGCGCAGAAACAGAAATTGGAAAATCAGATCGCGCTCATTAGCCCGAGAAGTCAACGTCTCTCAACAGTTTTGCACTTTGAAAGAGTGTCCTTGGAGGTGGCACACTCGTTGCCAACTCTGCCTACATGGCAGCAGAACTCGTCTTCCGAAAGGCTATTACCTGCTGCAAAATCGGTGCGCTTGTTAGTACTGCAGTCCTGGCCACAGTTACCTTTCTCACTTACAACTCGTATCGCAGTTTTGCCTCATTAATTGATCAGCAGATTGCGGGCGGCTACTTGCGAAGTCAGGCGGGACTCTATGCCGCGCCTCGAGTTATTGAAAAAGGCGCGCGACTCTCAAAAGATCAAGTGGCGACGGCGCTTCAGAGGGCCGGCTATGCGCCGAACAAGGCAAGCAACATATGGAACGGCAGCTTTCAGCTAAGTGAGCAAAGCATCAGAATCCTGCCGCGTCAGGGAACGGAAGGTCACCGATGGATTGACGTCAACTTTGATAATCGTGGCTACATTGCGTCGCTATTGTCTAACGACCAAACGGAGCTGTCTGCTTATGCACTTGAGCCTGAAATGTTGACGGTAGACGCCGCCCTCAAAACCGGACAGCAGGAAACGTTAACCTATCAGAACATTCCACCAGTGCTGGTCCAGGCCATTCTGGCGATCGAGGATCGACGATTCTTCGAACACAATGGAGTCGATATTTGGGGTATTGGTCGTGCCTTCCTTAGGTGGGGCACCAGTGGGTCACTAAAGTTTAGCCAGGGCGGTTCAACGATTACGCAGCAACTCGTCAAGAACACTTACCTAACTCCGGAAAAAACGCTCAGTCGCAAATTCAATGAGGTGATGATTGCAATTGCACTGGAGCAGCGACTATCGAAGCAGGATATTTTTGCGCTCTATTGTAATGAGATTTATCTCGGTCAAAGGGATGGAGTAGGAGTCCGGGGAGTAGCCCAGGCTGCGAGAATATTCTTTAACAAGGAACTGAAAGACATCTCGTTAGCGGAGGCTGCGACCATTGCTGGCATGATTCAGAGCCCAGCGCGATATGCTCCCGATCGGCATACGGAAGCGGCGCGAGCGCGCCGCGATACGGTAATTGAAGCCATGGCCCGTAATGGAGTTGTTGATGTCGAGGTAGCGCAAAGAGAACAGACGCTACCAGTCAACGTTGCGGCCTTCGAGGGCGGAACTAACGAACTGGCTCCCTATTACGTGGATGCAGTAAACCGAGCGATGGATCGCGTTTCGACCAGTACAGAACCTGATGCCGGACAGGCTCTCCGCGTTGAGACTACAATTGATCCCGATCTGCAGGAAGCGGCGGAAAATGCTCTCCGTCATCAACTTGAACTTCTCAACAAATCACGCGGAGCAAAGGTCTCGCCGCAGGGGGCAATGGTTGCTTTAGATCCGCGCACGGGCCAAGTGCTGGCAATGGTCGGCGGTCGCAGTTACGCAGAGTCTCAATTGAACCGCGCAACGGATACCAAACGACAACCCGGTTCGGTTTTCAAGCCATTCGTTTATGCGGCCGCTTTCGAATCCGGGATTTCGCCTCTCTCGACCTATCGCGATGCTCCGCAAACATTCCAATACGACCACGCAACCTACTCACCGGCAAACTACGGTAAAGCGTATTCGATGCATGAAGTGCTGTTGCGTGATGGTTTGGTCCGTTCGCTCAATGTGGTGACCGTAGACCTGGCAATGCGAACAGGGTTGTCCAGGGTCGCCACTACGGCTCAGCGATTCGGACTACCCAGGCCAGATGCCTATCCTTCAATGGCCCTTGGTACTTTTGAGGCGACCCCTCTGCAGCTGGCGGCAGCGTATTCCGCTTTCGCAAACGGCGGAATGGTTTTCAAGCCTAGTGTCATAGCAAAAGTGGTGAACAACAATACCGGAGAGATGATTGACGATGGACTGTCTCCGAGCGAGCAGGTCATTAAGCCAGGAGTCGCCTACATGATTACCGATATCCTGGCTGATGTAACCCGGAGAGGCACGGCGCGGCGAGCGAATGGCAGCTTTACGAATGTTGCTATCGCGGGAAAAACCGGCACTTCGCGGGACGGATGGTTTGTTGGTTATACGCCCAACCTGGTGTGCGCGGTGTGGATAGGATTTGACGACAACCAGCAACTTGGTCTGACTGGTGCTGAGGCAGCACTTCCCGCATGGATCGAGTTTATGAAGGACGCGCTCGCGATCCGACCAAGCCTGGGTGGCTCGTCCTTTGCGAAACCCAGTGGCATTGTCAGTGTGAAAATCGATCCGGAGAGTGGCGAGCTCGCTGGACCACACTGCCCAACGTCACAAACCGTTAACGTAGCCGTACAGTTTGCGCCGAGGTTCGAATGCTTCAGGCACCTGCCCGATCTCGAATTCGAGGAAGATATCGTTGTTACCGAAGGTTTGTCTGAAGGTGAACCTTCGAATACGGATGCTGTGTCTGTGGAACTGACTCCGTCGGATGAGTCTTCTGATCAGACATTGCCGGCGCCAAAGTCTTCATCACACCGTCGGCCAGGCGATAGCGAGGATGTATCGCGCATGCGGAACGCAAGACGCCACGCCACTCAAACCGAGTTCGCGCCTGGCGGTCGGGCTGCTTTGGTAAACGCACCGATAGTCCCAAATGATGCGTTGACCTCCAAACAAATTAGAAACCCTCAACCGTAAGAAAAGCGATGTTCCATCGCGGCCCCCGGTTACCAGTGGAAGACCAGCGCGTGCTGGGCGAAAAGTTCGGGTAGCGCCGCGCGTGAGAGCAGTTGTACGCCCGGCACTAGTTCGCCGTGTTCGATCCCGCGGTCGGCCAGATCCTCAGTGACCACATACACCGGAATCTTTCGCTTCTCGATCAAGTCCAGTACGTCGCGGTCCATTTTCGGAGCCTGGGTTTGTTTCCATTCTCCTACTGTGAGGCCAGCGACGCCTTGACCGGCGACCGCGTAGTTAACAGCGTTGCCGCGCAGCACCACCGTATGTTCCGCACCTGCTCCCTGCATCGCGGCCAGTAACCAGAGGATGGTGTCATCCTGCTCTTCCATAACGGCCCGATAGGCCGACTCCACGAGGTTCAATGTCTTCTTGGCCATGGCTACCTAACTCCTGTAAAGCAAACTGTTAGTTTGCTCTTGCTGTGGAAAACCTCAACGTGTTGCGACAGCCGCAAACTAAAGAGTTTGCTTTACGTTGGCTTCACCTCACTTGGTCGGGATGACGAGAACGTTATCCGATGCCTCGATGAAGGCGTGGAAGTCGGCCGGCGACCCGCGCCGAGTGCCCGGCACGAACTCGTTGACGCCGCGCTCGTCGACGCACATGCCACAGTTTACCCAGTCTACCTTGCCACCGTTCTTCTCGGCTTCAGCCAGCAGCGCAGCGACCTGGTCCTTCGTGGTGGGGTGGTTCTCCTCGGCCACATCCTTGCCGTGGACTGGATTCGGATGCGCCGCCTGCCGCACGAAGGCAAGGCCCGAGGCGCCCTCGTAGGCGAAGACGTTGACGTCGTACCCACGCCGGACGGCGACGTCGAGGATGCGAAAGGCAGTAGTCAGGTTCTCTGACTCGTAGGGAGGATCCATAAGCGCGATGGTCAAGGTCTTTTTGGACATGCTTCGTCTCCTATTGCCAGGAATGTCCTGATCTGGTTTTCGTAACGCAAACTGTTAGTTTGCGGCCGCGTTGAATGGCATTCAGTCATCGCAAACTAACAGTTTGCTTTACAGACTACGACACTACCTTAGTGCCAGAAGGCCTTGTGGCCGGCCGCGAGGTGGTCCACCACGATGTCGATTGAAGCCGCCGTGACACCCTCGGACAACTTCGCGATGCCGCGCTCCTGCAACGAGAAGTCATCAGCGAGCACCGTCACACCACTCCGCGCCAGCGCGCCGAGCGCAGCCGAGTGGGCTGAAGGGCGCGCCGAGAGTACTCCGTTTTGAGCAAGGAACAGTGTTACCTGGTTGCCGCCTTCGACCAGCCCTTTGGCAAGGTCGTAGTAGTAGCCGACATCGTTGCATTCAAACGGATCGCGCGACTCAATGAGCAAGTACTGAGCCATCTATGGTTTCTCCTCTCTTGAGATGGCGCACACACTAACACAGAGCGTGGGACCAGTCATTAATTTGCCGCAAGGAGATCTGTTTGACTTTATTGCCCCCGCGGGCTTATGTTTCGCTCGTTTTCTAGTTGGCTGAATTCTCACGAGCCTGCTTCCTTGCAAACTCGCCAATTTAGCCTTTCGTGAAGGGCCTTTGCTCTGACTCAACAAACGAGGTACCAACCATAGTTCTTCGACCCTAATCTGGCAGCAGGGCGTCCCCTTATTACCCCAAAAGGAGGTAAGCGATGGCCGCAAACAGAGCCAAACGATCAGTCTCACGGAAAGCGACCAACACGACGAAACCTGATCAAGGTTCCGAGCGAATCAGACAAATCAGCAAAGTCAGTTCTCAAATTGTTAAAGATGCGGCCGTACTGCTCGACGAAGAAATCGCGGCGGGCATTGTGGCAGCCAAGCAGATGCAGAGGCGTTTTCGAAATGAGCGTCGTATCGACCCGAGCGATTTTAAGGAGGCGATCCAGCAGTTTCAGCTACATGCTCATGAAGTCGTGAATCAGCTTAACGAGAGAGCCTCGGATATGGGCTCGCACGAGAATCAGGAGATTCTGAGGCGTCTGGTGAGCAGGGGTCACGACCTACTGGATCTGACCGTGGAAGTATTCAATATGGGCGCCGAGCTTGCCGACCAACTGGTCCAGGCGAAAGTCCCAAAGAAACAAAATGCCACTAAGCAAGCGAAGCGCAATAAGTGAGCGTCCCAGGATTGCTGGTCGCGCGGCTCGATCAAGCAAGTTTTTCGAGCAGGCATTAACGCGTTACCGTGACCTTACCACCCGTACGCTCGTCGAGTTCATTCCGTCAGCCGGTCCGCAGTATCTCTACGATCTCGTTTCAATTTATCCGCAACGATTGGGCAAAGGTCTACGCGCGGGTTTGTGCCTGGCGATTTGTAATGCGCTGGGTGGTGATGAACGGAAGGCCCTCAATACCGCAGTGGCTGTCGAGTTGTTTCACAACGCCTTTCTAATTCATGACGATGTTCAGGACGCAAGCGAGCTCCGACGCGGTGGGCCAACACTACATCGCGAATACGGTCTGGGGATTGGCGTAAATGTCGGCAACGCGACAAACCTCGTTGCACTACACCGGCTGATGGCAAACCGCCGGGTCCTGGGAGCGGAAGCAACCTGGCTGGTGATGAGAGAGACCGAAGCAATGTTAAAGCAGTCGCTTGAAGGGCAAGCGATAGAGTTGGGGTGGATTAGAAATAATGTCTGCGCGCTCGATACCAAAGATTATCTGCAAATGTGCCTCAAGAAGACGGCCTGGTACTCTTTCATTTATCCATTGCGAGTCGGAGCTCTAATAGCGGAAGGGCGGCAGTTAGCTGCGGATCGTTTTTGCAGCTTTGGATGGTATCTGGGTGCGGCCTTCCAGATTCAAGATGACATTCTTAATCTGACTGGAAGCTATGCCAATTATCGCAAGGAAATCGGCGGCGACCTTTGGGAAGGGAAGCGCACGCTGATGCTTATTCACTTGCTGCGCAACTGTACCCCCGTACAGCGGCAAGCAATCGAAAAATTCCTAGCAAAGCCTCGAGGTGAGCGTCAGCGTGCTGAGGTCGAATGGCTTTATCAATTGATGATCTTGAGTGACAGCATAAACTTTGCCCGCCGCGCCGCGCGGCAGTTAGCTGGTGCAGCCTTCATGGAAGGTCTAACGGCCCTGGCGAGCGTCCCCGACTCCGATGCTAAACGATTCATTCTGGAAATGATTCTTTACGTAGTGCGTCGCGACCGTTGAACAAGGGGCCGTTTACATTCGCCGGCGCGTAGGGTTGAATTTAGCCGGGCCTTTCAAGGGCATTAGCATATGTCGCGAATCAAGAAGATTAGAAGCGGCCTTGATGTGGGCCAAATATTAGAACGCGTCGCTTTAACCTCGATTTCCCCTTTGGGGACAAAACTCATCCGATCACCTGCCTGTTGTCACTAGTTGCCTCACGAAACCGAAGCTGTCATTCTTATCCACGCATCCCGAGACAACGTGAATGGAACCATCATTAACATCTGCCGGTGGCTTTGCCCTGCTCGGCCTCGGCTTCGTGTTCGGGCTTAAGCACGCGACTGAAGTCGATCACGTAGTTGCCGTCTCGACTGTCGTGAGTGAAGGCCGCAACCTCTGGCGATCTGCACTCGTTGGCGGTTTGTGGGGCGCCGGGCATACGGCGTCACTGGTGGTTGTCGGTTTATTCGTGTTGGTCTTTCGTGTCGCCGTTCCGTTGCCAGTGGCAAACTGGCTCGAGTTTGGCGTGGCCTTGATGATCATCGTACTTGGCGTGCTGACGATGATGCGTGTGATGCGCCGGCGTGCTGACATTCACCTGCACCGGCATAGTCACGATGGACAGTCGCACGTACACATTCACTTCCATGAGCATGGCACACACCATTCCAATGTAACAGCGCCACCAGCTACACACTCACACGCGATTGCGCAGGTTGGCTTCAAGCCACTCCTTGTTGGTGCGATTCACGGCCTGGCGGGCTCGGCGGCGTTGACGCTGCTGGTTCTAACCCAAATACCATCGGTGTTGCTGGGATTGCTTTACCTTGGTGTCTTTGGCCTCGGGTCTACCATCGGCATGATGGTGATGTCCGGTTTGATTGGTTTACCTTTTGCGCTTAGTGCTCGGCGTCTGACCGACATGAACTACGGGCTGCAAACGGTAGCGGGCGCGCTCAGCATTGGTTTCGGACTTTGGTACGCCTATCAGGCCGGTGTTAGTTGAGCGTGGTGCGATGTCAGTGTCGTTGTGATCTCTAAATGAAAGTAGGGGCACGGCATGCCGTGCCCCTACAACTTCCACGCGAGATGAAAGCCGCCGTAAGCTTGAACCGGTCGCTATCGCTCCCGGTTCTGAATTTGTTGGACCACCGAGTTGGCTTTCCTCCAAAGTCAGACGGCGCCGCTAAGCATGAGGTCAGTACCAACTGCGGTAGCGGGTGGGTTAATTCTGACGGCTTTTAATAACGATGCAGATTGTACCAAATAGGAAGTTTTGAAAACCCGGTGGATTATTCACCAAAAAGTCCTCGCTTTCGTCCGCGTGACCGGACGCGTGAAAATAGCCCAGCACTGAAGTGCTGGGAAAGGCGAGTTATTTGATTAGAGTCCGCTTCAGCGGACGACTGAATTCGCGCCAACACCTACAGCCGTCCGCTGACGCCGACTGACAGTTTGTCGTGCGTCGGGGTCCCCACCACTGAAGTGCTGGGCTATTCTCATCCGTCGGCTCCGCCGACGTCCTCTGGTACTGTTGCGCAATCCAAGGCGGAGCTGTTCACGCACCTCATCGACAACCCTGGGACATCACCGCTCAACCAAATCTCCCAAGACTGCATCTCAAGGGCGATAACGTATCTAATTTTGCGGTCGCCGTTAACGTTCAAGTCCCGTTTCCGTCTTCATTACGTATGGAGAAAGACTGTCCGCTGGAGTGTTTCGATGAATAAAACTATACGCATCGCTTTCGCATTGTCTTTGGTCACTTCGTTTCTATCTCAGACCGGTTTTGCCCAATCAGATAAAGCAAAAAGAATCGATGAGTTTATTAAGCCGTTTGCCACGTCCAGCCAATTTTCAGGAGTGGTTCTCGCGGCTGAGAATGGCAAAGTGATTTACGAAAAAGCTTTTGGAGTGGCGAATGCAGACTACAAGATCCCGAACCAACTAAACACGCGCATTGGTATCGCTTCTATCACCAAGCAAATGACCAGTGTCATCCTCCACCGTCTGATTGAAGCCAACAAGATTGCACTGGCAGACAAACTCAACAAGTACATTCCGGATTTCCCCAATGGAGACAAAATAACCATCGAGATGCTGGCCCGGCATCGCTCCGGCATTCCACATCGCGTGATGCCCCCGGAAGCCGAATCTCTCGCTTACACCTCGGCGGAGTTTGTCGACAAGGTGAAACTCGCGAAGCTGGCTTTCGAACCGGGTAGTGCTCGTCTTTATAGTTCCGCAGGTTATGCAGTATTAGCACGCATACTCGAAATCGTCTCGGGGAAAAGCTATTCACAACTCTTACAGGAATATGTTTTCACGCCTGCGGGCATGACCGACTCGGTGGATTTTGAAGGCGACACAATCATTGAGCGCCGCGCACAGGATTATTTTCTTTCGCCCAACGGTCTGGTAAATGTGCCGGTGAAGAATTATTCGTTCCTGGTTGGAGCGGGTTCCGTTTACAGCACGGCTCGCGATGTTTACCGATTTGCTGAAGCTGTCCTTGAAGGAAAGTACGGCGAAGCTGTAAGAACAAACATCGTCGGCCAAACCAACTTTAGCGGTAGCGGCAGTACCAACGGCCACCGGGCGTATTTTGAAATCGCGCGCGACAAGAAATACGGCTTTGTGATCGTCTCAAATTCAGCCGGCGCCTTCGATTATGTTTCGCAGGGTATGCTCGAGATACTCCAGGGCAAAGAGTTAACCGTAAAGGCCTCTCCAATTCCGAAAATAATTCCTAACCCAAACAAAGATCTGTCGGAATTCCTGGGACGCTTCAAGCGCAGCGACGGCGCCGAGACGGAGCTCGTGCTGAAGAACGGATTTCTTTACGCCACGGACATCAAGCTCTACCCAACGAAGGTGGACTGCTTCTTTGAGTTTAGGTTCTTTGGCGAGGCGTGTTTCGTTCGCGACGAGTCCTCAAAAATCAAAGAGATCAAATGGAAGGGCTACAACTTCGACCTGACCTGGGTGAAGCAGCAGTGAGCACGATCCACGAATAACACGAAGACACACGTTAACGAAACATAATCATAAACTGTTTAGCGCCGGGCGCCGCCCGGCGTTCCACATGGGCGGGCGATGCCCGCCCCTAAACGCGATTTCTTTTCACAGGGCCGTTTAGCGCCGGGCGCCGCCCGGCGTTCCACATGGGCGGGCGATTCCCGCCCCTAAACGCGTTAACTTCCTAATTATGTTTTGAAAACTTCCTCTGGTATCTTTACGTTTAAACTACATTGAGTTCGAATCTTTAAAGATGTCAGCGACGGAAACTACCCTACAGGCAAACATAACGAAGTCACGGGAGAGCCTCGACGCCTGGGTGCGCGAGGTTGTTCAGTGGCATTTTGATCCAGCCACCGGCTGCCCCTTCTGGCTTGAGTTCGCAGGCAAACTTTCCTGGGATCCGCGCAAGGAAATTCAAAGCTACGACGATCTATCCCGATTCGGCTTCTTCGAAGACGAATGGTTGCGGGAAGGCGAAGTGCGCCGCTGGGTGCCCAAGGGTTTCGCCGATCGCCCTGTTTATACGTTCGAGACCGGGGGCAGCACCGGCGTTCCTAAATCCCGCATCAACGTCGAGGACTTTCGCCTCGACTACGAAGCCTTCAGCGACACCTTGCCGGACGAGTTTTTCCCGCGCGGCGCCGACTGGTTATCGCTTGGCCCAACCGGACCGCGGCGTCTGCGTCTCGCTGTGGAACATCTAGCGCAGTATCGTGGCGGCATTTGCTTCATGGTTGACCTCGATCCGCGCTGGGTCATCAAGCTCATCAAAATGGGCGAGCCGCGGATGGCGGAACAGTACAAACAACACGTTATCGAGCAGGGGCTCACGCAGTTGCGCGCACACGACAATATTAAGTGTCTCTTTACGACGCCAAAACTGCTGGAGGCGCTCTGTGAAAAGGTGTCGCTTAAGCAGGTGGGCGTCACGGGCGTCTTTTGCGGCGGCACCGAGATGACGCCTCAGTTTCATCGCTTTGCCGAAGAGGAGTTGCTCGAAGGCGCCTATTTCGCACCAACCTATGGCAACACTTTGATGGGACTGGCGGTCCACAAACCACGACAGCCGGAAGACAACTACGCCATAATTTATTATCCGCCGCATCCACGCGCGATGATTGAAGTCGTCGATCCGGATGATCCAGACACGGTTGTTGATTACGGTCAGACAGGTCGCGTTCGCTTAACTACCTTGACTAAAGAATTCTTCATGCCACGGTTTCTGGAGCGCGACGAAGCGGAACGCGAACCGCCTTGTGAACGTTATCCATGGGACGGTGTAAGAAATGTGAGACCGTTCTCGAAGTTGCAGACGTCCGTAGTCGAAGGAGTCTACTGAGTGGGACGCGATAAGTATTCGTGTGTTTCGTGCGATTAGTGGAAGTTCTTAACTACGAACAGAAGCAACGATCCACGAATTTACACGAAAATACACGAACACGATTGAGAGAGATGCTTCATATTCCAATCCTTCGCAAAGGCAAACCTTACAGGAGTCTCGAGGTCGCACGGGTCGCACATCACCGTACGCGCGAACCCTTCGTCGAGATTAGCCAGGCCAATGTGGGCTTGATTCGCCGCGACCTGCTTGACCAAAAGACCGGACGGCAAAAACTTTACCAGTATTCCACCGCTGAGTTAGTCGATATCTGCTCCCGTGCAGCTGAACATTTTGTGAACGATGCATTGCCATTGGGAGACGACATCCAAACGCCTGAGGATTACGTCAGCCAGGTCTCCGCGACGACGGGTTTGCCGTATGTTCTGGCTCGGCGAAACATGAAGAAGATCCACAGCATGCTGGCTGAAATGAAGAGCGTGCTGAACGGTTTGACCCGAAATCTCGAATGGGACGTATTGGATCGGGGCTTTGGCGAAGTTGGCGGACACGCCTTGAGTTTTTTCCCGCGCGCAGAATCCCTGGGTGTAGTTCTGCCAAACAATTCTCCCGGCGTGCATTCGCTTTGGATACCGGCGGTGCCGTTGAAGACGCCGCTTGTGCTTAAACCCGGGAGTGCTGAGCCGTGGACACCTTATCGCATCATTCAGTCGCTCATACGGGCAGGCGCACCTCCCGAGGCCTTCAGTTTTTATCCCTCGGATCACGCCGGGGCTGCGGAGATTATGCGCAGTTGCGGGCGGGGAATGATCTTCGGGGACGCTTCAACCACGGGCAATTGGAAGAATGATTCAAGGATCGAGATCCACGGACCGGGATACAGCAAGGTAGTTATCGGCGATGATTGCATTGATGACTGGGAGCGATATCTCGACGTCATGGTGGCGTCGATTGCAGAAAACGGAGGCCGTTCATGCGTGAACGCGTCAGGAATCTGGGTGACGAGACACGCAGAGGAAATTGCCGAGGCTTTGGCTAAGCGTCTGTCAGAGATCGTGCCGCGTAGTGCCGAAGACGAAAGCGCACAATTGGCTCCTTTCGCAGACGAAAACGTGGCGAAGCGCATTTCCCAGCTGATCGATCAGGGCTTGCTTGAAACCGGCGTCAGGGATGTAACGGCAACACTTCGTACAGATGGTCGTTTGGTGAATTGGAACAGCTGTTCGTATTTGTTGCCGACTGTTGTTCTCTGCGAGGATGCAGCTCATCCGATGGCGAACAAGGAATTTTTATTTCCGTTTGCTTCCGTCGTTAAGGTTGAACCAGACGCGATACCGGAAGCACTCGGGCCCAGTCTCGTAGTTACGGCAATCACTAGCGATTTAGAGCTGATTCAGCGGCTTGTTTCCGCTCCTAACGTCGATCGTCTCAACATTGGGCCTGTCGCAACCAACCATGTGAGTTGGGATCAGCCGCACGAAGGCAACCTGTTCGATCACCTATACGCGCGTCGCGCCTTTCAACGAGCGGTTGCTGTCTAGTTGTGCCGTGAGGATTCTCTACCTAACAGGCGGGGCCGGTCAGATGTACTGCGGCAGTTGTCTGAGAGACAACGCGCTGGCAACCGAACTAATCTCACGCGGCCACGACGTCACGCTCCTACCTGTCTACACACCTACGCGCACTGACGAGCCGAACGTAAGCAACGAACGGGTGTTCTTTGGTGGCATAAGTGTCTACCTGGAACAGTACGTCCCAATGTTTCGTCATTCGCCTCGCTGGCTTGACCGCTTGTGGGATTCAAAACCGATGCTTGAGCTGGCATCGCGCCGTTCGATCTCGACCAGCCCGAAGATGCTTGGCGAAATGACGGTATCGATGTTGAAAGGCGAAGGCGGTTTTCAACAAAAGGAAATTGAGAAGCTAACGGAATGGGCGCGCGCCGAAGCGCCGCCCGATGTCGTGTCGTTGCCGTACACGCTTTTGATCGGGCTGGCAAAACCCATCAAAGAAGCGTTGAACCGGCCAATCTGCTGCACTCTGCAGGGCGAGGATCTATTTCTCGAGGGATTGCACGAGCCTCATCGTAGCCAGGCCCTCGATCTGATTCGCGCGAATGTGGCACACGTAGATGCCTTCATCTCCGTTAGCGAATACTACGCGGAGTTTGTGCCCGGGTATCTTGGCATTCCCCGGGATAAGATTTACGTCGTGCCATTAGGTATAAATCTCCAGGGTTTTTCGCCACGGGAGTTATCACCTTCGCAGCCTTTCACCGTCGGATTCTTTGCACGTGTGGCCCCGGAAAAGGGACTACACGTTCTCGCGGATGCTTACCGGCGATTGCGCGCTGACGGACATCTTGCCAACGCGCGTCTGGAAGTAGCGGGTTGGTTGGCGCCCGAACACAAGAGTTATTTAGAGGGGATTCGGCAGCAAATGAAAGATGCCGGTCTGGCAGCTGAGTTTAACTATCGTGGCGTCCTGAGCCGTGAAGAAAAGATCGCGTTCCTGAGGAAACTTCATCTACTCTCCGTGCCGGCAACTTACAATGAACCCAAGGGAATCTTTCTGTTGGAAGCGATGGCTTGCGGGGTTCCAGTTGTACAACCCCGGCGAGGAGGGTTTACAGAAATTGTAGAGAAGACCGGTGGCGGTTTGCTGGTTGACGTAGATGACGTTGAAAGTCTCGCACAAGGGATCTTAAGAATTTTTGATGAGCCGGAGCTGGGTCAGAAATTGGGAGCGAACGGTGCTGAGATGGTGCGAAAGCACTACAACGTGGGTGTGATGGCGGACCGCGCGCTGGAGGTTTATGAGCGTGTTCTCGGTCCAGGATCCCAAAATTGAGATTTTCACTGAAACAGTGTCTCAGCCTGGAGGGCTGAGAGATAGTAGCCGGTGGTCGTAGACCACCGAAAAGAAGAAGCTTAAGGTTCAGCTTCCTGAAGGGATGCCAGAGCTCGTTTTGTTTTTCTAGCACCCCTGCAGGGTGCAATCGACGCACGTTCGTGATCCGGAGGTCTGCGCTTCGCTCCGACCTCCGGCTACTTTCTGACAACCCTTCGGGTTGTCATACTGCGAATGTCGCGCTCAAGACTTTTGAGGTAAAGCACTCCCAATGGACAACATCGATGACCTTGATTGGAGCTTTGTTTGCTGAAGGTTGAAAACGTATCGAAGGAATATCCGACGCCCCGGGGACCACTGAAAATCGTCTCCGAGGTGAGCCTTCAGCTGTCGCGTGGTGACGCAGTCTCGATCATGGGGCCTTCGGGCAGCGGCAAGAGTACGCTGCTCTACATGATGGGCGGGTTGGAACCGCCAACCAGCGGCACCATAACACTCGACAATCAGAACCCGTTTGTGCTGAAAGACAAGGATCTGGCGTTGTTTCGCAACCGTGAAATTGGCTTTGTCTTTCAGGACCACTGTCTGTTGCCGCAATGTTCGGTGCTGGAAAATGTTTTGACACCCACGATCATCGCAGCGACTGACGGCCACGACACTAGCCGAGCACAATCGTTATTGAACGCGGTGGGTTTGGCAGAACGACTCGATCACCGGCCGGCGGAGCTGTCCGGCGGCGAGAAGCAACGCGTCGCACTCGCGCGAGCGCTGATTCGCAGCCCCCAATTGCTTTTGTGTGATGAACCCACCGGTAACCTCGACCACAAGTCGGCTGATGTAGTTGCTTCGCTATTGTTGGAGCTGCATCAGCAACAGCAAACAATTCTCATCGTAGTGACTCACAACGCCGAATTGGCAGCGCGATTTCCCGTCCAATACGAATTAACCGACCACGGGTTGAAGCCGTCCTGATGCATACCGCGCAACTTATCAAACGTAACCTCGTTTATTTCTGGCGCACTAATGCCGCGGTTGTCCTTGGTGTCGCTACGGCAGTGGCTGTCCTCGCCGGCGCATTGCTGGTTGGAGACTCGGTTCGCGGAAGTCTGAGTGATCTCTTCCTGCAGCGATTGGGTCAAACAGATCATGTGGTGACCTCGTCAGGATTTTTTCGCGAGCAACTTGCCGACGACCTTCGCAACATTGAAGGATTCTCGTCTGCTGGACTGGCGGACACGGTGTCGCTGATTGAGCTACCGGGAAGTGTCAGCAGCGAGACCAGTAAGGCACGCGCTGGTGACGTTCGTGTTTATGGTGTGGATGAGAGGTTTTGGAGTTTTCACGCCCGGCAAGCGGCCGCTCCGCAGAATCGTGAAGTGCTGATTAGTGAAGCGCTCGCGCGCGAGCTCGGCACTGCGCCCGGCGATGCGTTGTTGGTGCAAATAGAAAAACCTTCCGACGTACCTATTGAATCTCTGTATGGACACAAGGAAGATCTCGGTCGCACCTTGCGTTTAAACCTGAGGGCCACGCTCGGTGCTGAAATGATGGGTGAGTTTGCCACGCGCCCGCAACAGACGCCGGTAAAGGCCGCCTTTGTCCCGCTTCAGTTGCTACAAAAGGAACTGCAGCAAGAGGGAAGGGCCAACCTTCTGTTGGTTTCTTCGGCGAAGGATTCTGCGGGACTGTCAGACACAGATCGAACAGCGGCGCTCAAGAACCTAATAAACAGAGCAGCCACCCTCGAGGACTACAGCGTTATCGCACGTCCACTGGACCAGCAACGCGGTATATCGCTCGAGCGCCGGAGCACTCTGCTCGAAGACGAGCTGGTGGAGACTGCCAGTGCCGAAGCATCGAAAAACTCTGCAGCGACTGTTCCAATCCTTTCATACGTCGCCAACAGCATCACGGTAGGCGACCGGACCGTTCCCTACTCGCTAGTGACAGCGATTGATGATCGAACTTTCCAAAACTTCGCTAGTGGAGAAGAGAAGACGGGGGATGAAGAGGAAAGGGCCTCGAACGCACAGCCCATAATATTAAACGAATGGACCGCGCGGGACCTTGGTGCGAAGCCGGGAGATCAGGTTTCTCTTGAGTATTTCCAATGGCACGACAACGGCAAACTTGAGACTAAGACTGCCGAGTTTCGTCTGGTGCGTGTGGTCCCGATCGCCGGTCTCGCCGCCGATCGCGATCTTGTGCCCGACTATCCCGGCATAACGGAGTCGCCCAACCTGTCGGATTGGGATCCGCCCTTTCCTGTCGATCTCAAACGCATCCGACCGCAGGACGAGGACTATTGGGCGAGGTATCGCACGACACCAAAGGCGTTCATTCCTTTGAATGTTGGGCAGCAACTTTGGCAATCGCGTTTTGGCAAACTCACTTCGTTGCGAGTTGTCCCACCTTCAGATATCGCGCTCGAGCAGGCAAGCAGTCGATTTCAACAAGGGCTCCAAACCGCTGTGCAATCGGCAGGCATGGGCCTGACAGTCTTGCCGGTGCGACAAGAGGGTTTGGCAGCATCACAAGGCGCAACAGATTTTGGCGAGTACTTTCTCTACTTCAGTTTCTTCCTGGTAGTTTCCGCCCTCCTCTTAACTGCGCTCTTCTTTAAACTCGGTGTCGAGCAGCGTCTGCGAGAGATAGGCTTGCTCAAAGCGGTCGGCTTCAACGCCGCCAGCATTCGCAACATGTTTCTGGGTGAGGGTCTGATCCTCGCAATTCTCGGAAGCATGCTGGGGCTAGTCGGAGCTCTCGCTTACGGTCAGTTGATGATGACCGGATTGAATACCTGGTGGATTGATGCAGTAGGCACGAATATGTTGAGGCTGCATGTTCGGCCAATTTCCCTGTTGCTGGGAGCCGCCGGCGGCGTGGTTGCCGCGATGCTTTGTATCGTATGGACATTGAAACGAGTCGGACGCGCTTCGGCGCGAAGCCTCATGGCAGGATCAGTGAGCAAGGGAAGAAACTTACGTGGGAAAGAGGGGAAGGATGAAAAAGGGAAAAGCGTCACGCTGTCTCGGTTTGCGCGGCTCTTGTCCTCGTTCACCGTTGCTATTGCGTTAACTGTCTTAGGAACGGTTCTGTTGCTGGCCGCGTCGCTAAAGTTGATCAGTGAGACGGCCGGATTCTTCGGGGGTGGCACGCTGTTTCTGGGCGCCTTGCTTTGTTTTCAATCGGCCTGGCTCCGTCGTGAGCACCCAGGTTCGTTAGGCGGAACAGGCTGGTGGCCGATCTCGCGGCTTGGATTTCGCAACACTACTTATCGGCCGGGACGTAGTGTGCTTTGCATCGCCTTGATTGCCTCGGCGGCCTTCATCATCGTTTCGGTGGACGCCTTTAGACGCAAGGAAGGTGCGACGGTATTGGATCGGAAGACCGGTAGCGGTGGTTTTGCGTTGCTAGCCGAATCGTTGCTGCCTCTAGTTCATGACCTGAATAGCGAGGAAGGACGTGAGGCGTTAAATCTCGCTGGCAATGGGGAACAGCTTCCGCTTTCTAATGTGAGTTTCACGCGTTTCCGGGTTAGGCCCGGCGACGATGCCAGTTGTCTTAATCTTTACCAACCACGCAATCCTAAAATTATCGCGGCTGGTAGCGACTTTATTAAGTCAGGCCGTTTCAAATTTCAGGATTCGTTGGCCGTGAGTAACGAAGAGAAGGAAAATCCGTGGCTTCTCCTGGACCGTGAGTTCCCGGATGGCGCAACGCCCGTCATTGCTGATGCCAACTCGTTGACGTATGTGCTACACCTGAAATTAGGTGACGACTTCGTCTTACAACAACAGTCGGGTCAGACCAGGCTGCGCATCGTTGCCGCTCTCGCGGACAGCGTGTTTCAAAGTGAATTGGTGATGTCTGAAAGGAACTTTCTAAAACTGTTTCCCGAGCAGGAAGGTCATCGTCTTTTCCTGATAGACACCGATTCGAGCGAAGCATCATCGGTCGCAACCGCCCTGGAAGATCGGTTGGCGGACTTTGGCTTTGACGTTGTCCCAACCGCCGAGCGTCTGGCTAACTTTCATCGGGTCGAGAATACCTATCTATCAACCTTCCAGATGCTGGGAGGGCTGGGGTTGATTTTGGGGACGGTGGGCCTCGCGGCCGTTTTGTTGAGGAATGTGTTCGAGCGACGAAAAGAGTTGGCCTTGTTGCGCGCGGTCGGCTACCACTCTTCGCATTTTACGTTGATGGCTATTGCGGAGAATGCACTTCTGCTATTTGGCGGCTTGATGACAGGGACGGTTTGCGCCCTGTTGGCCATTGCCCCCGTCTTTTTTGAGAGAGGAGGCCGGTTGCCGAACATTTCACTGGGGGTGTTGTTGTTGGCGGTATTAATATCAGGTCTCACCGCGTCGCTAATTGCTACCTGGGCAGCTCTGCGATCACCCTTGCTGCCTGCGTTGCGGGCGGAGTAGTTGAAGGTCTCAGATAGAGTTGATGGATTCAAACGAAGCGTATGCGACAACTATCTAATGCCAGTCTCTTATTGGCTCTCTTAGCCTTGCCCTTGCCCTTGTTTTGCCAGGATAACAAACGACCGTTTTACATGTTCGATAAGCGAGTGAGTGAAGAACGTGCCGGCTTCGCAGGTGATAAGGAGGCATTGTCCGCAGTATTCAATGCTGAACGCATCCGTCTGGGGGATAAATTCGAGGCAGAGCTACTAACCTATCTCGACAAGGACGTTGAGAAACACTATTGGATTTCATACTTTCTCGAAGCACCAAGCTATTTGCATGGCAACAAACCGATGCCCCACTTAGCCCTTCTCATCAAAGAACAGGCGCTTTCACTTTTGCGCGGCAAAACAGATCACGAAAGTCTTGGTTATTTCGTGAGATTAAACGTGAGTGCTTCTGTTCTTAGTGAGGACTTAGGGTTACGTGCCTTGGCCGACGTTCTGAAGAAAGATGCTGAAACGGTTCTAGCTTCGGATTCCGCATTCACTGCTTGGGTTCCAGGAATGAGCGAATATGATCGTTGCTTATATGACTCAATAGGCACCGACAGAAGAGTTATGTGCAAAAGAGATGGGACTAAGAATCAACAGCTGAGATGCCCAATCCGGGGAGGCATGCTCGATAGAGTTGCGGCTAGTAAGCCCGCGGCGATTTATCCTCAACAAGCCAAAGATCGAGGTGTCTCCGGAGTTGTTACGGTACAGGTTCTCATTGATGAAGAAGGAAAGGTTGAATCTGCCCGCGCTGACAGCGGTCCGGAGCTATTACAGGAGGCAGCGGTGGTGGCGGCGCTTCAGGCTCGTTTTGGGGCTACACGATTATCTGGGAAGCCAGTGAAGGTATGTGGCGTGCTTACCTATAACTTTAAGAAATAGGAATGGTCCTTGCGGCTTTGCCGCCTGCTGTGCGGAAAGGCTTCGGGATTGCATCGTGGGTCGACGAATTCAGAGCCGGGAGCGATAGCGACCGGATCGCAGTTGCAATATGCACAATCCGCGATATCTGGGCTTCTAGATGAACCGTCCGCTGGATATGCGTCAGTTCCAGGGCCAGTTGAATCCAGTCGCTATCGCTCCCGGCTCTGAATTCGTCGACCCACGACGTTGCACCTTTGCCTTTCCGGGGACGGTTGGATACCTTTCGAGGCTACATCAGCGGCGTAGCCTCAAAATTTCAGGGAAGTCGGCCGGAAAGGCAGAGCCCTTCCGCACATCAAGCGGCAAAGCCGCCACGTTACGTGACGCCGAAGCACCTGGTTCCGGAAATTAAGAGCACCTTATCACCGGGCTGAAGCCCGGTGTTAATGAGACGCTCAGCGGCAAAGCCGCCACGTTACGTGACGCCCGAAGCACCTGCAAAGGAGTTGATAAAGAGATGCGAAGAGTAATTCCTGGCGTGTTCATAATTCTTATTTTGTCGTGGTCAGTTTCCTACGCCGACAACTGGCCGCAATGGCGGGGCCCATTTCTGAACGGCTTGAGCGCCGAGAAAAATCTGCCGTTGCGCTGGACCGCCCAGGAGAACATCGCCTGGAAACTCGCAATGCCGGGTTGGAGTGGTTCTACGCCGATCATTTGGCGCGACCGCATCTTCTTAAACGTTGCTGACGGCGATGACTTGTACCTGTGGGCCGTCGACCGAGGTAAAGGTGAGTTGGTGTGGAAGAAGTTGCTCGGCGGCGGCAACGTCAAGATGCGGAAGCACAACATGTCTTCACCGTCGCCGGTAACCGATGGGAAGAGTGTTTACGTGATGACCGGCACTGGCGTTCTAAAGGGTTTTGATTTCATTGGCAAAGAACTTTGGACGCGAGACATACAAAAGGATCATGGCGAGTTTGGACTTAACTGGGGCTACGCATCCTCGCCGCTGTTGTTTGAAGATTCGCTCTACGTGCAGGTGCTGCACGGAATGAAGACGGATGCGCCGTCGTACGTGATGCGCATTAACAAGCAGACCGGGAAGACAGTTTGGCGCGTGGAGCGGCCGACAAACGCCATCCGTGAATCTCCTGATTCGTACACGACGCCTGGTCTGTTGCGCCACGGCAAGTCAGTCGAAATTATTATTACCGGCGGCGATGTTGTCACCGGTCACGATCCCGCAACCGGGAAAGAGCTTTGGCGTGCCAATGGTCTGAACCCGGAAAACAACCCGTTCTATCGCATCGTTGCCTCGCCGGTCATTTTCGAGGATGTGATCTACGCGCCCACGAGGGTTAAGCCGCTGCTGGCGTTGCGCGCGGGTGGTCGCGGAGACATAACCAGCTCACATGTATTGTGGTCTACCGTCAATGGCCCCGATGTTCCAACACCAGTGACGGATGGCAAGTATTTTTATGTAGTTAATGACAAGGGCGTTATGTGGTGTTTCGATGCGAAGACCGGCAAAGAGATTTACGGTCCGCAACGGATAGCGCCCGGCACGTATAGTTCTTCTCCCGTGCTGGCCGACGGCAAGATCTACGTCACTAACGAGGATGGACTGACGAGTGTGGTTAAGGCCGGACCAACCTTCGAGCTACTCGCCGAGAACCCTCTCGGCGACTACTGTCTCAGCTCGCCGGCGATATCGAACGGCCAGATTTTCATACGCACCGCTACCAACCTTTATGCGATTGGGAAGCGTTAGTTTGTGAAAAAAAAGCGGTCCACGAACTACACGAAATTACACTAATCAGAAAACCATTTCGTGTTCTTTCGTGTAAATTCGTGGATCGTATTCTCCTGCTCTTGCAATCATTTCTGTTTAGGAGCAGTCCCTTCTCCCAGTGTGCAAGAGAGAACCTGCCTTTTCCGAAACAATTCTGCTGGAACACTCGTAAGGATTTGGTATCTAAACAGCCGCAAGCTTACCTTTCAATCAATTTCTTCAGGAGCAGGTGATGAATAGAAAAACACTGTTGCATTTATGGGCGCTTAGCGTATCCGCAATCTTGATTGTTGCACTTCAAGCAAGTGCCTTCGCGCAGTCAAAAGCCGCCAAAATCGATGAGGTGGTCACTTTGGCCAATAAGTACAAACTCTTTAACGGGTCAGTGCTGGTAGCTGAGAATGGCAAAGTGATTTATAAGAAGGGCCATGGTCTGGCGAATATGGAATGGAACATCCCTAACACGCCGGAGACCAAGTTTCGTCTAGGTTCCATTACCAAGCAGTTTACTGCAGCGTTAATTCTGCAACTGGTGGAGCAGGGCAAGATCAAGCTGGACGGAAAGATCTCCGACTATCTGCCGACTTACCGTAAAGATACTGGTGACAAAGTCACCGTTCATCAACTGCTCACGCACACATCCGGCATCCCGAGCTATACCTCGTTGCCCGGTTTTTTCAATGATGTGAGCCGCAACCCATACACAGTCGACGAGTTCATAAAGAAATATGCGAGTAACAATCTGGAATTCGAGCCCGGCCGTAAGTACCTGTACAACAACTCCGGATATTTTTTGCTTGGCGCGATCATCGAAAAGGTCACCGGCCAAACCTACGAAAAGGTGCTCAAGGAGAAGATTCTGGATCCGCTGGGGATGAAAAACACCGGTTACGATCACCACAACACGATTCTTGACAGGCGTGCTGCCGGTTATCAAAAGACTCCGGGCGGGTTTGTCAACGCTCCTTATCTTGACATGTCCCTCCCTTACGCTGCGGGTTCCATGTATTCAACGGTAGAAGATCTCTACCTGTGGGATCAAGCGCTCTACTCGGACCGCGTCTTGTCTGCCGCATCGAAGGAACTCATGTATAAGCCGTATCTTCAGGACTACGCTTACGGGTGGATGGTGAATAAAGCTCGGTTTGGCAACGGGACAGAAGTCGCCAGGATTCAACACGGGGGCGGCATCAACGGTTTTTCGACGATGATCATGCGATTTCCCAACGAGAAGCATCTGATCGTTTTGCTCGATAACACCGCCCAGGGCAGCAACCAGCTCAACCGCGAGATCGCCAACATTCTTTTTGACCAGCCACACACCCTGCCCAAGATGCCCATCGGTGACTTGCTCTCGAAAACCATTGAGGAGAAGGGAATCGAAGCGGGACTGACGCAGTATCGAACCCTGAAGAGCACCCAACCGAACGTCTATGACTTCAGTGAGCCGGAACTGAACACGCTGGGCTACGGGCTACTGCAGGCGCGAAAACTTAAAGAGGCTATTGAAATTTTCAAGCTCAACGTGGCCGAATACCCTAAGGCCTTCAACACCTATGACAGTCTTGGTGAAGCTTACATGATGAGCGGTCAAACCGAGCTGGCCATTGAGAATTACAAGAAGTCGATCGAGCTGAACCCTCAGAACACTAACGGCAAGACAATGCTGGCGCGGCTGGAGAGTAAACCGGCAACGCTGGATACAAAACTTTATGACGCCTACGTGGGCGAATATGAGATGACGCCAACTTTCAAAGCCACCGTGTTCAAGGAGGGCGACAAACTCATGACCCAGGCGACCGGTCAGCCGGCCTTCGAACTATTTCCCGAGAGCGCCGACAAGTTTTTCCTGCGCGTGGTGGATGCGAAAGTCACTTTTATGAGAGACGATAAGGGGCAGGTGACTGGATTGGTGATTCACCAGGGAGGGCGAGAGATTCCGGGGAAGAAGATCAAATAAGTTGAAGCTTACTTATCAGGCGCCAATTACGGATTTGTCATTTGACATTGATCATTTGTCATTGCTGTTCAACCTGGAGTTACAACAATCGGGCCTGGTAAGTTCGCCCCGGAGGGGCGAGATGTTTATAGCCCGACGCTGCGCAGAAGAATTCAGCGCTCCTTAGGAGCGCGACCGCCACGTAATGACTCCTTCTGTGATCGATGTTTCGCTCCTCACAGTGCGAAAAAGGTTGGAGTTGGCTGAGGTGCTATAAAACATGTCGCTCCTTCGGAGCGAAGAGTATCTCGATGTTGCACTTCCGAGAGAATCAACCATTGACCATTTGACCCGCAATGCTTAATGACAAACGCTTATAAAAAAGGGGCACGGTATACCTTGCCCCTTCGTCCTTCTGAACAAGATCCGACTGTCCGCAATGTCAAATGATCGATGTCAAATGACAAATGGAAAATTTTCTTTTCCGAACTACCGCTTCTCTCTCACATCATACGCGTAAATAGTATCCTGATCGCGCACGTAGAGCCGTCCTCCAGCAACGACTGGATGGGCCCAGGTTGGCAGCGAATCCTGCTGAATGCGAAAACGGCCCTTCTCTTTGTAGCCGGTTGGGGTAGCTTCTACCAGGCCGACCACACCATTTTCGCTTAGGGCGTAAAGATGACCGTCGGCGAAGACAATCGAACCCTTGCCCACGCTGCGATCTTTCCAGGCGACCTCGCCGGTATCAAAACGCATGGCAGTCAAAATCCCACCTGAGAAACCGTAAAGGTGATCACCAATCAAAATTGAGCTGCTGTGGTGATTTCGCATGTCCTTGGTGAAATAGACTTCCGAGGCAGTGCCGTCAGCCTTGATCTCCACCAGGCCGGCGCCCGTGCCGTAATCTGAAGAGATGAACACGCGGTTACCGCGAACGATCGGAGTGGCGGCGTTAGCAACGTCGTTGGCAGCCCGCCCATACTCCCACAAGAGTTTGCCGTCCTTCAGATCGAGTCCCACCGCGCGGTTATGCGTGAAAAAGACCACTTGAGTGGTGTTACCAATCTGGACCGGCATACCTGAGGAATAGCCGGCGCGATCACTCTGGCTCTTCCAAATCAATGCGCCATCCTTCTTGTTCAAAGCGACGACGGAAGCGCCGGGGCCGCCCGCGTTCACCAGGATTTTGTCACCGATCACAAGAGGCGACTCGCTAATGCCCCAGGTAATATTTGATCCGCCAAATTTCTGCAGCACGTTCATCGTCCAAACGATCTTGCCCGTTTTGACATCGAGGGCGGAGAGATCTCCGTTGCCGCCGAGCGCATACAGTCGATCACCGTCGATGGTCGGTGTGCCTCGAGGCCCGTCACCGCGGTCATTCCGGAAAGCACCGCCATGCGCCGTTGCCCAAACTTCTTTTCCAGTAGCCGCGTCGAAGGCGATAACGAATTCGCGCGTCCCGCGCAGGCCCATCGTAAAGACGCGGTTGTTTGCCACGGCGAACGAGGAATAGCCGCCGCCTGCGCCGGTCGCCTTCCAAGCCAGTGGCGGGCCATCGGCCGGCCACTGTTTCAGTAGACCTGTCTCCTTCGAGATACCGTCGCGATTCGCTCCGCGCCACTGCGGCCAGGTAGCTCCGGGCTGAGCGGCAGCGATTGCAGAAAGGGATAGAAAGACACCAAAAAATATCGCCGCACCTATCAGGGGTTGAATGCTCTTGTTCATGCGAATCTCCTTAGGATCTGCAGAATCGGGTTAGGACAGCGGGAGACATTTACCAAATCGAATTCAGGACTGGGGTTTAAAATACAGAACCATACCGGCGCCAAGTGCTGCCAGAACAAAGCCCAGGTAAAGCAGCGGGCTGGGTGAAGTTTTTGGCGGATGTAACCACATCGAAAAAAACACATTAACCAGGGGGGCGCCTGCAAAAACCAGCGGCATCACGTAGGTTGGCAAACCGCCGGACTTAAAAGCAAAGATAATACAGACTGCGCCAATCGCTCCCAGCGCGCCGCCCGCCACTGCTGCCAATGAACCCTTCGTGGTAAATCCCTGCAGCTCGCCCTGGTAGGAAAGGTTCGCAATCGGAACCAGCACGCCGATTAGAAAATAGGCGAGGCCGACACAGAGTAGAGCACGCATTGGGCTACCGAGTGCGACCTGACCACGATGCAGCGCCGGACCATAAAGCCCCCAGGCGAGCGCCGCGCCCAGGGCGAATATTATCCAAAGCATTTAGGGAGACCTCCGGGAGGTAAATGGTAAATGGCGATGGTAAATAGTGAACGGTAAATGGTTAATGGTGAATGGAATTATCAGCCGTGACTATCGTAAATGACGGGAAGTATACCTGTTGACTATCGAGGTTTTCCGGTCACGATTTACCATTAACGATTTACCATTTCCCATTTACCTAAAAAGCGATTCTTAACCCCAACTGAATCTGTCGGGATGATGTCACCGTTGAGCGAATGACGCCGAAGGTTGATAACGGCTGTTCATTGTCGGCCGCGCCGGTGAACGCAATCAAACTTGGATTTCCAAAGTTTGCCCGATTGAAAACGTTGAATGCCTCGACGCGGAATTGTATCAGGGTATTCTCGCCGAGTCGTGACCAGCGCGTATTTTTAACCGCAGAGACATCGAAAGTTCTCAAGTTCGGGCCAATGAGCACGCCGCGTCCGAGGTTGCCAAGTCGCCCGGCGGGCTGCAGGCGAAAAGCTGCCGGATTGAAGTAACCCGCCGGATCTCCCAATACCGCGGTTTCAGCAGTAAAGCCAGGCGCGATATCCGGACGATCGAACCCGATGCCGGGAGCGAGCGATGGAGACCATTGCGAGCGTGAACGATTGCGCGCCACGAAAACTGTCAAAGGATTTCCGCTGCGCGCTTGCCCAATGCCGGAAAACTGCCAGCCATGCAAAATCTTGCCGGCGAAGCCATTCAGTCCCTTTGCGAAGGGCACTTCCCAGGTAAAGTTGAATACGAGATTGTGCTTCGCATGGTAATCGGCGAGGCCCTTGTTGTAATTCACGCCAGGGAATTCAGGGAAGGCTGTAGTCGTGCCGTTCGTTGCGTCGGAGAAAAACGTCGAAGCCTGAGTCGTATCAATGTTACGCGAGAGCGTGTAAGAGACTTGCGCCAGCAGACCCTTGCTAAAGCGTTTGCGCAGGTCGACGATCATCGCGTTGTACCAAGAGTTGCCGTCACTGGATTTTAGTTCGATGGTCGTAAACGCGGTGTTTGGCCGCAGCTGGCCTGGGGGAAAGAAGGGCGTACCATCTGCGCCGACGACCGGCGTTGGGATGTTGACATCACTGCTGCGAAGCAAATGCACCCCGCGCGAGCCCGCATAACCGACGGTGGCGACGGTGTTCCACCAAAGTTCCCTTTGAATATTCAAGTTCCAAACCTGCGTGTAGGGATTCTCGAGGTCGAACTGGACCGGCCTTATCGAAAGCGAGCCGGCGAAATTTGGTACTGGAAAGGTCGGGTTGTTAACTACCGGCCGCGGGGTCGCTGGAGGATTGGTCACCGTGACAATCAGGTTCTGCTGATTGTTCGTGTTGTAGTAAAGCCCATAGCCCCCGCGGACGCTGGTTTTTCCATCGCCGAAAATATCCCAGGCAAATCCCACGCGCGGAGAGAAGTTATGCAGCGTTGGGTTTCGGTAAAGAGGCCCAATAGTCGGGGTGCGATCGCTGAGATTTGGCAAGGCTGAGTCTCGCCCGTTGATATCTACGGGCAGTGTCGCGGCTTCGTAGCGCAGACCGCCATTCAAAGTCAGGCGCTTGTGTGCCCGGAAGCTGTCTTGTATGTACAAGCCGCCGAGGGTGAAACGCCAGTAGCGATCAAGCGCCCCATTCGGTGAAATTCCGATAAAGCGCACGGGGGTATTAACCAGAAAATCGCGGACGGAATTGAAGGTGAAAATTCCCAGACTGAATGTCGGGTTCACCATGTTGTCGTGATAGCGTTCGACGAGCGCGCCGGTCTTAATGAGATGCCGGCCGCGGTTGTGCGTCAGGCCATACTCAAAGCCAAAAATATTTTGTGTGAGACGTAGTCCCGCCGAGGTCTGGGGACCAAAACGTCCCGGGATTCCGCCGATGTCGATGCCGCCCATCAATGTCTGCCCGGGCACGAACGGACTGACCTGCTGAGTCACGTTCGCCTCCACATCCTGGCCCACATGAGTGCGGCTGAAGCTTAGCCGAAAAGTATTCAGGGTGTTGGCTGAAATCGCTCGCCGGTATTCCCCCGTGAAAAACTGATTACGAGATAAGAACGTACGGGGAAACTGCGGAAAGTCTGTCGGTAACCTTTGGTCTGCGTCGTCAAAAGTATACCGGGCAAAAAACTGTGAGCGGTCGCTGGGATTGTAATCCACACGCCCCTGCAGGAAATGCTGGCGAACCTGTTGCGCGAATCCGAAAACATGAGTGGCCAGATTACCAACGACGTTTGAGGGCCCGAGGTTAGGCAACGGGAATTCATCAAGATAAGGTCTGACGGCAGCATTCACACCAACCGTGGTGCGGATGATACTTGCGGCTGGGCATTCCTGGCCGGGCGCAACCGTGATGCCGCATCGAGTAACTACTCCCTGGCGCGCATCGACGTCGGGCACGACTGTTCGGATGGTTCGCCCAAGGTTTTCACGCAACGATTCGTAGCCGAAGAAAAAGAAAAGCCGGTCAGTTTTGAGCGGACCGCCGATCGAGCCGCCAAATTGGTTTCGTTTGAATTCGGGCTTCTGCGCGGTATCGAAAAAGTTACGTGCATCGAAGTTGTCGTTGCGGTGGAATTCATAAAGCGAGCCGTGCCACTCGTTGGTCCCCGACTTCGAAACCGCATTTACCTGGCCGCCGGAATTCCTGCCAAACTCCGCGCCATACGAATTGGCCTCAACACGAAACTCCCTGATCGTCTCAACGCCCAGCACCGTGCTGGCAGCGCTGCCGGCGGGGCCATTGGTGAAATCGTTTTGCGGTGTTCCGTCCAACAGATACACGTTGGATCGAGGGTCTTGGCCATTAACGCTCATCCCCAAGCCATGCGCGACTACCGAACCGCCATCGCGGTGAGGGTAGGCAATGACTCCCGGTTGCAGAAAAGCCAGATCGGTATAGTTTCGGCCGTTGAGGGGCAGTTCCCGGATGGCTTGCTCACCGACCAGGTAGCTCAGCTCCTGCGTTTGCGTGTTGACCAGAGCTTCGCCACTGTTAACTGTGACATCGGCAGTGAGGCCGGAAACCTTCATTACCAACGAAACTTCGGTCGTTTCGTTGACTGTCAGCCGCACGTTGGGAAAAACTACGGGCTCAAAACCGGTTAATTCGGCGCGGAGCTCGTAAAGGCCTACCGGTAGGCCCGGAAAAACGAACCTTCCTTCACTTTCGCTCGTAGTAACTCGGGTAAGTCCAGTGTCTGATTGCGTCGCCGTAATTTGAGCCCCGGCAAGCAGGGCGCCGTTGGCATCCTTGATGTCACCCGTGATAGTGCTGTCGGTTTGGGCGCTGCTGTTAATCGAGAATAAGAAGACTAAACCTATGATTACTGGGGCTTTTCTGCAGAAAGCGGGAAACGAAAATCGCGAAAATCTCATCACTATGTTTGCTCCAATTAGTCGAACGGTTACTTCAGCTATTAATACTGCGGATTCTAGCAATCAGTTTCATACATTGTCAGGTAAGACGCATTTCGGTAGCAGGTCGTTCGCCCGGTTTGCTCTAAAGGCTGACTTTTCTTAAGTTATTTCCGAAAATTGTTAAGTAATACCAGCTATGGACCCAGGCTCGTTCTGACTCAGTCCTAATGTCGCAAGGAGATTAGTTTTGAAAAAACTCTCGCTTACTTCTGCTCTGGCGCTTCTGTTACTTTTCCCATTATTGGCCAGCGGGCAAACACAAAGGGGCGCCTTGAGGGGCACCGTCACGGACCCTGCCGGCGCGGTCGTCGCCGGCGCAACGGTTAACGCCGTCAACACGGCGACTAATGAAAGCCGAAGCATGATCACCGATGACGACGGTTCTTACACGATTTCATCGCTGGCCCCGGGCACATATCGGGTCGAAATCGAAGCTCCCAACTTCCGGCGATTAACCGTTTCCCAGGTTGAGATTCAGGTGAACCAGGATCTAAGGCTGGACGCGGGGCTTGAAGTCGGTCCAATCCAGGACAACCCCGGTGACATCCACGGCGGCGAACCGCTTTTGAAGCAAGACTCTGCGTCGGTCGGGACCGTCATTGAGAACCGGCAAATCCAGGAGCTGCCACTTGATGGAAGAAATTTCTACGAGCTGAGCTTGCTTGTGCCGGGCGCAGTGCCGCCGCCCAGGGCTCGGCAGGCTCGGTGCGTGGAGATTTTGCTTTTAGTGTTAACGGAGCGCGTGAAGACAGTAACAATTTTCTGCTCGACGGCGTTTACAACGTCGATCCGAAACTCAACACCTTTGCGGTGCGCCCACCGGTTGATGCCATACGCGAGTTTGAAATCGCCTCCAGCACCTACGACGCAGCTTTTGGCCGTAATCCGGGCGCGCAGGTGAATGTGGTTTTGAAGTCGGGGACGAACGATTTCCACGGCGCCCTTTACGAGTTTCATCGCAACGCGAAGTTTGACGCGCGGAATTTCTTCGCTCCAGCCGATCAGCCGGCGCCCAAATATATTCGTAACCAGTTTGGGTTCGCGCTGGGAGGACCGATTCAAAAGGATCAAACGTTCTTCTTCGCCGACTACGAAGGCACTCGCGCGCGCGAGGGAATTACACGTGTAACCAACGTCCCGACGTTAGCGGAACGGAACGGAAACTTCTCGCAAAGCTTGTTTGGCGTGCCGGTGATTCCCGGGACGAACATTCCTTTTCCGGGCGGCACGCTGCCATTCCTTCATCCAATCGGACAGGCGATAGCAGCGCTCTATCCTTTACCAAACCGCGCCGTGCCTTTTGCGAACTACGTGGCCTCGCCGACACAGCGAGATGATAACGACCACTTTGACGCTCGTGTCGATCACCTCGTTAGCAACCGCACCACTCTGTTGTTCCGTTACAGTTTTGGTAACCGAAGATTTTTCGAACCGTTTGCCGGGGTTGGGTTCGCCGCGGTGCCGGGATTTGGCAACGACGTTCCCAGAAGAAGTCAGAATGCGATGGCGGGTCTTACACACGTGTTTTCACCAACGCTCGTTAATGATTTACGCTTTGCGTTTAATCGCGTCGCCTCGGCAGTCAACCAGGAGAATCAGGGCACGAGTGTTAATCGCGCATTGGGTATGCCCGAGCTGTCAAGCAATCCCCGCGATTTCGGTCTAAGCATTATTAACGTCACCGGCTTTTCCCCTTTGGGCCATGAAAGTAACAATCCACAGAACACAGTCACAAATACCTTTCAGCTCTTGAACGCTGCGACATATGTTCATAATAACCACCTGCTGAAGTTTGGAGCCGACATTCGCGCGGTGCAGCAGAATGGTTTTCGCGACGTTCAGTCGCGCGGATTTCTAACCTTCTCGCCCTTTGCTTATACGGGCAATGCGCTCGCCGATCTTCTGTTGGGTCTTCCTACAGTCACCGGAGGAGCCCGCGTTGATAATGCGCAGCACCTGCGCGCCGAAAGCTATCATTTCTTTCTCAACGACAGCTTTCGTCTGCGCCACGACCTGACGCTGATCGCGGGTCTGCGTTATGAGTACAACTCGCCGCCAGTGGACGTGAACGACCGCGCCACTCTGTACGACGCGACGACTCGGACCCTCGTGCCGGTTGGCACAGGCAATGTGCCGCGGGCCGGTTATGAGTCGGACAAAAATAACTTTGCGCCGCGCGTCGGCCTGGCATGGACGATCGACGATGACGCAAACACAATCCTGCGCGCCGGCTACGGTATTTACTATGACACGTCGCCTCTCGCGCCGGGCGAAGCGCTATATTTCAATCGACCGTTTTTCGACTTCAATCTCTTCTTCCCGTTGCCGGGATTGCCGTTGACTGTCGACAACCCGTTTCCGGCCTTTTTCCCGTTTGCATTGCCGGATTCGGCGCAGGCAATTCAGCGCGACCTGCGCACGCCCTACATGCAGCATTGGAACCTCAATGTGCAGCAACAACTGGGTCGCAATCGCGTGCTCGAGGTTGGCTATGTGGGTTCGAAGGGAACGAAACTGCTGTCTGCGCGCGACTTGAATCAGCCGCAACCGAGCGTGCTTCCGCCTGGCTTGCCGTTCGTGCCGCGTCCAGTAATCCAGTTTGACGAGATCAACACGATCGAATCACGCGCGAGCTCGAACTACCACAGTCTGCAAGCGCGGCTGCAACAGCGATTGGCGCAGGGGCTTTCTCTGATTGGATCCTATACCTGGTCCAAGTCGCTCGATGATGCCTCAAACTTCTTTCCGAGCAGCGGCGACCCAAACTACCCGCAGAATAGTTACGACCTGAGAGCGGAGCGCGGCCGTTCCAACTTCGACGTACGGCATCGGCTTTCCGTCAGCTACGTCTACGATCTGCCGCTTGGCAAAGGAAAACGATTCCTGTCAGACACGGGGTGGAGTAGGTTGGTCAGCGGCTGGCAAACGGCCGGCATTGTGACGTTGCAATCGGGCCGGCCCTTTACTGTCGCGCTGATTCGCGAACTGGATAACAGCGGGACCGGGTTTTCAGCGCTCGGCTTTGGCGCCAACGACCGGCCAAACCTCGTAGGCAATCCAAACCTGTCGAACCCTACGCCTGAACGTTGGTTTGATACCACAGCCTTCGCGTTCCCCGCGCCCGGCACATTTGGAAACGCCGGACGCAACATCGTCAACGGACCAGGTTATCAAAACGTTAACGCTTCGCTAATCAAGAACACTGCGCTTGGTGAAAGGTTTAATCTGCAGTTTCGCGCCGAAGCTTTTAACCTTTTCAATCATCCAAACTTCAATCTGCCCGACAATTTCCTGGGCTCGCCAACCTTTGGCCGGGTTACGTCGGCGCGCGAGCCGCGTCATATTCAATTTGGGTTGAAGCTCTTGTTTTAAGCGGGATTTCCAGCGCCAAAGGCGCGAAATTGCAAGAGCCTGGGCCATCGGCCCAGGAAGCGACAGCCTCCAGCTGATGAGCGCTGAAAGCGCGTAATGCTTAACGCCGGTCCCGACTGTATTTCGCGCCTTGAGCGCTCAAACCTTGGGTTAATGGCTCGTGTTCCTGGGCCTATGGCCCAGGCTGTTACATTTCGCGCCTTTGGCGCTGAAAACATTTAGGAGCGCAAATGACTAAGGTTCGTGCCTTCTGTCTATTAATCTTGCTCAGTGCCCAGTCAGCTGCAACGATTGCCGCGCAAGAATGGCCGCAATGGCGTGGACCTAATCGCGACGGCTTCGTCAGTGGCGTTTCGCTTCCCACCGTCTGGCCAAAAGCGCTTAAGGAAGAGTGGAAAGTCACCGTCGGCATCGGACATGCCTCTCCAGTTGTTTCGAAGGGAAGAATTTTTGTATTTGCCCGGCAAGGTGAAGAAGAAGTCTTGCTTTCCCTCGATGCAGCCAGCGGAAAAGAAATGTGGAGAGCGAGCCATCCGGTCGCTTACGAGATGCATCAGGCAGCACTAGGACATGGTAAGGGTCCGAAGTCTACGCCGATAATCAGCAAGGGTAACGTTTGCACGTTTGGTATCTCGGGTGTTCTTTCCTGTCACGATGAGCGCACTGGAAAACTGAATTGGAGACACGAGTTTTCTAAACAGTTTCCCAAGACCTCACCATTGTTCGGCACTGCGATGTCACCTCTCGTTGATAATGGTTTGCTAATCGCGCACGTCGGCGGGCATGACAAGGGTGCGCTGACGGCATTTGATTTGAAAACCGGCGCTGTCAGGTGGGCTAACGATATGGCAGGCCCGGCATACTCTTCGCCCATCATTGCCACTCTTGCAGGGGTGAAGCAGATTGTGACCTTCTTTCAAAAGGACGTCGTCGGGATTGATGCGGCTACCGGCAAACTACTGTGGCAGCTCCCGGCGAAATCTCAATACGACGAAAACACAGTTACGCCGGTCATCTATCGGGACATGGTCATTTTCGGTCGCGAGGAGCTTGGCCTGTCAGCGTTCCGGCTGGTAAAGAAAGGCGCAGAATTGACGCCGGAAGAGGTCTGGAACAATAAAGACAATCAGTTGTATCTCAACTCGCCAGTGCTCAATGGCAACCAGTTAATTGGTTTATCGGCGCGCAACAAGGGCCAGGTCTTTGCCATCGATGCCGACTCGGGTAAAACATTGTGGCTGGGCACGGAAAGAACCGGAGAAAACGCGTCGATCTTAAACCTTGGTGAGAAGGCGTTGATTCTCCTAACAAACGACGCGAAGCTGATTGTGCAGCCGGGCAATGCTAAAGCTTACGCTCCCGTCGCCGAATACACCGTCGCCAAGAGCCCGACCTGGGCGCATCCGGTGGTTGTTGGAAAGCAGATGCTGATCAAGGACGAGACAAGCCTTACGTCATTTTCTATTAACTGATCGCGGAGGAAAAGAAATGAAGCGACTAGCAGCTCTTCTCATCATCGCGCTTGCGGCCGCCGCCGGCAGCCTGGCGCTTGCAGCCGCCAAACCGGACTTTAGTGGCTCCTGGGTGATGGACCGGGCGAGAAGTTTCGGTATGCCGGGAAACATGGAGCAGACAATGGTCGTCACACAAACGGGCGATCAAATCGACCTCGAGACAAAACTTATTCAACCGGGAAATGAGCGTACAGTTAAGGACAGCTATACGCTGGACGGCAAAGAGCGAGACTTTACGCCGCAGGTTCCGCCAAACGCTCCGCCAGCTAAAGGCAAACGAAAAGGCGGTTGGCTGCCAGGGGAAAAGGGAATTGTGGTTAATGAGACAACCACCAGCGAATCACCGAATGGCCCGGTCGTTAGTCAGCTAACCAGAAAATGGACGCTCTCCAGCGATGGCGAATTGATCATCGACATGTATATCGATAATCCAAACGGGTCGTTCGAGACGAAGCGAATCTTTAAGAGGCAATAGAGCAGAGATCAGAGGTCAGAAGTCAGAGATCAGAGGTCAGCGATCAGAGGTCAGAAGTCAGAGGTCAGAAGTCAGAGGTCAGAAGTCAGAGATCAGAGGTCAGAGATCAGAAGTCAGAGGTCAGAACTCAGAGGTCTGAGATCAAAGGTCAGAGATGAGATATTGGTCTTTTGGTTTCTGATTCTGATCTCTGACTTCTGACCTCTGATCTCTGACCTCTGACCTCTGACTTCTGTCTTCTGACTCCTGCTATTGCGCTGCGATGTTGTATGCCGCCATCTCAGTGGCATTACGTACCAGCAGACGCCCGCCGGCAATTGCCGGGTAGTTCCAGGTCTTTCCCTGCAGCGCCTGAAAGCGCGCCACTTCAGTATGTTGGGCCGGAGTTGCCTGAACCAGGACCAGCTCGCCGTTCTCGCTCATTACTATCAAGTGGCCACTCGCCAATAACACCTGACCATAACCGTAACGGCCGCCCTTCCACTTACGCTCACCAGTGTTGACATCAACACAAACGAGAATCCCTTCATCCAGCCCATAAGCATGTCCCTGGTGAATGACCGAGCTGTTGAACTTATTCTTCATGTTGATGTTTTCCCAGACAGCGCGCGCCGACATGTTCTTGCCGCTGCCGGAAATCTCGATGAGCGCGGCGCCCTTGCCATAGCCGGACGAGATGAAGAAGCGGTTAGCGTCGACAGGAATCGGTTGCGAAACGTTAATGCCCATGCTGGTGTCCCAGGGATGACTCCAAAGCAATGAGCCGTCTTCCGGAGCTACACCGAGAACGCGCGAAGAACTGACCACCAGTATCTGTCGCCGTCCCGCAAGGGTAACAAGCATTGGCGAAACATACGCTTGCGTGTCGTTGAGGGCCTTCCAAACAGGCGCGCCCGTAAGTTTGTTATATGCAACTACTGACTTTCCAGACGTGCCGCCCGGCAACACGATTACCTTGTCGTCCACGATGAGCGGCGAAGCAGCCATGGCCCACGAGAGATTCGATGCCTGGTTATCAGACAGAATATTTTTTCCCCACCGCACTGCACCTGATTTCGCATCGAGACAACGCAACTCGCCGGTGGCTCCCAAGGCATAGAGACGGCCCTCGTCCCAGGTTGGTGTTGAGCGTGGCCCGTCGCCGGTAGTGTCGCTATATAAAGCGTTCCAACCCTGTTTCCATTGTTCGCGTCCAGTCGCGACGTCATAGGCAGTAACGACCTCCTGGCCGCGACGTTGTTCCAGCGTATAGGCGTTCCCATCCGCAACGACAAACGATGCGTAGCCGATGCCGATTGGCTGTTTCCAGAGTTGCGTCAGCCCCTGCGCCGGCCACTTGGTCAAGACGGCCATTTCCTGGTAGTGACCGTCGCGATTCGGACCGCGAAAGTTTGTCCAGTAGTTTCGTGACGCGTGCGCGGAGGCAACTTCGTTTGACGTGGCAGGGTTGGGAGCGCCGGCGGGAGCGCCGGGCGCCGGTGAACCTATCACTTGGGCAGGATTGACGGCGGCTTGGCTCGCTGCCGGTTGAGATCCATCTTGCTGCGCGCGGTGCTGCTCAACGGCGGAATAATGAGAATCGTAAATGCTCGCCTGCCGCCAGCCACTTATGAGATAGAAATAAGTAAAACCCAGCAGCACGATGCCTACTGAAGCAATAGTCTTTACTCCAGTGCTCCAATCGCGGCGCAGCCAAAGAAGGACTATTCCGACCGGTGGCAAAAGCAGACTTGCACCAATCACACCCGCAACTGAGCGGTACCACGGCGTTGAGTTTTCTGTGTCGAACATCTTGATTTCTCCAAGCTAGAGCTTATTAGAAGGGATAACTTGCGGGGGGACAGCTACCGGTGCATATAGCGTGTTGATAGGCAAGCCTTCTAATTGTTAACGTGCCAGGCTCGTACTTATTAACATTAGATGCTGAGTGATTGCCTTTGGGTCATTGCCTTGAATTAACACCGGGCTAAAGCCCGGTGGGCTTGGAACCCAAAGGTTAATGGAAACCGTTTAAACGGTTTCCCCGGTTAAACCTGCGCTTAGTATCACCGGGCTAAAGCCCGGTGTTAATGTGAATAGAGCCGTCGCTAGACTTTCCCTTACTTCCCAATCGCGTAAAGGTTCTTCTCACCGCGAATGAAAATGTTTCCATCAGCAATCGCGGGTGAAGCATAAACGGGCTCGCCAATCGAATTCGTCCCCAGAATCTCATGCTTTGGCCCGGCTTTAACAATGAACGTTTCTCCGTCTTCGCTGGTCAGCAGGATCTTGCCTTCGAAAGCCACCGGCGAAGCGGTGAAAGTTGCGGGGATGGGAACTCGACCGCCTTCATATTTCAACTCGCCGGTCTTGGCGTCGAGACAAGTCAAGATACCGCGATCGGTAGTGAGATAGAGGTAGTCGCCGTAAAGGATGGGCGAAGGCACATACGCAGTGCCTTTGGCATACTTCCACGCGACAGCATCGGCCAAATCGCCCGAGCCACCGAGAGTGATGGCCATCGCTACTTTCGCTGGAAAGCCCGCCGAGATGTAAACCATTTCATTGTTGGCCACGGGGGAGGGAATCGCATTGCTCTCCACGCCTTTATGACGCCAAAGCTCTTTGCCGCTGGCCGGGTCATATGCGATCACTGCCTCAGTGCCGCTGGAAATCAGTTCGGCTCGTTTCGAGGTCTTAACGAGAAGCGGCGTGGCCCAACTCACCTGAACTTTGCGCGGCGTCTTCCAGACCTGTTTTCCGGTCTTCTTATCAAGCGCGACGATAAAGGAAGCAGCGCCGTCCTCCTCGTCACACTGCAGGATAACGAGATCTTCATAAAGTATCGGAGACGTGCCCGTGCCCATGCCTACGGTTCCCAGCTTGCCGACGTCGGCCTTCCAGGCGAGCTTGCCTTTCATGTCGTAGGCGTAAAGGCCCTCGGCGCCAAAGAATGCATAGACGTGTTTGCCATCAGTGACCGGTGTCGAAGCCGCATAGGAGCTTTTCCGGTGACGGTTGTCATAAGGAGTGCCTTCGAAAGCAGTTTGTTCCCAAAGAATCTTGCCGGAATTGCTGTCGATTGCCATGACCTTAAACTGGTGCTTCCGATCCGCGCCGATACTGTCGGGATGCAGAAATTCCTTGTCGCCGTTCATATGCTTGACGGCTTTCGCGCCTGGGACCACGGCGCCTTCAACGGCTGTAGTTAAGAATATTTTGTTTCCCCAGACGATCGGCGATGAATGCCCACGTCCGGCGATGGGCGTCTTCCATTTGATATTTTTAGTGGGCGTCCATTCGGCCGGGAGGTTTTTCTCACTGGAGACGCCCTGGCCGGATGGGCCACGCCAACCTGGCCAATTGCTTTTGGCATTTAAGGGTGTAGAAGCGAGACAGACGATGAGTACATTCAACGCAAGCACGGCGAGACGACGCCAGTAAGACTTCATTAGAGAGTTCCTTTGGTTAGTTGTTTTTCCTGAAGATAACTGCTGCACTCTGAATTCTTGTCAGGATCATTAACACCGGGCTTTAGCCCGGTGCCACGAAATTAAACTTCCTATGGGAAACCGTTTAAACGGTTTCTATCTATCTTTCCGATCCGTTCTCACCGCGCTAAAGCTGCGGTGTTAATGAGATATCGCGCTGCCATCCGGTAACGGTTAACGGAGTTTCGATGACTTGCTGCTAGCAGAACTCCCGAAAGCGTACAAGTGCTTGACGCCGCGCACGATCAAGAGCCCGTCAGAAATTGCGGGCGTAGCCATCATTACTTCACCCACCGGGTTTGTTGCCAGGAGTTCATATTTAGGACCGGCCTTAACGACAAACACATCGCCGTCTTCACTGGAAAGATAGATTTTGCCGTCCGACGCAACCGGCGACGCAGTGAACGCCCCGCCCTTTCCGCCCAGCCGCTCCTGATAAACCCGCTCTCCAGTTTTCGCGTTATACGCAGTCAACACGCCCTGGTTGGAACACGTGTAAAGGTAGTCGCCATAGACAACCGGCGTAGGCATGTAAGGACCACCACGCTTCTTGCTCCAGGCGATGAAGTCGCTTGATTCTTTGCCCTCCTTCAGAGTGATATCCCCAGTTGCGCCGGGACGGATCGCGTAGATCGGTTGAATAGGGGCGTAGCCGGCGGTGACGAAAATCAAGTCGTGAGCTACGAACGGCGTCGGAGTTGTTATTTCCGAGTTTGGGCCGAGGCGCCACAATTCCTTCCCGGTTGCGGGGTCGTAACCGCGTATCGCCTTGGAGCCGTTCGCGATGAGTTCGGTCCTCGTTCGACCTTCATAAACTGTAGGTGTCCCCCAGGAGGAAATTTCTTCACGCGGGGTCTTCCAGGCGAGCTTGCCGTTTTTCAAATGATAGGCGGCGATGAACGAGTCTTTTTGAACATCCGCCTGCACGATGACGAGGTCGCGATAAATTATTGGCGAGCTTCCGTGCTCCCACTGGTAATCGGCATCGTAAAACCAACCGGAGTCAAGCACGCCGAGATCCTGCTTCCAGAGCAGCTTTCCTTTCAGGTCATAGGCATAAAGGCCGTTTGAACCGAACAGGACCACGAGATACTTGCCGTTGGTTACCGGTGTGGAATCAGCGTGCGTCGATTTAGGATGACGTTTAACCTTCGGCATTCCTTCGTACGCAATTCGCTCCCAGAGGATCTTGCCGGTTTGCTTGTCGAGGGCGTACACCTTCCAGGTGTGTTTGGGATCGTCTTTGACCGGCGTCACCGAGCCATACAAACCAAATCGCGTTTCGTCTTTGCCGCTGGTGACTGCGGTGCTCACAAACACCTTGTCACCCCAAACCACGGGGCTCGAGTGTCCCAGGCCAGGAATGGGAGTTTTCCAGCGCGTATTGATTGTTTTTGCGACGTCCCAGTTCACTACTGCCGACGCGCCTTCAACCACGCCGGTTGCGGCCGGTCCGCGAAACTGTGGCCAGTTTTGCGCGTTCACGCTGGAGGAAACGAGAGCAAGAAGAACAAGGGAAATGAATAATCGGATCATGCTTGACCTCTTGAATAGTTTATTGAGTGATGGGCATCAGACAAAAGAACCATTTTCCATTTGTCATTGTTGGATTTAAGCTAGAAGTGCAACTTTCTGCGAAATAAAGGCTGAAACTAGCCAGTGGGTCGACAAATGCAGAACCGGGAGCGGTGGCGACCGGAATTCAATGGGCATGGATATACAAGTCCCGATCCTTGGTGTGGCTGCGTAACCTGAGGTCATGAATTCTTGGTTCAATGAGAATCCTTGTCTGCTTGAATTCCGGTCGCTACCGCTCCCGGTTCTGCATTTGCCGACCCACTGAAGCGAGTGGCGGACTCCAAGGAGTTGCCGATCCCATGACAACTAAATGAAAAATGACAAATGAAAAATGGTAAATGGATCTTTCCTACTCAAGTCCTAAGGTTGCTCAACCTTCTTGTATACAGTCGTAGTGGGCCCTTGCTTCAGGGTGAAGCCGCTTGTCTTGTCGCCTTCGACCGTGAACGTGACCGTTAGGCCCTCGAATGCAACTGGTTTAAAGGTAACCTTGTCCAAAGGAAATACCACAATGGGACGTTGGCCGGTCGGAGTGGCAACCAACTTTCCTTCCTGGAGCGCAAACACAATTTCGTTACCTGACTCCGGCTTGTACCTGCCGACGTAAGATTGCAATGTCGCCGCGTCCAATTCCATCGGCGGCACGGCCCCGGCCTTTTTCAGCATCTCCGCAATCGCTGCCTTCTCTTTGTCGCCTTCGGCGGTAACGAGTGCCGAAGTTAGCGTTTCTGCTTTTACTCCGCCTTTTGCGAGGGCCATCTCAACAAGCACGACCTTGGCTCCACGGACTCCGGTCATCAGAACGTCGCCAATGCTGGCCGAGTCCTTCTCCATCAAGGCCTTTATGACTTCGAGGTGTTCGCCATCGAGTGCCCAATTCATCGCGGTCGAACCGTAGAATGTGTCCTTGACCGTTACATCTGCGCCCCGTGCAAGCAACAGCTTGACTACCTCCGCGTGCCCTCTTTCGGAGGCCTTGAATAGGGCGGTCGTGCCGTAGCGGAATTTGGCGTTAACATCCGCGCCCTTGTCGAGCAGGGCTGCTACAGCCACTGCATCGCCGCTGCGAGCTGCTTCCCAAAGCTGTTCATTAAGTTTCTGCTTGGAATCCTGCCCACTGGCGGTCGCAAAGGAGAACAAAAACAGAAATAAGACGACAAAAAGCTGTCTGGATTTCATAAAAGCCCTCCAGGCTTTTGGAGTTTCGCTGCAGATGTTAAATTTCAAGCTGTAAAGGCAAAGAAAACTGAATCACTACAACGCAAGTGTACGTATTCTACATCTTTAAGGTTGCAACGAGTAACTCTTCGCCTTATCAGTCGTATTAGCTGCCCCCTATTTCTTTATGATGACGGAACTTAGAATGACTAACTTGCTATCCATTTTTTTGCATCTGCCGCTGTCACTTTTCCTGATCTCGCCGATCGCCGGCGATTGGGCTGAATGGCGCGGTCCGGCTCGCGACGGCATTTCTTTGGAGAAAAACCTTCCGGTACGTTGGTCTCCCAGCGGCGAGAACCTCAACTGGAAAGCGCCTTATGGCGGACGATCGGCGCCGGTCGTGATGGGTGATCGCGTTTTTCTGCAAAGCTCGGTCGGCAAAGGTGCGACGCTTCAGGAGCGTGTGGTCGCGCTCAACGCCGATACAGGCAAATTACTTTGGGAACACCGCTTTAATGTTTACCTCAGCGACGTCCCGCCGCATCGACTTGGCTGGGCTTCTCCGGTTGGGGATCCGGCGACGGGCAATGTCTATGTTTTCGGAGTTGGCGGCAACCTGCTGGGTTTATCTCCTGAAGGCAAGGTCTTGTGGGAACGTTCGCTCGGCGAGGACTTCGGACTCCTCACCACTCATGGTGGCCGTACTGTGTCACCGCTAATCGATGGCGATCTTTTGATTGTTAGTGGCGTGACTTTTATGTGGGGGCAGCACGGCCGCGGTGCTCACCGGTTCATGGCTTTCGACAAGCGCACCGGTCAAACGATCTGGGTCAGCGCGCCGGGCGGACGTCCTTATGACACCACGTATGCGGCCCCGATTATTGTAAACATTGAGGGGACGCGGCTGCTGATCCAGGGCGGCAGCGACGGTGTCGTTCATGCCATCAAGGCTCGGACTGGTGAGCCTGTTTGGAAATATGAAATTAGTAAGCGCGGTCTCAACACCGGAGTGGTGACTCATGGAAATACCGCGATCCTAACGCACAGCGAAGAGAACCTTGATTCGAACGAAATGGGAATGATTGTAGCGGTCGACGCCGCTGCCAAAGGCGAGCTCAAGAAAGAACAGATCAAGTGGCGCACTTATGGGTGGCAGGGGGGCTTCTCCTCGCCGGTAATCGATGGCGACCGTATTTATCAGATCGATAACGGCGCAAACCTGGCCGCGTTTGATGTCAATACCGGCAAACAACTTTGGCTCAAGAATCTCGGGACGATCCAGAGAGCTTCACCTGTTCTCGCTGACGGCAAACTTTATGTGGGCACCGAAAACGGCAAATTCTTTATTCTTAAACCTGGGGCCACTGGCGCTGAAATTCTTGACCAAGATCAACTAGGCACGGAGGCGTTACCTGAAGCCATCATCGCCTCAGCAGCTATTTCCAACGGCCGTGTCTTCGTGGTTAGTGATGCCAACGTTTATAGCTTCGGGAAGAAAAGCAATAGTCCAACGCGTCAGGATACTCCGGTAGAGGGTCTGCCTAATCCCAACCGGCCAGTGGCACATGTTCAAGTCTTTCCCACTGAACTGATTCTAAAGCCAGGCGAGAAAGCAAAATTCCGTGTTCGGCTTTTTGATGCCCAGGGAAACTTCATTCGCGAAGAAACTTCGGCGACGTGGTCGTTGGAGCAGCTAAAGGGAACGATCGCGAACGGACAATTTACAGTGGCCTCAGACGCTATAGTTCAAGCTGGACTGGTGAAGGCTACCGTCGGTGACGTCTCGGGCACAGCCGGCGTTCGTGTTTTTCCACCATTGCCATGGACCGAAGGGTTTGACGCCCTCGCGCTGAACACCATTCCCGGCACGTGGGTGAATAGCACTGGAAAGTTCACCGCGCGTGAACTTGAAGGGAACAGAATCCTGGTGAAGACAACCGAAGGATCTTCGCTGCTGAGCCGCGCGCGCGCCTATTTTGGGCCGTCGGATCTTTCCAACTACACCGTGGAGGGTGACGTCTTCGCCACGGTGAAACGGCGCCAACAGGGTGACGCGGGAGTCATCGCGCAGCGCTACGTGCTCGCTCTCTACGGCAACAGCCAGGTGCTTCATCTGGAGCCGTGGCAGCCTGAAACCGCGCGCACGGTTACGACTCCTTTCGCCTGGAAACCGGAGACCTGGTATCGCCTAAAGCTTCAGGTTGAGAACTTGCCTGATGGGACCACGCGCGCGCGTGGCAAGGCGTGGTTAGCAAGTGATCCGGAACCGGCGGCGTGGATGGTCGAGCGCATCGATCCCATTCCCAACCGGCAGGGTGCTCCGGGCATCTTTGGGAATGCGCTGGCGGAAATCTACTTTGATAACCTGAAGGTGTATGCGAACAAGTGAGCAGTGGGCAGTGTGCAGTAAGCAGCAACACCAAAGTAATAAGCAGTTATGAGGGGTAACGAAGAGGAATGATGTTGAATACTAGTAATAAACAGCAAAGAGTCTTTATTCGAAAATCAGTTGCAAGGGTATTAGGGTTGGCCTTGAGCGCTTTACTGCTCACTGCCTACTGCCTGCTGCCCACTGCTCAAAGCCTGCTGCCCACTGCGTGGGCTTCCGATCCAGGTACGACTGACTGGCCAATGTGGGGTGGCACTCCTGATCGCAATATGACTTCGAATATGAAAGGCCTGCCAACCACCTGGGATGTTAAGCAGAAGACAAACGTGAAGTGGGTTGCGGAACTGGGCTCGCAGACTTACGGAAATGTCGTTGTCTCCGGAGGGATGGTTTTCGTCGGCACTAATAACGAGAGTTTGCGCGATCCCAAGATAACGGGCGACAAGGGGATCGTGATGGCGTTTCGCGAGTCAGACGGCCAGTTTATGTGGCAGATGGTTCACGACAAGCTCGCCGCTGGACGCGTCAATGATTGGCCGTATCAAGGCGTTGCGTCTTCGCCGCTGGTTGAAGGCGATCGCATCTACTATGTTTCCAACCGTGCTGAATTGATGTGTCTTGACACGCAAGGCTTTCGCGACAAGGAAAACGATGGTGTCCAGGATGAAAAGCTGACTGGTGAGTTCAATGGCGACGTCGTTTGGAAGTTTGACATGATTGAAGAGGTTGGGTCGTTGCCGCATAACCTCGCAAACTCGTCGCCGGTGGCACACGGTGATTTGATTTACGTCAGCACTTCAAACGGTCAGGACGAGAGCCACGTAAATGTTCCTTCGCCAAAAGCGCCCGCCATCATCGCGGTCAACAAGAAGACGGGCAAGCTGGTCTGGGAAGACAACTCGGTCGGCCCGCGCATTCTTCACGGTCAATGGTCTCCGCCGACGGTGGGAACAATCGGGGGCGTAGTCCAGGTTGTTCACGGTCAGGGCGATGGTTGGGTTCGCGGTTACGAAGCGCTAACCGGGAAAAAACTTTGGGAGTTTGACACCAACCCCAAAGACTCTGTCTGGCCCAAGACCAGGAACGAGATTATTTCTACACCCGTCATTTACGACAACAAGGTGTACCTCTCAAACGGACAGGATCCGGAACACGGCGAAGGCGTTGGACATATGTACGCCATCGACGCCAGCAAGCGGGGAGACATTACAACGTCAGGCGTAATTTGGCACTACGACAAAATCCGTCGATCAATTTCCACGCCCGCCATCAAGGACGGCATCGTTTACCAGGCAGACTTCAGCGGGTTTTTGCACGCGCTGGATGCAAAGACGGGACAGGTCTTTTGGACCCACGATCTCTTTGCGGCAGTTTGGGGCTCGCCGATGCTGATCGACGGCAAGATTTATCTTGGCGACGAAGATGGTGACGTAGTGATCCTGCAAGAGGGAAAGACCAAGAAGGTGATCGGCGAGATCAACATGGGCAGTTCGGTCTACTCAACTCCGGTACCTGCCAACGGGGCGCTCTACATCACCAATCGAAATCAACTTTACGCGCTGGCCGAGGGCGCTAAGAAGCCCAGCGCGCCGGCGAACTAAGCCAGAACCGTAAGCGGCGTAATTCTGAACAGTCCGCGCAACGGACGATTGACAATAGCCCACCGATTTTATCGGTGGGAGTTTCCCGTTTCCATAACTGCGGAGTCCGTGGAACGGACGGCTGAAGTTGAATGACCGATAACTGAAATTTTGAGTGGCGGCTACTCTGACGTGTTCAGCCGTCCGCCTTGCGGACTGGAGTGAGGTGGTCGCACCCCACCCAGCGCTAAAGCGCTGGGCTATTTTCAGAAGTCCGCGTTGCGGACTAAGAGAAACCTTCTATAAAAAGTCCAGCGAGGATCTATATGAAACGCGTGTCTGCTCTATGCTTCTGTTTGTTGCTGTCGACAGCGACCGTGTTCGCTCAGAACTGGCCTTCGTTTCGCGGCGCTAATGCTTCAGGCGTAGCGGCAAGTGCCAAACCTCCGGCTACCTTTAACGCGCCCAAACAAGAAGGCATTCGCTGGAAAACCGCAATCCCGGGAATATCGCACTCCAGCCCGATCGTTTGGGGTAATCGCATATTTGTCATTACCGCTATCAGCAGCGATCCAAACGCCCGTTTCAACGCGAAAGATCGTGGCATCGGACTGGCTGAAGATAACGCACCGCACACGTGGCGCATTTATGCGCTCGACAAAGATAGCGGTCGCATCGTTTGGGAGAAGACAGCGTACGAGGGACTACCCCGTGCGAAGCGACATGTGAAAGCCACGCAAGCTAACTCGACTCCTGCAACCGATGGGAAATATGTGGTGGCGCTGTTTGGGTCGCAGGGGCTGGCCGCATACGACATGAACGGAAAACAGTTGTGGCAGAAGGATCTCGGCGTACTTAACCCCGGTCTCTGGGACGATAAGACTTCTTCGTGGGGCCACGCCAGCAGTCCCGTAATTTACCGCCACCTTGTCATTGTCCAAGCCGACGGGCATGCCCAGTCATTCATTGCGGCATTCAACCTTAAGGACGGGAAGCAGGCCTGGAGAGTTGATCGCGGCGAGATAACTTCGTGGGCCACGCCCACAATTCACGAAGCAAAGGGCCGCACTGAGTTGATAGCTAATGGCGGCCGCTTTATCCGTGGCTACGACCCGCTGACCGGAAAAGAAATCTGGAGATTCTCGGATAGTGATACGCAGGTGAAGATGCAGGCGCCACTGGTCGCTAACGGTCTAATCTACATTACCGGCGGTTATCCACCGGGTCGAACGATGTATGCGTTTAGGCCCGGCGCGGTGGGTGATATTTCGCTTAAGCCGGGGCAGGAGACTAACGAATTCATCGCCTGGCGTGCCAGTAGTGGCAGCCCTTACACGCCGACGCCAATCATCTACGAAAATCTTTTCTACGCGTTGGCCGACAATGGTGTACTGAGCGCTTACGACGCGAATACAGGCGAACGCCTTTATCAGGAACGGTTGCCGAGTTCTTTTAGCGCGTCGCCAATTGCGGCTGACGGCAAACTCTATCTCGCGAGCCAGGACGGCGACGTGTTTGTAGTTAAAGCCGGACGGAAGTTTGAGTTGCTGGCAACTAATCCGATGGGCGAAGCGCTCATGGCCACGCCCGCTATTTCCGGGGGCATGTTGATCATCCGCGGCGAGCGATATGTTTACGCTGTGGCCGAAAAGAGTGCACGTTAAGCAGCGTACCGGCGGCAGGATTTGTGTTTGCCGGGGCTTTGCACAAAAAGGCTTGAGCTCGCGGTCAAATGCTCGGTCTAAGGCCCGAAGGGCCGACAGTTAATAGCCACGCCCGTAAGGGCGTGGATAATCACCCTTTTTGAATTCTTCGAGCGCCGAAGGAGCGACATTATATCGGGCGTCAGCATGGCGGTGATCCATAATGACCTACGACTGTCGCACCTTCGGCGCTCGCAATGGTGGCGCTTCGTTTTTCCACGCCCTCACGGGCGTGGCTATTTAACTGTCGGCCCTTCGGGCCTCGACCTAAGTGCTTACTCGTTCGCCACGATCGTGTTGCAGATTCAGATTAAGTACGCCATTGACCATGACTACAGGTTTTGATTTTCAACTTCGTACGCGCGTTGTTTTCGGCGCGGGGGCGATTGCTCGACTTGGTGAGCTGGCTCGCGAAGTAAATTTTCGGCGCACGCTGTTGGTTGCCGATCGCGGCATGGTTGCGTCGGGACATGTAGACGAAGCGTTGGCATTCTTAAGTCAAGTGGGAATTGAAGTCGTTCGCTTTCATGATTTTGAAGCCAACCCTGACACCCTAATGGTTGCAGCCGGAAGAGACTTTGCCGCGAATCAGGAGGTTGATTCCATCATCGGTCTGGGCGGCGGCAGCTCACTTGATTGCGCGAAAGGGATAAACTTCCTGCTGACTAACGGTGGCGAGATTCCAGACTTCGCCGGCTACGGCAAGGCGAGGCAACCTCTCTTGCCGATGATTGCGGTGCCTACCACTGCGGGAACGGGAAGTGAGGCCCAAACTTATGCGCTTGTATCGGACGCTCAAACGCATCAGAAAATAGTTTGTGGCGATCCCAAGGCGGCGTTTCGACTGGCCTTGCTCGATCCCTCGCTAACTGTTTCGCAGCCAAGAGGAGTGACGGCCACATCGGGGTTTGACGCAATTGCGCATGCGGTCGAAACATTTGTGACGACGAGGCGGAGTGGCTTGTCGGAGTTTTTCTCACGTGAGGCGTGGCGGTTGTTGCAAGCCAACTACGAAAAGGTACTGTCGGCGCCAAACGATATTGAGGCGCGTGGGGCAATGCAGCTGGGCGCTTATTTCGCAGGCGTGGCGATTGAGAATTCCATGCTCGGGGCGACTCATGCTTGTGCTAACCCATTGACTGCCCATTACGGCACAGTTCATGGCGCTGCTTTGGCGTTGTTACTTCCGTCCGTCGTGAGATGGAATGCGTCCGCCGCGGGCGGACGTTATGCTGAATTTCTCGGTATCGAGGATGGCGCGGGTTCCGCTTCGAACGATGCCGCCGAAGAGTTGGCCCAATGGCTCGAGAGACTTGCGGAAGCCGGTGGATTGCGCGGCAGTCTTAGTAGAGCCGGAGTGCCGGAAGGAGATTTGCCGATGCTTGCAGAGGAAGCAGCAAAGCAGTGGACTGGAACATTCAATCCCCGACCGTTTGATATTAAGGGCGCGATGGAGGTTTATCAGTGGGCGTTTTGAAGCAGTGGGCGGTGGGCAGGCAGATACAGGACGCCGGGGCAGGAGGCAGGAAGCAGGAGGCAGGAAGCAGGAGGCAGGAGGCAGGAGGCAGGATGAGTTACTTAGATCATAGGCGCAGTGAAAATGGGCGGAGGAAGTCATTGTATTTTGCATCGCACTTCATGCACCTGCACCTGCTTGCTGCCGCTGCCTCCTGCCTCCTGCTCCTATTTGTTTTCGGTTCCGCGGCAGCGCAGGACACTCCGGCGGAGAATTGGTCTCAGTTTCGTGGCAACCACCGGCTGACGGGCGTATCTCTTGCCAGCGTTCCCGACAACTTGAAGCAGTTATGGACCTACGAGGCTGGCGAATCGATCGAGTCTTCCGCCGCCATCGTTGGCGGGACTGTGTTCGTTGGCACTCAAAAAGGCGAGCTGCTTGCCATCAATCTCGACAATGGCCAGCTTTACTGGAAATACACGACCGGAGCACCAATTGGGGAATCTTCGCCCGCGTATAGCAACGGCGTCGTTTACATCGGCGATCTCTCCGGCTGGCTCAATGCGATCAATGCCTCCAACGGACAAAAGCTTTGGGCTTTCAAGGCCGGCAACGAAATTAAGTCGTCTCCGGTTGTGGTCGGGGATCGTTTGCTCATCGGCTCTTACGATCAGCATCTCTACTGCGTTTCCGCTCGTAATGGCGCGTTGCTCTGGAAATTCAGAACCAATGGGCCAGTGCATTCAACGCCGAGCGTTTCTGACGGCCTGGCTTATGTTGCCGGCTGCGATGAAATGTTTCGCGCCATACGAATCTCGGATGGCCGGGAAGTGTTTACGATAGCCTCGGGCGCATACACCGGAGCGTCGCCCGCGTTAAGAGGTAATGCCGCTTACTACGGCACCTTCGACAACGAAGTGTTGATGGCAAATTTGACTGATCGCAGTATCAGCTGGCGTTACCAACATCCCGAGCGCAAGTTTCCTTTCTACTCATCCGCCGCGGTCACGGCGACACGCATCGTGGTCGGTGGGCGCGACAAATTCGTTCATGGCTTGAGTCTCGACGGCAAAGGCGTCTGGACGTTTGCAACCAGAGCGCGCGTCGAATCGTCGCCGGCAATCGCAGGGGGCCGGGTCTATGTTGGTTCCAACGACGGAAAGTTTTACGTGTTAAGCGCGGGCAACGGAGCGAAGCTTTGGGAGTTTAATGCCGGCTCGCCACTCTCCGCGTCTCCCGCCATCGGCCGCGGCCGCATCGTGATCGGTTCGCAAGACGGGCGGCTGTATTGCTTTGGGTGATCCGACGGGGAAAGGGGAAATAGGGAATAGGGAAACTGGGGAAATAGGGAAACAGGGAAATAGGGAAATAGGGAAATAAGGACATAGGGATAGGGACATAGGAATTAATTCGTGTCCGTTTGTGTTACTTCGTGGATCGTAAGTTATGGATCAGCCCGATACGATCCACGAAATAACACGAACGAACACGAATTACATGAGTTCCTCGCACGGTTTAGCAACCAGGACGCTAACGAAATGAGAAATGGAAAATTTGTTTTCCTGAGATGAGCGCCGTTTCCCTCTTCCCCTATTTCCCCATTTCCCTATTTCCCACCTTTCCGCATTCTTCCCCCGTTTGACTTACCGCACGTTTCGGCATAGAAACATTCTGTTCAAAATCCAAAACAAAATAAAACGAGGGCACTTCAATGATGAGGAAGCAGATCCTTTCTTTCGTCCTGTTCGCCGCCGCCGTACTGGCGCTCGGGAGCGCGTGTTCCACAGCTCCCACAACCAATCAGAGCACTAATACCAGTGCCGATACTGCTACCGCCGCGGTTCCCGCGGAGCTGAAGCCTGCCTTCGACGCGATCACCGCGAACGACATCATGCAACACACTAAGGTGTTGTCCGGTGATGAATATGAAGGACGTGGTCCCGGCACTAAAGGCGAAGAGCTGACGGTCAAATACCTGACCGAACAATTTCAACGACTCGGTCTGAAGCCTGGAAACCCGGACGGAACCTACATCCAAAAGGTGCCACTCGCCGGTTTCACCGCCCAACCGACCGCCTCCTTTGATGTAGGCGGCAAGAAAATGGACCTTGCCTTTCCCACTGACTACGTTGCCGTCTCCAGGCGTTTTGTGCCGGAGTCGAAAGTTGAAAACTCCGATGTGGTCTTTGTGGGCTATGGCGTGGTCGCGCCGGAATACGGTTGGGACGACTATAAAGGCGTCGACGTTAAAGGGAAGACAATCGTGATGCTGATTAATGATCCGGCCGTGCCGGACGCGGCCGATCCTGCGAAGCTTGACGAGAAAATGTTTAAGGGCAAGGCGATGACCTACTACGGTCGCTGGACATACAAATACGAGATCGCATCGCAGAAGGGCGCTGCCGCAGCCATCATTGTTCACGAGACTGGCCCGGCGGGATATCCCTACGAAGTAGTTTCCGGTAGTTGGTCGCGCGAGAACTTCGACATTCAAAAGCCGGACAAGAACATGGGGCGAGTAGCGGTTGAGTCCTGGATTACCAACGAACGCGCGAAAGAGTTGTTCACCGCTGCAGGTCAGGATTTTGATGCCCTGAAGAAAGCGGCAGTCACCAAAGACTTCAAGCCGGTCACGCTCAACGCGAAAGCGAACATCAATGTGAAGAACACGCTTCGCGAGATCGACTCCGCTAATGTCATTGCGAAGGTGGAAGGCTCAGATGCGTCGCTGAAGAATGAGCACATTGTTTATACCGCGCACTGGGACCACCTGGGTAGAGATCCGAAACTAGCGGGCGATCAAATTTTCAACGGCGCGCTCGATAATGCTTCGGGCACCGGAGCGCTGTTGGAAATCGCGGAAGCGTTTACCAAGCTTGCGACTCCACCAAAACGCTCGGTGCTGTTTTTGGCGGTAACCGCTGAAGAGAAGGGCCTCCTCGGCGCGAAGTACTACGCTGAGAATCCGCTCTATCCGTTGAACAAAACGCTCGCGAACATAAACATGGACGGCGTAAATCAGTGGGGCAAAACCAAAGACATCACCATGGTAGGTGATGACAATAGCAGCTTGATTGATCTGTTACGCGAAGCTGCAACCACTCAGGGTCGCGCAGTTAACCCTGACCCTGAGTCGGAGAAGGGGTTCTACTATCGTTCAGATCATTTTGAGTTTGCTAAACAAGGTGTGCCTGCACTCTACACGGATTCCGGCATCGACTACGTTGGCAAAGACGCGACCTACAGCAAGCAGAAGCGCGACGAATACACCACCAAGGACTATCACAAGGTTACGGATGAGATTAAGTCGGATTGGGACCTGGCGGGTGCGGTTGACGATGCGCAGTTGCTGACGATGATCGGATATCGCGTGGCCCAGGGTGATCGGTATCCGGAATGGAAAGCGGGCTCGGAATTCAAAGCCAAGCGGGACGAGTCAATGAGAGGTGGCCCACCCAATCCAACGGTGCCCTAGGGCTTGCGACCGTGAACAGTGGGAAAGGAGCAAAAGCAAAAGAAGATTTTCCATTTGTCATTTACATTTGTCATTGGACTGTGACAGGCGTCACAGTGCCTCAACGCGTGAGCGCTTTCCCTCTTCTTGCAAGCAACCATGCAACCTGAATTCTAAGTCGGTGATGTTCGGTTAACACACGCTTACCGAACATCACCTCTAAGTCTTCGCTATTGACGAGCACTTAAACTTCCTGTACAAGCAGCGGGTCTTTCCCAATCCCTCCTATATCTTTGAAAGGAACTCCCCAGATGAAACGCATGATCTCAATCGCGGTAATGATACTTGCCGCTTCGAGTTTTGTTTTTGGTCAAGCAAAAGACGAACAAGCTATTCGACAGACATTAAACGACCTGATGGCCGCACTAAGCCGAAACGATGTTGACGCAGCCGGACGAATCTATGCCGACGATTACGTCATTGGTCTCGCAGACGGCAGCAGCACAACCAAAGCCCAACGACTCGCTGCGATTAAATCCGGAGACTTAAGATATCAAGCGCTGGTCTTTGATGGACTGAAAGTTCGCCAGTACGGCAACGCCGCGGTGGCGAACTATCACGTGACGGGTAAAACGATTACCAGGGCAGGAGAGCAGCCTGTCAATTCCCAGGCAATGGTTATGCTGATCAAAAACGGCGGTCGCTGGCAAGTCGTCTCGTCGCAACTAACGGATTACGCTCCGAGCCCCGCTGTTGCGGTTGACGAAAAACCATTGAACCAATTTATGGACGACTACTTTCTGGCGCTGCTTAAAAACTCCGCTGATGCTGTTGCGCCTTTTTTTAGTGGTGAATATCTTCGTGTGGGGCCCGATGGCTCAACGCTTACAAAAGATCAGGCGCTTGCGGCGATGCGATCAGGTGATTTGAAATACGCATCCGTTGTGGCCGAAGGGAGAACGTGGCGAACATTCGGTAACGACACCGCGATCGTGACCTCGAAAGCAACGCTCAAAGCCAGCCACAAGGGGCAAGACATTAGCGGAACCTACCGCGCGACAACCGTCTTGAGACGAGTGGGAAACAGCTGGGTCATCGTTTCCACGCATCTCAGCCCCTTGGCCGCCATGTAGGCGCTTTTCGCCTTTGCCTCAAAAGTTCGCGCGCGGCGCGGTAGCGCCGCAGTGATTTTAGCCCGGCCTTTCAAAGGCCGGGGTAAGCAGAGCATCTTCATTTGGCACGTCGCGTCAGCGACGCGATGATATTTACTGGCTACTCTCATTGCGTCGCTACGCGACGCCGGTCTTTCTCGGCTCATTAACCCGGCCTTTCAAAGGGCCGGGCTAAAATCACCGCGACGCTACGCGCCGCAGTGACCTCGATTTCCTTTTGGGCAAAGCTTAGAGCTTCCAAAGGAGTTGTAGATTAGGGTTTCCGGCTGGTGCAACCTAACTGTAAGTTGCACCGGTTCGGCCCGCTGTTCATGGCTCTCAAAGAACATTCTGTAGGTCCTGCTTTGGCATTCAGAAAGACTTTTTGCTTTCTCCTCGTCACATTCCTCCTGCTTCAGACACTGAGAATCAAAACGCTCGCCGACGAGGGAATGTGGCCTTTTAACAATCTCCCCACCGCAGAAATTAAAAGCCGTTATGGGTTTGAGGTAACCGAGAGCTGGCTGAGGAAAGTGCAACTGGCTTCACTCCGGTTCAACAGTGGAGCCTCAGGGTCGTTTGTCTCAGCGAATGGTCTGGTGATGACTAATCATCACGTCGCCTCCGATACCTTGCAGAAACTTAGTACCGCCCAAAACAATTACTATAAAGACGGTTTTCTGGCCCGCACGCTCACCGAAGAACTCAAAGCACCTGACCTTGAGCTGAACGTTTTGGTTAGCGTTGAGGATGTGACCTCTCGTATAAATGGCGTCGTCAAGCCAGGCATGACTGCTGCGGAAAGTACTGCTGCTCGCCAAGCTGAAATCTCCGCCATCGAGAAGTATTCACTTGGGAAAACGAAACTGCGCAGTGATGTCGTCACTCTTTATCGAGGCGGGCAGTATCACCTCTATCGTTACAAAACGTATACGGACGTGCGTGTGGTTTTCGCTCCGGAATTTGCTATCGCGTTTTTTGGTGGTGACCCGGACAACTTTACCTACCCCAAGTACTCTCTCGACATAGCCTTCTTTCGCGTTTACGAAAATGAGAAACCGATAAAGTCGGAGCAGTATCTCAAGTGGTCTGAGACAGGTGTGAAAGAAAACGATCTCGTCTTCACTTCCGGTCATCCCGGCTCAACTGCGCGCCTGAATACAGTCTCCCACTTGGAATTCCTGCGTGAGCCGGCTTTACCGTTTTCACTGAGGCAGTGGGCCCGTCTAAGGAAGGCTTTGGTTGAGTACAGCTCGCAAGGCGAAGAGCCTGCTCGTCGGGTACAGGAAGACTTATTCACTGTCGAAAACAACCTCAAGCGAACGCGCGGACAATGGGAAGGGTTGCAGAACAAGATCCTAATGGCAAAAAAGCGAAGGGCTGAGACCGCACTCCGTAGAAGAATTGCGGGCAACCCTGAAAAGCAGAAAGAGTATGGAGAGGTTTGGCAGCAGATTGCGCGAGGGCGCCGGCAATTACACGATCGTTTTATCGAAATTAGTTTTCTGGAAGCGGCAGCCGGTTTTAATTCGCCGCTTTTCAGCCTGGCCCGCACGCTCGTGCGGCTGGCCGCAGAAAACAAAAAGCCTGACGCCGAGCGATTGGCTGAGTACACCGAAGCAAGGCGTGCCTCACTCGAGCTAAATCTTTTCTCGCCGGCACCGATCTATAAGGATCTGGAAAAGGCAAAGCTGGCTGACTCGCTCGCCTTCATGCGCGATGAACTGGGCGCGCAGCACCCTTTGGTGGGAAAGGCCCTAAACGGAAAGACGCCCAAAGCACGAGCGGAGGAATTAGTCAGCCGGACTCAGCTTGATGATGCAGCCTACCGCAAGCAGCTCGCGTCCAGGGGAGTAAAGGGAATTGAAGAGTCCACCGATCCCATGATCGTTTTGGCGCGCACCGTTGACCCTGAAGCGCGCGCTATCCGTAAATTCTATGAGCCGATACTAGGCGCCGAACGCGCGAATTACGCAAAGATCGCACGCGCCCTATATGAGATCGAAGGAACGAAGCTATATCCGGACGCTACTTTCACCCTCCGGCTTTCTTACGGGGCAGTGAAGGGCTATCGGGAGAATGGCAAGTGGATTTCTCCATTCACTACCTTTGGTGGAATATTTCAGCGGGCCGCGCGACATAACCACAAACATCCATACAAGCTACCGGAGCGATGGCTCGAGCGTAAGACGTCACTCGACCTCTACCTGCCTCTTAATTTTGTTACTACCAACGACAGTGTCGGCGGAAGTTCCGGTTCACCTGTTATCAATAGAGAAGCAGAGATCGTCGGTGTGATTTTCGACGGGAATATTCAGTCGCTCGTGGGCAACTTCCTTTACGATGAGCTGCAAAACCGCGCTATCTGCGTCGACGCTCGCGGCATCATCCATGCGCTGCGGATAATTTACGGGGCAGGCGGGATTGCTGACGAGATCAGCGGTTGAGGAAATCAAAGTACTTCTTGACCGTGGCGGGTTTCGGTTTGGGAGTCATGAGAGACACTACATACATTAGTAGAGCGGAGATAATGACCATTGGCACCACTGGCATGAAACCAAATACCGCCGTGCCACCTGGCGTTCGTGAAATTATCTCAGTCCCACCAAGGGACCAGAACACCGTTGATGGACCAGGAGCGGGCGCCGGCACCACCTGCTGAAAGATCGCGACCGCCGCCACTGCCGCAGCCGTCCAAACCGTCGTCGCGAGTGCGCCCCACTTCGTGCTGCCTCTCCAAAACAGTGCCGCTATCAACAGTGGAGACAACGCCGCGAAACCTGAGAAGGCGTATTGTATAGCCAGCTCGAAGATCGTCTCCGGCGCGCGCAATGCGACTGCATACGCAAAGAGCGTCAGAAGCACCACAAAGATCCTGCCGGTCTGGACCTGAACCGTCTCTCCAAAACGTGCTTTGCCTCCATAGTGGGCAAAGACGTCCTCCGTAAACATTGTTGACAGCGCGAGAATTTGAGAATCGCTGGCCATCACCGCAGCCATAATTCCGGCGCCAAGTAGTCCTGCTAGCCAGAATGGCGCGTACCGCTTCAGCAGTAACATGATTACGTCATCGCCGGCTGCCTTCTCACGCAGTTCATCACGAGCTTCGGGCGCGAGCGTGCGGCCCGTCGTGGCCAGTACTCGTCGTGCTTCTTGCTTGGCGCGAATCTCCGGCATGTCGGTGCGATTAGCCATCACTCCCAGGAATACACAAGGAAGCCAGATCGCCATGATGCAAAGTGGATAGAAGATGACGGTCTTCTTGAAGTGGTTCATCTTCTCCGCTGTAAGGCAGAAGATCAGAATGTGGGGGAACGCGATCGCAGAAAGTGGTATGAAGGTGTAACTGAAAAAATAGTATGGCGAGATGCGCTCGCGCGTGAACAGCGGCGCTAGCGCGGGCGATGCCAGGATCGATTGCGCCGCACTGCGAAACCCACCCATGCCCGATCCGATTACGATGATCGCGATGGCGCCAAACAGCAAGAATAGTATTGTCTGAAAAGTGTTTACCCAGGCGGTACCGCGCATGCCTCCAAAGAAAACATACCCCATGACGACCAGCGCCACGATCGCGCCCCCAAACCAGTAGGGGACTAACCCGCCGCTAATGGCATTAAGGGTAGTGCCGCCGCCCATGATGCCGATGATGACGTAGGGAACCAGTAGAACGGCCTGCACAGCGAAGATGACTGTGCCGATGTGGCCACATTCCCAGCGGTCGCGAAACATCTGCACCGGCGTCATGAATCCATATCGCTTGCCCAGAGCCCACACTCGAGTGCCGACCAGGAATATAGTCAGCGGGATGACCAATCCCGAAGACGACGCCATTAATCCAAAAGTAACGATTCCGTTTGAGAAAGCATGACCAGAGGAGCCAAGGATTGCGAAGGCAGTCATGTTCGTACCGAAGAGAGAAAACAGAAACACGAACGGGCCAAGCGAACGGCTGGCGAGGAAATAGTCTTCAGCTTTCTTCCGGCCGGCGGCTTTGCGAAACGCAAAGATGCCGATGTAGAGAACGACGGCGAGGTAAAGGAAAACAACAATGGCAGGAATCAAGCGCTGCGATCCTCCTTAGCCTTAGCCTGTTCGACCTCGCGTTCAAGATGTGACGGCCAGGCGTATTTCACGAGTAACCACATCACCAGCGATGCCGCTATCGAAAAAACAGCCTGATAGAAAAGTCCGATGGGGACGAAGCCAAAGACGAGCGGATGGGCGGTGCGCCAAAACCAGAAGTCCTGGTGCAGTATGTATAGAGCGACAACGACGACGACCAGCAGGGTTCGGGTCATGACTTTCGCGACGCAGTTTGAACTAGCTGGGGAGTAACTTTAGAACTTTTGGAGCAGGCACTTATTAACATGAAAGGCCGGCTTTTACCAAGGCGAAAGGTTAGAACAATTGTAACCAGCCCTTCGCTTTAAAAATTTAAATTCAACGCGAATACTGGGAGCGCGGGCGTCCCGCCCGCAATGAGCGCGCAGCGCGAACAATTGCGGTTCGCTAATTTCTGGGAATCCGATATGGTTGAACTGCTATTTTAGGCTTGTATGAAGTCGCTGCTAGCATCCGGTCGCTATCGCTCCCGGTTCTGACTTTGTGGACCCACTCTGCAAGAGATGCTCAATCCAAAGAGCGTTCGCGCTTCGCGCTCATTGCGGGCGGGACGCCCGCGCTCCCAGTATTCGAGTCGATCGTTAACTCGTAACAGCCGACAACTCTTTCGAGTGTAACTCTAACCCCGCCTGCTTACGCAGGCTCGATGAAAATGTTAAGAGCTCGTCTTGTCAATGTTCCCAACCAGCGCTTGAAAACGCGGATCAGATCGCAACTCTTCCAAACGAGGGTCAACGCGGACGAAAGTGAAGCCCACGGCATGTTCCAGGTCGGCTTTTTCCAGCCAGCTAATTGCGTTGTCGTGATCGCCGAGTGCGTTATACACGATCGCGACTTCGAATGCTGAAACCCACTCCTCAGAACGCCGACCCAACAGTCCTTCAAGAATTTCCCTGGCCTCATCCTTTTTGCCTACGGTGGCAAGTAGGTGGGCCCTTTTCAAGTTAGTGGTCGCAGTCTCTCCTGCAAACACGCGTTCCTGTTCAAAAGCAGCCATCGCTTCCTGATGCATGCCCTTCTTTCCATAGGCCCAACGCAAAACCGTATGAGCGGCGACAGCTCCTGAATCCAGCTCCATTGCTTTGCGGCACTGCCGAATCGCATCATCGTATCGTCCGGCGAAAAAGAGAACGTTTGCTACGGCAGTTGCCAGCACGGGGGAGCGCGGGGCGATTTCGCGAGCGCGTTCGATTTCGGCGAAAGCTTCGTCATGTCGTCCCATGGCAGAAAGGCTGAAGGCATACCAGCGGTGTGCGACCTGCACGCCAGGCTTTAGTTGAATAGCTCTGCGCAGCTCACGCTCCGCCGCCTCCCAGTCGCGGTCATAGTGAAGTCTTACGAAACCGAGCGCGGCGTGAGCCTCGCCGGCTTCGGAATCAGCTTTCACCGCACTCAACGCTGCCTGCTTCGCTTTTTGCCAGGCTTCCGGTGGCGGAGGCTCGATGTACCAGTTGAGCAGGGAATAACAATCGGCCAACTCGGCGTAGGCCAGTGCAAACTTGGGATCAATTTCAACCGCGCGCTCAAAACGTTGAATCGCCTGCCGCAGCCCTTCAGGCGAACGTCGCGCTGCGTAGTAACGACCTGCCGTGTAAAGCTGTCGCGCCTCTTCGTTTTCACTGACTGGCGCTTCGGTCTGCACCGCCGTTTGTGCCGACTCAGCAATGGTTTGCTGTGGGCGTGCCGAACCTCCCCGGCCCACCGCAGCGGCTTGGGCCGCGAGGTGATAAGGAGCCGGGTTCATAGTCTTCCTAATGAGCTCCTTAAACGCGGAATCGTCGCGAAGTGGATCAAACTGAGGTTCGACACCGAGCCAAACGAGCCAGGCATCCTCAATCGCGTAAGCCTCCTGTAAGAGAGCCAGGGCCTGCTCACGTTCACCCAGATTTACGTAAACGAGTGATCGATGGTAGGGCGATACATAAGTGGTCTTACTCAGCTCGTTCAAGCTGTCCAATGCCGCCCTTGCGTCTTCCGTACGGCCCGCGGCTGCATAACAAGCGCCCAGGTTGGCAATAAACATTTGGCCGCCGCTTGAGGTACCGAGTGCCTGCTCGGCTGCTTTCACCGCTTCGTCCACTCGCCCAAGGTTTCGCAGAACCCAGGCATACGTCCACGGGCCAAGCGCGAATCCGGGCGCGGCGTCCACCAGTTTCTCTAAGGTCACAATCGAGTCGTCGAAGCGGCGCGACTGGTAATAGGCCCAACCTAACGACTGAGTAATGCTCGGCGACAGCGGATCTAGCTCACGTGCTCGCAGGATCTCCCGCAGCCCCTCTTCAAAGCGTCCCTGCATCAACAGGTGAAATGCGTACCAATGATGACCAGTCGAATAGTTCGGATTGATTTCGATAGCTCGCCGGTGTTCACCTTCAGCCACAGCCCAATCATAGTTGCGGCAAACAGTGGCGAAGCCAAGTGCGCTAAACGCCTCAGCCGACGTGGGATCCAATTCGACCGCTTTACTTGCGGCTTTTTTCGCCTCCTTCGATGTTTCGGCAAATGGCCTGATGCCGAAGACTCCAAGCCAGTTGTAATAGTCGGCGATGCCGGTGTACGCGAGCGCGTAGTCCGGGTCGAGGTCGATTGCATGGTTGTAACACTCGAGGGCCTTGGCGAGTCCCGCTTCGGTGTAGGTATTCCAATGATAACGACCACGCAGGTACGACTCGAAAGCTTCAGCACTATTGGTGCCGCGCTTTGATAGTTGGCTCTGTTCGTCGCCGGTAAGTTGGGGCAGCAGCGCCGCTACCACCTTCTCAGCAATAGAATCCTCGAGCGTAAGGAAGTCAGTGGCTTCTTCATCAAACTGCTCCGCCCACTGGGTGACGCCTTCGCTGGTGCTCAACAATTGCGCCGTGACCCGCAACCGGTTTCCGGACCGGCGTAAGCTGCCGTCAACCACATAACTAACGTTCAAGTCGTGTCCGGCAAGTTGTGGATCGACGGTAGCCCCGCTGTAGCGAAGTACGCTGCTGGTAGGACGGACAATCAACCGTCGCACATTGCTCAAGCGAGTGATTAGCGCATCGGCCAGCCCGACTCCTAGATACTCGTCGCCCGTGTTCTCAGCCGCCACGCCGATTAGCCTGAACGGCAGAACCGCAATTGACTCCTGACCCGAAACAGCATCGGACGGCAGCGTTGGCAGCGCTGCCAGACGATGGTTGAGTTTGCGTAGCAGATCGTTGAAACGCGGCTGGCCGTGTAACGCGTCGAGTCCGGGATCGACTGCCATCCAGAGGACCTTCGCGTCCTTGTTCTCGTAAGCGACCTCAAGGAGGTCGAGCGTTCGTTCAGTATTACCTAAGGCGCTTTGAACAAGAGCAACGTGATAGGCGGAGATGTAACGATGCTCAACAATCGTTTCCATTTCGGCCAAAATATCCTCGGCCGCTTTTAGGTTGCCCGCGCGTGCATAGGCGACTCCCAACGTGCTTAGCGTGTGGGAAGCCTTGCCCATCACCTCTACCAGCTTCGCCCCCTGTGTAACTGCCTCTTCGTGTCGTCCCAGCCGGCTCATCAACAGGCTGGAGCAATACAGCATCAGGAAATTCTGCGGCTCCGCTCGTAGTGCTTCACGACAAATCTCCCTGGCCTGATCAAAACGGCGGGCGTGATAGGAGCACCACGCAACAGAGAAGCGCGCGACGATAGCCAAGGGATCAAGTTCACGCGCGGTGTTGGCTTCGCGCAACGCTTCGGTGAAGCGCCCCTCCATCGCCAGGTGAAAGCTGTACCATGTCCGCGCCGCTGCATAGTTTGGATTGAGCTCAATACCACGAAGCAATTGGCGCTCAGCGGTGGCCCAGTCAAAGTCGCGCGTAAGGATTGCCTGGCCGAGGGCCGCATGGCCTTCCGGAAGGATCGGATCGATTGCCACTGCAGTGGCTGCCGCTTCGTAGGCCGCCGCCGAACATTCGCGAAAAGGCATCACGCTGTAACTGCCTAACCAATTGTGATACTCGGCAATCCCGGCGTAAGCCACGGCATAATTGGGATCGACAGCAATCGCCTGGTGATAACAAACAATCGCTCGCGCAAAGCCTTCTTCGGTGAAGGTGTTCCAATGAAAGCGGCCGCGCAGATAGGCTTCGTGCGCTTGCGGGTCATCGGTGCCGCGCTTGGCCAGTCGCAGCCGCTCATCGCCAGTCAGATGAGGGACTATGGCCTCCGCGACGTGAGACGAGATCGCATCCTCGAGAGTCAAAACGTCCGTGAATTTTTCGTCGAATTGCCCCGCCCAGACTGCCGTGCCATCGCGCACACTCAAAAGTTGTGTCGTCACCCGAATGTGATCGCCGGATCTTCTTACCCGGCCGTCGAGCACAAAGGCGACGCCGAGCTCCCGACCAGCCACAAGCGGATCCGAGTCGGCGCCGTAGCGAAGTACGCTGCTGGTTGGCCGCACGGCGAAACGACGAATTGCGCTTATCCGCGTTATCAGTGCGTCGGCCAGACCAGTACCCAGATAATCGGTTCCCGAGTCTGAATCCGACTGCACGTCAAGTAACTTCAGCGGCAAGACCGCCAGCGAGTTTTCGGTAGAAATTGGCTGCGTCTTGCGCGGGACGCCGATGAGTGGCGAATCGGGCAAGTCGGAAACAGGTAAACCATCAAGATAGCGTTTGATGTCATCCCGGAGCTGCTCGGCCGTCTGATAGCGCCATTCAGGTTCTTTCCTGAGCGCGCGCAGCACAATCGTGTCGAGGTCGCCGGTCAGATCGCGGCGCAGCGAATCAAGTGTGGCTCCGCGTGTTTCAAATAACTTCCTAAGCGTAGTGGCCTCATCTCCCTGGAAGGAGTTTGGCAACAGATCTTCCGGACGCGTGATGATGAAACTTGGCGGCGCCGGAGACTCTTCACAAATCACGCGGGCGATTTCGTGCGGCGCGCGATTGACCAGGCGGTACGGCCGGTGACCAGTCAACAATTCATAAAGCAACACGCCGAGTGAATAAACGTCGGTGGACGGCGTGGTTGCCGCTCCCTGGACTTGTTCAGGAGAAGCATATTCAGGCGTCATCAACCGCATGGCCGTCGCGGTTGGATCGTGAGTTATGTCGCCGGCGAGAGCGGGATTGAGAAGTTTTGCGATGCCGAAGTCGAGTAACTTTGGCACTCCCTCGGAAGTGACCAGAACATTTGAAGGCTTGATATCGCGATGCACAACCTGCTTTTGGTGGGCGTAATGAACCGCTTCGCAGATCGCCAGGAATAGCTTTAAGCGGTCGGTGACCGTTAGCAGGTGTTCATCGCAGTAACGGTACAACGGCCGGCCTTCGATGAATTCCATCACGAAGTAGGGCAGACCGTCGCTGGTGGTGCCGCCGTCGAGCAAACGCGCGATGTGCGGGTGATCGAGTGCCGCAAGTATTTGTCTTTCTTTGCGGAAGCGGCGCAGGACGAAGTCAGTGTCCATCCCACGCTTCACCAGCTTGATGGCTACGCGAAGGATGAATTCATTGTCTACTCTGACCGCCTCGTAGACGGCGCCCATGCCGCCGCGTCCAATTTCACGTTCAATTCTGTATGCGCCGAGACGGCGCCCGATTAATGGGTCCTCATCTTCATAGACGAGCGCCTCAAGCGCGCTGAGCTCCGTATCTCCGTAGAGTGGCTCTTCGAGAAGTTCGCCGGCGCTCTCATGCTGCGACAGCAAAGTTTCAACGTCTCGCTTTAGGCCGATATCCTCTGCACAAACTTCAGCGACATAACGAGCGCGCTCGTGCGGCGTGAGATCGAGCGCCTCCTGGAAAATCTCTTCAACCTGTCGCCAACGTTCGGGGGTCATGGGATAAGAATTTTTATTAAACAATCGCGACCGGGTCAGCGGAACCAATCTGCTCAAGCCTGCATTTGCCCGTGCAGCCATGCTTTTGCAAACCGCCAGTGCCTTTTAATCGTCGTTGGTGTCACGCCCAAAACGTCGGCCGTCTCCTCGATCGACAAACCTCCGAAATAACGCAGCTCGACCACGCGCGCCTTCTGTGCATCATGGGCCTCCAGGGCCTTAAGCGCGTCGTCGAGCGCTATCAGTTCCGAACTACGGTCAACTGATCGGTCAATGTTTTCGTCCAGGGAGAGCTTTTGAAAATCCTGGCCGCGTTTTTCCGCCTTGTGCTTGCGTGCGTGATCCACCAACAAGCGGCGCATTATTTGGGCCGCCACGCCGAAGAAGTGCGCGCGGTTTTGCCAGGTGACGCGCGTTTGATCCACCAGGCGCAAATAAGCCTCGTGAACCAGGGCGGTTGGCTGGAGAGTGTGATCCGGACGTTCGCGACGAAGGTAATTCGCTGCAAGCTTTCGCAATTCATCGTAGATGACGGGTAGTAAAAGATCAACCGCGTTACGATCGCCGTTTGAGAGCTCGATTAGTAGTTCAGTAACGTTTTCGGAAACTGCTTGCTTCAAGCGTTGATTCTCCATCTGACAAGACGACGCAAGTATAAGGCAAAAATATGAGCGGCAATAAATGGGCGCGCGCGGCGCTAATTTTTGCTGCTTGTAGTGACCCTTTTTCGGTTCGCATTGCGCGTTAACAAGTGAAGGCAATTGAAAGCAAGACTACTCAAAGAGAGTTAACGGAAATGCACATAAGTCAGGTACTACTTGAAAACAAAAATGCTGCTCAACAAGCGGCGTCCTTTCCCGCCGGCGGAATCGGCGGCTGGTTAACAAAGCTGTTCGGCTGTCGACATAAGGAAATTAGCCGCCCGTTCTCAATTCAGGGTCAGGCATACCGCACTTGTTTAGACTGCGGCGCTCGCCGTCAATTCAATTTGAATCGCTGGGAAATGCAGGGTCATTTTTATTACCGCCTGCCGGCCACATCCTCTTAGAAACCGATATCTCTAAGCGTACGATAACTGTTAACCGATTTGTGGCTCCGCGTGGGGCGGCGAATTCAGAACCGGGAGCGTGGCGACCGGGCGATAAGTATCCCGACTCAACCGTTGCGCGGGTCCACTGAATTCTGGTACGTCGACGTCGTCTATATCCCAAACTATCGCCAGTTCGCTACTGCTCCCGGGTCTGAATTGGTCGTCGCACGCTGCATGACCCTTGGCCACAGGAATTGGGTCGTTAAAAATGGCGACCGAAACAGGTTTCGCCGAGCGGCGTCGAACCTCGGTCACTGACCACCTGTTGCCGCACGTAAAAACCCACTCGAAATGCGATTCGTTGCCTCATCTAAAAACCCACTCCAAATGGTTATGCGAAATTGACTGTCGTTAGCGCTTGGGAAGCTGTTTTGTGCTAGGTTACCGGTCGCCTGCACGGAGGATAGGGCAACGCTGGAGAGCGACCCGAGCGCCAACGCAGGTGAGTATACGGATGGGCAGGGCGCTGCGCTCTGCCCTTTTTCTTGTGGCCCATCTGGTACTCCATAAAGCGATAAACTCATGGCTTAGCTACAGACCTGTTGGGGTTGTCAAAGTACTGATGATTGTTGCACTGCCGTGGGTGAACGCGCACGCGTTTCGCGCTGCCGGCTGTTTTCAATAACCGTTCTTGCAAACGAGTGATCTTTCGCTTCAAGGCGGCCGGGTTCAGGGTTTCATATTTGACGCGCAGCAGTTCCTTCTTTGCTTTGGCAATATGAGGCGAAGTTAGCACTCGCTGGTAAGGGGTTTGAGCCCGGTCATAACGCTTAGTTACTTTGCTTCCCACTCTCTGCTTGAACTGCAACTTCATCGTCGGTTGGAAGAAGTTAGTGTAGAGCCTGAGCGTGGCATAGATCTCATTGAGCAGATGCAACTGTACTGGAGTGTCATAACGCTGGTAACCGACCGCCCGCCGCACCACCGAGTAGTTCTTCTGTTCTACAAAGCAGTTATCATTCTTGCGATAAGGCCGAGCGCGAGTGAAGCTCAGCTTCTCTAACTTACAATAGGCTGCCAGATGCTTGTTAATGAACTCCGAGCCATTGTCACTATCAATCCCCAGCAACGGAAAAGGCAGGTTTTTCCTCAGGTTTTTCAAGGCTTCGAAGACCCAGGTCTGCGCTTTGTTAGGCACCGCTTCGGTTTCGGTCCAGGTCGTGGCTACGTCTGTTAGATCCAGGGTCTGGCAGTAATCTCCGGCGGCTGTCCCGCCATCATGGCCCACCAAATCAATTTCAACAAAGCCTGGTCGCTGGTCATCCCATTCGGCGAAGGTACGAATCGGTATTTGCTTTTTCAGCAACGTCCCCGGCTTGGTCCCTGAACGACCGCGCAACTCGTGTTTGCGCCGTTCTGGTTTCAACATGCGATCAATGGTCGCAGCACTGATGCGGAGCAGCTTCGCCCTGGTCTCGCGATCGCACCGGAACTCATTGTGCCGCTCGAGTACGGTTACCAACTCGGGCAGCATGGGCTTCAATCGCTTACCACAAATGTAATCCATTATCCGCCACAGCTTGAGCAGCGCCGTCAGCACTTTCTCATCGTAGAGCCGCGGTCGCTTCCTGACTCTGCGTCCACTCCTGCTCCTGACCGCCAGCACGATCGTCTGCTGGTCTGCTTGGACGCGCCGGCCTTCATGCCGCAACACGAAGCGCGCGTACCAGCGACTGTATCCCGTGGTGCTCACGAACTGATCCAGCAGCACGCGCTTTTCCTTCTTGCTCGCCCCGCGGTACTGGCCTGCCGTGACTGCGGTAACTTCCTGCCTCGCCTTCATCTTTAACCTCATCCTCCACCTCCAATGTTTCCCGCAAACATCGAAGGTAAACTGCCTCTTATTTGGAGTGGGTTTTTAAATGAGGCAACGATACCCATTTGGAGTGGGTTTTACATGAGGCAATTCGGACCATTGACTTTCGCTGCCAAGAGGAATATTGTCCGGCCCGTAAACTCTGCTGAATTCTCACGAGCCTGCGCATTCCTTGCAAACTCGCGCATTCAGCCTAAATAACGCCAGGTAATCCCTTACTGCTTTGGTGTTAGGCGGGTCCGCCCACTCTCATCAGCCCTACCTGGCCAAAACCCTGGCTAGTTTGAGACTCAAAAACTAGCAGCGAGGAGGACTCACTCATGGCAACAAGACGTAATACACCCCAGGATGACTACGTAGCTGACGACAATACGGAGTTTAGGGGTAGCCCTGTAATGGGAGTCGCCGTCATCTCCGGCGCAACTTTCGACAAGAAATCCGTTACCTATTATGAGATGGAAGGCATGGCGATGTTCGAAGGCGACATCGCCCTCGGCACGATTGAAGAGGTCAAAGAAAAGACGGAGGCCGCCCGCGAAGCCGTCGCCAGCGATCCCGAGATAGCGTTTGGCGTAGGGATAACCGGCAGCAGCTTCCGTTGGCCAAGCTGTCGCGTTCCATACGAGATCGACCCGGCTCTGCCCAATAAGAACCGCGTCACCGATGCGATCGCGCATTGGGAATCCAAGACCGCGTTTCGCTTTCCTTTGAGAACTGCTGCGAATGCAGCGTCGCATCCGAACTATATTCGATTTACCGATGCGGGTGGTTGTTGGTCGATGGTTGGCATGCAGGGTGGGCAGCAGCTCATTAGCCTCGGTTCCGGCTGCTCCACCGGAAATACGATTCACGAAATTGGTCACGCGGTCGGTCTCTGGCACGAGCAGAGCCGCCAGGATCGAGACCTGTTCGTAACCATCAATTGGGCAAACATCCAGTCCGGAATGTCTGCACAATTCAATCAGCACATCACCGATGGCGACGATCTCGGGGCCTACGACTACGGCTCAATCATGCATTACCCACGCACAGCTTTTTCCAAGAATGGCCTGGAAACGATCACTCCCACAAATCCGGCAGCTGTGATTGGCCAACGCAACGGACTCTCGGCCGGCGACATTGCCGCGGTGAAACAGATGTACCCCGGTTGCGGCACAATCAAGTTGCCGTGGCTTGAACCGCCCCCATTCAAGAAGATCATTGACGACAACCGCTTCAAGAAGCTTCGTGATGATCCTCTTAAGATTTGGAGAGATCCGCTCAAGCACATTGGTGACCCGATAAAGCATACTGATCCAATCGGCGTGCTCCGACCGGAAATCATCACCAACCCGGCAATTACCAGCCAGCCTGGAATTCTGCAACCCTTTAACATTGCCACGCCCCATCATGCCCCCTTACAGGGAGGAATGGGCGGGGCCGGGGCAATGGCTGGTCTGCAACAACAGATGCTGGACCTTCAGGCAGCCTTGGCAGAAGCTCACGCCAGAGCTGCGCAGGCAAATGCCGACGCTAACCGGCTGCAGGAAACCGCAGACGCGATGGCGTCCGCGCTTGATTCCTACCAATCCGGTGGTGGCGGAGGCTAAGACGGAGTGATACTGATAGTTTCACATCCTACTGACGACCATGCTGCTGGCGTGCTCGAAGTTTTGAATAGAATCGGGCACCCGGCGGTCGTGGTCGATACCGCCCGCTTTCCCAGCAGCGCCTCGCTGACCCAGGCGTTTCATAATGGCAGCCGCTTTTTTAAGTATCGCGCAGATGGGCGCGAGACCGATTTGGGCGACTGCCGCGTTGCCTGGTGGCGCCGGCCACAACCGTTCACCCTACAGGCTGGCCTTGCGCCGGATGCTGCTTCGTTCGCTTATACCGAGTGTCATGAAGCGGTCGCGGGACTTTGGGCAGCTCTGGATCTGCAATGGGTTAACCCGCCTCACCTTGATGAGTTGGCTCATCACAAGTCGTACCAATTGGCGGTGGCCAGAACTGTTGGCCTGCCAATTCCACGAACCGTTATCACCAACGACCCGGGGGTAGCACGCGAGTTCATTAACGAACTCGGAACTAACCGCACGATCTACAAAACCTTTCTGGCCACGGAGCAGTGTTGGCGCGAGACCCGAATAATGCGTCCGGAAGAATTGGAGATGTTGGACCGGGTCAGCCTGGCTCCGGTTATTTTTCAGGAGTATGTTCCCGCCTCGGCTGATCTGCGTGTGACAGTGGTGGGGGACAAGATGTTTGTGGCTGCAATTAAACCCGCGCCTGCGGGTTACCAGGTCGACTATCGTATGGATCTGGAGGGCGCTTCTTTCACTCCCAGTTCAATCTCCGCCAAGACAACGAAATCGATTCGTGCGCTCATGAAGCGTTTGGGACTCGTTTACGGAGCGATTGACCTGCGCCGGACAGAAGATGAAGACGTCTTTTTGGAAATAAATCCTGCGGGCGAATTTCGCTTCGTGGAAGAACGCAGCGGGTTGCCGATCACGCAGGCAATGGCCGAGCTGCTGGCTCGCCTCGATAAGAAGTCAGGAGTAACATAAGACCGTGACACAGAAAGTGAGTGGCGAAGTAATCCTGCCGGCGGAACTACCTGCCGAAAAGGCCGACCTGATCGTCCAGGTGGAAGACGTCTCACGCGCGGACGCGCCGTCTGTGGTCGTTGGTGAGAAGCGTCTATCTCGTGTTCGACTTCAGCCGGGGGCTGCATTGCGTTTTGAGATTGAAATTCCCGAAGACGCAGTTGACCCGAGTCGATCCTACTCGGTGCGCGCTCATGTAGACGTTTCCGGCTCCGGCGAAGTTGAGACTAATGATCTCGTTACCACCCAGTCATACCCCGTCCTCACGCGAGGCCACGGCGACTCAGTCAAGCTGCAAGTCAAGAAGGTCTAGCCAGGCTATCAAACTCGAGGCGTCGCGTTGCATCACTGAATTAATATTTAACAATCGCTGCCCTGAACTTCACCAATCAAGAGTCAACTCTAATACTGGGAGCGGGCGTCTCGCCCGCAATGAGCGCGAATCGCGAAAACTTACTTTCACTGCCCTCCCGATTGGGAGCAAGCGCAACGCTAACACTGGGAGCGCGGGCGTCCCGCCCGCAATGAGCGCGAAGCGCGAAAACTTACTTTCACTGCCCTCCCGATTGGGATCAAGCGCAACGCTAATACTGGGAGCGCGGGCGTCCCGCCCGCAATGAGCGCGAAGCGCGAAAACTTACTTTCACTGCCCTCCCGATTGGGATCAAGCGCAACGCTAATACTGGGAGCGCGGGCGTCCCGCCCGCAATGAGCGCGAAGCGCGAACAATCCGGGTCCGTTGCCCTTCGGACGGTTGTCAGACTCGACGCTAATACTGGGAGCGCGGGCGTCCCGCCCGCAATGAGCGCCGCAGGCGCGAACTAAGTCTCGCAACTCACTCAAGTTTTCTGAAATAGCCGCTGCTGAAAGGCCAGTCTTCGGGCCGAGCGCACAACCTTGCCTTCACAGGATTATTTTCAATGTACCTAACCGTTTTCCAAAAGTGTTTCTCATTTCGGGTGTAGCGATCGAAATATTCTTCCATCCAAAACTTTCCCGAACGATTGAGAATTCGATTGGCTTCATGTGCTGTGTAGGACTTCAGAGAGTGCAAAATTTCATCCAGCTCGAAATCTTCAAAGCGAGTCATTAGCGAGTGAATGTGGTTTGGCATAACCACCCACGCGCTGAGGTGGTATCTCTTCTCATTGAAGTTGAGTAGGGAGTCTTGAACCATCTTGGCTATTCTTGCATCCTTTAGCAGCGCCTCACCGTACCCCTGATCCAGGTACTTCTCGATTCTCCGCTGCAGGATGATTCTTTCCTGCTCCGATGACAAACCACTTAACTCCCTTTTCCAGCGTTCTATGACCTTCTTGGGAATTGAATCGGCAAGATGGAGAGTGATGGATTGCGAACGGGTGGCTCCGTCAAAGTGCGGCAGGTAGCCGCGACTATGCCATCCTGCTCTTCGAAGTTGGTCTTGATGGGGGTCTTCTGCAAGTCTCATGTTAGCTATCCTTTTGGATGATGCTAAACGTACGCCGAAGATTTATGGAGGGAGGGGTTCGTATAAGAGGGATCCGAGCAAATGCAAGAAATCTTGTTCGCGCCTGCGCCGCTCATTGCGGGCGGGACGCCCGCGCTCCCAGTATTAGCGTCGAGTCTGACAACCGTCCGAAGGGCAACGGACCCGGATTGTTCGCGCCTGCGGCGCTCATTGCGGGCGGGACGCCCGCGCTCCCAGTATTAGCGTCGAGTCTGACAACCGTCCGAAGGGCAACGGAGCCGGATTGTTCGCGCCTGCGGCGCTCATTGCGGGCGGGACGCCCGCGCTCCCAGTATTGCGTTGCGCTTGGATAACCAACTGAAGGGCAATTGAAGTAATCGTTCGCGCCTGCGGCGCTCATTGCGGGCGGGACGCCCGCGCTCCCAGTATTGCGTTGCGCTTGGATAACCAACTGAAGGGCAATTGAAGTAATCGTTCGCGCTGTGGCGCTCATTGCGGGCGGGACGCCCGCGCTCCCAGGGTTCTTGCGAATCATTAAAGGGATTGTTAGAATCCGGGCGTAATTTGGTTCAGAAATAGCAGAGCGGTCCAAGCCTCGAAACTTGGCAGTTCTAATTTTTGATGGAAGCTCCGGAAGTCCTTCGTATGAATCGAACATACACACGATTCTTTACCTTTTGATTGCCGCCTCCCGGGGTGGCACGCTACGAAGGCGCTCCTATCAGAACCGATCAAGAGCAGTAAATAGTAAATGGTAAATCGCAAATGGTAGGAGCGGCAGCCGAGATTGTTGCGGCTACGTTCGATATTCCCGTCCGAGCGGGCCGGGTGCGGCTTCAGAATGTCTGAAGACCGTCGAGGTAACGTCCATTCACCAATTGCGCACCCTTCACCAGAGATGAGCGAAGTTAACGTACAACTCAACGACGGCCAGGCGGCACAGTTAGCCGCCCCGGTCACCGTGGGCGAAGCCCTCAAGAAGCTTGACCGCGAAGCGGCGAAGCAGGCTTTGGCGGCGCGCGTCAACGGCCGTGAGGTTGACCTCGCGTTCACGCTGGACGGGGAACAAAACGGGACGCCTTTGAAGATTGAGCCGGTGCTGCCGCAAACGCTCGAAGGGCTCGACGTGTTGCGACATTCCACGGCGCACTTGCTCGCGGCAGCCGTCCTGGATCTATTTCCCGGCACGAAATTGGGCATTGGCCCGGCCCTGTTAGACGATCCGCGTTACGGATTTTTCTACGATGTAATTGCCCCGCGTGTACTGACGGATGCGGACCTGCCGCTCATTGAGAAGAAGATGCGGCAGATTGCCAGCCGCAACCTCGCTTACCGGCGCGAGGAGATTACTAAAGCCGACGCTTTGCGCATTTTCCAGGAGCGCGATGAGCCGTTGAAGTGTGAGCTGATTGAGGAAAAGGCAGGCGAGACTGTCAGCGTTTATTACATCGACAGTTCTCCGTTTATTGATTTTTGTTTGGGGCCGCACGTTCCCAATACCAACAAGCTGCGCGCCTTTAAACTACTTTCACTTGCCGGTGCATATTGGAAAGGTGATGCCGCACTGCCACAGATGCAGCGCATCTATGGCACCGCATACTTTTCACAGGAAGAGCTGGATGCGTGGCTGAAGCAGCGCGAAGAAGCCGAGAAGCGCGACCATCGGCGGTTGGGTAAAGACCTCGATCTCTTTTCCATACAGGATCAGTATGGCCAGGGCCTGGTCTTGTGGCACCCAAAGGGCGGCGCTATTCGCAAGGAGATGGAAGACTATCTGCGCGACCAGTTGCTGCAGCGAGGCTACGGTTTAGTTTTCACGCCCCACATCGCCAAGCGGGAATTGTGGCAGCAGAGCGGTCACGAAGAGAATTATGGTGACGTGATGTTTTCCCCAACCGAGTTGGAGGAGACGCAATTTCGCATCAAGCCGATGAACTGCCCTTTTCATATCGGCATCTTTCGTGCGGCCCAGCATTCATATCGGGACTTGCCGCTACGTTACGGTGAATTGGGAACCTGTTACCGCGCGGAACTTTCCGGCACGTTACATGGGCTCATGCGTGTGCGCGGATTTACTCAGGACGATGCTCATATTTTCTGCACGCCAGAGACTGTTCGCAGCGAGATTATCGACTGTATCCAGTTTGCCTTTGACTTACTAAGAACGTTCGGCTTCGAGAAATACAAAATTGAATTGTCAGTCAGGGGCAAAGATACGACCAAGCGTTATCTCGGCTCTGATGAGGATTGGAATCGCGGAGAGAGTGCGTTGGTGGATGCGTTGCGGCAACAGGGCCTGGAATATGAACGCATGGAAGACGAAGCCGCCTTCTATGGCCCCAAGATCGACATTAAAGTCGAGGACGCGATTGGCCGCTTATGGCAGCTTACGACGATCCAGTTTGATTTCAATCTTCCGGAACGTTTTCAGCTCGAGTACACGGGTGAAGACAATAAGCCGCATCGTCCACTTATGATTCATCGAGCGCTATTCGGTTCGATGGAGCGCTTCTTCGGAGTCTTGATTGAACATTATGCGGGTGCGTTTCCACTTTGGTTGGCGCCGGTGCAGGCTGCGGTTCTTCCGATTACTGATCGCATAAACGAATACGCCGAAAAGGTCGCTTCAGAGTTGCGCGCCGCCGGTCTTAGGGTTGAGGCTAATCTTCGTAGTGAAAAGATTGGTGCCAAGATTCGCGATGCCCAGATGCAGAAGGTACCGTTCATGCTGGTTTTGGGTGACCGCGAAATGGAGCAGGGAAGTGTCGCAGTTCGAGAAAGAGTAAAAGGTGACATCGGCGTGATGTCCCTCGAAGAATTTAAGAAGATGGCGCGCGGCCTTATCGAAAAGCGAGCCTTAACAAATAGTCTGGAGTCTTGAGTCCGGAGTCTGGAGTCTTTAGGTTTTTGACTCCAGACCCCAGACTTTAAACTCCGGACTCATATCCGAGGAGGTGTCCCAATAGCTACAGGTTTTCGAGGTCGCGGCCCGCGCCCGGACAACCGGCGCATGCCGATCGCCCGCATTAACGAACGGATTCGGGTGCCGGAAGTACGCGTTATCGGCGATGAAGGTGAACAACTTGGCGTGATGGACATTCGAGACGCTATTCGCGCTGCCAGAGAAAAAGGACTCGACCTGGTTGAGGTGGCCGCAACTGCAGATCCCCCGGTCTGTCGCATCATCGACTTCGGTAAGTTCCAGTACGAAGCGAAGAAGAAGGCCAACGAGGCGAAAAAGAAACAGGTCACCATCACGGTCAAGGAAGTCAAGTTTCGACCGGGGACCGACGACCACGATTACGACTACCGCATGAAACATGCGCGTGAGTGGCTGGAAGAAGGGGACAAGGTCAAGGCCACTATCTGGTTTCGCGGACGTGAGATGACGCACCGCGAACTCGGCGCGCGCATTTTGGAAAGGCTGGAGCGGGACCTGGCGGAAGTCGGCGAAGTCGAGGCGCGGCCACGCATGGAAGGGAACCAGATGTTCATTATCGTTGGCCCGAAGCGACATAAGAGCGGCGGTGGCGCCAAGAGCGAACCGGCTCCGGCGCCCGAAGCGAGGAAGCAGTAAGAACATTTGAAATTTGAGATTTGAGATTTCAAATGGAATATTAAAGAAAAACGGAGAAGTTATGCCTAAACTGAAAACACACAAGGGTGCGGCGAAGCGCTTTCGCCTGACCGCGACCGGAAAGATCAAACGCGGTCATTCACATGCGCGTCACATCCTGACTAAAAAAACAAATAAGCGGAAGCGGTTGCTGGACATAGACGGGCTGGTTTCCAAATCTGACCAGGAACGTGTGGAGTCGATGTTGCCGTACGGACGGAATTGAGAGCAATTATGAAGGATGAAGGCCGACGGATGAACGAAGACAGATCTGTTTTCAGTTTCACGACTTTGATTCCGGCGTTCATCGTTAAGGAGGATTGAGCCATGCCTAGAGCAAAACGTGGAAACAAGCGTCTCGAACGGCGCAAGAAGATATTGAAACTCGCGAAGGGTTATCGCGGCACCAAATCAAAGCTTTATCGTTCAGCAAAGGAATCGGTCGAGCGTGGTCTAAACTTCGCTTACACCGGCCGTAAACTAAAGAAGCGCGATTTCCGGAGTCTATGGATTGTGCGCATTGGCGCCGCTGCGCGTCTGAACGGAATCAACTACTCGCAATTAATGCACGGACTTAAGCTGGCGGGTCTGGAGTTTGACCGCAAGGTTCTGGCCGACCTGGCGGTGAATCAGCCGGCAGCATTCACCGAAGTGGCGACGCAGGCCAAGAACGCGCTCGATAATAAAGGCCAAAAAGCCGCAGCCTGATGACTTCCGTACATTGTTTAGAGGCGGGCATTGCCCGTCGCTCGATATAGGGATGACTGAAAGCCGAAACCAGAACGATCCCCACGCGCTAGTTGAAGCTGCCCGCAAAGCGTTCGAGCAAGAGTTCGAACGCTTTGCGCGCATAGCGGAGAACTCTGGCCGCCTGCTGGGACTGGAAGAAGCAGAAAATGAACAGCGCGCGCTCGGGGCGCTGCGGACGCGCCATTTAGGTAAGAAAAGCGCTCTGTCAGATAGCAAGAAGACGATCGGGCGAGTCGCAGCCGATGAACGTGCTGGATTTGGTCAACTGGTACAGCAAATCGAAGCAGGAATAACGGGCAAGATTGATCAGGCCGAAGAGTTTCTTAAAGCACAGGTCGAAGCCGGCCGAACCGAACGCGACCGAATCGATGTCACCCTGCCCGGGAGGCGTCCGCGACGCGGTCATCTTCATCCCATCACGATGTTGCGCGAGCGCATCGAGGACATATTTGTCGCCATGGGCTACGCAATTGAAGACGACCGCGAAATCGAAACCGACTTCTACAATTTCGATGCCCTGAACATTCCCGACAATCATCCGGCGCGCGCTTCCCAAGACACGTTCTACACCACCGAACGTTTTGCGCTTCGTTCGCAAACCTCCACAGTTCAGATTCATGCGATGCAACGCCGCGGGGCGCCCGTACGCATGATCGCGCCCGGGCGTGTTTTTCGCCGCGACACACCGGACCCGACGCATAACCCGATGTTTTTTCAAGTGGAAGGTCTGTGTGTAGACCGCGGAATCAGCATGGCTCATTTAAAAGGCACGGTAGCTGAGTTTCTTAAACGCATGTTTGGCCCAAACACGAAAACACGTTTTCGTCCGTCGTTCTTCCCGTTCACCGAACCCAGCGCTGAATTTGATTTCAGTTGCTTCAAGTGTGGCGGCGAGGGCTGCCGAATCTGCAAACACTCCGGCTGGATTGAACTGGGTGGGTCGGGAATGGTGCATCCGAATGTGCTCAAAGCAGTAGGAGTGGACCCGGCTATCTATTCCGGGTTCGCGTTTGGTCTCGGAATCGATCGCATGTGCAGCTTGATGTACAGCCTCGACGACATCCGCCTACTCTTCGAAAACGACATCCGTTTCCTGGCGCAGTTTGATTAGCGAGCACAGATGTTTAGACGAGGGCATTGCCCTCGTCGAGGCGGGTAGCGCCCGCCTCTGAACTTTTCACTATTCACCGGCACTTATGCTTATAAGTTACAACTGGTTGCGCGAGCTCACCGCCACGTCGCTTACTCCCCTGGAGTTGCGCGAGCGTCTGACCATGGTTGGGCTTGCGATAGATGCGGTTGAGGAGAAGGACCGGGATTCCGTGCTGGATGTCGAAGTGCCTTCAAACAGGCCGGACTGCTTGTCACATATAGGAATTGCCCGGGAAGTGGCCGTAATTGAGAAGTCCAAAGTCCGAAGGGCGGAGTTCAAAGTCGTAAATACTGCGGGGAAAGCCATCGATTTCGCAGCCGTTGAGATCGAGGATACCGATCTGTGCCCGCGCTACGCCGCCAGAGTTGTAAGCGGTGTCAAAATCGCTCCCTCTCCCGAGTGGCTGCAGAAGCGACTGGGTGAAATCGGACAGAGGCCGATCAACAACGTCGCGGATATCACCAACTACGTCCTGCATGAGTTAGGTCAACCACTACATGCCTTTGATCTGGCAAAACTCAACGAACGGCGGATCATCGTCAGACGAGCGAAGTCCGGAGAGCGACTGAAGACGCTTGATGGCGTTGACCGCCAACTGGATGCTGAAATGCTGGTCATCGCAGACGCGAAAGAACCGGTAGCGTTGGCCGGAGTGATGGGCGGGCTGGATTCGGAGATCTCAACTGCTACCACAGACGTGTTGATTGAAAGCGCTTACTTCAATCCGGATTCTGTACGCCGCACTGCTCGAAAGTTGGGAATGGACACCGAAGCTTCACGTCGATTTGAGCGTGGCGCAGATTGCGAGAATGTTCTGCAAGCGCAAGCTAGATGTGTTGAGCTTATTTGCGAGGTCGCGGGCGGGACGGCCACCGATGACGCAATAGACGTCTATCCGCAGCCTTTGCTTCCGCAATCAGTCGAATTTCATCTGCACCGCGTTGAAAGCCTGACCTCGTTGCAAGTTGAAACGGAAGAGATGCGGCGCATTCTTGCCGGGCTGGGATTCGCGCACAAGGATCAGGCAGAGCAGGGAATCACTTTTACGGTCCCCAGTTGGCGAGTTGACGTGAGCCTTGAAGAGGACCTCGTCGAGGAAGTCGCACGTCATACGGGTTATGACAAGATTGCTTCAGAGTTGCCGCCCTCAAATATCTCTGGCGAGTATCAGCCTACCGAGATGAAGCGCCGCTCGTTGCGGCGCGTTCTTGCCGGGCTCGGTTTCGACGAAGCAATCAACTTCAGTTTCATTAACGCTGACCATGATGACCAGTTTGAGTTGCTGCCGGCTCTCGCGTGTTCTGCAGGCTCCGGCGGATTGGTGTCTCTTGAAAATCCCATCATTGAAGAAGCCACGCGGATGCGCCCCAGCCTGTTACCCGGGTTGCTCGAGTCTCTGCGCAATAACCTCAATCACGGCACCAGGGATGTCCGTTTGTTTGAAATTGGGCGTGTTTTTGCAAATTCCACCGCCGGTGAACTCCCGATCGAGCGGGATGCTCTTGCCTTATTGGCTACTGGGGGCGCGGTGGAAGAAGGACGCGCTGCAGTGTCGGGGGAGATTAATTTTTACGATCTAAAAGGTGCGCTCGAAGCGGCCGTCGATGCGATGAAGCTCGCTACGCTGCACTTCGCTAAAGCCAACGTTAAGCACTTGCGTTTGGGACAAGCGGGAGATATTTCGCTTCAGAGCGGAAGAGTGATCGGAGGCATTGGCAGACTCTCAGAATCAATTGCTTCTTCGTTTAAGTTTCGCCAGGCGGTATGGGTCGCCGAACTTGACCTGACGGAGCTATTAGAGTCCGAAAGTCGCGCTATTCTTTACCAGCCGCTGCCGCGTTATCCTTCAGTGGTTCGTGATGTGACACTGCTGGTGAATCGAGATCTGGATTTTGAAGAACTGGTTCAAGCGGTTTATGCAAATCGCGGAAGTGAATTTCGCAGCGTAATGCTGGTCGGAACTTATGAAGGAAAGAGCATACCCGAAGGTAAGCGTTCAGTTACTTTGCGGATAGAGTATCGCTCGGATGAACGCACCCTGCGCGATGAGGAGGTTGAAGAGCGACAACGCGAATTGATAGATTCACTCGTGGAAAAGTTTTCAGCGGAGTTGCATTAGAAAATAAATCTACTCAGGCGGTCGATCAGTCTTGCGCTTGCAGACGCGAAGTCGCATAATCGCGACAGCTTGAGATAGTGACGAGGTTGGAGAAAGAAGAGGTCGATGGTCGGACTATCTGGACTCGAAAAGTTCTCACACTTAGAAGACAAGATCTATCGCACGATTGAACTTACCAAGACTCTTCGCCAGGAGAAGGAGAGTCTGGAAAAAGAGCTTTCACTCGTCAGGCGCAGTCGTGGAGTCAACCTCCCCAACGAGCAACTGCGTTTGGAAAAACAAGTTGAGGCACTTCTCGCCGAGCGCGATATCATTCGCTCGAAAGTCGAAGCGATGCTTGATGCAGTCGCCGCGCTTGATCCGGAAATGGCGGAGGAGCTTAGATGACTAGCGGACTCGGGCAAATGCTGGGAAAGAGCAGTATGGAAACCACCACAACCGCAGCCCCCACCATCAGAGTTGAGATTTACAACCAAACCTACAATATTCGGTCCGATGGCGACTCTGAATATCTTATGCGTTTGGCGGATTTCGTAGACGGCCGGATGCGCGAAATATCTTCAGGCACGTTGACGGTAGATTCGCTAAAAGTGGCCATTTTGGCGGCCCTTCACATAGCCGACGAACTCCACCGGCTTAAGCAAACACACGAGCAGGCGGACGCGCAGCTTGCGACCAGGAGCGCGGAGTGCGCCGAAATGCTGGATCGACTTTTGAAGGTGCGAAGCAATATCGAACAGGAAAAAGGCGGCCCGGAAAGAATCTCGCTGGGGTAAGCCTTTACCACCACACAGCGAACGAAAGGGCACGCCGTCGCGTGCCCTTTATGTTTCTACCCCCAAGCGCAGTTAAAAGCAGAGGGTCCGCGAAACACACGAAACTGCACGAAGAACGCTTGATGTGTTTTCGCGTGATTTGGTGGATTGTCTTTGTGAACGATATCGGAAAAGGCCCCGACACGAAACAACCCTGCCGGAAACCCTCAATTTACTTTTCCATCTTCTCTTATGCTAGTATCCCCCGCGGCGGAGGGAAACAGTCTGCGAGGCCCGTCACCGAGTTACGATGATTGAGCCAACGCCGTTGAACTGGGAGACTAATGCTGCATGCCAGTGCAATTCTTCAGCGTTAAGAATTGCCAGAGGCTGCAGCTACCAAAGTCACCCACCTGTCATGCAGGTTCAATTACGGCTTCGGAACGACCTACGCGGATTTCCCTCCTGCCAGCGAAATGCCGTAAATAGTAAATCGTGAATCGTAAATAGTAGTTGAAGGCTATTCGCGATTGACGAGTTTCTATTTACGGCTTTTTGTTTGTGTCCTTTCCAGTTGTTCAAAGATTTACCATTCACGATTCATCTCATATATGAAGGTTCTGATGATTGGCGATGTGGTTGCGAAGCCGGGGAGGCTGGCCGTGTTGGAGCGCATCCAGGACCTCCGCGAGCAACACGACATCGATTTCGCCATGATGAATGCTGAGAACCTGGCTGGCGGGTTCTCGGTGACACCTTCTTTGTGCGAGCAACTGTTTGAGTCAGGCATTGACGTGATGAGCTCCGGCAACCACATCTTCGACAAGAAAGAAGCCATTCCCTATATCGCCAAACAGCCGAGGCTGATTCGACCCGCCAACTATCCGCCGGGTACTCCTGGCAATGGCTTTTGGAGTGGAATGATAGGAAATGTTTCGGTTGCCGTCCTGAACTTGATGGGACGGGTTTTCATGCCGCCCTCGGACGACCCGTTTAGGACGGTCGATCGCGTATTGGAGTCGTTGCCTGCCGAAACGAAAGTAAAAATCGTGGACATGCACGCCGAGGCGACGTCTGAGAAAGTAGCCATGGGCTGGTATCTCGATGGGCGCGTGTCGGCAGTCGTTGGCACGCACACTCATGTGCAGACGGCTGATGAACGAATCCTGCCCTCGGGAACGGCATACCTTTCTGATGTTGGGATGACCGGGAGCTATTCTGGGGTGATTGGCATGAAGAAAGAGGACGTGATTACGCGTTTCACGTCCGCTCTCGGGCGTAGAGCCGAACACTCCACTGGCGAAGTCAGAATCTGTGCGGTGGTTATGGACATTGACGAAAAATCAGGCCGAGCACGCGACATCGTGCGGCTGAATCTCGCACATGATTAATTGAGAGTGAGTGGGCAGTGGGCGGTGGGCAGTGGGCGGTGTGCAGTGGGCAGTGGGCGGTGTGCAGTGGGCAGTGTGCAGGGCGGGCTGCAGCAACTGAGACCCTTATTCGCCGTCAACGTGCTTTATCGCCTTAGTGAGCTCATTAAGCCGTTCAGCAACCTTCCTATTTTCATCGGTTCGCTCCACCAAGTTATTCGTGTTAGTTGGCGATTGATACTCAAGTCGGGTTGAAATTAAAACCTGCGTTTCAACCTCGCGAAGTGAACCATATGCTATCGACAAATGGCGAAGGAAATCGGCAGTCGACCGTCTTCCTTGCCCTTCGGCAATATTAGAGGGAATAGAAACAGCCGCCCGTCTTAACTGACTTGTAAGCCCAAAGATTTCATCTCTTGGAAAGGGTTTTGAAAAACGATACACCTCTTCCACTAACTCCATTGCTTTCTGCCACACAATTAGATCCTGATAGTTTCTCACCTTCATAATTACTCCTTTGGAAATGGAGAGAAGTTCTCTCGGTTATGAGGGTGAATGTTAGTTAACGAAACTTGATGCGGGATTTACTTGTAGAGCCGAAAAACATTTTCGGCCCACTGCACACCGCCCACTGCCGACCGCCCACTGCCCACTGCCCACTGCCCACTGCTTAGTCGGGCCCCTCGCTGTCAGGCACAACCTCCCCAGTGGTGTGGGGCTTCAGAATAGGTGGAGCCAGCAGGCGCTGAGCGTACCCTTCAGGAAATGAGCGAACTCTACCGCTGGAATCCGTAACCACGTGGCCAGTCTCACCTTCCGCAATTACATGGTCATCTGAAACTCGAACGACCTCATAACCAAAGCGAAGCGAGCGGCGGCGTAGTTCGGTGATGTGTGTGCGGATTAAAAGCTCGTCGTCGTAATAAGCGGGCGCTTTATAACGGCAATAGCTTTCCGCGACCACCAGGAAGGAGTCGTCGTCCTCTTCCATGTCGCGATACGAGAAACCCCGCGCACGACAAAACTCGGCCCGGCCAATTTCAAACCACACCAGGTAATTCGCGTAATAAACTATCCCCATCTTGTCGGTCTCGGAATAGCGCACGCGCAGTAGCGTCTCGTGCCACTCTCCATAAACCGGCTCAGGTGCAGGACTTGTCATATGAACGTGATACCCTCAAACTCTTATTAAGAGATGTGTGAAAACCCTGGTCCGCGCGAGAAGCTTTAGCGGACTATAGAAGCGAAACCCAGACATGTCAAAGCCAATTAGCATCGTTTTGGGCGGCTTGGCCGCCGTCACCTTAACAGCCTTCGCCATCTTATTTGGCAGCTCGGCCGGCGTTACTAGAGCGCAAAGCACCGCAGGCAGAAGCGGTGGCGGGCCCGTCGTAGCCGCAACGACTGCGGTGCTAAAAGAGACAAGTGATATTCGCCAGTTGGCAATACTGCGGCCGGTTAAGAGTGGTGAACAGTCTCGCGCGGACATTGAGCAAATGCTGATCAGGAAGCTGGATGAAGAGTTGTCTGCGGGCGAGGCACGGGCGGCGGAGAGTGCGCTGAAGAAGTTTGGCCTTGCGCCGGCCGGTTTTTCCTATCGTCCTTTTATTATCAAGCTGCTGACTGAGCAGGTCGCAGGCTATTACGATACCAAAGCGCGCGCGTTTCATTTGGCCGATTGGTTGAAATTGGACGTTCAGAAGCCGGTAATGGCGCATGAGCTCACCCACGCTTTACAAGATCAGCATTTCGACTTACGGCGATTTGAAAAGTGGCCGCAGGGCGATTCGGACGCGGAGCTCGCGGCACATGCGCTGATCGAGGGTGACGCGACGCTGGCAATGACTCTGTACATCGCCAGGAACCCGCTGGCTGCTCTCGCCTTTGCACGTTCTATTGCTGCGGGAGGCGTGGCGTCAGAACAATTTAACCAGGCACCACGCGCACTGCGGGAAACCCTCATTTTTCCCTACATACAGGGAGTTGAATGGGCGACTCAAGTTTATCGGAAGGGCGGCTGGCCACTGGTCTCCCAAGCCTATTCGCGTTTGCCTTTGTCCAGTGAACAGATTCTTCACGCCGATAAGTACTTCAGTTATGAACGACCGGTAACGGTTGATTTGCCTGACCTGGCCGCTTTGCTAAATGGAGCGGGTAAACAGCGAACGGTAAACAACAAACCCCCGACCGGGCGTTCACGCGGTAACAGACCGCCCACTGCACAACGCTCATCGCCAACTTCCACTTGGCGTCGCATTGATTATGACGTCAACGGAGAATGGGGTTACTACCTGATTCTCGATCAATTCCTAAAGTCTGCGGCTGAATCGAAAAGGGCTGCTGCGGGCTGGGCGGGTGATCGTTACGCACTTTACGAAAAGCGGGAGACGGGTGAGTTATTTCTGGCGCACCTGTCTTCGTGGGACACAGAGGAAGACGCACGCGAATTCTTTGACGCATATCTAAGACGTACTGTCCTTCGTTACCCCAATGCCACTCTTCTATCAGACACGCAAGACTCAACTACGGAGACTGTCCGTCGCTGGCAAACGAGCGAAAGCATAGTCGCGGTAGAGCTCCATGGTTCGCGGGTGATTGCTATCGAAGGCGTTCCCCAGGGAATCAACGCAGACGTTTTCAAGACGGCCTTACTGCGATGAGCCATTTTTAGAAACATAATGGTCTTTTGTACCTTTGTCTCGACTGATTTCATCATGCGAATTCAACTTGGAAGTGCAACACGGGGAATGGGCCGCATCGACGGGTGAGTTAGGTTTCGCCGGCGATGAACTTTGTGAGTGGGTCGCCAAATGCAGAACCGGGAGCGATAGCGACCGGCATTCAACCGGCACAGTGGAGAAGATTCGACGCCTGGTGTGGCTGCGGAAAATTAGCCGGTGGGTGCCGCCTCCAAGAAAAATGTAGCGCTGCTTGAATGCCGGTCGCTATCGCTCCCGGTTCTGCATTTGTCGACCCACTGGCTCGTTTTTTTAGGTTGAGTATTCTGCAGTAGGCGTTGCACTTCCAAATTGAATCTGCGAAGTGGTATTTTGTCGTTGATCCAAAAATGACTGACCAAGCTTGTCTACTAGTCTGGGTAACCAGACTGAATCATGAAAAAGTCTGACGTCTCACCCCCAACTCAACAAGCGTCCAGACGTCTCCATGAGTTGACCGCCGAATGGCGTCAACTTGAGGAGAGACTACGCCTGGGCGGTGGTCCCGAAAAGATTGAGCGACAACATACACAGGGAAAGCTCACCGCACGAGAACGTATAGACCTGCTTTTGGACAAGGGCTCTTACGTTCAGGAGATTGGTCTCCTCGTGGCACACGACCAATACGACGGTACGGCGCCTGGTGCCGGCGTAGTGACGGTCGTCGGACGCGTTCATGAACGGGAAGTTGTTGTGGTTGCGAACGACGCGACAGTTAAGGCTGGTTCATGGTGGCCGGAAACAATAAAGAAGATCCTACGCGCCCAGGAGATCGCGATGCGTTCGCACGTCCCGATTATCTACCTGGTGGATTCTGCCGGTGTGAATCTCCCCTACCAGGGAGGCGTCTTCCCCGGTCAATACGGCGCCTCGCGCATCTTCTATTACAACTCCCTCATGCGCCGTTACCTGAAGATCCCTCAAATCTCAGCTGTCATGGGACCTTGTATAGCTGGGGGCGCTTATCTGCCGGCGCTTTCCGACGTGATCGTCATGGTCGAGGGAACCTCATTCATGGGACTCGGCGGCGCAAACCTGGTTAAGGGTGCAACGGGCCAGAAGATTGACAACGAAACGCTGGGCGGAGCACGGGCGCACAACGAGCTATCGGGCGTGGCGCACTACCGCGTGGCGAATGATGAAGAGTGCATCGCGAGAATTCGCGAATTTGTTTCTGAGTTGCCTTTAAAAGCGGCTTCACCAGTGTCCATCATGCCAAGTCGCGAAGCGGCGCGTCCCTCTGCTGAGCTTTACGACATCATCCCGGGCGACCACAAACAACCGTACAACGCTCGTCATCTGCTGGAGTGCCTGCTTGATGAAGGACATCTTGATGAATTCCAGGCGGACTACGCGAAAGAGATGATCACCGGTCACGCGCGGGTTGAGGGTATTCAGGTAGGCGTGATTGCCAACAACCGCGGCATGATTCGCGCGCCGGGTGGTGGCCCACCCCGGTTTGGCGGAATCATCTACACCGAGTCTGCCGAGAAGGTTGCGTTTTTCATCGAGACTTGTAACCGAAGACAGACGCCGCTGCTGTTCATACAGGATGTTTCCGGTTTTATGGTAGGTCCGGAGGCTGAACACTCAGGAATTATCCGGGCCGGCGCTCGGTTTGTAGAAGCAATGGCGACGGCCCTGGTTCCCAAAATTGTCCTGACGGTCAATCACGCGTCAGGCGCAGGCTACTATGCGATGGCAGGGCAAGGATTCGATCCAGACTTCATTTTCAGTTGGCCTACGGGACGAATGGGTGTGATGGAAGGAGACTCGGCCGTGCAGGCTGTGTTTGGCAGTCAGCTTGAGAGGCTGAAGGCCAAGGGCGAGGCACCCGATGATGCGCTGGAAAGGGAAATGAATGCCGTGCGCGAGACCTACGATAAAGAGCTCGACGCGAAGTATGCGGCTGCGCGTGGCTTCGTGGATGCAGTAATTGCTCCTGAAGACACGCGGGCAGCGCTTGAGCTCGCGTTGCGCATTAGTTTGAACTATGGCGGCCCGCACATTGGGCAGTTTGTCTTGCCTGCGACGCTGGTGTGACTCTGATTGATTCAAAATATGAAGGCAAACGCCAGCAGTTTAGAGTACAAGCTTGCTCGCGTCTGAAAAAAGCAACCTGAAGGTTGTACTCGGAACTCTTTTTATAAATGAAAGACAAGATTCGCATCGCAGCCGGTCAGGGTTTTTGGGGGGACCTCCCCGACGCACCCGTTCGTCAGGTGGAGGGTGGGCCGATCGATTATCTGATGCTCGACTACCTTGCCGAAGTGACGATGTCGATCATGCAAAAGCAGCGCTCGCGCGACCCGTCGGCAGGCTATGCGAAGGATTTTGTGCCACTGATGAAGCAAATCCTTCCGGCTTGCGTGGAGCGAGACATTCGCGTTACAGCGAATGCTGGAGGAGTTAACGTAGCAGGATGCGCGAGTGCAGTGGCCGCAGTCGCTCGTGAACTTGGTCTTTCCGGGAAGCTTCGCATCGGTACGGTCACTGGTGACGACATCATGGATCGGCTCGACGACCTACTCGCTCGTGGCATTGAATTGCGCAACATGGACAACGAAGCGGCCTTGAGCACGGTCCGCGAACGCATTCAAAGCGCGAACGTATATCTGGGGGCAGCGCCAATCGTGGACGCACTGAATGGCGGCGCAAATGTTGTCATCACCGGGCGGGCGACGGATACCGGACTAACGCTGGCGCCGCTGATTCATGAATTCGGTTGGTCTAATGACGATTGGAACCGGCTCGCGGCCGGCACCATCGCCGGACACATTATTGAGTGTGGTGCGCAATGTTCGGGCGGCAACTGCCAATTTGAGTGGCGCAGTATTCCTAACCTCGCCGACGTCGGGTTTCCCATTGTGGAAGCAGAACCGACTGGCAGTTTCGTAGTCACGAAACATGAGCGAACCGGAGGCTGGGTCACCATTCCTTCGATCAAAGAGCAACTCGTCTATGAGATGGGCGACCCTAAGGAGTACATCACGCCCGACTGTGTTGCTGACTTCACCACGATTCAGCTCGATTACGAGGGCCGCGATCGGGTCAAAGTCTTTGGCATCGAGGGGCGTCCCGCGACCGAGTTTTTAAAAGTTTCAATTAGCTATTCGGCGGGCTACAAGGCGGTCGGCACGCTCGTTTATTCCTGGCCCGATGCTTACGACAAAGCACAGGCTGCTGACAGGATACTTCGCACTCGACTCGATCGCCTGGGCTTAAAGTTCGATGTAATTCATACGGAGTTTGTCGGCGCAAACGCGACGCACGGCCCGCTTGCCGGCAATCCGGCGCCCGACATTCCTGAAGTGCAATTGCGTGTCGGCGTTCGGGGCGACGATCGGATGGCCATCGAAAGGTTTACAAAAGAGATCGCGCCACTCGTGCTGACCGGTCCACCTGGTGTAACGGGTTTTGCGGGAGGTCGGCCCAAAGTTGAGGAGATAGTTGCCTATTGGCCGGCGTTGATTCCGAAGGAAGAGATCACCCCTGTCGTTGAGGTGATTGATGTTTAAGTTTTTGAAGAGCCATTTTCCATTAGTCATTTTTGGTGATGCTTAGTGTTGATTCGTGGATCGTGGGTGTGGATCCACTAAAAGCCATCCACGAAATACCACGAAATTACACGAACGAATGAAGTCGCCACACGGCGCAACTAAGCTTCCATAACCAAATGACAAATGGAAAATGATTATTTTCCCCCATGATGATCCAATTACTAAATATTGCGCATGCTCGCTCCGGCGATAAAGGCGACACAGCAAATGTAGGACTTATTGCACTGGAAGAAAGGTTCTATCCCATCCTCGTGCGCGAGGTAACCGCAGAGCGCGTCAAACTCCACTTCAAAGGAATCTGTAAGGGCGATGTGGAGCGATTCGAGCTACCAAATCTGGGTGCACTTAACTTCCTGTTGCACGAGAGCCTGGGCGGCGGCGGAACGTTGTCGTTGATGACGGACGCCCAGGGCAAGACTTTTTCAACGGCACTGTTAAGAATGGAAATCGAAGTGTCACAGCAGGAAGCCGAAGACCTGAACCTCCATTAACGAATTGAAGCAAGCTAAAGCTTGTACTCTGAACGAGCTGTTTAGAGTCCAACCTTTAGGTTGTTGAGGTGAAAGGAAAGCAAGCTAAAGCTTGTACTCTGAACGAGTGTTTGCAGGCTTGATGACGGCCATTAGACATGGATTCGCGAACGTCAACGGAATCAGGTTGCACTATGCGGAATCTGGCACTGGCCCAGACCTGGTCCTGCTGCTGCACGGCTTCCCGGAGTTTTGGTATTCTTGGCGACATCAACTGACAGCACTTGGCAAAAGCTTTCATGTCGTCGCTCCCGACATGCGCGGTTACAACCTGAGCGAAAAACCGCTGCGAGTTGAAGATTACGTTGTTGATGTGTTGGTCGACGATGTGGTCGGCTTAATTAAACATTTCGGCGCAGACAAAGCCGTCATAGTCGGGCATGATTGGGGCGCAAGTGTCGCTTGGGCCTTAGTTAAGAAACATCCTGAACGCGTTTCAAAACTCGCGGTGTTGCAGGTGCCTCCCGCCGCGGTCTGGCGGGCTAACATGAGCGTGCGCCAATTATTCCGAAGCTGGTATATGTTTTTGTTTCAGCTTGCCAGGCTCCCCGAGTGGATTCTAAGCAGAAACGATTTTGCTCGCCTCGAACGCGTATTTAAGGAAGATGTTGGACGGCCCAACAGCTTCAGCGAAGATGACATCAACAGCTATAAAGAAGCGTTGCGTCAACCCGGAGCAGTCACGGCTGCCCTCAATTACTATCGCGCAAATGTTCGCCGGATAATGAAAAAGAAGGCGGCGACGGATGCATCGGAGGACCATCGCGTTCGCGTACCAACCTTATTTATTTTTGGCGAACAGGATGTTGCGATTCTGCCGCAGACGGTACGTGGGGTAGAGAAACATATTGATGCTCCGTACCGCGAACTCCGCATTCCGGACAGTGGCCACTGGGTGCAAAATGAAGCAGTCGAGGAAGTGAATCAGGCCTTGCTGGATTTCCTGCGAAGCGATAGTTAAGACGAGACTCTAAAACATGTCCGCCGAATCAAACACAGTCTTATTTCAGGTTGATGGCGCGATCGCGCGTATAACGCTGAACCGTCCCGAGAAGAAGAACGCGCTGAACAGTAGTGTTGTCAACCATCTTAAAGTGATGCTTCGTCAGGCGAACGACAACGACGGGGTACGAGTAATAGTCATATCCGGCGCCGGTCAGGATTTTTGTTCAGGGGCTGATCTCAGTGCTCTTGAGGTGATTTCCCAAGCGTCGGTAGCGGAGAATGTCCTTGATGCGCGGTCGTTGATGGAACTCTTCATGCTGATGCGGGCGGTGAGGGTTCCCGTGATCGCAGCGGTTAAAGGTCGAGCGTTAGCAGGGGGTTGTGGACTGGCGAGCGCCAGCGACATCGTGCTGGCATCCGCTAATGCGCGGTTTGGTTATCCTGAAGTCAAGATTGGATTCGTGCCGGCGATGGTGCTGGCCATCCTCCGGCGCAATGTATCTGAGAAACGTGCCTTTGAATTATTGACGCGCGGCGCGGAGATTGGTGCGGAAGAAGCCAGGTCATACGGCTTAGTTAATCACGTCTTCGCGGATGAGGAATTTGACGCGGAAGTTACAACATACGCCCGCGCCTTCGAAGCAGTCAGTAAATCGGCAGTGGCTTTGACCAAGGTATTGCTCTACCAGACGGACGGAATGGCCTTCAGCGACGCGTTGGAAACAGGCGTGGATGTTAACGTTATGGCTCGCATGACGCAGGATTGCCAGAAAGGTATTGCCCGTTTTCTCAAACGAGTTTAGTATGCTTGTGACAAGGTCCAACACATCCAAAAACCTGGGTAATATTTAGAATTTTGAACCTCGTGGCCGTCAGAAGCCGGCCACTAAACGCCCTAAGGGTTGAGGATTCAAAGGTTATCAGTCTTAAAAACTTCGGAAAAACTTCGGAATCCCATTTGCGAGCCTGGGAAAGCGTAAGCTCTTTAGTCTCCTCAACACACTTATTGGCCTATAGGAGGTGTTAAATGCGATTCTACCGCAACGTGCTTCATCGAGGTTGCCTGATCGTCGCCGCACTGGTGATCTGTTTTGTCACTCCCGCCTTAGCTCAGGTAACAACCGCAGATATTACTGGCCGAGTGCTGGATCAAAACGGCGCTGCCGTAACCGGTGCAACGATCACTGCCACTCATAGGGGCACTGGCCAGACTCGCGTAACTCAGAGTAACGATGACGGTAACTTCACGTTGTCGGAATTGGTGCCAGGCCGTTATGACTTAGCTGTCGAAGCGGCAAACTTCAGCAAGACCGTTATCAACGGAATCGAGCTGAACGTTGGTGTCGCGCGTACGGTGAATGTTGACCTCAAACCTGGGGCGATTACCGAGACCGTCAACGTAAGTTCTGACCTCTTACAAATTGAAACGACCAGGTCGGATCTGGGAGGCGTAGTCACTCCGTTACAGGTCCAAAATCTACCTTTACTCAATCGCACCTTCGCAGCCTTGTCAGTAATCATGCCCGAGGCGCGTCCGGTAGGTAATTTCGATCCGACTAAAACGCGTGTAGGTAATGTTGCCTTCAACGGCGGCGATGGACGCCAGGTAGATGTGAACGTAGATGGCGGCGACAACAAAGACAATGTTGTGGGCAGCCTGCTGCAGAATTTCTCCTACGAATCAATTCAAGAGTTCCAGGTTTTGCAACACCGTTGGACCGCGGAGCAGGGAAGAGCGGTAGGCGGAGTGGTCAACGTGATCAGCAAGTCCGGAACGAACGACTTCCACGGTTCGTTTTTTGCAAACTTCCGCCATGAAAAATTGCGCGCGCTCGACTTCTTCGACAAACAAAGAAAAGCAACCAACCCGAACTTTACAGAAGCTCCCTTCAGCCGCCAGGAAGTCGGTGGTTCCATCGGTGGGCCAATCAAGCGTGACGATCTCTTCTTCTTTTTCGCGCTTGAGCGATTTCGCGAGCGGCAAAATGTGCCGGTCAGTGCAGCTGCGGCAGCGCAACTTCCGTTAATTCCCGGCAACCAATTTGTGACGGAGATCCCGACGCCCTACAACGATACGCTACTCACGGCGAAGGTCGATCACCGACTGACTTCGAATCAGACAATGTTCTACCGTTTAGCTTTCCAGAAAAACGATTCGCCGAACGATCAAGTGCCAAACCCGGCGACTACTGACCTAACCGGCGGGAACTTTACCACCAACAAACTCTATAGCTTCGTCGTTAACCATACCTGGACCATGAGCCCGACGCGGCTGAACCAGATGACTTTTCACTTCCAGGATTTCAAGAATGAAATCCTTGGCGTGACCACCAACCCGCGCCTTTGTTTTTCCGCATGTCCGGCGGGCGGAATAGAAATTGGGCCAAACATCAACACGCCGCAAGCCACCCTCGAGCGCAAGTACCAGTTTCGCAATGACTTTACGATGCAGACCGGCAATCATGGTCTGAAGTTTGGCACCAACTACATCTACACGAAGATGGACGGCTACTTCTTCTTTGGCTCGAGCGGCTACACCATCGGTTTCTTCGATTCGCCGGCGGCCATTGTGGCGGCAGGGGGATTCAACCGGCCGGGTTTGGTGAACTTCATCCAGTTTGCCACTGGCGAGGCGAGCCACAAACAAACTCTCCACCAGCTTGCATATTACGTTCAAGACGACTGGAAGATTCGTCCAAACCTGACCTTGAACCTCGGTCTGCGCTGGGACGCCAACATCGGCAACCTTCCCGACCAATCCACCAACCGAACTTATTTGCTACTGCGACAGCTTAACCACCCGCTGGCGAACGCTCTCACCGCCGACCCGTCGAAGTGGAGCCGCAGGACCCCTAATTGGAAGGAGTTCCAGCCGCGAATTGGCTTCGCGTGGGATCCCAAAGGAGACGGAAGAACCGTTATCCGCGGCGGCTACGGCATCTTCTTCGATCAGATATTCCAGAATCTAACAATCTTCGGCCTGGCACAGAGCGGACCTGAGATTTATCAGACAGTTATTAACCTTACTAACCAGCGTGACGGAGCGGGCAACGTAACTGGGCAAATCCCCGGCTTCAGACTTGGCGACCCACTGCCCGCCCTACCGGCAGGCTTTTCTGTCAGCCAGTTGGGCACGGGTGGATTCGGGCGCATCACCGATCCCGACATTTCAGAGCCCTACGTCCAAAAGTTCTCGCTCGGCTTCGAAACGCAACTCAACGACAGCACCACGCTTTCGAGCGACTACGTGCATACCCTCGGTCTGCACGAGTCTCGCGTGCAGGTGATTAACCCGCAAATTCAGCACATTTGTAACCCGGCCTATCCTGGAGCTGCGCCCACGCCGGCTCTATGCCCTCGGGGTACCAGCACTCGCCTGCTTGACACGGCGTTTCTGGCGGCAGGCCTACCGGCTAATCGTCTCGAACAAATCAACATGATCGGGACAACCAACCGGTCACTCTTCGATAGCTGGACCACGACGCTAAGATGGCGCACCCGCAAGGCGCTCTTCTCGGGCAGCTATGTCCTGGCGAATTCGCGTTCGTGGGGTGGACAGCCCGTCGCCTCTTATACAGGCAACGGCATCGCGACTACGCCGGATAATCAGTTTAGGGAGGGCGAGTTTGGCCCAACGCGCTTTGACGAGCGCCACCGGATCGTTATGAGCGGCGTCTTCGACCTGCCATGGGGTTTCCAATTGGCGCCGATTCTGCAGTTGTCCAGCGCGCGCCCCTACTCGCCGACCACGGGCGTTGACATTGACGGGGACGGGTTGGCAACTAACGACCGCCTCTGTGCGAGCGTTGACCCGCTGACGCTACTTAATGCCGTGCGTAATCGGCCCGCCGGCGTTTTGCCTTCGACAGTCGTGCTCGGCCTCAACCCGTTGGGTTGCAGGCAGACCAATGTCAATAGCCAACGCAGCGGGTTTGTACTCAACAGCAATGGGCAATTCGAAGAGCGAAGCGGTCGCTTCTTCAATTTTGACCTACGCGCGACTAAGAGCTTTCGCTTCGGCGAGAACATGAGACTTAGCGCCTACGTTGACTTTTACAACCTCTTCAATTACGAGAACCTCGCGTTCGCGAACCGCTTCGGCCTTGACCCGGCCACTAGCCCAACTGGTTTCTTACAGGCTGATTCACTCTACGGTCCGGGCTTCGGTCCGCCAGTGGGTCGTCCATTCACCGCGCAGCTGGGCGTGCGATTCGAATTTTAGTCTGCCTTCGAAAAGAGGACTTCAGGGCGCCGAACTTAGGTTCGGCGCCTTTTTTCTATCCGCTGCCGCGGCGGCAAGATCAAGTGCGGAGTCGATGACATTTTCGGAGAGACTGGTAACGAGACCGAGCTCGAGCGCTTCCTGGCTATTGATGGTTTTGGCCGTTGTGAAAAGCTCCAACGCTCGTGATTTGCCAATCAGGCGCGGCAACCTTTGAGTTCCGCCCCAGCCTGTAATGATTCCACGCTTAGCGCCGGGGTGTGCAAAGACTGCGCTCTTCGAAGCAATGCGAATGTCACACGCAAGCGCCAAGTCGATACCGCCACCCATGCAGTACCCGTTAATTGCCGCTATCGTCAGTTGTCTCGCATCTTCAATGGTTTGAAAAACGCTTTGACCCAAATGGGCGAACTGATGCGCTGACTGAGGGTCGAGCGCAGCCAGCTCACGAATGTCGGCGCCGGAAGCGAACACTTCGCCAGTTCCGGTAATAATTATGGCTTCGAGATCTGTTCGCGGTAGTAGTTTGGAAAGGATCTTTTTGACTTTATGAAGTGTCGCCACAGAGAGTGAGTTGCGTTGTGCGGGCCTGTTGAGCCGAATGATCGCTGTGCTGCCGGTGAAGTCTAGTAGGATGCCGCAATGTTCTGGCGCGAGTGAGGAGTCGGAAGGCGGGGATTCGTTTGACAGGTCACTCACGAGGCTTCACGTTACCTCGAAGGAATTGAACGATGTCCTCTGTGGAAGTCCCGGGCACGAATACTTCAGCCACACCTTGCGACTTTAACTTTACAATATCTTCCTGGGGCACTATTCCACCAAGCAGAACGAGACAGTCATCCATACCCTGTTCGCGAAGCAGTTGTACGATGCGCGGGCAAAGCGTATTGTGCGCGCCGCTGAGAATTGAAACACCTACGGCATCCACGTCTTCCTGAAGTGCGGCCGCTGCGATCATTTCCGGCGTTTGTCGCAGGCCGGTGTATATCACTTCCATCCCTGCGTCACGTAACGCACGCGCGATCACCTTTGCACCTCGATCGTGCCCATCGAGACCGGGTTTAGCCACCAGCACACGTATTTTTCTTTCGCTCATGTTCACACTTAGTTCCTGAATTTCGCGAGTAAGCCGTCGCGCCGGATAAAGTCTCGCAACGCCGAATAAGTAAAGAAATAGCGCCCCTCGGGTTCCAATGCCTTGATGATATGCGGAAAACCAGCATCGTACAGGAAAGTGACGCCCGTGGCACCAACGGAGAACTGGTTAAGGTTAGCTACCTCGAATTTCAGATTCTCGTAAGCGCCGCCAATCGATTCGCGTTGTTCGGGGTCGTTGTTACTTTCCCGATTCTCTTTTGTAAGTTGCCTGATCTCGCGTTGCAACTCACCGTCAACAAGCGCCGCCAGCGCCTGCAAACGCCCTGCTTCGAATACATCAGAAGCGTTAACAATATTGCCGTCACGCAAGTTGATCAGAAAATGTTTCTGGTGCTCGTCGGGGTACGCTGCCATGCCGCTTTGGGTGAACGTGATATCGAGCAGGTGGTCGCGGTTGTAATTGACCTTGTATTCAAACTCACTGAGCCAGGTGTCGCTGCGATAGTCGGCGAGCGAATAACCGAAAATCTTTTCAAGTGCAATAGCAGAACGCACGCGGTTAAGTGCCGCTGAATTGCTGAGTCCGGAAAGGACCGGGTAGGTGATAATCGCCTTTCGCCGCTCTGGGAAACGTCTGGCAAGCGCACCGCTGCGCACTACAACTATTTTCCGAGGCCGGATAACAACGCGATCCTGGACAAACAGCGGTTCGGCGGGATGGGCGTGAACCTCGAAGTTGACCAGTGCTAAAGGTGTCAGCAGTAGAGCAGAGAAGAGTGTGATTAGTAAGCGCCGCAAGGTTAACTGTCGCCAGTAAGGATTAGAAAGCGGGCTCTTCGTAAACTCCATAAACGTCGCGCAGTGCGGAACAGATCTCTCCAAGCGTAGCGTATGCGCGCACGGCTTCAATTGTGGCGGGCATGGTGTTCTGTTCGTTTTGCGCAGCCAGCTTTAGCTTGTCCAAAGCTTTGGAAACCGCACCGGCATCACGCCGGGTGCGTGTTTGTTCAAGACGCTCAACCTGATGCTCCCGCACAGATTCGTCGATAACTAGAGTGTGCACCTCTGCCGGTTCATCCGACATCGCATATTTATTTACGCCGACTATCACCTGTTCACCGCGCTCAACCGCTTTCTGATATTGATACGCAGAATCCTGGATTTCCCGTTGGGGAAAGCCCTTCTCAATCGCCGCGACCATGCCGCCCATGGAGTCGATCTTACGGAAGTAATCAAGGGCGCCCGCTTCCATTTTCTCGGTCAACGCCTCAACGAAATACGATCCACCCAAAGGATCAACCGTGTTCGCAACTCCTGTTTCCTCGGCGATAATTTGCTGCGTTCTTAGTGCGATAAGCGCGGCCCGATCTGTCGGCAGCGCCAACGCTTCGTCGTATGCGTCGGTGTGCAAACTTTGAGTGCCGCCAAGGACACCGGCCAGCGCCTGAATGGCGACGCGGACGATATTGTTGAGTGGTTGCTGCACAGTAAGCGAGACGCCGGCGGTTTGCGTATGAAAGCGGAGTCTCAGCGTGCGCTCGTTGCTGGAACCAAAGCGATCGCGCATTTCGCGCGCCCAAATTCGTCGAGCCGCGCGGTACTTAGCAACCTCTTCAAAGAAATCGTTGTGTGCATTGAAGAAGAAAGACATGCGCGGCACAAAACGGTCAATTTCCAAACCTGCACGTACGCCCCAATCCACGTACTCGAGTCCATCACGCAAGGTGAAGGCAAGTTCCTGAATAGCTGTCGCTCCGGCTTCACGAATGTGATAACCACTTACGGAAACCGGATTGTAGCGAGGTACGTGATCGGTGCAGAATTCAAAGGTGTCTATGACAAGCTTCATCGCCGGGCGAATGGGATAGATCCATTCTTTCTGCGCGATGTATTCTTTTAGAATGTCGTTTTGAAGCGTGCCGGAAATCTGTTTCCAGTCAGCACCCTGCTTTTCCGCGATCACCAAATACATCGCAAGCAGTACTGAGGCTGGGGCATTAATCGTTTGCGACACCGTAACCTGGTCAAGCGGGATCTGATCGAACAACACCTCCATGTCAGCCAGCGACGATACCGCAACGCCACACTTACCAACCTCCCCTTCAGACAAAGGGGAATCAGCGTCGTAACCCATCAACGTCGGCAAGTCATAAGCTACTGACAGACCGGTTTGGCCTTCCTGGAGGAGGTATTTGAATCGAGCGTTAGTCTCTTCAGGTGTGCTGAACCCGGCAAACTGACGCATGGTCCAAAGCTTGCCGCGGTAACCGGTTGGATGAATGCCGCGGGTGTAGGGAAATTCACCTGGGAAAGCGACGTCACGAGTGAAATCCTGGTCAGCAATGTCTGCCGGAGTGTAAAGGCGATTCACCTTGTCCAGCGACACGGTCTCGAAATGCTGCTTGCGTTCGGGATGCGTCTGCAGTACCGGCTTGAGTGTCTCTTGATCCCAGCGCTCGCGCGCCTCTTCTATTGCAGAATTGATCTCTTTGGTTTCCGGCATTGGCTTTAAGACTTGCTAGTAGTTGACGGAAAATCGATATTAGTTGACGGGCATAACAGTGTCAACGCAGCTAAACAGCAACTTTAGGTCGTCTTTAAAGAGGGGAGCGCGGCTGCGATGGCAGTCACAGCCGCGCCAGCTCGGCAGGCACTCGCTAAACGTGGCGTTTCAAGAAGGGGAACTAGCGGGCGACCGGCAGGTAAAAATTGATCCAGTCTCGTCCGTCGCGAAGGAGCTTCCCCAGTTGCTCATTCGACGGGTATTACAATCTCGTTTGCACGCACCATGCGCAGACGGCTGCGCGCCGCCGCCTCGATGGTGCGCGGATCTGTCCGCAATTTCTCTATCTCGAGTCGCAATGAATGGTTCGCGCTACGTAAACCTTCTACGTCGTTTTGCATTCGCACATATTGCTGCGACGCTAATGACATCCTGGTTCGCGTTCGCATCGTGACCGCGACGCAGATCGCGAAAGTTGCGAGAATAATCATTCCAAAAATCACCCAAGCGGGAATTACCCCACCACGCCGGCGGACCTCTGCCGGACTGCCGATGATATCCAGCGAAATCTCTTTGACAGATGCGAAAGGAGAAGATGCTCTGGGAATTACCCGCTGCGCCTTAATCCGCTCGTCAACCCAATAGGAATTTATGACCCTGCTCAAGCAGCACCTCCAAGTCCTTTGCTGATTCTGATTCTGCGTAAATACGAACAACCGGCTCCGTACCCGAAGGTCGCATTAGGAGCCATGAACCGTCCGCAAGAATAAACTTCACACCGTCTATCCGATTCGTTTCCTGCACACGCCGGCCGCCGATCTCGGTGGATCCTGGGCCAGCTTACCGGGAAGCGATTCCATTAGTTCCGCCGTCAGGCGAACCCCAATCCTGCCCGATTCGAGTTTCCCGACGCGCTGGTACAGGTCGTCCAACTGTTCTGTCAGGCTCGCACCGCGCGCCGCAACCGCCTCCGCTGCGAGCAAACACGCAAGGATGCCATCTTTCTCCGGATAGTGACCTTTGATCGACAGCCCTGCCGATTCCTCACCCCCGATGACAATTTTGTCCTCATTGATCAATTCTCCGATGTATTTGAAACCGACAGGTGTTTCATAAACCGGCAAACTGCGAGCTTTCGCCACGCGGTCTACCAGGTGGGAAGTAGCAACCGAGCGAGCCGCACCTCCGCTCCATTTCCTTGACTCCACCAAATAATCGAAGAGAAGCGCTATTAATTGATTTGGGGTTATGAATGAACCATCTCCGTCGATAATTCCAAAGCGATCGGCATCGCCATCCGTTGCCAGTCCCAGGACGCAACCTTTAGACAAGACTACCTCTCGCAACTCCGAGAGATGACCAGCCTCCGGCTCTGGAGAACGGCCGCCGAAGAGCACATCACGCCAGTCATGAATCGTTTCTACTTCCAATCCGTGCTGGCGAAGAACTTTGTCCAGATAACCCCTTCCGGTCCCCCACAGCGGGTCGAATGCGTAAGAGCCGCCTGCTTTTGCAATGACATCGAAATCAACCTTCTTTGCGAGGTCACTTAGATACTCTGGTCGGGCGGCGAACGTTTCGAGCTTACTAACTTGTTTCGCAAGAGAAGCAGTTGTCGCCCCCTGCGTTGATTCGATCAGCTCCTCAACGCTGCGGGTTATTTCCGGCAGAGCCGGAGCACCGTCGCGAGTTGAGAGCTTCATTCCGTTGTACTGGGGCGGATTGTGCGAAGCAGTGAAGTTAATTCCGCAGACGGCGCCTTTGCTGCGAATCACATGTGAAATGGCCGGAGTGGGAACCGGACTATCGCAAAGCAGCGCCCGGAAAGCGTTTGCAGAGATGACGTGAGCGCACTCGGCCGCGAATTCCTCACCGAGAAAACGTGTGTCATATCCCACAACCATAAGATTGCCTTTAGAATCCTGCGAGCCAAAGTGAGAGCAAATAGCGCTAGTGACCGAACGAACCCCGGCAAATGTGAACTCATCAGCGATAACAGCTCGCCAACCCGAGGTTCCAAATCGAATGGCCATCTCGATTTTTAAGACGCTGCTTAATGCTTCGCCACAATATAGGGTTATAATTCTTGTTGCCGAGCCCAACCGGCTGTGCTTTTATCCGACAATCCGTTGCCACTCAATAGGTTACGGCAAGGTTGGCGGAATGTAGCACCGGTGCTTAAGCGTGTAAAGCGATTTCTTTGCAACGCTTTCGCAACCTAACTTCAACGGTTACTTCAACTAACAGCGCTTAATGGACCAAAAAGGCGAACGCGCGGCGAACATTAATCTGTTGAGGTGTTGGAGTGTTCAAAAGTGTTGACACTGAATTGTTACAAGTCTAGACTCATGGCCGAAACTTCCGGGCTGACTTGCAGCCCATTGAGCGCCTTCTTAACAGGCCTGTCGTCTTGCCTCCTCTCATTTGAGTTCCTAGCGGCCCCGCCTCTGGCTATTCATCGGTGCCCATTCATTTCTTGATCAGGATCGAGACGCAATATGCCTGAGTTAACGCAAACGAATCCGGAACCCGTAACCACGCAGCTAAACCAGAATCAACTTCCGATAGGCGCAATTGTTCGAGCGCTCTGCCAGGCCGCGAGTTCTGGTCCGGAACTGTTGTATGAGGTGATGCTGAAGGTAAGCCTTCTGGTAGAGGCTACGGCGCCGATGTATGGCCTATCGATCTGGAATTTGGAAACTGGTCAGAAGCCGCGATTAGAATGGGCGGAGGGGTTGCAAGAAGCCGATCTGGTACTAGGAGAAAATCTGGTGAGCCAGACGATGGCGACCGCCGATTCAACGTGGCCCAGTGTCCGAACCGGCGACACTTCTATTTGCCTGGTGCTGGCATCTTCGAAGCTTGGCCGCACAGGCGCTGCCCTTTACGGCCAATGTGTACGCCCTCTATCGGAGCAACAGGCGCGCGACTTGGGAGCAATTATGGATGTTACTCGCCTGGCCCACGCCCACGTTTCGGTAGGTAGGCCGTTGTCGAGTAAGCGCTCTGAAGAAAGCATCACCAAGGGACTTCCGGGAATGATCTTCGCGAGCCCCGCAATGAGTGAGGTTGCTCATGCAGTCGAACGAGTTAAGGATTCAAATTCCACAGTATTAATAAGCGGTGAGTCTGGAACCGGTAAAGAACTAGTTGCCCACGCAATCCACCGGCTTAGCAAACGGGGCGATAGGGAGTTCATTCCGTTCAATTGTTCTGCAGCGCCGCCCGATCTGATAGAGAGCATGTTGTTCGGGCATCGCCGTGGAAGCTTCACCGGAGCACTAAGCGACAACGACGGTCTTATCCGCGCGGCTGAGGGCGGCACTCTCTTCCTCGATGAGATTGGGGATCTGCCATTGGCATTACAGCCTAAACTCCTGCGATTTTTGCAGGAGGGAGAGGTGCACACGCTGGGCGACCGCGTTCCTCGAAAAGTCGATATTCGAGTAATCGCAGCAACGCATAAAGACCTCGAGCAGCTGGTGGTTGAAAAGCTCTTCCGAGAAGATCTTTACTATAGGATAGCGACACTTACTGTGAAGGTTCCGCCGCTTAGAAAACGTCCTGAGGACATCTCCGCGCTAATATCTCACTACCTCTCTTACTATTCGCGCCGAAACGATCGAGCGATAGAAGGCATTACCTGGGATGCTGTTAGCATTCTCGAAGCCTATACCTGGCCGGGCAACGTTCGCGAACTGGCGGGCGAAATGGAACGGCTTGTTTTATATGCGGAAGAAGGCGGTTACATTGGGCCGGAGCACATTAGTCAGCACATCAATCCGGCTGGCACGCGGGGCCTTCAGAACAATGACCGCGCGCAGGAAAACCTCGACGCTTTATTGGAAGACTACGAAAGACGAGTAATCACAGAAACCCTAAGGCGTAACGACTGTAATGTGGCGCGTACCAGCGAAGCGCTGGGATTGGGGTCGCGCCAAACTCTGTATAAGAAACTCAAACGCTTAGCTATAGACATCGGCGACTTTTTGCAGGAGGACACGGAACCGGGCCTGCAGTTTCGCGCCGAAAGTAATTAACCTCCCGTAACATTTGTTTTGCCTTTGAGCATTCGAGAGTACTTCTCGAATGCTTTTTTGTTGTTCTGGCGGACACAAACCAAAAGATTGGTTGTTAACCGCGGGCGACGCATCAGCGAGCAACAATAATCGGAGGTTGCTTGAGAGGCCTGCGCTATGTCTCCTTAACCACGGTTTTGGTTGTCAACCGAAGGCGACAAGTTCTAACCCACACTAACTAAAAACTCCCTCAAAAGTGACCACAAAGCCTCCGGCCGTCGCTGGCACGAAGCTTGTTAAGAACTGTGTCGTTCACGAAGCTTTCTGCATCGTGAGACCAGTCGATAGCACTTACACAGAAAATCTCATGAAGGGCATCACCACCAAAGAGCTTGTATCGCTAGTAGTGATTGCGATCGTCGCTCCTCTGCTTGCTTTCGCTGCCGTTGGCGGCGCGCGTGAATCAGTGGGCGCGGGAAACGATCTCTTACTTGTTGCACTAACTCTGAGTGGCGCTGCCGCGAGTGGAATCAACGGGTTTGGCCGCCGCACGGTCAAAACCACAAACCAGTCCAGCAGTAGCCGCAGAGGGCCACAGTCTACCGTGGCCCTCTCGTCATGAGTCCTGGGGGCAAACCTTCGGGAGTTTCCTTCTATAGGAAGCGGCCGAAATAGCAATAACCAATCTAAAGGAGCAAAGAGATGATTAAGAAATTCTTTCGCGACGAAACCGGTCTTGAACTGTCGGAATACGCAGTTGCCGCGGCATTGGTGGCGATGGCTGCCGTCCTCGCGTTCACAGCCTTGGGCACCGCCATCGGTGGAAAGATCGAAGACCTCGGCGACACGATTGCCGGAAGGTAATTTCAACCGGTTACATGACAGTGGCGCGCTTTAGCTGGCCTATCGGATAGAGCGCGCCCCTGTTTTCCCAAATCGGTGAGGGCACAGATGAACTCCTCAACATACGGCAAAAAGTCTTCTGTAAACCTGAAGCAATTCCTGTTGGACGAATCAGGTCTCGAGTTATCTGAATACGCCCTTGCGGCTGCTCTCGTGGCCATCGGAGCGGTGGCCCTGTTTGCGGCTCTAGGCGACGCAATCGGCGACAAGATCGATGACCTCGCCGCGATCCTCAATCGGTAAAAAGGGAAGCGACCTTCCCCTAAAATCAATTCCTCCTCTAAGCCTCAGTTGAAACGGTGGGTGAGATGTCCGAGTCAATAGCAATCTTAGCGCTGCTGGTTCCACTAGCAATCATCATTACTTATTACGACGTGCGCTATCGTCGCATCCCTAATCCATTCGTTTTCGCCACCTTCATCGGCGGCCTGGTGCTTCACACCATCCTGGGGGGCTTTTACGGAACTTACACAGGCGTCGCGGGCTGTCTGCTCGGATTCGCGCTGATGTTCATCCTGCACGTCTTCGGGGCTATGGGCGCGGGCGATGTAAAGCTCTTCGCTGCAATCGGGGCCGTGATAGGGGTGAAATTAGTGCTTCCCACATTTGTGGTTGTGGTTGTCACTGGCGGGCTGCTGGCGATTGTCTCAATTGTGCGTGCCGGCATATTCACCACCACCATGCATCGCGTTCTGCAAATCTTTGTTGGCATGCTGCCAGGCTGGCAGATGCCCAGGTTTGCTGTGCCGTCCGACCGTCGTCACACCATTCCCTACGGAGTGGCCATCACGCTCGGCAGCATTATCTCAATGGCCATTTTCCGCTCTTAACAACGAGCGAGACTTTTGAACAGGTTCAACTGAACAACGGAGAGTCAACCATGCGCAACAAACGCTTTTTCATCGTCTTAGTTGGAGCACTTCTTTTTGGACTGCTGGCGGCGTTCTCGGTCAGCCGTTATCTATCAAGTGCCCAGGCCTACACCAAAAACCTAACCCGAGTGGCTGTTGCGAAGGTCGCAATTCCTGTGGGCACCAAGATCATTCCTGAGCAGGTGATGGTGGTCCAATTTCCAAAGGAGTCGACTCCAGACGGGGCCTTTGACACTCCGGAGAAATTGGCCGGACGCGTTGCTGTGACAAACATCGCGCCGCGCGAACCAATCACCGAAGCTCGACTGGCGCCGGAAGGGACTGCCGCAGGTCTTTCCGCGGTCATTCCTGAAGGCTACAGAGCCATGACCGTTAAGGTCGACGACGTTGTGGGTATATCCGGATTCATTATGCCGGGAACTCTGGTCGATGTAGTGGTGGTTATCGAGCCAGATGATCGCGCCGGAATGAAAGATCCCATTTCCAAGATAGTCCTGCAAAACATCAAGGTCCTGGCGAACGGGCAAAACATTGATCAGCCTGAAAACCAGCGTGAAGCGAACAGTGTTAAGGCCGTAACGCTGCTGGTTACGCCGGAGCAGGCGGAGAAACTCGCCCTCGCCGCTAGCGAGGGAAGACTCCAGCTTGTGATGCGTAACTCGATCGACCAGGGCGACGAACAAACGACAGGTATGGACAAGCGCAAATTACTCGGCGGTGACAAAGCTGTTCAAGCACCAGAACCTGGTTCATTAAAGAGCGAGCAGCCAAATCAAGGCCAAAGGCCAGTCAGCCGGCGCGTTCGTAGCGAATCGAAGCCGGTAGCGCAGGCTGCGCCCGTGTCCGCCCCTCCGCGTGCCTCGATTGAGATGATCGAAGGCGCCAAGAAACGAAATGTAGATTTTCCGCAATAGCACACGCTGACTTGCGGGCGACCAGATCACTTACCGAAAGCAAAAGGAGCTAAAGACCATGCACAGACGTTCCCCATTCGCACGCCAATTACCTTTGATAATGGCGTCATTAATGATCGTACTTATCAACTCGCTGGGGCACGCTCAGACGACCTCTTACAAGGCATCGTTCAAGCAGGACAGCGAACCCATAGCAGTCAACGTCCTGGTAGGCCAGTCGCGGGTAATTAACTTCGATAAACCTGTTGGTCGCTTCTCAGTTTCAAATCCTGAAATCGCTGAAGCAGTTCTGGTCACCCCCGATCAAGTGCTGGTAAACGGCAAGGCTTTTGGCCAGGTGAACTTTATCGCCTGGGAACAATCTGGCGGTCAGTATCTGGTGTTCGATGTTTACGTGCGAGCCAACTTGTCACTTATCGATTCGCAAATCCGCGCGCTGTTTCCCAAGGACGATATTCGCCTGAGTCAGGCAAACGGCTCAGTAGTCATTTCGGGGAGCGTGAGTGATCCGAAGGTTGCGTCGCAGGTTGATAGTGTAGTCCAGGCAGCCGGTTTCAAAACCGTAAACATGCTCGCGTCGCCGGTGAAGAACATTGCCCAGGTGCAGTTGCAGGTGAGAGTTGCGGAAGTGAATCGAACCAAGCTGCGCGACTATGGCACGTCCTTCAGCAGTCTGCCGGCTGGTGGGACTGTGGGATACGTCAACAGCGGTGGTGGCCCCAGCCAACTGACTGGAGCCTCCACCAGCCCGGTCTCGGCTGTGCTCGAAAGCGTACTTTCTCCGGCCCTAAATCTCTTCATTTTCAACCGGCAGACGAACACCTCGGCAATGCTGCGAATGCTCCGCACGCAAGGAGCTTTTCGTGAGCTCGCCGAACCGAATCTCATTGCGATGGATGGCCAGCAGGCAAGTTTCCTGGCTGGCGGCGAGTTTCCGGTCCCGGTAGTTCAAGGCGGCGGTTCAAGCAATGGCGTGGCGATGAGTGTTGAATTCAAGGAGTACGGCGTACGCCTTAACTTCAAACCAACCATCGTTGATGAAGACCATATCCGGCTTGAGCTGGAACCGGAAGTCTCCACCATCGACTTTGCAAACGGCGTCAAGTTCAACGGCTTCGTCATTCCAGCCTTAAAGACGCGACGCGCTAAGACCGGCGTTGAACTGCGTGACGGTCAGTCATTCGCACTGGCGGGTCTGCTGGATAACTCGGAAACCCGAACGCTTTCCAAAGTACCGCTAGTGAGCGACATTCCTATTTTGGGCGCGCTCTTCAAATCGAAGTCCTTCCAAAAGAGCGAGACGGAACTGATGTTCATCGTGACGGCCGTCTTGGTGAAACCGGTGAATCGTGACGACTTGCCGCAGATGCGCGGGATTGACGGCCTCAAGACCGGTTCGCCGTTAGGTATCGAGCCGAAGGGTGACGAGATTCAGGGAAAGACAGGTTTTTCGGTAACCGGGCAGAACACTGAAAGTAAACCATCAGTGACGCCAACGACTGCCCAACCTGCCAAGGTCGCAGAGCCAAAAACAAAACCCGTAACAGCTACCGAGGCTGACTCTTCGAGCAAAACGTCTTCGACAGTGACGCCACGCAGTGTCAATAAAACTGTCCCCGCTGCTCGAACGATAGCTGCAATCCTCAAGTCTGACTCAGTTAAGGCTTGGTAAGGCCAAGCTAGTTTCAACTGTGCGGAGGAGAAGCGATGAATGAGTTGAAATACAAAAGCGATCGCCGCGGAGAGCGTGGTTCGATTCTGGCGATCTCCGCGCTGGGAATGCTTTCAGTTCTTTTGGCCGTCGGCTTGGGAGTGGATATCAGCCGGTTGTACCTGGCGAAAGCCGAGTTGCAAAACGCAGCTGACGCTTCAGCGCTTGCTGCAGCGTCAGCACTTAACTCCCTCCCAGCGGGAATCAATGCGGCGGTGGATCGCGCCACCAATCGGGCGGCCGACAGTTTTGTTAACGAGTACGAATTTAACAACAAGGAGGTGGCGATCTCTCCGATAAGAGTCACCTTCTCCTCCACTTTGAATGGGACATACATGAGCGAGGCCGATGCCGCCACCACAGCAGTCGCGCCTACGATCCGGTTTGTAAAGGTTACTACCAACCCCGAAGCAATCGGCGTCTCGTTCGCGGCGATGGTCTTAGGTAACTCAGTGGATCTTTCCGCTGAAGCGGTGGCAGGCGCGTCTATAGCTCCCAATGTCTTCTGCAATTGGATTCCGTTGACACTGCTTAGTGCGGACGACGGAACGACCTTCGTTACCGGCCAAACCTACACAATTCGCTCCGCTCCCGGCGAAGGCCCTTCACCTGGTAATTACCACATTCTCGCGGTCGACGGTCGTGGCGGAGAAGACGTGGAAACCGGCACCGGCGGTGGCGTTCATCTATGTAAAGGCGCGGGTGATACATACGGGGTTGATACCAAACCTGGCATCACGGCGGGAAAGGTCAGAAAAGGAATCAACGCGCGCTTTGGCGACTATCAGGGAAGCCAACTCGATCCAGCTAAATATCCTTCAGACTTAAATGTCAGGGAGAACATCGACTATACGGAATACGCCGCAGGTCCTAAAAATGATCGCCGAATGGTGATTATCCCGATTGTAAAGCAAAGCGAATTTGATATGGGTCGCAACCAGGTCACCTTCTACCGCTTCGGCCTATTTTTTCTCCAAACCAAAGTCGGTAACGGTAGTGGTGGCGAATTCAAGGCAGAGTTTCGTGAAGAAACAACCGTGATGGGTGGCCTGGGGTACGACCCTGACGGCGGTCTGTCGAGCCCGGAACTTGCAACACCAGTCCTGTTCAAGTGAGGTCTCTATGAAACGCTGGAATGCAATCGCAAAATTAAGGTTGCTTGCTCGTCAAGAAGCGGGTGTACAACTTGCCGAGATAGCCATCGTCCTGCCCGTGATGTTGGTCATGTTCGCCGCCGTGGCGGAGTTTGGCCGCTTTTTCTACACCGATGTCACCCTTGGGAAGGCGACCCGCGCCGGTGCCCGCTATCTCACGACTAAACAGCTCACCGCTACGGAGATCGATAACGCCAAAAGCTTAATGATCTGTGGCGACCCGGCGGTAAATAGCATCTGCGCTAACCCAATCGTGCCCGGTCTAACCCCGGCGAAGGTCAAGGTAACTCCGACAAGCGGGATTCCTAATACAGTCACGGTCGAGATTGAAAATTACCAGTTTGAACCGATGTTCGATCTCGGCGCCCTGGCCCACAAAGATCTTTCGTTGCGAGTGAACATCAGCCCTGCCACAACGATGAAGTATCTATTGAACTGAGGACTTGTGTGATGCGTTTGAGACGAGCCAACAGGAACCAACGCGGTGCGGCACTGGTCGAGTTTGCGATAGGCGCGACAGTGTTTCTCACCTCCATGTTTGCTGTTCTGGAATTTGGGCGCGCTCTCTGGACTCACAATGCCTTAGCTGATGCAGCAAGACGCGGGGCGCGGTATGCCGCCATCTACGGCGCTAATGAGGCCGCAGTTAAAAATGTCGTGGTCTACGGCGACCCTGCGGGCGGTTCGAAAGCTCTGGTTCCTGATCTCGATCTCGATAATGTGCGAGTGACTTACAGCATAAACCCGCCCTTCGGACTGGCAATGGGAACAGCCACTGTAAGCATCGTTGAGTACGATTTTGCGTTCGTTATTCCGATAGTCGGGACATCAATTCGAATGCCCAGCTATCGCACCACCATAACGGCTGAGAATGCCGGCGCTCCCATACCCGGAGGCGCTGGCTAACCCCCAACTCCTTAAAGAGCGAATGATGAAACAACCACTTACGATCGTAGTTCTCAGTACCGGCCTTGAAAACTTCAAGGAGATTCGCAATGCCTTGTCAGGTGACAGCCGCGTTCAACTGCTGGCCGGCGGAAACGATGTCGAGCAGGTCCATGAAGAAATTATTCGCCTTAAGCCGATGGTGGCGATGATTGCATTGGGCGCCAACTCCGAGCAGGCGATAAAGCTGATACAACGGTTGGCGACCGAGTCTCCCAAGACTGCGCTAATCTCAGTTGCCCACAATGCATCACCCGACCTGTTACTACAGAGTCTGCGCGCTGGAGCTCGTGAATTCCTGCAACTGCCGATCAACAACCAGGACCTCAAAACAGTGCTCGATCGCGTGGCTGAGTTTTGCGACAGCCAGGTCGAAGAACCCAAGAAGAAGGGCCGAATGATTGCGGTGTTTTCCAGCAAGGGAGGATGCGGGACTTCGTTTGTCGCTACCAACCTCGCGGCCGCAACCAACGCCCGCACGGCCCTGGTTGACCTCAACCTTCAGGCAGGTGATTTACCACTCTTCCTCGGTCTCGATCCGAAGTACTCATTTGCCGACATGGCCGAGAATCGCGAAAGGCTTGACGACTCTCTAATAACCAGTTTCCTGACACCCTACTCTTCAAACCTCTCGTTGCTTGCAGCTCCGAAAGAAGCAGACTCGGCGGACGAGATCGAGCCGGAACATGTTTTCGAAGTACTGCAGCGGCTTAGGGAATCCTGCGATTATCTCGTGCTCGATCCGCAACATACGTTTGACTCGATTACGCTCGCCGCGCTGGACCAGGCTGACGAGATTGTGCTGGTGCTCACGCTGGACATTCCGGCCATTCGCAGCACACAACGTGCGTTAGAAATATTTGACCGGCTTGGCTACCCGCGTAAGAAAGTCCGCATAGTAGTCAATCGCTGGAGCAAACAGATCGACCTTGACTTGCGTCAGGTAGAAAAGTTTCTGGGCGAACCGGTTATCGGTTTCATTCCGAGCGACTACCAGACCGCGGTGACCTCAATAAATTTGGGCCAACCCCTGGTCCTGTCCGAGCCAACCTCCAAAATAGCAGTTGAGATTAAAAGGATAACGCGAAGCCTCACTTCAGGGGTTGTTGCTATCGAGGAGGAGGCTGTGCCGCGGCGGAAGTTGTGGAATTCAATCTTCAAGCGCGAAGCCGCTCAAAATCAACTCGAATTTCAACGCAGCCCGATTTCGTGATCGTAACGAGGAGCAAAGGGCCGGGACTGGAACAACACTATGGCACTGCGAGAACGACTAATTAAGGAAACAATGGGTGTACCCGGCAACGGAAACGGGGCTGAGAACGGACAGTATTCTTTCCAGGAAATGAAGTCGCGGCTCCATCGCGCACTCATTAATCGGATGGATCTCACCAAGTTGGGCGCTCTCTCTCCTGACCAGTTGCATGCAGAAGTTTCCCGCCTGGCTGAGAACGTGTTGGCCCAGGAGTCAATGCCACTGTCGTCGGTAGAACGAGAACGCCTGGTTAACGATGTACAGCATGAATTGTTTGGCCTTGGCCCACTGGAGCCGTTGCTCTCGGACGGTACGATCTCAGACATCCTGGTTAATTCGCACGGCACAATTTACGTCGAGCGGCGCGGCAAACTCGAGGTGACCAACGTTGCTTTTAAAGACGACGAACACCTGATGCGGGTGATAGAGAGAATCGTTTCCTCCGTTGGTCGCCGCATCGACGAGTCGTCGCCGATGGTTGATGCGCGTCTTCGTGATGGCTCTCGAGTGAACGCCATCATCCCGCCGCTGTCGATCGATGGGCCAGTGCTTTCAATCCGGCGTTTTGGTACTGAGCCGCTCCGGATGAATGCGCTGTTGGAAAACAAAGCGCTCACTAAAGACATCGCCGACATGCTTCAGATGTGCGTCGGGGCGCGACTCAATCTTCTGATTTCCGGTGGCACAGGCGCCGGAAAGACGACTCTGCTAAACGCGCTCTCGGCCTTTATTCCCGAAGACGAGCGCATAGTGACTATCGAAGATTCAGCCGAGCTACAGCTGCAGCAACCCCATGTTGTTCGCCTTGAAACTCGTCCGCCTAACATCGAGGGGCGTGGTGAAGTTACGCAGCGCGACCTGGTCCGTAATGCGTTGCGCATGCGGCCCGATCGTATCGTTATCGGTGAGGTACGCGGCGGTGAAGCGATTGATATGTTGCAGGCCATGAATACCGGCCACGACGGCAGTCTTACCACTATCCACGCGAATACTCCGCGCGACGCTCTGTCACGGCTCGAGACAATGATTCAAATGACAGGTATGCGTCTATCAGACCGCGCCATGCGTCAGCAGATCGCTGCAGCAATTAATCTGGTCGTTCAAGTCGCAAGATTGTCCGACGGCACTCGCCGGCTGACTTCGATTTCCGAGATAACGGGCATGGAAGGTGAAACCATCACGATGCAGGAAATCTTCCAGTACGAACGCACCGGAGTTGATTCGCAGGGTCAGGTTATTGGCCGCTTCCGGCCCACTGGCATACGTCCTCGTTTCGCCGAGCGTCTTAAGGCGAGCGGAATGCAACTGCCAAGAGTGTTCTTCGAGGAGATATAAAGATGATCGTCTCCTTCCTCGTATTCCTGTTTGGTTTGTTCCTGGTGCTCGGCGCTTACCTTCTCGCTACGCGCGGGTCAGATGCGAAACGTGCGCGACTGCAACAGCGGCTGGCGGATGCGTTGCTGCATTCATCACATACGGAAGATGTGGAAGTGATTCTTGCCCGCAGCGAGCTGATGAGCGAGATTCCGTGGCTCAACCGCGTTCTTGTCCGTCTCCAGGCGGCAATGCATCTGAAACAGATCCTGGATCAGGCGGACCTTCACATTACCCCTTCAAGATTGGTTTTACTTTCCGGATTGGCGGGCACGATTGCAGCGATGGCGGCTGCCGTGATCAGTGTTTCAATCTTATTGATGCTCGGCGCCGGCGTGGTGGCAGCGGCAATTCCTTTCGCTCACGTTTGGTGGAAACGTAAGAAGCGATTCGATGCTTTCCTTGAGCACCTACCCGATGCACTCGACCTAATGAGTCGCGGCCTTTCGGCCGGCCACGCGTTTTCCGAAGCACTTCACATGGTTTCGAAAGAGATGCCTGATCCGATCGCCTCGGAATTTCGCAAAACTTATGAAGAGCAAAATCTTGGTTTGTCGCTAAAGCTGGCGCTGGAAAACCTAACGCAGCGTATCCCACTGCTCGATCTGCGCATGTGCGTCACGGCTGTTTTAATCCAGCGCGAAACAGGCGGAAACCTGGCGGAGATACTTGAGAAGGTGGCCTACACGATACGGGAACGCTTTCGCATTATGGGCGACTTAAAGACGCTGACGACCAGTTCGCGCATGTCGGCTTGGTTATTGTGCGGCTTACCGATTGGGGTGGCTTTCGCCATCACCGTACTCAACCCCGAGTACATGAGCATCCTTTGGAAAGATCCGCGAGGGCATTACTTAATTGCGACCGCCCTCTTCATGCAGTTAACCGGCATGCTAATCGTAAGAAAGATTCTGAAGATAAAAATCTGAGCGGGGGAGTAGTGGGTGATCCATGGTCAGTTGCACACCAAACCAACAACCTTAAGCCATCCCCTAAAGCAAACCACAGAAAGCCAACCAATGACAGAAAGCCACAGCCAACTGACCATTGATCACTGACTACTACTGACGACAAACGATCATGCTTCTAATAATCACTATCTCCACTTTTGTATGCATCTCCCTTGGCATGATGGGGATCTACTGGCTGCTTTATCGTCCACAAAGCGCAGCTACGGAACGGCTGAAACGGCTCGGTGAACGAGGCGTGGAGGCAGTTCCTATCTCTATCGACGATGAAGGGCGCGGTAGGGAGTTGGCTCAAAGGCTCGCGTCGCCTCTAAGTCGCCTCGTTCCTCCGTCGGCCGCTGAAGCGAAGAAGCTGGAAAAGCAGTTAATGCAGGCTGGATTCAGATCGGCGAATGCTTCGGTCATTTACCGGGGGATCCAACTTGCCGCCCTCGCTGGTTTTCCCGCGTTGGTCGCCCTGGGCTGTGCGTTGCTGGCCAAGCCAATCAGCAGCGCCCTTCTTTGGATCCTGATGGCGTTTGTCATCGGTTTCTTTCTGCCGCGCTACGTCCTGCGTCGCATGATTCGTTCGCGTCAGCAGCTCGTGCGTTGGGGCTTAGCAGACGCGCTTGACCTAATGGTGATTTCGATTGAAGCAGGTCTGGGGTTGAACGCGGCGATGATGAAGGTGAGCAGTGAACTCAAGGAAGTTCACCCGGACATAAGTGAAGAATTTGAACTTGCAAACCTGGAAATACGAGTCGGCCGCGAGCGCGACGAAGCGTTACGCAATCTGGCCGAAAGAACCGGAGTGGACGACCTGCACAGCCTGGTGGCCATGCTTATACAGACCGATAAGTTTGGTACTTCCATCGCGCGGGCAATTCGCGCGTTCTCCGATTCACTGCGTACCAAACGTCGTCAGCGCGCGGAACAAGCGGCGCAGAAAGCAGCGGTGAAGTTGTTGTTCCCGTTAGCTTGCTTCTTATTTCCGACATTGTTCATCGCCATCCTGGGCCCGGCTGCTCTCACGTTGATAGACACTTTCAACAAGATGTAAAGGAGTCGTACGCCATGCGTAAACGGACACTATTCGCAATCTTCATCGCATTTATTTTGACGTTGGGAATCACAGCTATGTGGAGCGCTTCAACTGTTGAGCGTGAAGGCGACGCTGACGCAAACGTCCTTGAAGACTCCGGAGCATTGGCCGGCAGTGTCGACGAAAACGGAAACCCGATTACGCGCAAGAAGGGCGGCAACAAAGTAGCCCGCATCTTTACCGCACCGTTTAAGGCTTTTGGCAGGCTCTTCAAAAACAAAGACGAGAACAAGCTAAGCCGCGCGACGGAAGACGATGTTCGCAAATTCCAGAGCGTAGGGGTGGCGCGCATTGAAGACAGCCGTACTCCTAAATCGCCGAAGTTATCAGCATCCGCTTCGGCAAAGGAACATCTCGCCAGTGGTCGAGCCTCCCTCCTGGCTGGCCGTCTGAATGATGCGATCTCGGAACTATCTCTGGCTGCCTCGCTGGATCCGAAACTCGGCGACGCTCATAACCTGCTTGGGGTGGCTTATGACAAGAAGGGCCTTGCTGATCGCGCTAAGGACTCCTACGAGCATGCCGTCAAAGTGGAACCTGAGGATGCTCAAACTCTCAACAACCTTGGCTTCTCGCTCTATCAGAATGGCAATTACCGCGCAGCGGTAGATCGTTTGAAACGCGCTGCCAAGCTAGCGCCAACCGACGAACGCATTCTTAACAATCTGGGTTTGGCGTTGTGCCGGCTCGGAAAGTTTCAGGACGCTTACAAGCACTTTGCCCGCGCTGCCGGTCAGGTCACCGGAAATCTGAACACGGCAAGAATGCTCGAGAGATTTGGACGTGACGAAGACGCAATCCGGTATTACGAAGATGCGCGCCGTCTTGAACCCACCAACACAGTCGCTCTGCGGCGTCTTGCCGACCTCTATAAGAGGATTGGGAACTTCGATCAGTCTCAAGCCGCGAGTAGTGCGCTGGCTAACATTTCATTAGCCAACGCAACAGCAGCAGGGAAGTAAGAACAAAGACCGCGGTCCTTGAAGCGCAGGACACCGAAGGGTCGCTAAAGGAAAAGACATGACGCACACAACCATCCTTTCCCGTGCCGAAGTGGAAACAATGGGCCCGCCCGTTCCTGAGGAGCTGGCGGACCTCGGGGTCGGCGAATCCTTTCTGTGTGACCTGGCGCTGAAGCACGTGGCTCTGCTTCCGGAGCCTACAACTTCTGCGGTATCTGAACGGTTGCATCTCCCGCGCGCCCTGACAGAAGAAATCCTTCAGAAACTCTATCGCGAAAAGCTAATTGAGGTGCGCATTCAGGCAACCGTCGGTTCGACACGGTATGGCATGCTGGACCACGGTTGGGATCGCTTGATAAGGCTGCTTTCCATTTGTGGCTATAGTGGAGCTGCTCCGGTTTCTCTCGATGATTACAGCCACATGATGCGGCTGCAATCGATTCCATCGCACCCGGCTTCGATGGAGACGGTGAGGGGCGCGTTTCACGATTTGATCTTGCCTGAATCCTTACTGCAAACCCTCGGCTGCGTAATCAATTCGCGCAGATCGCTTTTCTTAACTGGCTTACCAGGCACCGGCAAGACGGCAGTGGCCGAGCGCATCAACGGTGCGCTGCCAGGCGCAATCTGGATTCCCTATGCAGTTGAGATCGATGGCCAGATTATTCGAGTGTTTGATTCGCATTGCCATCGGCCGGCATCACAGGACGTGACGCCGTTCGAATATGACCGGCGTTGGGTCCTCATTGATCGCCCACTTGTCGTAGTGGGTGGGGAATTAACGCTCGAGAACGCAGATTTGACATGGAGCGAGGCAGCCAAGTTTTACGAAGCGCCTTTCCAAATGAAATCCAACGGCGGCACGCTGGTCATTGATGACTTTGGTCGTCAGCGCGTCGCTCCCCAGGATCTACTGAATCGTTGGATCGTTCCGTTGGAACGTCGCGTTGACTACCTCGCACTTCACACCGGCAAAAAGATCGAAGTGCCATTCGAGCAACTCGTTGTTTTCTCAACAAATCTCGACGAGAAAGACCTGGCCGATCAAGCGTTCCTGCGACGTATGGGTTATCGCGCTCGTGTCGAACCGCCCACGCCGAACGCCTATTCCGAGATTTTCCGTCGCCAGGCGTACAACCGCGGGATTCGTTGCGAGCAACCGGTGCTCGATCACGTGCTTAACAAATATCGCATTGAACGGAAACAGATGAAGGGGTGCGAACCGCGTGACCTGCTCGATCGCGCGACTGATATTTGTCTCTTTGAAGGGCAATCGCTTGAGCTGACGCCGCAAATTGTGGATATCGCCTGGCGCAATTACTTCGGCACGTCACACACGTTTGCCCCAACTCCTACTCAGGAAACGATGATCGAAAGAACCCTGGCCGATCCGCTGGAACTATAACGATGAAAACCGAACACACAATAAGAATCGTCTTCTGCCTTGCCATTTTGCTGATCGCCAGTAGCATTGGATTCAGTCAAGATGCGAACAATGTGGGGGATGCAGTAGCTAAGGCTGCGGGCGAGATACGTCTGAAACTCAAGGACGGCAGCACAATTGCGGTGGATGAAGCCTGGGAGAGTGAACAAGGTGTTTGGTACCGCGTCGGGGGCATCAGCCATCTCGTGGAGCGCGATCGTGTGAAGGCAATTGATAAAGGTATCGCCGGCAAACGCACCGCCGATTCACAAGTGGCCAAGGTCGTCTCAACTAATCAGCAGGAGAGGGTAGCTTCTGCTGATGGGCCAGCATGGATTTTTCTTGTTGGCGGCGCGCGCGTCGAAGCTGATAGCGCCATCGAATCAGCCGCCGGCGTTTGGTATCGGCGAGGGTCGCTTACCGTCTTCATTGAGCGCTCGCGGATCGATCACATCGAGCGCGGGGAACTGGAAGCGCCCGCAGGCTCAGACAATGACACAAGAGCGCGAGGGTGGACTACCGGCAGCTCGAGAATAGACAGCTTGATTAGGCAGAACGCAGCAAGATATGGCGTGGACCCATACCTTATTTTTTGCGTGATGGAGCAGGAGTCACATTTCAACCCGCGCGCACTATCGCCGAAAGGCGCACGCGGCCTAATGCAACTGATGCCAGGAACTGCGGCGCGGTTTGGCGTTACCCGTCCATCGGATCCAGCTCAAAACATCGCGGGGGGTACGCGCTATCTGAAGCAGCTGCTTGCTCAGTTTGCCGGGCGGATCGATTTGGTGCTGGCGAGTTATAACGCTGGTGAAGGCGCAGTTCTGAAGTACGGACGCCGAGTGCCGCCTTATCGAGAGACGCGCGATTATGTTAAGCGAATAAGTTATCGTTATCGCCGGGCAAAACCGGCCGTCCCCGCGAAGAGTGGGTTGCCCTCAGTGGCAGCCGCTGGAATTTAACCGTCAATATTCCTCTAATACCTGAATAAAGACATGAAACGGTTAATATTTACGGCGCTAGTCGCCGCAGCAGTTTCCTTGGCTGCGCCCTCTGGTTACGCGCAAGGTGCGCGTGAACTTCCTCTTACAAATACAGCGATAGTTAAACTGGTTCGCGCGGGTTTCAAAGAGAAGACGGTCATCGCAATCATCCGCAACCGTGCTAATCGGTTCAATCTGGATCCCGATAGGCTAATTGAGTTGAAACGCAACGGGGTGACGGAAAATATCATCCTGGTGATGCTTTCGCAGTCCGAAGGCTTTGTTCTCAGCGAAGACGATTGGGGTAACGATCCTTTTTTTCGGGGAAGGACGCCAGGTGAAAGGCCACAGTCCGACTCGGGAATCTTTGGCAGCAGCGGAGGTTCAAGTTCTCAAACCGACGGACGAGGACTTAGCGGCGGTAATCAGGACCAAACTACAACAACCGGAAGCGCTACCGTCCGCATTCTTCGTCCTCCTTCAGAGGCAGGGGGCACGCAGCTAAAGCTGGAGAAGACTCCCACACTGGATAATGAAGCGGTGATCCGGTTGGTGGAAGCAGGGTTTTCGGAGGGCACAATTATTAAACGCATAGAAGACTCGCCAGCGGAGTTCGATCTTTCGGAGGCAAAGCTGGCCGAGCTGCGGCGCCGCCGCGTGACTGATGCGATCATCGTTGCCATGGTGGCTGCTATGGGCCAGGAGTCAACCGGACGCACCACACCAGCCAAGTCAAAAGGGAATTAGCGTGATGAGCCGACCTCTGGCGGGCTTCCTAAGCGTTCCACTTACTGCCGTACTGTTCTTAATATTCTCACCAGTCTCTGTCCACCCGCAGTCTAAGAGCACTTCTACTACCCAAAAGGCGCCACCAGTTTCCCCCGCGCCACAACAAAAGGAACAGGAACGGGAACAGGAAATCGATCCCGACGACGTTATCTCGGTAAACACGTCGGAGGTGTTGCTTCCCGTGACCGTGCGTGATCGAACGGGCCGTCTAATTATCAACCTAAAGAAAAACGACTTTCGCGTTTTGGAAGACGGCGTCCTCCAGCCGTTGAGCGATCTGAGCCTCAGACAGGCCCCGGTCGATGTCGCGCTAGTTGTCGATGCATCGTCCTCAGTGGCGGAAAACCTGGATGACTTTCGTCATGCAGTCGAAGGTTTTGCATCGCACCTGGGAACAGAAGATCGACTAAGTTTGATCCAGTTTGATGACAAGGTGCTTCTACTGCAGGACTGGACCAGGAGTCTGGTGCAGCTGCGCCGAGCTCTCAGACGGATTGTGCCGGGGATGTTCACTCGTTTTCACGACGCCATGGTATTGGCCGCGCGCGATCAAGCGCCGCGCGCAAATGCCAGACACGCGATCATAGTGTTGACCGATGGCATCGATAGCGGGCGTGGAACCAGCTTTGGTGCTGCTCTGCAGGCCGCCCTGAAGTCGCAGACAAGCGTGTATGTAATCAGCAACACAGAGATTGAGCGCAGAAAGAAGCAAAGCGAACTCTCGGTTTTGCTTTCGGATACTGAATCGGTAGTCCGCTTTAACAAGCTCAAGATCGAAGACCTGCAAATGGGTCTTGAAGCCTTGAACAACAGTGAGCGGCATCTCGAGGAGTTGACCATGGCTACCGGCGGAAGACTCTACCGGCCACTCTCATTTAATGACCTTGAAAGAACCTATGCAGAGGTGGCTGAAGAGCTGCGCCAGCAATACACTCTTTATTATTCGCCTCTAAATTCAAAGCGAGATGGACAATTTCGCCGAGTCAGGGTTGAAACGACAGATCCTGCCCATCACGTTTCGGCACGGATCGGGTATTACTCGCCAAAGAACTAGGCGCTTTCCCTACCATTATCGACGGCTTGACTAAACGCCACACGTGGCAACGCCCGTCAGGCCAAAATGCTACGCACAGCTCCACGTCAGCGGCCCTGCGTCTTGTTGACACGCCCCCGAAGATAGTCTAGCCTATCGGACGCTTCGAAGCTTTCGATCTAAGTTCAATTATTTAACCAGTTATTAGGATCTCAGTCGGGCGGCACAACCGTTGCGAAGCGAAGAAGCAACTTAGAGGGCTACGTGTGCTTTTCCAGGGTCGGTAGCCGCGAAAATAGTATTTATAGACGGTATTTAGAGGAGAAACTATGCGACTAATCAAGCGCGCCGAAAAGGGTTTGACGTTAGCAGCCGGCGGCCTTCATGACGTTATTCAGTCAGTTAATAAGTACAAGCCAAATCCATCCTTTACTCCAAAGTGGTCAGATAAGCCGCTGCTAAAGTCATGGCAGAAGAGCAAACCGACCCTCGGCTGGCCGCGAACCACCGATTCACTTTGCCCTAATTGCGTGATCGAGGCCCGGGAAGAGATCTTGAGCGGCAAACGCGATGTCAGCGTTTTGATTAATGAGAAGGTCGGCGAAATCAAAGCGCAGATCATCGAGCGAGACGGCGAGATTTGGATGGTTAAGGATTGTCCAACCCACGGCCATTTCGAAGACATGATGGCCATCGATGCCAAGTTTCTCACTCACATTGAAAAGATGTTCCCTGGTCGTGATATTGACGCGCACAACGACGAGAAGCTTCACAACCACGGCACCAGCACCATCAAATATGGTCGTGGTGCAGTTTTGACGGTGGACTTAACTAACCGTTGCAACATGATGTGCGATCCCTGCTTCATGGACGCCAATCAGGTAGGGTTCGTTCACGAGCTGAGCATGGACGAGATTCGCGAGATTCTTGATAACGCGATTTCGATCAAACCTCGTCGTCAGATGTCGGTACAGTTCTCGGGCGGCGAGCCATCCATTTCGCCGCACTTTATCGAATCGATTAAGTACTCGCGCAAAGTTGGTTACAACAGCGTACAGGCTGCGACAAATGGAATTGAGTTTGCCAAGAGCAAAGAGTTCTGTCGTCAGGCTGCTGAAGCGGGTTTGCGTTACGTCTATTTGCAATTTGACGGTGTTGGAAACGACGCCAACAGCCATCGACAGGTAGGGAACCTGTTTGATGTCAAAATGCGGGCGATTAACAACCTGCATGAGGCCGGCGTTGAGATTGTCCTCGTAACCACCCTTGTAAACGGCATTAACAATGACCAGGTGGGATCGATCATTCGTTTTGCTCTGGACAATCCGAAGAAGATTGCGTTCCTTTCGTTTCAGCCGGTTTCCTTTACCGGTCGTGACGAAGAAATCACGCCCCAACGTCGCTTGCAGCAGCGCTATACGCTTTCACATCTGGCGCACGACGTTAAGAATCAAGTTGGAATCACCGAGCCGACCAGGGATTGGTTCCCACTGTCTTTGATGGGCGCATTCGCTGACTTCGCCGATCTCGTCCATGGGCCTCAGGCTGAATGGGGACAGGTCTCGTGTGGTTGTCATCCAAACTGCGGTGTGGGCACTGCGGTGATGGTAGACAAGGAAACGCGCGAAATGCGGCCCGTGCCTGAATTCCTAAACATTCCGGGCCTGGTCAAGGACATGCAGAAAATTACCGACGCGGCCCGCGGCAAGTGGATGTCAAACCTAATGATGGGTTTGGCGCTCTTGAAGCATTACAACCCGTACAAGTCGCCTTCGCAGTTTACGCTTTACGAGCTGTTCAAGAAATTTGACAAATCGTTTGGTCTTACCGGCAAAGACTACGGCAAGGTTAGTGGCGATCGCTCGAAGGACGATATTGAGAAGAGACGCGCCGATCGATGGAACTTCCTCTTTATCGCGGGTATGTGGTTCCAGGATCTATTCAATTACGACTTCCGTCGCACCGAGATGTGCATTATTCCTTATGGCACTCAGGAAGGTGAGATTTCGTTCTGCGCATATAACACCGGCATCGGGTGGCGTAACATTATCGAGAACATGCACCAGAATGCGACCGTGGCAAAGTGGTACGAAGAGCACGGCCGTCACGAGATCTTTGCACGCGGCAAAGAAGTCGAGCTTGACGACAAAACCCATGGCCTGGTGTTGAACCCGATTGACCTTACGCGGCCCAACAAGCCCGAGATGGAAGGACCGAAGACGGCGCATGAAGAGGCCGTAATGATGCGTAAGCTCTATCAGGAGATGGTGCTCAAGAAGCAACTTGACGTGAAGGAAGCGGACAAGCCGGTGCAGATTCAAAGCTTGAGCCGCAAGAAACAAGAAGCGGCGGAACCGGCTTTGGTCTAATTGTCGCATAACAGAACAAACCCCGCGGACTCCAAAAGTTCGCGGGGTTTATTGCGTAGATTACAGCCTGCGCACCTGTTGCCGGCCTGCGCAAAACAAGGGCAGTGTAATGGAGCGCGGACACCGTAACTTGACCACGGACGTTTACGACGTGTTAAATAGCGGCGTCCAGGAGAACGACTAAAGGAAGACGAGAAACGAATGGCAATAGTTAATATCAATCAAGGCGAATCAATCGAGAGTGCACTGCGGCGATTTAAACGCAAGGTTATGACCGAAGAGATTATCAAGGATGCAAAGAAGCACGCATTCTTCATCCCGCCGGGCCAAAAGGCAAAACTCAAATCAGCTCTTGCACGCAAACGCAATAAGAAAAAAGGCCGGATGCGCACCGCTCCCCGAGACTAGTAAGTGGGTGGTTCAGCTCAGACACACGGCACTCCCTCTCCATTCGCTCGAGAGCCAACCCGATATATTGACATATTCAATGTTAGCCCGGGTTTGAGATTGAAATAAAACTCCCCGGGCATTTTTGTCATGACAAGAATTCTGCTCACCAACGATGACGGTATCCAGTCCAACGGCCTCATAAAGTTGGAGGAAGCGCTCAAAGAGATCGGCGACGTTTACGTCGTCGCTCCGGCGTCCGAAATGAGTGGTGCTTCTCACAGCCTGACTCTCGCGCGCCCGCTGCGAATTCGTCAGATAGATGAAAGACACTGGACCGTCGACGGCACGCCTACCGACTGCGTTACGCTCGCCTTGAACAAAATTCTTCCGAAAGAAGAACTGCCGCATATTTGTGCTTCGGGCATCAATCACGGAGGGAATCTTGGGGACGACGCGACTTACTCCGGGACAGTGGCCGGTGCTTTGGAAGCGACAATCCTTGGCGTACCGGGACTGGCGTTTAGTCTGGTCGCGCGCGACAGTTTTGATTTTAGAGAGGCAGCGCAGTTTGCGATTACCGCCGTGCGCAAGGTGCTAATGGAAGGACTTCCGGAGGGCACGTTATTAAACGTTAATATCCCCGCTAAAGAGATCAAGGGAGTTCGGGTAACGCGTCAAGGCATCAAAAACGCAAGGCCGGTCATAAGCGAACATATTGATCCACGCGGTAAGCCATATTTTTGGGTTGGCGAGGAGTATTTCAATTCCGACTCGGCAGAAGGCACGGACTATAATGCAATAGATCAGGGATACATTTCCGTTACGCCTTTGAAGAGTGATATGACCGATCACCGGGCGCTGTCTGCGCTTGAGACGTGGAATTATTTGAAAGACCCGGAGTTGTCGTACAAGAACTGACGAGATGTAGCGTTTAGCGATCGTATTTGAGTTTCGTGCAAACAACCGGCCAACAGCCTTCCAGCAGCAGCCAGGATTACTCCATCCCCCGCGAGCGGATGGTCGAACGACTCCGCGACCATTATCAAATCCGAGATCAAAAAGTATTAGAGGCTATGCGTGGGGTGCCGCGCCACAGCTTTGTTCCCGAGGCGCTCCAGGCCAGGGCCTACGGAGACCATGCGCTTCCCATTAGCGCGAGTCAGACAATATCCCAGCCTTATATCGTTGCCCGCATGACTGAGTTGCTGGAGATCAACTCCTCGAGCAAAGTCCTGGAAATCGGCGCCGGCTCGGGTTATCAGACTGCCATTCTTTCCAAGATTGCGGGCAGGGTTTACGCGATTGAACGCATCGCAGATCTTGCGCGCGAAGCCCAAATACGAATCAGACAGCTCGGAATATACAATGCAACAGTAAAGTGTTTTGATGGGACCTTAGGCTGGGCAGCCAACGCTCCATATAATGCAATCCTGGTGGCCGCGGGCGGACCGAGCGTCCCGGAGCCTCTGGTCGCACAACTAAAGGTCGGCGGCAGACTTGTCGTGCCGGTTGGGGAGTCGCGGGAATCGCAGCGACTGGTTCGCGTAATCAAGACGGAAACCGGCCATAAAGAGGAAGATCACGGCGGTTGCGCTTTCGTGCCGTTGATCGGACAGCACGGTTGGTCAGCGCAACAATAGGCGCAGAAGCAAACGGTTGGTTTCAGCTCTGTAGAGTAAGCTGGAATCGAATTTTCATGGAATCAATCTACGAGCTGTTTCATCAATTACGGGAGTATCTCAATCCGAAGGTGATCATTGAGATGCTTCTCGCCAAGGGCGGCGTTTTTGTTTACTTCGGACTAATCTTCATCGTCTTCGCCGAAACCGGGTTGGCAGTTGGATTTTTCTTGCCCGGTGATTCATTGCTCGTAGTCGCAGGTCTCTTCGCGGCTACCGGTAAACTTAACCTTGCGGTCCTCTTAAGCACCCTTTTCGTCGCAGCGGTGGTGGGTGATGCAGTCGGCTACTATACCGGCGCCCGGCTGGGGCCACGCCTTTTCAAGCGCAAGAAATCGTTCTTCTTTCGACCAAGTCATTTGCAGAAAGCGCACGCGTTTTATGAAAAGTACGGAGGGAAGACGATCGTCATCGCGCGATTTGTTCCAATCGTTCGCACCTTCGCTCCTATTGTTGCCGGCGCTGCTGAAATGCCTTACCGGAGGTTTGTTGTATTTAACGTCCTCGGTGGTTTCCTGTGGGTGTTTAGCATGCTGCTCGGTGGTTACTTCCTGGGAAGCCTGCTTAAGTCCAGAGCGGGAATCGATCTGGATGAGCACATCGAGTGGGTCATAATTATCGTTGTGTTACTTTCGTTGACCCCAGCCATCATCGAATATTTGAAGTCGAGGCGCAAAAAGACGCCGGCCACCGCTGCGGAGATCTAAACTGCCAGTTTTCTTTTTCGCAAGCTGGAGGACTTACGTTACCCTCCCGGAATGAACTTTCCTCGAGCCAGCGGAATCCTGCTTCATCCATCTTCCTTGCCGGGTCCATTTGGAATCGGCGATCTCGGACCAGAAGCCTATAGGTTCGTCGATTTTCTGAGCGCGAGCGCGCAGGCCCTTTGGCAAACCCTCCCTTTGGGCCCAACGGCTGAGTCGGGTTCTCCATACGCGTGTTATTCGGGATTTGGGGGCAATCCGCTACTGATCAGTCCAGAGCTATTAGTCAGCGACCGATTGCTAGACAACTCAGATCTCGACCACATACCTGCACATTCAACGCATATTGATTTCGTTGCCGTTAACTCTCTCAAGCAAACAATTCTCAAAAGAGCCTTCGACAGTCTCCATGAAAAACCGGATACCACCCGGCAAGCCGCATTTGAAGAATTTAAGAAACGTTCGGCTGAGTGGCTGGACGATTATGCGTTGTTCCGGGCATTGAAAGATGCGAACAAAGGAGCCGGCTGGATAAAGTGGGAACCTGCGCTGAGACACCGCGAAGTTGCTGCTATCGAATTGGCCCGCCAACGCCTAAAAGTTGATATCGAGCGGCATAAGTTTTACCAGTTCCTATTCTTTGAACAGTGGTTAGCTCTCAAAGGTTACGCCAATGACCGAGGCATTAAGTTCATCGGTGATGTACCAATTTTTATCGCCTACGACTCGGCTGATGTGTGGGTGCATCCGGAGCTATTCAAGCTGGACGAAGAAGGGAATCCAACTGTAGTTGCGGGAGTGCCGCCAGACTACTTCAGCGCAACCGGGCAGTTGTGGGGGAATCCATTGTACAACTGGGAAGCGATGCGGGCCAACGGGTTTGACTGGTGGGTCAAACGAATTCGAGCGGCGCTCAAGGTCTTTGACATCGTGCGTCTCGATCACTTTAGAGGCTTTGCTGCGTGTTGGGAGATACCCGCCGGTGAGCAAACGGCGAAACATGGAAGTTGGGTGGAATCGCCGGGGAAAGAGCTGTTCACGACATTGAGGCACAAGCTTACCGAACTCCCGATTATCGCCGAAGACTTGGGCGTGATTACTCCCGATGTCATAGCGTTGCGCGACGCCTTTGGTCTGCCGGGCATGCGAGTTTTGCAGTTTGCATTCAGCGGTGATGTAAAGAATGACGCCCTCCCTCACAACTACTCGAGGAATGTGGTGGTCTACACCGGTACTCACGACAACGATACGACAGTTGGTTGGTTTAAATGTGGTGCGGATGAATCAACTCGGGAGTGTTGTTTGAAGTACCTGAACTCTGATGGCCGGGAAATTCATTGGGATTTTATCCGAGCCGCTCTTGCTTCGGTTGCGAATACCGCCATTATTCCGTTGCAGGACGTTTTAGGCCTGGAGTCGGCTGCGCGCATGAACACACCTAATACAGTTGAAGGCAATTGGTCCTGGCGGTTTGAAATCGGAGCATTGGGCAACGACGTGACACAGCGATTAAAGGATCTGACTGAAATCTACGGCCGTACCGCGGCGACAGAATAATCATTAGAATTGATGGAAACCTAAAATTGAAAACTCAAAAAGACCTCATGATTTCAGGCCGGTACTCTGTTAAGCTGACGCTTCAAAATAGACTTTTCGTTCCGGCAAGGTTTAACGCGGAAGCACGCTAATCACTTTACTGCTGAAGGGAAAAGAAGAATGCGAAAGGCAATTCTGCTTGGAAGTTTGCTGCTGGCTCTAATTGCGAGCGCCTGCGTGTCAGGTACCGAACAAACCAACAGCGGGACGCGACGAAAAAAGGGACCAAACGAGCCAATCAAGATCGGTTTTTCGATGGACACCTTGAAGGAAGAGCGTTGGCAGCGGGATAGGGATCTGGTTGAGAAGCGAGCCAGGGAGCTGGGCATGGAGGTCAACGTCCAGGTGGCAAACGGGGACGATAGTCTTCAGATCAAGCAGGCCGAGAATCTTTTGACGCAAGGTGTCGACGTATTAATGGTCGCGCCTCATAACGGAGAAGTCGCAGCCTCAATCGTCGAAGCTGCACACCGTCAAGGCGTGCCAGTGATTGCGTACGACCGATTGATTCGGAACTCCGATGTGGATCTCTATATCTCGCACCAGGTGGTAAAGATGGGAGAGATGCAGGCCAGATATCTGCTCGAGCACGTGAACAAGAAACCTGCAAACTTCGTGATTGTTGGCGGCTCTCCGACCGATCATAACGCGGTGCTGCTGCACGAGGGCCAGATGAACGTTTTAAAACCAGCGATCGATAGGGGAGATGTGAAGATCGTCACTGACCAGTATGCGAAAGAGTGGCAAGCGAGTGCGGCGCTGAACATCGTGGAGAACGCACTTACGCAGGCAAACAATCAAGTGGACGCCGTGGTCTGCTCAAACGACGGTACGGCGCGCGGTGCCGTTCAGGCTCTCGAAGGACAGAACCTTGCGGGCAAGGTTCTGGTGTCAGGGCAGGACGCCGATCTGGCTTCGCTTAAACTCATCGTCGAAGGAAAGCAAACGATGACGGTGTACAAATCGATTCAGCCACTTGCCTATGGTGCGGTCGACGCTGCAATCAAGTTGGCTCGCGGCGAGCAGGTTGCAACCACTGAAACGATCGACAATGGTGCTAAGAAGGTGCCTGCGATTCTGCTGGAGCCGGTAGCTGTCGATAGAAACAACCTGCTTAGCACGGTGGTGAAAGATGGCTATCACACGCTGGAAGCGATTTGTGCGGGCATACCACCGGAAAAGTGTCCTAAACCGTAGCTACTCCCATGCCCAATGACCGAAGTCTAACGTCCGCGTTTCTCCAGATGCTGGACATTACCAAGGCATTTCCCGGTGTCCGTGCGTTAGACGGTGTCACTTTTGATCTCAACAAAGGCGAAGTTCACGCGCTTGTTGGCGAAAATGGCGCCGGCAAATCAACCTTGATGAAAATTCTTGGCGGCGTGTATTCCCATCAGGAATACGGCGGCAGAATTACTATCGAGGAAGAGGAGCAGAATTTCACGGGGGTACGCGACGCTGAGAACGCCGGGATAGCGATTATCTTCCAGGAACTTTCGTTAGTGATGGAGATGTCAGTCGGTGAAAATATTTTCTTAGGACGAGAGCCGCGGAAGCTTGGTGTAATTCGCTGGGAAGAACTTTACCGTCAAGCCCGAGCGTTGCTGGCTGATGTACATCTGGATATTGACCCGCGAACTCCTGTCCGCAGTTTGGGCATCGGCCAGCAGCAGTTAGTTGAAATCGCAAAAGCTCTTTCGCATAACGCGAGGATACTAATTCTCGACGAGCCTACCGCGGCGCTCACTGACAGCGAGGTCGAGACGCTTTTTGGCATTTTGCGGAAATTGCGCTCACGCGGAGTGGGGATGATATACATCTCGCACAAGCTCGGCGAAGTGTTTCGCATTAGTGATCGAATCACTGTCTTGCGAGACGGTCGAACGGTCGGCACCAAAAATACAGCGGGATGGACAGAAGCGACTGTGATCTCGAGCATGGTGGGGAGGGAAGTAGGAGACATCTTCCCGGCGTTGGAGCATGAGCGAGGCGATGTTGTCTTCGCGGCGCGCGACATTACAGTGTTTGATCCCGCTGTGGCCGGCAAAAAGCTCGTTGATGGTGTCAGTTTTTCTGTGAGACGCGGCGAGGTTCTCGGAATTGCCGGTTTAATGGGCGCCGGCCGGAGCGACTTGTTGATGGGGATATTTGGAGCGCATGCGGGTCGGATATCTGGTGAGATCGAGATCGAGGGGCACAAGACTCATATTTTGGGCCCGGCCGAGGCGATTAAAAACGGGATCGGCTTTGTCACTGAAGATCGCAAGCGCTTTGGGCTAGTGCTCGATCAAACAATTCTCAACAACATGACCCTCGCGAGCCTGCGGCGCACTTCAGGACGCTTTATTACCAGCATTGAGGCCGAATCGGCAGCGGGCGAGCGGGCGATGAAGGATTTGCGCGTTAAGGCGAATTCCGTTTTCACAATTGCCGGAACCCTTTCTGGCGGCAATCAGCAAAAAGTCGTACTGGCCAAGTGGCTGTTGACCAATCCTCGTGTTTTGTTTCTCGATGAGCCCACGCGGGGAATTGATGTGGGCGCAAAGCAAGAGATATATGCGCAGATAAACAAACTGGCGAAAAGCGGTTTGGCTATTGTGCTGGTTTCTTCGGAGCTGCCGGAGGTTCTGGGTCTTGCGGATCGCGTCCTCGTTTTGCACGAAGGCCGCGTTACCGGAGAATTTACCCGCGCGACCGCTACCCCTGAAAAAGTCATGGCGTGTGCGACGGGTCACGCGCAACGCGCTGCATGAAGGCTGCACAAAAAATAATGAGGACGTCCGCTACGCGGGCGAAAGCGAGGACCTTGCGTAGCAAAGCCCTGCATTAATGGTTTGGTTAACTCTAGAGTTCTGGCGAGGCGTTTGAATGAGCGATTCATCGGAGCAGTCTGCCAATAGGCCCGAGGCAAATTCGGAATTCGTTGCCTTTCACGAGACTGCCGAGCTGACGCGTCAAACGACCATCGGAAAATTCACAATTTCCACGGATGTGCTGCGAGCTTATACGATGGTGTTTGCTCTGATAGCCATCTGGGCATTCTTCCATTACTCCACAGATAGACTCTTTCTCGATCCGCGAAACTTTTCCAACTTAATGCGACAGACCGCGGTCACCGGCGTGCTGGCTGTCGGTATGTTGATGGTAATCATTACTGGCCAGATCGACCTTTCGATTGGATCCGTTGTCGGTCTGGCCGGCGGCATCGCGGCGATAGCGCAGGGATGGTTGGGTTGGGGATTGGTACCGTCTCTGGCTGCGGGCATTGCGGTAGGCTTGGCGATTGGGGCAACTCAGGGTTGGTTGACGGCCTATCTGAACATCCCGGCATTCATCGTAACGCTGGGAGGGCTGCTCGCCTGGCGTGGAGTAATTCTTGGGACGAGTCGGGGCGAAACGATCCCCATTCGGCTGCAAGCATTCAAGTCCATTGGGCAGGACTACGTTGGACCTCTGGCCGGTTGGGTGATCGCGGCCATCGCGGTTGGCGCAATTGTGTGGTTATCTCTGGCGCGCAGCCGCACACGCCGTCGCCACGGCCTCGCCGATCCTGGGATGGGCCAGAAGCTTTTGCGGATAATTGGCCCGTCAGTCGTGGTAGTTGGGTTCATCTACATGATGAACGCTTACGAGATCGCGCCCGGTCGTTATGCGGGCATTCCGGTTCCTGTGATTCTATTTCTTGCCATTGCATTAATCGGTGCATTTCTGACTCAGCACACCACTTTTGGCCGTTACCTTTATGCCATTGGTGGAAATCCTGACGCGGCGCGTCTGTCCGGTATCAATATTCGCCGGCACATCCTGGCTGTGTTCTGCATCATGGGTGCGCTGTCGGGTGTTGCGGCAATAATCTACACAGCGCGCGTCGGCAGTGCTTCACCGGACGCAGGCCAACTACTTGAGTTAGACGCGATTGCTGCTTGCGTGATCGGCGGCACCAGCCTAATGGGAGGTCGCGGCACGGTCTTCGGCGCAATCCTTGGAGCGTTAATCATGGCGAGCCTGGATAATGGCATGTCGTTGAAGAATGTCGAACCTTACATGCAAAACATCATCAAGGGCGCCATCCTCGTGGCCGCTGTCGGTCTGGACATGGCCGGACGGAAGCGCAGTTGAGCAATGTCGCCTTCGGTCCCCAACTCCAAACACGATTTGGTTTTCGCTGCCGACGTCGGAGGCACTCACCTACGAGCCGCAGTCGTCGATCGCAGCGGCAATATTCTGTACCGTCTTAAACAAGACACTCCTCGAACCAACTCTGCCGATGACTTTGTACAAGCATTAGTCGAATCAGTCGAAGAATGTCGCAATCAGGTCTTGCAGGATGACGGTGACTTCTCGGTTGGTTGCGTCGCCGTGCCCGGGACTGTGCGTCCCGGCGAAGGAAGCATTCTCACGATGCCCAACCTGCGTTGTCTCGAGGGTTTTGAACTGAAGGCCGCGCTAAACCGCGAGTTCGGGTTTTCAACCATCGTCGAAAACGATGCCAATGCTGCAGCAGTAGGCGAGATGTGGCTAGGTGCGGCGCGAGGCTTTCAAACAATAGTATGCGTGACCCTGGGCACGGGCGTCGGTGGGGGCATTATCCTCGAAGGAGAACTATGGCGCGGCATTGAAGGCGCCGCCGGAGAAATCGGCCACATTGGCGTGGATCCCTTTGGTGGCGTTTACTGCGCTTGTGGGAGCCAGGGGTGTCTTGAAGTTTATGGCTCGGCCACAGCCATTGTTCGAATGGCGCGGGAATCTTCGGCGATGTATCCAGACACGAGCCTTAAGCTGGCCGAGAGCATATCTGCCGAAGCGATTTACGAAGCAGGTCTCGATGGCGACCAACTCGCGCTTGAGATCTTTCAACGGATGGGTGAGCACCTGGGCGTCGGGTTGGCGACGCTCGTAAACCTGATCGATCCGGAAATAATCGTTATTGCGGGCGGCGTCGCGGGTAGTTGGCAGCTTTTTGAACGCCCGATGAGGCAACAGTTCATGGAACGAGCGTTTCCTGGTCCGGCAAAGCACGTGAAAATTACGCGGGCGGAATTAGGCGACAACGCTGGACTGCTAGGTGCAGCACGGCTCGCCTTCTTAAATTGAAAAAAATTTGAAGTGGATTGGTCGGGGCGCGTGAAAACGAACGTCGGGAGTTCATTAGGCGTTCGATAGCTTCAGGCGATCGCTTTGTAAGGTAGCATTACTCTAGGAACGATTATGCGAGCTGCTTAGCAGTTGGCAATCGCGCAGGTAAGTCCAACTTATCGTCGACCAACACGTCCATTACTACTCCGGGAAGTCGCGCATATCTCAGTATCAGCTTGGCCGCCGATCGCGTACGCGCGGAGCGAAACGCACCGGTGCGGGAGGCGCGTCCCGCCGCCTTCACCTTGACGCGGTCCCGGATCCGCTCCTAGAGTGTCACGCACAAATTGAGTTTCAGGAGGTCCTATGCAACGTCCGCTCGCGATCTGTCTAGGCGTGGTGCTTACCACGTGCGTCAGTCTTTATGCGCAAAAACCGAACGACGCGCTGAAGGTGGACCCTGACGTTCACAAGCTCGTGCTCGAGAACGACCACATCCGCGTGTTCGAGGCTCGCGCGTCACGCGGCGCGCGAAGCCCCATGCACAGTCACCCGCCTTTCGTGTTCATCAGCCTCGGCACGGCGCGCGTTAAGCTGACGCTGCCCGACGGCAAGAAGGCGATCCTCGATACCTATCCGGGACAGGTGATGTGGCTGCCCGATGGACTCGATCACTCCTGGGAGCTGCTCGCAGGCGAGATCAACGTGATCGCCGTTGAAGTTAAGTCCGCGCAGCGAAAGAGTGGGCCGCTACCGCAAGTGGCGCGCAAAGCCAACGATTCCGTGACCGTCGACCCTGACGTACATCATGTGCTGTTCGAGAACGACCATGTGCGGGTGTTTGATGGACGTGCAACCAAGGGGCAGAGGAGCCCGATGCATTCGCATCCCCCCACCCTCATCGTCATGATAGGGAAGGGGCGGGGGAAGATCACCACGCGCGACGGCCCGAGCTTCCTTCTGGACTATACGCCCGGCCAGGTGCTGTGGGCCGACGATGGGATGGAGCACTCCTGGGAGATGGTCTCGGGCGACCCGCACGTGATCGCGGTCGAGGCGAAATCGGCGCAGCGCGTCATGGGGGCGAAGCCGCGGACTGAATAGGCGCGCGGAAGCTTCGGGGCACGACGTGGGGCGGGCGAGCCGGCGCTCGACCGGCGCCCTGTGCCGGTTCTCAATCACGTCCCGCGTCTGCTCGTCGAAAGCGGCGCGTGCAGACCCTGCATGAGCATGTCGGTGACAGCGGAGAGGCTTCCTTCAGTCACGGCTTCACACCTGTCGACTTTAGGCGCCATGCCGGAAATCACTTTGATATTGATATTGTTCTGGCTTGTCACGGACTGATTTCCTCCCCTATCTTCTGTAATTTCCCTCATATCAAAAGCACCCTTATAGGCTAGATAAAAGGGCTCTTCATCAAAAGCGCACAAATACTCAAAGCAGCAAGTAACTGTCTTCCGAAGCTTACCGCAAGCGGAACAGGGAAGTGCCGATGAATGATCAGGTGAGAGAGGTGATTGTCGAATTGTGTAAGGGGAAACAGCCCTGGGATTACTGCCAATCCCCGGACCGGGCAGCCATACACAGACAGCAAGCACGCCTTCACCAGTGCTGTCGTGATGCTGGCATCAAAGGCCTATGGTGGCATGATCTGCGCGCCACTTTCGGCACCCGCCTGGGAGAGGCTGGCTTCGGCTTGAAGTACATCATGGAGTTGATGGGCCACAGTGATCCACAGACTTGCTTGCGCTATGTGCGGGCGACCGATTCGGTGAAGCGAGCGGCGGTCCAGTCAGCTATATTGGGTGGACCAGGGAATTCGCCAGCCGGACACAAAATGGACACACGGAACTTAAGGGTAGTATGAAGAGCCTCTGTAAGTTGTTGGAATTATTGGTCGGGGCGAGAGGATTCGAACCTCCGACCTCTCGGTCCCGAACCGAGCGCTCTACCAGGCTGAGCCACGCCCCGACAAGTAGATGGATAATAGGGAAGCCACTCAGGGCTGTCAAACTTGAGGGAAGTCTTCGTTGCCTGTAAAGACTAGGCCTGCGCGGTTCTATCCTTGCAGATATTGCACTATCCAAAAAGATAGCCCGTAAAAACCAACAACTCCGAAGATGGAGAATTAATTGCCATTTTTGCGCCCACTACGATGGCCGAAAAATTGCGGCTTTGTGGCACGAAAATGGCAATATGCGCAGCGCCCAGTTCAGCGATTGATTCAATCAGCTCAGTTCAGAAAGGCGCAGTTCTACATGGGACATGAGCGCTACAGGCCGCGGCCAGTCTTAGCCTTCCTCTTAGTCGCCAGTCTAATCATTGGTGTTTGGCAGACTTCGCTAAGATCGGCGAGCGCGCAGACTGGAGGCACCTGGACCTTCACTGGCAGTCTCAAAGTAGCCCGCGTCAATCACACCGCCACATTGCTACATAGCGGTAAAGTTCTGGTAATGAGTCTCAAATCAAGCGAACTCTATAACCCGGCGACTGGAGTTTGGGTCGATGCCGGCGTTCCTCATGCGCCTCGCGTTGGTAATTCAGCGACCTTGCTGAATAACGGTGAAGTCTTGATTGCAGGCGGCTTTTACAATGTTTTCCCCGGGGGCGGCCCGTTTAACAGCGCGGAGCTATACGATCCGATTAGTGACAGTTGGCGTATTGCCGCGTTCATGATTAGAAGTTACTCCAACCACCGGGCCGTACTCTTGCAGAGTGGGAGAGTACTGATCGTCGGAATACATTATGACGGAATAAGTTTTAAGGTGCGGGCCGAAACTTATGATCCGGGGCCGGGCACATGGAGCGATACCAACGCTCCCTTAGACAGCGGTGTTCTGGTACTCCTTCCAAATGGGCAAGTCTTGTCCGTCGCAAAAGCGGCTTCGCAGTTGTACAACCCGGTTACAGGATTATGGAGTAACACAAACAAGCCAAACATAATTAGCGATGTCTTTACAGCAACGCTATTAAACAACGGCCATGTGTTGCTAACTGGTTCTGGACCGGGTGGATCAGGCACTACCGCAGAGTTATATGATGCCAGCACCGGTTCCTGGAGAGTTACCAACTCGCCCCCGCTTGATTTTGCTCAAGCGACATTACTTGCCGACGGTCGTGTTTTGGGAACCGTCGCTTACGACTCGGGCTTGCCGAAGGCGCTGCTCTACAATCCCGCAACCGAAACCTGGAGCCTCACCGGTGATCCAAAGGTCCTACGTTTCTACGCCAGCGCGACGTTATTACCAGATGGAAGAGTTCTGGTCGCCGGCGGAGATGATGGTTCTGAATTTGAGAATATTTATGCGAGTGCCGAGTTATATACGCCGTCCTTAACAACCCCGGGACCAGACACTGTTCAGTTCAGTCTCGCAAGCTACACCGTGAACGAAGGCGCAGGGCACGCTACCATCGTGGTCAACCGGTCAAACCCGGCGGGACCTGCAACAGTCGACTATACGACGTCGGACATCCTCGCGGTGGACAAGAGTTGTAAGGATATTTTGGGTGTGGCCTCAGCACGTTGCGATTACGTGACTACCGGAGGAACCTTGCGATTTGGCGCGGGTGAGATAAGCAAGGTCATTACCGTTCCGATCGTCAACGATGCGTTTGTTGAAGGAAATGAAACCTTTACAGTGACGCTCAGCAACGTTGTTGGCTCCGGTCCAGGCAGTCCGTCAACGGCGACGGTAACTATTCAGGACAACGATACCAATCCTAATGCCCCGAATCCATTCCTCGACAACGCCTTCTTTGTGCGTCAGCACTATCTGGATTTTCTGTTGCGTGAACCAGATACCGCCGGCTTTAACGCATGGCTAAGTGTTCTTAACGGTTGTGGCCCCGCACAGGGGTGGCTTGGCTCTCCTCCAGGGTGTGATCGAGTTCATGTGTCGTCAGGCTTCTTCCGCTCGACCGAGTTTGGGGAGAAGGGTTATTGGATTTACCGCTTCTATGAGAGTGCCCTGGGCCGCCGTCCGGCCTTTGCTGAGTTTAATTCGGAATTGAGGCGCCTCAGTGGGCAGATGACGGATGCAGAGCAGGAAGCACGACGGGTCGACTTCGTGAGCCGCTTCATGCAGCTTCCCGCGTTCATCGCAAATTTTAACGGACTAACAGACTCGCCGAGTGATGCCGCAGCGCTCATCGCGAAGCTGGAGCAGGTTGGGCGAGTGACACTGCCGGCCTCAGCCAACACCGAGCCAGGTCAACCGCCACAATACAGCCGGCAGCAATTGGTCGATTTGATGGCGAGCGGTCAATTCACAGCTGCGCAGACATTGCGAGCATTCATCGAGCAAAAGATCGTATGGGATACCTATTTCTACCGAGCGTTTGTGGCTATGCAGTACTTTGGTTACCTGCAACGCGATCCGGAGCAAACCGGTTACGATGATTGGGTGAGGGTATTGACGTTTGGCGACGCGCCATCAGGCATCCCGCCTGGCGACTACCGCCACCTGATTTTTGGCTTCATCTACTCGGTGGAATACAGGGAGCGCTTTGGGAGACCTTGAGGCTCGGGCGCGACTCCTCGACATCGCCATATCTAACTTGCAAGCTCCCTCAGTCTATCTCTTTGGATAGGACATAGGCTGAATGGATACCCTCACAACTTCCGCTCCGACATGCTAGTCCTCGGACAACTCCTGTAAGTCCATTACTGATATCGCTGGCTTGGTCTTTAGCGAGAGCGAGGTCGCCATCGGCGGGCGCCCAATCACCCGGCATACGAATCGCAATATGAATAATAGACACAGAGGGCGTAACACGAGTGAAGCAGCCTGGCGCCGGCCGTGGAACTAGTAGAGGCGCCAGGCGGCGAGCCGGCTTGGGTTCGTCTTCGGCCTTTCGTGCAAGGACCAAAGGAGAAACAATGCAGGAATTAGATCTTTCAGATTCAAGTTCACATTTAGTTCCGCAGTTCGGCAACACGATTGCTGTTCCTCATTTGAGCCAAAACCTTTACAGCATTCTGCAGCAGGAGGTGGATCTTGGCAGTCAAGCGCTAAAACGTGAAAGCGCGGAAATGGCGGTAACGCTATTTCAAAGTGCGCTTCAGAAATTGACCATTGACCAGCCGTTTTACGACCATCTGGTTCACAACCTTCTCCTAAGCTATAAACTTCTGATCGAAAGACTACTAAAGAAGGGCGACACTGCGACGGCGCTGGATTTTCTGCAGGCGGCACTGCGGCTCGAAATAAAGGGCGACATGGCTAAGGACTCCGACTTCCTCCGTAAATTCGCCGGTGTCTTCCAGGGCCTCGGGATAGTCTTCTTCCAAAACAACCTGAGCAAAGAAAGTGTCTTGTGTTGCCGAAAAGCAATTTCGGTCTTTCCCACTCCCGGCTCTTACGTCAATCTAACAAATTCCCTGGCGGCCGCAGGCCAGCGGGCGAAACTTTCGGACTTTACGACGGAGATAACCCCCGAGCAGCTCGGCCGGCATCTTTTTATTGCCTGCGTCCCCAAAAGCGCCTCGACCTTCCTCAAAAATCTTCTGGCTAATGTGACGGGCTACCGCGATCTTTTTGCGGTTTATGCTGCCGGGCAAACTGAACACGAAATCTACCTCCCGACACTTCGAGAATGTGCGCATCTTGATACCGTCACTCAACAGCACTGTCGGGCATCTGACGCAAATGTTCACCTAATGCAGGCCTTCGGCATCCGTCCAGTGGTGCTCGTTCGCAATATCTTTGACTCCGTAATGAGCCTGCTTGATTTTTACAACAGTGGTGCGTTTCAGACTTCGTATTTTCGTGCTGAGTGGCCGCTTCTTGATGAAGAAACGAAAACAGATCTGCTTATAGAGAATGTAATACCGTGGTATTTCCAGTTTGTAGCATCCTGGGACCTGGCTGAGAAGCAAAAGCGGATCGAAGTCCATTGGCTCAGTTATGAAGAGTTGGTCGCTGACAAACCTTCGAGCGTTCTGAAGATTCTGGAGTTTTACGGTCTTGGCGCATCCCGGCGAGGGGTAGAGCAGAGAATCAAGGCAATCGAATCGGAAGAACGAAAGATTCGCTTCAATAAGGGATTAACCGGACGAGGCATGTCAGGTCTTAACGATCGGCAACAGGAGCAGATTCGCCGCCTGGCAAGATACTACCCGTCCACAGATTTTGGCCGGTTGGGGTTGTAGTTCGGAAGGATAAAAAATGAAAGCGAATAAAGCAGACCTCACGCGAGTAGATATTGTTGGAAATCGCTATTGCTCATCGGGTCAGGAAATGGCTGGGCGATGGTGGCAAAAGTTGGGCTATTTTTCTATTTTTGCGACAGTGCCGGCGATTCTGGCTTCAAACGCACCCGAGGCACACTCTGAGGAGGCAAAAAAACCGAAAGCAAGCGTTACTGGAAGGGGCGCGAAGCTTCGCGAGAGGCTGAATAAACGCTTTAGCAACCCAGCACTCCTGAAACGGCAAAGCAAGTTTCTCCTGCCTCACCAAAGAGGAAACTTTGCCATGCTGGCTGCGGTTGCTGGATTCGATGACTGTCCAGGCCGCCCAATCCCCGGAGGAAACTATACTGTCGCGGCTCCATACATCGACACTGGCGATACGACCGGTGCGAATAACACAGTTTCGACCGTTGGCACACCCTCTTACTACTACTACTACTATAACTATACTTCCGATGCCTTCGGGCCGGACCATGTTTACTCCTTTACGTTGACAGGCCGCGGTGCAAATCCGCAGATAGTTATTTCAACAACTTCCCAGACCTACCATCCTCTGGTTTACATTTTAGACGGTAGATCTGGGTGCCCGGCCGGCACCGGAAATAACGTAACCAACGGGTTGGTGTCGGGGGGACCCCTTTTTGGAGTAACAGGCACCTTCTTCGCAATGCTTAACAAGCCGCAGATGGATTCCCTTCCATTGAATGTTCCTCTTCACCTTTTCGTTGACTCGCACCGCAACGACTTCAACGGATCCGGCCCCTACACGCTCCGAATGCAGGACGTAACCATTGCGCCAACTGCGGCGGCGCCGGCGTGTCCCAATCCGAATTCAATTGACTGCCCGGAGTTCTTCGTGGCCCAGCACTACCGCGACTTCCTCGGACGCGAGCCGGACACGGCCGGCTTCAACGACTGGGTGAATGTGCTCAATGGCTGTGGATCAAACCAGGGCGGGTTGGGATCCCCTCCAGGGTGCGATCGCGTGCATGTTTCGTCTGGCTTCTTCCGTTCAACGGAATTTGGGGAGAGGGGATATTGGCTCTATCGCTTCTACGAGTCGGCGCTCGGCAGACGACCAACTTTTGCTGAGTTCCTGCCCGAGCTCCAGGCGTTGAGTGGGCTTACCACAAACGCTCAACAAGAGGCGCTACGCGCCGACTTTATCACTCGCTTTATGGCGCTGCCTGAGTTCAATGCGAACTTCAGCGGCTTGACCGACTCGCCCAGTGATGCTGCCGCATTTATCGCGAAGCTGGAACAAGTGGGACGTGTAACGCTTCCGGTGACAGCCACGACGCAACCGGGTCAACCACCCCAGTACGGCCGGCAACAACTGATCAATCTGATGTCGAGTGGCCAATTCACAGCGGCGCAGACACTGCGAGCGTTCATCGAGCAGAAGGTTGTTTGGGACACCTACTTCTATCGCGCGTTTGTAGCCATGCAATACTTTGGTTACCTGCGAAGGGATCCGGAGCCTGCCGGTTATGACGACTGGGTAAGGGTTCTTACATTCGGAGATGCACCGACGGGCAGAGCGCCGGGCGACTACCGCCACCTTATCTTTGGATTTATTTACTCAGTGGAATACAGGGGAAGGTTCTGAAAACGTTGTTCAGACAAATCAAACCCAACATCGCCAGAGTGCCGTAATTCCGGAAGGAAAAAAAATGAAAGCGCAGAAAGCGGACTTGACGCGGGTGGACATTGTTTGGCAATCGTGATTGCTCAGCAGAACAGGAACTCTTTCCCGCGATGCCAAAGCATTGGTGGCAAAGATTGGGGTACTGTTCAATCCTTGCAGCGGTCCCTGCAATGTTGGCTTCTTACACTTCAGAAGCGCGGAGTGGTGAAGGGAAAAAACCAGAAGCCAGCGTCGCCGGACAGGGAGCGAGGCTGACTGAGACGCTCAATAAGAACTGTAATAGCACCCCGGAATTCCTGAAACGGCAAAGCAAGTTTCTTCTGCCTCACCAACAAGGCAACTTCGCAGTGCTGGCCGCGCTTGCTGGAAACGATGACTGCCCAGGCTTCACCATACCAGGAGGAGACTACACCGCTGCGTCGCCTTATGTTGACTCCGGTAATACGACTGGCGCAAACAATACGGTGACTCGTGTTCAGTCCTCTTATTACTGTTATTACACTTTCGATGCAAACGGGCCGGACCATGTTTATACGTTTACCCTGACCGGTCGCGGAGCAAATCCGCAAATTCAGGTTTCCAGAACTGGCGGCACTTACGAGCCATTGTCGTACATCATGGACAGCAGGTATGCCAACGCCTGCCCGGCTGGTACATTAAATCAACCATGTGCGCTCGTGGCATACGCGACCCCTGTGCTGGGTACCTCAAGAATACCAAGCTTCGTAATGAACGGCCTTCCTATGAATGTCCCTCTGCACCTGTACGTTGATGGGATGCGTTCCGATACTACCAGCTTCGGCGCTTACACAATCCGAATGCAGGACGTAACGATTTCTCCGGTGAGACCGGCGTGTGCGAATCCAAACTCAATTGAATGCCCTGATTTTTTCGTCGCTCAACACTACCGCGACTTTCTCGGACGGGAGCCGGACACGGCTGGTTTTAACGATTGGACCAGTGTGCTCAATGGCTGTGCACCAAACCGTGGAGGGTTAGGTTCTGACCAGAGCTGTGACCGGGTGCACGTTTCCTCCGGCTTCTTCCGGTCGACGGAGTTTGGTGAGCGGGGTTATTGGCTTTATCGCTTCTACGAAATCGCACTGGGCAGGCGACCAACCTTTGCGGAGTTCTTGCCTGAGCTGCGGCGGTTGGGTGGCTCGACCACAACCGCTGAACAAGAGACGCAGCGCGCTGACTTCATCACTCGCTTCATGCAGTTGCCGGAATTTACTGCGAGGTTCAACGGATTAACCGACTCGCCGAGCGACGCCGCGGCGTTCATTGCCATGCTGGAGTTGGTAGGACGGGTGACTCTCCCCGCAACGGCAACGACGGGTCCCGGTCAGCCTCCACAATATGGCAGACAGCAACTGATCGGTCTGATGACGAATGGCCAGTTCACGGCCGCCCAGACTTTAAGAGCGTTCATCGAGCAAAAGGTTGTGTGGGATACCTACTTCTACCGAGCGTTTGTGGCCATGCAGTACTTCGGTTACTTGCAGCGCGATCCTGACACAGCTGGTTATGAGGATTGGTTGAGGGTGCTGACGTTTGGAGACGCACCCACAGGCATTCGGCCTGGAAACTACCGCCACCTCATTTTTGGCTTCATCTACTCAGTGGAATACAGGCAACGTTTCTGAAGACCTTAATGCCGGCAGCTCGAGTCGTCCTGTGCACGACGGCTCGAACCACGGAAGAGGATTCATCAAGCACAAGGTTGTCGGGATCTATTGTTAGATTCGCTGGCGCGTCCTCAAGCTCAATCTCCGCAGCCATCTCTTTGCTTTTCGGCTCCAACACAATTCGGCGTGCTCCACAGGCTCCGATTATCTCTATGGCAACCCGATTCGGGAATGCAGCCTCGGGTTGTAGTTGCTGCAATCGAAGCCGAAGCCGCTTTGTCCGTGTCTGCCAGTCCCAGGACAATGTGTATTTCGGGTGCCCCTTCCCGTAAACCCAACTCGTGAAGAAGGGTTTTAGATCCTGGCCAGAAGTCTTCTCCAAAGCTGCCCTTAAATCCTCGCTATTGGCCGTGGCGTGCTTGTGTGATTCATAGTATCGTCGGATGCCGTTAAAGAAATTTTGTTCGCCAATTTCTCCACGTAGCATGTGGAGAACCCATGCGCCTTTTTGATAGTTGTTTGCATTCAGGAGCTTAAACAGGTTCTCAGTTTCAGGATCATGGAGGGGAGTACGGGTGCTTTTGGCGTAGTTGAAATACGTCGTCGCAGCGTTGGCCATATATTCACGGAATGCTAGCTCGCCGTCGTGGTTTTGTATGAATAACGCAGCGAAGTAAGTAGCGAAACCTTCACTCAACCAGAGATCCGACCAGGTAGCTTCAGTTACAGAGTCGCCGAACCACTGATGAGCGATCTCATGAGCGATGAGGCTGACAAGCCCCTGCCTAATCTTGAATCGAGCGCTGACTGGCTGGGATTCGCCTCTGGGTTCGAGGACGTTGGTTGAGAAGACAATGGCGCTGGAATTTTCCATTCCGCCGAACTGAGTCGCCCCCACAATCAGCGCAAGCTTGTCGTAGGGATATCGCGAGATAGTTTGACTAAAGTACTTCAGCGAAGGGTTCGCTGGGGCGAAACCCTGAATTGCAAAACCGGCATCACTCAGTGGCACGTAGTATGAGAGCGGAGTTATATCCTGCTCCAGCGGTGTAATGTGCGCGAACTCTCCTACGGCAATAATCATGCAGTAAGGGGGTATTGGATTCTTTTCCACGTACGTCCACGTCCGTGTTGTGGGGGACGAGTCGTGTATGCGATCAGGTTTTCCGTTAGCAACCACGGTATTTCTGCTGGGAGCGGTAACGGTAAAACTAATGGGCGCTTTCGCGGCGGGATGGTCGAGGCTCGGAATCCAATGGTGCAAACGGTTTGGCCAGTTGTCGCCCACGGCGGAAGGTTTACCAGACTTGTCTGTCTTCAAAATCAGCCCGTCTTTAGGCACCCCGCGATATGAGATCACGATCACCAGTTGAGCGTCACGAGAAGCGGGTTGCCCAAGGAGGACATTGAGAACGCCGCTGCGACGTTCAAAAGGCACTTCCTTACCGTCAACCGTGATGGAATCAACTGCCAACTCGCCAAAATCAAAATCAATTTGCGATACACGGTCCTTTAGAATTAACACTGCAACTTCGGCCACCGCTCGATCTATCCTGGTCAGACCTTCGTCGAGAGACAAACTGACTTTGTAGCTCACTGGCTTCCACGAATCAATTGAACGTTCTTTACGAGCAGCGTGAGTGAAGGAAGCTAAGACAAGGAGCAGAATGCACGCGAGGATGACGCATGGCTTGGCGCCAGTCGCACGACGTCTCTGAAGATCAAACTTAATAGCCGACACAGGTTGGGTTTGGATTGTTCACCGAATGCCAAGCAACAATAATGCTGATCGATCAGAAACAGTTCGCGTTTGCGAATTCGCCCAGGACTGATAAGCAGAGAGTTCAACAGTGGTTAGTTCTCGATTCCCGATACGCGCCGCTGGAGTGCGTTCAAAGGCTCTGTCCGTTAGCGCCATGTGCGCCTTTCTGACTGATAGTGACTCCGGCGTGGCAAGCGCTCGCTCGGCGGATTCGACATCTGGAAAAAATTCGTCGTAGGCAAGCAGGTGCCAGACCGTATCGGCACCTTCGCCCTCGATAGCGAGAATTCGAAGCAGACCCAGGCCACTTTCGATTTGAAAGATGAGATCGTCCCCGGGACTGAACTGTTGTGCCATCCATTTTAATGGTACGAGACTACAGACTGCATAGCAACGCACCACACATGCTTGGTTGATGATTTTGCGAAAATTGCAAATAGGCTGTCTTGAATTCTAGAATCCCAAGACTCCTATGACTAACTTCGATCTAAACAAGGACTATTATCGAGTTCTTGGTGCGACTGAAGACGCCACCGCACGCGAGCTCGAGCGTCTTTATAAACGCCTGGCAGCGCGACGTCATCCTGACAAAGGCGGGACCGAAGAAGAAATGAAAGCACTTAACGAGGCATATGCGGTCCTGAGAGATGACAGCACGCGACGGCAGTATGATGCTCAACGTCTTCAGCCGGTGGAGCGCAGTTTTGCTCCGGGGGTAGCTCCCGCGGCAAAGGAGATTGGATTACTCGGTCATGGCTTGAGTGCCTTCTTTTGCTTGCTTATTGGACTGTTCCTTTTGTTTCTGGTTCGCTTTCAATGGATTTGGTTTCTCTGGCCTTTAGCAATCCTGGCTGTTTTTGTCATCTTCTTTGGCATAATGATGGCGCGGAGCACAATGAGAGCAGCGAGCGACTCACTGCCACTCTCCAACCTCGTTCGCCGGCATACTCGGCTCCAGGAGGCGATTTTTTGGCTTGCAGTTATAGCCGGCTGTTATGGAATTTATCTGTTGCTAACCTCGGTGCGCTGAACACTAATGAACTTCGCCGGACTCGATCTGTTGGTTCTGGAGATTAATAGTCTCGAGGAATCTTTACCGTTCTATAGTGATCAGTTAGGCTTCGAAGTCGAAAACCATAACCCCGGTGGAGAGCCACCGATGGCCAGGCTCCGTGTCGGTAAGCTGAGAATCACCTTAGCCCAACACCTTGAAACAATGCTGAGGCGGGGAAGAGGAGTCAATTTCTTTATTGGGGTAGATGACGTAGACGAATATTTTCGAACCTTAAGGGAAAAAGGCGTTGAGGTGTCTCCACCGGTTGATGAAGGGTGGGGCGGGCGGTTCATCACCATTGAGGATCCTGACAAATACCGATTCTTTTTTGTAACCTGGTTACAGTAACCTTAGATAAGGCCTCGGAGGTTTAAGGGTAGGTAATGGCTCTGGAATGAAAATGGAACGTCAGCATACCGAGAATTTGTTTCGCCGTTACAAGGGCGAAGCCGTCAACGTCAAGACCGTGTCAGGCGGCTTGTACAAAGGCGTCGTACACGAAATCACCAACGACTATGTCTCCCTCATCGATCGGGAAAACGGGCAGGAGAACCAAACCTTTCTCCTGTTTCAGACGATAGAGTCCTTTATTGTTATCGAGAAGACCCCCAGCCGAGACTAAAGTCGCCCAGATTCCTAGCCAAGTTATTTTACTTCTGGTAAGCTCTGTTTCACGGATGGGACGCAGATGCATGGATGCGTGCAGCGTCCCCGGAGCTTTATATGCAGTACATCGAAAATCCTCCTAATCCCTGGCTTACGCATACAGTGGAATGGATTGGGGAACCACCATCGGCGAAGCTGGAAGTATTCGAAGAAACAGAAACCAAAAAGATCATCACCCATAACGATAGTCCTGACGTGGGCTTTGATTACACCGTCAACTGTTACCGCGGTTGTATTCACGGGTGCACCTATTGCTTCAGCCGGCCCACTCACGAATATCTCGGTTACGGCGCCGGCACTGACTTCGATCGAAAAATCGTTGTCAAAGTGAAGGCGCCCGAGTTGTTGCGAGCAGAACTAATTAAACCCTCCTGGAAGGGTGATGAGATAGTTTTCTCATTCACATCCGACCCGTATATTCCACTTGAAGCAAACTACAGGCTGACGCGGCGGTGTCTTGAGATCTGCGCTGAGTTTCGTAATCCGATTGGTGTCATTACAAAGTCTGCATTAATCCGGCGCGACATCGACGTTCTGCAACAATTGTCACGTGATGCTCGTCTGGGAGTTTTCTTTACGATCCCGTTTACGGATAACGAAATTGCGCGGGCGGTGGAACCCTACGCTCCGCTCCCGGAAGCGCGGTTTCACGCAATGGAAGCATTGGCCGCCGCAGGCATTACAGTCGGAATTGGGATAGCTCCGGTCATCCCTGGTTTGAGTAGCGACTTGCCAGTGCTCCTTAAACGAGCAAAAGACGCTGGGGCTACGTTGGCATTCCTGAATCTCCTGCGCTTGCCAGGGAGCGTTGCGCCGTATTTTCAAGATCGCTTGTACGAGAAACTACCGACGAAGGCGGACCGCGTGATCAGCCGCATTCGCGAAGCGCGTGACGGAAAACTGAACTCGAGTGTTTTTGGCGAACGGATGCGTGGAAAAGGGGAGTATTGGGCGGCAATCGAACGGTTATTTAAAATCCACACGGAACGGCTGGGCTTCAATAAAACCAATAAGCGTACGCCGAGGTCCGAAAGCACATTTCGACGCCCTTCTGCGCAAGCGAGTCTCTTTGGCTAGTCAGTTAAAAACAGAAGCGCTCAGTTTCGTTGCAGACAGACGCGTCCAACCTTATTTATAATATCTACCGCAATCCAGCTTGCAGAGAATGATCAGGAGGCTCCCCGTAATGCTGATCAGACACGTTATTCGCGATCGCGAGCCGTACTCGATGCGTGAGTCTACTACTGTCCAAGAAGCGGCTGAATTTATGGCGACGCGGAATATCGGCGCCGTGTGCATCGTCGACGACAGCGGTAAACTGCTCGGTGTTTTCTCCGAACGTGACGTTCTGCGGCGGGTGGTTGTAAAGCGGCGTGACCCTTCGTCGGTAAAGGTCGGCGACGTTTTAAGCGAGCTGCGGGCCGTGATCAGTTGTGACGAGACTCCTCATCAAGCATTGGAGCGAATGGAGCTAATTGGCACTCGCCATTTGCCTGTTGTCGATGGCGAGCGCTGGGTTGGTATGCTATCGATGCGCGATCTCATGCGCGTGGAATTGAGTGAACAAGGGGACGAACTCAAACTACTACACGAGTACATTCAGCATTGATGGTGAACAGAGGTGGAGGCGTTGAAACGTAGCCACTGCCGGTCTGCCCATCTGCGCGGCCAAGGCGCCACGCAATTGCGAGCCTCCGCGGTTTGCGTTCTCTTCCTGGCCTTAGCATTTGCCTGTGATCGCCCGCCCCCCGGGCGTGGCGCCGGCGACATCGAATCCTCGCCAAACTCTCCATTCAATTTTCGAGTCGAGACTGTCGTAGCCAACCTGGAAGTTCCGTGGTCGATTGTGTGGGCTCCTGATGGCCGCATGTTCTTCACCGAACGTCCGGGACGCGTGCGCGTCTACGAAAGTGGCAAGCTTCGGGCTCAACCGCTCTTCGTCGTGCCGGATGTTGAGCCTGACGGTGAAAGTGGCTTGATGAGTCTCGCGCTGCACCCCGACTTCGCGCGCAACCGCTGGCTTTACCTTGCCTACGCGTATAAAGGTGCGGAGCAGTCTGTTCGAATCGTTCGGTATCGCGAGACTTCGGCTGGTCTCGTTGAACGGAAGGTAATCATCGAGAATATTCCAGCAGCTCAATATCACGCCGGATGCCGCATCCGTTTTGGTCCGGACACAAAACTTTATATAACCACCGGAGACGCCACCGAGCGTAGCCTCGCACAACAGATCAACTCGCTCGCTGGAAAAACACTGCGATTAAACGATGACGGTGACTGGCAGCCTGGAACGAACCTTATGTTTCAAACAGAGCACGGGCCAAGTGGGTTTGACGGGCCCGGCGGTGGCGATGAAGTAAATATTGTGGAGAGGGCTAAGAACTATGGCTGGCCTTTGATTCATCACGATCAAACGCGTGCCGGCCTGGAAGCACCTTTGCTGGAGTATAGTCCCGCCTGCGCGCCGGCGAGCGGCCATTTTTATCGCGGAACTAGTCTACCCCAGTTCCGCAACAATTATTTCTTCGGCTGTTTGCGAGGGCAGCGAATCATCCGAGTGGTTCTTGATGGCCGGCACGTCGTCTCTCAAGAAGACTTGCTAAGCGGAAAATACGGACGAATTAGAGACGTTGCGGAAGGACCGGACGGGCAACTATATTTTTCGACGTCCAATCGCGATGGCAGAGGAGAGCCGGCGTCAGACGACGACAGAATTTTGAGAATAGTGCCTGCCAAATGATTCGAGGCGATACTTCGTTTTTGCGGCGTTCTGGCTGCACAGAATTGGAAAGGAGAAGACTTCAATGAAGCACTCAAAGAAAAGTATGACGGCGATTCTTTTCGCGTTACTGATGGTTTTTCCCTCCTATGTAGTTGGTCAAACGGGCATATTCGACGGTCGCCCCATCTTTGCCGAAGGCGCAGAGCTTGGTTATTACGTTTGGCGTGACGGCGAAACCTGGCACGTACGGTGGACTACGATGGGCCGGATGAGATTCTTTAGCGGATCGGTCGAGGCCACGGGCGGGGAACTTAAGTCGTTCAAACGTGTCGACGTCGAAACCGAACGCAAAGTCTTATACCCGGGTAGGGCACCGGCGGTCCGGGTTGGACCTCGCGGACGCGTGCACTCAAGAGGTGGACGAGCTCCGGTGGTCGTTGAACGAAAACAAGATAAGATCGAAAAGGACGGAGACCGCCGGATAGTCTTCAGTGCAAGAACCAATAATGACATCGACGGGTTTCAGTTCAAGCTAGACAAAGACGTAGTTGCCGTACGCTTCGTTCTTGAGATTGACGGAAGAAGAATGCCTCAGCACGTAGAGATTGGCCGGAATAACGTGAAGGCTCCAAGAATACCCTTGGAAGTGTCGGTTCCCTAAGAATGCAGGGTGTCTAGTTCAGGTGGGCCTACAGCTTTTCAGCCAGCATGACTGTCTTGCTCCAGCCGATTATCTGAAATGGCGGGAAGCCAACCTGGAAAGGCGGAAAGCGATACTCGTGGACCATGCGGAAATGGCGTTTCGTGTGACTGAGAATCTCCCTACGCGGATGAGACTTGAACCGAAAAAGGATCTCCAGAAATGAGCTCGCCGGTGATGGCCGACAAGGAAGATGTAGTAAATGTCCGCCCGGCGTAATAACCCTTGCGATCTCCGACATTCCTTCGCCCAGCGGCACATACTCAAGCGCTCCGCTAGTGACCACTAGATTCAGGGAATTATCTGCGAAGGGAAGTGACAACAGGTTCCCTTCGGCAAAAGTAACATCTCGAGTGCGGCCAGGACTGTCTTCTACTGCCTTTTTGGCAGCCGTTATCGAAGTAGCCGAGAGATCAAGAGCTGTGATACTGACGGGAAACCGGAGCGCGCGCAGCAGCGCCAGAGTGAGTAGCCCCGTTCCGCAGCCCGCGTCGAGGATTTTCGCGCCACGCGAAACCGGTAACGGATGACTTGCGAGGTATTGGTCGAGCGATCGACCGTATCCGTTCAGCTTGAACGTTAAGTCATAAACAGCGGCGATTTTGTCGTAATAGGAACCAGCCCGAGGCTCGGTCTTGGTCGTAGTTAATACATATTCCATTATGATTCCTGCCAGCTCCCCTTGATCAGAATCGTATCAAAAACGAGCAGCCAAACATGAAAGCGCGTAATTGTAGCCTCCCTCCCATTTTTACTCAACACCATAGTCGGAGAACTTGCAATTTCGGAGGGCTCACTGACGGCCAATAAACATTGCGGTGAGCACCTAATCGGCCATTATCAATTTGGCGCCCAGACCCGGGATGCAAGAAATGCGAATCCCGGCCGTTCATCACGTGCATGCTTTGGATTAGCCTGAGGAGGGCGAGAT